>NZ_JBIBHT010000010.1:0-370661 GCF_042957155.1 Streptomyces sp. NPDC008121 | reverse complement strand
TGCAGGGGGGACCCTGTGGGAGAGTAGGACGCCGCCGAACAATCATTGTGGGAAAGCCCCGCACCTTATGGTGCGGGGCTTTTCTGCGTTTAGGGTACGAACATGCGATACGACCTGGTCATCTTCGACAACGACGGGGTGCTCGTCGACAGCGAGCCGATCTCCAACACCCTCCTGGCCGGCTACCTCACCGAGCTCGGGCACCCCACCTCGTACGAGGAGTCCCTGCGCGACTACATGGGGGCCGCCATGCATCGCGTACACGACCTGATCGAGGAGCGGACCGGGCAGCGGCTGCCCGAGGACTTCGACGAGATCTTCCACGGACGCGTCTTCGCCGCCTTCCAGCGGGAGTTGGAGCCCGTCCCCGGAGCCACCGACGTGCTCAAGCACCTGGTGGACGCCGGCATCCCCTACTGCGTCGCCTCCTCCGGAAGCCACCAGCGGATCCGGGTCGGACACCGCAAGACCGGACTCGACCAGTGGTTCCGCGACGAGAACACCTTCAGCGCCGAGGACGTCGGCCGGGGCAAGCCCGCGCCCGACCTCTTCCTCCACGCCGCCACCCGCATGGGAACCGCCCCCGAGCGGTGCGTCGTCATCGAGGACAGCCGGCTCGGCGTCCAGGCCGCCCTCGCCGCCGGGATGGACGTCTACGGCTTCACCGCCATGACACCCGCGGAGAAGCTGACAGGGTCCCGCGGCCTCTTCGACAGCATGCCGGAACTCCTCCCCCTGCTCGCCTGAGAGACCCCGCCGATTTGGGTCGGTGATCCATCTACCCATGGGTAGAGCCGCGTCCTACGCTGTGCCGCCATGACGGATGCGCGGTTGCGGCGTGGGCGGGGCTCTCTGGCGGTCAGCTTCTTCGTGCAAGGGGTGACCTTCGCGCTCCTGGTGACACGCATACCCGCCATCCAGGACCGGTACGGGATATCCGACGCCCTGCTCCCGGCGTTCCTGGCCGCCGTGCCGATCCTCGCCGGTGTCGCCAGCGTGGCCACCGAGAAGATCGTGGCGCGGATCGGTCCGGGGAAGGTCCTGCGAGCCTCGCAACCCGTCGTGCTCCTCGCCCTCCTGGCGGTCGGCGCGGGAAGCGCGATGTGGCAGGCCGCCGTCGCGCTCGGGGTGTTCGGGCTCGCGGTCGGCGCCCTGGACGCGTCGATGAACATGCTGGGGGTGAGCCTCCAGCGGGAGTACGGCCGGAGCATCATGCTCGGCTTCCACGCCACGTACAGCCTGGGCGGCATCGTGGGGGCCTCGCTCGCCTGGGCGGGGGCGCACTGGGACCTCTCGCTGGTCGTCTCGTACCTGCCGGTCGTGGCCGTGCTGCTGCCCGTCGCCTGGATCGGCGGCCGGTGGTACGTCGACGGGAAACCGGGGCCCGCCGTCGAAGGAGCCGGGGGCGCGGGGGGTCCCCGGCTCGGCTTCGCGCTGCTGCTGCCGCTGTGCCTCGTGATGACCTTCGCTTACATCGGGGACTCGACGGTGTCGAACTGGTCCGCGAAGTACCTGCAGGACGTGCTCGGCAGCTCGGAGGAGCTGGCGACCGTGCCGTACAACGCGTACATGGTCACCACGCTCCTCGGCCGGGCCGTAGGGGACTTCGGGGTGCGGCGGCTGGGTGCGGCGGCGGTCGTGCGGGGCGGGGCGGTGCTGGCGGCGCTCGGGTTCGCCGTGGTCGCGCTGGCGCCGGGGGCCTGGACGGGCGTGGCCGGGTTCACCGTCCTCGGGCTCGGACTGAGCGTCATCGTGCCGCAGACCTTCGCCGCGGCCGGGAGGCTGTTCCCGGGCGCCAGCGACGCCGCCGTGGCCCGGCTCAACGTCTTCAACTACGTCGGGTTCCTGATCGGATCCCCGCTCGTCGGGGCGCTCGGGGACGTCTGGAGCTACCGCGGGGCGATGCTCGTGCCGATGGTGCTGGTCCTGGTGACGGTGGCGTACGCCACGTCGTTCGGTTCTCAACCGGCCCGATACGGTGACGGGCATGAGCGGCCGCGCACTGTTGATGTGGGATGAAGCTGTCACCGGGTACGACTTCGGGTCCGAGCACCCGATGGACCCCGTGCGGCTCGCGCTGACCATGGGGTTGGTGCGGGCGTACGGGCTCGATCGCGCCGTCGACGTGGTGGCCGCCAAGCCGGCCGGTGAGTCGACGCTGCGGCTGGTGCACCGCGAGGACTACGTGGCGGCCGTGCGGGCGGCCTCGGAGCGGCCGAGGGCCGCCGACCAGGCGTACGGCCTGGGGACCGTCGACGACCCGGCGTTCGCCGGGATGCACGAGGTCTCCGCGCTGATCGCCGGACAGTCCGTGGGGGCCGCGGAAGCGGTCTGGCGGGGCGAGGCCGCGCACGCCGTGAACTTCGCCGGCGGGCTGCACCACGCGATGCCGGGCAGCGCCTCCGGGTTCTGCATCTACAACGACGCGTCGCTGGCGATCGCCCGGTTGCTCGAACTGGGCGCGGAGCGGGTCGCCTACGTGGATGTGGACGTCCACCACGGGGACGGCGTGCAGGCCGCGTTCTGGGAGGACCCGCGGGTCCTGACCATCTCGCTGCACGAGCATCCGCGGACCCTGTTCCCGCAGACCGGATGGCCCGAGGAGACGGGCGCGGCCGGGCCGGGCGAGGGGTCGGCGGTGAACCTGGCGCTGCCGGCCGGGACGGGCGACGAGGGATGGCTGCGGGCCTTCCACGCGGTGGTGCCCGAGCTGATCGCGGACTTCCGGCCGCAGGTGCTGGTCACCCAGCACGGGGCGGACACGCACTTCGAGGACCCGCTGGCGCACCTGGCCGTGTCGCTGGACGCGCAGCGGGCCGTGCAGACGGCCTGCCACGACCTGGCGCACGCACACGTCGAGGGCGGCAAGTGGGTCGCGCTCGGCGGGGGCGGTTACGCGGTGGTGGACGTCGTACCGCGGTCGTGGACGCACCTGGTGGGGATCGCGGCGCACGCTCCGGTGGAGCCGGAGTCGGTGATCCCGTCGTCGTGGCGGGACGAGGTGTACGCGCGGACGCGGCAGCTGGGGCCGGCGCGGATGACGGACGGCCGGTGGCCGGTGGAGTGGCGGGACTGGGCGGAGGGGTACGACCCGGCGGACCGGCTGGACCAGTCGGTGCTGGCGACGCGGCGGGCGGCGTTCCCGCTGCGGGGGCTGCTGGCGTAACCACGCGCCTCGTCCTCGTCGCCCGGCGGGCTGTCCGCGCGGTCCTCGGCGAGGTGCGTGGTTACGCCAACTGTGCGGTCTCGGACCGCTTTTGGCCCGCCGGAAGCTTCGCTCAGGCAGCATCGAGAGGGTGCTGAGTACCGGGGCGCTGCGGGCGCATCTGTTGGCGGCGGGGTTGGCGGGGACGGTGGCGACCTCGCGGGAGGAGAGCCTGCGCAGCTATCGGCTGTTCGCCGCGCGGGACCCGCGGGTGATGCTGGGGCTGGATCCCGATTACGCGTGGGGCGAGGCGGAGTTATTGCACCTCATGGCCGACAAGTGCGGGGTGTCGCCGGATCCCGCGCACCGCGCCGGGCCCGATGTGATCGATCCGGAGCGGACGTTGAGTGGGCTCGACGCGTTCGCGGCGCGGTTGGGCGAGGTGGCCGCGCGGGGGGCTCCGGTGCTGTTCGGGACGGGACATCCGCACCGTCTGCTGGGGTTCTACGCAGCGCTCGCAGACGCTCTGTCGGCGGCAGGATGTCTTGTCCTCACACCCGCGCAGGGGAGATGTGTCGACATAACGACCCGGTTCGGTCTACGCACGTACCTTCTCGACTACGTACGGGGTGTCGCGTTGGTGCGAGAACCCGGTCTGTCGGCGACCGGGCGTGAAACGGGGGCGCACTCGCATTCCCCGCTGCCGATTCGGGCCGCTCTGGAGGGCGCCGTGGAGGGCGGGTGGCCCCTTCCCGAGCTTGTCGTCGGCGACCACGGATGGGTCTGCGGCGCAGGTCAGCTGGGTATCGAGGCCATCGGTCTGGCGGATACGGACGATCCCGCGCTCTTCGTCGGAGAGGCGGAGGGGCAGGTGTCCGTGGCGGTTCCGCTTGATGACGCCGTACGGTCCGACTACTACCGCCCGCTCACTCGCTATGTACTCAATCGAGCGCGTCTGTCACGGTAAACGGCCGATGGCTGCTCCTCTTCCCCACTCGTACCACCCGCCCCTAGTCTGGAGCGTGAGCGCACAGCGACGCAGGGTCACCGGAGGGGAAGCCGGTGGGCGTCGTGTGCGGAAGGTACAGGTGGGTCATGGCTGCTGGCGATCGGCCTCTCAACGAGGTCAAGTTTCTTACCGTGGCGGAAGTCGCCTCGGTGATGCGAGTGTCGAAGATGACCGTGTACCGCTTGGTGCACAGCGGTCATCTGCCGGCGATCCGGGTGGGCAGGTCCTTCCGGGTCCCGGAACAGGCAGTGCACGAGTACCTCAGGGAGTCCTTCGTGGGGGTGGAGACCGCGTAGCGAGCGCGCGGCCGATGGCTCAGGACCTCGGCAGGCCGCCGGATTACATCCGGTAGGCTAGGCCGACGTAGGTCGTGTGGGCCCAGACGCCCCGCACCAGTGAAGAGAAGTGAGCGAGGGTAGTCGTGGGCTCTGTTATCAAGAAGCGGCGCAAGCGGATGGCCAAGAAGAAGCACCGCAAGCTGCTCAAGCGCACCCGCGTTCAGCGTCGCAACAAGAAGTAAGCGACGGCTGTACGACGGCTGTTTGTGCGTCGGGCGTGGCCCCCCACCGGTTCGGTGGGGGGCCACGCCTTTTTGGTCCTGTTGCCCACGCCGATCGTTGCGGGGCGGCGGCGAGGCGCTACGGTGGCGCAGAGGCCCCTGAGGGAGGACCCGGGGGATCGAACCGACGGAAGGCGCGGATCTTGGGCAAGGTCGTGCTCGTCACCGGTGCGGCCCGCTATCTGGGGGGCCGTTTCGTACGGCGCCTCCAGCGCGACCCCGAGGTGGACCATGTGGTCGCCCTGGACGCGGTGGCGCCCGCGCACGATCTGGGCGGCGCGGCGTTCGTCCGGGCGGACATCCGCCAGCCCGCCATCGCCAAGGTGCTGGCCGAGTACGACGTGGACACGGTCGTCCATCTGGACGTCACCGGGACGGCGCTGGGCGCCGGGGGCCGTACGTCGGTCAAGGAGACCAACGTCATCGGCACCATGCAGCTGCTCGGGGCCTGCCAGAAGTCGCCCCGGATCAGCCGGCTGGTGATCAAGTCCAGTACGAGCGTGTACGGCTCCGCGCCGCGCGATCCCGCGGTCTTCCTGGAGACCACCCCGCCCAAGTCGCTGCCGAGCGGGGGCTTCGCCAAGGACGCGGTCGAGGTCGAGGGCTATGTCCGGGGCTTCGCCCGGCGCCGCCCGGACGTGGCCGTGTGTGTGCTGCGGTTCGCGAACATCCTGGGCCCGCGGGTGGAGTCGCCGCTCGTGGAGTACCTGTCGCTGCCGGTGATGCCGACGGTCTTCGGCTACGACCCGAGGCTGCAGTTCGTCCACGAGGACGATGTGATCGACGTCCTGCACGTCGGATCGAAGGAGCCGCGGCGCGCGACGCTGAACAGCGGCACGTTCAATGTGGCGGGTGACGGGGTGCTGCTGCTCTCGCAGTGCGCGCGGCGGCTGGGGCGGCCGACGGTGCCGGTGCCCATGCCCGCGGTCACCTGGGTCGGTTCGGCGCTGCGGACGGTCGGTGTCACCGATTTCTCGCCCGAGCAGATCCGTCTCCTGACGCACGGCCGGGTCGTCTCCACGGTCCAGATGCGCGAGACGCTCGGGTTCGTGCCACGGTTCACCACGGCGGAGGCCTTCGCGGACTTCGCGGCCGGTCGCGGGCCGGGGCTGTTGCCGCCCGAGCGGCTGGCCGGGGCGGTGGACCGGGTCGCGGACCGGCTGGCGTCCACCCCGGTGACGCATACCCCTGTTGAGAGCGGCGACTAAGGAGCCCACGTAACCATGGCGGACGCCAAGGTCATTCCGTTCGACGACGACCGTTCGCGGGCGCGGCGGCGCCCTGCCCGGGCCGGGCAGGAGGCCGCGGTGCGGGCTCTGCCGGGTCAGCAGGGCCCTGAGGAGCATCTGGCGGACGGCCGGCGGGGTCCGGTGGGCTCCGGGGGCTCCGACGGCCCGGAGGAGGCGGAGAGCGGCGCGCGGGGCGCGTCGGAGAGCGGGGGCGGGGGCGGCTGGGAGCGGCGGCTCGCGGGCGGGCTCGCGTTCCTGCGCCGGCGGGTGACGGGTGAGTACGAGGTCGACGAGTTCGGCTACGACAAGGAGCTGACCGACCAGGTCCTGATGTCGATGCTGCGGCCGCTGTACGCGAAGTACTTCCGGGTGGAAGTGAAGGGCATCGAGAACATTCCGGCCGAGGGGGGCGCCCTGGTGGTCGCCAACCATTCCGGGACGCTGCCGCTGGACGGCCTGATGATGCAGGTCGCCGTGCACGACAACCATCCGGCGGGCCGTCATCTCCGGCTGCTCGCGGCCGACCTGGTGTTCATGCTGCCGGTGATCAACGAGCTCGCGCGGAAGGCGGGGTCGACGCTGGCGTGCGCGGAGGACGCGGAGCGGCTGCTGCGGTCCGGGGAGATCGTGGGCGTGATGCCGGAGGGGTTCAAGGGCATCGGGAAGCCGTTCGGGGAGCGGTACAAGCTGCAGCGTTTCGGCCGGGGCGGGTTCGTCTCGACGGCGTTGCGGGCGGGGGTGCCGATCGTGCCGTGTTCGATCGTGGGCGCGGAGGAGATCTATCCGATGATCGGCAACGCGAAGACGCTGGCGCGGGTGCTGGGGATTCCGTACTTCCCGATCACGCCGACGTTCCCGTGGCTGGGGCCGCTGGGCGCGGTGCCGTTGCCGACGAAGTGGACGATCCAGTTCGGTGAGCCGATCCCGACGGACGGCTATCCGCTGGAGGCGGTGGAGGATCCGATGCTGATGTTCAATCTGACGGATCAGGTGCGGGAGCAGATCCAGCACACGCTGTACAAGCTGTTGGTGCAGCGCCGGTCGGTGTTCTTCTGACCGTCGGCCGTCTCCGCCGGCCGTGGGCCGGTGGTGTCGGTGGTACGAGAGCGGGGCGCCCCCCGAGGTGAAGGGGGCGCCCCGCTCTGGTGTCAGCGTGCGTCTTCGCTGTCGATGCCGAGACCTGGGAGGAGGTCGGGCAGCAGCGGCGGGATGGTCACGTCCGGCATGGGGGGTGGTGACTGGTCGCCCGACGGGGCCGGGGCGGTGCCGGTCGGCGGGGGGTCGAGGAGTCCGCCGGTGTTGCCGCCGAGCAGGCCGTCGTTCTCCGTGGTGCCGCTGCCGGAGCCCGAGGGCTGCGGCCGGGTGGTGCCGGCGCCGGTGGAGGGGGCGGCCGGGGAGGACGACGGGTGCTGGGTCCTCGGGCCGGGGGAGCTGTGGCCGGTGGTGGGTGTGCCGGTGCCGGCGGCGCCCTTCTCCGGGGTGCGGGGGAGCATGGATTGGAGTGGCTCGACCTCTTGGTCTATGGCGACGAAGACGTCGTTGACTTCGTTGCCGACGTCGGCGAGCTGGACGGGCAGGCGCTCGCGCAAACCGTTCCACGTGGTGCGGTGGGCTTGGGCGAAGGAGTTGAGCCGGGCCATCGGGGCGATGGCTCCGTCTCTTTCGTACGCCTGGCGGAGCAGCCGGTGGCCTTCGGAGGCGTCGTGCTTCATGCCGCCGAGGACGCGACGGATCTCGCCGAGGGACTCGTGGTCGAGTGCGCCGGCGCGTCCGCGCTCCATCAGTCTGCGGGCCTCGCTGAGCCGGGTCGATGCCTGGTCCAGATAGATCCCGCCCCGGTCGGCGTCGTCGTCCGCCATCCCGAGCTTGATGTCTTCCATGCCGCGCTTCAGCCCGTAGAGCGAGTCACCGGGGAGGGCGTCGCTGCTGGCGGCGGCGACGCCGCTGAAGGCGCCGGCCGCGACACCGACCGTGAGCCCGCCCGCGGCGATTCCCTTCGACCAGCGGGAGCGGGGGCGCAGCTTGCGCAGCGGGGAGGCCCGGTGGGCTCCCCGTCCGCTCGAGGTCCGCTGCTCCGGCACGGTAGGGCCCGCGGCAGCGCTCCCCTCCGCGAGCATCGCTTCCATGGCGGCGACGAGCTGGGCTCGCTGCACCACCTTGACCTCGGGGTCCATCTTCGGTCTCGGCAGTTCGCCGAGACCGTTCGCCAGCGCCAACAGCCGCCCCTGCTCGGCCGGTTCGGCCGTTGCCTCGGGCTGCTCGGCCGCCGCGCCCTCGGACGCCTGATCCTCCAGGGCATGGGCGAAGGCGTTCGCCCGCCGGTGCGCCGATACGTTCGCGATCACTGGCGGCACCTCCTCTCGTCATGACGGTCGACTCCCCGGGGTGTCCGGAAGGTTGCACACCTTGAACACATCCACACGAAAGAGTGAGTGGCTGTGGGCGAGGCGTGACCGCAGGGAGCCTGCATTCCGCACAACGAGCGGCGCGGCACTTGGGTTACGCGCGAAAGATGATCGGACCAGTGCGTCATCGAGGCGTCACCGACTGTGAGTTGGACGGGGGTCGGGGGGCGTGGGGGGAGGTGGAGGGGACGGGTGGGGTGAGCGGGGGGTGGGAGCGCGTGTGGGGGGCGCGGTGCGGTCAGCGGGCGTCGTCCGGGAGGAGGCGCGCCAGGGTGCGCACCGCCCGGTACTGGAGGGTCTTGATCGCACCCTCGTTCTTGCCCATGACCCGGGCGGTCTCGGCGACGGAGAGGCCCTGCAGGAAGCGCAGGGTCACGCACTCCTGCTGCTGGGGGTTGAGCCGGCGGACCGCGTCCAGGAGGGCCGCGTTGGAGAGGGACTCCAGGACGGAGTCCTCGGGGCTGCGCTCGACCTCGTTGGCGTCGAGCATCTCGCCCGTGGTCACTTCCAGTCGGAAACGGCTCGACTTGAAGTGGTCGGCGACCAGGTTCCGCGCGATCGTGACCAGCCAGGCGCCGAAGTCGCGGCCCTGCCAGGTGAAGGTGGAGATCCGGCGCAGGGCGCGCAGGAACGTCTCACTGGTGAGGTCCTCCGCCGTCGCCTTCCCGCCGACGCGGTAGTAGATGTAGCGGTAGACGGTGTCGCTGTACTGGTCGTACAGGCGGCCGAAGGCTTCGGCCTCGCCGGCCTGGGCGCGTTCGACCAGGTCCATCATGCGAGCGCTGTCGCTGTCGGCGGTGGGGCGGCGGGCGGCGGTCGAGGTTCCGGTGCCGCTGCGGCTGCCCCTTCTGCCGACAGCGGCACCGCTCTCGGCCAGGGCATAGCAGGGACCGGCGGGTGCCGGTGCGGCGAAGGCAAAGGCGGGGACAGGGACGGCATACGCGGTGGGGACGAAGCCGCGCAAGTGGTCGAGGACCGTTGCGCGCAGCGTAGCCAGGCCCGAGGCGTCAACCCCGACGTGTGGGTACACGGGACTCCCAGAGGCAGAGCTTCCATCACGAGCAGTGCGGGACCGTTCACTCGTCGTGGCGACGTGTGGGTTCCGTTGTGCGTCTGAGGAGAATAACGCTTCGTACAGGCAGCGCTACACCCAGTTGCTCAAATCATCGATTCCGACACTTCTGTTACCGCTTGCGGGCGGATCGCGTCGCACTTCGTGACCGCTTGTTGATCGGATTGCTTCCGAGTGTGACTACGCGCACGCTCTGTTGTGGTCGAGTCCAGAGCTGTGGAGTGATCTGGGCCGCTGCTGGGTAGGGAGCCGCGAATGCCCGGTAGTCGACCTGTGCGGCACTGTTCGACCACGTACGGGTGAGGCGCGCTGGTCTCGGGTTGTCGCAGGTGATCGCGGCCGAAACGTATCGGCACGGGAGGGCGACCGAGGGGCGCCCAGGGCCGGGGAGGGTCGTTTCGTCAGCGGCGGCGGCGGTGCAGGGCGACCGCGGCGGCCGTGCCGCCCGCCAGCGCGCCGACGCCCGCCGCGGCGGGGATGCCGACCTTGGCCGCCTTGCGGCCCGTGCGGTAGTCGCGCAGCCGCCACTCGAGGGACTTGGCGTGGCGGCGCAGCTTGGTGTCGGGGTTGATGGCGTAGGGGTGGCCGACCAGCGACAGCATGGGGATGTCGTTGTGGGAGTCGCTGTAGGCGGCGCAGCGGTTCAGGTCCAGGCCCTCGGCGGCGGCCAGGGCGCGCACGGCCTCGGCCTTGGCCGGTCCGTGCAGGGGTTCGCCGACCAGCCTGCCGGTGTAGACGCCGTCCACCGACTCCGCGACCGTGCCGAGCGCGCCGGTCAGGCCGAGGCGGCGGGCGATGATCGTGGCGGTCTCGACGGGGGCGGCCGTGACCAGCCACACCTTCTGTCCGGCGTCCAGGTGGGCCTGGGCGAGGGCGCGGGTGCCGGGCCAGATCCGGTCCGCCATGTACTCGTCGTAGATCTCCTCGCCGATCGACATCAGCTCGGAGACGCGGTGGCCCTTGACGATCGACAGGGCGCTCTCGCGGGCGTCCTGCATGTGCTCGGGGTCCTCGACGCCGGCCAGCCGGAACCACGCCTGCTGCCAGGCGAAGCGGGCGAGCTCGCGGCGCTGGAAGAACTTCCGCTTGTAGAGACCGCGGCCGAAGTGGAAGATCGCGGCGCCCTGCATGACGGTGTTGTCGAGGTCGAAGAAGGCGGCGGCCCGGACGTCCCCCATGACGGGGAAGTCGGGCTCCGGCGGCGCGATGAGGCCGGCGGCGGCCGCCTCCTCCCGCTCGCGTTCGAGCTGCTGTGAGGTCTTGCGCGCTGCCTCGGCAGCGGCCTCGCCTGCCAGGACGCTGCGCGCGGTGGCGGAGCGCCGGTGAGAGGTGAGCCATCCCAGTGCGGCCATGGCGTGAGCATAGCCAGTCTGTTCGGTCAATCCCGACCCGTGAGGTCGCGGAGGAGTGAACACTCCGCGTCCCTCCTGTCGACGGATGGTGGAGCGGGTCCGGCGGGGGCGGGTCCGCGCGGGCCTCGGTCGGCGCAGAATGGAGGGATGTTCGGACGGACGAAGAAGAAGGACAACCCGGCCGCTCCCGTCGCCTCCGCTCCGCGGACCGTGACGCTGATCGGCAAGCCGGGCTGCCACCTCTGCGACGACGCGCGCGCGGTGATCGAGGCGGTCTGCGCCGAGACGGGGGCGCGCTGGGAGGAGAAGGACATCACGCAGGACGAGGAGCTCCACCAGGAGTACTGGGAGCAGATTCCGGTGGTCCTGGTCGACGGCGAGCAGCACACCTTCTGGCGGGTGGACCCCGCGCGTCTGCGGCGCGAACTGGGTGGCTGACCGGAAGAGGGCTACCATCATGGACGTTTTGGTGGGTTCCGGGGGCATGATCGTAAGGAGAGTGTGCGGTTTTGCCCCCTTCGTGTTCCCAACGGGTTGACGCGCCGCGCGGTTCCTTCGTGGCGCGAACCGGTCGCGTGACCCCGGTCACTTTGGCCGGACAAAACGGACACCATCTTTGTGCACGCGTTCACAAAGACATAGCCTGCATTCGACGGGGCGGTCGAGGGACACAAGGCCGCCTACAGCCCCGCTCATCCCGCAGGAGCACCGTGGCAACTGGCCGAACTCACCGACCGGCGACCCGCAGCCGAGGCATTCCCGAGGCCACCGTCGCCCGCCTTCCGCTGTATCTGCGTGCGCTCACCGCACTGTCGGAGCGCTCCGTACCCACGGTCTCCTCCGAGGAACTCGCAGCCGCCGCGGGGGTCAACTCCGCGAAGCTGCGCAAGGACTTCAGCTATCTCGGTTCGTACGGGACGCGCGGCGTCGGCTACGACGTCGAGTACCTCGTCTACCAGATCTCCCGCGAGCTGGGCCTGACCCAGGACTGGCCCGTGGTCATCGTCGGTATCGGTAACCTCGGCGCCGCCCTCGCCAACTACGGCGGGTTCGCCTCCCGCGGCTTCCGGGTCGCCGCGCTGATCGACGCCGACCCCGCCATGGCCGGCACGCCGGTCGCCGGGATCCCCGTCCAGCACACCGACGAGCTCGAGAAGATCATCGAGGACAACGACGTCTCCATCGGCGTCATCTCCACCCCGGCCGGCGCCGCCCAGCAGGTCTGTGACCGGCTCGTGGCCGCCGGGGTCACCTCGATCCTCAACTTCGCCCCGACCGTGCTGTCCGTGCCCGACGGCGTGGACGTGCGCAAGGTCGACCTCTCCATCGAGCTGCAGATCCTCGCCTTCCACGAGCAGCGCAAGGCCGGCGAGGAGGCGGACGCCGAGGGCGCCGCCGTCGCGCCGCCCGCCGTCCGCGGCGGTGCCACCGGACCGGCCCGGAAGGGACCCGACGGGGACGTCCCCGCCGTGATGCCGGCATGAGTCTCCTCGTCGTCGGGCTGAGCCACCGCAGCGCCCCGGTCAGCGTCCTCGAGCGGGCCTCGCTCGCCTCGGACACCCAGGCCAAGCTGCTGCAGGACACCCTCGCCGCCGAGCCGGCCGCCGAAGGCGCGGTCCTGGCCACCTGCAACCGCATCGAGCTCTACGCCGACGTGGACAAGTTCCACGCCGGTGTCGCCGAGCTGTCCACGCTGCTCGCCCAGCACAGCGGCGTCGGACTCGACGAGCTCACCCCCTATCTCTACGTGCACTACGAGGACCGGGCCGTCCACCACCTCTTCTCGGTGGCCTGCGGGCTCGACTCCATGGTCGTCGGCGAGGGCCAGATCCTCGGGCAGATCAAGGACGCCCTCGCGCTCGGCCAGGAACTGCACACCGCGGGCCGGCTCCTCAACGACCTGTTCCAGCAGGCCCTGCGGGTCGGCAAGCGCGCCCACAGCGAGACCGGCATCGACCGGGCCGGGCAGTCGCTCGTCACCTTCGGCCTCGAGCAGCTTGCCGACGGCACCGACGTCGACGTCTGGGCCGCCGGCAAGCGCGCCCTCGTCATCGGCGCCGGATCGATGTCCTCGCTGGCCGCCGCCACGCTCGCGCGCGCCGGTGTCTCCGAGATAGTGATCGCGAACCGCACCGCGGCCCGCGCCGACCGGCTCGTCCAGATCCTGACCGAGCCCGGAGGCACGGGCGTGGCCGCCCGCGCGGTCGAGATGGTTGCCGTCGGCGACGAACTGACACGTGCCGACATCGTCGTCTCCTGCACCGGCGCCACCGGCCTCGTCCTGACCGCCGAGGCCGTCCAGAGCGCCCTGAAGGGCCGTACCTCCCCGGAGGCCGGGACCCAGGGCGCGGGCGCCCCGGCGGTCGCACTGCTCGACCTCGCCATGCCCCGCGACATCGACGCCGCTGCCCACCGGATCCCGGGCGTGCGCCTCGTCGACATCGAGTCGCTGGCCGAGGCCTCGGCCGACGCCCCGATGGCCGCCGACGTCGACCGGGTCCGTTCGATCGTCGGCGACGAGGTGGCCGCCTTCGGCGCTGCCCAGCGCGCCGCGCACATCACCCCGACCGTGGTCGCCCTGCGCACCATGGCCGCCGACGTCGTCGCGGGAGAGGTGGCCCGGCTCGAGGGCCGGCTGCCCGACCTCGACGAGCGGCAGCGGGCCGAGATCACCCAGACCGTGCGACGTGTGGTCGACAAGCTCCTGCACGCGCCGACCGTACGGGTCAAGCAGCTGGCCGGTGAACCCGGCGGCGCCGGGTACGCCGACGCGCTGCGGACACTCTTCGACCTCGACCCGGAGACGGTCGCCTCCGTCTCCCGGGCCGACCTGAATGACGCCGACGTCAAGAACCGAGGGCGAGTATGACCGAGAGGGCACTGAGGCTCGGGACCAGGCGCAGCAAGCTCGCCATGGCCCAGTCCGGGCATGTGGCCGACGCCGTCCGGCAGCTGTCCGGCCGGCCCGTCGAGCTCGTGGAGATCACGACGTACGGGGACGTCTCCCGTGAGCACCTCGCGCAGATCGGCGGTACGGGCGTGTTCGTCGCCGCCCTGCGCGACGCGCTCCTGGCCGGCGAGGTGGACTTCGCCGTCCACTCCCTGAAGGACCTGCCGACCACGCCCCACCCGGACCTGGTGCTGGCCGCGATCCCGCCGCGGGAGGACTCGCGCGACGTCCTCGTCGCCCGCGACGGCCTGACGCTCGACCGGCTGCCGGACGGCGCCCGGATCGGCACCGGCTCCCCGCGGCGCACGGCCCAGCTCAACGCGTACGCGCGCAGCCACGGGCTGACCATCGAGACCGTGCCGATCCGCGGGAACATCGACACCCGCGTCGGATACGTGCACAAGGGCGAGCTGGACGCGGTGGTTCTCGCCGCGGCCGGACTCAGCCGCATCGGCAGGACCGACGAGGTGACCGAGTTCCTGTCGGTCGACTCCGTCCTGCCCGCCCCCGGCCAGGGGGCACTGGCGATCGAGTGCGCGGCTTCCGCCACCGACCTCATCGCCCTGCTCGCCGAGCTCGACGACCCGTACACCCGGGCCGCCGTGACCGCCGAGCGATCCCTGCTCGCCGCCTTGGAGGCCGGCTGCTCCGCACCCGTGGGTGCGCTGGCCGACCTGCTGGCCGAGGATTCCGGCCGCGGGCAGACTGTCACCGAGATGCGCCTGCGCGGCGTCGTCGGCACCACCGACGGCTCGACGCTGGTGCAGCTGTCCACCACCGGTCCCGTACCCACGTCGTACGACGAGGCGATGGCGCTCGGACGCGAACTCGCGGACGAGATGCTCGCCAAGGGTGCGGCCGGTCTTATGGGGGAGCGAGCACTTTGAGCCCCACCAGCCCGACCACCAGCCCCCTGTCCCCGGTCTTCGCCGGCCACGGGCACGTCACCTTCCTCGGTGCCGGTCCAGGCGATCCCGGACTGCTGACCCTCCGGGCCGTCGAGGTCCTGTCCGGGGCGGACGTCCTGATCGCCGAGCCGGAAGTCCTCGAGGTCGTCCGCGGCCATGCGCGCACGGGCGTGAGCACGCCTGAGCTGACGGTTGTCGACGAGGCGTCAACAACCGCCGGGGTCCCCGTGTTGAGGGACGCGACCAATCTTGTCATGGAGGCCGCGCGGGGCGGCAAGCGGGTCGTCCGTGCGGTGACCGGCGACCCCGGGCTCGACGGGGACGCGGGGAGCGAGATGCTCGCCTGCGCCGCGGCGGGCATCCCCTTCGAGGTCGTGCCCGGTGTCGCGACGGCGGTGGGCGTACCCGCGTACGCCGGTGTTCCGCTGCGTGACGCGCAGGGCACGGACGTGCGTTTCGTGGACGCCCGGACCGCCGACGACCGGTGCTGGAGCGAGGTCGGCGCCTCGGACGGCACCGTCGTCGTCTCCACCACGCTGGACTCGGTGGCGGCGGCGGCCGGAGAGCTGGTGGCGGCTGGCCGTAAGCCGGACACCCCGCTCACCGTGACCATCGCCGGTACGACGACGCGGCAGCGGACGTGGACCGCGACGCTCGGCACGATCGCGCAGGTCTTCAAGCAGGGCAAGGTGCTCCCCTCGCCCGAGGGCCACCGGCCCGTCATAGCCGTGGTCGGCGAGCGCAGCGCTCCGGCGCAGCGGGACCAGCTGGCGTGGTTCGAGTCGAAGCCGCTCTTCGGGTGGCGGGTGCTGGTGCCGCGTACGAAGGAGCAGGCCGCGTCGCTCTCCGACCAGCTGCGCAGCTACGGCGCCGTGCCGCACGAGGTGCCGACGATCGCCGTCGAGCCGCCGCGCACGCCGCAGCAGATGGAACGGGCGGTCAAGGGTCTGGTGACCGGCCGCTATGAGTGGATCGCCTTCACGTCGGTCAACGCGGTGAAGGCGGTGCGGGAGAAGTTCGAGGAGTACGGGCTCGACGCGCGGGCCTTCGCCGGGATCAAGGTCGCGGCCGTGGGCGAGCAGACGGCGGCCGCGCTCGTCGACTTCGGTGTGAAGCCGGACCTCGTGCCGAGCGGGGAGCAGTCGGCGGCGGGGCTGCTGGAGGACTGGCCGCCCTACGACCCGGTCTTCGACCCGATCGACCGTGTCTTCCTGCCGCGTGCGGACATCGCGACGGAGACGCTGGTCGCGGGTCTGATCGAGCTCGGGTGGGAGGTCGACGACGTGACCGCCTACCGGACGGTGCGCGCGTCGCCGCCGCCGGCGGACACGCGGGAGGCGATCAAGGGCGGCGGCTTCGACGCGGTGCTCTTCACGTCCTCGTCGACCGTGCGGAACCTGGTCGGTATCGCCGGGAAGCCGCACAACGTGACGGTCATCGCCTGTATCGGCCCGGCGACCGCCAAGACGGCGGAGGAGCACGGGCTGCGGGTCGACGTGCTGTCGCCGGAGCCGTCGGTGCACAAGCTGGCGGAGGCGCTGGCGGACTTCGGGCTCCGGCGCCGGGAGGCGGCGCTGGAGGCGGGGGATCCGGTGACGCGGCCGAGCGAGCGGAGGCCGGGGGCGCGGAGGCGGCGGACGACGTGAGTCGTTTGGCGTGACTGCTGACTGCTGACTGCTGACTGCTGACTGCTGACTGCGTGACTGCGTGACGTGGCCGTTGTGGCGTGACGTGTGCGCATGGGGTGCGGGGCCTTTCGGGGCTCCGCGCCCCTTTGGCGTTTCTGGGGGCCTGGGGCCTTGCGGGCCCGGGGGCGCTGGGCCTTGGGGGGCCGGGCGCTGGGCCTTGAGGGGGCGCCGGGGTCGTGGTGGGCGGGGGGCCGGGGCGGAGGCACCCGCGAGGGCGCCGTCCCGTTGTGCCCACCCGTCCCGCCCCAGCGGGACGAATGCCCACAACGGGGGGGTGGGGATGGGGGCGGGACGAATGCCCACAACGGGGGGTGGGGGCGGGACGTGGGCCACAGCGGGTGGGGGGGCGGAGGGAAGTCCCGGGCCGCGACGGGCTGGGCGGGGTGCGGATCGGGGCATGGACGCGACGGGGGCGGGAGGGCAGGGGCGGGGAGGTGGGCAACAGGGTGTCGGTAAGTGGAGGGGTCGGGCGGGCGTAGCCTCGGGGCATGAACTCGTACGGATCCTTTCCCGGGGCGCGGCCGAGGCGGCTGCGGACGACTCCCGCCATGCGGCGGATGGTGGCCGAGACGCGGCTGAGTCCGGCCGATCTGATCCTTCCCGCGTTCGTGCGGGAGGGCATCGGCGAGCCCGTGCCGATCGCCGCGATGCCCGGCGTCGTCCAGCACACGCGGGACACCCTGCGGAAGGCCGCCGTGGAGGCGCTGGAGGCCGGTGTCTCCGGGATCATGCTCTTCGGTGTCCCCGAGGACGCGAAGAAGGACGCCGCCGGTACGGCGGGCACGGATCCGGACGGGATCCTTCAGGTCGCGATCAGGGACGTGCGGGCCGAGGTCGGCGACGAACTCGTGATCATGTCGGACCTGTGCCTCGACGAGTACACCGACCACGGGCACTGCGGGGTCCTGGACGCGAGCGGCCGGGTCGACAACGACGCCACCCTCGAGCGCTACGCCGAGATGGCCCAGGTCCAGGCGGACGCCGGCGTCCACGTCGTGGGGCCCTCGGGGATGATGGACGGCCAGGTCGGGGTGGTCCGTGACGCGCTGGACACCATCGGCAAGGAGGACGTGTCGATCCTCGCGTACACCGCGAAGTACTCCTCCGCCTTCTACGGACCCTTCCGCGAGGCCGTCGGCTCGTCGCTGACCGGCGACCGCAAGACGTACCAGCAGGACCCCGCGAACCTCCGCGAGTCGATGCGCGAGCTGGCGCTCGACCTGGAGGAGGGCGCCGACATGGTCATGGTGAAGCCGGCGGGTCCCTCCCTGGACGTGCTGGCGAAGGTCGCCGAGGCCGTGGACGTACCCGTCGCGGCCTACCAGATCAGCGGTGAGTACGCGATGGTCGAGGCGGCGGCCGAGAAGGGCTGGATCGACCGGGACAAGGCCATCCTGGAGACCCTGACCGGCATCAGGCGCGCGGGCGCCCGCATGATCCTGACGTACTGGGCCACCGAGGCCGCGCAGAAGCTCAGCCGCGGGGTCTGACGATCCCTCGGTAGGGACGGAACCGGACGCCGGTTCCGTCCCCAGCCTCGTCCCCCCGTCCCTCTCCGTCGTCGTCGTGGGCCGTGAGGACGCGCACGCCCTTGCCGTCCTCACCGCGATGGACGTACTGGGCGATGCCCGCGTCGGACGCGGTGGTGCCGAGGGTGCGTATGGGTCCCTCCCGGAGGAGGACCGAGCGCTCGTACCGATACCGGCCGGGCGGGCCGACCGAGATCAGGGCCTGGACGGAGTCGGCGATCGCCCGATGGTTGGCCGGGTCGGCGGCGAAGGCGTGCTGGGCCGCGGCGTCCGTCCACTGGGCGTAGTTCAGGACGGAGAGCCCGTCGGTGCCCGCAAGGCAGTAGCGACCGAGGAACGACTCGGGCAGCCGGGCTTCCGCCCAGGCGTCGATGACACCGTCCATGACGGCCTGCCGGCGCTCGGCGTCCGGTGTCCGCCACTCCGAGATCAGGACGAGGCCGGCGTCAGGGCGGCCGAAGTCGGGGAACGACGAGGACTCCACTAAAACGTTAGTCATGTCTAACAGTTTCGGGCTTGGGAACCGACCGTGCAAGCGAATTAACGGACGGTGAGCAAAGGGCGGGCCGGGGGAGGCCGTCCGTCGGTGGACGGATGGTCACGAGCGGCCTCGCCACCGCCGCCTGTCGTCGGGCTTCTCCGGTCGGCCACGCACCGATTGGTGAGGAAGGACCGGGCGGCGCACCCTGGTAGTACCGCTGGAGGTGGTCCTCATGCACACGCTCGTCGGATGGCACATCGAGATGGAGTTCCAGGAGGAAGGCGACCGGACCAGAGCCGCCGCCATGGTGCGGCTCGGTGACGGCACCGAGTTCCGCGCCCATGGCAATGCCCACCGGCACCCCTCCGATCCGGATCAGTTGCGCGTCGGAGAGGAGATCGCGGGCGCCCGCGCGCTCATGGACCTCGCCTCCCAGATGCTGCAGAAGGCCCACATGGAGATCGACGAGGTGTCCGGCAGGACCTCGCACCCCCTCCGCTGACCCACGGCACGGGCGTGGAGGTCCGCCGGGCCGGTGGCGGCGTCGAACGCGGCGCCGCCACCGCGCCGGTCCCGTCCCGTCACTGACGGTTGATCAGAACGATCACGATCACCGCGCTGGCGATCAGGACCGCCCCGGCGACGAGGTCCGTGAAGTGGCTGATTCGCATGGCGTCCACCCTGCGGGGTGGTCCGGGGCGGTGCAATCGGCACGGGAGAATGAGGGAAGCCGGAACGTCCGCACATGCTGTGGCCTGGGGGAACGACCCCTCCCTGGAACGCGTTCCTGGGACGGCGGACGAGGGGGACGGGGCGGGTGGCAGCGGAGACGGGCGATTTCGCGGAGCTGGTGCGCGGTCTTAAGGAACGATCCGGGCTCAGTTACGGGGCGTTGGCGAAGAGGCTGCACGTCAGCACGTCGACCCTGCACCGGTACTGCAACGGCGACGCCGTACCGACGGAGTTCGCTCCGGTGGAACGGCTGGGGCGGCTCTGCGGGGCCACCCGGGACGAGCTCGTCGAACTGCACCGGAGCTGGATCCTGGCCGACGAAGCCCGTCGGCGCGGGAAGGCCGCCCCCGCGGGGACCGAGCCGGCGGACTTCCCGGAGCCGACTGCCGCGGGGCCGGTCGCCGTGGAGCCGGCCGTTGTGGCACCGGCCGCTGTCGAACCCGCTGCCGTTGAACCGACCGTCGCTGCACCGACCGTGGTGGAAGCGGCTGCCCCGCGGCCGGTCGGTGACGCGCCTCGCGGGCCGTCCCGTACGCGCGTGCGCCTCGCTGTCGTCGCCACCGCGGCCGCCGTCGTCGCGGTCGCCGTGCCCGTCGGGTACTCGATGGTCTCGGCCTCCGACTCCCCGCCCACGTCGCCGAAGGGGGCGCCGGCCGCCGCGGCGCCGCTGAGCGTCGGCGTCAGTTCGTACAACTGGGACGCCCCCTGCGGCCAGTACTACGCCCTCGACAAGGAACCGGGGCAGGTCCCGCCCCCGCCCACCCCGCAGGACACCCGCGGCTGGGCGCGCGCCCTCGACGGGGTGGACGGCGGCCGGATGATGCTCCAGCTCACCGCGGTCGGCAGGACGGAGGCGGCGGTGGTCATCAACGCCCTGCACGTACGGGTCGTGGAGCGCGCCGACCCCCTGGACCGGGCGGCCTACGCCATGGGCGACGGCTGCGGCGGCATTGTCACCCCGCAGTCCTTCGACATCGACCTCGACGCCCCCCGGCCCTACGCGAAGCCGGTCGCCGGCCACGACGGCGACGCGCCCGTGCCGGCCAAGGACTTCCCGTACAAGGTCTCCACCAGCGACCCCCAGGTCCTCAACCTCGACGTGCACACCGACGCCCATGTCGTCGGCTGGTACCTGGAACTGGACTGGAGCAGCGGCGAACGGCACGGGAAGGTGCGCATCGACGACGACGGCGAGCCCTTCCGGACGAGTGCGATCGAGGGGAAGAAGACCTACGGCTACCGGCCCGACACGGGCACCTGGGCGGCCCAGGCCCAGTAGAGCCATGGCCTCCGGACGTCGGGTGCTGCGGCGCCGTGGGCCTGCGGACGTCGTGGGCCTGCGGACTTCCCGGGGTACGGCGAAGGCCCCGGCGCCGTACGAGACGGTGCCGGGGCCTTCGTGTGCTCGGGGCGGGAGCGGCCGCGCTACGCGTCAGAGACGCTCGGGCGTCCGGATGCCCAGCAGGGCCATGCCCTGGTGGAGCGTGCGGGCGGTCAGATCACAGAGGAAAAGACGGTTCTCGACCTGCTCCGGGGTGTCCGCCTTCAGGACCGGGCACTCGGAGTAGAACGTCGTGTACAGCGACGCCAGCTGGTAGAGGTACGCCGCCAGCTTGTGCGGGGCGTACTCCGCCGCGGTCTCCTCGATCAGCTCGCCGAAGGTGTCCAGGTGCAGGCCGAGCGCGCGCTCCGAAGAGGCCAGGGCCAGCTCCGGGTGCGCGGACGGCTTCGCGTCGCCCGCCTTGCGGAGGATCGACTGGATACGCGCGTACGCGTACTGGAGGTACACCGACGTGTCGCCGTTCAGCGACACCATCTGGTCCAGGTCGAACTTGTAGTCCCGGGCCGCCGACGTCGACAGGTCGGCGTACTTCACCGCGCCGATGCCCACCTGGGCACCCCGCTCGGCGATCTCCGCCTCGGTGAGGTCCTGCGCCTTCTCGCGGACCACGGACGCGGCACGGTCGATCGCCTCGTCCAGCAGGTCCACCAGCCGGACCGTCTCGCCCTCACGGGTCTTGAACGGCTTGCCGTCCTTGCCGAGGACGGTGCCGAAGGCGAGCTGGACGGCCTTCACGTCGTCGTTCAGCCAGCCGGCCCGGCGGGCCGTCTCGAAGACCATCTTGAAGTGCAGCGACTGGCGGGCGTCGACCACGTACAGCAGGGTCGTCGCCTTCAGGTTCCGCACCCGGTCGCGGATCGCGGACAGGTCCGTCGCGGCGTAGCCGAAGCCGCCGTCGGACTTCTGGACGATCAACGGCGTCGGGTTGCCGTCCGGGCCCTTCACGTCGTCGAAGAACACGCACAGCGCGCCCTCGGAGCGCACCGCGACGCCCGACTCCTCCAGGATGCGGCAGGTCTCCACCAGCATGTCGTTGTAGCCGGACTCGCCGACGACGTCCGGGTCCCGGATGTCCATGTCGAGCTTGTCGAAGACGGAGTAGAAATAGATCTTCGACTCGTCGACGAACCGCTGCCACAGGGCGAGGGTCCGCTCTTCACCGGCCTGGAGGTCCACGACCCGGGCCCGGGCCCGCGTCTTGAACTCGTCGTCGGAGTCGAAGAGGGCCCGCGAAGCTTTGTAGAGCCGGTTCAGGTTCGACATGGCCTCCTCACCGGAGACCTCTTCGCCCGAAGAGTGGTCCAGCTCGTGCGGGTGCTCGATCAGGAACTGGATGAGCATGCCGAACTGGGTGCCCCAGTCGCCGATGTGGTGGCGGCGGACCACGGTCTCGCCCGTGAACTCCAGGATCTCGACCATCGCGGCGCCGATCACGGCGGACCGCAGGTGCCCGACGTGCATCTCCTTCGCCACGTTCGGCTGGGCGTAGTCGATCACCGTCGTGCCCGCGGACTCGTTGAACGGCACGCCGAGCCGGGCGTCGGCGGCGCGGGCCGCCAGGGTCCGGACGATCGCCTCGTCGGTGACCGTGATGTTCAGGAAGCCGGGGCCGGAGACCTCGATCTCCTTCAGGACGTCGTTCTCCGGAATCGCGGCGACGACCTGCGTCGCCAGCTCACGCGGGTTCCCCTTGAGCTTCTTGGCGAGCGCCAGGATGCCGTTCGCCTGGAAGTCGGCCCGGTCGCTTCGTCGCAGCAGCGGGTCGGCGGAACCGGCCTCCGGCAGAGCTGCCGAGAGGCCTTCCGCGAGGCGCTGCTGCACGGTCGAAGCGAGGGAAGGGACCGAGGCCATGAGCTTCCGTTCCTGTTGAGTTCGTCAGGTCTGATTCGCCTGTCAAGTGTCCCATGGGAGCGCAACGCGATTTCCCCGCCTGTGGACAACTCCGGGCACCACGGATCTCCGGCTGTGGACAACCCTGAAGCGGCCTCTTTCGTCTGGGAGAATGGCTCGCGTAGGGCTGGCGAAGCAGCACCCCTCAGGAAGAAGGACGTACCGACCGTGGCTCAGAGCAGCACCGAGACCGACTGGGTCTCCCGTTTCGCGGACGAGGTCATCGCCGAGTCGGAGCGACGTGCGCCTGGCAAACCGGTCGTCGTCGCCTCCGGACTCTCCCCCTCCGGCCCGATCCACCTGGGCAACCTCCGCGAGGTCATGACCCCGCACCTGGTCGCCGACGAGATCCGGCGCCGCGGGCACGAGGTCCGTCACCTCATCTCCTGGGACGACTACGACCGGTACCGCAAGGTGCCCAACGGCGTCGAGGGCGTCGACGCGTCCTGGGAAGCGCACATCGGCAAGCCGCTGACGTCCGTGCCCGCCCCGGCCGGCTCGGCGTACCCGAACTGGGCCGAGCACTTCAAGGCCGCGATGGTCGAGGCCCTGGCCGAGCTGGGCGTCGAGTACGACCCCATCAGCCAGACCGAGCAGTACACCGCGGGCACCTACCGCGAGCAGATCCTGCACGCCATGCGGCACCGCGGCGACATCGACGCCATCCTCGACCAGTACCGGACGAAGAAGGCCCCGGGCAAGAAGTCCCAGAAGCCCGTCGACGCAGCCGAGCTGGAGGCCGAGGAGGGCTCCGGCGCGGCGAGCGAGGACGACGGCTCCGGCGGCTCCGGCGGCTACTTCCCGTACAAGCCGTACTGCGGCCGGTGCGAGAAGGACCTGACGACCGTCACGTCCTACGACGACGAGACGACCGAGCTGGCCTACACCTGCACGGCCTGCGGATTCGCCGAGACCGTCAAGCTGAGCGAGTTCAACCGCGGCAAGCTGGTCTGGAAGGTCGACTGGCCGATGCGCTGGGCCTACGAAGGCGTGATCTTCGAGCCGTCCGGCGTGGACCACTCCTCGCCCGGCTCCTCGTTCGTCGTCGGCGGCCAGATCGTGCGGCAGATCTTCGACGGCGTGCAGCCGATCGGCCCGATGTACGCCTTCGTCGGCATCAGCGGCATGGCCAAGATGTCCTCCTCGCGTGGTGGCGTCCCGACGCCCGCCGACGCGCTGAAGATCATGGAGGCGCCGCTGCTGCGCTGGCTGTACGCCCGCCGCAAGCCCAACCAGTCCTTCAAGATCGCCTTCGACCAGGAGATCCAGCGGCTCTACGACGAGTGGGACAAGCTGGAGGCCAAGGTCCAGGACGGGACCGTGCTGCCCGCCGACGCCGCCGCGCACGCCCGCGCCGCGCGCACCGCGGCCGGCGAGCTGCCGCGCACCCCGCGCCCGCTGCCGTACCGGACGCTGGCCTCGGTCATGGACATCACGGCCGGCCACGACGAGCAGACCCTGCGCATCCTGACCGAGCTGGACCCGGAGAACCCCGTCACCTCCCTGGACGAGGTCCGGCCGCGGCTGGACCGCGCGGAGAACTGGATCACCACCCAGGTCCCGGCCGACCAGCGCACCATCGTCCGCGAGAAGCCCGACACCGAGCTGCTCGGCTCGCTGGACGACGAGGGGCGCGCGTCGCTGCGCCTGCTCCTGGAGGGCCTGGACACGCACTGGTCGCTCGACGGCCTGACCACGCTCGTCTACGGCGTCCCGAAGATCATGGCGGGCCTCGACCCCGAGGCCAAGCCGACCCCGGAGCTGAAGGTCGCCCAGCGCGCCTTCTTCGCCCTGCTCTACAAGCTGCTGGTCAGCCGCGAGACCGGCCCGCGTCTGCCCACGCTGCTGCTGGCCGTCGGCGCCGGCCGGGTGCGCAAGCTGCTGGGGGCCTGACCGCCCGCACGTCCCGCGACGTACCGCGAGCGACGTGCCCGCCGGCGATCGAGAAGGCCGCCGCCCGGATGCCGGGCGGCGGCCTTCCGCGTCACCGCACGCTTCTGCATCCTTCGGATGAGACGCGGTTCGGCCGTGGGCATGACGAGTTCGGGCGGGGCGCGGGAGACCGTGGAGGCATGAAGAACGAAACCATCGCGGTCATCGGCTGGGTCACCCTCGTCCAGGGCGTGCTCGGCGCAGGCGGGCGGATGTTCGGGGACCAGCCCTGGGGGCTGCTCCACAAGTGGTGGGACATCCCGACCGCCGGCTACATCGCCCTCGCGATCGTCGGAGTCGCGATCGCCGCGTGGGGCGAGGTGACGAAGAAGCGTGCCAAGGCCTGACGGCCGGTGACGACCGCCGCGTCCTGCCGGGTTCCGGGCGACGGGCCAGACCGAGGGGCGGCGACCGGCGACCGGCGGATTCCGGACTGCGGGTCCCGGATGGCGGGTTCCGCCCAGCGCGTGAGCGGGCAGCCGGGTTGCCGGTCAGGCAGGTAGCCGGTCAGGCGGCGCGATCAGGCGATGTGGTTCTCCGCCAGTTCCTGCTCCATGCGCTGCCGCAGGCGGGGCATCAACTGGCGCAGCATCGAGGCGCTGCGGGGGTGCTGGACGCCGTACCGGTCGCTCAGCAGTATGTCGAGCTGCTCCACGCTCGGCGGCTGCTGGTTCTCCTCGACGAATGTCCACATCGCCTTGTACGCGACCTCCGCGAACTCCTCCAGCGGCGGATCCGGCTCGACGTACTCCGCGTACTCCTCGAACTGCTCCGGGCCCTCCTGGCGCGGACCCGCCGGCACGTCCTCGGGGCCCTGCGGCACCGCCACGGGCGTCGGCTCCAGGCCCTCGACGTACTGCGGGGCGTAGGCGTTCTCGTACGCCTCCGGGGGAAGCTGCTGGGCCTGGAACCACGGGCTCTCGTGGTTCGCGGCCGCCTGCTCCTGCGCGATCTGCGCGGCTTGGGCCGCCTGTGCCGCCTGCGCGTCCATGCCGCCCTGGGCCGGGAAGCCGCCGCCCTGGCCGGGCGGGCCCTGCGGCGCGCGCACCAGCTCCGGAGTCGGCTGCTGCCCCTGCACCCGAGCCTGGGGCCGGGCCGCGGTCGCGAGCGTCCCCAGGGGGTCGGACGCCGACGGCGCCGCCGGTATCAGCGCCGGCTCCACGCCCGCCGCGGCGAGACCGGCCGCGGCCGTCTCCGCCAGCGGCACGCCGTACTTCGCCAGCCGCAGCGGCATCAGCGCCTCCACCGGCGCCTTGCGCCGCCACGCCCGCCCGAAACGGGCCTGCAGCCGCGCCTGGTAGATCAGCCGGTCCTGCTCCAGCTTGATGACCTGCTCGTACGACCGCAGTTCCCACAGCTTCATCCGGCGCCACAGCCGGAACGTCGGTATCGGGGACAGCAGCCAGCGGGTGAGCCGGACACCCTCCATGTGCTTGTCGGCCGTGATGTCCGCGATGCGGCCCACCGCGTGCCGGGCCGCCTCCACGGCGACCACGAACAGCACCGGGATCACCGCGTGCATGCCGACGCCCAGCGGGTCCGGCCAGGCTGCCGCGCCGTTGAACGCGATCGTCGCCGCCGTCAGGACCCACGCCGTCTGCCGCAGCAGCGGGAACGGGATCCGGATCCAGGTCAGGAGCAGGTCGAGTGCGAGCAGCACACAGATGCCGGCGTCGATGCCGATGGGGAAGAAGTAGGAGAAGTCGCCGAAGCCCTTCTCCACGGCGAGCTCGCGCACGGCGGCGTACGAACCCGCGAAACCGATCCCGGCGATGATCACCGCACCGGCGACCACCACCCCGATCAGAATCTTGTGCGTGCGTGTCAGCTGCACCGCGGCCACCCGCGATCCCCTCCCGTTATTCGACATCTCGCGGGCACAGCGTGGCACATGTGTGCGGAGCCCGGCCCTCGGGGGAGGGCGGGGCTCCGCGGAAACCTGCGTATATGCGGTTGTTCAGGGTGAGTCGGAGGCCGCTCGTCGGCCCTCGCCAGCTCCCTGTCGACCCGTGCCGGCTACGCGTCGGCGGCTACTTGTTGGCCGCCGCGACGGCCGCAACGGCCTCGCGGGACGCCTTCACCGCGCCGTCCAGGATCGTCTTGTCGCTCGGGGTGGCCGACCCGGCGTAACCGGCACCGTTGTACGTGAGCAGCACGACGACGTTGCCCGTCCGCGCCACGATCGAGGCGTACTCGAAGTCCTCGTCCGTCTTGCGCAGTTCGTACGTGACGGCGCTCGCCTCGTCGCCGATGCCGCCGGCGGCCGTCGTCCGCAGCTTCTTGGCGCCCTCGGTGGCCTGGACCTTGGTCAGCTCCTTGGCGAGGTTCTCCTTGGCGCGGTCCTGGCCGCTGCCGAGGGAGTCGTCCGAGTCGTAGCGGTAGAAGGTGATGTCGAGCCAGCGGTACTGCGAGCCCTTCACGCCCTTCTCGTCCAGACCGTTCCACGAGCAGCCGCCGCGGCGGGTGAGGTCCTTGGAGGCGGCCGCCGTGCCGTTCTTGGTCTTCGCCTTGGGCACCAGGGCCGCGGTCGTCTTCGACGAGATCGACTTGCAGAAGTCGGGCAGCTTCGCGTACTTCGCGGGCTCGACCTTCGGCTTCGACGGCGTGGGCTTCGGGGCGGCGGAGGCCGAGCCCTGGCCCTTGTCGGGGGCGGAACCGGAACCGCCGTCGGAGTCCGAGGAGCAGCCGGCGACGACGAGCATCACCGGGACGGCTGCGCAGGCGAGTATGCGGGTGAGTCGCGGGGCTGATCGGTGCATGGTTCCTTCAGTCGCTTGTCGTACGGGTCGGTCGCTTGACGGCCCGGGCGGCGGCCACGGTACGTCGACACGGTACGTGGTCGACGCGGGCTCACGGAGCGCGTCCGGGCGGCTACTCCTCCAGCCGCTCGGCGAGCAGCCGGGCCAGATTCTGGGCCTTTTCCTGCAGCTCCCGGCTGTCCGGCGCCGTCGCGGGGTCGGTCGCCTGCTCCAGGTATTCGACCGTCACGATGACGTTCGATGTGCGGAACACCACGCTCACCGTGCGGTGACGGTCGCTGGATCCGCCGGTGGCGAGGACGTCGTCGAGGAAGGCGATGTCCCCGAGACCGTCCAGGAGGCGGGGCTCCAGCCCGGTGGGGGAGCCGGGGGCGGCCGGTGCTCCCGGAGGCGTGCCGGTGGGCGCGCCCGAGGGGGTGCCTGACGGGGTGCCGGACGGGGTGCCGGCGGGGGTTCCCGCGGGGGGCGTGGGGTTCGTCTTCGGTGTGCCGGCCGTTCCCGGCGTGCCCGCTGGGGCGGGTGCGCTCGCTGTGCCCGGTGTACCGGCAGGGGTCTGCGGGGACGGCTGGGTCTGAGCGGGCTGGGGGAGGTCGGCCGCCGCCTGCTTGCGGTCGAACACCTGCTGCGCACGGTCGTCGTCGCTGATCGCGGGGTCGTAGGAGACCACCCGCTCGATGTCGAGTACGAGGCGGTGCGAGGCGTCCGGGGCGTCGGCCTTCCACGTGCAGCCGACACGGCGGTCGGTGTCGTACGTGACCGTCGCCGCGCCGCGGTACGCCTTGTTCCGCTCCAGCTCGGGGAGTTCCGCGGCGCCCGGCAACAAGTCCTTGAGCGTGGCCGGCGAGACGGCTCGGCAGGGCTCGAAGAGGGTGCGGTACCGGCCCGGGGGTGCGACGGCGGTGACGGGGCCGGCCTTGGAGTCGACGGAGGCGTCGCCGCCGTCGCCGCCCGAGGAGCATCCGGTGAGGCCCGCCCCGATCCCGATCCCGAGTGCGAGCGCGGCCGCCGTGAACGCCGCGGGCCGTGTGCGGCCGGGTCCGTACGCCTGTCGCTGCACGCTCCCAGGCTCCCTTCTCCCGGGGTCGCCCCCGAAAACTGTTTGCCGCCGGATGTCGGCCGATGGACACAATGTGTATCGCACGCACTGCCGTCGTTGCCGGTTCGTCGTCACCTGTACGGGCCTTGGTGCCGGTTTTTGCGTTTTCAGACTTTTCGGGGGAATCGAGGGGCTATGTCGTACGTCGAAGTGCCGGGCGCGAAGGTGCCGATCCGGATGTGGACCGATCCTTCCACGGTGGACGGCGGCGCCATGCAGCAGCTCCACAACACGGCCACGCTGCCGTGGATCAAGGGCCTGGCAGTGATGCCGGACGTGCACTTCGGCAAGGGCGCGACGGTCGGTTCGGTGATCGCGATGCACGGGGCGGTGTGTCCGGCGGCGGTGGGGGTGGACATCGGCTGCGGCATGTCGGCGGTCAAGACCTCGCTGACGGCGAACGACCTGCCGGGGGACCTCTCGCGGCTCCGGTCGAAGATCGAGCAGGCGATTCCGGTGGGGCGGGGGATGCACCGGAACGAGGTGGATCCGAGCCGGCTGTACCAGTTCCCGACGGCGGGGTGGGACGACTTCTGGTCGCGGTTCGACCATGTCGCCGATGCGGTCAAATTCCGTCGTGAACGGGCCGCGATGCAGATGGGAACGCTTGGATCGGGAAATCACTTCATCGAATTCTGTCTTGATTCGACCGGTTCTGTCTGGCTCATGCTGCACTCGGGCTCGCGGAACATCGGCAAGGAGCTCGCCGAACACCACATCGGCGAGGCGCGGAAGCTGCCGCACAATCAGGGGCTGGTCGATCGCGACCTGGCCGTCTTCGTGGCGGACACCCCGCAGATGGCGGCGTACCGCAACGACCTCTTCTGGGCGCAGGAGTACGCGAAGTACAACCGCGCGATCATGATGGCGCTCTTCCAGGAGGTCGTCCGCCGCGAGTTCCGCAAGGCGAGGGTCACCTTCGACCCGGTGATCTCCTGCCACCACAACTACGTGGCGGAGGAGCGGTACGACGGGATGGACCTGCTCGTGACCCGTAAGGGCGCGATCCGTGCGGGGTCCGGCGAGTTCGGGATCATCCCGGGGTCGATGGGCACCGGGTCCTACATCGTGAAGGGCCTCGGGAACGCGGCCTCGTTCAACTCGGCCTCGCACGGCGCCGGCCGGAAGATGAGCCGCAGCGCGGCCAAGCGGCGCTTCTCGACGCGGGACCTGGAGGAGCAGACGCGGGGCGTGGAGTGCCGCAAGGACTCCGGCGTCGTGGACGAGATCCCGGGGGCGTACAAGCCGATCGAGAAGGTCATCGACCAGCAGAAGGACCTGGTCGAGGTCGTCGCCAAGCTGAAGCAGGTCATCTGCGTGAAGGGTTGAGCGGGGACGTCACGAGCGGGGAAGGGGAGGGGCCGGCGCGGTGCGCCGGCCCCTCCCCTTCCGCGTCCCCGATCCTTCCGCCGCGGAGCGGCAGGGCGTCGGGCGTCAGAGCTCGCGGTGGACCTTGGTGTTGGAGGCCTGGGCGCGGGGGCGGACGACCAGGAGGTCGATGTTGACGTGCGGGGGGCGGGTGCAGGCCCAGGTGATGGTGTCGGCGACATCGTCCGCGGTGAGGGGTTCGGCCACGCCCGCGTAGACCTTGGCGGCCTTGTCGGAGTCGCCGCGGAAGCGGGTGGTCGCGAACTCGTCCGTCTTCACCATGCCGGGGGCGACCTCGATGACGCGGACGGGGGTGCCGACGATCTCCAGGCGGAGGGTCTCGGCGAGGACGCGGGCGCCGTTCTTGGCGGCGACGTAGCCCGCGCCGCCTTCGTAGGTGGAGTGGCCCGCGGTGGACGAGAGGACGACGACCGTGCCGTCGCCGCTCGCGGTGAGGGCGGGCAGCAGGGCCTGGGTGATGTTGAGGGTGCCGATGACGTTGACCTCGTACATCCGGCGCCAGTCCTCGGGGTCGCCGGTGGCCACGGGGTCGGCGCCGAGGGCGCCGCCCGCGTTGTTGACCAGGACGGCGATCGTGCGGAACGCGGTCGCGAAGGTGTCGACGGCCGCGCGGTCGGTGACGTCGAGGGCGTAGGCGGTGGCCTGGTGGCCGGCCTCGTTGATCTCGGCGGCGAGGGCCTCGATGCGGTCCTTGCGGCGGGCGGTGAGGACCACGCGGTACCCGGCGGCGGCGAGCTGCCTGGCCGTGGCCGCGCCGATACCGCTGCTCGCTCCGGTGACGACGGCGATAGGGGTACCGGCGGCAGTCATGGCGTGCTCCTCGTGCGTGGGTTCGATGAGGTCGATCGCCTGATCAGGATAGGCGGGGGGTGTCGGGCGCGGCTGCGGGGAGGTGTCAGCGTGCGCGGGGCGCGTACATGATCACGGCCATGCCGACGAGGCAGACGAGGGCCCCGATCACGTCCCACCGATCCGGGCGGTATCCGTCGGCGACCATGCCCCAGGCGATCGAGCCGGCGACGAAGACCCCGCCGTAGGCGGCGAGGATGCGGCCGAACTCGGCGTCGGGCTGGAGGGTGGCCACGAAGCCGTAGACACCGAGGGCGATGACTCCGGCGCCGATCCAGACCCAGCCGCGGTGTTCGCGGACGCCTTGCCAGACGAGCCAGGCGCCGCCGATCTCGAAGAGGGCGGCGAGGCCGAACAGGGCGGCCGAGCGGGCGATGAGCATGGGGTCAGAGTGCCACGAGGACACGCGGGCTGATGGATAGTCAGACCATATGCGGATCTATCGGTATCTTCAGGGCATGAGTGCGAAGCGTGCGGCGTTGCCGGGTGCGGCCCCGGCGGTCCTGGTGGCGGCCTTGGTGGCGGTCTTGGTGGCCTTCGTGGTGGTCGGTGCGGGCGGGACCGCCCGTGCGGTGGCTCCGGTCGCCGGCCCGCTGGTCGGTCCGGTGGCCGGTCCGGTGGTCGGTCCGATGGTCGGTCCGGTGGCCGGGCTGGAGGCCGTCCCGGTCGTCGGTCCGGAGGACGGCCTGGAGGACGGTCCAGAGGGTGGTGTGAGCAGCGTTCCGGACGATGGTTCGGACGGCGGTTCGGGGACTGCTGCCGGCGTCGGCGCCGGCCTCGGTCCGGCGGGTGTGCCCGAGGCGGATCTGGCCCATCACGGTCATGCCTCCCTCTGGGACGGCCGGCTCGGTCTCCGGCTGGTGAGTGAGAACCACGGGCCGGCCCATGTGTCCCAGGCGACCGTGCGGCTCGGTTTCTCGCACCCGCTGGCCGGTGGGCAGCGGCTGCCGGCGTCCTGTCTGTGGGTCAGCGACCGGATCATCGCCTGCCGGACCGGTGAGCTGCGCGCCGCCGGGGCGGTCGGTGAGCTGACGCTCGACCTGCGGACGGCGGGCGCCCCGGACGAGCTGACCGTCGAGGTCGGCACCGTCTGGAGCGACGGAGTCGCCGACCGGAACCCGCGGAACGACCGGCACCGCGTGCTCGTCCTGGCGACGGGCGACCGGTACGTCTTCTGACGCCCGCCGCGGCTCCCCTCGGCGGCTCGGGCCTCAGCCGCTCGCGCCGCCGGTCCAGAAGGCGTACCCGTCGGGCCGGACCAGCAGCGCCGTGCGGCGGGACGGATCGGCCCAGGTGGCCCGTACGAGACGGGACGGCGCGACGGGGGCGGCCGGCGGGAGGGCCGGGCGGGCGGACTCGGGGGCGATCAGGACGAACTCGCCCCGCCGCAGCAGTTCGTAAAGCCTCCCCTCGCGCAGCTCCAGGTCGGGGACGCGCGCTCCCTCCCGGCCGTACCCGATGCCGATGCCGCTGATCATCCCCATCACCTTGGCGGAGGCCGGCCTCACCGCCGTGACCACGCGGGGGACGACGGCGCGGGCGGCGCGCAGCAGCGGGCCCCGGGCCATGGCGAGACGGATGATCGCGCCGCTGCTGCGCAGCACCGCGGCGCCCACCGGGTGCCGTTCGGACTGATAGCTGTCGAGCAGTGCCTCCGGGTCGGGGGCCTCCCCGCGCAGGACGGCGGCGAGCTTCCAGGAGAGGTTGGCGGCGTCCTGGAGGCCGGTGTTCATGCCCTGTCCTCCGGCGGGGGAGTGGACGTGGGCGGCGTCCCCGGCGAGGAAGACACGGCCCACGCGGTAGGCGGGGGCCTGGCGTTCATCACTGTGGAAGCGGGAGATCCAGCGGGCGTCGTGCATCCCGAAGTCGGTGCTGAACGCCTGGCGGGTGAGGGCGCGCATCTCTTCGAGGTCGACGGGGGCGCTGTCCGGGACCTGGCGGGTGCGGTCCCAGCCCATCACGCGGTACCAGCCGTCGCCGAAGGGGGCGATGAAGGCGAAGCTGTCCCCCGAGCCGTTGACCGTGAAGAGCTCCGCCGGTGCCTCGGACAGGCGGACGTCGGCGAGGACGAGGGAGCGGAGTACCGAGGCGCCGGGGAAGGGCAGCCCGAGCGCGGTCCGCACGGAGCTGCGGAAGCCGTCGGTCCCGATCGCGTACCGGGCGCGGAGGGTGGTGGCCGTCCCGTCGGGTCCGGTGACCTCGGCGGTCACGCCGTCGGGGTCCTGGCGCAGGCCGTGCAGCTCGGTGCCGTGGCGGAGGTCCACCGCGGTGTCGCCCGCGCGCCGTTCGAGCAGTCTCTCGACTTCGTACTGCGGGGTGACGAGGAGGTACGGGAAGCGGGTGGGCAGCCGGCCCAGGTCGAGGGTGAGGCGGCGGAAGAGCCGCATCCGGGTGATCCGGCTGCCGGTGGCGACGAGGTCGTCGGCGAGGCCGCGGGCGTCGAGCAGCTCCAGGGTGCGGGCGTGGACGGCGAAGGCGCGGGTCAGGTTGCCGACGCCGGGTGGGCGCCGCTCGATCAGGGTGACGCGCAGTCCGGAGGCGGCGAGGTCGCCGGCGAGGAGCAGGCCGGTGGGGCCGGCTCCGACGACGAGCACGTCCGTGTCCAGCTGGTGATTCATGGCTGCCTCCCAAGGCCGGGAACCGGGGCGCGACGACCCGTCGCCGCGCAGGGCGACCGGACGTAGCCAACGGGCGTAGGCCAACGGCTGTTGGTCAACGCTTGTTGGCAACGCTAGGCTCGACCCTCGCCGGTGTCAACACCCGTAGGCCTACACTTGTGGACATGACGACCGCCCGCCGCTCCGACGCCACCCGCGCCGCGATCCTCGACTCCGCCCGCGAGCGCTTCGCCTCCGACGGGTACGAGCGCGCCACCATCCGGGCCATCGCCCGTGACGCGGGCATCGACCCCTCGATGGTCATGCGCTACTACGGCAACAAGGAGGGGCTCTTCGCGGCCGCGTCCGCGTTCGACCTGCGCCTGCCCGAGCTGGGCGCGCTGCCCGACCGGCACATCGGCGCCGTCCTCGTCACGCACTTCCTGGACCGGTGGGAGCAGGACGAGGCCCTCACCGCGCTGCTCCGGGTCTGCGCCACCAACGCCACCGGCGCCGAGCGCATGCAGACGATCTTCGCCGAGCAGCTCGGCCCGGTGACGCGCGGCGTCTGCCCCGACCCCGCCGAGGCGCCCCGGCGCGCCGCGCTCGTCGCCTCCCAGATCCTCGGCATGGCGCTGACCCGCTACGTGCTGCGACTGCCGCCGGCCGTCGAGCTGTCCCGCGACGAGATCATCGCGTGGCTCGCGCCGACCGTTCAGCGCTACCTGACCGCCGAGGCGCCGTAGGTCGTGTCCGGAAAGTCCCGCCTGGCCCGCGACGCCTGGCACGCACTCCCCCGTAGCCCTTCGGGCACGGGAGGTGCCCCCACGCTGCGTTGTCGGGATCGCCCGAGTACGCCCAGTACGAGGGCGACCCTCCGCCTTGCGATCGCACGCACCAGACGCCGCGGGCCCTGCCCTGCGGGCAGACGGCGCTACTTTCCGGACACGCCCTAGGGATGCCCGCCCCCGTGCCGGCGCCGATCAGCGTGCCGTCGCGCCGCCGAATTCGCGCAGGGCGTCGGTGACGATCGCCTCCAGGCGGGCGTGGTGGGCGCCCCGCCAGTACACCCGCTCGCAGGCCGTGCACCGGGCGAAGACGTCGTACGTCTTCTCCGTGCCCTGCTCCAGACGCTCGCGGACCGAGTCCTTGTCGGCGTCGGTCAGTTCGCCGTTGCAGGCCGTGCAGCGCGTCCACGGCCGCAGGGCCGGAGCGAACCGCTCCAGGACGTCCCGGAGCTGGTCCTCCGGCCGGTCGCTGTACACATAGGCCCCGGCCCACAGCTCCCTGCGCCGCAGCAGGCCGCGGTCACGGGAGAGCATCACCCGTCGCTCCCGCGCGGAGAGCGTGGCGAGCGCGGGGTCGCCGATGTCCTCGCTTTCGTACGCCGCGTCGACCCCGAGGAGCCGCAGCCGCCTGGCCAGCGTCCCGAGGTGGACGTCCAGCAGGAAACGGAGCGGGGCGCCCGGCACCGCCTGGGGGCGGTCGACGCTCTCCACCTCGACCGTCTCGCCCGCCGCCGGGACGTGGGAGACCTCGACCGGAACCCCGTCCACGAACAGCCGCCCCGCCTCCGTGAGCGGAACGCCGAGCGATTCCACGACATGGCCGAGCGTCGAGACGCCGTCGGTCACCACGGTGGTGCGCCCCGGGCGTCGCTCCGCCGAGACGAAGAGCCGCAGGCCGGGGGCGAAGCTGATCTGGATCTCCGGTCCGTTCACGGTGACAGGATGTCACCGGCGCCCGCCTCCGGCCAGGGAATTCCCCCGGGCCGCCTTCCCGGGACCGGCTCCGCGAGCCACCCGCCACCGGCCGTCCGAGCTCCCGTCCCGTACCGCCACCGGCCCTCCGTGCCCCTGCGATACCGCCACCGGCCGGCCGGGCCCCTGCGGTACCGTCCCGGCATGAAGATCGTCGACCTCCCGCCCGGTGACCCGCGTCTGGAGACCGAGCTGCTGCCGGTCCTGCGCGAGCTGCGCCCGCACCTGACCCCGCGGCTCTTCGCCGAGGTGTACGACCGCGGCCACGCCCAGGGGCTGCGCTTCTCCGCCGCCTACGACGACGCGGGCACCTGCGTCGGCGTCGCCGGCTGGCGGATCATGGACACCACCAGCACGCTGCGCAAGCTGTACGTCGACGACCTGGTGACCGCCGCCTCCACGCGCTCCGCCGGCGTCGGCCGCCGCCTCCTCGCCCATCTGGAGGCGCACGCGCGCGTGGAGGGCTGCCACGAGTTCAGCCTCGACTCCGGCACCCACCGCACCGGCGCCCACCGCTTCTACCTCCGCGAGCGCCTCGACATCGTCGCCTTCCACTTCAGCAAAGCCCTGGGCACCCAGGAGGTATAGAGCTCCTAGACGACGGCGCGCAGCTCGAGGCGCCAGTCGTTGCAGCGCATCGGGCGGCCCGGCGGGTACTCGAAGGGCTCCTCGCCGAGCAGTTCGAAGCCGGCCTTGCGGCAGACCGCGTTCGACGGGCCGTTGTCCGTCCCGGGGAAGGCGTGCAGGAAGCGGTACGTGCCCTCGGCCCCGGCGTGCTCGGCCACCGCGCGCGTGGCGGCGGTCGCCGCCCCCCGACCCTGGAACCCGGGCAGGACCGCCCAGCCGGTCTCGTACACCGTCTCCCCGCGCCACTCCTTCTTCCAGAAGCCGATGCCGCCGACCGCGACCTCCTCGGGGAGCAGCACGATCCGGAACATCCGCCCCGCGCCGGTGGTGTCGGCGCTCAGATCGACGTACCGCCGGTGCCGCGTGACCAGCGCCTCCTCCGTCTCGGGGCCGCCGAGATGCTCCATCAACTCCGGCGCGTTCATGGCGCGCAGCAGCCCGAAGTCGGAGGCGGCCCACGGCTCGAGGCGTACGGGTGAGGCGGGAAGGTCCGGATCCATGCCGGGACTCTAGGCCGTCTCCGGAACTTTTCGCCAGGGGCGACCGAGCGGACCCGGACGGCGACCGAGCGGACCCGGACGAGCGCACCCGGGCGGCCTGGGCCGGCAGCCGACCGTGTCGCCCGGGGTCCCGTCGGATGATCAGCGCAGTCGGCCCGCCGAGCCCAGGGAGAGGCGCGAGACGACCTGGCCGAAGGCGTCCTCCTCGGCGGCGGTGAGCGGAATCGTCTCCCTCGGGTGCCAGACCCGGTCCAGGGGCGCCCCCGCCCGGGCGCGGCGGGCGCGGAAGCGGAGACCGGCGGAGACCCCCACCACCGCCGACACGGCGAGCAGGCCGAGGAACGGGATCAGACGACGGTCCGGGAAGGGGCCGGGGGATGGCGACATGGCTGACTCCAGGGCGAGAAGGCCGGTACGCCGACGCGCCACGGCCCGTGAACCGTGCGGGCGGAGCGGGCGCAGGACCGGTACGCGGCGGCGAACAGGCCACGCGGTCGTACGCACGTCACGTCGTCGTACGGACACATCGTCGTACGGACAAGGCCGTCACGGCCACGTCGTACGGACACGCGGCCGTACGGGCCCGCGCGCCCGCGCGAGGCTCTTCCTCCCGCTTCCTCCCGACTCGTTCAGTAAACACCCGCCCCACGGCTTTCGAACAGGCCCCGCGGGCATCGCGGGAGGCGCCCTTGTGCCGGTGGGGGAAGCGCTCCAAGGTGGCGGGAGAAAGGGAGAATTCCGGCCGGGAGGGAGCGACCGCATGTCGGACGCACGGGTGTGGGAGTTCGTGGACGACAGAGGCGCGGCGGTGACGGCCGCGCGCAGGCCCCAGCGGGTGGCGGCCTACATACGGGCGGGGGCGGCGCTGCGGGACCTCGGGGTGACGCCGGTGGCGGTGTACGGCTCCGGGCACGACGGGGCCGTACCGGATCCGGTCAAGGGGGGCGACCTGACGGCGGCCGGTGTGCCGTACCTGGGTCCCGGGCGGAGCCTGGACGAGGAGGCGCTGCGGAGGCTGCGCCCGGACCTGCTGGTCGACGTGACGTACGACGGGAAGAGCGCCTACGCGCTGGACGAGGCGGTCGCGGAGCGGCTCGGGGTGCCGTTGGTCGCGTTGTCCGTGGGCAACGAGCCGGGACTGGCGGCGATCATCGGGCGCTTCGCCGAGCTGGGCGCCGCCCTGGGCGCGGACCGGGAATGCGCGGCGACCGGCCCGGAGGCCGATCCGATGGCGGTGGCCGAGAGCGCCGTGCGGGCCGCCGTCGCCGAGGGCGGGGCGGAGGTCGCCGTCGTCGCGCTCTCCGGCGCGGGGCCCGACCAGGTCCATCTGGCGCGTCCGCAGGCCTGGCCCGAGCTGGCGCGCCTCGTCGACCTCGGGGTGCGGCTCCTCGACCCCGGGCCCGGTCCCGGCGCGAACTGGCTCACCGCCGACTGGGAGCACGCCGCACGGCTCGGGCCGGGCCTGGTGCTCTCCGACAGCCGGGCTCACGCCGTCCAGGGCGCCGACCTCCCGCCCGTGGGCCACGCGCGCGTGGCGCCCTGGAACCCGGAGACCCCGCCGAGCCCGGCGGCGTACGCCCGCTTCTTCCACGACCTCGCCGGGGCCCTGCAATCCCGGACGTCCCACCCCGCCCCGGTCTCACGGCCGAACTGAGCCGACCCCACCCGTGGCCCCCTCCGTCTCCTCCGTCCCCTCCGCTCCCGCCTCCCTCGCTCACGCCGTGGCGTCCGCCGCGGTCGCCGCGAGGCGGGAGCGGAGGGAGCCGGCGAACTCCTCGACGTGGGAGAGCTGGGCGCGGAGTTCGGCGACGCGCTCGGTGGCGGCGCGTTCGTAGCGGCGGACCCGGGTGACCAGCACGGACCGGTCCTCGGGGGAGAGCTCACCGTCGGTCCCGGGGCGGTCCGCGGTGAGCCGGTCCATGGCCTGCAGCAGTTCGCGGGTCTCCTCCAGGGTGAAGCCGAGCGGCTTCATCCGGCGGATCACCAGGAGCCGGTCCACGTCGTCTTCGGTGTAGAGCGGGAAGCCGCCCTGCGAAGCGGCCGAGGGGACCACCAGGCCGCTGTCCTCGTACTGGCGGATGGCCCGCAGGGAGAGATCCGTCCGTGCGGCGACCTCTCCGATCTGCATGGGCTCGTCCGCCACGCGCACACCGCGCATACCGCTCACGTCGTCCGTCCTTCCTCGCGCGGGCGCGCGCCACCGGACACGACTCCGCGCACCGCAAACCGTTTTGTCCCACTTCATCACTTATGTGACCGCGAAGTGCGACGCAACGCCTGCGTGTGCGGGGCGCTTGCGCGTGCGAGGCGTCTGGTACGGGGCGGCCCCAGCCGGGCGGGGCGCGGGGTCGGGCCTTCGGTCAGGGCCAGACCAGGCAGTACGGCTGGTGTCCCGCCTCGTGCAGCCGGTGGGAGAAGTCCTGCCACTCGTGCAGCAGCTGGTAGACGTTGAAGGCGTCGCGCGGGCCGCCGCGGTCGGGGACGGTGGACCAGATGAAGGCGGCCGCGCCGACCGATTCCTCGCCGATGCCGCGCAGCGGGTCGACCACGGTCATGGGCAGCTTCACCACGGCGTAGTCGGGGTGCAGGACGACCAGTTCCAGCGGGGGCACCTTGTGCAGGGGCATGCCCTGGATGCCCGTGAGGACCATGGCGGCTATGGTCTCGGGCTTGATCTTCGTGAACATGCCGCCCATGCCCAGCTCGTCGCCGCCGAGCTCCTCGGGGCGCATCGAGATCGGGACGCGGGCCGCCGTGGCGCCGTCGGGTGCGCCGAAGTACTTGTACGTCACCCCCAACCGGCCACTCCCGCTCCCTGACATCGATCCTGTGGAACTCGTCGATCCCGTCGGCCCCAGCGGCCCCATGGATCCTGCCGACCCGGTCGGCCCCGTGGATTCGGCGGTCTCCTCCGTACGCCGTCGCCGGTGCCTCCCCCGCCGGGCAGGCTCGGGACCCAGGTCGTCGGTCCCCTCGCCCAGTCCGCCACCGCGATGCATATCTCCACCCGACTGCTTTTTTAGGCAGCACGACCCCCGCCGCGCAACCCGATCATCGTGTCAGTGACCTCCCCCACGCTCTCGCGGTGAAACACCTGTCCGCAAGAACGTCCGACGCTCTGACACCATGGATTCCGTGAGCCATCCCTATGACGCCCCAGTTTCGCAGACCCGGAGGAGCGACGCCTCGGCGTAGCGCACAGGGAGCCCACGCCTTCCCTCCGTACTCGCAGCCGTACTCGCAGGTCAGGACCACAGTGCCGTATTCATACGAAGCCCCAGTCTCACAGACGCTTTTCGACCGCGCCTCCCTTGTGACGCCCGGCGGCGTGAACTCACCGGTGCGCGCCTTCCGGGCCGTGGGTGGAACGCCCCGGTTCATGGTGTCCGGTACGGGTCCGTACCTCACCGACGCGGACGGTCGGGAGTACGTCGACCTCGTCTGCTCGTGGGGGCCGATGATCCTCGGCCATTCCCACCCCGAGGTGATCGCGGCGGTGCAGGCCGCCGTCGCCCGCGGCACCTCCTTCGGTACGCCGGGGGAGGGCGAGGTCGCGCTCGCCGAGGAGATCGTCGCCCGGATCGAGCCGGTCGAGCAGGTCCGGCTGGTCTCCTCCGGTACGGAGGCGACGATGTCGGCGATCCGGCTCGCCCGCGGCTTCACCGGCCGGGCGAAGGTCGTGAAGTTCGCCGGCTGTTACCACGGTCACGTCGACGCGCTGCTCGCCGCCGCCGGTTCCGGCGTCGCCACCTTCGGCCTGCCCGACACGCCCGGCGTGACGGGAGCCCAGGCCGGGGACACCATCGTCCTGCCGTACAACGACCTGGAGGCGGTCCGGGCCGCGTTCGCCGCGCACCCGGGCGAGATCGCCTGCGTCATCACCGAGGCCTCGCCCGGCAACATGGGCGTCGTCCCGCCGGCGGACGGGTTCAACGCCGGCCTGAAGGGACTGTGCGCCGACAACGGCGCCCTGTACATCTCCGACGAGGTCATGACGGGCTTCCGGACCTCCCGCGCCGGCTGGTACGGCGTGGACGGCGTCGCGCCCGACCTGATGACCTTCGGCAAGGTCATGGGCGGCGGCTTCCCGGCCGCGGCCTTCGGCGGCCGCGCCGACGTGATGGGCCACCTCGCCCCGGCCGGTCCGGTCTACCAGGCCGGCACGCTCTCCGGTAACCCGATCGCGACCGCCGCCGGGCTCGCGCAGCTGCGGCTGCTCGACCAGGCCGCGTACGACACGGTCGACGCGGTGTCGAAGGAGATCCAGGGCCTGGTCACCGACGCGCTCTCCAAGGAGGGCGTGGCGCACCGGTTGCAGACGGCCTCCAACATGTTCTCCGTCTTCTTCACCGCGGACGAGGTGCGGAACTACGACGACGCGAAGACGCAGGAGGCGTTCCGCTTCAACGCGTTCTTCCACTCGATGCTGGCCGACGGGGTGTACCTCCCGCCGTCCGCCTTCGAGTCGTGGTTCGTCTCGACGGCCCACGACGAGCGCGCGGTCGAGCGGATCGCCGCCGCGCTGCCCGCCGCCGCCCGCGCCGCCGCGGAGGCCACCGCATGACCGGCTCCGCGAGTGACATCACCGTCGTCCACCTGGTGCGGCACGGCGAGGTCCACAACCCCGACGGCATCCTCTACGGCCGCCGCGCCGGCTACCACCTGTCCGAGCTGGGGCGGCGGATGGCCGACCGGGTCGCCGACCACCTGGCCGGGCGGGACGTCACCCACGTCGTCGCCTCGCCGCTGGAGCGCGCCCAGGAGACGGCCCAGCCGGTGGCCAAGAGCCACGGCCTGGACCTCGCCACGGACGACCGGCTGGTCGAGGCGGGGAACGTCTTCGAGGGCAAGACCTTCGGCGTCGGAGACGGCGCGCTGCGCAAGCCCGGCAACTGGAAGCACCTCACCAACCCGTTCAAGCCGTCCTGGGGCGAGCCGTACGTCGAGCAGGTCGTCCGGATGATGGGCGCGCTGGACGCGGCGAAGGACGCGGCCCGGGGGCACGAGGCGGTCTGCGTGAGCCACCAGCTGCCGATCTGGATCGTGCGCAGCTTCGTGGAGAAGCGGCGGCTGTGGCACGACCCGCGGCGGCGGCAGTGCACGCTCGCCTCGCTGACCTCGTTCACGTACCAGGGCGACCGGATCGTGTCGGTCGGGTACAGCGAGCCGGCCCGGGATCTCGTACCGCCGCATCTGCTCGCGGGCGCGAAGCCGGTGAAGGGGAAGTCGAAGGCGTTCGGAGCGTAGGCGCGCGACCCGGCCGCCGCCTCGGACTTACGGCTCCCAAGCGCTCGACCCGGCCGCCTCGGGCTCGTCGCCTCGGTGATCCGCGCCATCGGCGCGAGTGTGTTCGAGTTTCGTGCGGTGGGTACACCCCCCAGGGCGATCGGATGACAGGACGTCATCCGGTCGCCCTGAAATTTTTGTGCGAATAACCGGAACCTTCGCGTTCCTCCCGGCATCTCACTGATTGTCGGTTTGGATGACCTTCGGGTCATACGTAAGCGCGAATGGGGAACGACATGCGCGGGATCACTCGAAGGGGACTTCTGGGGGCGGGCGTAGGGACCGCCGCGGCGATCGGGATCGCCGGGTGCAGCACCAACAATCCGGACAAAAGCGGAGGTTCTGCTCCCGGTAAGGGGGGCGACGCGTCGGGCGGACCGAGCAGCCCCGCCCCGACCGAGGACGACGTCAAGCTCATCGGTGACGGTTCCACCGCCGACACCGGCAAGCAGCCGCACCAGCCCGACGCCCCGGTACCCCTCCAGCCCGGCCAGACCCCGCCGCAGTTCGTGATCTTCTCCTGGGACGGCGCGGGCGAGGTCGGCAACGGGCTCTTCCCGCGCTTCCTCGAACTCGCGAAGAACCACGACGCGGCGATGACCTTCTTCCTCTCCGGGATCTACCTCCTGCCCGAGTCGAAGAAGCACCTCTACCGCCCCCCGAACAACCGCGTCGGCGCCTCCGACATCGGCTATCTCACGGACGACCACATCAAGGACACCCTCAAGCACGTCCGCCAGGCGTGGCTCGACGGGCACGAGATAGGCACGCACTTCAACGGCCACTTCTGCGGCGGCTCCGGCTCCGTCGGCAACTGGACCCCGGCGCAGTGGCAGAACGAGATCGACCAGGCGATGAAGTTCGTCACCGAGTGGAAGACGAACAGCGGCTGGACCGACCTCGACCCGCTGCCCTTCGACTACTCCAAGGAGCTCGTCGGCGGCCGCACCCCCTGCCTCCTCGGCCAGGACAAGCTGCTGCCCACCGCCAAGCGCCTCGGCTGGCGCTACGACGCCAGCTCGCCCGGCGGCCGCCAGATGTGGCCGGCCAAGCGGCAGGGCGTCTGGGACCTCCCGCTTCAGGCCGTGCCGTTCCCCGGCCACTCCTTCGAGGTCCTCTCCATGGACTACAACATGCTGGCCAACCAGTCGAAGAACTCCACCAAGGGCATGCCCTCGCGCTACCCGGGCTGGCGCAAGCAGGCCGCCGGGGCCTACCTCGCCGGGTTCAAGCGGGCGTACGAGTCCAACCGGGCGCCGTTCTTCATCGGCAACCACTTCGAGCAGTGGAACGGCGGCATCTACATGGACGCCGTCGAAGAGGCGCTCAAGGGGATGGCGGGGAAGAAGGACGTCCGGCTGGTCTCCTTCCGGCAGTTCACGGACTGGCTGGACGTGCAGGACCCCAAGATCCTCGCCAAGCTCCGGACGCTGGAGGTCGGACAGGCGCCGGCGGGCGGCTGGAACACCTTCCTCCGCCCCGCCTGACACCCGGGCCAGGGCCCCGCCCGACGGCTCCCGGCCGGCCCCCACCCGACTCCCAGCGGGCCCCCACCCGGCCCCCCTCCCGTCCCGGCCGGGTGTTTAGGAAACCTTGACAAGCGGCTTTCCGGGCACGTAGGGGGGCGCCCAAGATCTCCCAAACGTCCATGCGAAACTTTTCACATGAGCCTTGACCGTGCCCCTCGACGCACCCTGCTCGCCGTCGGAACGCTGTCGGCCGCCCTCGCTCTGTCGGCCTGCGGCTCGTCCACCAACGGCACCTCCGGTGGCGGCGGTGACACCAACTTCGTCACCAACACGGGCGGTATCTCCACCGTCGCCAAGGGCGAGCGCACGGCCCCCCACACGATCGCCGGCGAGACGATCGAGGGCGAGCGGCTCGACGTCGCCGACCTCAAGGGCAAGGTCGTGGTGCTCAACGTCTGGGGCTCGTGGTGCGGCCCCTGCCGCGCCGAGGCGTCCCACTTCACGAAGGTCGCCAACGACCTCAAGCCCAAGGGCGTGGAGTTCGTCGGCCTGAACACCCGTGACTTCAACAAGCAGCAGGCGATCACCTTCGAGGAGGACTACGAGGTTCCGTACCCGAGCCTCTACGACCCCTCCGGCAAGCTGATCCTCGGCGGGTTCCCCAAGGGCACGCTGAACCCGCAGGCCATTCCGTCCACCGTCGTGCTCGACAAGGACGGCAAGATCGCCGCCCGCTCGCTCATGGCACTCGACGAGAAGAAGCTGCGCTCGATGATCGAGCCGCTTCTCGCGGAGAAGTGATCCGGTGAACGAGACGGTCTTCAGCGGAGCCCTGCTGCTGGCTCTGCCCATCGCCGTGCTCGGCGGCCTGGTCTCCTTCTTCTCGCCCTGCGTCCTGCCGCTCGTGCCGGGCTACCTCTCGTACGTGACCGGCGTCACCGGCACCGACCTGGCCGAGGCCCGGCGCGGCCGGATGGCCCTGGGGGCCTCCCTCTTCGTCCTCGGTTTCTCCGCCGTCTTCGTCTCCGGCGGCGCGCTCTTCGGCTACTTCGGTTGGACCCTCCAGGAGCACCGGGACGTCCTCGGCAAGGTCCTCGGCGTCCTCATGATCCTCATGGGCGTCTTCTTCATGGGTCTGATGCCGTGGGCGACCCAGCGAGAGTTCCGCATCCACCGGAAGCCCGCCGCGGGCCTGGTCGGCGCGCCGCTGCTCGGCGCGCTCTTCGGCATCGGCTGGGCGCCCTGCATCGGCCCGACGCTCGCCGCCGTCAACGCGCTCGCGACCGAGCAGGCCAGCGCCGGCCGCGGGGCGCTGCTGACCTTCGCGTACTGCGTGGGTCTCGGCCTGCCCTTCATCCTGGCGGCGGTCGCCTTCCGCAAGGCGCTCGGGGCGTTCGGGTGGGTCAAGAAGCACTACGCGTGGGTGATGAGGATCGGCGGCGGCATGATGATCCTGACCGGGCTGCTCATGCTCACAGGCGTGTGGGACAGCATGGTGTCCACGATGCAGGGCTGGTCCAACGGCTTCACGGTGGGGATCTGAGAGTTCCGATGAGCAAGACCGAAACCGAAACACACGATCTCGGCGAGGCCGGAGCGCAGCTCTCCACCGCCCCCAGGGAGGAGACCGCCGTCAGCGGCCCCGCCCTCGGGGTGGTCGGCTGGATCCGCTGGTTCTGGCGGCAGCTGACGTCCATGCGGGTCGCGCTGATCCTGCTCTTCCTGCTCTCCCTCGGCGCCGTCCCCGGCTCCCTCATCCCGCAGAACAGCGCGGACGAGCTGAAGGTGCGGACCTTCAAGGAGGCCCACCCGACCCTGGCGCCGGTCTACGAGAAGCTGCAGTTCTTCGACGTCTACAGCTCGGTGTGGTTCTCGGCGATCTACATACTGCTGTTCGTCTCCCTCATCGGCTGCATCGTGCCCCGCACCTGGCAGTTCGTCGGCCAGCTCCGCGGCCGCCCGCCGCGCGCGCCCAGGCGCCTCGACCGGCTGCCCGCGTACACGACGTGGCGGACGGAGACCGAGCCCGAGCAGGTCCGCGAGGCGGCCCTCTCGATGCTGAAGGGACGCCGGTTCCGTTCCCACACCGCCGGGGACGCCGTCGCCGCCGAGAAGGGCTATCTGCGCGAGACCGGGAACCTCCTCTTCCACATCGCGCTGATCGTGATGCTCGTCGCCTTCGCCTGGGGCCAGCTGTTCAAGTCCGAGGGCGGCAAGCTCATCGTCGAGGGCGACGGCTTCTCCAACACGCTCACGCAGTACGACGACTTCAAGCGCGGCTCCCTCTACGACACCGACGACCTGGCGCCGTTCGGCTTCCAGCTGGACCGCTTCACCGGTACGTACGAGAAGAACGGCCCGCAGCGCGGCACCCCGCGCACCTTCGAGGCGGCCGTCACCTACGCGGAGGCCGGCGGCCCGGACAAGAAGGCGGTCATCCGGGTCAACGAGCCGCTGGAGGTCGGCGGCTCGAAGGTCTATCTGATCTCCCACGGCTACGCGCCCGTCGTCACCGTCAAGGACGGCCGGGGCAAGGTCGTCTTCCACGGCGCCGTCCCGCTGCTGCCGTTCGACAACAACATCACCTCCACCGGCGCGATCAAGGTGATGGACGGCTACCGCGACAAGAACGGCAAGAAGGAGCAGCTGGGCTTCCAGGCCTTCTTCGTGCCGACCTTCGCGGGCGCCGGCAAGGGCGACATGTTCTCGCAGTTCCCCGCGCTGGACTTCCCGGTCATGGCGCTCACCGGCTTCCACGGCGATCTGCGCGTGAACTCCGGGCTGCCGCAGAACGTGTACCAGCTCGACAAGTCCAAGATGACCCAGTTCAAGGACCCGCACGGGAACAAGCTCGCGCAGCGCATGCTGCCGGGCGAGACCATGACGCTGCCCGACGGCGCCGGCTCGATCACCTTCGAGAAGGAGATCAAGGAGTGGGCGAGCTTCCAGGTCTCCCAGCAGCCCGGCAACGGCCTCGCCCTCGCGGGCGCGATCGCCGCGATCGCCGGACTCTCCGGGTCGCTGTTCATCCAGCGCCGCCGGGTCTGGGTCCGGGCCGTCCGGGGGAAGGACGGCGTCACCGTCGTCGAGATGGCGGGCCTCGGCCGGAGCGAGTCCGCGAAGCTCCCCGAGGAGCTGGCCGACCTCGCCGCCACCCTGCACGCCCAGGCGCCGACCGCCCCCGCCGCGCCGGACGGCGACCTTGGGGCGCGCACGGAAGAACCCGCGGAAGAACCTGCCGACGTACCTGCCGAAGGGGCTGAGACCAAGTGATGCTCGCCGCCGAGACCAACGAGAGCCTGGCGCAGATGAGCAACACGCTCATCTACTCCTCGATGGCCGTCTACACCCTGGCCTTCCTGGCCCACATCGCCGAGTGGGTGTTCGGCAGCCGCAGCAAGGTGGGCCGGACGGCCGCCGCGCTGACCCGGCCCGCGGCGGTGACCACCGCCGCCCCGGCGGTCACCGTGCGCGGCGCGGCCGGATCCACCGCCGTCCTGGACAAGCCGACGGTCGTCACCCGCTCCGCCTCCGGCGCCCGTGACGTCCCCGACGGCCCCGGCGCGGCCGGAGGCACCGTCAAGGGCGATCTGTACGGCCGTATCGCCGTCTCGCTGACCGTCCTCGCGTTCCTGGTCGAGGCGGCGGGCGTGGTCTCCCGCGCCCTCGCCGTGCAGCGCGCCCCCTGGGGCAACATGTACGAGTTCTCCACCACCTTCTCCACGGTGGCGGTCGGCGCGTACCTCGGCTTCCTGGTCGCGAAGAAGAACGTCCGGTGGATCGGTCTGCCGCTGGTGACGACGGTCCTGCTCGACCTGGGCCTGGCCACCACGTGGCTGTACACCGACAGCGACCAGCTCGTCCCGGCGCTCGACTCCTACTGGCTGTGGATCCACGTCTCCACCGCCATCTTCTGCGGCGCCGTCTTCTACCTCGGCGCGGTCGCCACCCTGCTCTACCTCTTCCGTGACTCCTACGAGAACAAGCTCGTGACCGGCGGCAAGCCGGGCGCCTTCGCCCGGTCCGTGATGGAGCGGCTGCCGTCGGCGGCCTCCCTGGACAAGTTCTCCTACCGGGTCAACGCGGCGATCTTCCCGCTGTGGACCTTCACGATCATCGCGGGCGCGATCTGGGCCGGTGACGCGTGGGGCCGGTATTGGGGCTGGGACGCCAAGGAGGTCTGGTCCTTCATCACCTGGGTCGGCTACGCGGCGTACCTCCACGCGCGCGCGACGGCGGGCTGGAAGGGCCGCAAGGCCGCGTACATCGCGCTGATCGCCTTCGGCTGCTTCCTCTTCAACTACTACGGCGTCAACATCTTCGTGAGCAGCAAGCACTCGTACGCCGGAGTCTGAGCCGAGCCGAGGGCCCGCCCGCCGGGCGGGCCCTCACTCATGCGCGCGGACGGTCATCCCCTGCGCGGCGGAAGGCAGTCGTCCGTCGGCGGGCGGCCCTCCGGCCAGGCGATCTGGACGAACCTCTGGGTGCCGTCCGGGGCGAGTTCGACGATCGGGACCGCCTTGTTGAACGGGTTGCCGAAGTTGTCCAGGCAGATCCAGCCGCTCGCGCCCTCGACCCGGAGGGACCCCTTCACCTGGGGCCACTGGGTGACCACGTCCGCCAGGGCCGGGTACTGCCTGCCCTGCGGGGTCGCCTGCCGGATCGCGTGGACCGCCGTCGCCATCGCGTCGTACGAGACGATCGCCTGCCCGTCGGCGAGCGGCACCGGCGTCTTCGACACCCGGGCGAGGTCCGCGAGGAACGTCCCGTACGCCGCCGTCCCGCCGCCCGTCCGGGGCACCGGCCGGCCCGCCGCCGGCTTCCAGGCGTCCGGGTGGGCGAGCGCGGCGTAGCGGACGGTCAGCTTCGCCTTCAGCGCGGCCTTGTTCAGACGGACGTCGGCGCCGAGGTAGGAGCCCTCGTCGCCGGTCAGGACGGTGAAGGCGCGTTCGGCGCAGCCCCGGGCCCCCAGCGCGTTGATGAACTGCCGCAGCTGGGTGTGGCGGCCCGCGAAGAAGACGGTCTCCGCCCGCGTGTCGCAGATGAGGTGGGTGATCTGCCGGAAGGTGTTCGCCGTCGTGCCCTCCTCCGTCGGGTCGGCCGGGGAGGTGAAGAGCTGCGGCTCGTACGGCGCGCCCTTGAGCGAGGCCGTGAACGCCGCCTTGAGCGTGTCGGTGTAGTGGTCGCCGGTGCGGGTGTCCTGGACGAGCAGGGCCTTCGACGCCTCCACCCGGCCGAAGTGCGCCAGCGCCTTCGCCTCGTCGCCGTTGGTGGGGGAGACCCTGGCGAGGCCGGGGTAGCGGTTGTTGCCCGGGCCGGGGCCGTTGGCGATGTCGTCGGCGGTGATGGTGGTGCCGACGACGGCGATCCCGGCACTGGTCAGGGCGCCCACCGCCAGCCGTACCTCGGTGGAGCTGGTGGCGACGCCGGAGACGGCGCGCAGCCGGTCCGGGGCGGCCGTCATCGTCTTCAGCCGCTCCACGGTGGTGCTCCAGTGGGCGTTGCCCTTGCCGGTGTTGGCGAGGACGAGACGGATCTTGGGCGTCTCGCTGTTGGACTCGTGGTTGGCGCGGTACTGCCGGGCGAGGGCGCCGAGCACCTCGTGCCGGACCTTCACCCGCATCCCGGTGTCGGTGGACGTCAGCGGCAGGAGCAGGGCGACCGTGGCGTACTCGCCCTCCTTGAGGGTGGCGTTCTCCCGGCTGACGGCGCGAGCCACGTCCGTCAGGGAGGGGACGCCGAAGTCGTATCCGGAGCCGTTGACGCCGATGCACTCCGTACTGCCCGCGGGCCGTTCGACGCCCGGGGCGCAGGAACGGTCCTCCGGGGTGGTCACGCGGTTCACGGCGTACCCGATGAGGGCGCCGACGACCGCGAGGGCGACCAGCGAGGTGAGGAGCTTCTGACGGGTGGTGTAGAAGACGCGGTAGCGCAGCCGGTTGGCCATGGGAACCTCAGCCTCCGTTCTCCGCGCCCGGCGGGAGCGAAAGGCTCCGCCAGGCACGGATGTCTCGCGGCCAGTGGGTGGCCGCGTCCCACAGCGGTCTGTTGCCCGTGCGGTGGCGCCCGGAGAGCTGGCGCAGCTCGTGCGCCAGCTTGTCGGTCACCTCGTCGTCGGGCAGGGCGAGCGGGTCGGTCAGCAACCAGGCGGCGTGCAGCAACCGCCGGACGCAGAGGTGGAGTTCGGTGCGCTCGTCGTCGAGCCCCGCGGGCAGCCGCTCGGCCGGCTCCTGGCCGAGGGCGATCGCGCGGCGCGGATCGGGTCCGGCGCGGTGCTGCTCGCGCGGGTACGGCGCCGAGGCGATGAACCGCAGGCGCCCCAGCCAGCCCACCACGTCCGGCTCGGGGAAGGTGGAGCGCAGATGGGCCACGGCCTCCTCGGTGCGGCCGAGCGCCAGCTCCTGGTGCAGCCGGTACGGGTCCGGTTCGGGGCCGTAGTGCCGGTGCAGGGTCTCGTGGACCGCCCGCCATGCGGCGTAGGCGGGGTGGTCGGCGTCGTGGAAGCGCAGCCGGTGCAGCAGCAGCGCCCGCAGCAGCGGATCGGCGACGAAGTGGTCGGGGCTCTCCGGCCAGTCCTCGGCGCGCAGCCGGTCGCGCACGCGCAGCGCCATGTCCCCGTCGAGGGACTCGCCGCGCAACCGGGTCCGGGCCAGGAGCCGCGCCGACTCCTCGTCGTGGGCGGCGGCGAGGACGGTGAAGGGGCCGAGGTTGCGGCCGGGCAGCAGCTCGGCGAGGAGGGTGGGGGCGACCGGCACCGGAGGGGCGTCCTCGCGCAGTTCCACGGTGAGGTCGAGCAGGGCGCCCGGGGTCAGCGAGGACGCCAGCCGGGCGGGTGCCTCGCCGGCCGCGCGGCCGAGCAGGGCCACGCCGAGGGGCCGGCCGCCGGTCAGCCGGTGGACGCCCCGGGCCAGTTCGGCGGGCGTCCGGCCGGCCGGGTCGAAGCGGTCGAAGGCGCTCTGTGTCTGGGCGGCGCTCAGCGGGGTCAGCTCGACGGCGAGGATGCCCGAGGTGACATCCGTGCCGCGCGGGCAGGGCGCGCGGTGGGCGGTCTCGGGGAGCCGCACGCGGGTGGCGTGCCGGACGCCCTCGTGGTCGCGGACCCGGGAGGCGGCGATGACCACGACGTGGTCCCTGCGGCCGGCGGCGCGGGCGCGCAGAATCGGTTCGACCAGGCGGCGGCCGAGCGGCTCGTGCGCGTTGTCGAGGAGGAGGACGGGCCGGCCGCGGCGGGTGCCGAGGCGGGTGAGGCCGGTGTAGGCGCGGCACAGGTCCTCGATGAGGGCGCCGACGAGGAAGTCCTCGGCCTCGCCGCGGCGCCGGCCGCCCTGTTCGAAGTCGACGGCGAGCTGTTGGAGCCCGGCCTTGCCCCGTCCGCCGGCGTTGCGGTAACTGCCGTACCAGCTCTCGGACTTCTGCTGGAAGCGGCCGAAGACCTCTTCCAGGACGGTCTCGACGGTCGCCTCGGCGAGGAGTCCGGCCATCGGCGCGGTCGCCTCGGCGAAGTTGGCGGCGAGCTTGGTGAGGACCTTGCTGACCCAGGTGGACGCGGTGCCCTTCGCGGCGTCGACGGTCGCCAGGACCGGGCCGAGCCGCTGCAGATCGCGCCGGGCCCGCTCGTCGTCCTCCTGCGACCAGCTGATGGAGGCGACGGCGACCAGGCCGAGCGAGAGGCGCGGGAACTGCACGGGCTTGGCGGCGTGCACCCTTGGCGCCAGCTGTACGGCCAGCTCGGCGAGGGCCCCGGTGAGCGGGTTCCAGCCGGGGCCGTGGTCGGCGGGGCGGTCGATGTGCGCGCAGTCCAGGAGGGCGAGTGGTGTCGCTCCCCGGTAGGCGTTGCGCACCTGTTTGAGCAGGGCCGTCTTGCCCATGCCCCGGCTGCCGGTGAAGACGGTGACCGGCGGGTCGTCGCCGTGTTCGTAGGCGACCCGCTCGAAGGTCTCGGGCGCCAGCCCGGTCAGCCGGGCCGCCAGCCCGGCCGGGTGCAGAACCGCTTCCCTGCCGTACAGCTCTCTGTCCACCGCGCCCCCGCATCCCCACCAGACGTGCCCCGTCACATCCCAAGTCCAGGGTATCGACAGGTTGTTGGCAAAGCGTCAGGCTTTTCGACACTGTTGTGCGGGTGTTGTCGTCCTGTGGCGAACGTGTCGCTCTCCACGGGGTGTCGGGCGGGACGCCGTGGGGGAAGCGGGGGCGGCCGGGACGGGTGGGGCGGGGGTCAGACTCCGGCGGTCTCCCGCTCGTACGGGAAGACGGCGAGGGGGGTCTCGCCCTGGAAGAAGGTCTCGGCGCGGAGCATCGCCTCCTCGTCGGCGCGCACCCGGCCGGGGCGGGAGCCGGTTCCGGCCAGGACTCCGCCGAAGCGCATCCGCAGGTAGGCCGCCGAGAAGCGCAGGGTGGTCGTCAGGCCGTCGGTGACGACGTGCTCGTCGTGCGCCATGGCCGTCACGCCCCACAGGGTCCGGCCCGCCATCCGCTCCGCGAAGTCCGAGCCGGGCACGTTCAGCCAGCCCGACCAGTAGTCGAGGTAGCGCTTGGTCTGCGCGGAGACGGTGTACCAGTACAGGGGCGAGGCGATGACGATGTCGGTGGCCTCCAGCGTGGCCTGCCTCAGCAGCTCCTCGTCCCCCTCGGAGGGCCACCCGGTGGTCTCGTGCCGCCCGTCCTGGAAGTCGGGGAGCGACAACCGGTTCAGGTCCACCCAGCGCTGCGGGGTGCCGGGGGGCAGATGCGCGGCGGCGGCGCGGGCGAGGATCTCGGTGTTGCCGTCGGAGCGTGAGCTGCCGAGGACGAAGAGGAACGAGCGGCCCGGCGCGGCGGAGGGGGCGCCGGTCGTGGCGCCGGTCGGGGCGGGCGTGGTCGTGGGCCGCGGCGCGTCGGTCGTGGGCTTCGCGCCGGTCGTGACGGAGATCGTTGCTGTGGCAGGCGTGTCCGTGGTCATGTCCGCTCCGGGCTCGGACCCCCGGCCGCCGGCGGACTGGTCGCCCGGCCGCCACCGGGGGAATCGGTGGGTGCCACGCTTCCAACCTCCCTGTGGCCAGGGCTATTCCGCCGGACGGGCGGAGCCGGGCCGGTGCCGGACGGCGCGTCTCACTCGTGGCCGATGTCCTCGTTCCACAGCTCCGGACGGGCGGCGATGAACTCCCGCATGAGAGCGACGCACTCCGGATCGTCGAGCACGAGGACCTCGACCCCGTGCTCCTCCAGCCACTCGTGACCACCGTGGAAGGTCCGGGCCTCACCGACGACCACCCGGGAGATCCCGAACTGCCGGACGAGCCCGGAGCAGTACCAGCAGGGGGAGAGGGTCGTCACCATCGTCGTCCCCCAGTACGAACGCTGCCGGCCGGCCGCCCGGAAGGCGGCGGTCTCCCCGTGCGCGGAGGGGTCCCCGTCCTGCACCCGCCGGTTGCGCCCACGCCCGAGCAGCGTCCCGTCGGCGCCGTAGAGCGCGGCCCCGATGGGAACCCCGCCCTCGCCCCGCCCGGCCCGCGCCTCACCGAGGGCGGTGCCGAGCCATTGCCGCGCGAGTTCCAGGTCCACGGGGGGATCTTTCCCGGTGGGGTGGGGGTGTCACCCGTCGGCGGGCGAGTGGTTTTTTCCAGGGGTGGGCAGGACGTAGGAGCCCTTGCCCGGCACGGTGACGATCAGTCCGCGTTCGCGCAGCTCCCGCATCGCGCGGCGGGCGGTCAGTACGGCGATGCCGTACTCCTCGGAGAGGCGGCCGGGCGTGGGGATCATCCGGTCCGGGGCGAATTCCCCGGAGGTGATCTTCGCTGCGATCACATCGGCCAGTTGCGTGTAGAGCGGGCGTGCCGACTGCGGATCAAGGCTCATCGTTCCACAGTAGATAGTCGTACAAATACACGATGGGGTGGCTCTAGCTACACAGTGATGCATCACTGTGCATCACGCGTCTACGTTTGGGCGGACGCAAGACCCCGGCGACCGCTGGAACGGTCCCGGGGCATGGCCACCAACTGACACAGGAGTTGATGACGTGCGGAACCCTATCGCGCGCGTGCTGGGCCGGGCCTGGGTCCCGGTCGTCCTCTGGCTGCTCATGCTGGCGCTGCCCCCCACCGGCAGGCACCGCCCTTGCCCCCGCCCCCTTCTCCGCGCCGCCGCGCTGCCGCCCCCTCCGGCACCACGCCATCGCGCCGCGCCCGCCCGCCGCTCTCCCTACGCCCGGGAGCAGGCGACGCTCCTCGACGGCGCACGCTCGCCGCTGGAGCGCCCTTACCTGCCGGGGGCCGCCGCACGCGCGCAGCGCAGGCGCCGACGGGCGTTGTGGCTGGCCACGGTCGGTGTGGACGTCGACCAGCGGAACATCCACGCCGGGAGCGCCGGATGAGCCGCTGCGGTATCCGGCGGTCCGTGTTCGCGGTGGGGGAGGTGGTGCGGCCGGTGTGGGCCGGTGCGGTCTGCGTCCTCGACGCGGGACACGACGGCCAGCACCGCGACCGCGCGGGCGACGGCTGGTGGGCGCTGAGCGCGTCCCTTACGACCCGGGCCCTCGCGGCTGATCCCGAGCCGGAGTTCCGCTCCCCGCGCTGCGTCGTCGGCCGCCACGACCGCTGCCGGGACGGCGTGCCGCGCGAGACGGACGTACCGGGAGTGCGCCACCTCCCGTGCGACTGCCCGTGCCATCCGGCGCCCCCTACGTGACGCCCCGCACGGCTCATCGGCTCCGCCGATGCCCCCATCGGCAGGACGCCCCACTGGCCCGTGGACCGCCCCCGTCCCCCTTCGTAGCGTCATGGGCATGCGAAACGAAACCAGGGGAACCCTCGAACTCACCCTCGCCATGGTGCTCTCCGGCACCCTCGGCATCTTCGTCGTCGAGTCCGGGGCCTCGCCCTTCGACGTGGTGTTCTTCCGGTGCCTCTTCGGGGCGGTCGCCCTCGGGGCGTACAGCCTGGCACGCGGGTACTTCACCGGGCACGGCCTCACCCCGAGGACCTTCGGGCTCGCCGCCCTCGGCGGGGTCTTCATCGTCTTCAACTGGGTGTTCCTCTTCGAGGCGTACGAGGCCACCTCGATCTCCTTCGCCACCGTCGTCTACCACACCCAGCCGTTCTTCCTGGTGGTCCTCGGCGCCGTGCTGTTCCGGGAGCGGATCACCGCCGGCAAGGTCGGCTGGCTCGCCGTCGCGTTCGTGGGGCTGGTCCTCGTCTCCGGGATACGCCCCGGGGACACCGCCTCCCTCAAGGGCCTCGGGCTCGCCCTCGCCGCCGCCGTGCTCTACGCGCTGTCGACGATCGTCACCAAGCGGATCACCGGGGTCCGGCCCCACCTGATCGCCCTGATCCAGGTCCTGGTCGGCCTTCCCCTGCTGCTGCCCTTCGCCGACTTCGGCGCCGCCTCCCGGCTCGGCGGCGGCTGGGGCTGGCTCGTCGGCCTCGGGCTGATCCACACCGGCCTGATGTACGTCCTGATGTACGCGGCCTACCAGAAGCTGCCCACCGCCAAGATCGCCGTGCTCGCCTTCACCTACCCGGCCGTCGCGATGGTCGCCGACTGGGCGGTGTACGGGCACCACATCGGCCTCGTCCAGGCGCTCGGCGTCCCGCTGATCGTCCTCGCCAGCCTCAAGGTCACCCTCGCTGTTCGGACACCAGCCGCCGCGCCTGCTCCACGAACAGCCGCACATGCGCCGGAAGCCGCTTCCCCCGCCGCCACGCGATCTGCGTGAACAGCGTGAACGGCGGCTCCCAGTCCAGCGCCACCAGCGCCCCGGACGCCAGCTCCTCGGAGACGGCGACCCGGGGCAGCAGGGCGATCCCCAGGCCCGCCGCCACCCCCCGCTTGGTCGCCTCGATCGTGCCGAACTCCATGAACGGCGGCGCCCACTGCCGCAGCTCCTCCTCGAAGAGGTCGCGGTACGGGCAGCCCGGCTCCGTGCCGACCAGCCGCGCCGCCGCGAGATCCGCGCCGGTCAGCCCCGCCCGCCCGGCCAGCGGACTGCCAGGCGCGGCCACCAGCACCAGCGGCTCCGCCGCGAGGACCTCGCTCTCCAGGCCCGCGTGGGCGGTCTCCGGCTCCATGAGGAAACCGATGTCGTACGTCCCCTGGCGCAGCGCCTGCCGGGTCTCGTCGCCGAGCGTCGGGCGCAGGGTCAGCCGCACCCGCGGATAGCGGTGGTGGAAGAGCTCCAGGAGCGGCGGCAGACGGTAGGAGGTCAGCGACTCCATCGTGCCGACGGCGATCGTCCCCGACGGCTCGTCGGCCGCCACGACCGCCGCCCGCGCCTCCTCGGAGAGCTCCAGCATCCGGCGGGCGTACGGCAGCAGCCGCTCGCCCGCCTCGGTGAGCCGGATCCGGCTGCCCAGCCGCTCGAACAACTCCACCCCGAGGGAGTCCTCCAGGGAGCGGATCTGGCCGGTCACGCTGGACTGGGCGTACGTCAGCTCGGAGGCGGCGCGGGTGAAGGAGAGGACCGTCGCGACCTTCTCGAAGGTGGCCAGGAGCCGCAACTCCATGTCAGGACTTCTCGCCCTCGTCACCCTGCTCGCGCTTGCGCAGCTCCTCCTCGCGGCGGCGCAGGTCCGCCTCCCAGTCCTTGAGGACGGCCTCGTCCTTCTGGTTCTCCTCGCGGAGGGAGGCGAGGAAGTCGGGGTTGTCGTCGGGGGCGACCCACTCCGAGCGGTGCTCGCGGTGCCACTCGGAGGGCGTCCGGCCTCCGGCGCGGGCACGGCGCGTCTTGCCGGCGGCGAACCAGACGATCGGTCCGACGATCCAGAACAGCAGGATGATGATGACCCAGACGACCTTGGGCAGGTGCTTGGCCTCGTCCTCGGGGGTGTTGAGGCAGTCGATGAAGGCGTAGATCGTCAGCGCCAGCGGCAGGATGTACATCAGTGCCCTGAGCATGTGGGACAGCCCCCTGGAAGCAATGGCGGGGCCCGTTTCGACGGCCCCGGTGACGAGCCCAGCCTAGCCGGTGGCGGATACTGACCCCTATGGCTTACGACGATCTCCGCTCGCTGCTCAGGGCCCTGGAACGCGAAGGCGACCTCAAGCGCATCAAGGCCGAAGTCGACCCGTACCTGGAGGTCGGGGAGATCGTCGACCGGGTGAACAAGGCGGGAGGCCCGGCGCTCCTCTTCGAGAACGTCAAGGGCTCCGCCATGCCGCTCGCGATGAACGTCTTCGGCACGGACCGGCGGCTCCTGAAGTCGCTCGGTCTGAAGTCGTACGCCGAGATCGGCGAGAAGATCGGCGGGCTGCTCAAGCCCGAGCTGCCGCACGGCTTCGTCGGTGTCCGGGAGGCCTTCGGCAAGCTGGGCTCGATGGTCCACGTACCGCCGAAGAAGGTGAAGTCCGACCAGGCCCCCGTCCAGGAGGTCGTCCTCACCGGCGACGACGTCGACCTGGACGCGCTGCCCGCGCTCTTCACCTGGCCCAAGGACGGCGGGTCCTTCTTCAACCTCGGCCTCACGCACACCAAGCACCCCGAGACCGGCGTGCGCAACCTCGGTCTCTACCGCCTCCAGCGGCACGACAAGCGCACCATCGGCATGCACTGGCAGATCCACAAGGACAGCCGCAACCACTACGCGGTGGCCGCCGAGCGCGGCGAGCGGCTGCCGGTCGCCATCGCCTTCGGCTGCCCGCCGGCCGTGACGTACGCCTCGACGGCGCCGCTGCCCGGCGACATCGACGAGTACCTCTTCGCCGGCTTCGTGCAGGGCAAGCGGATCGAGATGGTCGACTGCAAGACGGTCCCGCTCCAGGTCCCGGCGCACGCCGAGGTCGTCGTCGAGGGCTGGCTGGAGCCGGGCGAGATGCTGCCGGAGGGCCCCTTCGGCGACCACACCGGCTTCTACACGCCGCAGGAGCCCTTCCCGGCGCTGAAGATCGACTGCGTGACGATGCGGAAGCGCCCGCTGCTCCAGTCGATCGTGGTCGGCCGGCCGCCGACCGAGGACGGGCCGCTGGGGCGGGCGACGGAGCGTTTCTTCCTCCCCCTGCTCAAGATCATCGTGCCGGACATCGTCGACTACCACCTGCCGGAGTCGGGCGGCTTCCACAACTGCGCGATCATCTCGATCGACAAGAAGTACCCGAAGCACGCGCAGAAGGTCATGCACGCCATCTGGGGCGCGCACATGATGTCGCTGACCAAGCTCATCGTCGTCGTGGACAAGGACTGCGACGTCCACGACCTGCACGAGGTGTCCTGGCGCGCGCTCGGCAACACCGACTACGCCCGCGACCTCACCGTCGTGGAGGGCCCGGTGGACCACCTCGACCACGCCTCCTACCAGCAGTTCTGGGGTGGCAAGGCCGGCATCGACGCGACCAGGAAGCTCCCCGAGGAGGGCTACACCCGCGACGGCGGCTGGCCGGACATGGTCGAGTCCGACCCGGCGACGGCGGCCCTCGTGGACCGGCGCTGGAAGGAGTACGGCCTGTGACCGGCGCCGCCGCCGCCGTCCCGGCCCCCGGACGCACGAAGGCCTTCCTCCGGCTGGTGATGATCGAGCACTCGGTCTTCGCGCTGCCCTTCGCGTACATCGCCTCCCTCACGGCGATGTTCCGGCTGGACCGGAGCGTCCACTGGGTCACGCTGCTGCTCGTCACCGTCTGCATGGTGGGTCTGCGGACCTTCGCGATGGCCTGCAACCGGATCATCGACCGGGAGATCGACGCCCGGAACCCGCGTACGGCCGGCCGGGAACTGGTCACCGGAGCCGTCTCCGTGCGCTCCGCGTGGACCGGCGCGGGGATCGCCGTCGTCGTCTTCCTCGGGTCGGCGGCGCTGCTCAACCCGCTCTGCCTGGCGCTCGCGCCGCTCGCCGTCGTGCCGATGGTGATCTATCCGTACGGGAAGCGGTTCACGGACTTCCCGCACGCGATCCTGGGACTCGCCCAGGCCATGGGGCCGATCGGAGCCTGGATCGCGGTGACCGGGGAGTGGTCCTGGGACGCGGTCGTCCTCGGCCTCGCGGTCGGGGTCTGGATCGGCGGCTTCGACCTGATCTTCGCCTGCCAGGACGTCCAGGCCGACCGCGCCCACGGCGTGAAGTCGGTCCCGGCGCGCTTCGGTATCCCGGCGGCGCTCTGGGGGGCGCGGGGTTCGGCGGTCGTGACGACGGGGCTGCTCGTCTGGTACGCGCTGCTCACACAGGCGGGGCTGTTCTTCTGGGCGGGCCTGGTGATCGTGGTGGTGGCGTTCTGCTACGAGCACACGATCGTGAAGCCGCACGACCTGTCCCGGCTGAACCGGGCCTTCTTCACCACGAACGGCTTCATCGGGATCTCGCTCTTCGTGTGCGCGCTGCTCGACCTGATGGTGCGCGGCCTGACGGTCTAGGGCCTCGGGGGCCGAGCCTCAGGGGGTGAGGGCCGGGCTGCGGTCGGCCGGGCGGAAGAGGAAGGCCGCGCCCACGCCGGCCACCAGGCCGACGAGGTGGGCCTGCCAGCTCACCGCGCTGTCGCTGGGCAGCACGCCGAGGAGCATGGTGCCGCCCCAGATCGCGGCGATCGTCACGCCCACGGCGATGCCGAGGATCCTGCGCTCCACGAAGCCCCGGATCACCAGATAGCCGAAGAGGCCGAAGACGAGGCCCGAGGCGCCCGCCGTGATGGAGTCCGTCGGGGAGAGCAGCCAGACGCCCAGGCCGTCGGCGACGACGATCAGGGCGCAGACGGCGAGGAAGCGGCGGATGCCGCCGAGGGCGGCGAAGAAGCCGAAGACCAGCAGCGGCACGCTGTTGGAGGCGACGTGGTCGAAGCCGAAGTGCAGGAACGGGGCGGTGATGATCCCGCCGAGCCCGTCGGGGTCACGGGCGACGATGCCGTACGCGTCGAGGGCGTGGCCGGTGGCGTGGTCGACGGCTTCGAGCAGCCAGAGGGCGGCCACCCAGACGAGCATCATCTTGCCGGCGGCCTTGCCCCGGTCGGCGGAGGTCCAGCGACGGGTGTGCGGGTCGGTCATCGCAGCCCCCCTGCGGTCGTGCGCTTCCCCCCGGAAACGTCCGGGCCACCTTACTCAGTTCCGTGCCGGGCGGGCCGGATAGGCTCGTGGGTGTGGAGCCGGTAGAGGAACAGCAGCGTCGTCCCTGGGTGGTGGGGGTGTCCGGCGCGTCGGGGACCCCGTACGCCGCCGCCGTGCTGAGGGGGCTGCTCGCAGCGGGGGAGAGCGTCGACCTGGTCGTGTCGCGGGCGTCGCGGCTGACGCTGCTCGACGAGACGGGGATCGCGTTCCGGGACGCGCACTGGCGCGAGGACCTGGCGACGTGGCTGGCCCGGGGCGCCGACGGCAAGCCGGACACCTTCGCGGGGGACGCGCTCGACCTGGGCGACGTCCGGTACTGGGCGGCCGGGGACCTGGCCGCCGGCCCCTCGTCGGGGTCGTATCCGGCGAAGGGCATGCTCATCGTCCCGGCCTCGACCGCCTCGGTCGCGGGCGTGGCCCTGGGCCTCTCCAAGGACCTGCTGCAGCGGACGGCGAGCGTGACGCTCAAGGAGCGGCGGCCGCTGGTGGTGGCCGTACGGGAGACCCCGCTGAGCGGGCAGACGCTCAAGGCCCTGGTCGCGCTGGACGAGGCGGGCGCCGTGGTGCTGCCCGCGTCCCCGGCGTTCTACGCGGGGGCCACGCACATCCAGGACCTGGTGGACTTCGTCGCCGGGCGGGTCCTCGACGCGGCGGGGGTGCCCCACCGGCTGTACCGCCGCTGGGAGGGAGAGCTCGGAGGGGCCTCCCGCCCCGACTAGCCCCCGGCCGGCCGGAGCCCGCCGCCCCGCCGCCACCCGCTCCCGCCCGCTCGCGCTTCGGCGCTCTTCCTTACGCTTCGTCACGGGTGAAAGATCGCCACGCTTGAAAGATCGCAGGGTGATACATCCTGTGTACCTTAGATTTCATACTTAACTCGCGGTATCGCTGGACAATGGAAGGCTTCATACTCATGGACGCCGTGGACAGGCAGCTCATCCAGGCTCTGCGCGAGAACGGCAGGGCTTCGTACGCCGAGCTCGGCCGGCTCGTCGGGCTCTCCGGCCCCTCCGTCACCGACCGCATCAACCGTCTCGAGGCGGCCGGCGTCATCACCGGTTACCGCGCCACCGTCGACGCCGCCTCGCTCGGCCTCGGCGTCACCGCCCTCATTGGCATCTCCCTCTCCGACGCCGCCGACCACGAGGACGTGGCGCGCCGGCTGAAGGACCTCGCCGAGATCGAGGACTGCTGGTTCATCGCCGGCGACGACTCCTACATGCTCAAGGTGCGGGTCAACGACGTCGACGGCCTGGAGAAGACGATCCGCCGCCTCTCCGGCACCAAGGGCGTCTCCCGGACCCGTACGACGATCGTCCTCTCCACCAAGTGGGAGAACCGGGTCGGAGACCTCCCCGAGGAGGAGTGACACCGGGCCCGCCGTGGCCGGGCGACGCGGAGCTTCCCGGGGGAGCGACACGGAGCCTCCATGGGGGTCACCTCGGCCGGAGGGCGGGGGAGTACGGTGGTGGAGCCTGTTTGACGATTGATACATGGGAGGCGGCCGTTCATGGACGCTGGGCTCAAGCGCGAGCTGGAGGAGAAGGTCCGCGCCGGTGAGCGGCTGAGCCGTGAGGACGGGATCGCCCTCTACGACTCCGACGACCTGGCCTGGCTCGGCGGCCTGGCGCACGAGGTCCGGACCCGTAAGAACGGCGACGTCGTCCACTTCAACGTCAACCGCCACCTCAACATGACCAACGTGTGCACCGCGTCCTGCGCGTACTGCTCGTTCCAGCGCAAGCCGGGCGAGAAGGACGCGTACACGATGCGCATCGAGGAGGCCGTCCGCCTCGCCAAGGCGATGGAGGGCGAGAACCTCACCGAGCTGCACATCGTCAACGGGCTCCACCCCAACCTCCCCTGGCGCTACTACCCGCGCTCGCTCTCCGAGCTGAAGAAGGCGCTGCCGGACGTCTCGCTCAAGGCGTTCACCGCCACCGAGATCCACCACTTCGAGACGATCTCCGGCATGTCCGCCTCGGACATCCTCGACGAGCTGATCGAGGCCGGCCTGGAGTCCCTGACCGGCGGCGGCGCGGAGATCTTCGACTGGGAGGTCCGGCAGCACATCGTGGACCACCGCACCCACTGGGAGGACTGGTCCCGGATCCACCGCCTCGCGCACGAGAAGGGCCTCAAGACCCCCTCGACGATGCTGTACGGGCACATCGAGGAGCCCCGTCACCGCGTCGACCACGTGCTGCGGCTGCGGGAACTCCAGGACGAGACCGGCGGCTTCCAGGTCTTCATCCCGCTGCGCTACCAGCACGACTTCGTGGACATGCAGGACGGCAAGGTCCGCAACAAGCTCCAGGCGCGCACGACCATGGCGACCGGCGCCGAGGCCCTGAAGACCTTCGCGGTCTCCCGGCTCCTCTTCGACAACGTGCCGCACGTCAAGGTCTTCTGGGTGATGCACGGCGTCCAGACCGCCCAACTGGCGCTCCAGCACGGCGCGGACGACATGGACGGCTCGGTCGTCGAGTACAAGATCACGCACGACGCCGACAACTACGGCACGCCGAACAAGCTCACCCGCGACGATCTGCTCGAACTGATCCGGGACGCCGGTTTCCGGCCGGTGGAGCGGAACACGCGGTACGAGATCATCCGCGAGTACCCGGGTCCGGACGCCGGGCTCCGGGAGTCGCCGCAGCCGATGCGGGTCTGACGCGCGGCCGGGGGCGGCGGGCGGGGGGCGGGTCCTTCGGAGCCGCCCGGGCGGCCGGGGCGGGTCCTGTGGATCCGCCCGGGTGGCCCTGCGCCTCTGCCCGGGCGGGTCCCGCGGCTCTTGAGCGAGCCGGGAGGTAATGGCTAATCTTTTTCCATGCCCCTTACCTATGAGCTGGATCCCCGGTCACCCCCGCCCTGCGGGACGGCATCCTGCGCCTGTGGGCGGACGTCTCCAACGCGGGCGGCGCCGTCGGCTTCGTGCCGCCGGTCACGCCCGACGAGGTGCGGCCCCAGCTGGTCAAGCACCTGGTCGCCATGGCCGAGGGGCGGATGCGGGTCGTCGTCGGCTTCGAGCGGGACGGCACCGTCGCCGCCACCGCCTTCGTCGCGTACAACACCCACCGGCTGATGAAGCACTGGGTCTGGCTCTACACCGTCATGGTCCACCCCTCCCACCAGGGCAAGGGATACGGCCGCGACCTCATGGCGGCCGCCGAACGCGAGGTCCGCGGCTTCGACGGGATCGACGCCATCCGGCTCTCCTGCCGCGGCGGCACCGGCGTCGAGCACTTCTACGCCTCCTGCGGCTACAAGGAGGTCGGACGGGTGCCCGGCGCGATCCGCGTGGCCGACGGCGACGACCGCGACGACATCCTCATGCTGCTCCCGCTGGACCCCGCCATTTCGTAGCGTGCTTCACTAGTCGGGCAATCCAGCGCTCCGGGCACTCCCGTGCAGCCGGGCAAGCAGAGAAAGGGGCCGTCGTGTCCGAGAACGGGACGGGTGCCGCCACCTTCCGCTACACCCTCATGCGGCTCGGCGTCTTCGCCGGCTGCTTCCTCGCCCTCTGGGGCCTGGTCTACCTCGGCGTCCTGCCGCGCGGCCTCGGCGACTCCAACCTCCTCTGGGTCCTCGCCCTCTCCGTCGTGATCTCCGCGCCGCTCAGCTTCGTGCTGCTGCGCCGGCAGCGGGACGCGATGTCGGCGCAGATCGTCGCCAAGGTCGACCGCGCCAAGGGGCGCCTGGAGGCGAACCGGTCGCAGGAGGACGCGGCGTAACGAGCCCCCGCCGGCCGCACGGCCCGCCGTAGGTTCCTCACAGCACCACACGAGCACACCCCGATCGAGAGCTTCGAAGGCTCCTGATCGGGGTGTTCTTCGTTTCCCAGGCCCGAGCCGGGGTCCTACCCCCAAAGAAGTGCTTTGAGGTTCTCAAAGTTCAAGTGTTAACGTGTTCGGCATGAAGACCGCAGTGCGCCTCCCCGATGCCGTGAGCGTCCCGCTCGTGGCGCGCCTGCATGTCGATCTGTGCCGCTGTATGTCCGCGGTCTGTTGCCGCGAGCTCTGACCCCGGCATCATGCAGCGGTACCGCCCGAGCGCGTGTGTACCGCACCCCCGTCCCCGTATTACCCCGATACGCACCTGTGGAGTGTGTCTGTGTCCGCGTCCGCGACCACGTCCGAGACGAAGTCCCCGTCCCGCATACCCAAGGTCCCCTTCTGGGCCCAGATCGTCGCCGGTCTCGTCCTCGGCGTCCTGCTCGGCTGGCTCGCCCGCAGCCAGGACATCAGCTGGCTCAAGGAGACCCTCGGCCAGGTCGGCGACATCTTCGTCCAGCTCCTGAAGCTGGCCGTCGCCCCGCTCGTCTTCTTCGCGATCCTGGTGTCGATCACCAACCTGCGCAAGGTCAACAACGCCGCCCGGCTGGCGGCCCAGACCCTCGTCTGGTTCATGATCACCTCGCTGATCGCGGTCGCCATCGGCCTCGCCATCGGCCTGCTCACCAACCCCGGCGCCGGCACCGGCCTCACCCCGCAGGACGGCAAGCTGCCGAAGCGCGAGGGCACCTGGATCGACTTCCTGACCGGGATCGTCCCCACCGACGTCATCACCCCGTTCACCGAGCTCAACGTCCTGCAGATCGTCTTCATGGCCGCCGTCGCCGGCATCGCCGCACTGAAGCTCGGCGACCGGGCCCAGCCGATCCTGAACCTCTCCGAGTCCGTCCTGGAGCTGCTGCAGAAGGCCCTCTGGTGGGTCATCCGCCTCGCCCCCATCGGCACCGTCGGCCTCATCGGCTTCGCCATCGCCGACTACGGCTGGGAGCTGATCGGCAAGTACGCGACCTTCACCGCCGACGTCTACATCGGCTGCGCCCTGGTCCTCTTCGGCGTCTACCCGCTGCTGCTCGCCACGGTCGCCAAGGTCAACCCGATCCAGTTCTTCAAGGGCGCCTGGCCGGCCATCCAGCTGGCCTTCGTCTCCCGCTCCTCGGTCGGCACCATGCCGGTCACCCAGAAGGTCACCGAGCGCCTCGGCGTCCCGAAGGAGTACGCCTCCTTCGCCGTCCCGTTCGGCGCCACCACCAAGATGGACGGCTGCGCCGCGATCTACCCGGCGCTCGCCGCGATCTTCATCGCGCAGATCTTCGACGTTCAGCTCGGCATCCAGGACTACCTCCTGATCGCCTTCGTCTCGGTCGTCGGCTCCGCGGCCACCGCGGGCCTCACCGGCGCGACGGTCATGCTGACGCTGACCCTCTCGACCCTGGGCCTCCCGCTGGAGGGCGTCGGCCTGCTGATGGCGATCGACCCGATCCTGGACATGATGAGGACGGCTACGAACGTCGCAGGCCAGGCGCTGGTTCCCGTCGTGGTCGCCGCCCGGGAGAAGATCCTGGACGTCGAGAAGTACAACGCGGCCACCTCGTCCCCGGTGGACGAGCCCGAGTCCCGCGAGACCGACCGGAAGGTCCCGGTCCCGGTCACGGCCTGACCGTTTCCGCAGTGCGATGCCCGTGCCCCTCGGGGGTGCGGGCATCGCGGCGTTCCGGGACCCGTTCCGAAAAGCCCGCCTCTCCTCGCCCGCACCCGGCCGGCGCGAGGAGACGTAGGCTCTACCCCGCGAGTCAGCCAGCCGGGGGTGGAAGGATGTCCGACGTGGGTGCCACGAAGGCGAAGCGGCTGCCGCGCGCCGTGCGTGAGCGGCAGATGATGGACGCTGCCGTGCAGACGTTCGGGCAGCGGGGGTACCAGGCGGCGTCCATGGACGACATCGCCGAGCTGGCCGGGGTCTCCAAGCCGCTCGTCTATCTGTATCTGAACTCCAAGGAAGACCTCTTTACCGCCTGCATCCGGCGCGAGGCACAGGCGTTGCTGGAGGCCGTGGCCGGTGCGGTCGATCCGGAGCTGACGGCCGAGGAGCAGTTGTGGGCCGGGCTGCTCGCCTTCTTCACGCACACCGCCGAGCACCCCTACGGCTGGGCGGTGCTGAACCGGCAGGCGCGCACCCAGGGGGAGCCGTTCGCCGGGGAGGCGGCGCGGATGCGGGGGGAGATCGTGGCGTACGTCGGGACGCTGATCGGGGCCGCGGCGCGGGAGACGCACCGCGAGACGCACCGCGACCCGGAGTTGGCCGAGCGGGACGTGGCCGGGCTCGCGCAGGCGCTCGCCGGTGCGGCGGAGTCGCTGGCCGGGTGGGTCAACGAGACGTCCGGGATGACGGCCAGGGAGGCGGCGACCACGCTGATGAACTTCTCCTGGGCGGGCCTCGGCAACCTCATGAAGAACGAGCGCTGGTCTCCGCGTTGAGCCCGGCGGAGCGGGTCGGGTGCGGGCGCTCGCCGGTGCCGGGTCGGCACGGCGCCACGCCCGGTGAGGCGGGGGCGCCGGTGCTCCCTCGCACCATGAGCGGCACGGGGTGGATCTCGTCCGTGCGCCCCGCTCCGGGTCACGGCCAGAGCAGTTCGCGGACCCAGGCCGCGCCCTCCCGGCGGTAGCGCAGGCGGACGTGCCGTCGCCGGACGTCGCCCTGGAAGAACTCGGCCTCGGTCGGGTCGAGGACGTACCGCGTCCAGGTCTTCGCCTCGGCCTCCGGCTCGGCGCTCGCCCGCTCCCAGGCGGCGGCGCTCGCCTCCGCGAGGGTGTCCAGGGAGGGCAGGACCTCGCTCTGCCTGCCGACCAGGGCGGAGGCGAGGGCGCCGGTGGTGCGGGCGTGGAGGGAGGCGTACGCCTCCTCCGGCGTCCCGGTCGTCACCCGGCCGCGCAGCCGGACCTGGCGGCCGAGCTTCGGCCAGTAGAAGAGGAGCGCGGCCTCGGGGCGGGCGGCGAGCTGGCGGCCCTTGGCGCTGGTGACGTGCGAGGCGAAGTGCCAGCCCCGTGCGTCGGCGTCGTGCAGCATGACGATCCGGACGTCGGGCCGGCCGGCCGTGTCGACGGTGGCCAGGGACATCGTCTGCGGCTCGACGGCGCCGGCGTCGGCGGCCTCGACGAACCAGTGGTGGAAGAGGTCCAGGGGGGCGTCGGGGGCGGCCTCGGGGTCAAAGGCGGGCAGCTCGGTGTCCCAGACACGAAGAGACCGCAGGGCCTCGTGGAAACGCGCATCGTTCATGGCGTTCATCATGAGGCCCTGCGGCTCTGCGCGGGTGGGTCAGTGGGTGTAGTAGCCGGCGACGTCGGCGATGAGGTCGACCGTGCCGGCGTGGTTGTAGAAGGTGATCTTGCCGTCCTTCACCGGGACGACGACCAGGTTGGGGATGGTCTGGCCGGCGGTGAAGTTGAGGTTCGATGCGGAGGTCCGCTGGGTCCCGTAGGGGTAGACCGAGACGAAGCCGGATGCCGTCGGGTTGGTCGCGGTCACGTTCATGGCCAGGGCGGTGTACTTCGTCCCGACGGTCAGGGTGACCGTGCCGCCCGCGCCGACCTTGGCCTTCGGCACGCCGAGCCCGGCCCGGGTGTCCATCAGGCGGCGCGGGGTGACCGGCTGGTAGGTGGAGCCGCCGGAGCGGCTGGAGTAGTAGCCGGCGATGTCGGCGACCAGGTCGACCTCACCGCTCTTGTTGTAGAAGTCGACGTAGCCGTTGACCACCGGGACCTTCACCAGGTTCGAGACGGTCCTGCCCGCCTTGAAGTTGAGGTTGGAGGCGCTGGTGACGGGTGTGCCGTCGGGGTAGACGGAGACGAAGCTCGACGCCGTCGGGTTGGTGGCGGTGACGTTCAGGACGACGGAGGCGACCGTCAGGCTGGGGAGGCCTGCTGCGCCCGCGACCTTCAGCCGTGCCCATCCGCCGGCGCCGAGCTTGCCCTGGGGCACGCCGAGGCCGCTGCGGGTGTCCATGATCCGGGTCGGGGTGATCGGCACGTACGTACCCCGGTCGGACGTCAGCGAGCTGCCCTCCAGCCGGACCGTGCCGGTCAGCGTCCGCTCGTCGCCGGGGGCGACACCGCCGACCGGGAGGACCCGCAGCGACCAGGTGTAGTCGCCGTCGAGCAGGCCGCGGCCCGCGCCCGTACCGTTCCACTTCGTCTCGACGCCGGCGCCGTCTCCGACGGAGCCGCCGGTGGAGTGCACGATCTGGCCGTTCCGGTCCTTGACCTCGATCCGCCAGGGGCCGACCGGGCGGGAGAACCGCCACACGGGCGACCAGGACACCTCCGGCTCCAGGCCGACCTGGTCCGTGAAGGACAGGACGGGGGGAACGGACGAGCGCAGGGCGGTCATCGGCTGGCGGGGCAGCTCGACCTTCCTGACGTGGATGCGGCTCTGGGCGTCGACGTACGCGACGTCGCCGCCGAACTTGTCGACGGTCCAGGTGGCGCGGCGGCCCGAGCCGGACGCCGAGGCGGGCAGGTCGGCGAAGTCCGTGGTCTGCCCGGTGGCGGCGTCGGTGAGCCGGAGCTTGTCGCCCTCGTGGCGGACGACGAAGCCGTCACCGAGGAGGGCCTCCCCGGTCGGGACCGTGACGCCCTTCTTCAGGGTCAGGTCGTGGACACCCGCCTTGCCGGCGCCGCAGGCCCAGTAGAGCCAGCGCCCCACGGCCTGGAGCTCGGTGGGCTTGCAGCCGGAGCCGAGGTCGACGGGGGCGGAGGTGGCCTTCGTCGTCAGGTCGTAGGAGTTGACCTGGCCGACGGCGGCGGCGGGCTTCCAGACCTTGGCGTCCCACAGCGCGGCGGCCGGGTCGGTGAGCGTGAGCGGCACGTCCGGTGTGGAGACGTGGTGGTTCTCCAGGTCGGCGACCCAGATGGTGCTGCCGCTGCGGACGAGTGCGTAACGCCCGGCCGCGTCGACGACCTCACCGGGGCCCGGCAGGCTTGCCCTGCGCATCGACGTGTCGGTGAGGGGGGAGTAGAGGGCGTTGCCCTCCTGGTAGGCCGTGTAGCCGTCGCCGAGGGAGACGAGGCCGGGGCGCGGCGAGATCGCCTTGGTCCGCAGCCTCGCGGTGGTGGGGAAGACCGAGGTGGTGTCGACGTCGTAGAGGCCGGTCATGCCGTAGGACTCGGTGTCGGCGAGGTAGCTCAGACGTCCGCCGCCCAGGGCGAGGCCGCGGTACGTCGCCGGGAACTGCGGGATCTTCGTGACGCTGGCGACCTGCGGCGCCGCCCCGCCGGTGCCGGCGGTGATGCGGCGGACGGCCCAGTCGCGGGCCCGGTCACCGCCGGCGACGAGGACGCTGCCGTCGGGCGCGATGACGAAACCGTCCTCCTCCGCGCGCCAGAGCAGCTCGGTGACCGTGCCGCCGCCGAGGGGCATCGCGCGGACGCTGTTGCCCCGCTCGAAGTCGTTGTGCGGGTAGGTCAGCGTGCGCTGGAAGAGCAGGGAGTCCCCCACGACGGTGAACAGGGTGCCGGGGCCCTCGGTGCCGGTCGCCGCGGGCAGGGGCGTCGTCACCGGGCTCGCGGCCGGGTTGTCGCGCGGCACGGAGAACACCTGCTCGCCGAAGGGCGCGTGCGCCACGACGTGGCGGTCGCCCAGGACGAGGAAGTTGCCCGGGTTGATGACGTCCGGGAGCCGCTTCAGGGTGGCGGTAGCGTAATCGAGCAGGTAGACGTGGACGCCGTCGGCGGACTTCACCCGGACCAGCGCGCCCTTGGTGTCCTGTTCGAGGACGACCAGAGGGGTGATGGCGGCGGGCAGCTCCGCCACGGGGCGCTCCACCGGAGCACCCTCGGCCGCGGCCTGCCACAGGCTCAGCGAGACGACTTTGCTGCCGTCCGTGGTGTACGAGACGGCCGTGTCGGCGTTGTACGCCTTCGCCCAGATGTGGCGGCCGGGCAGCGTGATGGTCTTCTGGGCCTTGGTGGCCAGGTCCGAGACGGTGACGGTGCGCGGCTGGTCGAAGGGCTCGCCGCTGATCGCGGCGGAGAGGCCGGAGTGGCCCGCGGCCTGTTCGGCGCCGATCGGCGTGTGGGTACCGGTGGCGTAGTCGGTCCAGACGGTGCCCGTGCCTTGCAGCGTGTGGGCGTAACCGGTGGCGCCGGCGTGCTTCAGGAGGTCCTCGCGCGGGGTGTAGCTCCCCGGGTCCGGGACGACGATCTCGGTCGCGGCGGGTTCGTCGGCGACGGCGGGCGTGGCGGCGCCGCCCGCGACGCACAGGCCGGCGGCGATGCCGAACGCGGTGGTCGCGGCCACGGTTCTGCGCGTGCGCGCAGGGCGATGCAAGGACTGCAAGGGTGGGTCCCTCCCCATGAATGCCTGGACCGGCGTGGGAGGGCTCGTGGTGCGGTGGCCTGCGCGGCTTCCCCGCGGCCGTTCGCTCGGCCGCTCCTGCGGCCCCCCGCCGGGACCTGGATCGTAACAGCGGCCTCTCACGCCTCGGAAGTCCCATTCGAACTCGTTCAAACACCCCGCGGGCCGTCGGCCCCGCGCTTCGGTCCGCGGCCGCCCGGTGGTCAGTGCCGGCCCAGGACCACCGTCCCCGACGAGCAGAACCAGCCGCCCGTCCCCGAGGCCACCGCCAGCTCCGGAAGACTGCCGTCAGCTCGGCGGACCTGGGCGCCCGGGGCCTCGCCGCGGAGCTGGCGTACCGCCTCCACCAGCAGGAACAGGCCTCGCATTCCCGGGTGGCAGGCGGACAGGCCGCCGCCGTCGGTGTTCACCGGGAGTCCGCCGCCGTCCACGGTCAGCCGGCCCTTCCCGATGAACTCCCCGCCCTCGCCCTTCGCGCAGAAGCCCAGGTCCTCCAGCGTCACCAGCGTCATGTACGTGAAGGCGTCGTAGATCTCCGCGAGGTCGACGTCCTCGGGCCGCACCCCGGCCCGCTCGAAGGCGAGCCGGCCGCTGACCGCCGCCGGGGAGACGGTGAAGTCCTCCCACTCCGACATCGTGGTGTGCGAGACGTGCTCGCCGGTGCCGAGGATCCACACGGGCGCCTTGGCCGTGTCCGGTACGTACTCCTCGGCGGCGAGCAGCACCGCGCAGCCGCCGTCGCTGCGGATGCAGCAGTGCAGCTTGGTGAAGGGGTCGGCGATCATCGGGCCGTCGAGCACCTGGTCCACGGTGATCGGGTCGCGGAACATCGCCTCCGGGTTGTGCGCGGCGTTCGCGCGGGCCTGGACGGCGACCTCGGCGAGCTGCTCCAGCGTGGTGCCGTATGTGTGCATGTGGCGGCGGGCGGCCATCGCGTACTTGGCGACGAGGGTGTGGCCGTACGGGACCTCGAACTGCAGCGGGCCGCGTCCGCCGAAGGAGAGGTTCGAGGTGCGGCGGCCGGCCCGGATGTCGGCGCGGGCGGTCGAGCCGTAGACGAGGAGGACGGCGTTGGCGTGGCCCGCCGCGATGGCGTCCGCCGCGTGGGCGGCCATGACCTCCCAGGTGGCGCCGCCGACGGCGGTCGAGTCCACCCAGCGGGGGCGCAGGCCCAGGTATTCGGCCACGTCGACCGGGGCGAGGGTGCCGAGGCCCGCGGAGCCGAGGCCGTCGATCAGCGAGCGGTCGAGCCCGCTGTCCGCGAGGGCCCGGCGGGCCGCCTGGGCGTGCAGGGAGTAGGGGGTGGCGTCGTCGACGCGGCCGCAGTCGGAGAGGGATATGCCGACGACGGCGACGCGGCGCCCGGCGCGGTTCCGTGAAGAGGAGGGCATAAATCTGACGGTACATCAGATAGTGGGGGGCCGGGGGTGGGGTCGGGAGGCCCGGCGGCGCGGCGGACCGATGATGCGGGCGGCGCGCGGGGTGGCGTGCGAGGCGGTGCGCGGGGTGGCGTGCGAGGCGAGGCGCGGGGGTGGTGCGCGGGGCCGGTGTCGTGATCCGTTCGGCCCCGCCTCTGTGCTTCCATGCCGCCCCGCCCTAGCATGACGGCCCGTCAGATACGGAGGGGAGCCCCATGCACGCCGCCGTCACCGAAGAGCAGCTGGAGATCCGTCGCACGCTGCGGGACCTGCTCGCCAAGAGGGCCGGACCGAGCCGGACGCGCGCGGCCGTCGCGACCCCCGAGGGGTACGACACCGACCTGTGGCACCGCATGTCCGCCGCGCTCGGACTGCCCGGCCTCACCCTCCCCGAGGAGTACGGCGGGGTCGGCTGCGGCCCGGTCGAGCTGGCCCTCGTCTGCGAGGAGACCGGCCGCGCCCTCGCGCCCTCGCCGCTCCTGGCCACCACCGGCCTCGCCGCACCCCTGCTCACCGCCCTCGGCACCACGGCGCAGCGGACCGCCCTCCTGCCCCGCCTCGCCGACGGAGCCCTGACCTGCGCGCTCGTCGTCCCGGGCTCCTCCCTCGCGCTCGCCCTCGGGCTCACCGGCGACAACACGGACGGCGGGTGGGCCGGCGGCGGCCGGGCCGGCGGCGTCCAGGCGCGGTCGGCCGACGGGGGGTGGCGGCTGTACGGGGAGGCCGCGCAGGTCCTCGACGGGCACAGCGCCGGCCTGCTCCTGGTCGCCGCGCACGCCGGAGGCTTCGCGCGCAGCCGTACGCTGCTGTTCCTCGTACGCGGCGACGCGGCAGGAGTCGTCCGCCACCGGCAGCCCACGCTCGACCTCACCCGCTCCCAGGCGTCCGTGCAACTGCGGGACGTGGAGGCGGAGTTGCTCGGCGAGGAACCGGCCGACGTGCCCGGCGCGCTCGCCGGGGCGGGGCGGACGGCGGCGGTGATGCTCGCGGCCGAGGCGATCGGCGCGGCCCGGGCGGCCCTGGACCGCACGGTCGACCACGTCGGGACCCGCGAACAGTTCGGGCGCCCGATCGGCTCCTTCCAGGCCGTCAAGCACCGGCTCGCCGACCTGTACGTGCAGGTGGAGGCGGCGCACTCGCTGGCGTACTGCGCGGCGCGCGAGCCGGACGCGGGCGGCGGTCCGGGCGGTCCCGGCCTCGCCCTCGCGGCGGCCCTGGAGGCGTTGCGGGCGGTGGCGGGGGAGACGGTCCAGCTCCACGGCGGCATCGGGTTCACCTGGGAGCACGAGGCGCACCTGTACTTCAAGCGGGCGACGGCGGACGAGCTGCTCTTCGGGCCCGCGCGACGGTTGCGGGCGCGGGCGGCGGAGTCGACGGGGCTCTTCGGCGAGGGCGGGGAGGTGGGGGCGCCATGGCCGTCGGCACGCGTCTGATCCAGCGGGTGTCGTCCACGCGGGCCTTCGCGAAGGTCGCCCCGCACGTCATCCCGGCGCTCGACCGGACCGTCCACCGGCTGACCCGGGGAAAGGTCCTGCTCAGCGCCCGGATGCTGCCGGGTGTGATCCTGACCGTACGGGGCGCCAGGTCGGGCCTTCCGCGCGCGACGCCGCTGGCCTGCATGCCGGAGCCCGGCGGGACCTGGCTGCTCGTCGGTTCCAACTTCGGCCGGGAGGGGCACCCGGCGTGGACCGGGAACCTGCTCAAGCACCCGGACGCGGAGATCGACTGGCGCGGGGAGGTCGTTCCCGTACGGGCCGAGCTGCTCGCGGGGGAGGAGCGGGAGGCGGCCTGGCGGGCGGCGCTCGTGTTCTGGCCGCCGTACGCGACCTACCAGGCACGGGTGGAGCGGCAGATCCGGCTCTTCCGGCTCACCCGCGGGCGTCTGCCGGAGTGACGGCGAGGGCGGGTGCGGGGGTGGCCGCGGGGGCGGCGGGCGCTTCGTGGAGCCGGGCGCGGGTGCCGGGTCCCGGGGCGCGGGTGCCGGTCCCCGGAGCGCGGGCGCTCAGAAAAGGGGAACGCCGACGGTGGTCCCGGGGGACCGCCGTCGGCGCGACAGGACGGAGTGGAGGGCGCGGCTACTTGGTCGGCTTCTTGCCGGTGATCCCCAGATGCACCAACAGGGCGAGATTCGGGCGGAGTTCGTTCTGCTTCACGCCCCAGGTCTGGAACCCCTTCTGGTGGCCGGCCACCGAGGCCAGCATCGCCACCAGGGAGCCCGCCATCGCCGCGGCGCTGACGTCCTTGTCGACCTTGCCCTTCGACTGGAGCTCCTTCACCGAGTCGGTGAGGGAGTTGGTGACCGAGTTCAGGATCTTCATACGGATCTTGTAGAACCGCTTGTCGCCCTCGGCGGCGCCCAGGTCGACGACCCGCAGGATCGCGTCGTGCTTCCGCCAGAAGTCCAGGAATCCCTCGACGAGTTCCTCGGAGGTCTGCCAGCCGGCCTTGCCGACCCAGGAGCGGCCGGAGACCAGCTCGGTCAACGCGGCACCCTCCTTGGCCATTTCCTCCGCGATCTCGAGGACGGCACCCTCGACGTCCGGGAAGTACTGGTAGAACGTCGCGGGTGAAGTGCCCGCCTTCCGGGCCACGTCGATGACCTTGACGTCCCGGTACGGCGAGGAGCTGAGCATCTCGCTGAGGCAGTCGAGCAGCTTCTGCCGCGTCGCCTGGCCGCGTCGTCCGGCCACGCGGCCGTCGACGGTGCGTACTTGTCCTGTCATGCCGTCAGCTTACCGACGGGTGATCGGCGCGCGATTCGGCCGACTGCAAATGGGGTGCGGCCCTCCTGCGCCCCCTCCGGCCCGCCCCCGCCCCTCGTCCACCCCGCGCCCACCCCTCGTCGACTCCCGGCTCCGCCCCTCGCCCGCTTCCGCCCCTGCCCCTCGTCCGCCCCCGCCCCCGCCCCTCGTCCGCCCGTCCCTCCGGCCGTCACGCTCCCCCGATAGGCTTATTAACAGCCTGTGGACAACTTCGGTGGATAACCCAAGGAAATCAAGGGGCGCCAAGGTCATTCATGCGCATATGTTCTATTACGGGGCGTGCGGGGTGGTGTCCGCCGCCCTAGCGTGGTGCCATGGCCGCATTCACAGAGGGCACCCCCTGCTGGGTGGACGCGCAGCTCCCCGACCTCGAGGCGGGGAAGCGGTTCTACGGCGAGCTCTTCGGCTGGACCTTCGACCCCGACCGCGACGAGGCCCTCAGCGACGGGCGGCGCGTCGCCGGGCTCGTACCGAAGCGGGACGGCCGGATGCCCACCACCTGGACGGTCTACCTCGCCACCGAGGACGCAGGTGTGCTCGCGGCACGGATCAAGGCCGCCGGCGGACAGATGGTGATGGAGCCGTACCCGGTCGGCCCCTTCGGGGTCCTCGCGCTCGCCGCCGACCCCGGCGGCGCGGTCTTCGGCCTGCGGCAGGCGGGTGAGGACGAGGGCTTCGAGAAGACGATGCTCCCCGGCTCCTTCTGCTGGATGGAGGTCTACACGAGGGAACGGGACGCGGTCGACACCTTCTACGCCACGGTCTTCGGCTACCTGGGCCGCCGGGTCGAGCCGGCCGACGAGGGGCGGGAGAGCGACTTCGACTACCGCGTCTGGTCGCCGCCCGGGTCCCGGCCCGGCCAGGACTCCTCCTTCGGCGGCCGAGCCGTCCTCACCGGAGCCGTCCCGGCCGAGATGCCCGGCCACGTCCTGGTCTACTTCGCCGTCCACGACTGCGACGACACCTGTGAGACCGCCGTCCGCCTCGGCGGACGCGTCCTCAATCCGCCCTTCGACACCCCGCACGGCCGGATCGCCGTCCTGCGCGACGACCAGGGCGCCCGCTTCGCCGTCCTGGCCGAGCCGAAGGAGGAGCCCGCCGGCCGGCACGCCGCCGCCGAGCCCGCCGGGGAGGAGCCCCGCGAGGGGCGCGACGCCCGTGAGCCCGCGGGCGAAGACGCCGGGCGGCCCCCTGGTGAGCCCGCCGAGCGGCCCGCGGGCGGGCCCGCCGACGACCCCGATGCCGCGCGTGTCCCGGACCCTGGGTATATGACCTGAGACACCCCGATCCGCCCCCGGGTTCGCAACCACCGCCTCGGACAGGAAGAATCAGGGCCACGGGGCCGTACCCTCATGGCCCGTACGGGGAGGTGGCAGGCAAGTGGAGCAGCTGACGCAGCACGACCCGAGACGGATCGGGCCCTTCGAGGTGCTGGGCCGGCTCGGCGCGGGCGGCATGGGTCTGGTCTATCTCGCGCGCTCGGCGTCCGGCCGGCGCGTGGCGATCAAGACGGTCCGGACCGAGCTCGCCGAGGACCAGCTGTTCCGTGTCCGCTTCACCCGCGAGGTCGAGGCCGCGCGGGCCGTCTCCGGCTTCTACACCGCGGCCGTCGTCGACGCCGACCCCCGGGCCGCCGTGCCGTGGCTGGCCACCGCGTACGTCCCCGCGCCCTCCCTCGAAGAGATAGTGAACGAGTGCGGGCCGCTCCCGGCGCAGGCGGTGCGCTGGCTGGCGGCCGGGGTCGCAGAGGCCCTCCAGTCCATCCACGGCGCGGGCCTGGTCCACCGCGACCTGAAGCCGTCGAACGTCCTCGTCGTCGAGGACGGACCGCGCGTGATCGACTTCGGCATCGCCTCCGGCGTCTCCAACACCCGGCTGACCATGACCAACGTCGCCGTCGGCACGCCCGCGTACATGTCACCCGAGCAGGCCCGCGACTCGCGCAGCGTCACCGGCGCCAGCGACGTCTTCTCGCTCGGCTCCATGCTGGTCTTCGCCGCCACCGGCCACGCGCCCTTCCACGGCGCCAACCCGGTCGAGACCGTCTTCATGCTGCTCCGGGAGGGCCCCGACCTGGAGGGCCTGCCGGACGAGCTGCGGCCGCTCATCGACTCCTGCATGCAGATGGACGTCTCGCGCCGCCCCTCCCCGGCCGACCTGCAGGCACAGCTCGCGCCGCATCTCTTCGGCTCGGGCAGCGACGACAGCGGTACGGCGTCGGCCTGGCTGCCGCAGAGCGCCACGGCCATGATCGAGCACCGGCGCGGCGGCCGCACCAGCCTCCCCGCGCCCGCCCCGGCACCGCCCGCCCCTCCCGCACCGCCGCGTCCGCCGCGCCAGGTGCCCGAGTGGGGCGCCGACCCGCGCGGCGGCCAGGGCGGCCCCGGGCAGGCGGGGCCCGCCCAGGGCGGCGGACGGCACGCCGGCCCGGCCGAGTCCGGCGGTCCGGTACGTCTCGCGGGCGCGGCCGTCCCGATCGGTCCCGGCCCCCGGGTCGCCGACACCCGGGCCGCCGTCGGTGTCGGCCGCGGCGCCGACGCGGGCCCGGCCACCGGCTGGATCCGGCCGCCCGGCGGGGCGAACGGCACCGAACCCGGTCCGCCGCCCGGCTCCCGCCCGCTGCCCGCGCCCTCGGCCGCCCCCGGGGCCCAGGCCGCGCCCGAGCCGGGGCACTGGCGGCCCTGGCGCTTCCGCATGTCGAACGACGTCTGGGGCACCCCGGTCGTCGCCGGCGACCTGCTCTACGTCACCTCCTTCGAGGTGCACGCCCTCGACGTGGCGAGCGGCCGCCGCCAGTTCAAGACACGGGACGTGGCCTGGGCGATGGCCGTCTCGCAGGGCCGTATCCACGCCTCCGACGGACCGACGCTCTACGCGCTGGACGCGACCGACGGCGGCGAGCGGTGGCGGCTCCAGACGGACGCCTGGGTGTACTCGCTGAAGGTCGACCGGGGCACGGTCGTCACCGGCACCCGGGGCGGCGGGGTACAGGGCTGGGAGGCCTCGAACGGCGCCAAGCTGTGGGAGGTCACCGGCGCGCAGAGCGACTTCGAGACCCCGGAGGCGGGGCCCGCGGTGCACGGCGACACGGTGTACGTGTGGCGGGACGCCCGGCTCCAGGCGCTGGACGCGCGCACGGGCGTGGAGCGCTGGTCGTACCCGATCGGCGACGCGGCCTCCTGCGGCAACGTCCCGGTCCGGGTGACCCAGGCGGAGGACGGCTGCGTGTACGTCGCGGCCGGTACGCGCGTGCTGTCGGTCGACGTCGCGAGCGGGCACGTCCGCTGGCACTTCGAGGCGCCCGCCGTCTTCCTCTCGCCGCCGGCCTTCGCCCCGGGACCGGCGGTCACCGGCGGCGGGGTCTATCTCGCCGACTACCTCGGCACGGTGTACGCGCTCGACGCGACCACCGGCCAGGACCGCTGGCGGATCGCGACGGAGGCCCGCCAGTCGGTCGAGCCCGTCCTCGTCGTCGACGGCAACGTCCATGTGGGCAGCGGCAGCGCGCTCTACACCCTGGACGCGGTGACGGGCACGCCGAAGTGGCGGTTCGCGGCCGGCGGCGAACTGATCGGCTCCCCGGTCGTCGCCGACGGCCGGGTGCACTTCGGCTCGGCGGACCACGTCCTGTACACCCTGGACGCGTCCGGCGGCCAGCTGCGCTGGAAGCTCGCGACCGGCGGCGAGATCACCGGCTCGCCGGTGGCGCGGGGCGGCGTGGTGTACGCGTGCAGCAAGGACCGCTGCGTCTACGCCCTGGACGCGGTGAAGGGCACGGCGACGGGCCGGGGCGCGGCGGCCCCGCGCGCCTGACCCGGCGCACCGGGCGCCGGGTCGGGGCTCAGGGTCGGGGCGGTGCTCAGGGTCAGCGGCGCGGGGGCGGCGGTTCGTCCGGGTACGGCCCCTGACCACCCTGGTCGGGGTAGCCGTGCTGCTCGGGGTAAGGGCTGCCCTGCCCCGGATGCGGTCCCTGGCCTCCCTGGTCGGGGTAGCCGTAGCCGCCCTGGTCGGGATGGCCGTGCTGGTCGGGGTACGGGCCGTGCGGCTGCTGTCCCTGGTCCCAGCGCGGTTCGTCCGCGTCATAGGGGTGGCGGTCCCGGCCGTCGTCATAGGGGTGGCGGTCCTGGCCGTCCCGGTGGTCGTCGACCCGGATCCGGCGGGTGCGGCGGCCCGACATGACCGCCGAGGCCAGCAGGAGCAGCACCCCGCCCGCCAGGGCGAGTGCGACCCCGATGCCCAGCCCCGTGCCGTCGGTGTCGACCGACAGGCCGTCCTCGACCTGCGCGACCCGCACCATCCACAGGACGGCGAAGCCGAGCGTGACCACGCCGGCGATCGCCACCAGCGGGCGGGAACGCAGGACCAGCCCGATCAGGGTCAGCAGCGCGGCGAAGGCGAACGGGAGCAGGAGCGACACATAGAAGTCGGCGCGCGCGTCGGTGATGCCGCCGAACAGGTCCTCGATGCGGTAATCGCTGCCGTGACGGCCGTCGTACCAGGCACGGAAGGGGCTCCAGACGGCGGCCGTCGCTCCGGCGAGCGCCAGGATCGAACCGATGACGTTGCGGACCATCGATCGGCCTCCTTCGGTCCGGCTCTCGGTCTCGACGCTACGCCGGGTACCGGGCGCCCGCCACGCCACGCGGGGCGGGGCGTCCCCCGGGAGATGCCCTAGGGTGGCGCGGACACGACAGAATCAGCGGGGGACAGGAGAGACGATGGTGCGGCGACGGCTCAGGCTCGCGGCGGTGCTCACGGTGGTGGTGCTCGCGCTGACGGGCTTCCAGACGAGCGCACACGCGGGCAAGAGCAGCGGCAAGGGCCGGGGCGGCTCCAGCAGTTCGGGCGGCGGGAGCGGCGACAGCGGCGGCGGCTGCTCCAGCTCCAAGAAGAAGAACGACGACTACGACGGGAGCGGTGACTCCGGCGGCGACACCTCCACCTACGAGCCGACGCCCACCGTCACCGCCTCGGCCTCCTCCACCTCGGCGGTGGAGGTCGTGGTCGTGGACTGCGTCGAGCCGGCGCGGAAGAAGCGCAAGGGCAAGCCGGCCCGCACGGCGGACACGACCGCCACGGTGCGGATCACCTCGCGCGAGACCTTCACCGAGACCTTCGACGTCGAGCTGGGCTTCCTGGACGCCGGCGGCGCCGAGGTCGACGACGCCGACACCAGGGTCACGGTCGAGCCGGGCGAGACGAAGACCTTCGAGGTGGAGATGGACACCCCGAAGGCCGTCGACAAGGTGCGCAGCTGCGTCGTCGGCTCCGTCCGCGAGCAGTAGCGGCCGGCAGCCCCGGCCCCAGGGGCGGCTACCGCGTCCGGTGGCCGTCCCTCCGTCGGGTGAACAGCTCCGCCTGCCGCTCCGGGGGCAGGTTTCCCAGCGCCACCAGGTGCGGGGCGTGGGCGAGGGCCTGGGCGCGGGCGGCCTCGTGGGCCGACCAGAGGGCGCGGACCGTGCCCTGGACGGCCTCGGTCGGGTACGAGGCGATGACGGCGGCGGCCCGGACGGCGGCGGCCAGCGCCCCGCCGGTCTCGGTCAGCTCGGAGACGAGCCCCGTCTCGTACGCCCGGCGGGCCGAGGTCCGCTCGGCCGTCCCCATCAGGGCCATCCGCGCCACCTCCCCGTACGGCATCTTCTGGGCCATGTGGACGGTCTCGAAGGCGCTGACCATGCCGTAGGCGGTGTGCGGGTCGAAGAAGGTCGCCCCCTCGCCGGCGACGACGAACTCCGCCTCGCCGAGCAGGTAGAACGCCCCGCCGCAGGCCATGCCCTCCACGGCGGCGACGACCGGCTTCCACAGGTCGTTCGCCTTCGGTCCGATGGCGAGGAGCGGATCGTCGATCGTGTACGGGGAGGAGGGCTGGGGGACCTCGGCGGCCGCCGCGCGGTCGATGCCGGTGCAGAAGGCCCGGCCGCCCGCGCCGGTGACCACGACGGCCCGCACCTCGTCCTCGTACCGGAAACCCCGCCACACCGCGCCGAGCCGGCGCGCCATCTCCACGGTGATCGCGTTGTGCTTCGCGGGCCGGTCGAGGGTGACGACGGCGACGCCGGTCTCCTTGTCGAGGTCGACGGTGACGCTCATCCGCGCTCCAGGAGCCAGCGCGGCACGGTGACGCCGCCGGTCTCGGTGAACGCGACCTTCACGGCGGCCCCGATCCGCAGCCGCGCCGGGTCGACCGAGTCGAGCGGGGCGTCCGGGGCGGCGACCACATTGCCGACGAGGCGGATGCGGGGCGCTTCGGCGAGCTCGACGAGGACGGCGTTGTACGGGGCCTGGGCGGCGTAGTCGGGCAGCAGGGGCGGATGGGGCAGGACGTACGACCAGATCCGGCCCCGGCCGGACATCAGCCGCCACTCGCTGTCGAAGGAGTGGCAGTGCGGGCAGCAGGGCCGGGGCGGGAAGCGCAGTTCGCCGCAGGCCGGGCCGGCGCAGGCCTGGACGCGCAGCTCGCCCCGGGCGGCGTACTCCCAGAAGGGCGCGCCGTCCTCGTCGACGACGGGTGTGAGCATGACGGGATCAACTCCTCAGGAGCAGGGCGGAGGTGGGGACGCCTTCGCCGGCCGTGACCAGGCAGGTGGCGGCGTCCGGGACCTGGGCGGTGGAGGTGCCGCGGAGCTGCTTCACGCCCTCGGTGATGAGGTTGAAGCCGTGGACGTACGCCTCGGAGAGGCCGCCGCCGCCGGTGTTGAGGGGCAGCCGGCCGCCGGTCTCCAGGGCGCCGCCCTCGGTGAAGGCGGCTCCCTCGCCCCGCCCGCAGAAGCCGTAGCCCTCCAGGGAGAGGGGGATGAGCGGGGTGAAGGCGTCGTAGATCTGGGCGACGTCGACGTCCTCGGGACCGAAGTCGGCCTGCTTCCACAGCTGCCGGGCGGCGGTCCAGGCGGGGCCGGTGAGCGGGTCGTCGTTCCAGTAGTTGACCATGCCGTGGTGCTGGGCGGGCAGTCCCTGGGCGACGGAGTGGACGTAGACCGGTCTCCGCCGGCAGTCCCGCGCCCGTTCCGCGGAGACGAGGACGCAGGCGAGGGCGCCGTCGGTCTCCAGGCAGTTGTCGAAGAGGCAGAGCGGTTCGCTGATCCAGCGGGAGGTCATGTACATCTCGCGGGTCAGGGGGCGGTCGTACATGACGGCCGCCGGGTTCTGGTTGGCGCGGTTGCGGCAGGCGAGGGCGACGTTGAAGAGGTGGTCGCGGGTGGCGCCGTACTCGTGCATGTAGCGGCGGGCGAGCATGCCGATCTCGTCGGAGGGGCGCAGGAGCCCGAACGGCCGGGTCCACTGTCCCGGGGTCGGGAGCTGCGCCCGGGTGTTCTTCCAGGGCCGGGGCCCGGAGCCGCGTTTCCGGGACCGCCAGGCGACGCCGACGGTGGCCTGGCCGGTGGCGAGGGCGGCGGCGAGGTGGCCGACGGTGGCGCACGAACCACCGCCGCCGAAGCCGACCTTGCTGAAGAAGGTGACGTCGCCGGCGCCGACGGCCTTGGCGACCTCGACCTCGTCGGTCTCCTCCATGGTGTACGAGGCGAAGGCGTCGACCTCGGAGGGCGCGATGCCCGCGTCGTCGAGGGCGGCGAGGATCGCCCGGCAGGCGAGGGTCTTCTCGGATTCGGGGAGCTGTCTGGCGAACGGTGTCTGCCCGATTCCGACGATGGCGGTGGCGTCCTTGAGCACTGCAACCTCCACGATCGCGAGCTGCTGACAGCGCGTCAGGCTACCGCTAATCTGACGGATAGTCAGCTACTGGCGAGCCGGGAGGACGGCGCATGCGCGGAGACCTGGAGTGGGGAACGATCCCGAGGCTGGTGCGCTCGGCGGCCGAGCGGTACGGACCCGCCGAGGCGGTCGTCGAGGGCCGGACCCGCGTTTCCTACGCGGAGTTGGGCGACCGGGTCGAGCGCGCGGCGGCCGCCTGCATGGCCTCCGGGGTCGCGCCGGGCGACCGGGTCGCCGTCTGGGCGCCGAACACCCTGGACTGGATCGTCTCGGCCCTCGGCGCGGTCACCGCGGGAGCCGTCCTCGTCCCGCTGAACACCCGCTTCAAAGGGACGGAGGCGGCCTCCGTCCTGGCCCGCTCCCGGGCCAGGCTGCTCTTCGTCACCGGCACCTTCCTGGGCACCTCCTACGTCGCCTCCCTGCGGCGGGCCGTGGTGGAACTCCCGCACCTGGAACGGGTGGTGGTCCTCGGCGATGCCGCCCCGGACGACTACCTCACCTGGAAGTCCTTCCTGGCCCTCGGGGACGGCGTCCCGTCCTCGGAGGTGCGGCGGCGCGCCGACGCCATCGACCCCTCGGCGCCCTCCGACATCATCTACACCTCGGGCACCACGGGCGCCCCGAAGGGCGCGGTGATCACCCACGCCCAGACCCTGCGCTGCTACGGCGTCTGGTCGGACCTCGCCGGTCTGCGGACCGGCGACCGCTATCTGATCGTGAACCCCTTCTTCCACACCTTCGGCTACAAGGCCGGGATCATCGCCTGTCTGATGCGCGGCGCCGTGATGATCCCGCAGCCCGTCTTCAACGTGGACACGGTCCTCGCCCACATCGCCGCGGAGCGCGTCTCGGTCCTTCCCGGCCCGCCGACGCTGCACCAGTCCCTCCTGGACCACCCGTCCCGCTCGGCGTACGACCTCTCCGCGCTCCGGCTCGTCGTGACCGGCGCCGCCGTCGTCCCGCTCCGGCTGGTCGAGCGGCTGCGCGGCGAACTCGGCGTCGGCACGGTCCTCACGGCGTACGGCCTCTCCGAGGCGAGCGGCATCGTCACCATGTGCCGCCGGGGCGATCCGGCGGAGGTGATCGCGACCACCTCGGGCCGGCCGATCCCGGACACCGAGGTCCGGCTCTCGGAGACCGGGGAGATCCTGGTCCGCGGCCACCACGTCATGCGGGGGTACTTCGAGGACGAGGAGGAGACCGCCCGGGCCGTCGACCCGGACGGCTGGCTCCGCACCGGCGACGTGGGCGTCCTCGACGAGGCGGGCAATCTGCGCATCACCGACCGTGTGAAGGACATGTTCATCGTCGGCGGCTTCAACGCCTATCCGGCGGAGATCGAGCAACTCCTGGGTCTGCACCCGGACATCGCCGACGTGGCGGTCATCGGCGTCCCGGACGCGCGCCTCGGCGAGGTGGGCAAGGCCTTCGCGGTCCGGCGGGCGGGGGCGCGCGTGACGGGGGACGACCTGATCGCCTGGGCGCGGCGGGAGATGGCGAACTACAAGGTCCCCCGGCAGGTCGAGTTCGTGCCCGAACTTCCGCGCAACGCCTCGGGGAAGGTGGTCAAGGGGGTGCTGCGGGGCGCGGCGGGGTGACCCCGGGTCCCGCGCGGGACACGCACGGGACGGAGGGGCCGGGCGTGATGCCCGGCCCCTCCGTCCCGTGTCCGGTCGCCGCGTGGCGCGCCCGACCCGGCGGGTCCCCCCAGGGCCCGTCGGGCGTCCCCCGAGCGCGCGCGGTGTGGCGTCCGGACCTTCACGGCCCCGGCGGCTCCCCCGATGGCGCCGCCGCGGCCGGCTCCCCCCGCGCGAAGGTCTCAGGTGTTCTTGACCGGCTTGAACGGCTCGGACGTGGCGTGCATGTCCTTGGTGACGAGGCCGTCGCCGGTGCCCGTGGCGTGCATGTCCTTGGTGGTGACGTCGCCCTCGGTGCCGCCCGTGGCGTGCATGTCCTGCGGCTTGATGACCGGTTCCTTCTCGGTGGCGTCGCTCATGCTCGTCAACTCCTGTGCATAGACGGATGGTTCGGGAAGCCCGTCCGGCTGTTCCCCCGTGGACGGCCGGACGGGCCTCTCAGGGCCGCTCACCCTAATGCGTCCGAGTGACGGCCTCATCGCCGACCCGTCTGCCCCCCGACGCGACGGATCGATGAGAAGAAGACTGCCGGGCGGCGATAAACGAACGATGAACGCGCAGGCCCCGAGGGCCGGGAGGGGCTGGGAGGCGTTCGGTACGCGGCCGGGACGCGGCGCGCCGGCCGGCCCGAGGCCGGCCCGGAGGCGGGTCCGGCGGCTCTCAGGCCGCGGCCACCGGGGCCAGCAGGGCCCGCACCTCGCCCGCCTCCGCGGCTCCGATCCCGTCGAAGATCTCCAGCGCCTCCCGCCAGCAGACCTGTGCGCGCCCGGTCTGGCCGATCCCGAAGAGGGCGCGGCCCAGCACGGTCAGGACGTTGCCGCGCCGCCACTCGCCGCCGATGCCGCGCAGGACGGTCAGCGCCATCTCGGCGTTGGACGCGGCCTGGGCGTGGCGCCGGGCCGCCAGGTCGACCTCCGACAGCCGGAAGAGCGTCATGCCCTCCCAGAGCCGCTGCCGGCTGTCCTCGAAGACCGCCAGGGCCTGCCGCAGCCGCTCGCCCGCCGCGACGAGCTGGTTGTCCTGGGTGAGCGCGAGCCCTAGGGCGTACCGGCCGTTGGCACCGCGCAGCGCGTGCCCCATGGAGTCGTAGATCTCGGTGCCCCGCTCGGCGAGGGTGATCGCGCTCGCCGTCCGGTCCGTGGCCAGGTGAATGCGGGAGAGGTTGCACAGCGCGCTGGCCTCGCCCGGCCGGTCCCCGATGGCGCGGAACCGCTCGATGGCCTGCGCGAGGTGCCGCTCGCCCTCCTCGAAGCGGTTCTGGTACAGGGCTATGATCCCCCGCGCGTTGGCGGACCAGCAGGCCGGCAGCGGGTCCCCGGCCGCCTCGGCGTGGGGCAGGGCCAGTTCGGCGTCCCGGTCCGCCTCCTGGAAGCGGCCCGCGGTGTGGTGGATGCCCGCGAGGACCATGAGCGCGCGGCCTTCCGCGTGCCCGTCGCCCCCGGCGCGGGCCGCGTCCCGGACGCCGGCGGCCACCGCCTCGAACTCCTTCGCGTTCGCGCCCGACTCGCCGAGGTCCAGGCAGACCCAGAGCAGGTCGACGGCGCGCCGGGGCGCCCCCGCCCCGGCCGCCTGTCGCACGCACGCCAGCAGGCAGTTCGCCTCGGCGTACAGCCAGTCCTGGGCGGTGTGGCGGTCGGTGAAGGCGAGACCGGGGTACTCCGTCGGCTCCAGGTGGTCGACCAGGCGGTCGCCCGGCCGTTCCAGGGCGTAGACCCGTGACGCCGTCGAGAGGTAGAAGTCGAGCAGGCGGGTGAGCGCCGCACCGCGCTCCGAGGGCGGCTGTTCGTCCCGCTCGGCGCAGGCGCGGGCGTAGAGGCGGACCAGGTCGTGGTAGCGGTAGCGGCCCGGGGCCGCGGACTCCAGCAGGGACGTGTCGACCAGGGCCTCCAGCAGGTCCTCGGTGTCCCGTGCCGGAAGGTCCAGGACCGCGGCGGCGGCCGTGAGCGAGATGTCGGGCCCGTCCGCGAGGCCGAGCAGGCGGAAGGCGCGCGCCTGGGCGGGCTCCAGCTGGCCGTAGCCGAGCTCGAAGGTGGCCTTGACCGCGAGGTCGCCCGCCTGAAGCTCGTCCAGGCGGCGGCGCTCGTCGGCGAGCTTGGCCGCGAGGGTGGCGACGGTCCAGGTGCGCCGGGCCGCCAGGCGGGAGGCGGCGATGCGGATGGCGAGGGGGAGGAAGCCGCAGGCGGCGACCACGTCCAGGGCCGCCTCGCGCTCGGCGGAGACCCGCTCCGCGCCGACGATCCGGGTGAAGAGCTGGAGCGCCTCCTCGGGGGACATCACGTCCAGGTCCACCAGGTGTGCGCCGGCCAGGTCGAGCATCCGGATCCGGCTGGTCACCAGGGCGGCGCAGCCGGCCGTGCCGGGCAGCAGCGGGCGGATCTGGGCCGCGTCCCTGGCGTTGTCCAGGAGCACCAGGATCCGGCGGCCGTCGAGCGCCGAGCGGTAGAGCGCCGCCCGCTCGTCCAGGGAGTCCGGGATGGCGGAGTCGGGGGTGCCCAGGGCGCGCAGGAACGCGCCGAGGACGGTCTCCGGGGCCGCCGCCCGGGCGCCGGCGCCCTGGAGGTCGACGTAGAGCTGTCCGTCGGGGAAGTGCGGGCGGGCCTCGTGCGCGACGTGGACGGCGAGGGTCGTCTTGCCGACGCCGCCGATGCCGGCGAGGGCCGAGACCGCCATCACGGAGCCCTCCGCCGTGGCGAGCCGGTCGCCCAGCTCGCGGACGAAGGAGGCGCGGCCGGTGAAGTCCGGGACGGTGGCGGGGAGCTGCGCGGGCCGGGCGACGGCGGGGGCGGGGGCCGGTTCCTCGACCGGGCGGGCCAGCTCGGTGTCCGCCCGCAGGATCCGCTGCTGGAGGCGGGAGAGCTCGGGGTTGGGGTCGACCCCCAGCTCGTCGGCGAGGAGCCGGCGGGTGTCCGCGTACACGGCCAGCGCCTCCGCCTGCCGTCCGCTGCGGTAGAGCGCGAGCATGAGCAGTTCGCGCAGCCGCTCCCGCAGCGGGTGGGCGGCGGTGAGCGCGGTCAGCTCGGAGACGGCCTCCGCGTGCGCGCCGACCTCCAGGTCCATGTCGAGCCGGGTCTCCAGGAGCTGCAGGCGCCACTCCTCGAGACGGGTGCGCTGGTTCTCGGCGTACGGCCCCGGGACGGAGGCCAGCGCCTCGCCGTCCCACAGTCCGAGCGACTTGTCGATCAGGGCGCGGGCCCCGCGGCGGTCCCCGGCCGCCCGCAGCTTCTCGGCCTCGGCGGCGAGGTCGACCGCGACGTTCACGTCGACGGCGGAGTGCCCGGTGCGTACGGCGTAGCCGCCGGACTCGCTGACCAGCACGCCTGCGGGAAGGACCTTGCGCAGCCGCGAGGCGTACGTCCGGACCGCCGCCAGCGCCTGCGAGGGCGGTTCGTCGCCCCAGATGGCGTCGATCAGCTCGGCGGCCGTGGCCGTGCGCCCGTCGCGCAGCAGCAGCGCCGCGAGGAGCGCCCGCTGCTGCGGTGATCCGGAGGGGAGCGCTTCGCCGGCCCGCCAGGCGCGGACCGGGCCGAGCACGCCGAAGCGCAGGTCGTTGCCGACGTCGTCGGGACCACCTGTCGACGGAGCCCGCTGCTCCGGAACTCGCGGGCCGTTTCCACGGTCCATAGCTCCCCCTGCCCTGCCGCTGGTTTCGCCCTGGACAGTCTGCCTTGTCCGGAGCGAGCGCGTCAGCATCGGGTGACCCTCTGCACAAGACCCGCCGAAGGAACCCCGCCCAGACTAGCTGACGACCCGTCAGATCGGCGCTACCGTGAAGCGCATGGAGACCTTCCCCAGGATCATCTCGGTGGACGACCACACCGTGGAGCCCCCGCACGTCTGGCGGGACCGGCTCCCGTCCCGGTACCGCGACTCCGGGCCCCGGGTGGTCCGCGCGCCCCTGAAGGAAATGACCTTCCTGGGCGGGAAGTTCGCGCCCGTCATGGGCGCCAAGGGCGACGACGGGCCGATCGGCGACTGGTGGGTGTACGAGGACCTGCACCGGCCGCTCACCCGGCTCGACACCGCCGTGGGCTACGACCGCGACGAGATCAGACTCGAAGTGATCACCTACGAACAGATGCGGCCGGGCTCCTACGCGGTGCCCGACCGGCTGGCCGACATGGACGTCAACCACGTCCAGTCCGCGCTCTGCTTCCCGACCTTTCCCCGCTTCTGCGGGCAGACCTTCACCGAGGCGAGCGACCGCGAGCTGGGCCTCCTCGGGGTGCGCGCCTACAACGACTGGATGGTCGAGGAGTGGTGCGGGCCGGAGGCGGGCGGCCGGCTCATACCCCTCACGCTGATCCCGCTCTGGGACGCCGAACTCGCCGCCGCCGAGGTCCGCCGCAACGCCGCCCGGGGCGTGCGCACCGTCGCCTTCTCCGAGATCCCGCCCCACCTCGGGCTCCCGTCGGTGCACACCGACTACTGGGACCCGTTCCTGCGCGCCTGCGACGAGACCGGCACCGTGGTCGCCATGCACATCGGCTCGTCCAGCCGGATGCCCTCCACCTCCGCGGACGCCCCGCCCGCCGTCGGCTCCACCATCACCTTCGCCAACTGCTGCTTCTCGATGGTCGACTGGCTGATGAGCGGCAAGTTCGAGCGCTTCCCGAACCTCCGGGTGATGTACGCCGAGGGCCAGATCGGCTGGATCCCCTACATCCTGGAGCGCGCGGACGTGGTCTGGGAGGAGAACCGCGGCTGGGGCGGGGTCGCCGACAAAGTGCTGCGCCCGCCGTCGGAGCTCTTCGCGGACCACGTCTACGGCTGCTTCTTCGACGACGCCTTCGGGCTGCGCAACCTCGACGCGATCGGCGTCGGGAACGTCCTGTACGAGACGGACTACCCCCACTCGGACTCCACCTGGCCCAAGTCCCGCGAGGTCGGCGAGGCCCAGATGGGCCACCTGGCACCGGACGTGGTCGAGCGGATCGTCCGCGGCAACGCGATCGACCTGCTCGGCCTGACCCCGGAGGGGCTCTGGGTGCCCTAGGGAGGTCGCTCCCCGGGCGGCGGCCTCCCGCGGCCTCTACGGGATGTCGTTGACGTTGTGCTCGCCGAGGTCGGCCGCGTGTCGGGCGACCGTGCGGTAGTCGGCGTCGTCGTGCAGGACGGTGAGCCCATGGTGGGCCGCCGTGGCGGCGATGAGCAGGTCGACGGCCGAGGCGCTCCTGTGCTCCCCGGCCCTCGCCATCCGATGCTGCACGGAGCCGATCCACCGCCCCGCGTTCTTGGGCACCGCCACGTCGGGGTAGAGGTCGGTGAACATCTCCGTGATCTCGTCGTACTCCCGAGCGCTTCGAGCGCTGTGCAGGAACTCGGTGCGCTGCGGGTAACAGGAGGCAATCGCCTCGGCGTCGACGGCGTCCCACCAGGCCGACTGGAGCGCGGGGTCGCCGAGCAGCCGGACGAGGCCGGACGTGTCGAGCAGGTAGATCAACGACTGTCCTTCTCGGCCTGGTGCAGCCGCTCGGCGTCTTCGACCGCGCCCCATGTGCGTGCGCGGTCGAAGTGGCGGCCGATGCGCGCCGCACGCTCCCGCCGGTCTGCGTAGAACCGGAGGGCGAGGTTCACGGCCTCCTTCTTGGTCCTGGCCTCGGACAGCGCCATCACCCGTTGCAGCGCGTCATCGTCGATGTCGATCTGCGTGACGGCCATGCCGCACCTCCCGCGATGTTGGTCATGTACAAGAAACTATACGTCGCCCACATCGAGCTCGCGACCTCCGGCCGCGCCCTTGTTCCGGCGCAACCCTTGCCTGATGGCGGGCGGGCCCCGACTATGGGGCCCTTCGGCATCTGACGGTTCGTCAGTTAAGGGGTCGCCATGGTCGTCTACGGGATGCAGCTCCCGGTCCAGTCCCAGAGCACGATCTACGCCGAGCCCTGGGAGGCGGCCGCCGGCCCGGCCGATCTGGTGGAGATCGCCCGGGTCGCCGACCGGACCGGCTTCGACTACATCGCGAGCTGCGACCACGTCGCCATCCCGCGCCGGCTCGCCGGGCCGATGAGCACGGTCTGGTACGACCCGGTCGCCACCCTCTCCTTCCTCGCCGCCGCCACCGAGCGCGTCCGGCTGCTCTCCCACGTCGCCGTCGTCGGGCTGCGCCACCCGCTGGTGACCGCCAAGGCGTACGCGACGCTCGACCACCTCTCCGGCGGCCGGCTGGTCCTCGGGGTCGGGGCCGGCCACGTCCAGGAGGAGTTCGAGGCGGTCGGTGCCGACTTCGCCGGGCGCGGGGGCGTCCTCGACGAGACGATCGACGCGCTCCGGGCGGCCCTCGGCCCCGAGGAGTACCCGGAGCACAGCGGCGAGCGGTTCGCCTTCAAGGACCTCGGCCAGCTGCCCCGGCCCGCCCAGGAGCGGGTGCCGGTCTGGGTCGGCGGCTCCTCACCGGCCGCGGTGCGCCGGGCCGCGCGCAAGGGGGACGGCTGGCTGCCGCAGGGCGACCCGCGGGAGAAGCTGGCCGCGCAGATCGCCCGGCTGCGGGAGCTGCGCGCCGAGGCCGGGATCGCGGACCCGATCACCGTCGGGGCGATCGTCGAGCCCCTCTACGTCGGCGAGGCCGGCTGGGAGGTCGGCCGCCGCACGCTGTCGGGCAAACCGGAGGCCCTCGCCGAGTCGCTGAACGCCTACGGCGCCATGGGCGTGGACCAGATCCAGGTCCGGTTCCGCTCCCGGAGCCGGAGCGAGCTCACCGACCAGATGGCGGCGTTCGCCGCCGAGGTCGCCCCCCACCTGAACTGAGGAGCGTGGCAGGCATGGGCAAGCTGGACGGGCGGGTCGTCGTCATCACGGGCGCGGCGCGCGGGCAGGGCGAGCAGGAGGCGCGGCTCTTCGCCGCCGAGGGGGCCCGGGTGGTCCTCGGGGACGTCCTGGACGACCCCGGCGAGGCGCTCGCCAAGGAGCTGGGGGAGGAGCGGGCCGTCTACGTCCACCTCGACGTGACGCGCGAGGAGGAGTGGACGGCCGCCGTCGCCGTCGCCACGGAGCGCTTCGGGCGGATCGACGGACTGGTGAACAACGCCGGCATCCTGCGCTTCAACGAGCTGGTCTCCACGCCCCTGGAGGAGTTCCAGGCGATCGTCTCGGTCAACCAGGTGGGCTGCTTCCTCGGGATCCGGGCCGTGGCGCCCGAGATCGCGGCGGCCGGCGGCGGGACGATCGTGAACACCGCCTCGTACACCGGGCTGACGGGCATGGCGGGGGTGGGCGCCTACGCCGCCACCAAACACGCCGTCCTCGGCCTGACCCGGGTCGCGGCCCTGGAGCTGGCCGCCTCGGGCGTCCGGGTCAACGCCGTCTGCCCGGGCGCCATCGACACCCCCATGAGCCATCCGGAGGGCGTGGACCCGGCGGCGACGGCGGAGCTGTACCGCAAGCTCGTGCCGCTCGGCCGGATCGGCCGGCCCGAGGAGGTCGCGGCGCTCGCGCTCTTCCTGACCGGCGACGACTCGGCGTACATCACCGGGCAGCCGTTCGTCATCGACGGCGGCTGGCTGGCCGGCGTCAGCCTGTTCTGACGCTTCGTCAGCTATTGACGCCTCCGCGCGGCGGTGCGAGAGTCGGGCCATCGAGAATCTGACGGTATGTCAGAAACAACGAGGACGGTGAACTTCCTTGGAATTCGGGATCTTCGTACAGGGATACGTCGGCAAGCGCGCCGAGACCGATCCCGAGGCCGAGCACAAGGCGCTGATGGAGGAGACCGAGTACGTCATCCAGGCGGACAGGTCCGGGTTCAAGTACGCCTGGGCCTCCGAGCACCACTTCCTGGAGGAGTACTCCCACCTCTCGGCGAACGACGTCTACCTCGGCTACCTCGCCCACGCCACCGACCGGATCCACCTCGGCTCCGGCATCTTCAACCCCCTCGCGCCCGTGAACCACCCGGTCAAGGTCGCCGAGAAGGTCGCCATGCTCGACCACCTCTCCGGGGGCCGCTTCGAATTCGGCTCCGGCCGCGGCGCCGGCTCCCACGAGATCCTCGGGTTCATGCCGGGCATCACCGACATGAACCACACCAAGGAGATCTGGGAGGAGACGATCGCCGAGTTCCCCAAGATGTGGCTCCAGGAGGAGTACGCCGGCTTCCAGGGCAAGCACTGGTCCCTCCCGCCGCGCAAGGTCCTGCCCAAGCCGTACGGCAAGTCCCACCCCGCCATGTGGTACGCGGCCGGCTCGCCGTCCTCGTACGCCATGGCGGGCAGTAAGGGGCTCGGCGTCCTCGGGTTCAGCGTGCAGAAGGTCTCCGACATGGAGTGGGTCGTCGAGTCCTACAAGACCGCGATCAAGGAGGCCAAGGCGGTCGGCGACTTCGTCAACGACAACGTCATGGTGACCTCGACGGCGATCTGCGCCGAGACCCACGACAAGGCCGTCGAGATCGCCGTCGGCGGCGGGCTCAACTACCTCCAGTCGCTGCTCTTCCGCTACCACGACACCTTCCCGCGGCCCGAGGGCGTCCCGGAGTGGCCCGAGCTGCTCCCGGAGTACAGCGCCGAGATCATCGAACTCCTCATCGCCGAGGAGCTGATGATCTGCGGCGACCCCGAGGAGGTCACCCGCCAGTGCAAGCGCTGGGAGCAGGCCGGGGCGGACCAGCTCTCCTTCGGGCTGCCGATCGGGATCTCGTACGAGGACACGATGAACTCGATCAGGCTGATCGGCGAGCACGTGATCCCCAGGATCGACACCGACCCCGTCCACCGCACCACCCGCTTCCGCCGGGCGGCGGGCGAGTAGGGCGGGCGGACCCCCGTACCCGGGGCGGTGTCTTCCCGGACCGCCGCCCCGCACCGGCCCCGGTCGGGGGCGCGGCAGCCGCGGCCGGCTGCCCCGTCCCGGGCCGGGGCCCGTCCCCGTGGAGAGGACCGAGTGAAGGGACCGTCATGCTCGATCACCTGATCAAGGGCGCCACCGTCGTGGACGGCACCGGCGCCCCCGCCCGTACCGCCGACGTCGGCCTGCGCGACGGGCGGATCGCCGTCGTCGCCGCGCCGGGGACCGTGACCGAGGAGGCCGCGAGCACCGAGGACGCCACCGGGCTCGTCCTCGCCCCCGGCTTCGTCGACCCCCACACCCACTACGACGCCCAGCTCTTCTGGGACCCCTTCGCCACCCCCTCCATGAACCACGGCGTCACCACCGTCGCCGGCGGCAACTGCGGCTTCACCCTCGCCCCCCTCCACCCGGAGCGGCCCGAGGACGCCGACTACACCCGCCGCATGATGTCCAAGGTCGAGGGCATGGCCCTCAAGGCCCTGGAGGAGGGCGTCGACTGGAGCTGGTCCTCCTTCGGCGAGTACCTCGACGCCCTCGAAGGCCGGATCGCCGTCAACGCCGGCTTCATGGTCGGCCACTGCGCCCTGCGCCGGTACGTGATGGGCGCGGACGCCGTCGGCGGCCGGCCGACGCCCGAGCAGCTCGACCGGATGACGGCGCTGCTCCACGACGCCCTGGCCGCCGGCGCCTGGGGCCTGTCCACCACCCAGTCGTCCACCCACTCCGACGGTGACGGCGCCCCCGTCGCCTCCCGGCACGCCGCCCCCGAGGAGCTGATCGCCCTCTCCCGGGCGGTCGGCGAGCACGAGGGCACCCAGCTCGAAGCGATCCTCGCCGGCTGCCTCGACCAGTTCTCCGACGCGGAGATCGACCTCTTCGTGGAGATGACAGCCGCCGCCGGACGCCCGCTCAACTGGAACGTCCTCACCATCGACGCCACCGTCCCCGAACGCGTCCCGCGCCAGCTCCTCGCCTCCGAACGCGCCCGCAAGTCCGGCGGCCGGATCGTCGCCCTCACCATGCCGATCCTCACCCCCATGAACATGTCGCTCGGCACCTTCTGCGCCCTCAACCTCATCCCCGGCTGGGGCGAGATCCTCGGGCTGCCCGTCCCCGAGCGGATCGCCAGGCTCCGCGACCCGGACGTGCGGGCCGGGATGCTGCGCCGCGCCGACTCCAAGGAGGCCGGCGTCTTCCGCCGCCTCGCGCACTTCGGCCGCTATGTCATCGGCGACACCTACAGCCGCGAGAACGCGGGCCTCACCGGTCGGGTCGTGGACGACATCGCCGCCGAACGCGGCCAGGACCCCTTCCAGTGCCTCGTCGAGATCTGCGCCAACGACGACCTGAAGACCGTGCTGTGGCCCATGCCCAGCGACAACGACCCGGCCTCATGGGCGCTGCGCCGCGAGACCTGGGAGCACGAGGACGTGCTGCTGGGCGGCTCCGACGCCGGCGCGCACCTGGACCGCATGTGCGGCGCCCCGTACACCACGCGTTTCCTCGGCGACTGCCTGCGCGGCCGGAAGCTGGTCCCGCTGGAGCGGGCGGTGCGGATGCTCAGCGACGACCCGGCCCGGCTCTTCGGGCTGCGCGAGCGCGGGCGGATCGCCGAGGGCTTCCACGCCGACCTGGTCCTCTTCGACCCCGAGCGGATCGACGCGGGCCCGGCCACCCTGGTGCACGACCTGCCCGGGGACAGTCCCCGGCTCGACTCGCGGGCGATCGGTGTCGTCTCCGTCCGCGTCAACGGCGTCGAGACCATCCGCGACGACGAGGTGACCGGCGCGATCCCCGGCAGGGTGCTGCGCTCGGGCCGTGACACGAGGACGGTGTCCACACGGTGACGCAGCGACTGTTCATCGGCGGGGAGTGGGTCGAGCCCGAGGGCGGGCACTACGACGTGGTCGACCCGGCCACCGAGGAGGTCGTCGGCCTCGCGCCCGAGGCCTCCCGGAGCCAGGTGTACGAGGCGGCGGCCGCGGCCCGGGAGGCCTTCGCGACCTGGTCCCGTACGAAACCGGAGGAGCGGGCCGCGATCCTCGACCGGGCCGCGGATCTGATGGCCCGGGACGCCGAGGAGAACGTGGCCCTCGCCCGGGCCGAGACCGGCGCGACCACCGCCACCGCGCGCGGGATGCAGGTCGCCGTCGGCGCCTCCCGCTTCCGGCGGTACGCACGCGGCGCCCTGGAGCCGGTCGAGCGGGCGCTGCCCCCGCAGGTCAACGAGGCGGGCCCGATGGGCAGGGCCGGGGTCTTCGGCGCGGTCGCCGTCCGCCGCCCGGTCGGGGTGGTCACCTGCATCACCTCGTACAACAACCCCTGGGCCAATCCGGCGGGCAAGATCGCCCCCGCGCTCGCCATGGGGAACACCGTCGTGGTGAAACCGGCGCCGCAGGACCCGCTCTCGGTCTACGCGATGACCCGGGCCCTCGCGGAGGCGGGCGTCCCGGCGGGCGTCGTCAACGTGGTCACCGGGGCGGGCGCCGCCGTCGGGGAGGCGGCCGTCGACTCCCCGGACGTCGACATGGTCTCCTTCACCGGCTCGACGGCCGTCGGCCAGCGGATCGGCGAGGTCTGCGGCCGGGAGCTGAAGCGACAGCTCATGGAGCTGGGCGGCAAGGGGGCGGCGCTCGTCTTCGACGACGCCGACCTGGACTCCGCCGTGGCGGGGATCGGCACCACCTTCTCCTTCTACAGCGGCCAGATCTGCACGGCCCCGACCCGGGTCCTCGCCCAGCGCGGGATCCACGACCGGCTGATCGAGAAGCTCACCGGCTGTCTGGCGTACATGAAGGTCGGCGACCCGGCGGCGCGGGGCACGGTGGTCGGCCCGGTGATCTCGGCGGCCCACCGCGACCGGGTGGAGGCGTACGTCGCCCTGGGGCGGAAGGAGGGCGCCCGGGTCGTCGCCGGCGGCGAGCGGCCGGACCTGCCGCGGGGCTTCTACGTCGCCCCCACCCTGCTCGCGGAGTGCACCCCGGACATGCGGGTCGTCCGGGAGGAGATCTTCGGCCCGGTCGTGGTGGTCGTCCCCTTCGACGACGAGGAGGAGGGGATCGCGCTGGCGAACGACAGCGACTACGGCCTCATCGACTACGTCTGGTCGGGCGACGTGGCCCGCGCCTTCCGCGTCGCTGCCCGGCTGCGGGCGGGGGGCGTCGGGGTGAACACCGTCGGACGGAACATGGAGGCGCCGTTCGGCGGGTTCAAGAAGAGCGGTGTGGGGCGCGACGTCGGCTCGTACGCCCTGCACGCGTACAGCGAGACGCAGGCGGTGGTCTGGCCCGGTTGATCACCGGACGGGGCCTTCGGGAGGGTCCCCGGAGGCCCGGGCGGGACGGCCGGAAAAACGGCACGGGAAATTTTGGAAACGGACATTTCGGATGGTGCTGCGGTTCCCGCATATCGGACATTGACCGGCGCTCCAACCAATCGGTCGGTATGTCGGATCATCGATCTTTCAATCATCGGTGATCGTCCGGATTTCGCCTCGCATTACAAGGTGAAGATCCGCGCTGTGAGTGGATTGTGATCTTCCAGATGTGGAAACCGCAGCACTTAACGTCCTGTTCATGACTCAGGTGGATGCACGGCCCCAGGCCGGAGACACGGTAAGGGGCGTCGTCGCTCCGGGCGACACCCAGGGCGTACGGCGCAAGGGGCTCGGCGGGAACTCCGTCGGGCTGATGGGCAGTGCCGTCATCGGCATCTCCACCGTCGCCCCCGTCTACTGCCTGACCTCCACCCTCGGCTCCACGGCCGGCGAGGTCGGACTCCAGATGCCCGCGATCTTCCTCGCCGGCTTCCTCCCGATGCTCCTGGTGGCCTTCGCCTACCGCGAGCTCAACAAGGTCATGCCGGACTGCGGCACCTCCTTCACGTGGACCGTGAAGGCCTTCGGCCCCCGGATCGGCTGGATGTGCGGCTGGGGCCTCGTCATCGCGACGATCATCGTGCTCTCCAACCTGGCCGGCGTCGCGACCTCCTACTTCTGGCTGCTGGCCGGCGAGATCACGGGCGATCCGTCGATCGCGGCCCTGGACGACAACAAGGCCGTCCACATCGTCACCTGCCTCGCGCTCATCGCCCTCGCCACCGCGATCAGCTACCGCGGCATGACCGCCACCAAGGGCGTGCAGTACGCCCTCGTCGGCCTCCAGCTCGTCGTGCTCGTCGTCTTCGTCGCGATGGCCTTCCAGAAGGCCGGCAGCGGCGCCTTCGACACCGGACTGAGCTTCTCCTGGTCCTGGATGAACCCGTTCGCGGTCCAGTCCTTCGCGGCCTTCACCGCCGGCCTCTCCCTCTCGATCTTCATGTACTGGGGCTGGGACGCCTGTCTCGCCACCAACGAGGAGACCTCCGGCTCCACCAGGACCCCCGGCCGCGCCGCGCTCATCGCGATGGTCGTCCTGGTCGCCTCCTACCTGGCCACCGGCATCGCCGCGCAGATGGCCGTCGGCTCCGGCGACTCCGGCCTCGGCCTCGCCAACCCGGAGACCTCCGACAACGTCTTCGCCGCCCTCGCCGGCCCGGTCATGGGCCCGGCCCTCGGCATCCTGCTCTTCGTCGCCGTCCTCGCCTCGGCGGCGGCCAGCCTCCAGACGACGTTCATCCCGGTGGCCCGCACCGTGCTGGCGATGTCGGCGTACGAGGCGCTCCCGGCCTCCTTCGCCAAGGTCCACCCCCGCTTCAAGGTCCCCGGCAAGGCCACGATCATCGCGGGCGTCGCGACCGGCGTCTTCTACACCGTCATGACCCTGGTCAGCGAGAACGTCCTGGTCGACACGATCTACGCGCTCGGCCTGATGATCTGCTTCTACTACTCGCTCACCGCGTTCGCCTGCGCCTGGTACTTCCGCAAGGAGCTCTTCCACTCCGGCCGGAACCTTCTCTACAAGGGCGTCTGCCCGGTCCTCGGCGGCATCCTGCTGACCGCGGTCTTCGGCAAGACCCTGTACGACATGTGGGACCCCGCCTACGGCAGCGGCTCCTCGGTCCTCGGCGTCGGCTCGGTCTTCGTCATCGGCGTCGGACTGCTGCTCCTCGGCGTGGTGATCATGCTGGTCATGCAGCGCAGGAGCCCCGCGTTCTTCCGCGGCGAGGTGCTGACCAAGGAGACGCCGGCGCTGGTCGTCGCCGACTGACCGCACGGCACGCACACGACCGCCGGCGCGGCGGGACCGGACGGGGTCCCGCCGCGCCGGTGCGCCCGCCCGCCGGACCGTGACGTCTCCGGCCGGCGACTCAGTGCGGGGCGGCGCCCGCGCCGGGGATCACCGGCCGGTCGCCCTGCGTCCACACGACGCGCAGGTCCGCCCGGGACAGCCGCCAGCCCCGGGGGGTTCGGACGAGCGCGTTCTCCGTCCGGCCGCCGGAGACGAAGAGCTTCCCGCTGCCGGCCCGTACGTGCGTGGAGAGCTGGTTGCCCACGAGCGTGGCCCGGTCGCCCTCCACGTCGACGAGGTAGTTCGAGCCGAAGTGCACCGTCCGCTCGAAGAGCCCCATCGCCATCCGTATGTTCGCGGCGATCGCCTCCCGCCCGCGGACGTCCCCGGCCGGTGTCGAGGTCGTGGCGTCCTCGGTGAAGAAGTCCGCCGCCCAGGCCGCGTCGTACGGCCCCCGGTCGTCGAGGGAGCGCAGGTAGCGATCGAAGAGGCGCGTGACGGCGGCGCTGTCGGCGAGGGAGGCCGCACCTGTGGGGGAGGCCGTGTCATCGGTGGTGCTCGTGGTGTCCGTGTCCATGCCCACGAGCTTGGTACCTCGACCAAGGTCGAGGTCAAGGGTTGGACCGTGACGTCTCCGGCCGGCCGGGTGCGAGACGATGGGGCCATGACCGAGATCCTCACGCCCCGCCTCCTCCTCCGCCGCTGGACCGACGACGACCTCGTGCCCATGGCCGAGATCAACGCCGACCCCGAGGTGATGCGCTGGATCGGCGACGGGTCCGTCCGGGATCTGGAGCAGACCGCCGAGGACATCGAGCGGTGGGAGGAGGAGTGGGACGACGAGGGCTTCGGGCTCTTCGCCGTCGAACTCCTCGGCTCCGGCGAGCTGATCGGCTTCGCCGGCCTCTCCGTCCCCGCGTTCCTGCCCGACCTGCGCCACGAGGTCGAGATCGGCTGGCGGCTCGGACGGCCCTTCTGGGGACAGGGATACGCCTCCGAGGCCGCGCACGCGGTCCTGGAGTTCGCCCTGCAGGACCGCGCCCTCGACCGGGTCGTCGCCGTCACGCACATCTCCAACGAGGCCTCCGAGAACGTCGTGCGCAAGCTCGGCATGACCCCGGAACGCGAGACGGACCACCCGGACTTCGGCGTCCCCCTGCGCATCCACGCCATCGACCTCAGCGAGTACCAGGGCTGACCCCCCGGGCCTCCAGGAACACCGGATTGGTGAAGCCCGCGAGCGCGCCCGGCAGCGGGGGCAGCATCGCCGGATGGCGGACCTCCGCCCGTACGTAGGTCGCGTACGCCGCCGTCGTCACCCACTCCACCGGACCCGCGGCGGCCGGCGCCGTGTGCAGCACGCCCTGGTCCGTGACGAAGCGGACCGTGCCGCCCGCCGGGGCCCCGCGCACCGCCAGCCGGACCCTGACCGGCGCGTCCGCCGGGACCGCGAGCCGCTCGCCGATCCCGGCCGTCCGCCCCCGCCCGTCCGTCACGGTGAAGTCCAGGGCGACCGCCGAGGACTCGGCGACGTACGAACGGCCCGCGCGCAGGCCCGCCAGAATCGCCGTCCGGCTCAGCTCGTGGGCCAGGACCACGGTCTGCGGGGTGCCGACCCGGTCCGGGTCCCGGTGGGCGTCGCTGCCGCCCATCGCCGGGATCCGGCGGCCCCGGGCGAGCGCCGCGTCCCAGTCGGCCAGCGCGACCTCGTCGTCCGGGGTGTACGGGCCGTTCCACACCTCCACCGCGTCCGCGTCGCCGAAACCGAACTTCCAGGCGCAGCCCACGCAGGGGGCGTGCGGATGCGCCGGGACGACCAGCCCGCCCGCCCGGCGGATCTCCCGCGCGAAGCGCCCGAAGCGGTTCTCCCGGGCCCGGTAGCGCCAGTCCACGAAGGTGCCCGGGTCCGTGCCCACGGCCAGCACGTGACCGTTGCGGGTGGTGACCTCCTCGCCGAGCAGGACCAGCAGGTCGTCCCCGGCGTGCCCGGCCCACGCCCCGTGCCCGCCGTGCGTGTTGTGCTCGGTGGCGGTCAGGAAGTCGAGCCCGGCGGCGCGGGCGAGCGCGGCGACCTCCGCGGGCGTGCGCCGCCCGTCCGAGTACACCGTGTGGAGGTGGCAGTCGCCCCGGTACCAGGCCCGGCCGCGCCCCCTCGCCCGCTCCGGCGGGTACACGACCGCGGGGGCGGGCGCCGGGTCGCCGAAACGGAGGGTGACCGTCACCGTGTACGTCAGCCCCCGCGGCGCCACCGTGTACGGCGCGAGCACCACGAACCAGGTCCCGGCCCTCAGCGGCCCGGCCACATAGCCGGGGGTGGCCGCGTCGGCCCGCAGGAAGAACTCCGTCCGCGCCCCTCCCGACCAGCCCCGGAACCCGGCCCCGCCGAGGCCGGTGCCGCGCTGGTCGAAGAGGCCGATGTCGAGCGCGTTGCCCTGCGTCCCGGCGGGGACGGCGGGGCGCTCGTACGCGTACGACACGTGGATCTCGCGCACCCCGCGCGGGACCTCGACGGGCAGGTAGACGTAGTCGGGGGAGCCGGGCGGCAGGGTACCGCCGACCGTCTCCGTACGGTCGCCGCCGGGGGTGCCCGCGGCGTGCGCGAAGCTCACGCCCCCCACGGTGAAGGCGGAGGCGACGCTCGTCGCCAGGAGCGTTCGTCGGGTCGGTCCGCTCATGTCCGGCACCCTCGTAGGAGCGCATGAACCGCCGGACAACACAAGAGGCCCGCGGTGCCGCACCTCTCGGAAATCACGGCCGCACCCCCTACCGTGCCGCTATGCGGATCTCGACCACGATCTTCCTGACCGACGAGACCATCTCCCCCGTGCGCCTCGCCCGCGAGCTGGAGCGGCGCGGCTTCGCCGGGCTCTACCTCCCCGAGCACACCCACATCCCGATCGAGCGCACCACGCCCTACCCGGCCGCGGGCACCGAACTGCCCCCGGAGTACGGCCGCACCCTCGACCCCTTCGTCGCCCTCGGCCAGGCCGCCGCCGTCACCGACCGCCTCGGGCTCGGCACCGGCATCACGCTGGTCACCCAGCACGACCCGATCGCCCTGGCCAAGCAGATCGCCACCCTCGACCACCTCTCCGGCGGGCGCTTCACCCTCGGCGTCGGCTTCGGCTGGAACAAGGAGGAGGCCGCCGACCACGGCGTGGAGTGGTCCACCCGACGCGAGCTGACCCGGGAGCGGATGGCGCTGATGCGCGCCCTGTGGGCCGCCGAACCCACCGCGTACGAGGGCGGGCACGGGGTGTCCGTACGCGCCTCCTTCGCCTGGCCCAAGCCGCTCGGCGGCGCCCCCCGCACCCTCGTCGGCGGCGCGGCCGGCCCCACGCTCTTCGCGCACATCACCGAGTACGCCGACGGCTGGATGCCCATCGGCGGCCGCGGCCTCTCGGAGTCCGTCCCGGCGCTCCGCGAGGTCTGGGAGAAGGCCGGCCGCGACCCGCGGACCCTCCGGATCGTCCCGTACGCGGTCCTGCCGAACCCCGGGAAGCTGGCGCACTACGCCGAACTGGGCTGCGAGGAGGTCGTCCTGCAGCTGCCCCCGGCGGGGGAGGCGGAAGTCCTGGGCGTCCTCGACGCGTACGCCCCGTACCTGTAGGGCCGGGCCGGGAGGGCGCCACGGCCGAGGCCGGACGGGGCCTCCTGTCCGCGCGGGGGCACTCGTATGCTCGGTCCATGACGGATCAGCAGCCCGGCCCGGCACCACGGCCCACCGAGAACGCCATGCGCCGCGCCCTCAAGCGGGCCAGGGACGGGGTGGCGCTCGACGTCACCGAGGCCGCCGTGCTGCTCCGGGCGCGCGGCGCCGACCTGGACGACCTCGTCGCCTCCGCCGGCCGGGTCCGGGACGCCGGTCTGGAGGCCGCCGGGCGGCCCGGAGTCATCACCTACTCCAAGAGCGTGTTCATCCCGCTCACCCGGCTCTGCCGGGACACGTGTCACTACTGCACCTTCGTCACCGTCCCCGGCAAGCTGCGCCGCGCCGGGCACGGGATGTTCATGTCCCCCGACGAGGTCCTCGACATCGCCCGCCGCGGCGCCGAACTGGGCTGCAAGGAAGCCCTGATCACGCTCGGCGACAAGCCCGAGGACCGCTGGCCCGAGGCGCGCGAATGGCTCGACGCGCACGGCTACGACGACACCCTGGCGTACGTACGGGCCATGGCGATCCGGATCCTGGAGGAGACCGGGCTGCTGCCCCACCTCAACCCCGGCGTGCTCTCCTGGACCGACTTCCAGCGCCTCAAGCCGGTCGCGCCGTCGATGGGCATGATGCTGGAGACGACCGCCACCCGCCTGTGGTCCGAGCCCGGCGGACCGCACTACGGCTCCCCCGACAAGGACCCCGCCGTGCGGCTGCGGGTCCTGGAGGACGCCGGACGCTCCTCCGTCCCCTTCACCAGCGGCCTCCTCATCGGGATCGGCGAGACCCACGAGGAGCGGGCCGACTCCCTCTTCGCGCTGCGCAAGGTCTCCCGCGCCTACCACTCCGTCCAGGAACTGATCATCCAGAACTTCCGCGCGAAGCCGGACACGGCGATGCGCGGCATGCCGGACGCGGAGCTCGACGACCTGATCGCCACCGTCGCCGTCGCCCGCCACATCATGGGCCCGAGCGCCTGCCTCCAGGCCCCGCCGAACCTCGTCGACGAGGAGTACGGCCGCCTCATCGCCGCCGGCATCGACGACTGGGGCGGCGTCTCGCCCCTCACCATCGACCACGTCAACCCGGAGCGGCCCTGGCCGCAGATCGACACCCTCGCCGAGAAGTCCCGCGCCGTCGGCTTCGAGCTGCGCGAACGCCTCTGCGTGTACCCCGAGTTCGTCGGCCGCGGCGAGCCCTGGCTCGACCCGCGGCTGCTGCCGCACGTCCGCGCCCTCGCCGACCCGGAGACCGGCCTCGCGAACCCGGACGCGGAGGTGCGCGGGCTGCCCTGGCAGGAGCCGGACGAGGCCTTCACCGCCGCCGGCCGCACCGACCTGCACCGCACCATCGACACCACCGGCCGCACCCACGACCGCCGCGAGGACTTCGACGAGGTCTACGGCGACTGGGAGGCGCTACGCGAGGCGGCCGCCCCCGGCATGGTCCCGCAGCGCATCGACACCGATGTCCGCGACGCCCTCGCCGTGGCCGCCGACGACCCGACCCGGCTCACCGACGACCAGGCCCTGGCCCTGCTGCACGCGGACGGCCCCGCCCTCGACGCGCTGACCCGGATCGCCGACGACGTCCGCAAGGCGGCGGTCGGCGACGACGTCACGTACGTCGTCACCCGGAACATCAACTTCACCAACGTCTGCTACACCGGCTGCCGCTTCTGCGCCTTCGCGCAGCGCCGCACCGACGCCGACGCCTACACCCTCTCCCTCGACCAGGTCGCCGACCGGGCCCAGCAGGCGTGGGAGGTCGGCGCGGTGGAGGTCTGCATGCAGGGCGGCATCCACCCCGACCTGCCGGGCACGGCCTACTTCGACATCGCGCGGGCGGTGAAGGAACGCGTCCCCGGCATGCACGTGCACGCCTTCTCGCCGATGGAGGTCGTCAACGGCGCGACCCGGACCGGCCTTTCCATCCGGGAGTGGCTGACGGCGGCCAAGGAGGCCGGGCTCGACTCGATCCCCGGCACGGCCGCCGAGATCCTGGACGACGAGGTCCGCTGGGTCCTGACCAAGGGCAAGCTGCCCACGGCGACCTGGATCGAGGTCGTCACCACCGCTCACGAACTGGGCATCCGCTCCTCGTCCACGATGATGTACGGCCATGTCGACCAGCCCCGGCACTGGCTCGGCCACTTCCGCACACTGGCCGGGATCCAGCAGCGGACCGGCGGCTTCACCGAGTTCGTGACGCTCCCCTTCATCCACACCAACGCGCCCGTCTACCTCGCGGGGATCGCCCGCCCCGGGCCCACCGTCCGCGACAACCGCGCGGTCACGGCGATGGCCCGGCTGCTGCTGCACCCCTACATCCCGAACATCCAGACCAGCTGGGTGAAGCTGGGGGCGGACGGCGCGGCGGAGATGCTCCGCTCGGGCGCCAACGACCTCGGCGGCACGCTGATGGAGGAGACCATCTCCCGCATGGCCGGCTCGGGCTACGGCTCGTACCGCTCGGTCCGGGACCTGGTCGCCATCGCGGAGGCGGCGGGCCGCCCGTCGCGGCCCCGGACGACGCTGTACGGCGAGGTGCCCGAGGAGCGGGTCCGGGCGGCGAAGGCCTCCGACGGGCACCTGCCGGAGCTGCTGCCGGTGCTGCCGCAGTGACCGCCCCGCCCGAAGCCCCCTCGTGACGGCACTTCGGGCGCACCGCGGTCGAAAGCGGACAGAAAGGCCTCCGATCGCAAAAGGTTCCGCCCCGCGAACGTGCGAACGCGGTCCATTACAGTGCTCCGAGACCTGTGCGCCGAGGGCTTTCCGGGAGAGGGCACGTCGTGACCACAACCGCCGCGGCCGTGTGGGGCCGCGCCGAACAGCAGGACTTTCGGGCCCGGGTGCGCGGCTGTCTCCTCGGCGGGGCCGTCGGGGACGCGTTCGGCGCGGGGGTCGCGGGGCGGTCCCTGGCGGAGATCAGGGCCGCGCACGGACCGGAGGGCCTGACCGAGCCCGTCCCCGCCTATGGCAGACGCGGGGCCGTCACCGCCGCCACCCAGATGACCCTGTTCACCGTCGACGGCCTGATACGCGCCCAGGTCCGCCGGGACACCGGCGCCTGGCACCCGCCCACCGACGTCCACCGCGCCCATCTGCGCTGGGCGGCCACCCAGCGCGACTGGGGCCCCGACGAACGGCGCAAGGACAACGGCTGGCTCGCCCGCGAGGAGTGGCTCTACGCCCGCCGGGACCCCGCCCGCGCCTGTCTGACCGGCTTCGGCGACGAACTCCTCGGCACCCTCGACAAGCCCAAGAACCCGGACGCGACCGATTCCGGCGCGCTGGTCCGCTCCGCCCCCTTCGGGCTCCTGGTCGGCTGGGAGCCCCAGCTGGTGTGCCAGTTGGCCGTGGAGTGCGCGGCGCAGTCGCACGGCGACCCGGCCGCCTACCTCGCGGCCGGCGCCCTCGCCGTCGTCGTCCACGGCCTCGCGCGGGGCGACAGCGTCGACGCCTCGGTGCAGCGGGCCCTCGCGCAGCTCGCCCCGCGCCCCGGCCACGAACCCGTCACCGCGGCCCTCCAGCAGGCCCTCGGAGCCGTACGCCAGGGCATGCCGAACGCCGCCCGGGTCACCGCGCTCGGCGCGGACGAGGACCGGGCCGAGAACCTGCTCGCCGTCGCGGTGTACTGCGCCCTCGTCGGCGAGGACATCCGCCACGGCCTGCGCCTCGCGGTCAACCACGACGGGCCGTCGGCGGTGACCGGAGCGGTGACGGGCGCGCTGCTCGGCGCCCTGCACGGCGAGACGGCCCTCCCGCCGGCCTGGCTGGCCGAGCTGGAGGGCCGTGCGACGGTCCTGGAGATCGCGGACGACTTCGCGATGGAGATGACGCAGGGCGCCGCCCTGCACAGCCCCTCCGAGTCCTCGCCCGGCTGGCTGGCGCGCTACCCGAGGGGCTGATCCGCCCGGTCGCCGTCGCGCTGCGCGGGGACGGCGGCGGCTCCGGCCGGGCTGCCGCCGTCCGAGTGGAGCTTGTCCAGGACGGCGTCCCGCTCCGGGGTGTCCTCCGGCCGGAGGAAGCCGATGAGGACGTAGAGGATCAGGGAGGTGGCGAGCGGCGAGACGATCTGGATCTGCAGCTCGACGCCGTCCAGGCCGTAGTTGGTCAGCCAGAAGGCGAAGAGTCCGGCGGCCCAGGAGACCAGCGCCGCCGTGGGCCCGGACTTCCGGAAGGTGCGCAGCAGGCCGAGCATGAACGGGATCGCGATCGGCCCCATCAGACCGGCCACCCACTTGATGACGACGGTGATGATGTCCTTGAAGGCGGGGGAGTTGACCTGGGTCGCGACCGCCATCGACAGCGCGAGGAACGCGATCGTCGACCAGCGGGCCGCGAGCAGCCCGGCCCGGTGTGTCCAGCTCCGCGCGGCCTTGCTCATCACGGGCGCGATGTCCCGGGTGAAGACGGCCGCGATGGCGTTGGCGTCGGAGGAGCACATGGCCATGGTGTGCGAGAAGAAGCCGACGATGACCAGGCCGAGCAGACCGTGCGGCAGCAGTTGCTCGGTCATCAGGGCGTAGCTGTCGGAGGCGTCGGGCTTCTTCGGGTCGACGAGCAGCGGCGCGACCCACATGGGGAAGAAGAGGACGAGCGGCCAGACGAACCACAGCACGGCGGAGAGCCGCCCGGAGCGGGTGGCCTCGCGGGCGGTGGGGGTCGCCATGTAGCGCTGGGCCTGGTTCCACATGCCGCCGCTGTACTCGAAGGTCTTGATGAAGAGGTAGGCGAGGAGGAACGTCATCGTGTACGGGCCGGCGGTGGGCGCGGTGTGCCCCTGCAGCTCCGGCCGGTCCCAGACGGTCCACAGGGCGCTGAACCCGCCCAGCTCGGCCAGGACGGCGACGAGCATCGCGATGCCGGCGAAGAACTGGATGACGAACTGCCCCAGTTCGGTGAGCGCGTCGGCCCACAGCCCGCCGACGGTGCAGTAGATGCCCGTGATGACACCGGTGATGAGGATGCCTTCGTTGAGGGAGATGCCGGTGAAGACGGAGAGCAGGGTGGCGATGGCGGCCCACTTGGCGCCCACGTCGACGATCTTCAGCAGCACCCCCGACCAGGCGAGGGCCTGCTGGGTGGGCAGGTTGTAGCGGTTCTTCAGGTATTCCAGCGGGGAGGCGACGTGCAGCCGCGACCGGAGCCGGTTGAGCCGGGGCGCGAAGAGGTGGGCCCCGATCGCGATGCCGATCGCGATGGGGAAGGACCAGGTGACGTACGACGTGACGCCGTAGGTGTACGCGATGCCGGCGTAGCCGGTGAACATCACGGCGCTGTAGCCCGACATGTGGTGCGAGATGCCGGAGAGCCACCAGGGCATCTTGCCTCCGGCGGTGAAGTAGTCGGAGACGTCGTCCACGCGCTTGTGGGACCAGACGCCGATCGCGACCATCACGCCGAAGTAGCCGATGAGCACGGCCCAGTCGAGACTGTTCATTGCGCCCCCTCCAGGGGTCCGGTCCGCCTTGTGAACGCCGTTCATGGTGTGGCGACGTGACCGGCCGCGACAACGGACTGGAGGGTCAAGAGGGAGTAAAATCGTTCGAGTTTTTGACCTGCGTTCATATTCATGAACTCAGATGGGGTCAAAAAGGGCCGCACGGCGAAGGTGCCGTGCGGCCGGAGGGCGATCGGTGGCAGCGGCCGCCCCGGGGCGCCGGGGGCCACCACCTGGGCGCTACCGCATCAGCTCGCCCGCGTTGACGAGCAGCGACTGCCCGGTGATGGCCCGGGCCCGGTCCGAGGCGAGGAAGGCCGCCGCCTCCGCCACGTCCCCGTCGGTGGCCAGGTCGGGCAGCGCCATCCGCTCTGTGAGCCGGCCCAGCACCTCGGCCTCCGCCACCCCTTCCGTGTCCGCGGCGAACCGGACGTACGCCTGCACCGGCGGCCCCCACATCCAGCCCGGCAGGACGGTGTTGACCCGGATCCGGTACGGCCCCAGCTCCTGCGCCATCGAGTACATCGCCGAGGTCAGCGCCCCCTTCGAGGCCGCGTACGCCGCCTGCCGTACCTGCGAGGGCGCGGCCACCGCCGACTGCGTACCGATGAGGACGACGGAACCGCCCCGCGCCTTCAGGGCGGGCAGGCAGGCCCGGGTCATCCGCAGGGTGCCCAGCAGATTGACATCCAGGACGCCCTGCCAGGTCGCGAAGTCGGCGTCCTCGACACCGCCGAAGTAGCTGTCCCAGGCCGCCACGTGCACGACCGCGTCGACCGCCCCGAACCGCTCGACCGCGAGCGCGGCCAGCGCCTCGCACTGCGCCTCGTCCGTGATGTCGGTCGGCAGGAACGCGGTGCGCCGGCCGTCGAGGTCGATCTCGGCCGCCGCCTTGGCGAGACGGGCCTCGGTCCGCGCGCCGAGGACCGCGTTGCCCCCGTCCCGCACCACCGTCTCGGCGACCCGGTGACCCAGCCCGTCGCCGACGCCCGACACGATCACGGTCTTCCCCTGGAGCAGCATCCGGGTGCCTCCCGACTCTGGCCATCGATCTGACGACCCGTCAGAGTAGGACCGCGTCACCGACAAGGGAAGGGGCACGGAGATGAGCGAGGGGACAGGAGCCGACGCGTACGCGGAGCTGGCGGCGACCGGACCGTATGGGGTGCGCCCCGGGCACGCCCTGATCACGATGGTCGAGCCGCACCCGGGCCACGAGTACGCCTACAACCGCTGGTACGAGGACGACCACTACTACGCCGGAGCCATGGCGATGCCCTGGATGTACGCGGGCCGCCGCTGGGTCGCCACCCGCGCGCTCCAGGAGCTGCGGACCCCGGAGAAGTCCGCGATCGCCCAGCCGGTGACGGCCGGCTGCTACCTCTCCACGTACTGGATCACCGAGGGCCGCTACGACGAGCACATGAAGTGGACCGTCTCCATCAACAAGCGCCTGAACCGCGACGGGCGGGTCTACCGCGACCGTACGCACGTCTTCACGGCCTTCCAGGACCACGAGGCGACGGTGTACCGCGACGGCGCGGCCGGACCCCGGGACGTCCACGCCCTGGACCACCCCTACGCCGGCCTGATCCTCCAGGTGATCGACGCCGACGGCCCGGAGCGGCGCGCGGAGCTGCTGGAGTGGCTGCGCGCCCGCGAACTGCCACGCCGCCTGGCCGGCTCCCCGGCGGCGATGGTGACGGTCTTCCGCCCCACCCCACTGCCCGGCGACCGCATGACGTACGTGAAGCAGGTCGAGGGCACCGACACCCGGCTCACCCTCCTCTGGTTCCTCGAAGCCGACCCCCGCACCACCTGGCCGGACCACTTCGCGGACCTGCACACGACGGCCGGCGAGCTCGGCCGCGTGGAGCTGGTGGCCCCGTTCCTCCCGACGCTCCCGGGAACGGACCGGTACGTCGACGAACTGAGGTGAGGGGGCGGGGGAGGAACGCGGGGGCCGACGGCGCGGGTTTCGCCTGACAGCACCAAATACCGCACCTATCGTGGACGTTCGGTCGGAGCGACTTCGCTGCGCCGACCGACACATGGGGGCATCGATGGAAGCACAGATGGTGGAACTCGCACGGGCCGCGGGCGTCGCCGTGGTCACGCTCATGGCCACGGACGCCTGGGAGCGGACGCGGGAAGGCGTGGTGGCGCTGTGGCGCCGGGCCAGCCCTTCCCGCGCCGACGGCGTGGAGGGAGAGCTCGACGCGACCAGGGACGATCTGCTGGCGGCGAGGGAGAACGGGGACGACCTGACCGAGCAGGAACTGCGGGAGGAGTGGGCGGGCCGCCTCCGGCGTCTCCTGCGCGAACAGCCCGAGGTCGCCGAAGAACTGCGCCGGATCCTTGCCGAGTGCGACCCCGACTCCCAGGCCTCCGGCCCCACGACGGTACGGATGCGGGCCGAGGCGACCGGCAGCGGCCGGGTCTACCAGGCCGGCCGGGACCAGCACATCACCGAGCGGTGAACGGCGCGGAGCGGCACGCCGAGCCGGGAGTGCAGGGCAGGGCATCCGGCCAGGGCCGGGTCTACCAGGCACAGGGCGATCAGCACGTGACGGAGCACCACCATCACTATCCGCCGGGCGAAGCCTCCCTCTTCGGTCCGTCCATGGAGCGCACCGTCGTTCCGACACCCCGGAGGGCCGGCGGACCGGCTCCGTCGGCACCCGATTCGGTGCGCACGCCGCTTGTCGGGCGGACCCCGCTGGTGCTGCGGGACCGCCGGGACGTCATGCGGGACCTCCTGACGGCGGCCGGGGACGAGACCGGGGGCGTGCACGTGCTCCACGGGCTCGGCGGCTGCGGCAAGACGGCCGTGGCCCAGGCCGTCTTCCACGAGGTGACGCGCACGGGCCGCCGCACCGGACTCTGGGTCAACGCCTCCGAACGCTCGACGCTCCGGGCGGGCATGCTGGCCGTCGCCGCAGACCGCGGGGCGGAGGCCGGCGAACTGGCCGCGGCACACAAGGGGCAGCGCGCCTCGGCCGACCTCGTCTGGCACTACCTCCACTCCTCGTCGGAGCCGTGGCTCCTCGTCCTCGACAACGCGGACGACCCGGAGGTGCTGGGGGAAGGAGGCTGGCTGCGGCAGAGTGCTCAGGGCACGGTCATCGTCACCACGCGGCAGGCCGGCTCCGAGGTGTGGCACGGAGCGCGTCTTCACCACCTGGGCGTGCTTCCGATCGAGGACGCCGCGCTGGTGCTGCGTGACCTCGCCCCCGAGGCGGGGTCGGTCGAGGACGCGGAGACGGTGGCCCGACGACTCGACTGCCTTCCCCTCGCGCTCACCCTGGCCGGGTCCTTCCTGTCACGACAACTTCTGGAGAGCTGGTCCATGAGCGACTACCGGCGCCACCTGGACGACAACCCCACGGAGTTGCTCGACCAGGGAGCGGTTCCGGGCAGCACCGAGCGGAACGCCCGGCACCTCGTCGGCCGGACGTGGGACATCTCGTTGACCTCCCTCGCGGAGGACGGCTTCCCCGAATGCGCCGCCCTCCTGCGGCTGCTGTCCTGCTGGAGCGCCGACCCCGTCCCCCTGTCGCTGATCCGCCCCGAGGCCGTGCAAGGGACGGCGCTGGGCACGCTCCACCCGCCGCTGACCGCGCCGCGCGTCGAGACGGCCCTCCGGGGACTCCTGGACCATTCGCTCGTCTCGCTCGTCAGTCTCGACATCGGCGGTACGCCGATGCGGTGCGTGAAGACACACGGTGTGGTCCTCGACAGCGTCGCCGCCGCCGTCCCTGAGGATCAGCGGCCGCCGCTCGTCACGGCCGCCGCGCAGCTCCTCCGGGCAGCCGTCCCGGAGGCCGGCTCCCCGGCCCCGGACGCCCATCGCGTGGGCCACCTGGTGCCCCACGCGGCGAACCTGCTCCGCCGGGTGGGGGAAGCCGACAGCGCCGGCCGCGCGGTGGCGATCGGTACGCGGCTCGCCGCGTGCCTCTTCGACAGCGGCGACTTCCGGGCCGCGCTCTCCCTGGCCCAGGACACGGGGGAGACGGCCGAGCGGTGGCTGGGACCGGATGATCCGGCGACCCTCCGCGCGTCGCACCGGGCGGCCATGTCGCTGTTCCGGATCGGGCGCTTCGAGGACTCGGAAGCGGCGCATCGGCGGGTCCTCGACGCCCGGGAACGGGTCCTCGGCCCAGAGCACCCGGAGACGCTGGAGAGCCGGCAGGACATCCACGAACCGCTCAGTCAGCTGGGGCGGACCGAGGAGTGTCTCGCCACGCTGCGCGAGACGGCCGGGATCCGGTCGCGCGTCCTCGGTGAACACCATCGGGACACCCTGCACGCGCGGGCACTCATGATCGAGTACCTCGCCGTCGCCGACGACGTCGACGAGTTCGACCGCATGGGCCCGCGGACCGTCGCCGCCTGCGAGGAGCACCTGGGCGAGGATTCCTTCACCACGGTGACGGCCCGCCACAACTACGCCTTCGGTCTGTACCGCTTCGACCGGGCGGCGGTCGCGGAGGCGGAGGCCCGTAGAGCGCTGGCCGGGCGTGAGCTCGTCCACGGCCCCGGCCACGCCCTCGCCCTCTCCGCGGCCGTCCTGCTGAGCTGGATCCTCGGCAAGCTCGGACAGGTCGAGGAGTCCCTCTCGCTCGGCCGGCGGGTCGTGCTGGGGCAGGAACGGGCGCTGGGGCACGAGCATCCGTACCTCCTCACCAACCGCACCGGTCTGGCCGAGGCCCTGGCGGCGGCGGGCGAGGCGGTGGAGGCACAGGCCCTGGCACGACTGAACCTCCCGCTGTGCGAGCGGGTCCTGGGTCCGGACGACCCGGTCACGATCAGGACGCGCGGCCTCCTCGACTAGGCGGAGCGGACCCCGGACAGCAACCAGCCCCCTCGGCCAGGACGGCGATCCAGTCGAGAGGGCTTGCCTGAGGGTGCGAGGTGACGCGGGGCTCAGGCGCCGGGGCGGTCGCGCTCGCTGACGTCGAGGATGAACTCCGACCAGGTCTCGGCGGAGAAGCCGAGGCCCGAGCGAGCGATGTCCTTCGAGTCCCGGACGCGGACCGAGAGGTGCCCCTGCGCCTTGACCTCTACGCAATCGCCATTGACGGCCGAGTAGGAGGATTTGGTCCATTCCGCCAGCGCGTCGTGCCGAAACAGCATCGTGACTCCGATGGTTGTGCCAGTGGGGTGGGTGTCGCGCATTCCAGCCGCTGCGGCAGCGGCTCTGCTGTCGACGCTACGCTGCAACATCAGCAGTGGTGGGACGCGTTCACCCATCCGGATGGCATATTCCGTCGAAATCCATGGACGGTGGTTCCGGCGGTGTAAGGTGCCCGCCCCGTCCAAATCGCCCTACTGTCCCTGCAGTTCCTCCGCCACGCGGAGGATGAACTCGCGCGACTGCTCGGCGCTCAGGGCCTTCGCCCTGAGGTGCTCGTACATCACCGCGTAGCTCTGGACGTCGTTGGCCTTCTCCAGATAGAGGTCGCTGGTAACGCCCTCCAGGTAGACGACGCTGGCGTCCAGCGCCTCCTGGAACTCCAGGATGGCGAACTTTCCGTACATCCCGGGATGGGCACCGACCTCGTACGGCAGCACCTGGAGCGTGACGTGCGGCTTCTCGCTCAGCTCGGCGAGGTGCCGCAGCTGGTCGGCCATGATGTGCGGGTTGCCGACGACGCGACGGAGCAGGGCTTCGTCGATGACGGCCCAGAACCGCAGCGGATTGTCCGGGTCGGAGAGCCGGTCCTGGCGCTTCAACCGGATCTGGATGCGCTTGTCGATCTCGCTGGGAGTGGCCTCGGGCCACATCCCCTCGATCACCGCCTGCGCGTACTCGCGCGTCTGCAGGAGGCCGGGAACGATGAGCGACTCGTACACGCGCAGCGACGCCGCGTCCGTCTCCAGACCGATGTAGACGCTGTACGGGATGTCGCCGAAGGCGTGCCACCAGCCCTGCTGGCGCGAGTCCTTGGCCATCTGCATCAGCGAGTCGACGATCCGGTGGTCCTCGATCTCGTACACGCCGCACAGATCGCGGACGTCACGCTGGCTGATGGAGCGGCGGCCGTTCTCGAGGCGGCTGATCTTCGACTGGGACACCAGGAGACGCTCGGCGACCTGTTCGGCCGTCATGTTCTTCTGCTCCCGGAGCCGGCGCAGCTCCTGGCCCAATCGGCGTCGCCTGACGGTGGGATTGACGTTGGACGCCACGGAAACTGCACCTCCGGCTGTCGGCTGCGTAGCTGTGAGTATCTACTGCTTGGCAGACTGCCACCAAAGGCCGGGTGTGCGCTGGAAAACGATGACACCGCGGGCGAGCGGCCCCGGCGTGCGAACGCCCGTGGGCGGGGCGGGCGGTGCCCCTGGGCGGGTGCGCGACGCACGTGTACGGGGGCGGCGACGCGCGTGTGCGGGACGGCCGTGTGGGCCGTCCCGCACACGTCTGTGCGGCTCCCGGAAGGGATCAGGGTGGTGCGTCGCGATGCGCGGCTGCTCAGTGCGCGGCCGCGCGGGCCATGCTGCCGCGACGGGGCTGCTCGGGGACGCCCGCCGGGCGCCCGCCTCCCGCGGCGGCGTTACGGCGCGGCTGGGCCGCCACGCCGTTCTGGACGTCCATCACGGCGTGCGCCACGAGGCCGCCCATGGGGTCGTGCCGGATCAGATCGCGCAGCCGGGACCGCGACGACCGTCCTTCGTTCCCCGGGTACAGGTGCTTGCCGAGACCGACCGCGTGGGCCAGCGCGGCGAGCGCCGCGGTCCGCGGGTCCGGCGGTACACCGGTGCGGATCGCACTGTCCAGCCGGGACCTGATGTCCCGGCTGATCGCTGTCTCCGTCGCCTGGTAGCGAGTCGTCGGCAGCACTCCGCACATCTGGCCCTCCACGGCATGCACCATGCCGCATCGCTCCAGATGAGCGAGATAGATCTGACGCAGCCCCAGTCGGGGCCCGCCGATCCAGTGGACCGCCCGGACCGGGCTGCCACGCCTTCGCAGCAGCTCCAGTGCGGAGTCCAGAGTCGGATCTCCGGTCGGCCGTGGCATCACCACGGCGATACGATCCCCGTCAGGGGCTATCCGTCCTGCCAGAGCCAGCTCCACTAGCTGTGCTCCGGCGAGGCCGAGGTCGAGCGACTGCGGCTGCGCTGTGGTACCCGTGGCCGGGTCCAGAGCGAGCAGCAGAAGCTCCTCCGGAATTGTTCTGCGGCTCCTGCCCATCCATGCCTCCCCGCGTGGATGAGTCACAGGGTGACCCCTCTCACATTCATCTGTCGAGAGCGCCTGGGTGGTTCGTACGGGAACCGGCAGGTATGTCGTTCTCGTCTAGCACGGGAGCCAAGGGGTTCACACAGGACACTGGTACATGGTTCGGACGTACGCATGACGCATGGAGGAGGCACGGTGGCGGGCGAGTCCCCCGAAAAGGCGGAGCAGCAGGAGTCTTCGCAGGAGGCGACCCCGGGTGGCGGTGGGCGGGACCCGCGGCTCTCCGTGTTCCGCGAGTCGAGCTCCTCTTCGGCGTCTTCGGCGTCTTCGGCGTCTTCGGCGTCGCGGTCTTCGGCATCGACCGGTGAGGCGTCGGGCTCGGGATCGGGCGCGGAGGCGGAGTCCGAGTCGGGTGCGGTTCGGGTGGACCAGCCGACGGCGGTCTTCAAGACGCTCACCCCGCGCGCCCCGGAGGACGACGCTCCGGCCGCCGAGGCCCCGAGGACGCAGACCCCGGAGCCCAAGACCCCGGATGCTGAGCCCCCGGCTGCCGAGGACGGTGGCGAGGGCGGGGAGGACCGCCTGCGGGCGGCCGTGGCGGCGTGGGTCGCCTCGGGCGACGAGGCGGCGACGACGGACGCCGAGGCCGCCGACGGCGCCGAGGGGCCCGAGACGGCGGTCGAGACGGTGGTCGATGGTGAGGCGATTGCTGACGAGGCCGGTGAGCCCGTGGCCGCCGAAGCCGAGCCCGAGCCCGAGGCCGATACGGATGTCACCTCGGAGGCTCCCGACGCCGGTGAGGCGCCTGAGAGAGCCGCGGCCCCCGAGGCCGGGACGGACGCCGACGTCGGCCCCGCGAAGGACTGGTTCGCCTCCCGCAAGCCCGGCAAGGCCGAGAACCCGGCAGACGCGCCCGCCGCCGAGGATGCCCCTGCCGCCGAGGACGAGCAGCTTGAGGCCCAGCCGGAGGCCGACGCCGTCCCCGCCAAGCCGGCCCTGGATCAGCCCACCGCCGTCTTCAAGGCCGTGCGCCCGCCCGTCGTGGACCAGCCGACGACCGCGCTGAAGCTCCCGCCGGTCACGCCGGTCACGCCTGCCGCGAAGCCCACCCCGACGGACGGGGCCGCCCCGGAGGCCGCCAAGGCCCCGAAATCCGCGAAGGCGTCCGAGGCGACCGCCGGTCCTTCGCCCTCCAAGGCGAAGGCCCCCTCGACCCCCCAGGCCCCCAAGCCGCCGGAGTCCGACGCCGAGCGGACCAGCCAGTTCATTCCGTTGCGCCGCGACCTCCCCGAGGCCGCGGCAGCCCCGGCCTCGGCGCCGCAGCGGCCGGCCGAGCAGAAGCCGGCGGCCGCGGCCGCCCCCTCGGCCCCCGCTGCCGCCACCCCGCCCGCCTCCCTCACGGAGGCCGAGCGGACCAGGCAGCAGCCGATGCCGCCGCTGCCCCCGCTGGACCTCCTCGCGGAGCTGACGAACACCCCGCCCCCGCAGCCGACCGCGCTGCGCACCACGGTCCGCCGGGTGCGGATCTGGACGCCGTTGGTCATCCTGCTGCTGATCATCTTTGCGATCGTGCAGTTCGTGCGGCCGCTCCCGGCCCCCGCGCTGGCCCTCTCCACGGCCCCGACCTACACGTTCGCGGGCGGCGCGCTGAACATGCCGTGGCCCGCCGAGGGCCAGGGCGCCGCCGAGGTCGAGGGCGTCGGCTCGCTGGGGACGTACGGCGCGCAGAAGCCCGCGCCGATCGCGAGCGTCGCGAAGACCATGACCGCGTACGTGATCCTCCGTGACCACCCCATCAAGGGCAACGCGAACGGCCCCGAGATCACGGTCGACAAGAAGGCCGGCGAGCAGGCCAAGGCCAAGGACGAGTCGACCGCGCAGATCGAGGAGGGCCAGAAGTACTCCGAGAAGGAGCTGCTGCAGCTCCTCATGATCCCGTCCGGCAACAACGTGGCCCGGCTGCTGGCCCGCTGGGACGCCGGTACGGAGGCCGCGTTCGTCGACAAGATGAACGCCGCGGCCAAGGACCTCGGTATGACGGGCTCGGTCTACACCGACCCGTCGGGCCTCCAGGCGACCACCGTCTCCACCCCGCTGGACCAGCTGAAGCTGGCGAAGGCGGTGATGCAGTACGACGTGTTCCGGGAGATCGTGAACATGCCGAACCTGACGGTGGACGGCATCCCCGGGCAGATCGAGAACAACAACAACATCCTGCTCAAGCCGGGTGTCGGCGGCATCAAGACCGGCTCCTCCACGCCCGCGGGCGGCAACCTCCTCTGGTCCGCGAACACCGTGATCGACGGCAAGAGCCGCCGCATCCTCGGTGTCGTGATGGGGGCGAAGGACGCCGACCAGCTCTACCAGAAGCTCCAGCTGGCGATCGACTACAGCCTGAAGCTGATCCAGCAGGCGCAGAAGGACGTGACCTCCGCCCCGGTCGTCCGCAAGGGCCAGGTCGTCGGCTACGTCGACGACGGCCTCGGCGGCCGGACGCCGGTGATCGCGACCAAGGAGCTCAAGGCGATCGGCTGGCCGGGCCTGAAGGTCGACCTGGAGCTGACCGACGGCGGCACGGCCGTCCCGCACGCCGCCAAGGCGGGGGCGATCGTCGGCCAGGTGTCGATCGGTACGGGAACGGGCAAGGTCAGCGCCCCGGTCGCCCTCCAGGCGGACCTGGTGGAGCCGGGCTTCGACAAGAAGCTGACGCGCATCGGCTGACGCGTGACGGCGCCCCGGTTCTCCGGGGCGCCCGACTGTTAGCGTTCCGAGGAACGAGCACGCGCGACGGGCAGCACGGGAAAGGGCCGCAGTGACCACCGCCGAGCCGACACGCGCCGACGAGGGCGGGACCGGAACCGGAACCGAGCCGGCCGGAACCGAGGCGTCCGGTACGAAGGCGTCCGGTACGAAGGCGACCGGTACGAAGGCGTCAGCCGGAGCCACGGCGACGACGGGCCCCGAGGCTTCGGCCCCGGCCCCCGCCCTCACCTCCGTCTCGGCCGACGCCGCGCCGCGAATAAACCTCCCGGCTCCCCGGCCGCCCTCCGGCACGGCGCCCCCGGCCCCCGCGGCGGCACCCCGCCCTCGCCCCGCGCGCCGCAAGCGCCGCTACCCCGTCATGATCGCCACGGGTGTCGCGGCGCTCACCCACATCCTGTGGTTCTTCCTGTTCGCGAACAGCGGCGGCGACCTCGCCGCCCAGGACGCCTGGGCCGAGTTCGTCGGCCGGCACCCGGACTCCGCGTACAACCTCGCCTGGTACGGCGGGATGCACCCGGTCTCGTACAGCGTGGTGTCGCCGTACGTGATGTCGGTCCTCGGCGTCCGTACGACGATGATGATCGCCGGGACGCTCTCGGCGGGGCTGACGGCGCTGATCCTGGTGCGGGTGCGGGCGGTCCGCAATCCGCTCGCGTGCGCGCTGGCGGGGGTCTTCGCGTTCCTGTGCAACGCGCTGTCGGGGCGGGTGACGTTCGGGCTCGGCATGATGTTCGCGCTGGGCGCGGTCGCCGCCGTCTTCTGCTGGCCGCACCGCTGGCGCCACAAGCGGTGGGCGAAGGCCGCCGTCGCCGCCCCGCTCGCCGGTCTCGCGACCGCGTGCAGCCCGGTCGCCGGCCTCTTCCTCGGAGTCGCCGCCGCGGCCCTCTTCCTCAACAAGCGGCGCCCGGGCGCGTACGCCCTGGGCCTCGCCCCGGTGGCGGTCGTCGCCCTCTCCTCCTGGCTGTTCCCCTTCTCCGGTACGCAGCCGATGTCGTGGGCGTCGACGGCGCTGCCGTTCCTCTTCGGGGTCCTGGTCCTCGTCCTCGTACCGCGCGAGTGGCGCACCGTGCGCACCGGTGCGGCCGTGTACTCCGCCGGCACGCTGCTGACCTGGCTGGTCGACTCCCAGATCGGGTCGAACGTCTCGCGCCTGGTGATGGTCTTCGCGGGCGTCGTCCTCCTCGCCGCCCTGCCGTACGCGGTCCCGCGCTCGCGCCGCTGGTACGCGCTGGTGATCGCCTTCGCGGGGCTGAACTTCTGGATCGGGTTCAAGGGCGTCGACGACGTCATCCGTACCGCGCCCGACGCCTCCTGGGCGCGGGAGGTCGCGCCGCTGATCAACCAGTTGCAGGTACGGGGAGCGGAGAAGGCGCGCGTGGAGGTCGTACCGGCCTCCAGCCACCGCGAGTCGTCGGCCCTGACGCCGTACATCAACCTGGCGCGCGGCTGGAACCGCCAAGCGGACATGGAACGCAACCCGCTCTTCTACGACGACACCCTCAACGCCTCCAACTACCAGGACTGGCTCGATCGCTGGGCGGTGCACTACGTGGTGCTGCCGACCGGGGCGCCCGACTCGGGGGCGGAGCGCGAGGCGGAGCTGGTCCAGGGCGGTCTGCCGTACCTCCAGCAGGTGTGGTCGGACGCGAACTGGCGCCTGTACGCGGTCGAGGACCCCACCCCGCTCGCGGCCTCGCCGGCCGACGTCCGCCGCGCGGCCGCCGAGGAGGTCGTCATCCGCCTCGACGCCCCGGGCCGCATCCTGATCCGGGTCCCGTACTCCCCGTGGCTGGCGCTCGTGGACGAGAACGGCGACAAGATCGAACCGCCGCAGGAGACGGAGGAGTCGAAGCGGGACCGCGAGGAGTCGGAGACGGAGCTGCCGAAGGTGTTCCACAACGCCGAGGGCTGCCTCCTGAAGACGGAAGCGGACGCGGAGGGCGACGAGTGGACCGAACTCCTGGCCCCGAAGGCGGGCGTCTACCGCCTGGCGGCCCCGTACAAACTCTTCCCCCGCGGCACGGCCTGCCCGGAAGAACTCCGCTGACGGCCCCTGCCGGCTCGGCCGGAGGTCAGAAGGGAAGCCCCTCCGGGTCCTCACAGATACGCCAGGCGAACTCGTCGACGACCTGAGGTACGACACGTGGGGCGCCTTCGTCCCGCAGCGCTTCGACCAGAGCTTGCCGGGCCGCGGGGTACGGCTGCCCAGCGTGAGAGGAACGGGTGCGCCTGACTGCCCGCTCGATCTTGGCCAGATGCGCCGCCACTACCGGCCTCTCAAGGGAGATGGCGAGGGCCCTCTGCTACCGGCGGCGGCCTTCGGCTAGCAGCGACGCACATCCAACGACAGAGCAGCCCCGGATCGCGCCCCGGGGCTGCTCCGCTCGGTCCGCGTCGCGACCATGCGAGATCTGGACTACTCGTACACGGTTGCCGCTCGGAGCGCTCGGGCGAAGAAGCGCCAGTCACCGTTGGCCGGCAGATCGTGGCCGGTGTTGCGGTACCAACTGCCAGCGTCATCGATCCAGGCCGCCAACGCCTCCAGGAAACCAGCAAGGTCCGTGTTCTCCCATGACTCACCGCCGTCGACATTGCTGGCGTGCAGGGAACGGACGAAGGATGCCAGGTCTTCTCTGCTGTTGACGTACTCGGGAGAAGTGATCACGCACGGCACTCTAATGGGCCGTCAATTCCCACAGCGCGACGGCCTGAGCACACCCGGATCGTCCGCGTGCCGGCGGTACTACTCCTCGTTGCTCCGCTCTAGGACCAGTCCGACGGAACCGTCCTCCAGGCTGTTGCTGTCTTCGAGGTGCAGGTGCGCTCCGCCGGAGACACCCTCGCCCGCCAGCATGAGCGGATGCCCAGCCAGTGTCCTGCGGCCCGCTGTATTCGCCTCGATGACAACCTCACTCCCTAGGTTCCGCACGTCGATCAGTGCGTCCGCTTCCGCCGACGGCAGTGTGAATCGAGGAGATTTCGCAGAGTGCCTGAACGCGCAGATGCGAAACCTGGGCAGGGTCGGCTTCACTGCCGCAATATCCTGGATTCTCCGTCATTCCGTTCGCCGTCTATCGGTCGATTCCTCGGATCGGTGCCATCTCAGTGCGGGACGTCTAATGCCGTATTCAGGGCGTTGTGCGTCTGACGGCACCTGCAAGGGGAGACCCGACAGGACGGCGCTCTCTGTCGTAGGTTCCTGACAGGATCCCGAACGTGAGAGCCATCGAAGATCTCGTTCCCCGCGTAGCGGTGGAGGCCAGGGCCACTTCCACGGCCTTGCCTCCCGCCGCCACTGCCGAGGAGGTTGCCGAGGTAGAGGCAGTTTTCGGCTTCGCCCTCCCGCCCCTGCTGGCGAGCCTGTACCGGGAAGTGGCCAACGGTGGCTACGGCCCCGATTACCAGCTTCTTCCGCTGGTCGGGCCAGGGCGTACGGCGCTGAGCGCGTATCAATCCGAACGATCCGCCTCGGCCGAGGGAGAAGCACCGTACTGGCCGGCGGGCGTGCTGCCGATCCTCGACTGGGGCTGCGCCATGTACGCCGCGGTGGACTGCTTCAGCGAGACCGCCATGGTCCTCCTCTTCGACCCGAACGCCATGGCAGACGAAGGAGCCGCCGCCTGGTTCGTCGACACCGGCAGCCTGGCCGAGTGGCTCGAAGCCTGGCTCGCCGGAACAGGGTGGTACCGGGAAGACGCCGATGAGTGCGAAGACGTGGCGGAGCCGGCCCCGTGGGAAATGGCCGCCTCTCGGATCGCGGAGTGAACGAACCGCGGGATGACCGCTGAGCTCACTCGGTGCTCCTCAGGGGAACGCTGCCTGAAGGGCCGCCCCGACTGTGGCTGAGTGGATTGGATGCCTGTCTGGCCCGACCCCATGTTCAGCGCGGGGTCGAGTCAGTGGAACCAGACGACGAGACGTACGTTCTCCGCGCCGTGGACCTCACTGAGGATGCGCATGACGCTCCAGACGCGGCCCCAGTCGGTGTCGGGTCCTGCGGCCGACGCACGACTTCGTGTGCCAGAGGCGTCCGTCTCTTGCCAGTCGGTGGCGGACAGCTCGGCCCAGGTCACCCATGTCGTCCCGTACACGGAGTCGGGGCCGCCGTAGCCGACGAACTCACGACGCAGCCCTTCCGACGCGTCATCCGGGAAGCCACGGTCCTCAGCAAGCGGACGGAAGCCGAAGGAGTTGCGGATACCGAAGAGACACGCCAGGCCGTCGTAAGCGTTGCCCCTGTTCAGCAGGAAGAGGTCGATGCCCGCTTCCCAGACTGTGTCCTCATCATCCGGACCCCACAGCCGTGCCCCCGGTCGGCACTCGATCATTCCGCTGACATCGGTCGACATAGCGTGATCCTGCCGGCCAGGCCCGGGAGCCGGCACCCGTATTTCGCTCCGCGCGCTCGCGGCCGTCCTCGGCCGACCGTCGTCGTTGATGTCAGAAGTAGATGTCAAAGGCCACCTACCAAGATCGGTAGGTGGCCTTTCCCTTGTGCCCCCGGCAGGATTCGAACCTGCGACACCCGCTTTAGGAGAGCGGTGCTCTATCCCCTGAGCTACGAAGGCGGGGCTTGTCGTGGCCCTGTCGGAAACCCCTGTCGGGGGATGCCGAGCAGAGCGGGACAAACGCCCTGGTCAGACTTTCTCGAAGCGGTGCCGGGGCGGGGTCCGGAGGGACGCCATCCCGGGCAGGCGCGCAGAGGCCGACTGACCGCTGACAGCCTAGCCGATCGGGGTTGTGGAGGTCGCCCCTGTTTCCCCGGAGTGCCGCTGCGGGTCCGCACGATGCCTCTGACCTCGGTGGTACGGCCTCGCGGATGGGGGGCGCACCGGACCGCCGGGCACGTGATCGCTTCTGCGCGGAGGCACACATGGCACCGCCGGTGCCGTGACGGATCGCGTCCCCTTCGTGATCCGAGGACCCTGCGGCATAATGCCGGTCCTCTGAATCTGGTCCGGTCATTCACAACGTCGCCTTGGGGGGAACCAGTCGATGAACGATGCGACTACGCCGATCGTCTCCGTGGTCATCCCCGTGTACAACGCGATGCCGTACCTGGAGCAGGCCCTCGCGTCGGTCGCCCGGCAGAGCATCGGCACGGACGTGATCGAGGTCATCGCCGTCGACGACGGCAGCACGGACGGCAGTGGTGACGTCCTGGACGAATGGGCCCGTAAGGACTGGGCGATGACCGTCGTCCACCAGGAGGCGTCCGGCGGCCCGAGCCGTCCGCGTAACGCCGGGCTGGACCGGGCGACCGGCCGGTACGTGTTCTTCCTGGACGGGGACGACTGCCTGGGGCCGCAGGCCCTGGAGCGGCTGGTGAACATGGCCGAGAAGAACGGCGCGGACACCGTCCTGGCCAAGCTCGTGGGGGTGGGGCGGGTGATCCGCAAGGAGGTTCAGCAGGTCTTCGCCCGGAACGTGGACCGGGCGGACGCGGCCACCGTCTACTACACCCTCATGCCGTTCAAGCTGTTCCGGCGCAGCATGATCGAGGAGCACGGGCTGCGCTTCCCCGAGCACATGCGGATCAGCGAGGACCAGCACTTCGTCGCACGTGCCTATCTGCACAGCAGGGTCATATCGATCCTCGCCGACTACGACTGCTACTACCTCGTGCGGCGGGGGGACGACGGCAACATCACGAGCGGCGGTCTCGACTATCCGACGATGGTGTCGCAGGCGGCCGAGCTGGTCGGCATCCTCACGGAGCTCACCGAGCCGGGCGCGATGCGGGACCGGATGGTGGCCCGGCACGTGAAGGCCGAGCTGCTGCGGCGTTTCGACCGGCGCTATCTGCGGGCGGACGAGGCGGAGCGCAAGGCGCTCGTAGAGCTGGCCCGTCCGCATGCGGAGGCGTGGGTGACGCCGGGTGTCCTGGCACGGCTCGATGTCGCGGAGCGGCTGCGGGTGCACTGTCTGCGGGAGGGTCTCCTCGACGAGCTGGCCCGGGTCGTCGAGTGGGATCTGGCGGGGCGCCCGGGCAAGGCGCTGCTGCGGGACGGCCGTCTGTACGCGGCCGTGCCGTACCCGCCCGTCTCCTCGGCCGTGTACGAGGAGCTCTGCGACATCACCGACGTCGCCCTCGGTGCCAGCCCACGCCGCCGGGTGGACGAGCTCACCTGGCGGGGCAGCGTCCTCGAACTCTCCGGCTACGCCTACCTGGACCAGGTGGACACCGACGGTCTGGAGACCGAGGTGGTGCTGCGGCACGCCGCCACCAAGCAGGAGATCGTGGTGCCGGCCCAGCGCGAGGGTTCCCCGCATCTGACCGTCAGCCGCGGCAGGGAGACGTACGACTACGGCCTGGCCGGGTTCCGTGCGTCGTTCGACCTCGCGGCGGCGGACGGCGGCCGTTCCCTCGGCGCGGGCACCTGGGAGGTCTTCCTGCGCTGCACGGCGCGAGGGATGACCGCCAGCGGAGGGCTCGGTGGTGCGCTCGGACCCGACGTGCCCCAGCGGACGGTACGGCGGACGGTGGACCTGTCCCCGGCCGACGGCTGCCCGCACACCGTCAGCGTCGGTCCCAGCGACGGCAAGCTCGCCCTGCAGATCCAGCCGGTCCCCTCCACTCTGTCTCGTTTCAAAACCAGGCTCGGGCGCGCGGCGCGCATCCCGCGACAGCGGCAGTGACCACCTGACCTCGATCCGTCCGCTCCGGAAATGCGCCGAAGGCGGCTCCCGAATCGGTTCGGGAGCCGCCTGTCCGCGTGTCCGTCCGTCTGCCTGCCCAGGGGGTTCAGGCCGTTGGGGATCAGCGGGTGACCTCGCGGTTGAAGACCGCGCGGGACCACACGTAGCCGATCAGGGCCAGGGCCGTGCACCAGGCCAGGGCGATCCAGCCGTCGTTGCCGATCGGGGTGCCGAGCAGCAGGCCGCGCAGGGTCTCGTTGATCGGGGTGAAGGGCTGGTACTCGGCGAACCACCGCAGGGCCGTCGGCATCGAGTCCGGGGTGACGATCGCGCTGCCGAGGAAGGGCAGGAAGGTCAGCGGCAGCGGGCCGTTGCTCGCGGCCTCGACGGTCTTCGCGCCCATGCCCATCGCGGCGGACAGCCACGCCATGCCGAAGGCGAGGAAGAGGAGCAGGCCGGCGGCGGCCAGCCATTCGACGGCCGAGGCGTCGGGGCGGAAGCCGATCGCGAGGGAGACGCCGGTGATCAGGGCGAGGACGGCCGCGACCTGGATGACGCTGCCGAGGACGTGGCCCGTGAGGATGGAGCCTCTGGAGATCGACATCGTGCGGAAGCGGTTGACGATGCCTTCCGTCATGTCGGTGCAGACGGACACGGCCGTCGCGACGGCCCCCGAGGTCGCGGACATCAGGATGATGCCGGGCACCAGGTAGTTGATGTAGTCGCCCCGGTCGCCGCCCGCCCCGATGCCGGCGCCGAGCGCGCCGCCGAAGACGTACACGAAGAGCAGCAGCATCAGCAGCGGCATCACGAGGATCGAGATCGTCATCGAGGGGTAGCGCTGCATGTGCTTGATGTTGCGGCGCAGCATCGTGAGGGAGTCGCGCACGGCGTACGAGCGGGTGGGCGCGGCGGGCTTGGCCGGGGCGAGGGCGGCGGTGCGCGTGGTGCTCATCGGTTCGACTCCTTCTGGGCGGTGGCGGACGTGGCGGAGGTGGCGGAGGTGGCGGCCGGGGCGGGGACGGTGGGGGTGGCGGTCGGCCGGCCGGTGAGGGTGAGGAAGACGTCGTCGAGGTCCGGGGTGTGCACGGTGAGCGATTCGGCGTGCACGCCGCTGTGGTCGAGGACGTCGAGGATGGCCCGGAGATTGGCGAGGGAGCCGTCGCTGGGGACCTGCAGGGTGAGCGACTCGTCGTCGCGGGTGGCCGTCCCGAAGAGCGCGGCCCCGGTGGTGAGTTGGGCCTGGTCGGCGAACCGGACGCGGACGTGGCCGCCGGGGACCAGCCGCTTCAGCTCGTCCGCGGTGCCTTCGGCGACGAGCTTGCCGTGGTCCAGCACCGCGATGCGGTCGGCGAGCTGGTCGGCCTCCTCCAGGTACTGGGTGGTGAGGAAGATCGTCACGCCCTGATCCGCGACCAGGTCCCGGATGAGCTCCCACATCACGCGGCGGCTGCGCGGGTCGAGACCGGTGGTCGGCTCGTCGAGGAAGATGATCCGCGGCCGGCCGACCAGCGTCATCGCCAGGTCCAGCTTGCGGCGCATGCCGCCGGAGAAGGTGGCGACGTTCTTGCGGGCCGCCTCGGTCAGCTCGAAGCGCTCCAGGAGTTCGGCGGCCCGTCGCCGGCCCTCGCCGCGGCTCAGGTGGTGCAGGTCGGCCATGAGGAGCAGGTTCTCCTCGGCGGTGAGCAGCCCGTCGACGGCGGCGAACTGGCCGGTGACGCCGATCCGGCGGCGTACGGAGTCGGCGTCGGCGGCCACGTCGTGGCCCCCGACCAGCGCCTGGCCCGCGTCGGCCGTGATGAGGGTGGAGAGGATCTCCACGGTGGTGGTCTTGCCCGCTCCGTTGGGGCCGAGCAGAGCGAAGACCGTGCCCTCGGGGATCCGCAGGTCGATGCCGTCGAGCACCACCTTGTCGCCGTACGACTTGCGCAGTCCGGTCGCGGAGATCGCCGCGGTGGGCGTGCTGGTCGCCGCTGTGGTCGCGGTGTTCATGGTGGGCGGCCTTTCTCTTGGGGGGAGTCCCGTGGATGCGCTGTGGATTCCCGTGGTCCGAGGGCGGGGCCGGAAGGGGTTGGCGTTTGTTTGGCGCCACCCCTGCCGTGCTTGCGCCCTTATCGTGGCACATGCATGGCGCCATGTCGAGTCATTGTGGCGCCATAGGTGGGGTGTGATGGCGCTGGGCGTGGCTGAGCTGGGGTGATGCGCCCGTACGAAGGTGTCGCGCGTGGCGCTACGGCGCCGGCGGCGCGGCTCCCGTACGGCGAAAGGCGCCCCCGCTTCCGGCCGGAGCAGGTGCGGAGGCGCCTTCGGTGCCACGGGACGCGATGGGACGTGCGGGGGGCTGTCTCTCAGCCGGTCAGGGAGCGTTCCCTCCGCGGACCCGGCGTCCCCCGTGCCGCGTCGGGGCCCGGCTTCTCGCCCTCCACGTCCACCCGGGGAAGGATCCGGTCCAGCCACTTCGGCAGCCACCACGCGGACGGGCCGAGGAGGGCGAAGAGCGCCGGCACGATCGCCATGCGGACGACGAAGGCATCGAAGAGGACGGCGATCGCGAGAGCGAAGCCGATCATCTTGACGAAGTCGTTGTCCTCCACGATGAAGCCGGAGAAGACGCTCATCATGATGATCGCCGCCGCGCTGACCACCCGGCCGCCGTGGCGGAAGCCGTCGACGACCGCCTGGCCCGGGCGCGCCCCGTGGGCGTACGACTCGCGCATCCGGCTGACGAGGAAGACCTCGTAGTCCATCGCGAGGCCGAAGACCACGCCGATCATGAAGATCGGCATCGTGCTCATGATCGGGCCGGGCGCGTCGACGCCGAGGACGTCGGCGAGCCAGCCCCATTGGAAGACGGCCACGACGCCGCCGAGGGCCGCGGTCACGGACAGCAGGAAGCCGAGGGCCGCCTTCAGCGGGACCAGGATTGAGCGGAAGACCACCATCAGGAGCAGAAAGGCGAGGCCGACGACCAGGCCCAGATAGGGCAGCAGCGCGTCGTCGAGGGTCTGCGAGAAGTCGATGAACATGGCCGTCTGGCCGGTCACCAGGATCCGGTCGGCGGTCCGCCCCTCCATCCCGTGGGCCAGCGAGCGGAGTTCGCGGACCAGTTCCTCGGTCCTCCGGTCGGTCGGACCCGTCTCCGGGACGACGGTGAGGATGGCGGTGTCGCCCGCCGTGTTGGCGGTGGCCGGGGAGACGGAGGCCACGCCGTCCGTCCGCCGGAGCATCCCGCCGACCGCGTCGCCGGCGGCCTTGGCGTCCTCGGCCTGCACGGTGACCATCAGGGGTCCGTTGAAGCCGGGCCCGAAGGACTCCGAGAGCAGGTCGTACGCCTTGCGCTGGGTGGTCTCCGTCGACATCTGGCCCTCGCCCGGCAGGCCGAGCTCCAGGCTCGCGGCCGGCACGGCGATCGTGCCGAGGCCGATCACACCGACCAGGAGGACGGCGACCGGGTGGCGCAGGACGTAACCGGCCCAGCGCGAGCCCAGGTTGGGCTTGGCGGTCCTCCGGGCCTGCTTCGCCGCGTGGCGGGCGGCCCTGCGCTGCCGGCGCGCCGACAGCGGCTTGACCGCGTACGCCAGGCGTCCCTTACGGGGCATCACCTTGACCGGCGCGAAGCTGAGGAGGGCGGGGACCAGGGTGATCGCGACGAGTACGGCGACGGCGACGGTGCCGGCCGCGGCCAGGCCCATCGTGGTGAGCATCGGGATGTTCACCACGGCGAGCCCTGCGAGGGCGACGACGACCGTCAGGCCGGCGAAGACGACGGCCGAGCCGGCGGTGCCGACGGCCCGTCCGGCCGCCTCCTCGGGGGTACGCCCCTCCATCCGTTCGGCGCGGAAACGGGACACGATGAAGAGCGCGTAGTCGATGCCGACCGCGAGGCCGATCATCATCGCGAGGGTCGACGTGGTGCCGGACAGGCCCAGCGTGGAGCCGAGCGCCGTGATGCCGGAGATGCCGATGCCGACGCTGATCAGCGCGGTGATCAGCGGCATTCCGGCCGCGATCATCGAGCCGAAGGTCAGGACGAGGACGATCGCGGAGACCAGGATGCCGATCTTCTCGCCCGTACCGCCCATCGCCGCCTGCTCGATCCGTACGGCGTCACCGCCGGCCTCGACGGTGAGCCCGGACGTTCCGGCCCGTGCGAGGGCCGCGTCGAAGGCGTCGTGCGCCTTCCGGTCGACCTCCGGCGCGGGGACCCGGTACGTCACCGCCAGGTAGGCGGTCGTACGGTCCTCGCTGATGCTGACGTCGGGCGACCGGTACGGGTCGGCGACGGCCACCACCTGCGGGGACGACCTCCCCAACTCGGCGGCCAGGCGCTCGACCGCGGCCCGGTGCGGGGCCGCGGTGATCTTCGCGCCGCCGGGGGCCCGCACGACGACCCGCGCACCCGCGCCGTCGGCGCGCGCGTCCGGGAACCTCTCGGCCAGCAGGTCGAAGGCCTCCTGCGACTCGGTGCCGGGCATCGAGAACGTATCGGCGGGAGGCGGCGGAGCGGAGGAGGCGGCGAAGCCCATGCCGCCGAAGACCAGCAGCCAGAGCAGGAGCGTCACCCCCCGTCGTCGAAAGGCGAGGCGGCCCAGTCTGGAGAGGAACGTAGCCACGGTGGGGCTCCTGTCGGATCGGCATGCAGGGGTGAGGGGTGAGGGGAGGCGGATGGGGTCCGCGGGGGGTCTGTGGGGTCGAGGGGCAGCGCGACATGGCGCCTTGGCGGCGCGGGGACGGTGCTCGCGGAGGGGCGGCGGGGGCGTGCGCGGTGGTACGAGGGGTCCGGCGGGCCGGACGGGGCGCGGGCGCGCGGGAGGGTGCGAAGAGGCGCGCGGCGGTCAGGGGGCGCCAGGGGGCGCGGCTCCCGGGCGGGGCGGCGGAGACGACGCTCCTACGCCTCCGCGGGCAGCCGGCTCGTCAAGTCGCCCTTCGCGCGGGCCCGTCGGGAAGCAGGAGGGGCGCTGGGGGCAGGCGGGGGCGCCGGGGGCGCGGGGGCAGGCGCACCGCCTGTACGAGGTGCGCCGCCTGGAGGGGTGGGCCGCTAGAACGGCGGGCGGCAAGGGGGTGCGCTATGGGAACGAGGTGCGCCGCCTGGAGGAGAGGGCCAAGGGAAGGGGGTGCGTCGAGAGGGGGCGACCACCGGCGGGGTGCGCCGGCGCAAGGTGAACCGGCGCGAGGTGAACCGGGGCGGGGTGCGCCGGCGGGCAGCGGGGCGCGTCGCTCGCGCGGGCGCACCGCCTGAACGGGGCGCACCGCCCGGAGAGGGAATTCTCAGGCGCGGCGGATGACGATGTCGCCGACGCTCGTACGGCCCCGGACCTCGACCGTCTCCTCGGACTGCCCCGGGCCCTCCGCGGTCCCCAGCTCGTTGCGGACCCGACCGGCCTTGGAGCGGACGTCCAGCCAGGCCGCCGTGCCCTCGGCGATCCCGACCTCCAGGACCCCCGCGGAGGAGTCCAGGGTGATGCGCCCGCGCACCACCTCGTCCAGGCGGATGGAGCCGCTCGCCGTCTTGGCGGTGACCGAGGACTCCGCGCGGGCCACGCCGATGGGGCCGTTGGAGGAGTTCACGCGCAGCTCGCCGCCGATCTCGCCGATCGCGGTCTCGCCGTTGAGGTTCTTGATGGTCGCCGCTCCGTCGATCCGGCCGACCCGGACCCGGCCCGACCCCTGGATCTCGGTCTCGCCCGTCGTACGGTCCACCAGGACGTCGCCGTGCGAGGTCTTCAGGCGTACGGCCTCGGCCTCTTCGAGCCGGATGTCGCCGGCGCCGGTCGTGAGGCGGCAGTCTCCGAACCGGCCCTCGCCGATCACCTCGCCGAGGCCGGTGGTGCAGCTCAGCTCCGAGCCCGCGGGCAGCTCGACGGTCACGTCGACGGCCCCCACCTTGCCGAAGAGGGAGCGCCGCTTGGGGCCCTTGACCAGCAGCTTCCCGCCGGAGCAGGTCACGTTGGTCTCCTCGGCGGCCTGGACGTCGAGCTTGTTTCCGGGGTCGCTCGGGGTCACCTCGACCACGGTGTCCTCGCGCTTGCCCGCGACGATCCGGGCCCGGCCGATCTCGAGCTCGACGGTGGCGGAGAGGGGTTCGGGTGTCGCGAAAGTAGGCATGCCTGTGCCGTCCTTTGACTGGAGGGTGGTGAGTGCGGGGTGAGGTGCCTGGGGCGGGGGCGAGCGGCCGGGAGTTTCGGAAGGCCTAACGGACCCAGCCGGTGAAGCCCTGTCCTACGGCGTTGCCCGAGGCCGTCGCGCCCTTGCGGCCGCGGGCCGCCGTGCCGGGCTCCAGGGCGGCGGCCACGGCCCGGACGAGCCAGGCGTTGACCGAGAGGCCCTCGCGGCTCGCGGCCTCCTCGACGCGGACCTTGAGCTGTGCCGGCGGCCGGAAGTTGATCCGGGAGGTGGCGCCGTCCTCGGCCTCCGCCAGGGCCGGCACCGGGGGCGGCGGGGCCTGCACCGGGGCCTCGGCCTCGTCGAAGGCTTCGGCGGTCGGCGGTGCCGTCACCACGAACTCGGGGTTCATGCCGCGCAGCCGCAGGTCGACCGAGCCGGGGGCCAGGTCACGGGTGACCTCGTCCATCGCGTCGGACAGGGCGTTGAGCAGCGTCAGCCGGGCGGCGGACTCGAGCGTGCCGGTGAGCCGGTCGGCCAGGGCGCGGGCTTCGTCGCCACCGGCTTCGGCGGCCACGCCGAGTTCATGACGGAGATTGTCGACATAGGGCGTGAGGTCCATGAACCGATAGTGGCACCATCGTGGCGCCATTGCAAGTTCCATGGCGCCATCATGCGCCATGGGGTGCCAATGTGTCATCGGGGTGGCGTCAAGCGGGGCCGGGGAGGGCCGCCGGTGGCTGCCCGGCGCAGGATTGACCGGCTCCCCTGACCGGCATAGCGTCGGCCGCCGGGCCGAGCGAACGCCCGGGAAAGAGGCGAACGTGCGCGGGCCGGAGAACAGCGGGCCGGACAGCAGCGGGTGGGAGCGCGGCGGGCCGGGCGACCAGCAGGGCGAGGCGACGGACGGCGCCCGTGTGCCCACCCGTACACCCGGCACCCGTACACCGGAGGGCGACCCGGGCGCGCGTGGTCCGATCCCCGCCACCGCCACCGCCACCGCCACCGCCACCGCCACAGCCCTCGCCGCCGAAGCCGTCGCCGCGCGGCTCACCGGCCCCGGAGCCCCCTTCGCCGTCGAGGACGGCGTCTATGTCGACGGGCCCCGCACCCTCCGCGAGTTCGTGGAGGTCACCTGGGCGTACGGCGACCGGCCCTTCCTCCTCCACGGCGGCGGGACGATGAGCTACCGGGAGTTCTTCGACGCCGCCTGCGGACTCGCGCGGAGCCTCGTCGGCGAGCACGGGCTGCGGCCCGGCGACCGGGCGGTCGTCGCCATGCGGAACCACCCGGAGTGGCAGATCGCCTTCTGGGCCGCCCAACTCGCCGGCCTCGTCGCCGTCCCCCTCAACGCCTGGTGGACCGAGGAGGAGTTCGCGTACGCCCTCGACGACTGCTCGCCCCGCGTCCTCCTCGTCGACGGGGAACGGGTCGGCAGGGTCCGCCGCTGGGCCCGGGAGCACCGCGTGCCCGGGATCGTCTTCCACGGGGAGGCGAGCGAGGGGTTCCGGGCGTACGTGCCCGACACCGACCCCCTGCTCGGCCCGCCCCTCGTCGACGTCCTGCCCGAGCACGACGCCACCATCGTCTACACCTCCGGCACCACCGGCCGGCCCAAGGGCGCCGTCGCCACCCATCTCGCCCAGGCCGCCGCCGCGACGAACCCCCGCTACTTCGCCGCCGCCTCCGCCCTCGCCCGCAACGGGATCCCGGGGCAGGGCCCCGCTCCCGTCTCGCTCACCACCTTCCCCTTCTTCCACGTGGCCGCCTTCACCTCGCTGTACGCCGTGATGGCGGCGGGCGGCTCCCTCGTCCTCATGCGGAAGTGGGACCCCGCCGAGGCGCTGGAGCTCATCGGCAGGCACCGCGTCACCCACTACGCGGGCGTGCCCACCACCGCCCTTCAGCTGCTCGACCTCGCCGAGCGCACCGGCGACCCGCTCCGGAGCCTCACCATGCTCAACACCGGGGGCGCCGCCGCCCCGCCGGAGATCGTCGCCCGGATCACCGCCCGCCACGGGGACCGCATCGAGCCCCGCAACGGCTACGGCCTCACCGAGACCTGCGGCGGCGTCCTCGCCAACTTCGGCGCCGAGTACCGCGCGGACCCGCGCAGCGTCGGCCGCCCCGCCCCGGCCGTCGAGGTCCGCGTCGACCGGCCCGACGCCGACGGCGTCGGAGAGCTGCTGCTCCGCGGGCAGTCCCTCGCGCGGGGCTACTGGAGGGACGAGGAGGCGACCCGGCACGCCTTCACCGAGGACGGGTGGTTCCGCACCGGCGACCTCGCCCGGATCCGCGACGGGCGCGTCACCGTCGTCGACCGTCTCAAGGACATGGTGATCCGCGGCGGCGAGAACGTGTACTGCGTCGAGGTCGAGGCCGTCCTCCACGACCACCCCGCCGTCCTCGACGCCGCCGTCCTCGGCGTGCCGCACCCCGTCCTCGGCGAGGAGGTGGCGGCCGTGGTGCGCCTGCGCGCGGACGCCGCCGTCACCGCCGACGAGCTGCGCGCGCACGTCGGGACGTCGTTGGCGGCGTTCAAGGTGCCCGCCCATGTGCTCGTACGGGACACCGAGCTGCCACGCAATCCGGCCGGGAAGATCCTGAAGAGGGAGCTGCGGGCGACGCTCCCGCACTGAGGGGTACGGCTCGGACCACGCCGGTCAGGTGCGGGTGACGCGGACGCGGTAGCGGCCGGCGGAGTCCTCCTTCAGCACCGTGATCCGGATGCCGTTCGTCCGGTCCGTGAAGGTCTCGCCCGGGCGGTACGTCGCGTCCGACAGCTCCGCGTGGACGTTCGGGCGCCGCGTGCAGCCGCCGCTGTCGCGTCGGCTGTCCGACACGGTCACCGGCCCGTGCCCGGTGTCCACGTCCGACTCGACGCGGTAGATCAGGACGCCCGGCCGGCAGACGGCGGCGTCGTTGCCGCGCTGGGTGCGCACCTCGACGGCGTAGCCGGAGGTGCCGGAGAGCGGTACGAAGGCCAGCTTCGCGCCGCCCGTGGTGGCCAGCGGGGTGAGGACGAAATCGCTGATGCCCGCCCCGGACGCGCAGCCGACCTGCTCGTCGTCGAGCCAGCCCAGCTTCCATTTGTGCCAGCCGAGGAGGTCGTTGTTGGCCCCCCAGTCCTCGGACATGATGTCCCAGTGCCCCACCGTGCCGCCGCCGTCGACGGTGTAGAGGTCGGGAAGGCCGAAGACATGGCCGTTCTCGTGCGGCAGTACGCGGTAGCCGGTCTGGCCGTACGTCCCCGAGCCGTCGTCCTGGCGGCTGTAGACGAAGGACGTGTTGGAGAGCGGGACCCCGTCCGCGTAGGGGGCCTCGTCGTTTCCGGAGAAGGTGACGGAGAGGACCGTGTCCAGGGCCGAGGGCCCGGCGTTCGGCGTGACCAGGACGTTGACCAGGTCGTACGCGCTGAAGTCGATCTTCGCGTCGGCGACCTTGACGAGGTCCTCGACGAGCGCGCGGTAGCCCGGTTCGTACGGTGAGCCGCGCTCTATCCCGTACGAGGAGAAGGGCTTGGGCATCCGCAGCCACTCGGGTATCGGGGTCTCCGGGTGGTAGGCGAGCCGCCCGTAGGAGCTGACGCGGAACCAGTCCGTCGTCTGCGGGAAGAACTCGCGGTAGCGGCCGAGGGCGGTCCCCTCGCCCTCCGCGTCAGGGAAGTCGATCATGAGGTTCAGGGCCGTGAGGCGGCCCGTGGCCCGGGCGTATCCCGGCGGGGTGGGCAGCCCCTCGGACATCTGCACACCGAGCGTCGTCGCGATGCGGCACGGCCCCAGCTGCGAGGTCCCGGGCGCCGCGGCCACCGGACCCGCCGTGGCCGGTGCGGGCCCGGGCAGGGTCGACGTGGACGAGGTCAGGGCGGCGAGGGCGAGCGCCGCCGCCGCGGCCAGGGTGAGGGGTCTGCATATCCGACGGCAGGTGTGCTGCATACGGTCGCCTCTCTCGTCCGCGCTCTCGCTCTCGCTGTCCGATCAGCCTGTGTCGGGGGGCGCGGGGGCGCGCGCCGGGTGGCCCGATCGTGGGATTTCGCGGCCCGGAGGTACGGGTGCGCGGCCGGGGCGGCGGGGTGTGGCGCAGGTCACATCGCGGCGCGGAAATAACCGGGGGCGGTGTCCCCGTTTACGCCTGTGTTCCGGAAAGTGGGGACCTGGTCCCCGGATGACTTCGAAGGAGGGTGGCGTGAGCTCCACCGCCGACACCGCGCCCGCCGTCCGCCGCGCACCGCGCCCGCGGGCCGACGCCCTGCGCAACCGCGAGCGGATCGTGACGGCGGCCCGCGAGATGTTCGTCGAGTTCGGCCCCCAGGTGCCGCTCGACGAGATCGCGCGCCGCGCCGGCGTCGGCAACGCCACCCTCTACCGGAACTTCCCCGACCGCGCCGACCTCGTCCGCGAGGTCGTCGTCTCCGTCATGTGCCGCACCACGGACCTGGCGGAACGGGCGGCCGCCGAGGAGGCCGACACCTTCGACGCGCTCCGCCGCTTCACCCACGCCGCCGCCGACGAGCGGATCGGCGCGCTCTGTCCGATGCTCGACGGCACTTTCGACCAGGACCACCCCGAACTGCACGCCGAACGCGACCGGTTGGAGGAGGCCGTCCAGGCCCTCGTCGACCGGGCGCAGCGGGCCGGCAGGCTCCGCGCCGACGTCGGCGTCGGGGACCTGATGGTGGCCGTCTCCCAGCTCACCCGCCCGCTCCCGGGCACCGGATGCCTGGACATGGACCGCTTCGTCCACCGCCATCTGCAGCTGTTCCTGGACGGCCTGGAAGCGCCCGCGCGCTCCGTGCTGCCCGGGTCGGCCGCCACTCTGGAGGATCTGCGGGGCGCCTCCCGCGAGTGACCCCGACCTGACCGCCCCCGGACCGTTCCGTCAGCCCGTTCCCTAAGCCCGCTTCCCGGGTCTGTTCCCTATGTCCGCTCCCTGGGCCCGTCCCCAGGGTTTCCCTGAGCCGGGCGACCAGCCCGGCGACCCCGTCCGTCGACCCGTGCGACGGCCCCCGCCTTCCGTACGCCGCACGTCGTACGTCCGTTTTCTCCTTTACGCACCAAGAGGTGGCTGCCCCCATGTCCGAAACAGATCCCCGGCGCTGGAAAGCGCTGGTCTTCATCGCCCTCGCCCAGCTGATGGTCGTGCTCGACGCGACGATCGTGAACATCGCGCTGCCCTCCGCCCAGCAGGACCTGGGGATCTCGGACGGCAACCGCCAGTGGGTCATCACGGCCTACGCCCTCGCCTTCGGCGGTCTGCTGCTCTTCGGCGGCCGCATAGCCGACCTGTGGGGCCGCAAGCGGACCTTCGTCGTCGGTCTGATCGGCTTCGCCGCCGCCTCCGCGCTCGGCGGGGCCGCGACCGGCGAGGCGATGATGCTCGGGGCCCGCGGCCTCCAGGGCGCCTTCGGCGCACTGCTCGCCCCGGCCGCGCTGTCGCTGCTCGCGGTGATGTTCACCGACGCCAAGGAGCGCGCCAAGGCCTTCGGCATCTACGGAGCGATCGCCGGTGGCGGTGGCGCCGTGGGCCTCATCCTCGGCGGCTTCCTCACCGAGTACCTCAACTGGCGCTGGACCTTCTTCGTCAACATCCCCTTCGCGATCGTCGCCGCCGTCGGCGCGTACTTCGTGATCCGTGAGCCGGTCGGCGGCCGCAACCGCTCGCCGCTCGACATCCCGGGCGTCGTCCTCTCCACCCTGGGTCTGGTCTCGCTGGTCTACGGCTTCACCCGCGCCGAGTCCGAGGGCTGGTCCGACGCCACCACGATCGGCCTCTTCGTCGCCTCGGCCGTGCTGCTCGCCGCGTTCGTCCTCACCGAGGCGAAGGTCAAGTCCCCGCTGCTGCCCCTGCGGGTCCTGACCGAGCGCAACCGCGGCGGTGTCTACCTCTCCCTCGGACTCGCCGTCATCGCGATGTTCGGCCTGTTCCTCTTCCTGACGTACTACCTCCAGATCGTGAAGGGGTACTCGCCGGTCCGGACGGGCTTCGCCTTCCTCCCGATGATCGCGGGCATGATCATCGGCTCCACCCAGATCGGTACGCGGCTGATGACGCGGGTGCCCCCGCGCTGGCTGATGGGCCCCGGCTTCCTGACGGCCGCCGTCGGCATGCTGCTGCTCACCCAGCTGGAGATCGGCACCTCGTACACCGGTCTGATCCTGCCCGCGCAGCTGCTGCTCGGCCTCGGCATGGGCACGGCCTTCATGCCGGCGATGTCGCTGGCGACGCACGGCGTGGACCCGCGGGACGCCGGTGTGGCCTCCGCGATGGTCAACACCTCGCAGCAGGTCGGCGGCGCGATCGGTACGGCGCTGCTCAACACCATTGCCGCCTCGGCCACGACCGCGTTCCTCACCGACCACGCGGCCGGCGCCACCACCCCGGCCGCGCAGAAGCTGCTCCAGCTCCAGGGCATGGTCGAGGGCTACGCGGCGGCCATCTGGTGGGCGGTCGGCATCCTGGCCGTCTCGGCCGCGATCGCCGTCACCTTCATCAACACCGGGAAGCCGCAGATGTCCGTCCCGGCCGGTCCGGGCGCCGGGGACGGCGCGGATGCCGGCGCCGGTGAAGGCGTGCGCGACGAAGTGAAGATCCCGGTCGTCATGCACTGACCGTCGGGCCTCCGAACGGGCCGACGCCCCCTCGGCCCTCTGCCCTGGTTCCGCCTCAGCGGAGCCAGGGCAGATCCGCGTTCGGGTCGGTCGGCTGGAGGCCCTCCGCCATCACCGACATGATCGCGCCGAGCTGCTCCACCTGCTCGGGGCTGAGCCGGTCGAAGATCGCCTGGCGTACGGCGGCGACGTGCCCCGGCGCGGACCGCTCCAGGACGGCGAAGCCCTCGTCCGTCAGATACGCGAACTGGCCGCGCTTGTCGGAGGGGCAGTCCTCGCGCAGCACCCACCCGTTCTTCTCCAGGCGGGCGACGGCGTGCGAGAGCCGGGAGCGGGTGATCTTGGCGTCCTTGGCCAGTTGGGTCATCCGCAGGCGGCGGCGGGGCGCCTGGGAGAGCTGGACGAGGAGCCCGTAGTAGATGTGCGGCATGCCGGCATCGCGCTGGAGCTGGCGGTCGAGGTGGTCCTCGAGGAGGGTGGTGGCGTGGAGGTACGCGCGCCAGACGCGCTGTTCCTCGTCGCTGAGCCAGCGGGGGCCGGTCGCCGTGGCCTTCGGTGCCGTGTTCATGTACCGATCCTACGACCTATCCTTGAAAGTTGAACTAAATCGGGTCTAAGCTCGTCATGTCAGTTGAACTTGAAACTTAAAGGATCTCGGGAGGCGGTCGTCATGGGCGCCGGACAACAGGGACCGCTGGTGGAAGGGCAGCGCGCTTCCGGGCGCCCGCCCCACGGCCAGGGGGAGGGGGGCCCGCTCGCGCCGGGGGACCCCGCGCGGGAAGGGCGCCCGCCGGGTGGCCGGATGCCCGCCCTCTACCTCTCCCACGGCGCCCCGCCGCTCGCCGACGACCCCGTCTGGACCGGCGAACTCGCCGCCTGGTCCGCCGAGCTGCCCCGGCCGACGGCGATCCTCGTGGTCTCCGCGCACTGGGAGGAGGCCCCGCTCGCCCTCGGCGCCACCGAGACCGTCCCGCTCGTCTACGACTTCTGGGGCTTCCCCGAGCACTACTACCGCGTGCGCTACCCGGCCCCCGGCGCCCCCGCGCTCGCCGCGGCCGTACGCAAGCTCCTGCGCCGGCCCGGCACGCCGGTCCAGGACATCCCGGACCGGGGGCTCGACCACGGCGCGTACGTACCGCTGGTGGAGATGTTCCCCGCCGCCGACGTGCCCGTACTCCAGATCTCCATGCCGACGCTCGACCCGCGCGCGCTGATGGAGATCGGGCGCCGGCTCGCGCCCCTGCGCGACGAGGGCGTGCTCGTCGTCGGCAGCGGCTTCTTCACCCACAACCTGGCGGCGCTGCGGCACACCGGCGGAGGCGTACCCGGCTGGTCGGCGGAGTTCGACGACTGGGGGCGCCGGGCCCTGGAGGCGCGGGACGTCGACGCGCTCCTCGACTTCGTCCACACGTCACCGGCCGGCCGGCTCGCCCACCCGCGTACCGAGCACTTCGCACCGCTCTTCGTCACGCTCGGCGCGGCCGAGGCGGCCGGGGACCTGGACGGCGGGCGGAGCGTGATCGACGGCTTCTGGATGGGGCTGGCGAAACGCTCGGTGCAGTTCGGCTGAGCCTCCGGAGCGGGGCGGCGCGGGGCGGGGCGGGGCGGGGCGGGGCGGGGCGGCTGGGGTCAGAACACCGGCGGATTGAGGGTGATCGAGCGGGCGGCGGCGGCCAGCGCGCGCGGGTCGCCGACGTCCAGGGCCGTGTCGGTGAACTTGATGGTGTGGTCGTCGCCGTGCGCCGCCGCCCGCTCGAAGACCTCCTCCGCGATCAGCGGGACCTGGCGGTACGGGACGGGCTCGGCCGGGGTGTAGGCGGCGGTCACCGCGGCCGCGGCGGCCCATGCGGCGCCGACGCTCGGCGCCCACAGGTCGCGCGGCAGCGCGGGCAGCGTGCGGAGCACCGCGTTGGGCGCGGTCGCGGCGTGGACGAGCATGACCGGTTCGCCGTGGCCGTGTGTGGCGTAGCGGTGGGTCGCGGCCGTCACCAGCTCGGTGAGCAGAGCGTGCGCGGTGTCCGGGTCGGTGGCGGCGCCCCAACGGGGGTGCGCGGTCAGCCGGGCGAGGCGGGCGGGCAGGGGGCCGTCCTGGTCGAGGATCGGCGGCACGGCGTCCAACGCGGCGGCGGCCGTCGGCGCGGGCCCCAGGTCCCGCAGGGGCGGGAGCGGGTGGTGGCGGGCCGCCCAGTAGCCGAGGGCGTGGGCCAGCTCGACCCGGCGCGGCTCCGTCTCCTCGGACGTCAGGAGGGTGCGTACGGCATGGCCGGTGCGGATCACGGGATGCGTGGACCCGCCCGCGATGCCGGGGAGCAGGCGCGGCCACCACTCGGCCAGCACCTCCCGCCAGGGCCGCTCCCGGGTCTCCCGGTCGAAGTACCGCGCCCAGTCGGTGATCCGCACCGGGTCGCCGAGCGCCTCGCGCCAGTTCGCCGCCGTGACGGGGGAGTGGGGCGCGGGCATGTCCTCCAGCTTGGGCCGGTAGTGGTCGAGCCAGCGGTGCACGGCCCGGGCCTGGCCGCGGCGCACCAGCGCCTCGACGGCCATCGGGGCGTGGTTGGTGAGCCGGCCCAGACGCTCGGGGCCGCTGGCATGGAGGCGCTGGAGGGCTTCGTCGAGGGTCCCCGAGGTGTCGGCGGTGCCGGTGTGGGCAGTGGAGTCGAAGATGCCGGAGGAGTTGGCGGTGCTGGTGTGGGCGGTGAAGTCGGGGGTCCGGGTGATGTCGGCGGTGCCTGCGGTGCCTGCGGTCTCGGTCATGCCGCCGACCGTAGGCGCGCGTCCGGGCCGCCCGTAACGGCCTGGAGACCTAGGCCGCGGCGTAGACGGGTCCGTGTGCGGACGTAGGACCGGCGGCAGTGCCCGCCCGCACACTTTCCGGTCTTTCGGATCTTTTCGGACAGTGCGAGCAACCGCGTGGCGCCGCGTGCCGTCTCTCCGGGTGAAGCGGACGCGGGGGCGGCGTGGCCCCGACGGCGGTCGCGTGCCACGTCTTTCGCGCCCCCTCTGACCTGCGCTGATGCGCTCTGCGGGAGCAGGCGTAGCCCTGGGTGGCCGGACAGGGTACTGCATGATCGCGAAAATCGATGTGCCGCGTGGGAATTCTGTCCTGATTCCAGTCGTTGTTTCCGTCGGATGCAGGGCACCCGAAAAGGTGTCGCGACCTACTCAGCAAGGGAGCACGCATGGCAACCCGTGCCGTCGCCCGTCGTTCGTCCGCCTCCAGCGGCAGCAGCTCGAGGGCAAGCAGCGTTCGCGCCGTGGGCGGGGAGATCGCCGACCGCGACCTGGTCGGCATGTACCTCGACGAGATCGCGCGCACCCCCCTGCTCGACGCCGCCAAGGAGGTCGAGCTCTCCCAGGACATCGAGGCGGGCGTGTACGCCCGGCAGATCCTCGAAGGCGAGGTGGAGAGCGAGGCGGGCGGAGCGTCCCGCGAGGAGCTGGAGGCGCTGGTCGCCGCGGGCGAGCGCGCCAAGGACCTCTTCATCAAGTCCAACCTGCGCCTCGTCGTCGCCGTCGCCCGGCGCTATCCCCGCAGCGGGCTGCCGCTGCTCGACCTGATCCAGGAGGGGAACGCGGGCCTGGTGCGCGCGGTCGAGAAGTTCGACTACGCCAAGGGCTTCAAGTTCTCCACGTACGCCACCTGGTGGATCCGCCAGGCGATCACCCGCTCCATAGCCGACCAGTCCCGCACCATCCGGCTGCCCGTCCACCTCGTCGAGGAGCTGGGACGGATCCGGCGCGTGCAGCGCGAATTCAACCGGGAGAACGGCCGCGAGCCGGAGCCCGCGGAGATCGCGGCCGAGCTGGGGTCGACGCCCGAGCGCGTCGTGGACGTCATGGACTGGGCGCGGGACCCGGTCTCGCTCAACATGTCCGTGGACGACCAGGGCGAGACGCAGTTCGGCGACCTCCTCGAGGACACCTCGGCGATCTCGCCGGAGCAGTCGGTGCTCACGCTGCTGCGCAGCGAGGAGCTCGACGACCTGATCGACAAGCTCGACCACCGCACGGCGTCGATCATCCGGATGCGGTACGGCATCGAGGACGGCCGCGAGCGGACCCTGACGGAGGTCGGCAAGGAACACGGCCTCACGCGTGAGCGCATCCGGCAGATCGAGAAGCACGCCCTGCTGGAGCTGAAGAAGATGGCCCGCGACACCGGCTTCGACGCGGTCGCGTAGCGGCGGACGGGAGCCGGACCGGTCGGAGCCGGCTCCCCGCCGCGGCGCCGTCACACCGGGCGCCGCGCCCGCGTCAGCCCGGCGCCTTCCTCGGGTGACGCGTGCCCCCGGCCCACCGCGCGCCCTCAGCGCACCGCTGCGCCCTGGGTAGCACGCGAGCCGCGCAGCCCTGCCCGTCCCGAGGCCCGCCCCGGGGCCCCGCCCCGCGCCTTCAGCGCACCCCTCCCGCGCCCTCAGCGCACCGCCGCGCCCAAGCGGGCCGCGAGCTCCCTCACGTAGGTGACCAGCGGGTCCGGCGCGTGGACGGTGAAGTCGCAGTCGACCAGGGCCAGCCGGAGGGCCACCCACTCCAGGGAGTCGGTGCAGCGCGCCCGGAGGCGGCAGGTGTCCGGACCCGTCGGCGTGGGCGCCAGATGCGCCGGGAGCCGTGCCGCCACGAACGCGGCGGGCGCGTCGAAGGCGACGTCCAGATCGAGGTCCGGCTGGGCCTGCGACCGGGCCATCGAACGGGCCATGTACTCCGCCGCGCCGCCCTCCGGCAGCTCGCGCGGCGCGAAACGGGCGCCCGTGGCGAAGGGCTCCGCCACCCGGTCGACCCGGAACGTACGCCAGTCCTCGCGCCCCAGGTCGTACGCCACGAGGTACCACCGCCGCCCCGTCGACACCAGCCGGTACGGCTCCACCAGCCGCTTCGACTCCGTACCGTCCCCGGCGCGGTAGCCGAAGCGCACCTTCTCCTGCCCCGTGACCGCCCCGGCCAGGGCCGTCAGCGTGGACGGGTCGATCGTGGCGCCGTCCCCCCCTGGCCAGCGGCATCGTCGCGTTCTGCAGCGTGGAGACCCGGTGCCGCAGCCGGGACGGAAGCACCTGTTCCAGCTTCGCCAGGGCCCGTACGGACGCCTCCTCCACCCCCTCGATCGCATGGCCGGCCCCCGCCCGCAGGCCCACCGCGATCGCCACGGCCTCCTCGTCGTCCAGGACCAGCGGCGGCAGCGCCGCCCCGGCGACCAGGCGGTATCCGCCCACCGCCCCCTTCGACGCCTCGACCGGGTACCCCAGCTCCCTGAGCCGGTCGATGTCACGGCGGATCGTGCGGGGCGAGACCGAGAGCCGGTCCGCCAGCTCGCTGCCCGGCCACTCGCGCGGGGTCTGGAGAAGCGACAGCAACGTCAGCAGTCGTGCGGGAGTATCCGTCATGCGTTCCAGGATGCCGCCGAACTAGGCCATGATCTGTCCTACATGCTGTCTATCTTCTGAGCATGAGTTCACACGACGCCTCCGTCCCGGGCAGCGGCACGGGTACCGAGCCGGGCACCGCCCCGAGTACCGAGCCGAGTACCGATCCGAGCACCGATCGCAGGCGCTGGATAGCCCTCGCCATCGTCATGACGGCCGCCTTCATGGACCTGGTCGACGCCACGATCGTCAACATCGCGATCCCCAGCATCGAGCGCGACCTCGGCGCCTCCTTCGGGGCCATCCAGTGGATCACCGCCGGGTACGCCCTCGCGTTCGCCGCCGGTCTGATCACCGGAGGCCGTCTCGGTGACATCTACGGCCGCAAGCGGCTGTTCCTCCTCGGCACGGCGGGCTTCACCCTCGCCTCCGCGCTCTGCGGTTTCGCCGCGAACCCGGAGATGCTGGTCGCCTCCCGGCTCCTCCAGGGCGCCGCGGCGGCGATGATGGTGCCGCAGGTCCTCTCGATCGTCCACGTCACCTTCCCGGCGCACGAACGCGGCAAGGTCTTCGGCCTCTTCGGCGCGATCATCGGTCTCGGCGCCGTCTCCGGACCGCTGCTCGGCGCGCTGCTGACGCAGTGGAACCTCTTCGGCCTGGAATGGCGGCCGATCTTCCTGATCAACCTGCCGGTCGGCATCGCGGGCCTGCTCCTGGGCCGGAAGTTCATCATCGAGTCCAAGGCGCCCAAGGCGCTCCGGCTCGACCTGGTCGGCGTCCTGCTCGTCACCCTCGCGCTGCTGATGCTGATCTATCCGCTGACGCGCGGCCGCGAGCTGGACTGGCCGCTGTGGGGCCACCTCTGCATGGCCGGCAGCCTCGTCGTCTTCGCCGCCCTCGTCGCGTACGAGAAGTACAAGACGCGCAAGGACGGTTCGCCGCTGGTCGAGCTGTCGCTGTTCCGGGTGAAGAGCTTCGCCGCCGGCATCGCGGTGCAGCTCACCTTCGGTGTCGTGATGGGCATCTTCTTCCTGGTCTGGACGCTGTATATGCAGATCGGGCTCGGCTGGAGCCCGCTGAAGGCCGGTCTGACCGGCGTGCCGTTCTCGATCGCCGTCTCGATGGCGGCCGGCCTGTCGGTGCAGAAGCTGGTGCCGCGCTTCGGCCGGAAGGTGCTGCAGGCGGGCGCGCTGACGATGGCGGCGGGCGTGCTGCTCTACCTCTGGGAGGCCGGTCGGTACGGCACGGCCATCCACTCCTGGCAGATGATCGCCCCGCTGGTGGTCATGGGCCTGGGCATGGGGCTGATCGTCGCCCCGCTGACGGACGCGGTGCTCTCCGACGTCCCCCGTGAGCACGCGGGTTCGGCCTCCGGCCTCATCAACACCACCGGCCAGATGGGCAACGCGCTCGGACTCGGGCTCGTGTCGGTCGTCTTCTACGGCGTGATCGACGAGGAGCGTCTGGCGCGGGTCCCGGGCGAGGTGGGGACGGCGTTCGCGGACGCGTTCCAGAACGCGCTCGGCTGGGTGGTGGCGGTGCTCGCCGTGATCTTCCTGCTGATGTTCGCGCTGCCGGCCAAGCCGAAGCAGCACGTCGAGGGCGCGGAAGCGGCCGAGGACGGCCCGGCGGACGAGCAGGGCCCCGGCCCGGCGACCGACGAACCCACGAAGGAGCCGGCGCTCAGCCACTGAGCCGAGCCGGCGCTCAGCCGCTGAGCCGAGCCGCGGCCGGGGCGAGGGGCGTAGGGCCGCGAAAGGCGGGTAGCCGCACAGCGGGTGGGTGGCCGAGAGGGCCTGACCGTACGGTCGGGTGTTCTCGACGCCTCAAGGGGCGGTGCGCATGGGGCGCGCACCGCCCCTCGGGCGTCTTCCGGGCCGGCTCGCGCCCGGATCAGGTCACTTCCCCGGATCAGGTCACTTCAGGGACTTCGCGGCCTCGTTCAGCCCGTCGGAGGCGCCCAGCCTGCCCAGGAACCGGTTGACCCGGTTGGTCGCCGCGCCGCCGGGCGTGGTCAGCTCGATCCAGCGGCCCCGGCCGTAGTCGGGGCTCTCCGGGTCATCGGTGACCGTGTCGCAGTCGAGCTCGTTCGGGTTGCCGGAGTCCACCTCGCACCGGAACTCCCACACCTCGCCCCCGGTGGTGAGCACCTCCACCGAGACGTCGTCGTTCCCTTCGGCGATCGAGACGGAGCACGCGCCGGCCGGGGCCCCGGGAAGCGGGGTCCAGACGAAGTCCGTGGTGTCGGGGGTCAGATCCCGGATGCCGGCGTAGACCGCGCCATTGTCGACCACGCCCTTGATCTCGCGGCTGGACTCGTCCCGGGAGGCGTCGATGTCCACGCACGTGGCGGGGCCGGCGGCGCCGGTCGCACCGGTGGCACCCGTCGCTCCGGTCGGGCCCTGGGGCCCCTGCGGTCCTTCGGGCCCCTCGGGGCCCTCTTCACCGTCGGCACCCATCGGTCCCTGGGGTCCCTGCGGGCCCTGAGGTCCCTGGATTCCTGTCGGTCCCTGGATTCCCTCCGGGCCCTGGGGGCCCACCGGACCCTGCTCGCCGTCCGCTCCTGCCGGTCCCTCGGGCCCGGTCGGTCCGGTCGGTCCGGTCGGGCCGGTGTCACCACCCGCGGGACCCGCCGGGCCGGTGTCACCCGTCGGTCCCTGCGGACCCGTGTCACCCGTCGGCCCCTCCGGACCCGTGGGTCCGGTGTCGCCGGTCGGCCCCTCGGGGCCCGTGGGTCCCGTGTCGCCGGTCGGCCCTTCGGGACCCGTGGGCCCGGTCGGTCCGGTCGGACCGGTGGGCCCGTCCTCGCACTCCGTGTGCAGGGCTCGGGTCGCCCGCTGCGGACCGTAGGGCGCGAACTCGCCCAGGTGCCGCTCGACGTACTCCCGGATCCGCTCCCTGTCATACGGCGGCGGTCCGTCCTCGTGGAACCGCGGACCGTCCTCGTGGAACCGCGGCCCTTCCTGGTCGTGCCGCGGCGGGCCGTCCTGGGCGTACGGCGGCGGTCCGTCCTCGTGGTGCGGCGGCGGACCGTCCTGGCACTCCTCGGGCGAGGGACCCGCGTTCGCGTTCACACCCGCGAGGCCCGCCGGCAGCTGCGTCACGGCGACCGCGGGAGCGGCCACGCTCGTGAGCACCAGGGCGAGCGAGGCGACGGCCCCGCCGGTGAGCCAGGAACGACGTCGGGCGAGCGGGCCAAGAGAGGACCTGGTCCGGGGATCAGGACGCATACATGTGCTCCTTCGTAACCGGTTCGAGTGATGAGTGGGAAGTGTGTTCGGACTTCGGACTTCCCCTCGGGTCATCGGGTCACGATCACGAAGCCTTGAGGGTCCCGCGGAGCTATCAACTCCCTGGCCTACGGCCGATCCCGAATGGACGCGTACGCGGGAGCGAACGCCACGGCCGTGCGCGGCGTGCCGCGGGAGGGCTCCCACGCCCGGTTCGTAAGGTCGGCCGGTCATGAGGTCGTCCGCACCGATCCCCCCGGAGCCGTGTTGCCGTGAAGCCCTCGATCTGCCTCTGCATGATCGTCAAGAACGAGGCGCGCGTCATCGAGCGATGCCTCGCCTCCGTCCGTGACCTGGTGGACACCTGGGTCATCTCCGACACCGGCTCGACGGACGGGACCCGGCAGCTCGTCCGCGACGCGCTCGACGGCATCCCCGGCGAGCTGCGCGAGGAGCCCTGGGTGAACTTCGGCCACAACCGGACCCTCAACATCCGGCACGCCCGCGGCCGGGCCGACTATCTGCTCCTCCTCGACGCCGACCTGGTGATCGAGCGGGCCGGGCCCCTGCCGGAGCTCACCGCCGACGCGTATCTGCTGCGGCACGCCGGAGCGCTGGAGTACCGCATCAAACGCCTGGTCAGAGGCGATCTCCCATGGCGGTACGAAGGCGTCACCCACGAGTACCTGACCATCGAGCCGGGCCATCCGCAGAGCCATGTCAGCGCGCATCTGGACGCGCTCGTCGTCAAGGACTTCGCCGACGGCGGGTCCCGGCACGACAAGTTCGAGCGCGACGCCCGGCTGCTGAGCGCCGAACTCGAACGGGACCCCGACGACCCCCGGACGGTCTTCTACCTCGCCCAGACCCTGCGCGACCTCGGCCGCTCGGCCGAGGCCGTCGACCTCTACGAGCGCCGCGCCCGGATGGGCGGCTGGGACGAGGAGGTCTCCTACGCGCTGCTCCAGGCCGGGATCCTGAAGGCCGAGGCCGGCGACTGGCCGTCGGCGATGGACACCCTCTCCCGCGCCTGGGAGGCCCGGCCGCAGCGCCTCGAAGCCTGCTGGGAACTGGCCTCCCGGCTCCGCCGCATGGGCCGCCACCACAGCGCCCACGCCGTCGTCACCGCCGCCCTCGACCGGGAACCGCCGGACGACCTGCTCTTCCTCCAGCCGTGGATCTACCGCTGGGGCCTGCTGTTCGAGTTCTCGATCACCGCGTACTGGGTCGGCGACACCGCGGGCTCGCTCGCCGCCTGCGACCGGCTGCTCGCGATGCCGGACCTGCCCGAAGCCCACCGGGAGCAGACCCGCGTCAACCGGGAGTTCGCCGTCCGCAGGCTCTCCTCGATCCCCCACGCGCCCGCCGCCGTCGCGTCCGTACCGGCGGGGGAGTGAGACGACGATGCTTCCCGCCTCCCCTCCCACGCGCCAAGGCCCGGACAGTGCCCCGGTCCCGGATCCGGCGGACCGGGACCAGGACCTGGACCGGGACCGGGACCCGGACCTGGACCTGGACCAGGGCCGGCGTCCGCACCCTCCGGCCGCCCCCGCCCCCGCCCCGTACCCGAAGCGGGACCCGGACCCGGCCGGAGAGCAGCGCTCCCTTCTCCCCGTCTGGCTGTGGCCGGTCCTCCTGACCCTGGTCCTGACGGTGTACGGGATCGGCCGCCCGCTCCTCTGGGAGGACGAGCTCAACACCTGGGACGTGGCCACCCGGTCCACCGGCGACCTCCTCGCCACGGTCCGGCGCGTGGACGCCGTCCTCGGCGCGTACTACCTCCTCCTGCACGGCTGGACGGCCGTCCTCGGGGACTCCGCCGCGGTCCTGCGCCTGCCCTCCGCGCTGGCGATGGCCGGCGCCGCGGCCTGTACGGCGCTGATCGGGCAGCGCCTCTTCGGGCGCCGCGCCGGAGCCACGGCCGGACTGCTCCTCGCGCTCACACCGGTCGTCACCCGCTACGCCCACGAGGCCCGCCCCTACGCGCTGGTGGTCCTGGCCGTCGCCCTGGCCACGCTGGCGCTGCTCCGCGCCCTGGACCGGCCCGGCAGCGGGTGGCGCTGGACCGGGTACGCCCTGTGCGTGGCCGCCGTCGGGCTGCTCCATCTGGTGGCGCTCACCGCCCTCGCCGGGCATCTGGTCGGGGTCGCCGTACGGGCCCGCGCGGCTTCGGCACCCGGTGGGCGGCCGATCGTGTGGCGGTTCGGCCTCGCCGCCGGGGCCGGGGTGCTCGCCGCCGCCCCGGTCGCCCTCCTCGGCACGGCGCAGGCCCGGCGCCAGATCTCCTGGATCCCCGCCCCGGACCTGTGGGGCCTCGCCGCCTTCTGGCCGCAGCTGTACGCCTCCGGGGCGGTCGCCGGCGCGGTGACCGTCCTGGCCCTCCTGGCGTGGAGCGGGCGGAGCCCCGCCCGTCGGGGCCCCCTGCTCGCGCTGTCCGCCCTGGCCGTGCTGCCCCCGCTGCTCGTCTGGACGGCCTCGCACGGCGACGTCTCGTACTTCTACTTCCGGTACCTGCTGTTCACCCTCCCGGCCTGGGCGGTCCTCGCGGGCGCCGGGCTGGACGCGGCCATCCGCTCCCGAGGGGCCGCCGCCGGGGTGCTGGCGGTCCTGGCCGTACTGACCCTCCCGGACCAGCAGGCGCTGCGCCGGCCGTACGCGCACTTCTGGCACGGCATCGACTACGCGGGCGCGGCACGGACCATCGAGAGGTACCACCGGCCCGGGGACGCCGTCGTCTACGCCCGCGGGGACGACTACTGGCGCATGCTCGACGTCGGGGTCCGCCACTACCTCGCGGACGGGCTGCGGCCGCGCGACGTCTTCCAGGCCGCCTCGGGCGCCGACCGCGCCGACCTGTGGTCGGCGGAGTGCCCCGATCCGGCGGCCTGCGTGGGCGAGGAGCCCCGCGTCTGGCTCGTCGTACCCGCCGGCCGGGCCGACCCGCTCGACGCCCTCCCGGGCCCGCAGGCCAAGGCCTTGCGCGCCCACTACACCGCGACCGGGGCGGAACGCCTCACCGGAGTGACGGTCGCCCTCCTGGTCCGCACGCCCTGACTCCGCGGAACCCGCCGCGCCGGCTCGCGGCGAGCGCCCCAGGGGCAGCTGAGCGCGGGCACCCCCGAGGCGCCCGGCACCCGTCAGCGGACCCGTGCCCGGTGTTCCATCGCCTCGCGGGCCGTGTGCTCGCTCTCGTACACCTCGCACATGTGGCGGCCGTCCGGGGTCGCCGTGTGCTCCACCTCCCAGAGGCTCAGTTCGCTGCCGTCGAGCAGCAGGAACGCGTGCTCGTAGAGCGTGAACCCGGGGCCCCGGCCGCTGTTCTCCACCGCGCACTGGCGTCCGAACGCCTGGGTGATGTGGTGCGCGAAGGCCACCCGCAGCCGCCGCGCCGTCTCCTCGCCGGGGCGGTCCGCGTTCTCCGCGCGCCGCAGCACCCGGCGGGCGTGGTCCGCGGAGTTGTCCGGGACGTACGTCCGCGGCTGGGCGGGTATGGGGCGGGAGAGCAGCGCGCTCAGCGACTCCAGGTCGTCGTCGGTACCGAGCCCGAGGCCGAGGTCCGAGCCGTCCGCCCGGTCCGCGCCCCAGCCCGGGTCCAGGGCGGCCGGCAGCCGGGACGCGGAGAGCCGCGCCTCGGCCTCCTCGGCGTACACCTCGTGGTGCTCGGTGCCGTCCCGGCCGGCGTTGTGCACCAGCTCCCACAGCGTCAGGGCCGAGCCGTCGGCGAGCAGATACGTATGGCGGTGGGTGGTGCGGTGCAGCGACGCGCTGTGGTGCGAGGAGTGCAGCGCGGTGGAGTGGGCGAGCGCCGTCTCCAGGCGCTCGACCGTCGTGTCGGGCAGATCGAAGGAGTTGAGCGCACGGCCGAGCAGGCGCTCCACGTGCGTCTCGGTCGTCTCGTACGGATCGTGTGGATCCCGCGGATCGTTCAAGGGGGTCTCCAGGCAGGCCGTCGCCGCATGTCACTTGGTGCTTGCTTAACGTAGTCCCTGGGTCTGACATCGTGTCCGGCGTTCGGGAAAACGACGGGGGCGCATGGCGAGTTCCCGCACGCCCCCGCCGACGGCCGATCAACTTCCGGCGCTGCCAACGGAGTCGGCCGCGCCGGTCCCGTACAGCTCGCGGTAGGCCGGAAACACTCCCCCTGGCCCGGACACGCCCGCGGCCGTCTCCTCCACCGCCCGCACGATCGCCCGGGTCACCGTGTCCGCGCCCGCCGCCAGCACGTCGTTCAGGGCGAGCGGCCCGGCCTCGGCGGGCAGTTCCCGCTCCCCGGTGGCGAGGGCGAAGACGGTGTCCCCGTCGTTGAGGAGGTGCACGGGCCGGATGGCGCGCGCGATGCCGTCGTGCGCCGTGCCCGCGAGCTTCTGCGCCTGGGCGCGGGTGAGGACCGCGTCCGTGGCGACGACCGCCAGCGTCGTGTTCAGGGGCGGCGCCGGGGCGGTGGCCGCGGCCTCGGCGAGGCGCCGCCGCGCGGCCGCGTGGACGGCCGGCTCCGGGTACTCGGCCCGCCCCGCGAAGTACCGCCCGTACAGCACGCCCGTCTCCGGATCGACCGCCGAGCCGACCGCGTTGACGACGACGAGCGCGGCTACGGTGATGCCCGGCCCGACGACCGTGCTCGCCGTGCCGATCCCGCCCTTGAGGCCGCCGACGACGGCCCCGGTGCCGGCGCCGACCGCGCCGGTCTCCACGCGCGCGTGGAGACCGGTCGCCGCCGCGGCCTCCACCGCCGCCCGTCCCGTTCCGGCGTCCGGCCGGGCCCTGAAGTCGCCGCCCCGGCCCAGGTCGAAGACGCAGGCGGCCGGGACGACGGGGACCACGTGCGCGGGGTCGGGACCGACCCGTACCCCACGGCCCCGCTCCTCGAGCCAGGCCATCACCCCGGCCGCCGACTCCAGCCCGTACGCGCTGCCGCCGGTGAGGACCACGGCCTCGATCCGCTGGACGACGTTACGGGGGTCGAGCGCGTCGGTCTCGCGCGTGCCGGGGCCGCCGCCGCGTACGTCGACGGCCGCCACGGCCCCGCCCTCCGGGGCGAGGACGACGGTGGTGCCGCTGAGGGCGTGGGGCCCGGCCACGCGCGCGTGGCCGACCCGAAGCCCCGCCACGTCCGTGAGTGCGTCGTGCTTCGTCATGGCCCCTTGCGTATCACGCGCCCCGGCACGTGTCCGGAAATCATCGGTGCCGCCCGGCGGCCGGCGCCCCGGGGCGGACCGCGCCAGGCCCTCCGCTCTCACTCCTGCGGGTGCGCTGCCGGACGGCGGGTGGACAGCGTCACCCCGACCGCGATCGTCGCCGCCGCGACCACCCCGGCCGCGAGCACCGCCCAGCGGCCGGCGAACGTGCACATGAGGATCGCCAGGGCCGCCACGGGCAGGACGAGCTGCTGCGCGATGCCGACCTTGAAGTAGCGGGCGTGGAGCAGCCATACGCAGAGGAGGAAGAGCGCGGCGGGGATGGTCACCGCCGAGGAGGCGGCGAGGGTGGAGAGGTGGGCTTTGCCCACGGCCTGCTCCACGGCGATCTCGAGGCCGGCGCCGATGGCGGCGGCGGAGGCGAAGATCAGATAGTGGCCGTAGCCCCAGAGGAAGCTCTGCCGGTTGGAGACGAGGCGGATGTGGGCGGGGACGGCGAAGTAGATCCACCAGGCGGCGCAGACGATCAGCAGGCCGCCGGTGGCGATGGGAAGCAGCTCGCCCAGGGCGTCGTACTCGCTGACCCCTGCCTTCACCGCGACGGTCGCCGCCGCGATCGTCTCGCCGAGGACGATGATCGTGAACAGGCCGTACCGCTCGGCGATGTGGTGCGCGTGCCAGTGGGTGTTGGTGTCCTTCTCCGCGAAGGCGGGGACGGCCAGTTCGGCGCCGATCATCACAAGGAAGATCCAGGGGCGGGCCGCCTCAGGCGCCCAGAGCAGGGCGGTCCAGCCGATCTGGCAGAGGACGACACCGCCCGCGTACCGGTGGCACATCGTCCGCTCGGCGGGGTCCGTCGCGTGGTGGGCGGCGCGCAGCCACTGGAAGGAGAGGGCGAGCCGCATGACCACGTAGCCGAGCACGGTGACGAGGAAGTCGTCCTCGAAGGCGCGGGAGACACCGGCGGCGAGGACGAGGACACCGGCGATCTGGACGAAGGTGGCGACGCGGTAGAGGACGTCGTCGTTGTCGTAGGCGGAGGCGAACCAGGTGAAGTTCATCCACGCCCACCAGATCGCGAAGAAGACCATCGCGTAGTGGGTGATGCCGTCGGCGGCGTGGTGCTCGACCACCGCGTGCACCAGCTCGGCGCCGGCCTGGGCGACGGCGACGACGAAGCAGAGGTCGAAGAAGAGCTCGAGCGGTGTGGCGGCGCGGTGCGCCTCGGTGCGGGAGCGCGCGACAAGCGGCAGGAACGGTTGGCTCATGCGCCCCACCCCACCAGAGCCGGGCGGCCGGGGGCGCGGTGGCACGCCCTCCCCGACCCCCGAACGAGCCGCCGAGGCCCGCGCGGTCCTCCGGTCGTACGGCCTGAACGCCATCTGAGCGACACACTCACCCACCCGCCCCGCAGAACGGGACCAGACCGATTATATCGCCCTACCGTGACCGGGTGACCGAGCCACCCCAGGCCCCCGCGCCCGTTGTCCAATCCCCCTCCGCGGTGCGCCGCCGGGCCGCCCTCGCGGGTGCCGTCGTCTCCGCCCTGCTGATCGTCGCGATCGTCCTCGGCAGCCGGTTCCTGCGCGACTTCGACTCGGCGCTCCTGCCGTACGCCGTCGCCACCGTCTTCCTCGCCTTCGGCGTCGCCTACCGCTACACGGTCTGGGTCTCCGCCCCCGGCGCCCGACGACTCTTCAAGCAGGGGTGGCGCTCCCTCTTCTCGGCCGCCAACTTCCGCAAGGCCCCCACCGCCCTGCCGAGAATGATCGCCACCTACCTCGGCTTCCAGAAGTTCCTCGGGGCCCGCTCGCACGCCCGCTGGGCCGCCCACCAGCTGATCTTCTGGGGCTGCATCCTGGCCGCCCTGATCACCTTCCCGCTGACCTGGGGGTGGTTCACCTTCACCTCGGGCAGCGGCTCGGGACCCGGGTACGAGATGCGGATCTGGGGCTTCAAGATCCTCGGCTTCGACTCGCTGAACATCGTCGGCTGGCTGATGTTCCACGGCCTCGACATCGCCGCCGTCCTCGTCATCCCCGGCGCCTCCTACTTCCTGTGGCGCCGGATGAAGGACCGCGGCGCGATCACCGGCCAGCGCTTCGCCTACGACCTGGTCCCGCTGATCGCCCTGATCGTCATCTCCGTGACCGGGCTCCTCCTCACCTTCTCGTCGATCTTCCTGCACGGCGGCGGCTACGAGTTCCTGGCGATCCTGCACATGGTCTCGGTGGTCTTCACCCTCATCTACATCCCCTTCGGGAAGTTCTTCCACATCGTCCAGCGGCCCGCCGCCGTCGGCATGCAGCTGTTCAAGTACACCTCCCGCGGCGGGGACGAGGAGGTCCTCGGCTGCCGCCGCTGCCGGGAGCCGATCGACACCGCCCCCTACGTCGAGAACCTCCGGGGCACCATGCGCGACCTCGACCTCGGCTTCGACGCCTGGGCCGAGTACTGCCCCCGCTGCAAACGCGTCCTGCGCGGCAACGCCTACCTCACCCACGTCAAGAAGGGGTACAAGTGACGCAGCAGCACGCCGGCCGGCGGCACCTTCCGCTCGATCCCTCCCTCGCCCCGCCCGGCACCCGCGCCTTCCGCGACGCCGGCGGGATCCCCGCGGACCGCTGGCGCGCCGACCAGGACGGCGAGACGCTCGTCCCCACCCACTGCTGCTTCTGCGGCGTCCAGTGCGGCATGTACCTGCGGGTCGACCGGGCGGGCAAGGTCTTCGGGGTCGAGCCCCGCAACCACGACATCAACCGCATGCGGCTCTGCCCCAAGGGCATCAACGCCTACCAGCAGGTCAACCACCCCGACCGGCTCACCGCCCCCCTCATGCGCCGCAACCGCGACGAGCCGTTCCGCGAGGCGAGCTGGGAGGAGGCGCTCGACTTCACCGTCGCCGAGATCCGCCGCATCCAGACCGAGTACGGCCACGACGCCTTCGGCCTGCTCGGCGGGGCCAGCCTCTACTCCGAGAAGACCTACCTCGTCGGCAAGTTCGCCCGCGTCGCGCTGAAGACCAAGCACGTCGACTACAACGGCCGCCTGTGCATGGTCTCCGCCGCGGGGGCCAACAAGCTCGCCTTCGGCATCGACCGGGCCGGCAACCCCTTCTCCGACATCCTCCTCACCGACTGCCTCCTCATCGCCGGCTCCAACGTCGGCGAGTGCTTCCCCGTGATGACGCAGTACCTCTGGGGCGCCCGCGACCGGGGCGCCACCCTGATCGTCGTCGACCCACGGGAGACGGCGATCGCCCGCACCGCCGACCTCCACGTCGCCCTCAAGCCCGGCACCGACTCCGCGTTCTTCAACGCCGTCCTGCACGTCATCGTCCAGGAGGGCCTCGCCGACGAGGCCTATCTCGCCGCCCACGCCACCGGCTGGGCCGAGGTCAAGGAGACCGTCGCCGCCTACCCCCCGGCCCGGTCCGCCGAGATCTGCGGGGTCCCGCAGGAGCAGATCGTACGGACGGCCCGGATGTTCGCCGGCGCGGACCGGGCCATGGCCTGGCACGCCCGCGGCGTCGAACACCACTCCCAGGGCGTCGAGAACTGCCTCACGATCATCAACCTCTGCGCCGCCACCGGGAACATCGGCAAGCCGGGAGCCGGCTACGGCACCATCACCGGCCAGGGCAACGGCCAGGGCGGCCGCGAGCACGGCCAGAAGTCCGACCTCCTGCCCGGCGGACGCTCGATCATGAACCCCGAGCACCGCCGCCAGATCTGCGAGATCTGGGGCATCGAGGAGTCCGAACTCCCGGCCGCCGGCACCTCCATGATGGAGATGGTCTGGCAGATGCAGCGCGGCGAGATCCGCGGACTGATCGGCATCTGCAACAACCCCTTCGTCTCCCTCCCGAACTACGCCACCGTCAAACAGGGCTACGACGCCACCGAGTTCCACGCCCAGTTCGACTTCTTCCTCTCCGAGACCGCAGCCAACGCGCACGTCGTCTTCCCCGTCACCGTCTGGGCCGAGGACGAAGGCGTCATGGCCAACGCCGAGGCCCGGGTCGTCAAGCACAACAAGGCGCAGGAACCGCCCGCCGGGGTCCGCACCGACACCTGGGTCATCTGCGAACTCGCCAAACGCCTCGGCGCCGGCGACAAGTTCGCCTTCCCCGACTCCCGCTCCGTCTTCGAGGAGCTCCGCGTCGCCTCCGCGGGCACGGTCAACGACTACTACGGCATCACCTACGAGCGCCTGGAGGAGACCGGCGGCATCGCCTGGCCCTGCCCCACCACCGACCATCCGGGCACCCCCCGCCTCTTCGAGGACGGCAGGACCTACCACCCGGACGGCAGGATCCACCTGCAGGTCGTCGAATGGCACCCGCCCATGGACCCGTACAGCGAGGAGTACCCCCTCTCGCTCACCACCGGCCGCACCGTCGCCCACTTCCTCTCCGGCAACCAGACCCGCCGGCTGGGCGCCCTCGTCGAGCAGACCCCCCGCCCCTGGGTCGAGGTCCACCCCTCCCACGGCTTCCGCAGCGGCGACCCCGTGCGGGTCGTCACCCGCCGCGGCAGCGAGGTCTTCCCCGCCCTCGTCACCGAGGCGATCCGCCCCGACACCGTCTTCGTCCCCTACCACTGGCCCGTCCCCACCGCGGCCAACGCGCTCACCATCGACGCCCTCGACCCCCGCTCCAAGATCCCCGAGTACAAGGTGTGCGCCGCCCGGATCGAGGCCGCCGAACGGATCGACGAGGTCCCCGAACCGCCCACCGCCCCCGGGCACCACGCCTACCCCGAGACCCAGGTCTCCCGCACCGACCCCCTGCCCCCCACGTCCCCGCAGGGCCGTGGCACCTCGGAGAGGAGCTGAATCCGCTCATGATGGGCCGCACGATCTTCATCGACCCGGGGCGCTGCATCGGCTGCCAGGCGTGTGTCTCCGCCTGCCGCGAATGCGACTCGCACCGCGGCAAGTCGATGATCCACCTCGACTATCCCGACGAGGGCCACTCCGTCGCCTCCCTTCCCACCGTCTGCATGCACTGCGAGGACCCCGTCGCCCCGTGCGCCGAGGTCTGCCCCGCCGACGCGATCCTGGTCACCGCCGACGGCGTGGTGCAGCAGGCCGACACCACCCGTTGCATCGGCTGCGCCAACTGCGTCAACGCCTGCCCCTTCGGCGTCCCCAAGATCGACCTCCAGGCGAAGCTGCAGATGAAGTGCAACCTCTGCTACGACCGCACCGCCTACGGCCTCGCCCCGATGTGCGCCACCGTCTGCCCCACCGGCGCCCTCTTCTACGGCACCCTCGAGGAGCTCCAGGCGGAGCGCCCCGGCGTCCAGGTCGCCGACTCCTTCACCTTCGGCACCACCACCGTCACCACCGGAGTCGCGATGGTCGTCCCCGCCGACAAGGTCCGGTGGCCGGTCCCCGGCGGCCTTCCCGTCGTCGAGATCAACGGAGTGGACGTGCGAGAGGCGAACACCGGCAAGGACGGCGGCGCGCACCGGGTGGACGTCCGATGAGCGTCACCACCCCGCCGCCCGCCGAAGGCCCCGGGGCGACCGACGCCGCCCAGGAGGCGCTCCACGACCGCATCGCTGCCGATGCCCTCACCACCCGCCGCGACTACCTGCGGATCGTCGCCACCGTCTCCGGCGGACTGGCCGTCGGCGGCGTCGGCGTCGCCGCCGGCATCCTGCACCGCCACGGCGACAGCGACGGCACACCCGAACCGAAGAAGATCGCCGACCGGCTGCCGCCCGGTGAGTCGCTCGCCTTCCGCTACCCCGGGCAAGAGGACCGGGCGGTCGCGATCCGCTTGGAGGACGGCACCCTCGCCGGCTACTCCGCCGTCTGCACCCACCTCGCCTGCGCCGTGCTCTGGCGCAAGGACCGGGGCAGCGAGGGCGAGCTGTACTGCCCCTGCCACGAGGGGGTCTTCGACGCCCGTACGGGAGAGGTGACGGCGGGCCCGCCGCCCCGGGGCCTGCCGAAGGTGATCCTCATCGAGGAGGCCGACGGAAGCGTCTGGGCCATGGGCACCACCCGCTCGGGGGAGAGCGTGGAGGAAGGGCTCTGCCGCGGCCTCGTGAAGGACCGCCCGGACCTCGCCGAGCGCTTCGGCTGCCCGGGGGTCTCGGCCGGCGGGGCCGTGGAGAGGAAGGCGCGGACGTGAGCGACAGCGACACCCCCTTCCCCCGGGATCCGGCAGCCCCCGACCGCCCGGACGTGCCGTCCGGCCCGGTCTACACCCCGGGCAGCGGCCGGCCGCGGCTGAACCGCCCGGTCCACGAGCGCTACCCCCAGATCCGGCCGACCAGCGGTTACGGCGACCCACGGGTCCGGCACACCGGCCCCGGCCCGGGCGCCGGCACCGAGCAGGAACCGGAGCGCGCGTCCAAGCTGACGGCGCGCCTGGTCCTCGCCCTGTCGGTGGTCGTCGGCCAGCTGTGGGGGCTGACGATCGTGGTCGACGAGTGGATGTCCGGCGACACCGGCACCGCCTGGTGGGGCGCGGGTTTCCTGGTGCTGTCGTTCCTCGTCGTGCTCGGACTGTGGGCGCTCGACCCGAAGGACCGCTGATCACCCGGATCCGCGCCCGGAACCCCGGCGTACCCTGAAGATATGAGTACCGCCCCCGCCCACGGCCCGCGAGCAGCGGAGCAGTCCGACGACGAGCCTCGAACGCGACCCGCGTCGGCACTGATCTTCGACGATCCGCTGGACCGGCAGTCCGCGGACGATACGGACCGCGGGTGGGGCGAGCGGCCTCCCGGCGGCGGTGACAGCGCCGCCGATCTCGCGCGCTTCCTCGACGAGAAGCCGCCGCACCACCTCTGACACCGGCGCGAGCCGTCGGCTAGGGGGTGTTGTGCGTCCCCGTGCCGGTCCCCGCTCCGCCCCCGGGCCCGGAGCCGCCCCCGAAACCGGAACCGCCTCCTGAGCCGGAGGGCACACCCGGACCCGCGCCCGCGTCGGGGCCCGAGCCGGGCCCGCGCTGAGCCACGAGCGCGTCCCTGATCTCCTTCAGGACCTCCAGCTCGCTGACCTCCAGGGTCTCCTGGACGCCTTCCTTCGCCTTGTCGTGCGCCGCCCGCCTGGCCAGGATCCTGGCCATCGGCAGGACCATCAGGAAATAGACGACGGCCGCGGTGATCAGGAAGCTCAGGACCGCGCTGAGGACGAGGCCCCACTGGATCTCGATGCCCTGCATCTCGCCGCCGACGATCTTGCACGGGTCCTTGAGGCAGGACTTGTAGCTCTCCAGGTCCTTGGTGCCGAAGGCGCCGACCAACGGGTTGATGACGCCCTTCACCACGGCGTTCACGATGTTGGTGAAGGCGGCACCGATGACGACCGCCACCGCCAGGTCGATCACGTTCCCGCGCATGAGGAAGGCCTTGAAGCCCGCCAGCACGCTCTCCTTCTTCGGGGTCACCCGGATGCCTTTCGTCGCGTGTGCAGTTGGTGCCTCCATTACGCCGTGATCGGCGCGAGGGCGTCCAATCGGTACACACCTGGCGGTGACTTGACAGCCCGTCAGTGCGATTCAGCACCAGGTCACCGCCAGGGGTGAGCTGATCCCGGCGGCGGCGAGCGCCGTCGCCGTCGTCCGGGGCACGGAAAGCACGACCAGGGCGCCACCGTCCGGACGGGGTGTATCGGCGCGCGGGACCTCGGCCACGCGTGCGCCGGCGGCGACGACGCGCGGTTTCCCGTCCCCGCCGGCCGGGGAGTCGGGCGCCGCCGCGATCACGTCGACCCGGTCTCCGGGGCGCAACAGCCGTACGGCCGCCGCGTCCGCGATCCGTACCGGAGCCGACACCAGCCGTACCACGGGCGGGCCGTGACGCTCCCTCGCCTCCGCGGCCGATGCCGTGGCCTGCCGGGGCGGCGGGTCGGCCGACACCTCCCCGGCCCCGGCCGCGACCGCCAGCGCCGCCGCGGCCAGCGCGAGGACGGCGGCCGGGGCCCGCCGCCGGCGCCGCAGCGCCCGCCGCAGCCGCTGCGGACCTCCCCGGGGCCGCAGCGGCTCGAAGAGCGGCACCTCGCACGTCCCGGGCACGGGCGAGAGCGGGGAAGGGCCCCGGAGGGAGGGCAGGGAAGGGAGCGGGGAGGAGAGAGCGGGCAGCGAGGAGAAGCCGGCGGAGGAAGGGAAGGAAGGCGCGGAGGGGAACGAAGGGGAGGAGGAGAGAGGAGAAGCCGTCATGGCGGACACCACCTGTCAGGAACCGAAGCCGAGTGCCGTCCCCCGGACCGCCCGGAGAACCGCTCCCACCTTCCCGGCTCTCTCCGCCTCCCGCTCCCGCCTGTGGACCGCCGCCCCCCTGTGGACAACCCGCTCACCCCTGAGGGGGACGCGAGACGCCCCCCGGACCGGCAGTCGGCCCGCCCGCCCCGTCCGTGGGGGGCGAGACGCCCGTCCCCCCCACAAACCGGCAGTCGGCCCGCCCCACCCTGCCTCAGGGAAGTTCGATCCCCAGGTCCCACCCGTCGTGCGCATGCGTGCAGAGGCAGTCCCGGTCCGCCGTGTCCGGCAGTGCGCCCACCGCGTCGAACAGCACCTCCCGCAGCCGCTCCACGTTCTCGCCGAAGACGCGCAGCACCTCCGTGTGGGAGACGCCCTCGCCCGTCTCGGCGCCCGCGTCCAGGTCCGTGACCAGCGCGAGCGAGGTGTAGCAGAGCCCCAGCTCCCGGGCGAGGATCGCCTCCGGGTGCCCTGTCATCCCGACCACGGACCAGCCCGCCGCCGCGTGCCAGCGCGACTCGGCGCGGGTGGAAAACCTGGGCCCCTCGACGACGACCATGGTGCCGCCGTCCACCGCCTCCCAGCCCCGCCCGCGGGCCGCCTTCAGCGCCGTCCGCCGCCCGTCGGGGCAGTACGGGTCGGCGAAGGTGGTGTGGACGACGTTCGGCACGGCGCCGCCCCAGGCGTCGGGCAGCGGCTCCCCGTCGAAGTACGTCTGCGCCCGCGTCTTCGTCCGGTCGACCAGCTGATCCGGTACGACGAGGGTGCCGGGGCCGTACTCCTCCCGCAGGCCGCCCACCGCGCACGGCCCGAGCACCTGCCGCACGCCCACCGAGCGCAGCGCCCACAGGTTGGCGCGGTAGTTGATGCGGTGGGGCGGCACCGTGTGCGTGCGGCCGTGCCGGGGCAGGAACGCGACCCGCCGTCCGGCGATCTCGCCGAGGAAGAGGGAGTCGCTGGGGCTGCCGTACGGGGTGTCGACGGGGACCTCCGTCACGTCCTCCAGGAAGGAGTAGAACCCCGATCCGCCGATCACGCCGATGCCCGCGTAAGCCGTGTTCGCCTCGTTCGCCATGACGATCACACTAACGGGCGCCGGGCTGCCGGTCCCGGAACGGCGAAAGCCCCACCGCGGTGGGCGGTGGGGCTTGCGTCGGATGTGCGTGGAGCGGCCACCCGCCGAGGCGCGGGGGCGGTGCTTCCCGCTCAGGCGGCCGAGCTGGAGCTGCTGGAGCCGGAAGAGCTCGACGTGCTCGACGTGCTGGAGGCCGTGCTCGACGACGCGGCCGGCTTGGCGTCCGAGGACGACGCGCCGGAGGAGGGGGCCGAGGCCGGCTTGGACGTCGAGCCGGGCGTGCTGCTGGACGACGAGCCGCGGCTGTCGTTGCGGTAGAACCCGGAGCCCTTGAACACGATGCCGACCGCGGAGAACACCTTCTTCAGGCGTCCCTTGCAGTTCGGGCATTCGGTCAGCGCGTCATCGGTGAACTTCTGCACCGCCTCGAGGCCCTCGCCGCACTCGGTGCACTGGTACTGGTAGGTCGGCACTTGTCTTCCTCCTGGCACTCACACTCATCGAGTGCTAACGACGATCCATAGTGACGTATTCCGCGGGATCAGTCCACCGTCACCGGCACTCGGTGACCGATACCACGTGCGGCGAGTCGCCCGGGCGCCCGGGGTGCCAGGCGGGAACGCAGCGCGAGGAGGGTGGCCAGGGCGAGGGCGGTGCCGGCCAGCGGCACCAGGAATCCGGTGCTCGCGCCGTGCGCGTCGGCCAGGCGTCCGGCGACGGTCACGGCGGCGGCCTGGCCGAGCGCGACGGCGCCGGTGAGCCAGGTGAAGGCCTCGGTGCGGGCGGTGGCCGGGACGAGGGTCTCGACGATGGTGTAGCCGGTGATCAGGGCCGGGGCGATGCACAGGCCGACGAGGAGGCCGAGGGCGGCGAGCAGCGGCACGGAGTGGACGGACCAGAGCAGCGAGGCCGCCACGGTGAGTCCGGCGTAACCCAGGATCAGGCGCTTGCGCGGACCGATCTTCCAGGCGATGGCACCGCAGGCGATGCCCGCGAGCATGTTGCCGGCCGCGAAGACGCCGTAGAGCAGGCCGTTGGCGCCGGGGTTCCCGATCTCCTCGGAGAAGGCGGTCAGGGAGACCTGCATGCCGCCGAAGACGGAGCCGATGCCCAGGAAGGCGACGGCGAGGACCCGTACGCCGGGGATGGAGAGCGCCGAGACGCGCGCTCCGGCGCCGGCGGCGGCCGCCAGGCCGTGGACGGGCTGGGTGCGCCGCTGGGCGGCGAAGAACAGGCCGCCGAAGAGCGTCAGCGAGGCTTCGGCGATCAGACCGGCGGCGGGGTGGACGCCGGTGCAGAGCGCGGTCGCGAGGACCGGGCCGACGACGAAGGTGAACTCGTCGGTGACCGATTCGAAGGCCGCGGCCGTCGGCATCAGGGGCGAGCCGTCCAGCTTCGCCGCCCACCGGGCCCGGACCATCGGGCCGACCTGCGGCACGGAGGCACCGGCCGGCACCGCGGCCAGGAACAGCGCCCACAGGGGCGCGCCGGCCAGGGCGAGCACGGTGAGGGTGACGACGGCGGCGGCGTGGATCAGGACGCCGGGGACCAGGACGGCCCGCTGGCCGAAGCGGTCGGCGAGCTTGCCGCTCTGCGGGGCGAACATCGCCATGGAGACGCCGGTGACGGCGGCGACGGCGCCGGCGCTGCCGTACGAGCCGGTGGTGTGCTGGACGAGCAGGACGATGCCGATCGTCAGCATCGCGAACGGCTGCCGGGCGGCGAAGCCGGGGAGCAGGAAGGACAGCGCGCCGGGGGTACGCAGCAGCTGTCCGTAACCGGCAGCCTTCCGAGCCTTCGGAGCCTTCGTGGCCTCGGGGGCCTTCGTGTTCCGCGAGGCCTCGCCGGCCTGGCCGGCGATGCTGTTCTCATCGGCCAGGCCGGCCCTGGCCGTCACCGCCGTAGCGGTCGTCGAAGCCGTCGCAGTCGTCGCAGACGCCTCAAGCGTGTCAGAAGTGACCGTGGACACCACGGTCCTTGCCTTTCTGCCGCCTGGTAGCGCGCCCCGTGCACGGTGGTGCGGGTATCGCCGAGAGCTGTCCTCATGCGCGGAACTGCGGTAGATGCCGAGCCCAGCCCTTTTGCGGGGGGTCGACCGCCATACGGTCGCGCCAGCTCTGCGTCAGGCAGAGTTGGTTCGATCTAAGTGTGCCTTCATGGTACAGGGAAGGGCGCCTTCCCGCCTGGGAAAACGCCCACCCTTCGCAATCCGTGCCTGTGATTAACCGGACGTTCGCTTGCGGTTGCGCCGGCGCGCGCCGTCCTCGCCGTGGCCCTCGCCGCTGCCGTGGCCGAGCCGCGACCCCGCGCCGAGCCGCGAGCCCGCGCCGGGTCGTGCGCCGGCGCCGAGCCGCCGGTGCGCGGTGACCGCCGTGGAACCGCCGGTTCCCAGCCATCCGGCCAGCTTGCCGCCCTGGCCCACGGCCCGCAGCCGCCGCTCGGCGGCGTCCCGGACCGGGTCGGTGGCGACGACGAGGAGTTCGTCCCCGCGCCGCAGGACCGTGGTCGGACCGGGTACGAAGCTTTTGTCGTCCCGGACGACCAGGGTGACCGCCGCTCCGGCCGGGAGGCGCAGCTCCGCGACCTCCACGCCGTGCATCTTCGACCCGGCCGGGACCGCGACCGACAGCAGGTGCCCGCGCAGCCGCTCCAGCGGCGCCGACTCGACGCCGAGGTCGGCCGCCTCCGACGAGGCGCCCAGCTTCAGGGCACGGGCCAGCCAGGGCAGGGTCGGCCCCTGGACGAGGGTGTAGACCACGACCAGGACGAAGACGATGTTGAAGACGCGTTCGCTGCCTTCGATGCCGGAGACCATGGGGATGGTGGCCAGGATGATGGGGACGGCTCCGCGCAGGCCGGCCCAGGACATCAGGGCCTGTTCCTGCCAGGGGATGCGGAACGGCAGCAGGCTGAGCAGGACCTCCATCGGCCGGGCGACCACCGTCAGGACCAGGCCGATGATCACCGCCGGCCAGAAGTCGTCGACCAGCTGGGAGGGGGTCACCAGCAGGCCGAGCAGGACGAACATGCCGATCTGCGCGATCCAGCCGAGCCCCTCGGCGAAGCCGCGGTTGGCCGGCGCGTGCGGCAGCCTGGCGTTGCCGAGCACCATCGAGGCGAGGTAGACGGCGAGGAAGCCGGAGCCGTGGGCCATCGCGCCGGCCGCGTACGCCACGACCGCGATGGCCATGACGGCGATCGGGTAGAGGCCGGAGGCGGGCAGGGCCACGTGCCGCAGCCCGAAGGAGCCGACGAAGCCGACCGCCAGGCCGATGGCCGCGCCGATGGCCAGCTCCAGGGCGATCTCGCCGACCAGGACGTACCAGCCGTCGACCGGGCCGACCGTCGAGAAGGCGACGACGAGGATGACGACGGGGGCGTCGTTGAAGCCGGATTCGGCCTCCAGGACGCCGGTGACCCGGGCGGGCAGCGGCACCTTGCGCAGGACGGAGAAGACGGCGGCGGCGTCGGTCGAGGAGACGACCGCGCCGATGATCATCGCCTGGCGCCAGTCGAGGCCCACCAGATAGTGCGCGGCGGCCGCCGTGATGCCCACGCTCACCGCGACGCCGACCGTCGACAGCACGACGGCCGCGGGCAGCGCGGGTTTGATCTCCCTCCACTTCGTGCCCAGGCCGCCCTCGGCCAGGATCACGACCAGGGCGGCGTAGCCGATCACCTGGGTCAGTTCGGCGTTGTCGAAGGCGACGTTGCCGATGCCGTCCTGCCCGATGGCGATCCCGATCCCGAGGTACAGCAACAGGCTGGGGAGCCCGCTCCGGGACGAGATCCGCACCGCCGCGACAGCGATGAGCAGCACGAGCGAGCAGATGAGCAGGAGTTCGTTGAGCTGGTGGACAGTCAGTGGCCGATCCTTCCCCTCGCATGCAGCCGGATCGTTCCTCCAGCAGCCGACACTTCGTTACCTTACCTAATCTTTAACGTTTCCTTGACGCCGTCCCGCCGCCGCCCGACGGCTCCCCGCGGCCGCTCTCACCGACACCGCGTCCGGGCCGCCGCGCCCCTGCGCCTAAGGTTGCTCCCGTACTCCAGGACCACCCTGCCCCTCGAAGGACAGCGATGCCCTCCAACACGACCGCGCCCCCCGCGAAGAAGAAGGGGCGACGCGCCCGCCTGATCGTGCTCGTCCTGGTCCTCGCGCTGGTCGCGGGCATCGGGTACGGCGGGTACTGGGGCGTCAGCACCGTCCGGGCCTCGTTCCCGCAGACCACGGGGACGATCCGGCTCGACGCGCTCTCCGGCCAGGTCGACGTCAAGCGGGACGCGTACGGCGTCCCGCAGATCTACGCCGACACCGAGGCCGACCTCTTCCGGGCCCAGGGCTACGTCCAGGCCCAGGACCGCTTCTACGAGATGGACGTCCGGCGCCACATGACGTCGGGGCGCCTCTCGGAGATGTTCGGCGACAGCCAGGTCGACACCGACGCCTTCCTGCGCACCCTCGGATGGCACCGGGTCGCGCAGCAGGAGTACGACAAGGTCCTCACGCCGGAGACGAAGAAGAACCTCCAGGCGTACGCGGAGGGCGTCAACGCCTATCTCAAGGACCGCGACCCGTCCGACGTCTCCGTCGAGTACGCGGCGCTCGCCTTCTCCCACGAGTACACGATCGAGCCCTGGACGCCGGTCGACTCGGTGGCCTGGCTCAAGGCGATGGCCTGGGACCTGCGCGGCAACATGCAGGACGAGATCGACCGTTCGCTGATGACGAGCCGGCTGAGCCCGGAGCAGATCAAGCAGCTGTACCCGCAGTACCCGTACGAGCTCCACCAGCCGATCGTCGACAAGGGCGCGGTCGACGAGGACAAGGGCGAGTTCGACCCGGGCGCCGAGGCGAACGGCACCGGCGACGGCACCACGGACGGCAGCGGGACGGACGGCGACGGGACGAGCGGCAGCGGGACGAGCGGCGACGGGACCGGCGGCGGCTCGGGCACCTCCCCCAACGGCTCCGCCGGCGACGCGCTCCAGGGGATGCGCTCGCAGCTCGGCGACCTGTCCGAGTCCCTCGACGCGATCCCCGCCCTGCTCGGCCCCAACGGCAACGGCATCGGCTCGAACTCCTGGGTCGTCTCCGGCCGCTACACGACCTCCGGCAAGCCGCTGCTCGCCAACGACCCGCACCTCGCGCCGCAGATGCCCTCCCTCTGGTACCAGATGGGCCTGCACTGCCGCTCGGTCTCCGCGACCTGCCGCTACGACGTCGCCGGGTACACCTTCTCCGGCCTGCCCGGTGTGATCATCGGCCACAACGACTCCATCGCCTGGGGCTTCACCAACCTCGGCGCCGACGTCACCGACCTGTACCTGGAGAAGGTCAGCGGCGAGGGGTACCTGGTCGACGGCCGCACCAAGCCGTTCACCACCCGCCAGGAGACGATCAAGATCGCCGGCGGCGGCACCCGCCTGATCACGATCCGCTCGACCGGACACGGCCCCGTGGTCTCCGACCGCTCGGGCGAACTGGAGAAGGTCGGCCAGACGGCCCCCGTCGGCAACGCCGCCCCCGACCGCGGCAGCGGCTACGCCGTCTCCCTCCAGTGGACCGCCCTGCAGCCCGGCACCTCCATGGACGCCGTCTTCGAACTGAACCGCGCCAAGGACTTCCAGCAGTTCCGCACCGCCGCGAAGAAGTTCGAGGTCCCCTCCCAGAACCTGATCTACGCCGACACCTCCGGCAAGATCGGCTACCAGGCGCCCGGCAGGATCCCGGAGCGCGCGAAGGGCGACGGCACTCTCCCGGCGCCCGGCTGGGACTCCGCGTACAAGTGGAAGGGCTACATCCCCTACGAGGAGCTGCCCTACGAGGAGGACCCCGACCGCGGCTACATCGTCACCGCCAACCAGGCCGTCGTCGACGGCTCGTACCCGAACCTGCTGACCCGGGACTGGGGCTACGGCTCGCGCAGCCAGCGGATCAACGACCTCATCGAGTCGAAGATCAAGGACGGCGGGAAGATCTCGCCGGACGACATGCGGACGATGCAGATCGACAACCGCAGCGAGATCGCGACCCTGCTCAACCCGCTCCTGCTGAAGATCGACATCTCCGATCCGTACGTCCGCGAGGCGCAGAAGCTCCTGGAGGGCTGGGACTACACCCAGGAGCCCGACTCGGCCGCCGCCGCGTACTTCAACGCGGTCTGGCGCAACGTCCTCAAGCTCGCCTTCGGCGACAAGCTGCCCAAGGAGCTGCGGGCCGAGGGCGACTGCATCAACGTCCGCCCGGCCGACTCCACCGGCCCGGTCGACGAGCAGAACAAGCTGGTGCGGGAGTGCGGCCAGCGGGACGCAGAATCGGCGCAGCCGGACGGCGGCGACCGGTGGTACGAGGTGGTCCGCCCGCTCCTGAAGGACGCGGACAACGCCTGGTGGAAGACCGAGGCCAACCGCACCGACCAGGCCACCGAGAACCGCGACCAGCTCCTCGCCCGCGCCATGGAGGACGCCCGCTGGGAGCTGACCGCCAAGCTCGGCAAGGACGTCTCCACCTGGAGCTGGGGCCGGCTGCACCAGCTGACGCTGGAGAACCAGACCCTCGGCACCGCGGGACCCGGCTTCGTCCGGTCGATGCTCAACCGCGGCCCGTGGAACCTCGGCGGCGGGGAGGCCGCGGTCAACGCGACCGGCTGGAACGCGGCCGGCGGCTACGAGGTCGTCTGGGTGCCGTCGATGCGGATGGTCGTCAACGTCGGCGACTGGGACAGGTCCCGCTGGATCAACCTGACCGGCGCCTCGGGGCACGCGTACCACTCGAACTACTCCGACCAGACCGACAAGTGGGCGAGGGGCGAGCTCCTCGACTGGCCCTACGGCAAGGCGGCGGTCGACGCCGCGACCCAGGACACGCTGGTCCTGAAGCCCTGAAGCGGCGGTCAGCCCTGCAGCCCTGACGGCCGCGCGGGGGGTTACGGCGTGAAGCGCCGGGCCCCCTCCGGGGTCACCACCGCGTGCACGGGGTGGTCGTGCGGTTCCTCCGGGACCCGGGCGACCACCTCGTCCGCATAGAGGAGCACCACCAGCGCCGGATCGGCCCCCGCCCGCGCGAGCCGGGCGAGGACCCGGTCGTACGACCCGCCGCCCCGGCCGAGCCGCATCCCGCGCTCGTCGACCGCGAGCCCCGGCAGCAGCACCACATCGGCCGCGCACACCGCCTCGGGACCCAGCCGCGGACCCGTCGGCTCCAGCAGGCCCCGGCCCGCCTTCGCCAGCCCGTCCGCGCCCTCGTACACGGCCCAGTCCAGGTCGTTGTCGGGCAGCAGCACCGGCAGCAGGACACGCACCTCCCGCGCCCGCAGGACGTCCAGCAACGCGCGCGTGCCCGGTTCGCGGCCCACCGACACATAGGCGGCGACGGTCGACGCCCCCGCCATCTCGGCCAGTTCCAACGCGCCCCGGGCGAGCCGCTCGGCAGCCGCGTCGGTGTCCTGGCGGCTCAGCAGCGCGCGGGCGGCGAGCAGCCGCCGGCGCAGGTCGATCTTTCCGGACATCTCATCCTTCGCTTCCGACTCGCACGGACGCACGCGGCCTCACGAACCTCTCGTACCGGGCCCTATCCACAGGAAGTCGATACGAGCCATGGAGCCCCATCTTCCTCTCAAACCGAACGGCTAAGGTGCTCCGCATGACTCAGTCGCTCCCCAGGATCAGCAAGGCTGTCATCCCCGCCGCGGGCCTCGGCACCCGGTTCCTCCCGGCTACGAAGGCGACGCCGAAGGAGATGCTGCCGGTCGTCGACAAGCCGGCGATCCAGTACGTCGTCGAGGAGGCCGTGAAGGCCGGCCTCGGTGACGTGCTGATGGTCACCGGCCGCAACAAGCGTCCCCTGGAGGACCACTTCGACCGGAACTACGAGCTGGAGGAGGCGCTGACCCGCAAGGGCGACGGGGAGCGGCTCTCCAAGGTCCAGGAGTCCAACGACCTGGCGACCATGCACTACGTCCGGCAGGGCGATCCCCGGGGTCTCGGACACGCGGTCCTGTGCGCCGCCCCGCACGTGGGCGACCAGCCCTTCGCGGTGCTGCTGGGCGACGACCTGATCGACCCGCGGGACCCGCTGCTGTCGCGGATGGTGGAGGTCCAGGAGCGGGAGGGCGGCAGCGTCGTCGCGCTGATGGAGGTCGAGCCGTCGCAGATCGGGCTGTACGGCTGCGCGGCGGTGGACGCGACGGTCGACGCGGACGTGGTGAAGGTGCGGGACCTGGTGGAGAAGCCCGATCCGGGCGAGGCGCCGAGCAACTACGCGGTGATCGGCCGCTATGTGCTCGATCCGGCCGTTTTCGGGATACTGCGCGAGACCGAGCCGGGCCGCGGCGGAGAGATCCAGCTGACGGACGCGCTGCAGAAGCTGGCGCAGGACGAGCGGGTCGGCGGGCCGGTGCACGGGGTGGTGTTCAAGGGGCGCCGTTATGACACCGGTGACCGTGGGGACTATCTGCGTGCCATTGTCAGACTCGCGTGCGAACGTGAAGACCTGGGGCCGGACTTCCGGGCCTGGCTCCGCAGTTACGTCAGCGAGGAGATGTAGCACCTTGAGCAGCAGTACGGCACCGGCGTCCAGCGATCCTTCGGGCGACTCGGCCCACGGCCCGGCGGGTGATGCGGCCCACGGCCCGGCGGGCGACGCGTGCGGCGGGCCGTCGCACGGCCTGTGGTCCGTGGACGCGCACCTGGCCGACATCCTCGCGGCGGTCTCCCCGCTCGAGCCCATCGAGCTGCAACTGCCCGACGCCCAGGGCTGCGTCCTCGTCGAGGACGTGACGGTGCCGGTCGCGCTGCCCCCCTTCGACAACAGCTCGATGGACGGGTACGCGGTCCGGGTCGCCGACGTCGCCGGGGCCACCGAGGAGTTCCCCGCCGTACTGACCGTGATCGGCGACGTGGCCGCGGGCGCCGACGGACTGCCCGTCGTCGGCCCCGGTCAGGCCGCCCGGATCATGACCGGCGCCCCGCTGCCGCCCGGCGCCGAGGCCGTCGTCCCGGTCGAGTGGACCGACGGCGGCACCGGCGGGGGAGCGGCGAGCGGCATGCTCTCCGCCAGCTCCGCCCCGGAGGGCGCGGGCGGCGAGGTCCGCGTCCACCGCCCCGCCGAGGCGCGGGCCCATGTCCGGGCGCGGGGCAGCGACGTCCAGGCGGGCGACCTGGCCCTGGAGGCCGGGACGGTCCTCGGGCCCCCGCAGATCGGACTGCTCGCCGCGATCGGCCGCGGCACCGTGCGGGTGCGTCCCCGCCCCCGTGTGGTCGTGATCTCCACCGGCAGCGAACTGGTCCAGCCCGGCGAGGAATTGGGCCAGGGCCAGATCTACGACTCCAACAGCTTCGCGCTCGCCGCCGCCGCCCGCGACGCCGGGGCCATCGCCTACCGCGTGGGCGCCGTCACCGACGACGCGGAGAGCCTGCGCGCCGCCATCGAGGACCAGCTGATCCGGGCCGACCTCCTGGTCACCACGGGCGGGGTGAGCGTCGGCGCGTACGACGTCGTCAAGGAGGCGCTGACCGCCGACGGGGAGGTCGACTTCCGCAAGCTGGCCATGCAGCCCGGCAAGCCCCAGGGTTTCGGCACGATCGGCCCCGAGCACACCCCGCTGCTCGCCCTGCCGGGCAATCCGGTCTCCTCGTACGTCTCCTTCGAGCTGTTCGTCCGCCCGGCGATCCGCGCCCTGATGGGCCTCGACGACCTGCACCGCCCCCGGGTGCGTGCCGTCCTCAAGGCCGACCGGGCGCTGACCTCGCCGGCCGGCCGGCGCCAGTTCCTGCGCGGGACGTACGACGCCGAGTCGGGCACCGTCACTCCTGTGGGCGGCGCCGGCTCCCACCTGATCGCCGCCCTCGCGCACGCCGACGCCCTGCTCGTCGTACCGGAGGAGCGGGAAGCGGTCGAACCCGGCAGTGAGCTGGAAGTGGTCCTCATCGGCTGAGGAGGGCCCGGTGGCGGTAGCGTGGCGTTCCACACAGCGACCGGGAGCGTCACAGCCATGAGCACGCAGCAAGGACTCACCCACATCGACGAGGCGGGTGCGGCCCGCATGGTCGACGTCTCCGCGAAGGACGTGACCGCGCGGACCGCGCGCGCCAGTGGCCGCGTCCTCGTCTCGCCGCGCGTGATCGAACTGCTGCGGGGCGAGGGGGTCCCCAAGGGCGACGCGCTCGCCACCGCCCGCATCGCCGGGATCATGGGCGCCAAGAAGACCCCCGACCTCATCCCGCTCTGCCACCCGCTCGCCGTCTCGGGCGTGACGCTCGACCTGACGGTCGCGGACGACGCGGTCGAGATCCTGGCGACCGTGAAGACCACGGACCGCACGGGCGTCGAGATGGAGGCCCTGACGGCGGTCTCGGTGGCCGCGCTGACGGTCGTCGACATGATCAAGGCGGTCGACAAGGGCGCGGTCATCTCCGACGTGCGGGTGGAGGAGAAGACCGGCGGCAAGTCGGGGACGTGGACCCGGGCGGAGCAGGGGTCATGACGGCCGCGACGGATCTCCCCGACGGCGGGGCGACGGGCCTCACCACCGCCGAGGAGCCCGCGGGCCGGGCGGCGGCCGTGCCGCGTGTGCGGGCGGGGCGGGTCTCCGAGTCGCACCACGGTCCCTCGGACGAGGGCCGGGGGGACCGGGCCGGGCACGCGGGCGCCGAAGGGGACGTTCCCGCTCCGGCGCCGGAGGTCCCCGGCCTGGGCGGCGCCTTGTCGGCCCCGTACGCCGCCCTCGTGGTGACGGCCTCCAACCGTGCCGCCGCCGGCGTGTACGAGGACAAGGGCGGGCCGCTGCTCGCCGAGGGCCTGCGGCGGATGGGCTTCGCCGTCGACGGACCGCAGGTCGTCCCGGACGGCGAACCGGTCGGTGCGGCGCTGCGGGCCGGGGTCGAGGCGGGCTACGACGTCATCCTCACCACCGGCGGCACCGGCATCTCGCCGACCGACGCGACCCCCGAGGTCACCCGCCGACTCCTCGACCACGAGATCCCCGGCATCCCGGAGGCGATCCGCGCGTACGGACGGGAGAAGGTCCCGACCGCCGCCCTCTCGCGCGGGCTCGCGGGGGTCGCGGGCGGCACGGTGATCGTGAACCTGCCCGGCTCGACGGGCGGGGTGCGCGACGGCCTCGCGGTCCTGGAGCCGCTGCTCGTCCACGCCGTCGACCAGCTCCGGGGCGGTGACCACCCGAGACCGGAACCGGATCCGGGCCGGGCGTCGTGATCTCGCCCTGGCCCGTGGTCCTGGCGGACGGCGACGTGGTCCTCCGCCCGATAAAGCTGCGCGACCAGCGGGAATGGCGCGAGGTGAACCGGCGCAACCGCGACTGGCTGCGCCCCTGGGAGGCGACCGTGCCCCCGGTCGCTCCGGGCGGCCCGGTCGCGCAGCGCCCCACGTACCGGCAGATGGTCCGCCATCTGCGCGCCGAGGCCAACGCGGGCCGGATGCTGCCGTTCGTGATCGAGTACCAGGGGCGGCTGGTCGGCCAGCTCACCGTGGCGGGGATCACCTGGGGTTCGATGTGTTCGGGACACGTCGGCTACTGGGTGGACAGCGCCGTGGCCGGGCGGGGCGTCATGCCGACGGCGGTCGCGCTCGCGGTCGACCACTGCTTCCGGGTGGTCGGACTGCACCGGATGGAAGTCTGCATTCGGCCCGAGAACGGCCCCTCGCGCCGGGTCGTGGAGAAATTGGGATTCCGGGAGGAAGGGCTGCGGCCCCGTTACCTCCACATCGACGGGGCGTGGCGGGACCATCTCGTCTTCGCCCTCACCGTCGAGGAAGTGCCCGAAGGGCTGCTGCGCCGCTGGCAACGGACGCGTCGGCAGCAGTCGGCGAACCCGGAGAAATAAAAAAGATGTTCGAATTCGATCGACACTCGACCACTGATCGAACGTCAATCGATCCGAACAATCACAAAAAAGTTCAGTGATATCAGGCAGATCGTGCGACACACCGGGCCAATTGGCCGATGCCCTCGCGCGAACCCCTCTACCGTGTGAGACGTGAGCAGCAGCGGCCTCATCTACGCAGTCATCGTCGGGGCCTGGGCCGCCTACCTGGTGCCGATGTGGCTCCGCAGGCAGGACGAGCTCAACGAAGCCCGTCCGACGGAACGCTTCAGCACCGCCATCCGGCTGCTGTCCGGACGGGCGGGAATGGAGCGCCGGTACGCCAAGGAGCTGAGGGACCGGGACCGTACGGCGGACGACGCGGTACCCGACGTGGACCCGGACGCGGCGACCGAGCATCTCAGCTCGGTCGACGTCCGGGCCTTCTCCGCGCCCGCGGCCAGGACGGAAGCCCGCCTGGAGCTTCCCGACCCCGCCCCGGCACCGGCCCAGGCCCAGGCCCGGCGCTCGTCGAAGGCGGCCGCCGAGCGCGCCCGGCGCGGCAAGGTCCTCGCCCGGCGCCGGCGCACGACGGTGGTCCTCTTCCTCGCCTTCACCCTGGGCGCGATCGTCGCGGCCGTCGGCGGCCTGGCGTTCCTCTGGGCGCCCGCCGTCCCGGCGGTCCTGCTGAGCGCGTACATCGTGCATCTGCGCACCCAGGAGCGGCGGCGGTTCGTCTACGTCATGGACCGGCGCCGCGCCGAGGCGGCGGCCGCGCGCCTGCGCGAGAGCCGCCCGCAGCGCCGGCAGGCCCCGGCCGAGCCGGACGGCGACACGTCCCGCCCCGAACCGGAACCGGCCCCGGCGGTCTCCCCGCAGGAGGCCGGCCGCCGCGCGCTCGTCGAGCAGACGGACCACGCGGAGTGGGTGGACCAGCAGCGCGAGCGCGGCCCGGCCCGCGGCGACAGCTGGGACCCGGTCCCGGTGCCGCTGCCCACCTACGTCACGGCCCCGGTCGCTCCGCGCGCGACGGGCGGCGTCGACATCACGGACCCGGAAACCTGGAGCTCGGCCCGCTCCTCCACGGCGGCGACGGACCCGACCCCGGCCCCTTCCCCCACCCCGCCCCCGGCCCCCCGCCAGCGCACTTCCCCCAACCCCCGCACCCGCGACGGCGGCCGCACACCCCTCTTCGACCAGTACGCGGACGAGGACCGCCCGCGCGCGGCCAACGAGTGAGGCGGATTTCCGAGTACGCCGATCGGGATGCTAATGTTTCACACGTCGCAAGGGCCTGTGGCGCAGTCTGGTAGCGCACCTCGTTCGCATCGAGGGGGTCTGGGGTTCAAATCCCCACAGGTCCACCAGCGGCAGTTCTCGAGTAGCCCTCGAGAATCGTCACGAGATCCCGCTCAGCCGAGAGGCTGGGCGGGATCTTGGCGTTTGGCTCGGATCATCGATGGTCCGCGAGCCGCGGTAGGTCACCGAGTCGTCACCAGGGTCCACCGCGAAGCACCCGCATCCGAACGGCAGTAGCCGCGCCCGGGCGGCCTCGTCAGCATCGGTAGCCGTGGGGAACCTGGAGCAGCGCAACGAAGATCCACACCATGACCGCCCCGCCGGCCATGCCGCCCAGAAGGGCGACCGGCAGGCTCCGCCGCCCTACGTACCCGATGAGCACCCCCCACCACGCCGTCGCGATGATCGTGAGCAGGGCTCCGTAGAAGATCAACGCAAGCCCGTTGGCCGCGCCGTTCACCCCGACGTCGCACGCCCGCCAGACGGCTGCCAGCAGTACCGACCCGAGCACACCGGTGGCCACACCGGCCACGGGGGCGACCACACAGCCCCACTGCCCCCGCGTCACTTCCGGTTCCTGACCTGCGGGACGTTCTCGCCATGCTGTACTCCCGCACGCAGGAAACTCGGCAGCGACTGGTACGGCCCGCCGAACAGCATCGTGAGTCGCTGCCCGGTACGGCCGGACCGCTCAAGCTCTCGGCACAAGCCGTTGGTCCACAACGTCGTGTAGGAGTTCGCCACGTCAGCACAGTAGGCGCGACCACTGACAGTCTCCGTCCCCGAAGGTCGATGTCAGTACGTCATGGGATCCTCACGGCCATGAACAGGGAGCAGTTCCGAGCAACCCCGTGATTCCCACAGGGCACAGCCTGAGCTGACCCGCCGTAACCGCTGCGCAGCTTCTCTCCGGAAGGCCATCATGAGCTGGGACGTGCTCCTCCTTCGCCTGCCCGACGGCGTCACCTCGGCGCAGGACATCCCCGCCGACTACGCCCCGGACCCGCTCGGGACGCGACTCGACGTCCTCGCGGCCGTCACCCGGGCCGTCCCAGGTGTTGACCTCTCGGATCCCGCCTGGGGCGAACTGTCCAGCCCCACGTGGTCCGTCGAGTTCAACATCGGCTCGGAAGACCCGGTGGATTCCGTCATGCTCCACATCCGGGGCTCCGGCGACGACGTGCTGACGCCTGTCCTCCGGCTTGCCGAGGCCCTGCGGTGCAAAGCGCTCGACTGCGCTCAAGGAGCGGTGCTCACTTCGGGGCAGACGTCGGGCTGGCATGCTTTCCAGCAGTTTCGCGATCGAGTGGTCGGGACCTCCCAGTGAGGCGATGGGCCGTGCACGCCGGCCGCGTAGGCCGGGCGGATCACCCGTGCGCGCACGGGGACTTCCGGTCCCCCTACGCCACTTCGAGGGCACCGCTCGGCTTTGCCTGATGCCTGGAGGGCGTCAGTGCGCTACCGAATGCGTACGGTGGCGCAGGTGAACGTCGTGTCCCGGAGCAGCGCCGGGGTGACGGCGACGTCCGTCAGATGCTCGGCCAGGGCGAACGCCGCGGGTGAAGACAGATCCGTCTCCGGATCGTCCTCTTCGAGATGGAAGCCGATTCGTTCCATGGCACCGAGGAGTTCGTCGGGCGCGTTGCCCCACCGGTCCTCGGGGAACATGGGGTCGAAGCACAGGCGCAGCACCTGGTTCTCCGCGTGGAGGAACGTGCCGACGCCGTTGATGTTGACGAAGTGGGAGACCCAACTCGTCCCGGCGGAGGCCGGCAGTGCTCGCTCCTCGGTGACCCCGAGGTAGCCATTGGGTTCGATCAGCAGTGTCCAGTCACCCGCGGTCGTCATGGCGAGCAGCTGCCGGTCCCCCTTCTCCAGGTCGTACTGGGCGAAGGCGGCGTCGACGACCGCGGATATGCCTCGCAGGGGCGCCTCCGGCCGTCCTTCGAGCCGGGACGTCACCTCGGCGGGCGTCAGATCCCGCACCAGAGTGAAGCAGTACGCCTCGGCGATGTCCGGAAAGTCTTCCTCGAACCAGGCGTAGTCCGCTGCGGTCGTCGTCATGCCGCCCATTCTCGCCCCGCGTCCGACAGCGGACGGCACCCGGTGGCCGGCGGAGCGGGAAATGGAACCGGATGCCGCCCTGCATGTGGGGAACTACCTGAACGGGGCCGGCAAGGCTCTCGACCTCGATGTCGACAGGATGCTGAGCGACGAGGGCGACGCGGTCCTTCGGGACGTGTCGGCGGCGACGCGCGGCAGGCAGGAGGACGAGTGGCGCCGCCAGGCACTGGACGCTTTCGCGCAGTCGGGCGGCAAGCCCGTCGCGCTCCCCGTGGAGACCGCGGGTGAGGGATACACCCACGACAAGGGTCCGGACGGCACAGCGAACTGGTATCTGGCCGTGGGCAGCGCCATGACGAACACCACGGGGGTCGTGACGGCGGTGCCGGGGCCGGATGGCAAGCCGCAGGTCACCATCGACTATCAGGTCAATGTGTGGGACCGGTACAACTGGGACCCCGGGAAGGTCACGCCCATCGGGCCGACCACGGTGACCGACGCCGATATGGCCCGCATGCATACGACGGGGCAGGCCAGGGAGTTCGACATGAGGGGAAGCAGTTCCGTGCAGCAGCACGACATGAGTACGGGTGGCGCCTGGCCCGAGCCGAAGGAACCAGGACGGGACGGCACGCGTACCGACATCGGCCGGAACGGAGACGCCCGGTGAGGCTGGAGCCGCGGAGCGGGTGGCGTCCGGCGGTCGTCGGCGGGGTGGGCGTGCTTGCCTCGTTGGTCGTCGGGTGTTCGGGGGTGGGTGGGAACGGCGGTCCGGTGGCGGATCGCTCGTCGGGGGGAGTGGCGCACTGGGCGGCCGGGGCCACCGTGGAGTCGGTTGCCGGGACGCTGCGTGTGCGCGTGCCCGCGGGGGCGACGGAGGTGAAGGCGGCGCACTGGGAGGGGCTGCAGGACGACGGCTTGATCCTGGCGTTCGTCCTTCCCGAGGACGAGGTGGACGAGTTCGTCGCCCAGTTGGAGCCGGAGCGACCGCTCGGCCTGCGGGAGCGGCCGCTCGCCCGGAACACCAACCCGTCGACGCCGTTCGCGCATCTCGGGTTGCCGGAGCCCGATCTGCTGGCGGGGGTCCGCGAGGGGCAGGTGTGCGCGCCGTGCGAGGGCGAGCTCGCCTGGTTGAAGGTCGCGGTGGCACGGGTCGACGACCGCAGCAGCCGGGTCTATCTCAGCGGTGTCGACTGAGTACCGGCCGACGCCCTCGGTGCAACCCATGGGATCCCGTGCGTTGCGCCGAGCGCGTCGTGACGAGGGGTCAGGACGTCTGGGCCCGGTCGTACAGGGCCTTCGCGTCGTTGCCGAAGTACGGGCCGAACATGCGGTTGGGCAGGAAGGTGTAGCCGAAGCTGTTCACCGAGACCTGGAGGCCCGTGCCCGTCGCCTCGTTGAAGCCGGTGAACCAGGGGCCGCCGCTGGAGCCGCCGGTCATGTTGCAGCCGAGGCTGTGGTCCTGGGAGAAGAGGAAGTCCTTCGAGGAGTTCCCCGAGCAGTGGATCAGCCTGGTGCCGTCGTAGGGCGACGCGGCCGGGAAGCCGAAGGCGTACATCGGCTTGTTGTAGCCGCCGTTGAACTGGATGCCCTGGGCGCCGGTGACCGCGGTGAGTTTCTGGCCGTTCAGGGGGGCCAGGACCGCCGCGCCCACGTCGTAGTTGATGTCCTCGCTCGCCTCCCACTGCGGGGTGGTCAGCAGCTTGGTCGCCGTCCACCGGCCGTACGGCGCGTTGCCGTTGTCGTACGCCGGGACGAAGACCCAGTCGGTGTGCCAGGCGCCCTGGTACTTCACGCAGTGCCCCGCCGTGATCACCGTGCTCGCGTTCTGGCTGGTGACCGCGTTGCCGGAGCAGGAGGCCGTACGGCCCTGGAGGGTGAAGAAGACCCGCCCCGAGGTCTTCACGACCGCTCCGCCGCCCGTCCACGGGCCGCCCGCCTGCGGGAAGGCCCTCGGTGACACGGCGGCGGCGGACGGGGCGCCCGGGGCCGCCGCGGCGGTGGGGGCGATCGTCGTCGGGGTGGCCGCGCCGGCGACCCGGGCGAGGGCGCCCGGGGCGGCCGTCAGGTCCAGGGGGGTCGCCGCGCGCATGCGGGCGGGGGTCCAGAAGTCGGTCGCCCGCTGCTGCTCCGCCGCGCCGACCGAGCGGGCGGCCGGCGCCTCGGCGCCCGGCGCGGGGGCCGCCTGCGCCGTCGTCGCGGACAGGGCGGCGGTGAGCAGGGTTCCGACGGACAACAGGACGGCTGCGGCTGTGCGATGGCGTCTCACGCATGTCTCCTTCTGCCGGGGCAGGTGGGGGATGAGAACGGTGCGGATCGACGTGCGTGAGGCAGCGTGCCAGAAGGGACGTGACTTGTCAGGACCGTGTCACGGTTCTGGTGCCAGGAGTGTCGGAAATCAGATCAGCGGCTTGGCGAAGCAGCGGCTGCTCTCGTATGCGCGGTAGTGGCCGAACTTGGCGCACGGTTCGTAGCCGCTCGACCGGTAGAGCGCGATGGCCTCCGGCTGCATGTCGCCGGTCTCCAGGACCATCCGCGTCCGGCCGGCCGCCCGCGCGTCCGCCTCCAGAATGGCCAGGACCCGCCGGGCGAGGCCGAGGCCGCGCGCCTCCGGGACGACGTACATCCGCTTCAGCTCGGCGTCGCCGTCGGAGTACCCCTCCTCGTTCTCGTCCTGCGTCCGCCAGCCGCCGGTGGCGACGGGGCGGTCCAGGGGGTCGTACGCGAGGAGGTAGAGGCCGGCGGGCGGGACGAACATGCCCGCGTCCAGGGGGGTGGCATCGCCCTCGTCGCCGTAGCGGACGGCGTATTCCAGCTGGACGGCGTCGTTGAGCTTGACCGCGTCAGGGTGGTCATACGGCGTGGGGCGAATATCCATGCGGAGTATCGTACATGTATGCGGACCCGTGGCGTCGGTATTCTCCCGGGATGCTCACTGTGACGTCCGTCAATGTCAATGGTCTCAGAGCCGCCGCCAAGAAGGGGTTCGTGGAGTGGCTGGCCGGCACCGCCGCCGACGCGGTCTGCCTCCAGGAGGTGCGCGCCGAGGAGTCCCAGCTCCCGGCCGAGGTCCGTGCCCCGGAGGGCTGGTTCACCGCGCACGCCCCGGCCGCCGCCAAGGGGCGCGCGGGCGTCTCCCTCTACACCCGGCGCGAGCCCGACCAGGTGCGGATCGGTTTCGGGTCGAGCGAGTTCGACGGCAGCGGCCGCTATCTGGAGGCCGACCTGCCCGGCGTCACCGTCGCCAGCCTCTACCTGCCCTCGGGCGAGGTGGGCACCGAGCGGCAGGACGAGAAGATCCGTTTCATGGACGCGTTCCTGCCCTACCTCAAGGAGCTGCGGGAGCGCGCCGCCGCCGACGGGCGGGAGGTCGTCGTCTGCGGCGACTGGAACATCGCCCACCACGAGGCCGACCTCAAGAACTGGAAGGCGAACCGGAAGAACGCCGGCTTCCTCCCCGAGGAGCGCGCCTGGCTGACCCGCGTCCTCGACGAGGCGGGGTACGTCGACGTGGTCCGCGCCCTCCATCCCGACCAGGAGGGGCCGTACTCCTGGTGGTCGTACCGCGGCCGCGCCTTCGACAACGACGCCGGCTGGCGCATCGACTACCAGATCGCCACCCCCGGCCTCGCCGGGCGGGCCGTGAAGGCGTGGGTCGAGCGGGCCGCGGCCCACGGCGAGCGGTGGAGCGACCACGCGCCCGTCACCGCCGTCTACCAGCCCTGACGCGTCAGTCCTGACGCGTCCGGGGCGGGGGTGCGGGCCGGGGGTACGGGCCGGGGGTGCGCGCCCCTCGCGCGGGGGGTGCGCGCCCCTCGCGCCCGACCCCCGGGGCGCCCGGCGCCGCCTTCAGGAGTGGTCCCTGAGTCGGCCCCCTCGCGCCCGCCGCCCCCCTTCAGGAGCGGTCCCTGAGCCGCCGGTCGAGCGCCATCGACAGCTCCGCCTCCACCACGCTCTTCGCCAGCGGTCGCAGCCGCTCCACGTCCTTCTCCTCCGCGTGGGTCCGCAGCAGCTCCGTGAAGAGGGCCGCCATCGCGTCCGCGTGCGCGCGCACCGCCCGGCCCGCCTCCAGGACCGCCGCCAGCGGGACGCCCTCCTTCACCAGGGCCGCCGAGACGTCCAGCAGGCGGCGGCTGATGTGGACGATCGCGTCCCCGTCGGTGGCGAGATAGCCGAGGTCGAGGGCGGCGAGCAGGTTCTCGGGGGTGACCTCGCCGGCGAAGTAGTCGGCGAGCTCCTGCGGGGTGAGGCGGACGGGCTCCTCCTCGGACGGTTCGCCGAGGCCGAGGACCTCGCTGACGTCCTTGCCGCTCTCGAAGGCGGTGTTGAGGTCGGCGATGCCGTTGAGGGTGTGGCCGCGTTCCAGCAGGGCGGCGATCGTACGGAGTTTGGCCAGGTGGTGGTCGTCGTACCAGGCGATCCGGCCCTCGCGGCGGGGTGGCGGGATCAGGCCGCGCTCGCGGTAGAAGCGCAGGGTGCGCACGGTGATGCCGGCGGCGGCCGCCAGCTCCTCCATGCGGTATTCGCGCACGCCCCTCGCCCCGTCCGTCACCCGGCCGTCTCCCCGGTCCGTCGTCCGCTCCGATCGTTCTGCCACGCCCGCCAGCCTATGTCGTACCGCCGGTAACTTTCCCTTGCCCAACCCCTACCGCTCGGTAAGGAGCTGCTCTACGCTCCCAACCGTGCCAGTGATTGCTGGCGGAATCTTGGCCGGGCGCACGGGAGGCGGCATGGCGAAGCACGAGCATGTACGAGTGGCGGTGATCGGATCGGGTTTCGGTGGCCTGGGAGCGGCCGTCCGGCTGCGCCGCGAGGGAATCACCGACTTCGTCGTCCTGGAGCGGGCCGACTCCGTCGGCGGCACCTGGCGGGACAACAGCTACCCCGGCTGCGCCTGCGACGTCCCCTCACACCTCTACTCCTTCTCCTTCGCGCCCAACCCCGACTGGCCGCGGACCTTCTCCGGCCAGCGCCACATCCGGGCCTATCTGGAGCACGTCGCCGACACCTTCGGGATCCGGCCGCACCTGCGCCTGAACCACGAGGTGCGGGTCATGCGGTGGGACACCGACGAACTGCGCTGGGAGATCGAGACCAGCGGGGGCTCCTTCACCGCCGATGTCGTCGTCTCGGCCACCGGACCGCTCTCCGACCCCAAGATCCCCGAGATCCCCGGGCTCGCCGAGTTCCCCGGCAAGGTCTTCCACTCCGCCCGCTGGGACCACGACTACGACCTCGCCGGCAAGCGCGTCGCCATGATCGGGACCGGCGCCTCCGCCATTCAGATCGTGCCCGCCATCCAGCCTGAGGTCGCCCGGCTGACCCTCTTCCAGCGCACGCCCCCCTGGGTGATGCCCCGCATGGACCGCGCCATCACCGGCCCCGAACGCTGGCTGCACCGCGCGCTCCCCTCCACCGCGACCGCCCGCCGGGGCCTCCTCTGGGGCATCCGGGAGCTGCAGGTCAGCGCCTTCACCAAGCGCCCGAACGAGCTCGGCCTCGTCGAATCGCTCGCCAAGGCCAACATGGCCCGCGCCGTCAAGGACCCGGCCCTGCGGGCCAAACTCACCCCGTCGTACCGCATCGGCTGCAAGCGCATCCTGCTGTCCAGCGAGTACTACCCGGCCCTCACCCGCCCCAACGTCGACGTCGTCGCCTCCGGCCTCCGCGAGGTCCGCGGCTCGACCGTCGTGGCGGCCGACGGCACCGAGACCGAGGTCGACGCGATCATCTTCGGTACGGGCTTCCACGTCACGGACATGCCGATCGCCGAACGGGTCGTCGGCGCCGAGGGGAACACCCTCGCCGAGTCCTGGAAGGACGGCATGGAGTCGCTGCGCGGCGCCACCGCCGCCGGCTTCCCCAACTGGATGACGATCATCGGCCCCAACACCGGCCTCGGGAACTCCTCCATGATCCTCATGATCGAGTCCCAGCTGAACTACATGGCCGACTACCTCCGCCAGCTGGACGTCCTCGGCGGCCGCGCCGCCCTCGCCGCCCGGCCGTCCGCCGTCGGCGCCTGGAACCGCACGGTGCAGGCGCGGATGGAGCGGACCGTGTGGAAGGCGGGCGGCTGCAGCAGCTGGTACCTCGACGCCAACGGCCGCAACACCACCCTCTGGCCCGGCACCACGGCCGAATTCCGGCGCGAGACGCGCCGGGTCGACCTCGGCGAGTACGAGGTCCTGCGCCCCGCCCCCGCGGCGGACCCGCGGCCCACCCACGCGACGAAGGAGATCGTCACATGAGCCGGCCCGCGCACCCCCGGGAGCTGACCGCCGTCTCCGCCGACGGCTCCCGGATCCACATCGAGGTCCACGGGCCCGAGGGCGCCCCCGCCGTGGTCCTCGCCCACGGCTGGACCTGCTCCATCGCCTTCTGGGCCGAGCAGATACGGGAGCTCTCCACCGACCACCGGGTCATCGCCTACGACCAGCGCGGCCACGGCCGCACGCCCGTCGTCGGCCGCTCCGGCTACTCCACCGAGGCCCTCGCCGACGACCTCGAAGCCGTCCTCGCCGCCACCCTCGCGCCCGGCGAGAAGGCCGTCCTGGCGGGGCACTCCATGGGCGGCATGACCCTCATGGCCGCCGCCCGCAGGCCCGGCTTCCGGGAGCACGCGGCCGCCGCCCTGCTCTGCTCCACGGGACCGGCCCGGCTGACGGCCGAGTCCCTCGTCCTCCCGCTGCGGGCGGGCGGACTGCGGACCCGGCTCACCCGGACGATCCTCGGCGCGAAGGCGCCGCTCGGACCGGTCACACCCGTCTCCAAGAAGATCCTCAAGTACGCCACCATGGGCCCCGGTTCCTCGCCCGCACGGGTCGACGCCTGCGCCCGGATCGTGCACGCCTGCCCCCGGCAGGCCCGGGTCGCCTGGTCACACGTACTGGGTGAGCTCGACCTCGACGAGGGGGTACGGGGCCTCGACCTGCCCGTCGCCGTGCTCTACGGCACGGCCGACCGGCTCACCCCACCCGTGCACTCGCGCGCCATGGCGCAGGCCCTGCCCCGGTGCGTCGGGGTCGTCGAACTCGCCGGCGTGGGACACATGACGCCGGTGGAGGCACCGGAGGCCGTCACCGCGCGGATCCGTGACCTCGTCACCACGTACGCCAACGAAGTCCGGCTGAAGGAGGACGTGTGAGCAGGGTGAGTCTGGAAGGACAGGTCGCGGTCGTCACCGGAGCGGCGCGGGGCGTCGGCGAACTCCTCGCCCGCAAGCTCTCCGCGCGCGGCGCGCGGATCGCGCTGGTCGGCCTGGAACCCGAGGAGCTGAAGGCGGTCGCCGGCCGGCTGCACACCGAGGCCGACTGGTGGCACGCGGACGTCACCGACCACGAGGTGATGGCCCGAGTGGCGGCCGAGGTGAAGGAGCGCTTCGGCAAGGTCGACATCGTCGTCGCCAACGCGGGCGTCGCGGCGGGCGGTCCCTTCGTGGACTCCGACCCGGTCGCCTGGCGGCGGGTCATCGAAGTCAACCTGATCGGCGGGGCGGTGACCGGCCGCGCGTTCCTGCCCGTCCTGATGGAGTCCCGCGGCTACTTCCTCCAGATCGCCTCGCTCGCGGCCATCACCCCGGCGCCGATGATGACGGCGTACTGCGCCTCCAAGTCGGGCGTCGAGGCCTTCGCGCACAGCCTGCGGGCCGAGGTCGGCTACAAGGGCGTGCGGGTCGGCGTCGGCTACCTCTCCTGGACCGACACCGACATGGTCCGGGGCGCGGACCGGGACGACGTGATGAAGGAGCTGCGGCAGCGGCTGCCCTGGCCGTCCAACCGCACGTACCCGCTCGGCCCCGCCGTCGACCGGATCGTGGCCGGCATCGAGCGCCGTGCGCCGCACGTGTACGCCCAATGGTGGCTGCGCGGGATGCAGTCGGTCCGCGGCTATCTCCCGGGGCTCATCGCCACCGTCGGACAGCGCGAGATGCGGCGCTTCGAGCCCCGGCTGGCCGGTGTCTCCAAGGGTCTGGTGGGCGCGGGAGGGGCGGCCGACGAGCAGGAGCGCACGGAGGGCACCCGCCAGGGGTAGTTGCGGAGGGTATTGATCGAAATGCGTGGAGTGTTCCGGCGTGTCACGCTGGTCGAGGCCCAGGGGGCGACAAGCCCCCTCCCCTTACACCCCACCTGGAGTGAATCTTCATGGGCAAGGCAGAGCAGTTCAAGGACCGGGCGCAGCAGGCGACCCAGCAGGCGAAGCAGAAGATGACGAACGCGAAGGACGAGGCGTCCGAGCGGGCGTCGCGTGCGAAGAGCGGCCGCTCCGAGGAGGAGATCCGCCGGTCCCAGCAGGTGGACCGCGACCGCCGCGAGCAGGACCGCGACGTCGTCTGACCTCGTCTGACGTCGTCTGACGTCGGTCTGTCGGAAGGCGCACCCGGGACGCCGGGTGCGCCTTTCGCGCGTCGTACGCACGGGCGGGGGCAGGGCCGCGCGGGGGCGGTTCCGCGCCGTGCGAACGGGGGTGACCGGGGGAGCGATGCCGCGTACCTTGGCGATCATGCCCGAGCTGCAGCGACTCCGACCCGAACACGCCCCGGCCCTGCTCGCGTTCGAGCGGGAGAACCGGGGGTACTTCGCCGCCTCCGTGCCCGACCGCGGGGACGCCTACTTCGAGGAGTTCGAGGCCCGGCACCAGGCCCTGCTGGACGAGCAGGAGACCGGCGGCATCCACTTCCACGTCCTCGTCGGGGACGGCGGGGAGATACTCGGCCGCTTCAACCTGGTCGACGTGGCCGACGACAGCGCCGAACTGGGGTACCGGGTGGCCGAGAACGCCACCGGCCGCGGCCTCGCCACGGCCGGCGTGCGCGAGGTGTGCCGGCTGGCGGTGGACGGATACGGGCTGCGGCGGCTGACGGCCGTCACGACCCTCGACAACGCCGGTTCGAGGGCCGTGCTCGGACGCGTCGGCTTCGGCGCCGTCGGCAGCGTGACGATCGACGGCCGGGCCGGGACCGCCTACGAACTGGACCTGGGCGGCAGCTTCGGCCGGGAGCGGTCGGGCACGTCGGCGTAGCCGGGCGGGGTGGCCGCCGGCGTCTCGGCGAGCAGCGCGAGGGCCACCTCGACCGCGTCGTCGAGCTGCGCGTGTCGGCCCTCCGCCCAGTCCAGCGGGGTGCGCAGGATCGCCAGGTCCGGTTCCACGCCGTGGTTCTCCACCGACCAGCCGTACTCCGGGAACCAGGCGGCGTTCATCGGCACCGTGATCTGCGTGCCGTCGCCCAGCCGGTGGCGGCCGGTCATGCCGACCACCCCGCCCCAGGTCCGCTGGCCCACCACCGGGCCGAGACCGAGCAGCTTGAACGCCGCCGTGATCATGTCCCCGTCCGAGGAGGTCGCCTCGTCGGCGAGCGCGACCACCGGCCCGCGCGGTGCGTTGGACGCGTACGAGACGGGCTGGGCGTTCCTCGTCAGGTCCCAGCCGAGGATCTTGCGGGTGAGCTTCTCCACGACCAGCTCGCTGATGTGACCGCCGGCGTTGCCGCGTACGTCCACGATCAGCGCCGGCCGGGAGACCTCCATCCGCAGGTCGCGGTTGAACTGCGCCCACCCCGAGCCGCCCATGTCGGGGATGTGCAGATAGCCGCACTTGCCGCCGCTGACCTCGTGCACCACCGCGCGCCGCTTGGCCACCCAGTCCTGGTAGCGCAGCGGCCGCTCGTCCACCAGCGGCACGACCGCGACCCGGCGCGCCCGGCCCTCGCCCTCCGGCGGCCGGAACGTCAGCTCCACCGTCGTACCGCCGGAGGCGGCGAGCAGCGGGTACGGGCCGCACACCGGGTCCACCGGGCGCCCGTCCACCTGCGTCAGCAGCGCGCCGGGGCGGATGCCGGTGCCCGCGAGCGGGGAGCGCGCCTTGGAGTCGGAGGAGTCGCCGGGCAGGATGCGCTTCACCATCCAGCTCCCGTCCCGGGCGACGAGGTTGGCGCCCAGCAGGCCCATCGGCCGCTGGTAGTGCGGCGGTCCTTCGTTGCGGCGGGCGGGGGTGACGTACGCGTGCGAGGTGCCCAGCTCGCCCAGGACCTCGCGCAGCAGGTCGGCGAACTCGTCCGGGGAGGCGACCCGTTCGATCAGCGGACGGTACTGGTCCAGGACGGCCGCCCAGTCCACCCCGCCCATGTCGGGCTCCCAGAAGTACGCGCGGATGATCCGGCCGGCCTCGTCGTAGGCCTGGCGCCACTCCGCCTCCGGGTCGACCTCGTGCACGATCCGCCGCAGGTCCATGTAGACGGTCGAGTCGGAGTCCCCGGTCTCGGTCGACGGGACCGCCCGCAGCTCGCCCTCGTCGACCACCACCAGCCGGGACCCGTCCCCGCTGACCGCGAACCAGTCGAGGTGCTGGACGAGTTCGCTCTTACGCGCCCTGGCGATGTTGAAGTACTCCAGGGTGGGCCGGCCGGTGGTGTCGGCCGGGTTGGCGAACGTCTCGCCGAGCGCGCCCGAGATGGGCCAGCGCAGCCAGACGAGGCCGCCGCCGCTGACCGGGTGCAGCGCGGAGTACTTGGAGGCGGCGACCGGGAACGGCGTCACCCGGTCGGGGAGCCCCTCCACCTCCACGATCGCGGTGCCCTCGCCGCTCTCGGTCTCGCTCTCGCCCGGGTCGAGGCCGCCCGCCGCCGGGCGCCCGTCGGGCAGCAGCGCGAACGGGGACGGGGTCGCCGAGGACAGCGGGACGAGATAGGGGCGGCAGCCCAACGGGAACGACAGGTCGCCGGTGTGCACGTCGTACACCGGGTCGAAGCCGCGCCAGGACAGGAAGGCGAGGTACCGGCCGTCGCGTGTGAAGACCGGGTTCTCGTCCTCGAACCGGCCGTTGGTGACGTCGATGATCGTCCGCGACCCGGGCGGCCCGGCGATCCGGGCCATCTTGATCTGGCGCAGCGAGCGGCCGATGCCGGGGTGGGACCAGGTCAGCCAGGCGCCGTCGGGGGAGAAGGCGAGATCGCGCACCGGGCCGTTGAGCGAGCGGATCAGCTCGGTGACCCTGCCTTCGGGCTCCTGGTCGTGGGACTCGTCGCCGCCGGACTCCGTGCCCTGGGGTTCCCCGGCGTCGGGCGCGGGACCGCCGGGCCCCGCGCCGGCGGGTGTGACGGCTTCCGGCGGTCCGGACGCTCCGGCCTCCGGCGTTTCGGTTTCCCGTAGGCCGGCCCCGGGCTCCTCGGGTCCCGGCTCCTCGGTTTCCAGTAGGCCGGCCCCGGGCGGCTCGGCACCCGGCTCCTCGGTCGTGTCGATGAGGAGCAGCCGGCCGTCGTGGGAGGCGATGGCCAGGCGTTCGCCGTCGGGGTCGGAGACCAGTTCCTCGACCCGGCCGAGCACGCCCGAGGCGAGCCGCCGGGGCGGGCGTTCCCCGCTCGCCCGGGGCAGCGAGGCGATCTCGATCGCGTCCTCGCCGTCCGCGTCGGTGACGTAGGCGACCTGGCCGCCGCTGCCCAGCATCTCCGGCAGCCGGACCCGTACCCCCGGGGTGTCGGTGATCGTCCGGGCCGGTCCGTCGCGGTGGGTGAGCCAGTACAGGCTGCCGCGCACCGAGACCGCGCTGGCCCGGCCCGTCTCGTCGACCGAGAGGGCGTCGACGTGGTGGGCGGCCGGGACCTGGTAGCGGCGCCGTCCGGCGCGCGGCCCCCCGAGCCGTACCTCCAGTTTGCGGGGGACGGAGTCGGCGGACAGCTCGTCGACGATCCACAGGTCGCCCGCGCACTGGTAGACCACCCGCCGCCCGTCGCTGGAGGCGTGCCGGGCGTAGAAGGCGTCGTGGTCGGTGTGGCGGCGCAGATCGGTGCCGTCGGGCAGGCAGGAGTACAGATTGCCGATGCCCTCGTGGTCCGAGAGGAACGCGACCCGGCCGGCGACGAACATCGGGCAGTCGAGGTGGCCGCCGATGTCGGGCAGCAGCTGCCGGCCGTGCAACCAGAGCCGGCCCATGGCCCCGCCGCGGTACCGCTTCCAGGACGCCGGCTCGTGCGGCGGCTTCCCGGTGAGCAGGAGCGTGCGGCGCTCGCCGTCGATGTCGGCGACCTCGATGTCGGAGACCGGCCCCCAGGGCATGCGGCCGCCGGGGGAGCCGTCCGTGGGGACGGTGTAGGCCCAGGAGAAGTACGAGAAGGGCTGGCCGTGGGAGGAGACGGCGAGGATGTCGGACTTGCCGTCCTTGTCGGGGGGCGACCAGCCGCAGACCCGGGTGTCGGTCGATCCCCAGTAGCTGAGGCGCCGGGAGGGGCCGCCCTCCACCGGCGCGAGGTGGATCTCCGGATCGAGGCTGCGCCAGCTCGTGTACGCGAGGTGGCGCCCGTCGGTCGAGAAGCGCGGGTGGCCGACTCTCGTCCGGTCGACGGTGATCCGCCAGGCGCGGCCCGGGTGGTGGCCCTCGGGCACCAGGGGAGCGACCCAGAGGTCGTCCTCGGCGGCGAAGCACAGCAGATCGTCGTGGAGGTGCGGGAAGCGGAGGTACGCGGCGCTTTCACTCACTCCCCAATGCTTTCCGCGGGGAGGGGGCGCGGCAACTTGGGGAGCCGAATCTTTCGAGGGACCTTGGGGACCTTGGGGGCCTTCGGGGAGGTTCGGGAGAGTCGGTGGGGAGCGCCGTGCGTGCCGGGGCCGGATCTGGCGGGTGTGTGCCACGACACGTACGAAACGGTTTCGTTTCGCCGGGCCCCGGGGTACCTTCTTACTGTACGAAACCGTTTCGTTCGGATGGAGACCGATCATGGCCCGCAGCAGACTCACCCCGGAACGTGAGTCGGAGCTGTACGAGGCCGTGCTCGACCTCCTGCGCGGAGTCGGCTACGACGCCCTCACCATGGACGCCGTCGCCGCCCGCACCCACTCCAGCAAGGCCACCCTCTACCGCCAGTGGGGGAGCAAGCCCGAGCTCGTCGTCAAGGCGATGCTCCACAACAAGCCGGCCGGTCTCGACGAGATCGACACCGGCTCGTTGCGGGGCGACTTCCGGGCGATGCTGGAGCGGACCGACGACTGCCAGATGGAGAAGGACTCCGCGCTGATCCGGAGTCTGGCCCATGCCGTCCACACCAACCCCGACCTGCTCCAGGCGCTCCGCGAACTGCTCATCGATCCCGAGTTGAGCGGCTTCGAGGAGGTCCTGAGACGAGCGGTGGACCGGGGCGAGGTCAGCGCCGACAACCCGGCGCTGAAGCTCGTCCCCCACATGCTGATCGGGGCGTTCATCGCCCGCCCGCTGATCGAGGATCAGCCGGTCGACCACGCCTTCCTCAGCGCCTACGTCGACGCCGTCGTGCTCCCCTCACTCGGCGCCTGACGTACGACCCGCACGCCCCGTGCGGACCCGTACACCCCGTGCGGACCCGTACACCCGGTTCGGGCCGCACACCGTACGCCCCGTACGACTCGTAGTCCCCAGTTCCTGACGTCGCACCGCTCACGCCGTCGGGCCGGCTCCCCATGCCCTTGTCCCGTCCAACAAAAATGGGAGTACGCCCCCGTGGCCACGTTCCTCTACAAGCTGGGTCGCTCCGCCTTCCGGCGCCGACGGCTCGTCGCCCTGCTCTGGGTGGCGCTGCTCGCGCTCGCCGGAGTCGGCGCCGCCACCGCGCCCGCCGCGACCTCCAGCTCCTTCTCCATACCCGGCACCGAGGCCCAGAAGGCCTTCGACCTGCTGGAGCAGCGCTTCCCCGGCGGCAACGCCGACGGGGCCACCGCCCGGGTCGTCTTCCAGGCCCCCGACGGCCAGAAGATGACCGACCCGGCCAACAAGGCCAAGGTCCAGAAGGTCGTCGGCGAGCTGAAGTCCGGCTCCGACGAGGTCGCCTCGGTCACCGACCCGTACACCGCCCAGGCGGTCTCCAAGGACGGCTCGACCGCCTACGTCTCGGTGAGCTACAAGGTCAGCGGCATGGAGCTGACGGACGCCACCCGCGCCGCCCTGGAGAAGACCGGGCACGACGCCCAGGGGCAGGGACTGACCGTCGAGATCGGCGGTGACGCGCTGCAGACCATGCCGGAGACCGGTGCGGGCGAGATCGTCGGTGTGGTCATCGCCGGCTTCGTGCTCGTCGTCACCTTCGGCTCGCTGGTCGCCGCCGGACTCCCGCTGCTGACCGCGATCATCGGCGTCGGCATCGGCGTCTCCTCGATCACGGCCCTCGCCAACGTCCTCGACCTCGGCTCGACCACCTCGACCCTCGCGATGATGATCGGCCTCGCGGTCGGCATCGACTACGCCCTCTTCATCGTCTCCCGCTACCGCGCGGAGCTCGCCGACGGCCGGGAGCGCGAGGAGGCCGCGGGCCGCGCGGTCGGTACGGCCGGCTCGGCCGTCGTCTTCGCCGGTCTGACCGTCGTCATCGCCCTCGTCGGCCTGGCCGTCGTCAACATCCCGATGCTGACGAAGATGGGCTTCGCCGCGGCCGGCACGGTCGTGATCGCCGTCCTGATCGCGCTCACCCTGATCCCGGCGCTGCTCGGCTTCGCGGGCGAGAAGGTCATGGGACGCAAGCAGCGCAAGGGGCAGGGCGCGCAGACCGAGGGCGAGGGCGGCAAGCCCAACATGGGCACCCGCTGGGCCCGGTTCGTCCTCCGCCGCCCGGTCATGGTCCTGCTCGTCGGCGTCCTCGGCCTCGGGGCGATCGCCCTGCCCGCCGCCTCCCTGGAGATGGGCCTGCCGGACGACGGCGCCAAGCCGGTGTCCGCCACCGAGCGCAGGGCGTACGACCTGCTGTCGGACGGCTTCGGCCCCGGCTTCAACGGCCCGCTGATGGTCGTCGTCGACGGTGACAAGGCCGTCGCCGAGTCCACCGTGCAGAAGATCGAGGACCTCGACGGGGTCGTCGCCGTCACGCCGCCGACGCCGAACAAGGCCGGCGACACCGCGATGATCACGGTGATCCCGAAGGACCGCCCCTCCTCGGTCGCGACCGAGGAACTGGTCCACGACATCCGTTCCGCGACCGGTGACAACGTCCTGGTCAGCGGCGCCACGGCGATGAACATCGACTTCTCGCAGAAGATGAACGACGCGCTCGTGCCCTATCTGGCGCTGGTCGTCGGACTCGCCTTCCTGCTCCTCATGGTGGTGTTCCGCTCGATCCTGGTGCCGCTGAAGGCGGCCCTCGGCTTCCTGCTCTCGGTGGTCGCGGCCCTCGGCGCGGTCGTCGCGGTCTTCCAGTGGGGCTGGCTCGGCGGGCTCTTCGGGGTCGAGCAGACCGGCCCGATCATGTCGATGATGCCGATCTTCATGGTGGGTGTCGTCTTCGGTCTCGCGATGGACTACGAAGTCTTCCTCGTCACCCGGATGCGCGAGGCGTACGTCCACGGCGAGCGGCCCGGCGAGGCGATCGTGACCGGCTTCCGGCACAGCGCCCGGGTGGTCACCGCCGCCGCGGTGATCATGATCGCGGTCTTCTCCGGATTCATCGGCATGACCGACCAGATGATCAAGATGATCGGCTTCGGCCTCGCCGTCGCCGTCCTCTTCGACGCCTTCGTGGTCCGCATGGCCATCGTCCCGGCGGTGCTCGCGCTGCTCGGTCACAAGGCGTGGTGGCTGCCGAAGTGGCTGGACAAGGCGCTGCCGAACGTGGACGTCGAGGGCGAGGGGCTCGCGAAGTCCCAGGACGCGCCCCAGGACCCGGAGCGCGAGCTCGTGAAGGTCTGAGGCCGCCTCCCGAAGGACCCCGGGTCGCCCGCTTGAGCGGAGCGGTCGGCCCGGATCGCGCCGGAACCTGTGGGGACGGGGAGCCGACGCGGACCTACGCCGTCATCGTGTCGAGCTCGACGCGGTGACGGCGTAGGTGTGCCGGAGGAAGCGGAGCAGCACGGTGGCGTCGAACTGGACGACCGCGACACCGTCCGTCGTGTGGAACTCGACGATGGTCTGGACGCGGCCGCAGGGCCACACCCCGATGTCGCCGCCGCGGGCCGGGGCGCGCATCCCGGTCTCCAGCAGGGCCCGGGGGAAGGACCACTCGATGTTGCCGGGGAAGGCGAAGCACACGGTCGCGGGGTCGGAGTCCGGGTCGAAGCGCAGGGCGACGGGGACGGGTCGGGAGAGTGGGGCGTCGGTGATGATCCTGCCTTTGGCGTGATCTTCGACTGCGTGGTCATCCGCGGCGGGGGGCATCGGGCGACTCCTCACACTCAGGGTGTTACTTCCCTAATGTCCCATATTTTCCGATAAAGGGGATGGTGGGCCCCGACCCTTACTGTGACCTCACCGCTCTTGCGAGGTCTTTGCAGGTGGCGTCATCATCGAGGACGTGCATGTACCTGACGGATTCATCAACGCCCCCGTATCGGTCGCCGCCGGAGTCGTCGCCGCGGGCGCCGTTGCCGTCAGCCTGCGCGGAGCCCGCCGCGAGCTCGACGAGCGGACGGCGCCGCTCGCCGGCCTGGTCGCCGCCTTCATCTTCGCCGTGCAGATGCTGAACTTCCCGGTCGCCGCCGGGACCAGCGGACACCTGCTCGGCGGCGCGCTCGCCGCCATCCTCGTCGGGCCCTACACGGGCGTGCTCTGCATCGCCGTGGTCCTGCTGATGCAGGGCATCCTCTTCGCCGACGGCGGCCTCACCGCGCTCGGCGTGAACATCACCGTCATGGGCGTGGTCACCGTCGTCCTGGCGTACGCGCTCTTCCGCGGCCTCGTCCTCGTCCTGCCGCGCACCCGCCGCTCGGTGACCGCCGCCTCCTTCGTGGCCGCCCTCGTCTCCGTACCGGCCGCGGCCGCCGCCTTCACCCTGGTCTACGCGATCGGCGGCACCACGGACGTCCCGATCGGCAAGGTGCTCACCGCGATGGTCGGGGTGCACACCCTCATCGGCATCGGCGAGGCCGCGATCACGATGCTGACCGTCGGCGCGGTCATCGCCGTCCGCCCCGACCTCGTGTACGGCGCCCGGGGCCTGACCGCCCCGCTGAAGCTGCGCGTCGACGGCGAGCTGGTCGACGCCGCCCCGGCCGCCGCCCCGGCGCCGGCCGCCGGCGGCTCCCCGAAGAAGGTCTGGATCGGCGGTCTGGTCGCCGCCCTCGTCCTGGCCGGCTTCGTCTCCTTCTACGCCTCCGCCGACCCGGACGGCCTGGAGAAGGTCGCCGCCGACAAGGGCATCGACACCCAGGTCGAGGAACACGCCGCGGCCGACTCCCCGCTCGCCGACTACGGCGTCCGGGACGTCGAGAACGCCCGCCTGTCGGGCGGCCTGGCCGGCGTCATCGGCGTGGGCGCGACCCTGGCCGTCGGCACCGGCGCGTTCTGGGTCGTCCGCCGCCGCAGGGCCGCCGCGACCGAGACCGGAGCCGACTCCGGGACCGGCACGGGGGCGCGGGTCTGAGATGGGTACGGCTCGGACGGCGCGGACCGCTCCTGCCACGGCACGGGCGTCCGGCGGGCACGCGACCGTGACAGGGACGGGCGCGCGGCCGGCCCGTCAGGGCCCGGCCCTGCCCCGGTCGAGCGCGCGGCCGGCCTGCCCGCGCCCGAGCGCGAGCTCGCGTTCCAGCGTGCGCCCGGGCCTGACCCCGAGCACGCGCCCGAGCACGCACCCGAACGCACGCCCCCGCCCCCGCCCGTCCACCACCCCCGGCGGCTGAGATGGGCGCCGGACACGCGCACAAGCTGTACCGGCGGGGCGACTCGCCGGTCCATGCGCTCCCCCCGCACACCAAGCTCGCCGCCGTCCTCGGCTTCGTGGTCGTCGTGGTCTCCACGCCCCGCGAGGCCGTCTGGGCCTTCGCCCTCTACGCCGCCCTGCTCGGCGCCGTCGCCATACGGGCCCGCGTCCCGGCCGGCTTCCTGCTGCGGCGCCTGGTGATCGAGGTCCCCTTCGTCGCCTTCGCCTTCCTGATGCCGTTCGTCGTCCCCGGCGAGCGGACCGACGTCCTCGGCATCCCGCTCTCCGTCCCCGGCCTCTGGGGCGCCTGGAACGTCCTTGCCAAGGGCACCCTCGGCGTCGCCGCCTCCGTACTCCTGGCCTCCACCACCGAACTGCGCGAGCTGCTCCTCGGACTCCAGCGCCTCCGGCTGCCGCCGCTGCTCGTCCAGATCGCCTCGTTCATGATCCGGTACGGGGACGTGATCACCGACGAGATGCGCCGGATGTCCATCGCCCGCCGCTCGCGCGGCTTCGAGGCGCGCGGCGTCCGCCACTGGGGCGTCCTCGCCAAGTCCGCGGGCGCGCTCTTCATCCGCTCGTACGAGCGCGGCGAGCGCGTCCACCTGGCGATGGTCAGCCGGGGGTACGCCGGCTCCATGCCGGTCATCGACGAGGCGACCGCGACCCGGACCCAGTGGTTCCAGGCCGCCTCCCTGCCCGCCGCCGCCCTGCTGATCTGCCTGTTGGGATGGACCCTGTGACCGCTCCCGCCTCCCTCGACGTACGCGGCCTCGCGTACGCCTACCCCGACGGCCACCAGGCCCTCTTCGGCGTCGACCTCACCGTCGGGCGCGGCGAGCGGGTCGCCCTCCTCGGCCCCAACGGCGCCGGGAAGACCACCCTCGTCCTGCACCTGAACGGCATCCTCACCGGCGGCGCGGGCACGGTCACCGTCGCCGGGCTCCCCGTCGAGAAGCGGAACCTCGCCGAGATCAGGCGACGGGTCGGCATCGTCTTCCAGGACCCCGACGACCAGCTGTTCATGCCGACCGTCCGCGAGGACGTGGCGTTCGGACCGGCCGCGGCCGGAGTGCGCGGCGCGGAGCTGGAGGCCGTGGTCCACCGCGCCCTGGAGCGCGTCGGCATGGCGGAGTACGCCGACCGGCCCCCGCACCACCTCTCCTTCGGCCAGCGGCGCCGGGTGGCGGTGGCGACCGTCCTCGCGATGGAGCCGGAGATCCTCGTCCTGGACGAGCCCTCCTCCAACCTGGACCCCGCCTCGCGCCGCGAACTCGCCGACGTCCTGCGCTCCCTGGACGTCACCGTCCTCATGGTCACGCACGACCTGCCGTACGCCCTGGAGCTGTGCCCCAGGTCGGTGATCCTCAGCGACGGGGTGATCGCCGGGGACGGCCCGACCGCGAGGATCCTGGCCGACGCGGAGCTGATGGAGCGCAACCGCCTGGAGCTGCCGTACGGCTTCGTCCCGCAGTCCGTCACCTGACGCGGACGCCCGCAGCCCCCGTACGGCCGGAACCGGCACCCGGAATCCGGGACTCAGGGCCCGCGTTGCACCATGGGGGACCGGGACCGGGACCGGGACCGGGAGCGGTGCGGGAGCAGCGAGCGAGAGGGAGCGTGGAACGTGGACGTCCGGGGCACGGTGGCGGCGGGATTCGAGCCGGTCAGGGACGCGTTCCTGCGGAACTTCGCACAGCGCGGCGAGCGGGGCGCGGCCGTCGCCGTCTACCGCGACGGTGTGAAGGTCGTGGACCTGTGGGCCGGTACGAAGGACGTCGCGGGGGAGGCCCCCTGGGCCGTGGACACCGCGCAGGTGGTCCGCTCGGCGACCAAGGGCGTCGCCGCCGCCGTACCCCTGCTGCTGCACCAGCGCGGACAGCTCGACCTCGACGCCCCGGTGGGGACGTACTGGCCGGAGTTCAAGGCCGCGGGCAAGGACCGGGTGAGCGTACGGCAGCTCCTCGCGCACCAGGCCGGAGTGCCGGTCCTGGACCGGCCGCTCTCCCTCGCCGAGGCCGTCGACCTGGAGACCGCCACGGCCGCGATCGCCGCGCAGGCCCCCGTCTGGCAGCCCGGCACCGCCCACGGCTACCACGCCCACACCTTCAGCTGGCTGCTCAGCGGCCTCGTCCACCGGGTGACCGGCCGCACCATCGGCCGCTGGGTCGCCGAGGAGATCGCCCGCCCGCTCGGCCTCGACCTGTGGATCGGGCTGCCGTCCGACGAGGCGCACCGGGTCGGCCGCATCGGCCCGGTCGAGGAGGTCGAGCCGCCCGGCGGCGGGGCCCTGAAGCTGCGCCCCAAGCGGTCCGTCACCGAGGCGTACCGCGACCCCGGCTCGCTGACCCGGCGCGCCTTCGCCGCGATCGAGCCCCGGCCCGACGAGAACGACCCGGTCTACCGCGCGGCCGAACTGCCCGCCTCCGCCGGTGTCTCCACCGCCCGCGCGCTGGCCCGGTTCTACGCCTCGACGCTCGGCCCCGTCGACGGCGGCGTCCGGCTCTTCGCGCCCGCCACGCTGACCCTCGCCCGGACCGAGGAGTCCACCGGCCCCGACCGCGTCCTCGTCGTCTCCACCCGGTTCGGCCTCGGCCACATGCTCCACGGCCCGGCCTCCCCGCTGCTCGGCCCCACCTCCTTCGGCCATCCCGGCCGCGGCGGCTCGCTGGGCTTCGCGGACCCGGAGTCGGGCGTCGCCTTCGGGTACGTGACGAACGGGATGCGCAAGACGGTGACGGCCGACCCGCGCGCCCAGTCGTTGGTACGGGCGGTCCGCGCGTCGCTGTGACCCGCCCCGGACGGCGCCCCCCGCCGGGAAGGACCTGAAGATCCCTCAATGTCCCCCGTGTGAAGGACATGTGAAGGTCACGGTCCGATAAATACAGGAACCCGTTGTGCGGAGACGTTTCGGCGCCTGATAAAGATTCACATCTGGCCGTCGTCCGCCGCGCAAGGGCGGTGACACCGCCGGGGGGGGGCTCACGCATCGGGCCCCGGGCCGTGCCCGGGACCCCACGAACGCATTCACCTCGCTTCGCCGCACCCGCACACCGTGCGCGCGGCCGCACCCTTCCGCGGTCTCACCTCGCCCTCGCGGCCCCGACGACGGGGATCGTGAGAGGGAGTGTGCATGGGCCGAACCGCCCGTGAGAAGGCATGCAGATGGGGCGCGGCAGCCGTCGTCGCCCTGGCCGTCACCGCGACCGGGATGCCGGCGTCGTACGCGGCCGGCACGGACGAGCCCGCCCCGCAGCGGGTCGGCTCCGCGCCGAAGGTCCCGCGTGACGCCGTCCGCCAGGCGGACCCGGCGGCGGACCGGACGCTCGACCTGAGCGTCGTCCTGGAGCCGCGCGACCAGGCCGCGCTGGATCGTTTCGTCGCCGGGGTCTCCGACCCGAAGTCGCCGCTGTACCGCCAGTACCTCGGTACGGGCGAGTTCGCGACCGCCTTCGGCGCCGACCCGCGCGCGGTGGCGAAGGTCCGCGCGGAGCTGGAGGCGAAGGGGCTCACCGTCGGCGAGCTGGAGGCCGACGGCCTCACGCTGCCGGTGACCGCGACGGTCGGCGAGGCGGCGGAGGCGTTCAAGACCGAGTTCGACGGCTACCGCCTGGCGAACGGCGTGACGGGCGTGACCAACACCCGCGCCCCCGAGTTCGGCGGCGAGGCGGCGGCCGCCGTCCGCGCGGTCGTGGGCCTCAACACGCTGTCGACGTACGAGCCGCGCCACACCGGCGGCGCCCAGGGCAAGCCCCGCAAGCAGCAGACGGCCGAGGCCGGCCAGGGCGCCCGTCAGCCGCGGCTGACCGGGACGACGCCGACCATGTGCGCCGGCATCCGGGACCTGTACGCCACCGCCGGCCCCGGCTACCCGGCGGCCTACGACAAGCAGGACTACTGGAGCGCCAGGTCCCTGGCGGCGCAGTACGGCATGGCGGACCAGCCGAACGTGCAGAACGGCACGACGATCGCCGTGTACTCGCTGGAGAACTACGACCTGCGGGACATCGCGAGCTACCAGGCGTGCCACGGCACGAAGGTCCCGGTCAGCTCCGTCCGCGTCAACGGCGGCCCCTCCGAGCCCGCGGGCATCGAGACCGGTGCCGGTCTGGAGACCGCGCTGGACGTCGAGACGATCATCGGTCTCGCCCCGCAGTCGAAGATCCTCGTCTACCAGGGTGAGAACACCTGGGAGGACGGCACCGACGTCTTCCAGCGGATCGTCAACGACAACCGCGCCAAGGTCGTCTCGGTCAGCTGGGGCAGCTGCGAGCTGTACACCCCGCAGGCCGTCCTCGACCGCGAGGAGCTGATCTTCCAGCAGGCCGCCGCGCAGGGCCAGACCATCGTCGCCGCCTCCGGCGACAGCGGCTCCACCGGCTGCTACTACGGCGAGCCCGACTCCAACGCCTCCACGCTGTACACCGACAACCCGGCGTCCTCGCCGTACGTCCTCGGCGTCGGTGGCACCACCATGCGCGGCTCGATCACCGGCCAGACCACCTGGACCGGCTCCGGCGGCGGTGTCTCCCGCCTCTTCGAGGTGCCCACCGACGGCTTCCAGACCGGCCGGACCGGCGCGGGCTACGGCGACCTCTGCGTCGCCGGAGCCGGCAACGCCTGCCGCCAGGTCCCGGACGTCGCCGGCGTCGGCGACCCGAACACCGGCTACCCGGTCGCCTTCGGCCGCGAGGCCGACGGTCTGCAGTACTGGAACATCATCGGCGGCACCAGCGGCGCAGCCCCGGTCTGGGCCGCGCTCATGGCGCAGGCCAACCAGGACCTCGCCTGCCAGGCCAACGGCTCGGTCGGCTACGTCCACGAGGCGCTGTACAAGCTCCCGGCCACCGCGTTCCGTGACGTGACCACCGGTCACAACAACCTGACCGCGTCCGGCAACTACAGCGGCCTCTACAAGGCCGGCGCGGGCTACGACCTGGCCACCGGCCTCGGGGCCCCGAACGGCCGCGAGATCGTCAAGGGCCTGTGCCAGGCGGTCCCGCAGTCCCCGGCCGGCACGTTCGACGCCCTTCCGCCGAGCCGGGTCCTCGACACCCGGTACGCCATCGGCCGCCCCGGCACCACGCCGGTCGCCGCCAACGGCACGGTCAAGCTGAAGGTCGCCGGCAACGGCGGCGTCCCGGCCGCCGGCGTCACCGCCGTCGTCCTGAACGTCACGGCCGTCTCGCCCTCCGCGACCGGTCACCTGATCGCGTATCCGAGCGGCACCACCCGTCCGACCTCGTCCAACATGAACTGGCTGAAGGGCCAGATCGTCCCGAACCTGGTGACCGTCCCGGTCGGCAAGGACGGCTCGGTCGACCTCTTCAACGCGGGCGGCGGCACGACCCACTTCGTCGCCGACGTCTCCGGCTACTTCTCCACCGGCACCGCCGGCAGCACCTACGTGCCCAAGGGCCCGTCGCGTGTCCTGGACACCCGCAACGGCACCGGCCGCCCGGGCACCGCGCCCGTCGCGGGCAAGGGCACCGTCTCCCTCAAGGTCGCGGGCGCCGGCGGCGTCCCCGCCGAGGGGGCGACCGCGGTGGTCCTCAACGTCACCGCCACGGCGGCGGCCTCGACCGGCCACCTGATCGCGTACCCGAACGGCACCGCCCAGCCGACCGCGTCGAACATCAACTGGCTCAAGGGCCAGACGCGTCCGAACATGGTCGTGCTGCCCATCGGCACCGACGGCAAGGTGAACCTGCACAACGCCGGCCTCGGCACCGTGCACTTCATCGCGGACGTCTTCGGCTACTACACGGCCACCTCCGACGGGGGCACCTTCCACACCGCGGGCCCGAGCCGTCTCCTGGACACCCGCTACGCCCTCGGCACGGCCCGCAACACCCCGGTCCCCGGCGGTGCGAACCTCATCCTCAGCCTGAACGACGGCCACACGCTGTCGAAGGCGAAGGCCGTGGTCCTCAACGTCACCGTGACCGCCCCGACGAGCAACGGCTTCCTGACGGTCTGGCCGGACGGAACCCCGCTCCCCAACGCGTCCAACCTCAACTGGACGAAGGGCGCGACCGTGGCCAACCTGGTCACCGTCCCGGTCGTCAACGGCAAGATCGCCTTCCGCCCGAACGCGGGCAGCGCGCACGTGATCGCCGACCTGTTCGGCTACTACTCGTAAGCGCACCGGAAGAACGCGACGAGGCCCCGTCCCCCCGCTCACGGCGGGGGGACGGGGCCTCGTCCCGTGTCAGGCGCCGACCGGACGGCCCGTGAATCCCTGGTCGCGGAGGCGCTCGTAGGCCGCCTGGACCGCGTCGGGGATCTCCTGCCGGATCATGAACCCCTGTTCCGGATAGACGAGCAGCCGCTGGTGCGCCCCGACGAGCATGTCGAGGACGAGCCGAGGGTCCCCGATCGAGTCCGCGTACTCAGCGAGATCCATGGGGGAGGAGGCGCTGACGATCTCCACCTCCGGCCACAGCTTCCGGGCGGTCGCGTACGCCCGGCGCTCCTCGTACGGCTTGCTGACGAGCAGGACCGACGACACGTCGACACCGTGCTCCTCCAGCAACGCCCGCGAGAACCGGACGTTCTCCCCGGTGTTGCGCGCCCCCGGCTCGACGAGGACGGCGTCCGCCGGCACCCCCGACTCCAGTGCCCGTTCCCGGTAGTGCTCCGCCTCCCCCCGGGGCATGCGTTCCCGGGTCGTCCGGCTGGTGGCCCCGGTGAAGACGATCAGCGGGAACATCCCCCGCCGGTAGAGCCCGACCGCCACATCGGCGACCCCGAGATCGTGACTCCCGAGCCCGATGCCCACGGAGCAGGGGCGCGGCTCGTGCCCCATCCGCTGGAAGTCCCAGAGCAGCCGGGCGTCGGACCAGGACGGGGCGGAGATCACGAGGGCTCCTTTCGAGCGGTGTCGGGTACCTCGAAGTCGTACGTCCACGCAAACCTCGTGGCGGCGTGGACTCCTATGGCGAATTCCACGACGGTGCCGTCGGCCGTGGTCGCGGTCCTGTGGAGCTCGACCACCCACTCGCCCGGTGCCAAGCGGAGCTGTGCGACTTCCTCCGGCTTCGCCGCCCGGGCGAACAGTTCCTCTCGCATGTGGTCGATCTCGTACCCCGCCTCGAAGAGCACCCGGAAGCCGCCGCCCCTTCCCGCCGGCCCGGGCGTGGGGTCGACGATCCGCGTACCTTCGACGTGCGCGGGGAGGTAGTAGCTGGTCAGAGTATGTGTCGGGTCGTCACCCTCTTTGACCAACCGGGCGCGGGCGTAGACTTCGGCGCCTTCCGGCAGACCGTACGCCGATGCGACGACCGTGGGTGCGGTCACGAGACTGACGGTCTGAGTCTGGTCGCCTCTCCGGTGCGCCCGGCCCGAGGCGATGCGGTCCGCGATGAACGCGACTTCGTCCCCGTCACGCCACTTCGCCTTGTCGTACCGGGCGATACCGAGCCGCTTCAAGGGCGCCTGCTGTCTCACGACGGTGCCGTGACCTCGGGACGAGGTGACCAGCCCTGCGGCCTCCAGTGCTTTGTAGGCCGCATGCACCGTGGATTTCGATCCTTCACCGGCTTCCACCAAGTCTCGGATGTGCGGAAGCCGCTGGCCGGGGGCGTACTCGCCGTTGCTGATGCGCTCGGCCAGGCTGTCTGCCAGCTCCCGCCATTTGGCTGCCATGCATGCGCTCCTCTCCCTGGACCCAAGTCAACCACAGTCCCAGGACTGTTGACAGGCTCAAGACCGTGCGTCATCGTGTGGCGGCGGAGCGTAGTCCTGGGACAGCGCCCTGTGGTGACGCAGTACCCCCGCGACCGAGCGACCGGTCCGGGGGCATGGCCAACGCGCACAAGGAGCGTCGACGTGATCAACCCTATCCTCCGCCTGGTTGCACTGGCCCTGGGGCTGTTACTGCTGCCGTCGGGCCGCCGTCGGTCGGCTGGGAATCGGCCCTTGCCCGTAGCGCCCCTCCGCACATGCGGCGGAGCTGTGGCGACGGCCCCTCGCCGCCCCCGAGTTCCTCTGCTCCGGGGCGAGGACAGTCGTCTTGTACGTCCCTACCTTGACGCCCACGAAGCCTCCCGGCAGCGAAGCCGAACGCAGCGGCAGCGGCGGCGGGCTCCGTGGCCGGCCGTCCACGGCGTCGACGTAGGGCCACGGTCGATCCATGGTGTGGAGGTGGCCTGATGGAGTCCGCAGGGACGGCCCCCCGGGACGGTGGCACCGTCGTCCTGCGCTGGGCCCAGACCGCACGGAGCGTGCCACGTGCCCGCCGGGAGCTGCGACGGACGCTGGCTCGGTGGGAGTGGGGGGCCGTCGAGGACGCGGCTTCGCTCGTGCTTTCCGAGCTGCTGACGAACGCCGTACGCCACGGCCGGGTGCCAGGCCGGGAGATCGAGACGCACTTCGCCCGCGTGCCGGGTGCGTTGCGCATCGAGGTCCACGACGCACCCGAGCGGCGGCCGTTGATGGCGCTGCCGGTCGACGGCGCCTGCGGCGGCTGGGGGCTTCCGCTGGTCGACACCCTTGCCGCGAAGTGGGGCATCGACGACCGCCGTGGCTCCGGCAAACTCGTGTGGGCAGAGCTGTCCGTGAGCGGTGCGCCGTAGTGATGTGAAGGGCCGTGCGGCGACCCCGGCTCCGCACAGGCGAACCGGCGGCACCCGGGAACGGGAGGCCGCCGGTTCGGCCTTCAGCCGCTCACGAGTACAGGCTGTCCAAAGCGTCCAGCGTCAGGATCCCGTCCCGCATGATTCCGCTGATCAGGGAGGCATGTGATGCCGTCGAACGTGCCCGGCTTCGGTGAGCTGCTCAGCCGGTGCGAGCGGTCCGCCGTACACCTGGAGCTGCGCGATTCCTATGCCGCCACGGACCGTTTCGAAGCGTGGAAGCGCGGAGAGCTGATCGACTGGTCGGACCGTGAGTCATGGTGGCACCCCTACGACCAGCTGATCAGTGACACCGTGTCCAGGGGTGTCTCGATCCGCAGGGCCCGTATCGTCTCCGAGCCCGTGACGGAATACATCCGCTGGGAGCACTACGTCACTTATGCCAACGTCACGGCCGGCGAGGAGGTTCGCTGGCTGCCCAGACGACAGGCCACGGACATCCCCCTGCCTGGTAACGACTTCTGGTTGTTTGACGACACACTTCTTCGGGTGCACCACTTCTCGGGCGACGGCGCGGTGGTCGACGACGAGATCACCGACGACCCCGAGACGGTGAGACTGTGCACCACCGCCTTCGAAGCGGTCTGGCGACGAGCGATCCCGCACCACCTGTACGAGATCTGACGGGAGCCGGCTGCTGGGCGCGGCGGTCGGAGCCGGACTCAGGACGTGTGCAGCATCAGCCCGATGCCCACCACCATCAGGCCCGCCGCCGCCACCCGGGGGCCGCCGAAGCGTTCCTTGAAGAAGAGGGTGCCGATCGCCGCTCCCACGATGATCGAGGACTCGCGCAGCGCCGCGATCGGGGCCAGGGCCGCGCGGGTCTGGGCCCAGAGGACCAGGCCGTAGGCGGCGACCGAGAGGGCCGCGCCCAGGAGGCCGCGGGCCGCGTGCGGGCGGAGTTGGGGGAGGAGGGCGGAGCGGCGGCGGTAGAGGGCGTACGCCGGGATCGCCAGGCCCTCCAGGATCATCAGCCAGGCGATGTAGCCGAGCGGGGTGCCGGAGGCGCGGACGCCGACGCCGTCCACGACCGTGTAGCCGGCGATCGCCAGGCCCGTGGCGCCCGCGGCGAGCAGGGCCGCCCAGTCGGGGCGGCGGCCCGAGCCCCGGATGCCCCAGAGGGCCAGGCCCGTCAAGCCCGCGCAGGCGAACGCGACGCCCGTGAGCTGCCATCCGTCCGGGATCTCGTCGACGAAGACCGCGGCGAGCAGGGTCACCGCCAGCGGAGCCGTACCCCGCGCGATCGGGTACATCTGGCCGAAGTCGCCGAGCGTGAACGACCGCATCAGCAGGACGTAGTAGCCGACGTGCAGCACGGCGGAGGCGGCGAGGTACGGCCACGCGCCGGCCGCCGGCAGCGGCGCGAAGAAGGCGAGGACCGTGCCGATCAGGGCGCCGCCGCCCGCGATCAGCGTGAAGGAGAGCAGCTGGTCGCGTATGTGGTGCGCGATCGCGTTCCAACTGGCGTGCGTCACGGCGGCCGTCAGCACCGCCGCCGCGACCAGCGGGGTCACGCGGCCCGCCCGCGGACGGGCGCGACCCGCACCCGGATCGCCGCCGCCCGCACCACCTCGTGGTCCGAGACAGCGCGGCCGACGGTCTCGGCGCCGGTGCGGCTCTCGTCCGGGAAGCGGCGGATCCCGACGGCCGGGCCCCGCTCTCGCGGGGCCTCGGCGGCGAGGACGTGCGCGGTCGATGTGGTCATGCCCCGCACCGTACCGGTACGTGTATGAGCCACGCGACCGCCTGGGGGTCACGCAACGTCGTGACGGCCTCCGACCTCGTCACGCCGCGCCCCTCGTGGCCCCCCGGCCATCTCCCGGACCCCGTGCCGCCACCCGACGGGATGACGGTCACGCGCCACCCGGCACAGCTCCCGGCCGGCGCGTCACACGGTGACCGAATGTCCTCGCCGGTCAGCGGCTCCGCCTCTCCACGCCGATGGCCCGCCGGTAGAGTCGGTTCGAGGACAGTGCTGATCTGGGGGATTCATGACTGCAGCGGGTGCGCCGCCCATTGTCTTCGTACACGGGACGCGGTTCAGCGCGGGACAGTGGAGCCCACAGCTCGCCGCACTCGACGAGGAGTTCCCGGTAGCCGCTGTCGACCTCCCGGGCCACGGTGCCCGCTCGGCTCAACCCTGGAGCCTGAACGCCGCGACGGAGATCATCGCTTCCGCGGTGGACTCGCTCGACGGGGGTCCGGCGCTGGTCGTCGGGCACTCGCTCGGTGGATACGCCTCGCTGGAGTTCGCGCGGCGCTGCCCCGAGCGGCTGCGGGGGCTGGTCCTCGCGGGGGCCAGTGCCTCGACTCGTGGCCCGTGGGCAACTCCGTACCGGTGGGCCGCCGGGCTCGTCCCTCGTCTTCCGGCGGACCGGTTGGCCCGGTGGAACGACCGGTTGTTGCGCCGGCTCTATCCTCGCGAGGTGGTGGAGGCGACCATCTCCTCCGGCTACGCCTTCCACACACTTCCGGCTGCCTGGGGCGAGGTGTTGGGCCGCTTCGACGCGGGTGCGATGCGTCATGTGGACGCTCCTGTGCTGATCTTGAACGGCGAGAAGGACACGGTCTTCCGCTCCGGCGAGACGGACTTCGCCCGCGCCCATCCGCACGCCCGCGTCGAATTGGTCCCGCGGGCAGGACATCTCGCGAACTTCGACGATCCGGACGCCTTCACCGACGCTGTCCGTCGCTTCGCGTGGCAACTGCCTGTTCTCGACTGAGTTCGCCGCCGGAGTCGGCCCCCTCAGGGCTGCCTGGGCGGGACCGCGAACGCTCGGGCCGACCTGAGGTTGTAGGGGGACCGCGAACGCTCAGGCCGACCGATCGTGCGCTCACCCACCGACTCCGGCACCGCCAGGATCACAACGGCGCACGCTAGTCGACATGCCCTAGCGGGCCTTCAGCACGCTCGCCACGATCGGTCCGGCCGCGTCCCCGCCGTGGCCGCCCGATTCGACGGCCGCGGCGGCCGCCAGGTCGTCGGCGAAGCCCGCGAACCAGCTGTTGGAGGAGGCCGCCGCGTCGACCTCCGCCGAACCGGTCTTGGCGCCCTTGTCCCCGCCCACGCCCGCCATCGCGCGGGCGCCCGTGCCCTCGCCCCGCGCGGCCGCGCGCATCAGCTCGCGCAGGGTCTTGCCGACGGAGCCGGGCAGCGGCTCGGCCTCCGCCAGCTCGCGGCCGTCCAGCTCCTTGGCCACGATGATCGGCTGCCTGAAGGAACCGTTCTTCGCGGTCGCGGTGATCGAGGCGATGTTGAGGGCGTTCATGGTGATCCTGCCCTGGCCGATGTACGAGGCGGCGGTCTCGATGCCCGTCGACGGCGGAACGGAACCGTCCTGCGAGACCACGCCCGTCTTCCACTCCAGGCCGATGCCGAAATACGTGCGGGCCGTGTCGCCGAGCGCGGTGCCGGCCTCCGCGCCGAGCGGCTTGACGGGCTTGATGAAGGTGGTGTTGCAGGAGCGGGCGAAGGCCCGCTGGAGGGTGGTGCCGGAGGGCAGGGAGAAGTCGTCGAGGTTGTGGAAGGTCCGGCCGTCCCAGTCGACGGTCGACGGACACTCGACCGTGCTCGACGGGCCGTCGACCAGACCCCGCTCGAGCATCATAGCGGCGGAGACGATCTTCATCGTGGAGCCGGGCGCCTGCCGCCCCTCAAGCGCCGCGTTGAAGCCGTCCGCGCGGTTGTTGGCGACGGCCCGGATCTCCCCGGTGCTCGGCTTGATCGCGACCACCGACGCCCCGGCGTACCGTTTCACCGCCCGCTCGGCCGCCGCCTGGACGCCCGCGTCGAGGGTCGTCCTCAGCTCGCCCGGCTTGCCGGCGGCGAGGGTCAGCAGGGTGGTGGCGGGAGCGGTTCCCCCGGCGCTCTCGATCCAGGTCTCGATGCCGGGTTCGCCGCCGGCCCTGTCGCCGTACCGCTCGCGCAGCTGGTCCAGGACCGGCCCGAGCGAAGGGTACTTCTCCGGTGTCAGCTCGACGCCCCGGCGGTCGACGGCCTTCACGGCGGCGGTCTCCGCCTCGCCGGTCCGCAGCGTCGCACCCTTGGTCAGCTTGGGGTGGATGACGGACGGCTTCCAGTCGACCAGCGGCCGGCCGGTGCTCAGGCCGCGCACCACGGTCAGCTCCGAGGCGTACGTCCAGGGCTTCGACCGCCCCTCGTACGTCACGGTGGCGCTGACCGTGAACGGCACCCGCGCGCCGACGGCCGCGCCGGGCGTGATGACGGCCCGGGAGACCTTCGCTCCCTCGCGGTGGTTGATCACGGCAGGACCCGCCTCGACGGGGTTGTTGGTCGCCTGCCCCGCCCGCTCGGGCTCCCCGGCGGCCCAGGCGGCCAGGAACTCCTCGGCCGTGTTCGTCACCTCCTCGCCGGTGACGGGGCCGGACCGTTTCTCCTGGGGCGCCGACCGGGACGTCGTCTCCGCGCCCCCGCTGATCCCGCTCCAGAGGTTGTAACCCCCGTACCCCACCCCGCTCGCCACGACGACGAATACGCCCCCGACGATCGCGACCTTCACCCCGCTGCGCATGGCTGCGCCTCCCCTCCCCCGGCGATCCCCCCAACCTAGGTGACAGGTGTGACCACGGGGATGCTTGTTACCGTTCCGCGATCCACTCGCCGAGCCGCCCCGGCGGGGCTACGTTCGACGTGTGGACGCCACACGACCCCCGGACCCGCCGCCTCCGGACGAGGGCGACGCCCCGACGGAGGCCCGTACCGACGCCCGGACGGAGGCCCCTTCCGGCGCCCCGGCCGGCCCCCGCCCCGCCCCTCCGCCGGACCCCCGCCCCGATGCCCCGACGGAGGCCCGTTTCATCGCCCTCGCCGAGGAGTGGGCCGCGGCCATCACCTCCGACGACGCCGACCGCATGGGCGCCTTCATGGCCGACGAGTGGGTGATCGTCTCCGAGTCGGGCATCGCGACGAAGGAGCAGTTCCTCTCCTTCGTCTCCTCCGGGGACCTCACCCACTCCGCCATGGACCTGATCAGTCCGCCCCGCGTCCGGGTCTACGGCGACACGGCGGTGTTCACCGGCCGGGTCACCAACACGGCCCACTACCGCGGCGAACGCCACGACGCGGACGAATGGACCACGGACGTGTTCGTACGACGGGACGGCCGCTGGCGGTGCGTCCTGAGCCACATCACCCCGGTCGCCCCCGAGGAGTCGTGACCACCGGGCCTCCCCGCCCCGCCGGCCCGGCTCAGGGGCGGGTCAGTCGCCGAGGATCCGCTCCCACAGCAGGCCGTCCCGCCAGCTCCCGTCGAGGAAGATCGAGGAGTGCGCGACGCCGTACGGGGTGAACCCGTTGCGGCGCAGGACCCGTTGCGACGGAAGGTTCTCCAGGTTGGTGGACGCCTCGGCGCGGTGGAGTCGGAGTTCGTCCCGCATCACCCGGAGCACGAGCTCGACGGCCCGCCCGGCGTGCCCCTGGTTCTGGGCGACGCTCGCGATCCAGTATCCGACGGAGCCGCGGCGCAGGTGCGGCTGCGGCAGGATGCCGCCGACGGTGACCTGCCCGATCACCTGATCGTCGGCGAGCACCACGCCGGGCCACACGGTGCCGGCCCGGTACCCGGCCAGCAGGCCGTCGATCCGCTCCGCCTGGCCCTCCGGCGTGAAGAAGCCGGCGGGCTGGGCCGGTTCCCACGGCCGGAAGGCCTCCACGTCACACACCCGGTGCGCGGCGATCGGGGCGGCGTCGGCGGGCTCTATCAGGCGGATCGCGGTGCTGCTGCGCATGGGGCTGATCCTCGTCACGGGGCGTCGGCTGGAACGGCCACGCTATGCGAGACCCCCCTCACCGCCCCACCCCCGGCCCGCCGGCTCTCAGACCCACGTGTCCAGCCACATCCGGCCACGCCACTCGTCCATCGGAATCGACGTCCCCGTATAGATCGGCCAGAAGTAGATGAAATTCCAGACGATGAGCAGAACGAGAACTCCCGCCCCCACCGCACCGAACGTCCGACGTCTTTCCGAGGAGCCCGGGGGCCCCACCATCGCGCCGATCATCATCGTCACCGCGAGGCACAGGAACGGCACGAACACCACCGCGTAGAAAAGGAAGATGGTGCGTTCCTGATAGAGGAACCACGGCACCCAGCCCGCCGCGATGCCGCAGGCGATCGCTCCCGCGCGCCAGTCGCGGCGGAAGAGCCAGCGCCACAGGACGTAGAGGATCGCGAAGCACGCCGCCCACCAGAGCAGCGGGGTGCCGAGGGCCAGGACCTCCTGGGCGCACTTCTCCGTGGCGTCCGCGGGGCAGCCCGCCTCGCCGGGGGAGGGGCTTTCGTAGAAGTACGAGACCGGGCGGCCCAGGACGATCCAGCTCCACGGGTTCGACTGGTACGTGTGGTGCGAGGTCAGGTTGACGTGGAAGTCGTAGACCTCGGTCTCGTAGTGCCACAGGCTCCGCAACCAGTCCGGCAGCCACGACCAGAAGCCGCCGCCCGTCAGCTTGTCCTGCTCCGCCGCCCAGTTGCGGAAGTAGCCCTTGTCCGAGGCGATCCACCCCGTCCACGAGGCGATGTACGTGAGGACCGCCACCGGGACCACCGAGACGAACGCCGGCACCAGGTCCCGCTTGAACACCGCCTGGTACGGACGGACCGCACCCGCCGTGCGCCGCCCGCCCGCGTCCCACAACACCGCCATCAGCCCGAACGCGGCCATGATGTAGAGGCCGTTCCACTTGGTCGCGAACGCCAGGCCCAGCATCACCCCCGCCGCCAGCCGCCACGGCCGCCACCCGAGCCGCAGCGTCTCGGCGACCGTCGCGTCCGGCCGCAGCCCGCCGTCCTCGCCCGTCGGCAGCGCCGCCGCGAGCCGTCGCCGTGCCCAGTCGCGGTCGGCCAGCAGACAGCCGAAGGACGCGAGCACGAAGAACATCAGCACCTGGTCCAGCAGCGCCGTCCGGCTCATCACGAAGTGCAGGCCGTCCACCGCGAGCAGCGTGCCCGCCAGACAGCCCAGGAACGTCGAGCGGAACAGCCGCCGCCCGATCCTGCAGAGCATCAGCACCGACAGCGTGCCGAGCAGCGCCACCATGAACCGCCAGCCGAACGGCGTGAAGTCGAAGAGCTTCTCGCCGACGCCGATGACCCACTTGCCCATCGGGGGATGGACCACATAGCCCGGATCCGTCGGGATCAGGACCGAGCCGGGGTCCTTCAGGACCGTCTTGTCGATGTCCTTCGGCCACGCCCCCTCGTACCCCTGGTTGATCAGGGCCCAGGAGTCCTTCGCGTAGTACGTCTCGTCGAATATCACCGCGTGCGGCTTGCCGAGGTTCCAGAACCGCAGCACCCCCGCGAACAGCGCCACCAGCAGCGGACCGCCCCAGCCGGCCAGCCGCCACAGCCGGTCCCCGCCGCCCGGGGAGATGCCCAGGAGCGACCAGGTCCGCCGCGAGGGCCGGGTGTACGGCGGTACGAGACGCTCCCGCAGCCCGTGCCCGGCGGCGCCCCCGGCCAGGGGCGTGTAGCCGAAACGCCGCAGGCGCTGCTGCCACGGCGGGGGCTCTTCCACGGCGTGCGGACCCTGCAGGGCCTCAGGTGCGGTACTGGTCACCGCGCCATCGTAGGGAACGCGCCTGTGCGAGTCGCCTGTCCGGGCTGCGAGGATGACCCGTGTGACAGGAACGCTGGTACTTGCAGGGACACCCATCGGGGAGATCGCGGACGCCCCGCCGCGGCTCGCCGCCGAACTGGAGACCGCCGACGTCGTCGCCGCGGAGGACACCCGGCGGCTGCGCGGCCTGACCCGCGCCCTCGGCGTGCACACCTCGGGCCGGGTCGTCTCCTACTTCGAGGGCAACGAGTCCGCCCGTACGCCCGAGCTGGTCGAGGCGCTGACCGGCGGCGCGCGGGTGCTGCTGGTCACCGACGCCGGCATGCCGTCCGTCTCCGACCCCGGCTACCGCCTGGTCGCCGCGGCCGTCGAGGCCGGCATCAAGGTCACCGCCGTCCCCGGCCCCTCCGCCGTGCTGACCGCGCTCGCCCTGTCCGGGCTGCCCGTGGACCGCTTCTGCTTCGAGGGGTTCCTGCCCCGCAAGGCCGGCGAGCGCCTCGGGCGGCTCCGCGAGGTCGCCGACGAGCGGCGGACCCTCGTCTACTTCGAGGCCCCGCACCGGCTCGACGACACCCTGGCCGCGATGGCCGAGGTCTTCGGCGCCGACCGGCGCGCCGCCGTCTGCCGGGAGCTGACCAAGACGTACGAGGAGGTCAAGCGCGGGGGCCTGGGCGAGCTGGCCGCCTGGGCCGCCGACGGCGTACGCGGCGAGATCACCGTCGTCGTCGAGGGCGCCCCGGCCGCCGCCCCCGCCGAGCTGGGCCCCGAGGAGCTGGTGCGCAGGGTGCGGGTGCGCGAGGAGGCGGGGGAGCGGCGCAAGGAGGCGATCGCGGCCGTCGCCGCCGACGCCGGCCTGCCCAAGCGCGAGGTCTTCGACGCCGTCGTCGCCGCGAAGAACGCGGCCGCGTCAAGCCCTCCGGACGGTAAAGGTCTATCGTGAAAGGCAAAGCCAAACCCGCGCGGCGGGCCTCCTGAGGGCCTTCGGGCAAGGGAACGCCAAAGAGCTTTCCATTGTTCGACCGGCGCTGATGCGCTCCGGCCCTGAAAGGCGTCCACTGAATCAGTGGAGAGGAGCTGGCATGAGCGAGATCACCGGCACCGGCATCACCGTCGCGCATGAGGCATACGCATTCGCGTGCATGCGCTGCGGATACGGCTGGGAGCAGGCGTACGACATCGAGCACCACGTCGACGCCACCGGCCAGGAATTCGTCGTCTACAAGGCCAACGGGGAGCGGGTCGCGTCACCGTTGTCCAGTCCCACCTGTGTGAACTGCGGCGGACACGTCGTCCGCATCATGCGCGCGGGGCAGGTGTCCTCGGTGCTCGACTCGTGGGAGCAGGCCCACCACCGGGACGAGACCAGGGCCGGCCGGCGGGTCGCCCCCGCGGGACCCATCGGCCTGGCGGGCCCGATCGGGCAGGACCTGGAACGGACCGGCGCCGAACGGACCGGCCGCGCCGGGCGTACGGAACGGGCCGGCCGGCCGGGACGGGACGCTCCGGGGCCGGTCCGCGCGGAGGCGCACGAGGAGCCGCTGCGGCCGGCGGAGCTCCCGGATCCGGGGGCCCCCGAGGAGCCCCGCCACCGGCGCTTCTCGGACCTGTTCCACCGCAAGCCCCCGGCCGCCTCCTGACGGGCGGTCCGCGATTCCGGAGCCCGGGTCGGCCACCCGTCGCCGCCTCCCCGCCGGCGGGTGCCTCCCGGCCCCCGGGAGCCACCGCATCCCACCGCACCCTGCTGTGCCGTCCCGGGCCGCCGTGAGCGATCACCCGGCCCCTCGTACGATCGGGGCATGAGTTCCAAGGACGCCCCGCCGCCCCTGCCCGAGCCGCTTCTCGTGCCGGTGGCGGACTCGCACACCCACCTGGACATGCAGTCCGGCACCGTCGAGGAGGCCCTCACCAAGGCCGCCGCCGTCGGTGTCACGACCGTCGTCCAGGTGGGCTGCGACATCAAGGGCTCCCGGTGGGCCGCCGAGACCGCCGCCGCACACGACAACGTGCACGCCGCCGTCGCCCTGCACCCCAACGAGGCCCCCCGGATCGTCCTCGGCGACCCCGACGGCTGGTCCCGCCAGGGCGCCCGCGAGGGCGGCGGGGACGCGGCCCTCGACGACGCGCTCGGCGAGATCGACCGGCTCGCCGCCCTGCCGCACGTCCGCGCCGTCGGCGAGACCGGTCTGGACTTCTTCCGCACCGGGCCGGACGGCGTCGCCGCCCAGGAGCGCTCCTTCCGCGCCCACATCGAGATCGCCAAACGGCACGGCAAGGCCCTCGTCATCCACGACCGGGACGCCCACGCCGACGTCCTGCGGATCCTCGACGAGGAGGGCGCCCCGGAGCGGACCGTCTTCCACTGCTACTCCGGCGACGCCGACATGGCCCGGATCTGCGCCGCGAAGGGCTACTACATGTCCTTCGCCGGCAACATGACCTTCAAGAACGCCCAGCCGCTGCGCGACGCCCTGGCGGTCGCCCCGGCCGAGCTCGTCCTGGTCGAGACGGACGCCCCCTTCCTCACCCCGGCGCCCTACCGCGGGCGTCCCAACGCGCCCTACCTGATCCCCGTCACCGTCCGCGCGATGGCCGCCGTCCGCGGGACCGGCGAGGACGAACTGTGCGCGGCGATCGCCGTCAACACCGCGACCGCCTTCGACTACTGACCCCGGCGGCCCCCCGACGGCACCCCTGGCTTCGCCTGTCGAACGCCGGGCCGGTGCCGATCACCGATCGGTAACGGTTACGTTTCGTGGTCGAGGCGCTTTGGAGAGTGACCGTCGCTGCCGCTAGGGTCCCGGCCTCGTGAGCACCTCGCAGGGAAGCCACCGGGCCGCGCGCGGCGGACGCCGGCCGGACATCTCCCTCCATGAGCAGCCGACCGTGGTGGCGCCCCTCGTGCCCGGCCAGGGCCCGGCCCCCGCGCCCCCGCCGGCGACCCGGGCCGAGGCGCGGCGGGCGTCCCGCCGCCGCAAGGCCGCCCCGCCCGCGGGCGACGGCCTGCGGCGGATCGTCCCGCAGGCCCTCGTCGTCGCCTTCCTGGCCGGCGGCACCAGCGCCTTCGTCGCCAGCGACAAGGCCGTCCGGCTCTCCGTCGACGGGGTCCCGCGCACCCTGCACACCTTCGCCGACGACGTCGACGAACTCCTCGCCGACGAGGGCCTCGCCGTCGGCGCCCACGACATCGTCGCCCCCGCCCCCGGCGAGGAGCTGGCCAGCGGCGACGAGGTCGTCGTCCGGTACGGCCGGCCCGTCGCCCTCACCCTCGACGGACAGCGCCGCCAGGTGTGGACCACGGCACGCACCGTCGACGGCGCCCTGCGCCAGCTCGGGGTCCGGGCCGAGGGGGCGTACCTCTCCGTCTCCCGCTCGGCGCCCATCTCCCGGCGGGGCCTCGCCCTGGACGTCCGTACCGAACGCACCGTCACCTTCCTCGCCGACGGCCGCGAACGGACCCTGCGCACCAACGCCGCCACCGTCCAGGAGGCCGTCGAGCAGGCCGGGATCACCCTCTCCGGCCAGGACACCACCTCCGTACCGCCCGACTCCTTCCCGCGCGACGGACAGACCATCACCGTCATGCGGATCACCGGCGGCAAGGAGGTGCGGGAGGAGGCCGTCCCGTACGCCGTGGAGCGCGTCCGCGACCCGGACCTGTTCGCGGGCACGGAGGTCGTCGAACGGCAGGGCGTGCAGGGCGTGCGCCGGGTCACGTACGCGCTGCGGACCGTCAACGGCGTCCGGCAGAAGCCGAGGAAGATCGGCGAGGAGATCGTCCGGGCGCCCGTCACCCAGCAGGTGAAGGTCGGCACCCGCCCGCTGCCCGCCTCGGTCGCCGGCGCCGACGGGCTCGACTGGGGCGCTCTCGCGGCCTGCGAGTCCGGCGGGCGGCCGAACGCCGTCGATCCGTCGGGGACCTACGGCGGGCTCTACCAGTTCGACCCCGGCACCTGGCGCTCGCTCGGCGGCAGCGGGGTCGCCCAGGACGCGTCCGCCTCGGAACAGACGTACCGGGCGAAGAAGCTCTACGTGCAGCGGGGGGCGAGTCCCTGGCCCCACTGCGGCCGTAGGCTGTACCGGTGAGCACCACCGATCCCGACGCCCTCCTCGGCCCCGCCGACATCCGTGAACTGGCAGCGGCGCTTGGCGTACGCCCGACCAAGCAGCGCGGCCAGAACTTCGTCATCGACGCCAACACGGTCCGGCGGATCGTCCGGACGGCCGAGGTGCGCCCCGACGACGTGGTCGTGGAGGTGGGCCCGGGACTCGGGTCGCTGACCCTGGCCCTCCTGGAGGCCGCGGACCGGGTGACCGCCGTCGAGATCGACGACGTGCTCGCCGGGGCGCTGCCCGCGACCATCGAGGCCCGCCTGCCGCGGAAGAAGGACCGCTTCGCGCTGGTCCACTCCGACGCCATGCACGTCCAGGAGCTGCCGGGGCCGCCGCCGACCGCGCTGGTCGCGAACCTTCCGTACAACGTGGCCGTGCCCGTCCTGCTGCACATGCTCGACCGCTTCCCCTCGATCGAGCGGACGCTGGTCATGGTGCAGGCCGAGGTCGCCGACCGGCTCGCGGCCCGGCCCGGGAACAAGGTCTACGGCGTGCCGTCGGTCAAGGCGAACTGGTACGCCGAGGTGAAGCGGGCGGGTTCCATCGGCCGCAACGTCTTCTGGCCGGCGCCGAACGTCGACTCCGGCCTGGTCTCGCTGGTGCGCCGCACGGAGCCGGTGGCGACCACCGCCTCCAAGGCGGAGGTCTTCGCGGTCGTCGACGCGGCCTTCGCGCAGCGCCGCAAAACCCTGCGGGCCGCGCTCGCCGGCTGGGCGGGATCGCCCGCCGCCGCCGAGGAGGCGCTCGTCGCGGCCGGCATCTCGCCGCAGGCGCGCGGCGAGGCGCTGACGGTGGAGGAGTTCGCACGGATCGCGGAGGCGAAGAAGTGACCGGCGGTACGCGGAACGGGGCGGCGGCGGGCACCGCGGAAGGCCCGGCGACGGGCGTGACGTCAGGCCCGGCGGGCGGGGTGACCGTCCGCGTGCCCGCGAAGGTCAACGTCCAGCTGGCGGTCGGCGGAGCGCGGCCCGACGGTTTCCACGACCTGGCCAACGTCTTCCTCGCCGTGTCGCTGTACGACGAGGTCACGGCCACCCCCGCCGACGAGCTGACGGTCACCTGCAAGGGCCCGGACGCCGACCAGGTCCCCCTGGACCGCACCAACCTGGCCGCGCGGGCCGCCGAGCTGCTCGCCGCCCGCCACGGCCTCTCGCCCGACGTGCACCTGCACATCGCCAAGGACATCCCGGTCGCCGGCGGCATGGCGGGCGGCAGCGCCGACGGCGCGGGCGCGCTCCTCGCGTGCGACGCGCTGTGGGGCCTGGACTCCGCGCGCGCCGACCTCCTGGAGATCTGCGCGGAGCTCGGCAGCGACGTGCCGTTCAGCCTGGTCGGCGGGGCGGCGCTGGGCGTCGGCCGCGGCGAGCGGCTGACCGCCGTGCCGGTGAGCGGCGCCTTCCACTGGGTCTTCGCCGTCGCCGACGGCGGCCTGTCGACCCCGGCGGTGTACGGCGCGTTCGACCGCCTCAACGAGGGCGTGACCGTCCCCGAGCCGGTCGCCTCCCCGGCCCTCCTGGAGGCGCTGCGCGCCGGCGACGCGGCCGCCCTGGCCGCGACGCTGACCAACGACCTCCAGCCGGCCGCCGTCTCCCTGCGCCCCTCCCTGACCGCCACCCTGGAGGCGGGCACGGCGGCCGGCGCCCTGGCCGCCCTGGTCTCGGGCTCCGGCCCGACGACGGCCTTCCTGGTCAAGGACGCCCAGGCGGCGGAGGCGGTGGCCTCCGCGCTGCTCGCCTCCGGCACCTGCCGTACGGCCCGCCCCGCCACCTCCCCGGCCCCGGGCGCGACGATCCTGCGCTGACCGGCCGCGGGCCGGGCCGTACGCCCCCGCCCCCGCCCCCGTACGCGTGGATACTCACCCGGCGGTTGAGTATCCGCGCCCTCACGGGCCGCCGGTGCCGCGCGGGACCGTACCCCCATGGGAATCAGCGCTCGGGAGCTCGCCGCCGCCACACCCGCGTCCAGGGACCGGTACGTCGACCTGTTGCGGGTCGCCTCGCTCGGGGTCGTCGTCCTCGGGCACTGGCTGATGGCCGTCGTCGGCGCCGACGGGCAAGTAAACAACCTGCTCGCCGTCGTGCCCTGGCTCCAGGGGGTGACCTGGGGGCTCCAGGTCATGCCGGTGTTCTTCTTCGTCGGCGGCTTCTCGCACGCCCTCGCCTACCGCTCCCGGCCCCGGTACGCGGCCTTCCTGCGCGCCCGGCTGCAGCGGCTGCTGCGGCCCACCATGGTCTTCGTCGGGGTGTGGGGCGCCGCCGCCCTCCTCCTCCAACTCGTCGGCGGCGACGACGGGCTGACCGGGGTCGCGCTGCGACTGGTCGCCCAGCCGCTGTGGTTCATCGGCATCTACCTCGCGATGGTCGCCCTCACCCCGCCGCTGCTGAGGCTGCACGAGCGGTACGGCTGGGGGGCGTTCGCGCTCCTCGTCGGCGGGGCGGTCGCCGTCGACGTGCTGCGGTTCGCCGCGGGGGTGCCGTTCGTGGAGTTCCTGAACTTCGCCTTCGTCTGGCTCGCCGTCCACCAGCTCGGCTTCCTGCGCGCCGACGGCCGGATCCGCCGCCCGGCCGTCCTCGCCACCGCGGGCCTGGTGGGCGCGGGCCTCCTGGTCGCCCTCGGGCCGTATCCGCTGTCCATGGTCGGGATGCCCGGGGAGAAGGTCTCCAACATGGCGCCGCCCACCCTCGCCCTGCTCTGCCACGGCCTGTGGCTCGTCGGCGCGGTCGAGCTGTGCCGGGGCCCCGGGGCGCGCTTCGCCGCCCGGGCCGGCGTCTGGCACAAGGTGGTGCTGGCGAACGGGGTCGCGATGACGGCGTTCCTCTGGCATCTGACCGCGATGCTCGGCGTGTACGGCGCGATGCTCGCGCTCGGCCTGGAGCCGCCGGAGCCGGCCACGGCCGCCTGGTGGGCCCAGGTGCCCCCGCGGATCGTCGCCGCCGCACTGCTCACCGCCCTGCTGGTGGCCGCTTTCCGCGGCTTCGAACGACCTTCGCCGCCCGCCCGCGCCTCCGCCCCGGCCGCCTCCGCTGCCGCCCCGCCCGCCCGGGCCTCCGGCCCAACCGCCTCCGCTTCCGCCCCGGCGAGGGGCCCCCGGCGCGCCCCGCTCGCCGCTCTCGGTGCCACCCTCGCCCTCTTCGGTGTCCTCGGCCTCTCCATGACCGGCTTCGGCGGGCTCCTGGAGGGCCACGCGGCCACCCTGATCGCCGTCCCCGTCACCGCCCCCGTCGCGGTGGCCACGGCCCTGCTCGGCTGGCTCCTCGTCGAGCGGGCGGGGCGGACCCACCGGTAGGGGCCACCCGCCCGCCGCGGGCGCCCGCGCGGCCCCGGACGATCACGCACACCGGCCCACCTGCCGGGCCGTCTACCCTTGGACGTCGATCGATCCCCCCGTACAGGAGTCAAAGTGGCCGTCAATCTGGTCAATGTCGAGGCTGTCAGCAAGGTGTACGGCACCCGTGCCCTGCTGGACGGTGTCTCTCTCGGCGTCTCCGAAGGGGACCGGATCGGTGTCGTCGGGCGCAACGGCGACGGCAAGACCACCCTCATCCGGATGCTCGCCAAGCTGGAGGAGGCGGACACCGGCCGCGTCACGCACAGCGGCGGGCTCCGCCTCGGCGTGCTCACCCAGCACGACTCCCTCGACCCGAAGGCCACCGTCCGCCACGAGGTCATCGGCGTCATGGCCGACCACGAGTGGGCCGGCAGCGCCAAGATCCGTGACGTGCTCACCGGTCTCTTCGGCGGCCTCGACCTGCCCGGTTTCGAGCACGGCCTCGACACCGTCATCGGCCCGCTCTCCGGCGGTGAGCGCCGCCGCATCGCGCTCGCCAAGCTCCTCATCGACGACCAGGACCTGATCGTCCTCGACGAGCCCACCAACCACCTCGACGTCGAGGGCATCGCCTGGCTGGCCGGCCACCTCCAGACGCGCCGCTCGGCGCTCGTCTGCGTCACCCACGACCGGTGGTTCCTCGACCAGGTCTGCACCCGCATGTGGGACGTGCAGCGCGGCGACGTGCACGAGTACGAGGGCGGCTACTCCGACTACGTCTTCGCCCGCGCCGAGCGGGAGCGGATCGCCGCGACCGAGGAGGTCAAGCGGCAGAACCTGATGCGCAAGGAGCTGGCCTGGCTGCGGCGCGGCGCCCCCGCCCGTACCTCCAAGCCCCGCTACCGCATCGAGGCCGCCAACGAGCTGATCGCCGACGTGCCGCCGCCGCGCGACACCTCCGAACTGATGAAGTTCGCCAACGCCCGGCTCGGCAAGACGGTCTTCGACCTGGAGAACGTCACCGTCACCGCCGGACCCAAGACGCTCCTCAAGCACCTCACCTGGCAGCTCGGTCCCGGCGACCGGATCGGCCTCGTCGGCGTCAACGGCGCCGGGAAGACCTCGCTGCTGCGCGCCCTCGCCGACGCCGCCGTCACCCAGGGCGAGACCCAGCCGGCCGACGGGAAGGTCGTCGTCGGCAAGACCGTACGGCTCGCCTACCTCTCGCAGGACGTCACCGAACTGCCCGCCACGCTGCGGGTCCTCGAGGCGGTCCAGCAGATCCGCGACCGCGTCGACCTCGGCAAGGGCCGCGAGATGACCGCGGGGCAGCTGTGCGAGCAGTTCGGCTTCACCAAGGAGAAGCAGTGGACGCCGGTCGGCGACCTCTCCGGCGGTGAGCGCCGCCGCCTCCAGCTCCTGCGCCTGCTCATGGACGAGCCGAACGTCCTCTTCCTCGACGAGCCCACCAACGACCTCGACATCGAGACCCTCACCCAGCTGGAGGACCTCCTCGACGGCTGGCCCGGCTCGATGGTCGTCATCTCCCACGACCGGTTCTTCATCGAGCGGACCACCGACAAGACGTTCGCGCTGCTCGGCGACCAGACCCTGCGGATGCTGCCGCGCGGCATCGAGGAGTACCTGGAGCGGCGCCGGCGCATGATCGAGGCGTCGGTCCCGACGCCCGCCGCCCCGGCCGCGAAGTCGGCCGGCGCCGCGAAGACGGTGTCCGCCGCGGACACCCGCGCCGCGAAGAAGGAGCTGCAGAAGGTCGAGCGTCAGCTGGACAAGATCTCGGACAAGGAGACGAAGCTCCACGCGCAAATCGCCGATAACGCCACAGACTTCGAGAAGGTGGCGAAGCTGGACGCGGAGCTGCGGGAACTGGTCGTCGAGCGCGACGAGTTGGAGATGCGCTGGCTCGAACTGGCCGAGGACGCGTAACGGAGGCATTACGGGCCGGTCCTCCCTTGGGTACAACGGGCGGACCGGTCACTTTTGCGCCATCCCCCGAGTGGTAGAAAGAAAACCCGCTCACGTCAAGGGGGAACGCTGATGACCCAGCCGCCCAGCAACCAGCCGCCGGGCTTCGGCGCACCGGAACCGAACGAGGGGAACCAAGGCGTCCCGCCGATGCCCCCCGTCCCGCCGCAGTCCCCGCCGGCGCCGCAGTCCCCGCCGGCCGCGCCGGGCCCGTACGGCCAGCCGACGCAGCCCGGTTACGGCTACCCGCAGCAGGCCCCCGCGCCCGGCTACGGCTACCCGCAGCAGCCCGGCCAGCCCGGCCCGTACGCCCAGCAGCCGGGACAGCCCGGCCCGTACGCCCAGCAGCCGGGACAGCCCGGCCCGTACGCCCAGCAGCCGGGACCGTACGGCCAGCAGCCCGGCCCCTACGGCGGCTACCCCGGCCAGCCGCAGTACCCCGGCGCGCCCACCCCGCCCGGTGGCAACAACCCCTTCAAGGGCAAGCCCGGCGCCATCGTCGCCGCGGCCGTCGCGGCCCTGCTCGTCATCGGCGGCGGCACCTGGTTCGCCCTCAGCGGCGGCGACGACGAGAAGCCGGTCGCCAAGCCGACCGCCACCCCGACCGCCCCGACCGGCTCCCCCTCCGTCGATCAGGGCGACGGCAACGGTGACGGGGACGGCCGCAACGGCGAGGACGACCTCAACGGCGGGCGCCAGCCCGGCGAAGCGAAGATCAACTGGCTGCTCAAGAACAACGTCGACCTGCCCAAGAACGGCGCCGACGTCTACGGCCCGTGGGTCGTCGGCGACGTCGTCGTCAAGGGCATGTACAAGGGCCTCGACGGCTACGGCCTCACCGACGGTGCGCTCAAGTGGCACCTCGACCTGCCCTTCGAGATGTGCGCCGCCCCGTCGGCGCCGGCCGCCGACGGCTCGATGGTCATCGGCGTCCACGACAAGGCCGGCGACCGCGCCAAGTGCACGACGCTGCAGAAGATCGACCTCAAGACCGGCAAGGCCGGCTGGAAGCGGTCCGTCCCCAAGGCCACCGGTCTGTTCGCCTTCGACGACAACACCCTCGCCATCAGCGGAAACACCGTCACCGCGGCCGGCACCAGCAGCTCGTACGGCTTCTCCCTCGCCGACGGCAAGCAGCTCTTCGGCACGCCCGCCAGTGGCTGCAAGGCCTTCGCCTACGCGGGCGGCGAGAAGCTGATCGCCGCCGACAGCTGCCCCACCGGCGACGTCGACAAGAAGCAGCAGCAGGTCAGCGAGGTCGACCCGAACACCGGCAAGCCCCGGTGGAGTTTCCGGCTCCAGCCCAACTGGGAGGTCGACAAGGTCTACTCGATCAACCCGCTGGTCATCTCCGCCACCCAGCGCGACGAGAAGAAGTGGACGATCTTCGCGCTGACCGCCAACGGCAAGCTGCGCTCGCAGATCCAGGGCGGCACCGACAAGTACGCCCCCCAGTGCGGCGGATCGTTCGTCATCTTCGGCAAGAACCTTTCGGGGTGCGTCGGCGTCGCGGCCGACGCGAACACCTTCTACATGGCCACCGAGACCAGCTACGGCACCCCGAACGAGGTCGTCGCCTTCGACCTCAACACGGGCAAGCCGAAGTGGCGTTCCAAGGCCCCCGGCGAGCAGACCATGATCCCGCTGCGCATGGAGGGCTCGGAGGTGCTGGTATACGCCGAGCCGTCGTACGACAAGGGCGGCACCGTCGCCACCATCGCCCCCACCGGAGGCGCGCCGAAGACCCTGCTCCAGCACCAGGCCTCCACCGCCCAGGTCGAGAGCAGCTTCTACAACGCCCGCTACGCCTACGGCAACGGCATCTTCGTCATCTCCGCCGGCCGGGTGAGCGCCAGCAATGACAAGGCCGAGAAGGAGACCAAGACGATGATGGCCTTCAGCAAGTGAGGGCCGTCCGACTCCGATGACGACACCGCAGCAACCCGGGCCGCCCCCGCCGTCGTACGGGCCCTACGGCACGATCAATCCGTACGGCGGCGGGCCCGCCGGCCCGGCGGGCGCACCGCCCGTCCCGCCGCCCCCGCACACCGCCCCGCCCCCGCCGTCCCCGCGCGGCCCGCGCCGCGCCAGGGCGGTGGTCGCCGGCGCCGTGGCGGCGCTCCTCGCCGTCGGCGCGGTGACCTGGTACGCCCTCGGCGGGACCGGTGACGGCGGCCGTGCGGACGGCAAGGCGAGCGCGAGCCCGTCCGTGCCGCCGACGGCCACCGGCCCGACGGGGCCCGCCGGTCCGACCGCTCCCGACACCGCGGCCGCGGCCGCCTACAACAAGGACATCGCCCCCGGCGACGCCTCGGTCCTGTGGCTCCGGAAGAACGACATCGACGTCACCACGCTCACCGGCGACGTCTACGGGCCCTGGCAGTTCGGGGACACCGTCGTCACCGCCATGTACCGCACGGTCACGGCCCATTCGGTCGCCGACGGCACGGTGAAGTGGCGACTGACGCTCGACACGGAGATCTGCCGCGCGTCGAACGACGTGTCGAAGGACGGGAAGATCGTCCTCGCCCGCAAGGAACGCCTCCACTCCGACGCCGACGAGTGCCGCAACCTCCAGGCGGTCGACCTGCGCACGGGCACGTCCGGCTGGCAGCGGAAGATCGTGAAGGAGGGCAACTTCGACTTCATGAACGACTACTCGCTCGCCATGAGCGGCGACACCGTCACCGCGGGCCGGCACCAGTACTCGACCGGCTACCGCCTCAGCGACGGCAAGCAGCTGTTCGGCAAGTGGGACAAGAGCCCCTGCCAGCCGTACGCCTACGCCGGCGGACCGAAGCTCGTCGCCGCGGTCTCCTGCCCGACCTCCGACGAGAAGAAGCCGCAGGAGGAGATCCACGAGGTCGACCCGGTCACCGGCGCGTCCCGCTGGAAGTACCCCCTCCCGATCGGCTACCGGGTGGACCACGTCCTGTCCGTACGGCCGCTCATCGTCTCGGCCACCGACCGGGCCCGCGGCCTCCACGGCATCGTCGTCCTCAACGAGGACGGGACGAAGCGCACCTCGCTCAAGGGCGACGGCTGGTACGAGGAAGGGTGCACGGAGGACGTCGCCCACCAGGGCAACCTCCAGCGCTGCCAGGTCGTGGCCGACGGTGACACCGCCTACCTGGCGACCCGGCCCGACGCGAAGACGAAGACCAACGAGATCGCCGTCTTCGATCTCCGTACCGGTGAGATCGTGCGGCGCATCCCGGGGCTCCGGAACCGCATGATCCGGCCGCTGCGGATGGAGGGCGGTTCGCTGATCGTCCGGCGGGCCGCGCTGCTCGACGAGCCCGGTTCGCTGGCCACCGTCGCGCCGGGCACGACGCGGCCCGTGGAACTGCTCCGCCTCCCGCGCGTGACCGGGCGCCTCGAGTCACGCTTCCACGAATCGAGGGCGCTGTACGTGAACGGCCGGTACATCCTGGTGCGGAACGTCGTCGCCGGCTCGAACGACGCCGAGGAGATGAAGAGGGAGACGCTGTTGGCCTTCGGCACGTGACACCGTTTCCCGCCCGCCTTCCACACTCAGAGGTACCCACGCCATGACGCAGCCACCTCCGCCCCCGCCGAACCAGCCGCCCGGTCCTCCCCCGGGGGACCCCCAGGGCGGTTTCGGCGCCCCCCAGGACCCCCCGCCGGGCGGTTTCGGCGCTCCGACGCCCCCGCCGCAGCAGCCCTACGGCTACCCCCAGCAGCAGCCCGGACAGCCGCAGTACGGCTATCCGCAGCAGCAGCCTCCGACCCAGCCGCAGTACGGCTATCCCCAGCAGCCGCCGACGCAGCCGCAGTACGGCTACCCGCAGCAGCAGCCGCCGGGCCAGCCGCCGTACGGCTATCCCACGCAGCCGCAGTACGCGCAGACGCCCCCGCCCTCCGGCGGCAAGAAGCTGTCCGCGCAGGCGCAGATCATCATCGCGGCCGTGGTGGCCGTCGCCCTGATCGTCGGCGGCGGTATCTGGTACGCGAGCTCCGGCGGCGGCGAGGAGAAGAACGACACCGCCGGCGCCACCTCGGGCGCGAGCCAGGGCAAGGGCGGCGGCAACGGCGTGGGCGGCAACGGCAAGGAGAAGGCCCCCGCCAACCCGCAGGCCAAGCTGGCCTTCCAGCTGCCCCAGCCCAAGGTGCAGGACATCACCGACGTGTCCGGCTCCTGGCTGACGGACAAGGCGTACGTCAAGACCGGCGTCGACTCGATCGTCGGCTACGACCTGGACAAGGGCGCCGCGGCCTGGACCCTCGCCCTGCCCGGACAGGTCTGCGGCGCCTCGCGGCACGTCACCGCCGACAACAAGACGGCCGTCCTCTTCGAGGCGACCAAGCGGGTCGGACCGCGCTTCTACCAGCCGTGCACCGAGGTCGGCGTCATCGACCTCACGGCAGGCAAGCTGGTGTGGTCCAAGTCCGTCACCGGCGGCTCCGCCGGTGACACCAAGGCCCGGTTCAGCGAGGTCACGCTCAGCGGCACCACCGTCGCGGCCGGCGGCACCGACGGCGGCGCCGCCTTCGACGTGGCCAACGGCAACCCGCGCTGGTCGCCGAAGCCCAACGCGCAGGACTGCTACGACATGGGGTACGGCGGCGGCGCCGGCCTCGTCGCGGCGCGCAAGTGCGGGCCGTACGACAGCCAGTACGTCGTCATCCAGAACCTCAACCCGCTCACCGGCGCGCCGGTCTCGCAGTTCAAGATGCCCCCCGGCGTGAAGTACGCGTCGATCGTCTCCACCAAGCCGCTCGTGGTGGCCGCCGACGTGGGCGACACCGCGGGCGACGGCAGCGGCATCTCCGACTTCTTCTCCATCGACGAGAAGACCGGCAAGCTGAAGGCGAAGATCACGGCGGACGCCGACCGGTACGCGGCCCGCTGCCGCTCCACCGAGGTGGAGAGCTGCACCAAGGTCCTCGTCGGCAACGGGCGGATCTACGTCCCGACCGAGGAGCACGAGGGCAGCAGCGGCGAGTACGGCGACGAGACCAACGAGATCGTCTCGTTCGACCTGGCCACCGGGAAGCCGATGACCGGCAAGGCGGACGCGGGCGACAAGTACACCCTCGTCCCGCTGCGCATGGACGGCGGCAACCTCATCGCGTACAAGATCCCCCCGTACGACAAGGGCGGACAGGTCGTCTCCATCGACGGCGGCACGATGCAGGCGACCACGCTGATGGAGAACCCCTCGGACGACTCCGTGCGCGACGCCGAGAACAGCTTCGGCACGGACTACGCCGAGATCCTCTACGGCAACGGGCGGATGTTCATCTCCGACACCATGCTGAGCAAGCCGCGGGCGTCCTCCTCCACCAAGGAGTACCTGGCGCTCGCGTTCACCACCCACTGATCACCCGCTGATCACCTGCCGGTCATCCGCTGATCGGACCGCGGGCCCCCGGGGCGGGGGCCAGGACGGCCCGGCGCATCGACTCACTCGACGCGCCGGGCCGTTTGCGCAGGCCCCGAAGGGCGAAGAATTCGACAGTCCCGGGGCACGAGCGTGTAACTTGCCGGGTCATCAACGCTGGCTGGGGCCGGGGACGGCTCCAGGGGGGGACAAAGGGGTTGCTCCATGGGCGTGCGGCTCATGGTGGTCGACGACCACCGACTGCTGGCCGAGGCGCTCGCCTCGGCATTGAAACTGCGCGGGCACCGGGTGCTCGCGGCGGCCGCCCCGGTGGCGGGCGCGGCCGACCTCGTGGTGAGCCGGGCGCCGGAGGTGTGCCTGCTCGGCACGGCCGCCCCGGCCGAACCGGGCGCCTTCGACCCGATCGTACGGATCAAGCGGGAGCGGCCGCAGGTGGCCGTGGTCGTCCTCGGCCCGGTGCCCTCACCGCGCGGGATCGCGGCGGCCTTCGCGGCCGGCGCGTCCGGTTACGTCCGGCACGACGAGCGCATCGAGAACGTCGAGCGCGCCCTGGTCAAGGCGCGGGCGGGGGAGGTGGCCGTGGCGCCGCAGCTGCTGCAAGGCGCGTTCATGGAGCTGCTCCACCCGGCGGCGCAGCCGGACGACGAGGGGCAGCGGCTGCTCGGGATGCTGACGCCCCGGGAGGTGGAGGTCCTGGTCCGGGTCGCCGAGGGGGAGGACACCCGGGGCATCGCGGCCGGGATGGGGATCGCCCCGAGCACGGCGCGGACCCATGTGCAGCGGGTGCTGATGAAGCTCTCGGTGGGTTCCCGCCTGGAGGCGGCGGCGCTGGCCGCCCGCACCGGCCTGCTCGACCACGCGCCGCGCCCCCGGGGGCCGCTGAACCGCTAGGGCGCTACGCGCCCGCGATGGGGGCGCGCGTCCCTCCTTCTCACCCCACCGGACCTGGGACGACGCCCCGGTCCGGTGCTCGGCGTTGACTCCTATGTTTGATTGTGGTTCCTTGTGCGTGGTTCTGTTTGGTTCCCCGCCTGAGGACACCCCGTGAAGAAGACCGTCACCACCCTCGCCGACGGACGCGAGCTCATCTATTACGACGCGGCCGACGACGCCGTGCGCGACGCCGTCGACGCACGCCCCCTCGACCGTGTCGCGTCCGCCTCCGAGCTGCGCCACGACGTCCTGCTCGGGGACCACGTCGCCATCGCCTCCCACCGGCAGCAACGGACCTACCACCCGCCCGCCGACGCGTGCCCGCTGTGCCCCTCCCGGGACGGCCGGCTGAGCGAGATCCCGTCCCCCGACTACGAGGTCGCCGTCTTCGAGAACCGCTTCCCCTCCCTCTCGGGCGGCGCCGGGCGGTGCGAGGTGGTCTGCTTCACCTCCGACCACGAGGCATCCTTCGCCGACCTCACCCCCGGACAGGCCGCCCTCGTCCTCGACGCCTGGACCGACCGGACCGCCGAGCTCGCCGAGCTGCCCGGGGTCGAGCAGGTCTACTGCTTCGAGAACCGGGGCGCCGAGATCGGCGTCACCCTCGGCCACCCGCACGGCCAGATCTACGCCTTCCCGTACACCACCGCCCGCACCGCCCTGATGCAGCGCAGCGCCGCCGAGCACCTGGCCCGCACCGGGCGGAACCTCTTCGACGACGTCGTCGCCCGCGAGCGCGCGGACGGTGTCCGGGTGGTCCTGGAGACCGAGCACTGGATCGCCTTCGTCCCCTACGCCGCGCACTGGCCGTACGAGGTCCACCTCTACCCCGTCCGGCGCGTGCCCGACCTGAGGGCGCTCGACGACGCCGCCCGCGCGGACTTCGCCCACGTCTACCTGGAACTGCTCCGGCGCTTCGACCGGCTCTTCGGACCGGACCAGCCCCCGACGCCCTACATCGCCGCCTGGCACCAGGCGCCGTTCACGGACGAGCGGCGTGCGGAGTTCGCGCTGCACCTGGAGCTTTTCACCGTCCGCCGGGCCTCTGGCAAGCTGAAGTACCTCGCGGGCACCGAGTCCGGTATGGGCGCGTTCATGAACGACGTGCCACCGGAGTCCGCGGCCGACAGACTTCGAGAGGTTGCGAGCAAGTGAGCAAATATCTGGTGACGGGTGGAGCGGGCTACGTGGGCGGCGTCGTCGCCACCCACCTGCTGGAGGCGGGCCACGAGGTCACCGTTCTCGACGACCTCTCCACCGGCTTCCGCGAAGGCGTCCCCGCCGGGGCCACCTTCATCGAGGGCCGCATCCAGGACGCGGCCCGCTGGCTGGACTCCTCCTACGACGGCGTGCTCCACTTCGCCGCCTTCTCGCAGGTCGGCGAGTCGGTCGTCAACCCCTCGAAGTACTGGGACAACAACGTCGGCGGGACGATGGCCCTGCTCGCCGCGATGCGCGAGGCGGGCGTGCGCCGGCTGGTGTTCTCCTCGACCGCCGCCACCTACGGCGAGCCGGCGTCCGCGCCGATCACCGAGACCGCGGCGACCGCGCCCACCAACCCCTACGGCGCCTCCAAGCTGGCGGTCGACCACATGATCGGCGGCGAGTGCGCCGCCCACGACCTGGCCGCCGTCTCGCTGCGCTACTTCAACGTGGCCGGCGCCTACGGCGTGGCCGGTGAGCGGCACGACCCCGAGTCGCACCTCATCCCGCTCGTCCTCCAGGTCGCCCTCGGCAAGCGCGAGGCGATCAACGTCTACGGTGAGGACTATCCGACCCCGGACGGCACCTGCGTCCGCGACTACATCCACGTCGCCGACCTCGCCGAGGCCCACCTGCTGGCCCTGGGCGCCATGACCCCGGGCGAGCACCTGATCTGCAACCTCGGCAACGGCAGCGGCTTCTCCGTACGGGAGGTCGTCGAGACCGTGCGCAAGGTGACCGGGCACCCGGTCCCCGAGGTGACGGCCGAGCGCCGCGCCGGAGACCCGGCGGTGCTCGTCGCCTCGGCCGACACCGCGCGTGAGCGGCTCGGCTGGAATCCGTCCCGCCCGGACCTGGCGGACATCGTGCGGGACGCGTGGGCGTTCGCGAGGGAGAGGGAGCAGGGACGCGTATGAGCGTGACGGGGGAGTTCGAGGCGCTGTACGGGGTGGAGCCGGAGGGCATCTGGGCCGCCCCCGGGCGCGTCAACCTGATCGGTGAGTACACCGACTTCAACGACGGGTTCGTGATGCCGCTGGCGCTGCCGCACACCGCGGTCGCCGCCGTCGCCCGCCGTACCGACGGAGTCCTGCGGATCCACTCCGCCGACGTCGAGGGCGGCATCGTCCAGCTCGACGTCGACTCCCTCGAACCCCTCTCCGGCACCGGCTGGGCCGCGTACCCGGCCGGTGTCGCCTGGGCGCTGCGGGAGGCCGGCCATCCGGTCACCGGCGCGGACATCCACCTCGCCTCCACGGTCCCGACCGGCGCGGGACTCTCGTCCTCCGCCGCCCTGGAGGTCGTCACCGCCCTCGCCCTGAACGACCTGTGCGGACTCGGCCTGACCCGCCCGGAGCTGGCGGTGATCGCCCAGCGCGCCGAGAACGCCTTCGTCGGCGTCCCCTGCGGCGTGATGGACCAGATGGCCTCCGCCTGCTCCGTCGCGGGCCACGCCCTGCACCTCGACACCCGCGACCTCTCCTTCCGGCAGGTGCCCTTCGACCTCGCCGCGCGGGGCCTGCGGCTCCTCGTGGTCGACACCCGGGTGAAGCACGCGCTCGGAGACGGCGCGTACGCGGAGCGGCGCGCCGGGTGTGAAGCCGGTGCGCGGGCGCTCGGAGTGCGCGCCCTGCGCGACGTGCCGTACGCGCACCTGCCCGACGCCCTCGCCCGCCTGGACGACGAGACGGTCCGGCGCTATGTCCGGCACGTGGTCTCCGACAACGAGCGGGTGGAGCGGACGATCGCGCTCCTGGACGCCGGGGACGTCCGGGCGGTCGGCCCGGTCCTCACCGAGGGGCACCTCTCGCTCCGGGACGACCTGCGGGTCTCCTGCGCCGAGCTGGACCTCGCGGTCGAGACGGCCTGCGCGGCCGGCGCGCTCGGCGCCCGGATGACGGGCGGCGGGTTCGGCGGCTCGGCGGTCGTGCTCGTGGAGTCCCGCGCGGCGGACGCGGTGGGCTCCGCCGTCGAGAAGGCCTTTGCCGAAGCGGGCTATGCCGCGCCGCGCGTCTTCCCCGCGGTGCCGTCGGAGGGGGCGCGCAGGCTCTCCGCGTAACCCCGGGAACGGGCCGGCCCACCCCCCGGGAACGGGCTCGAACTGTCGACTTCAGTCGCGTTCGGTCACATGCGCCCCCTGCGTACCGCCGTGTTCCACCAGTTCCGCAATTCGGCTTCCGCTCGGGCGCCCCGCCCGTACTCTGATGCGCAGCACCGGTGGGGGCCGGTGCTGATCAGGGGTGAGACCAGTCGGGTACGGCGCCCGGGGCGGGGTAAGGGTCAGCACGGCGGCGGCCGTGCGACGACGGACCTCCTCTCCGGCGCTGTGCCCGCGCCGGTCCGTTCCTCGACACTTGGGGGTGTCCGTGGTCCGTATCCGGGTCCTGGTGGTGGACGACCACCGCATCTTCGCCGAGTCGCTGGCCGCCGCCCTCGCGGCGGAGCCCGACGTCGACGTCTCGGCGGCGGGCAGCGGCCCAGCCGCCCTGCGCTGTCTCGACCGCGCCGCCGCCGAAGGGCGCCGCTACGACGTGATGCTGGTCGACGCCGACCTCGGCGCGGCCCCCGGCCCGCCCCCCGTCGCCCGCGCCGTACCGGACGACGGCGGAGGCGTGGTCGACGGCATCTCCCTGGTCGCCGGCGTCGCGGAGGCCCGCCCCGCCGTCCGTACCGTCGTGCTCGCCGAGCGGGACGATCCGCACCGGGCCGCCCTCGCGCTCCAGGCCGGCGCCTCGGGCTGGGTGGCCAAGGACTGCTCCCTGCAACGCCTGCTCGCCGTCATCCGGGGCGTCCTGCGCGACGAGACCCATCTGCCCCCCGCCCTGCTCACCGGCGTGCTGCGGGAGCTGACGGCGGCCCGCAAGCACCGCAGCGAGAGCGAGCAGCTGGTCGAGTCGCTGACCCCGCGCGAGCGGGAGGTGCTGCGCTGCATGGTGGCGGGCCTGGGGCGCAAGGCGGTCGCCGAGCGGCTGTTCCTCTCCCCGCACACCGTCCGTACGCACATGCAGAACGTGCTCGGGAAGCTGGGCGTGCACTCCACGCTGGCGGCCGTGGCACTGGCGCGCCGGGCGGGCGTCGGACCCGCGGACCCGGTCCCGCTAGCCGGGGATGTTGTCGAACGGGGCGGTCAGCTGGCGTAGCAGATCGGCCAGTTCACCGCGCTGGGTGCGGGAGAGCTGGGCCAGGATGGCCCGCTCCTGCGCGAGGAGGCCGGCGAGCGCCTGGTCGGCCCGGTCGCGGCCCTCGGCGGTGAGACGGACCAGGACCCCGCGCCGGTCACTGGGGTCCGGGAGGCGCTCCACGAGACCCTTCTTGGTGAGCCGGTCGATGCGGTTGGTCATCGTCCCCGAGGTGACCAGCGTCTGGGTCAGCAGCTGGCCGGGGGAGAGCTGGTAGGGCGCGCCGGCCCGGCGCAGCGACGTGAGGACGTCGAACTCCCAGGGCTCCAGCTGGTGCTCGGAGAAGGCGAGCCGACGGGCGCGGTCGAGGTGCCGGGCGAGCCGCGAGACGCGGCTGAGCACCTCGAGCGGTTCCACGTCGAGGTCGGGGCGCTCGCGGCGCCATGCAGCGACCAGACGGTCGACCTCGTCCTCCATGACGATCAGTGTAAAGGGTCTGTTGACATAAAGTCTCTTGACGTCAAGATATATTCCGCTGGACTATGGGGAAGGACCGGGCCGGAACCCTGTTCCGCTTCGGCAACTCGTTCCAGCAAGGGGGCTTCGAACATGCATTCCGGACCAGCTTCTGCTTCTGTCGCACCGACATGGGACCCACAGCAGTACCTCCGTCACTCCGGCCACCGCACCCGCCCGTTCCTCGACCTGCTCGCCCGAATACCGCAGCTGCCCGGCGGCGACCACCCCGCCCGGATCGCCGACCTCGGCTGCGGACCCGGCAACGTGACCGTGCTCCTCGCCGAACGCTGGCCGGACGCCCACATCACCGGCTTCGACCTCTCACCCGACATGCTGGAACGCGCCGAGAAGGACCACGCCGGCACCACGGCCGGCGGCGGCTGGCTCGACTTCCGGCCCGCCGACGCCGCGCACTGGACCCCGGGCGAGCCCTACGACCTCATCGTCTCCAACGCCGCACTCCAGTGGGTCCCCAACCACCCCGAGTCCTTCGCCCCCTGGATCGACGGCCTCCGCCCCGGCGGAACGTTTGCCTTCCAGGTCCCCGGCAACTTCACCTCGCCCAGCCACGCCCTGCTCGGCGAACTCTGCGACACCCCCCGGTGGCGCGACCGCCTCGGCGACGAGGGCCGCCGCTTCGTCCACGTCCTCGACCCGGCCGACTACCTCCACCGCCTGACCGACCTCGGCTGCGAGACCGACGTCTGGGAGACCACGTACTCCCAGCTCCTGCCGGGCGAGGACCCGATCCTCGACTGGGTCAAGGGCACCGCCCTGCGCCCGGTCCTGACCGCGCTGGAGGGCGACCAGGAGGCGACGGATGCCTTCCTCTGCCAGTACCGCGACCTGCTGCGCGCCGCCTACCCGCGCGGGCCCCGGGGCACGGTCTTCCCCTTCCGCCGCATCTTCGCCGTCGCGAGAAAGGGAGCCTGACACGCGGGCGGGGGCGCCGCCCCCAGGCGACGCCCCCGACCCTCCGCACCCCCCGCGGACCACCCGCGCGGATCAGCTTTTGCGGTGCCCTATCAGCCGCGGCTTCTGCTCCAGACCGTCCAGGCCGTGCCAGGCCAGGTTCACCAGATGGGCCGCGACCTCCGCCTTCTTCGGCTTGCGTACGTCCAGCCACCACTGGCCCGTCAGCGCCACACTGCCCACCAGCGCCTGCGCGTACAGCGGGGCCAGCTTCGGATCGAAGCCGCGGGCCTTGAACTCCAGGCCCAGGATGTCCTCCACCTGCGTGGCGATGTCGCTGATCAGCGAGGCGAACGTGCCCGTCGACTGCGCCACCGGCGAATCACGGACCAGGATCCGGAAACCGTCGGTGTACCGCTCGATGTAGTCGAGCAGCGCGAACGCGGCCTGCTCCAGCAGCTCACGCGGATGCCCCGCCGTCAGCGCCCCCGTCACCATGTCGAGCAACTGGCGCATCTCGCGGTCCACGACCACCGCGTAGAGCCCCTCCTTGCCCCCGAAGTGCTCGTACACCACCGGCTTGGAGACGCCCGCCTTCGCCGCGATCTCCTCCACCGACGTGCCCTCGAAGCCCTTCGCCGCGAACAGCGTCCGGCCGATGTCCAGCAGCTGCTCACGGCGCTCCGCGCCCGTCATCCGCACCCGGCGCCCGCGCCGGGGCTTCTCACTGCCGCTGGATGCGTCGGTCTTGCTGGGACTGCCGTCGATCGCCACGTTCTCCATCATGCCGCGTCGACGGGCTCGCCCCGGCGCCGGGCTTCGATCCGGGCCGCGTCCGGCCAGCGCACGTCGTACGCCCAGCCGCACATCTCGAACCACCGGATCAGCCGCGCACTGGAGTCCACCTGCCCCCGCAGCACCCCGTGCCGCGCCGAGGTCGGGTCCGCGTGGTGCAGGTTGTGCCACGACTCACCGCACGACAGCACCGCCAGCCACCACACGTTGCCCGACCGGTCCCGCGACTTGAACGGACGCTTGCCCACCGCGTGACAGATCGAGTTGATCGACCACGTGACGTGGTGCAGCAGCGCCACCCGGACCAGGGAACCCCAGAAGAACGCCGTGAACGCCCCCCACCACGACATCGTCACCAGACCGCCCACCAGCGGCGGGATCGCCAGCGACAGGACCGTCCAGAGCACGAACTGGCGGGAGATCGCCCGGAGCGCCGGGTCCTTGATCAGATCCGGCGCGTACTTGTGCTGCGGCGTCCGCTCCTCGTCGAACATCCAGCCGATGTGCGCCCACCACAGGCCCTTCATCAGCGCCGGAACGGTCTCGCCGAAACGCCACGGCGAGTGCGGGTCGCCCTCCGCGTCGGAGAACTTGTGGTGCTTGCGGTGATCGGCCACCCAGCGCACCAGCGGACCCTCCACCGCCAGCGACCCCATGACCGCCAGCGCGATCCGCAGCGGCCGCTTCGCCTTGAAGGCGCCGTGCGTGAAGTACCGGTGGAAGCCGATCGTGATGCCGTGGCAGCCGATGTAGTACATCGCCACCATCAGGCCCAGATCGAGCCAGCTCACCCCCCACCCCCACGCCAGCGGCACCGCCGCCAGCAGCGCGAGGAAGGGGACGACGATGAACAGCAGCAGCGCGATCTGCTCGACCGACCCCTTGCTGTCCCCGCCGAGCGTGGCGGAGGGCGGGGCGGCGGGGTCGCCTACCTCGGAGTCCGAGGTGACCTGGGGGCTTGCGGACATAGGTGTCCCCTTGGGGAGAAAAGGAAGGAAGGGGGAGTGGGGGAGAGAAGCGGACGAGCGGGTGAAGAGCGGCGAAACGGTGCGAGAGCGGACGAGCGGAAGGGGGAGGAAGAGGGACAAGCGCGGACCAATACCGGCGCGTGGCTACGCTTCCGTAACCTACGGCGACGTAAGTATGGCAGCGCGGTGGCGCGCGGCAAGAGGGCGCGACAGGGCCACCGGCGGCGCCGCGCCCGCGGACACCTATCCTGGGTGCGTCGGACAGCGCGGTCCGCAAGCCTCCAGAACCCCTCCAGACGTGCTCAAACACTGCAAGGAGCCGCACCTGTGAGCAGTGCCGACCAGTCCTCCACCGCCAGCGCCGAGCTGCGTTCCGACATCCGCCGACTGGGCGACCTCCTGGGCGAGACCCTCGTCCGCCAGGAGGGCCACGACCTCCTCGACCTCGTCGAGAAGGTCCGCCGCCTCACCCGCGAGGACGGCGAGGCCGCCGCCGAGCTGCTCGGCGACACCGACCTCGAGACCGCCGCCAAGCTCGTCCGCGCCTTCTCCACCTACTTCCACCTGGCGAACGTCACCGAGCAGGTCCACCGCGGCCGCGAGATGCGCGACCGGCGCGCCGCCGAGGGCGGGCTCCTCGCCCGCACCGCCGACATGCTCAAGGACGGCGACCCCGAGCACGTCCGGGCCACCGTCAAGAACCTCAACGTCCGGCCCGTCTTCACGGCCCACCCCACCGAGGCCGCCCGCCGCTCCGTCCTCAACAAGCTGCGCCGGATCGCCGCCCTCCTGGAGACCCCGGTCATCGAGGCCGACCGGCGCCGCCACGACCTCCGGCTCGCCGAGAACATCGACCTCATCTGGCAGACCGACGAACTCCGCGTCGTACGCCCCGAGCCGGCCGACGAAGCCCGCAACGCCATCTACTACCTCGACGAACTCCACGCCAACGCCGTCGGCGACGTCCTCGAGGACCTCGCCGCCGAACTCGAACGCGTCGGCGTCGAACTCCCGCCCGGCACCCGCCCCCTCACCTTCGGCACCTGGATCGGCGGCGACCGCGACGGCAATCCCAACGTCACCCCCGCCGTCACCTGGGACGTGCTGATCCTCCAGCACGAACACGGCATCAACGACGCCCTCGACCTCATCGACGAGCTGCGCGGCTTCCTCTCCAACTCCATCCGCTACGCCGGAGCCACCGACGAGCTCCTCGGCTCCCTCCAGGCCGACCTCGAACGACTGCCCGAGATCAGCCCGCGGTACAAGCGCCTCAACGCCGAGGAGCCCTACCGCCTCAAGGCCACCTGCATCCGCCAGAAGCTCGTCAACACCCGCGAGCGCCTGGCCAAGGGCACCCCCCACCAGGCCGGCCGCGACTACCTCGGCACCGCCGAACTGGTCCAGGACCTCGCCCTCATCCAGACCTCCCTGCGCGAGCACCGCGGCGGCCTCTTCGCCGACGGCCGGATGGACCGCACCATCCGCACCCTCACCGCCTTCGGCCTCCAGCTCGCCACCATGGACGTCCGCGAACACGCCGACGCCCACCACCACGCCCTCGGCCAGCTCTTCGACCGGCTCGGCGAGGAGTCCTGGCGCTACGCCGACATGCCCCGCGACTACCGGCAGAAGCTCCTCGCCAAGGAACTGCGCTCCCGCCGCCCCCTCGCGCCCACCCCGGCCCCCCTCGACGCCGCCGGCGAGAAGACCCTCGGTGTGTTCCACACCATCAAGGAGTCCTTCGAGCGCTTCGGCCCCGAGGTCATCGAGTCGTACATCATCTCGATGTGCCAGGGAGCCGACGACGTCTTCGCCGCCGCCGTCCTCGCCCGCGAGGCCGGCCTCATCGACCTGCACGCCGGCTGGGCCAAGATCGGCATCGTGCCGCTCCTGGAGACCACCGACGAGCTCAAGGCCGCCGACGTCATCCTCGACGGCATGCTCGCCGACCCCTCCTACCGCCGGCTCGTCTCCCTCCGCGGCGACGTCCAGGAGGTCATGCTCGGATACTCCGACTCCTCCAAGTTCGGCGGCATCACCACCAGCCAGTGGGAGATCCACCGCGCCCAGCGCCGCCTCCGCGACGTCGCACACCGCTACGGCGTACGCCTCCGCCTCTTCCACGGCCGCGGCGGCACCGTCGGCCGCGGCGGCGGCCCCTCCCACGACGCCATCCTCGCCCAGCCCTGGGGAACCCTGGAGGGCGAGATCAAGGTGACCGAACAGGGCGAGGTCATCTCCGACAAGTACCTCATCCCGTCCCTCGCCCGCGAGAACCTCGAACTCACCGTCGCCGCCACCCTGCAGGCCTCCGCCCTGCACACCGCGCCCCGGCAGTCCGACGAGGCCCTCGCCCGCTGGGACGCGGCCATGGACACCGCCTCCGAGGCCGCCCACACCGCCTACCGCAGGCTCGTCGAGGACCCCGACCTGCCGACGTACTTCCTCGCCTCGACCCCGGTCGACCAGCTCGCCGACCTGCACCTGGGCTCGCGGCCCTCCCGCCGCCCCGGCTCGGGCGTCTCCCTCGACGGCCTCCGGGCCATCCCGTGGGTCTTCGGCTGGACCCAGTCACGGCAGATCGTCCCCGGCTGGTTCGGCGTCGGCTCCGGTCTCAAGGCCCTGCGCGAGGCCGGTCTCGACCCGGTCCTCGGCGAGATGTACGAGCAGTGGCACTTCTTCCGCAACTTCCTCTCCAACGTCGAGATGACGCTCGCGAAGACCGACCTGCGGATCGCCCGCCACTACGTCGACACCCTGGTCCCCGACGACCTCAAGCACGTCTTCGACACCATCGAGGCCGAGCACGCCCTGACCGTCGCCGAGGTCCTCAAGATCACCGGCGGCGAGAAGCTCCTGGACTCCAACCCGGTCCTCCAGCAGACCTTCGCCATCCGCGACGCCTACCTGGACCCGATCTCCTACCTCCAGGTCGCCCTCCTCGCCCGCCAGCGCGCGGCCGTCGAGCGCGACGAGGCCCCCGACCCCCTCCTCGCCCGCGCCCTGCTCCTCACGGTCAACGGCGTCGCGGCCGGCCTCCGCAACACCGGCTGACCCCCGCCCCGACACGCAAGTGCCCCCACCGGCCCGGCCGGTGGGGGCACCCTTGTTTCCGTAGACGTCAGTGCTGCCCGGCCCTGCGACGACGGGTCACCAGGAAGCCACCGACACCCGCGAGGGCGACGGCCACGGCGGCGATGGCACCCACAGGGGCACCCGCACCGGTCTCGGCCAGGCCGCCCTCGGAACCGCCCTGGCCGCCACCCTGCTCACCGGGGGCTCCGGGGGAGGGAGACGCGGACGCGCCCGGAGTTCCGGTGCCGGGGGTCTCCGCGCCGGGGGTCTCCGTACCGGGCGTTCCCGTACCAGGAGTCCCGGTACCGGGCGTCTCGGTACCCGGGCCGGCGGGCTCGCACTCGCTCTTGAAGACCTTGTGCTTCGGCGCGCCCTTCTTGCCCTCGAAGTCCCAGAACAGCTTGTACTGCCCGTCGGGAAGGGTCATGTCCTCGGTGCGCTCGTGACCGTCCGCATCGAGCGTGAGGGCACCCGACTTGACGACGGTGCCCTTGTCCTGGTCGTTCTTCGCCCAGGCCTTGATCTGCCAGTCCACCTTCTGACCGGCGTCGAACCCGAAGGCGTCCAGGTAGAACGCGCAGACCTTGGGCTCGTTCTTACGGAGCTCCTCACCGGTCTTCGCGTCATGGATCTTCACGGTGCCGTTGTCCCCCTTCGGGTCACCCTTGGGGTTGCCCGTGGCGGAAGCGGCGGGAGCCAGCAGCAACGAAGCGGCCACCACGGAGGTGACGACGGTGCCGGCGGAAATCAGGGAACGTCTCATAAGGGCTGTCCAACGGAGATGAGAGGGCCGTGGGGGGCGGCGGCCGTAGCCTAACCGGAACCCCGTCCCGCACTTACCCCGCGCGCATAACGATCGGAACGCGCAGCCCACCGACCAGAGCCGCCCCGCCCGCCCTCACAACGCGAAGAACGCCCCCAGCAGCAACGCCCCGCCCAGACCCGCCGCCGACCACGCCGTACGCGTCATCCGCAGCCCGCCGCCCACCACCGGCGCCGCCAGCAGCAGCGCCCCGCCCAGCGGCAGCCAGGCGTGCAGACCGCCACCCCACCCCGTGCGCACCGCCTCGTCCGTCCCCGGCTTCACCACCACCGGAAGCGTCTGGCCCTTCGCCGCCGCCACCGAATGCTCGATCCTCAGCGACGCGTGCGGCGAAGCGGGACCCTCCGGGACATAACGCCCGCTGCACGTCTCCTCGTCGCAGCCGGTCACCGTCAACGTGCCGTGCTCACGGCCCTTGGGAAGCAGGACATGCTGCGCCGTCTCCCACGACGACCAGACGCCCGCGACGACGAGCAACAGGGCGACCAGAGCCATGGCGGCGTTACGGGCGTGGTTCATGACCCGCGATCGTACAGTCGTACCCCCGCGCCCGCCCCGTCAGGAGTTGTACGCCGACTGCGCCCGCTCCAGACCCTCCGCCACCAGGCACTCCACCCCGTCGGCGGCCCGGTCCACGAAATAGTCCAACTCCTTGCGCTCCGAGGACGAGAAGTCCTTCAGAACGAAATCCGCCACCTGCATCCGCCCCGGCGGACGCCCGATACCGAACCGCAACCGGTGATAGTCCGCGCCCATCGCCTTCGTCATCGACTTCAGCCCGTTGTGGCCGTTGTCCCCGCCGCCCAGCTTGAGCCGCAGCACCCCGTAGTCGATGTCCAACTCGTCATGCACAGCCACGATGCGCGCCGTCGGCACCTTGTAGAAATCACGCAACGCCGTCACCGGCCCACCGGACAGGTTCATGTACGACATGGGCTTCGCCAGGATCACCCGACGGTTCGCCGGCCCGGGCGGACCCATCCGCCCCTCCACGACCTGCGCCTGCGCCTTCTGCGCCCGCTTGAACTTCCCGCCGATCCGCGCGGCCAGCAGATCCACCACCATGAACCCGACGTTGTGCCGATGGGCCGCGTACTCCGGGCCCGGATTCCCGAGACCGACGATCAGCCAGGGGGCGTTCGCGTCATCCGTCATGTGCGTCACGTCTCCTCGAATGCGTCCACACCTGCGTACAGAGAAACGGGGTGACGGACCGCCTGCGCGGCCCGCCACCCCGTCACGTCGGACAAGAGCCTACGGCTCAGGCCTCCGCGCCCTCGGTCTCACCCTCGGCGTCGGCGGCCGGCTCCTCGGCCTGCGCGGCCAGGATCTGGATGACGACGGCCTCGGGGTCGGTCGACAGCGTGGTGCCCTTCGGCAGCTCGACGTCCTTCGCGTGGATGGAGTCGCCGGCCGACAGGCCCTCGATGGAGACGGTGACGGAGGTCGGGATGTGCGTGGCCTCGGTGTCGACGGAGAGCGTGTTCAGCACGTTCTCGACCAGGAAGGCACCCGGGGCGAGCTCGCCCTCGGTCTCGACGACGACCTCGACGGTGACCGTCTCGCCCTTCTTCACCAGCAGCAGGTCGACGTGCTCCAGGAAGCCCTTCAGCGGGTCGCGCTGCACGGCCTTCGGGATCGCCAGCTCGGAGGTGCCACCGAGGTCCAGCGACAGCAGGACGTTCGGCGTACGCAGGGCAAGCAGCAGCTCGTGGCCCGGAAGGGTGACGTGGACCGGCTCGGTGCCGTGACCGTACAGAACGCCGGGAACCTTGTTCTCGCGACGGATACGGCGGGCAGCGCCCTTGCCGAACTCGGTACGCGTCTCAGTGGCGATCTTGACCTCGGACATATGCACTCCTCGTAAGCAGAAAAGGGACAGTCTGGCGGCTACCCGGCCACGACTGGCCTGCTACGAAGAGCGCGTCGATAACGGACCGCCGCACCACCACGGGTACGGCCTCCCTCGCCGAGCAACTACGGCAGTCTACTCGCCCACCCCCCGGCCACCCAACTCGATCACCACGAAGGGCCGCCCACGACGAAGGCCGCCCTCCCGCCACACGGGAGAACGGCCCACGCCCACATCTCGCCGAGGCCTACTGCTCCTCGAAGAGGCTCGTCACCGAGCCGTCCTCGAACACCTCGCGCACCGCGCGCGCGATCGTCGGCGCGATGGACAGCACCGTGATCTTGTCCAGCTCCAGCGAGCTGGGGTCGGGCAGCGTGTCCGTGAACACGAACTCGCTCACCTTCGAGTTCTTCAGGCGGTCCGCCGCCGGACCCGACAGGATGCCGTGCGTCGCCGTCACGATGACGTCCTCCGCACCGTGGGCGAACAGCGCGTCCGCCGCGGCGCAGATCGTGCCACCCGTGTCGATCATGTCGTCGACCAGCACACACACCCGGCCCTCGACGTCACCCACGACCTCGTGCACCGTCACCTGATTGGCGACGTCCTTGTCACGACGCTTGTGCACGATCGCCAGCGGCGCGTCCAGACGGTCGCACCAGCGGTCGGCGACCCGCACCCGGCCCGCGTCCGGGGAGACGATCGTCAGCTTCGCCCGGTCGACCTTCGCACCGACGTAGTCCGCCAGCACCGGCAGCGCCGACAGATGGTCCACCGGACCGTCGAAGAAGCCCTGGATCTGGTCCGTGTGCAGATCCACCGTGAGGATCCGGTCGGCACCCGCCGTCTTCAGCATGTCGGCGATCAGACGGGCCGAGATCGGCTCCCGGCCACGGTGCTTCTTGTCCTGACGGGCATAGCCGTACGACGGGATGATCACCGTGATGCTCCGGGCCGAGGCCCGCTTCAGCGCATCCAGCATGATCAGCTGTTCCATGATCCACTTGTTGATCGGAGCCGTGTGGCTCTGGATCAGGAAGCAGTCCGCGCCACGAGCCGACTCCTGAAAACGAACGTAGATCTCACCGTTCGCGAAGTCGAAAGCCTTGGTCGGCACGAGACCGACACCCAGCTGGTGTGCGACCTCCTCGGCCAGCTCGGGGTGGGCGCGGCCGGAGAAGAGCATCAGCTTCTTCTCGCCGGTCGTCTTGATCCCGGTCACAGCACTGTCTCCTCAGACGTGTTCCCTGGCCGCGACCAACGAGCTTTCGTGCGCGCGTGCGAGCCAGCCGAATTTATGTGCACGTATCACGGTACGCCGAGTTCGACGCACCTGTTTCCGGTCAGCCTTCGCCGCCAGGCCCCTCCACGGCCGCCTGAGCAGCCTGCGCGGCCGCGCTCCCCGGCCGCTTCCGCGCCACCCAACCCTCGATATTCCGCTGCTGGCCGCGGGCGACAGCCAGCGAACCCGCCGGAACATCCTTCGTGATCACCGAACCGGCAGCCGTATAGGCACCGTCCCCGATCGTGATGGGAGCCACAAACATGTTGTCCGACCCCGTCCGGCAGTGCGAACCGATCGTCGTGTGGTGCTTCGCCTCGCCGTCGTAGTTCACGAACACGCTCGCCGCACCGATATTGGTGTACTCACCGATCGTCGCGTCCCCCACGTACGACAGGTGCGGAACCTTCGTCCCGTCACCGATCGTCGCGTTCTTCATCTCCACATACGTCCCGGCCTTGGCCTTCACACCGAGCCGCGTCCCCGGACGCAGATACGCGAACGGCCCCACCGAAGCGCTCTCGCCGATCTCGGCCGAATCGGCGACCGTGTTGTCCACCCGCGCGCCCCTGCCGACCGTCGTGTCCTTCAGACGCGAGTTCGGACCCACCTCGGCGTCCTCGCCGATATGCGTCGTACCCAGCAGCTGCGTCCCCGGGTGCACGATCGCGTCCCGCTCGAACGTCACCGTCACGTCCACCAGCACCGACGACGGATCCACCACCGTCACGCCCGCCGTCATCGCCCGCTCGAGGAGCCGCCGGTTCAGCAGCGCCCGCGCCTCGGCCAGCTGCACCCGGTTGTTGATACCCAGGATCTCCCGGTGATCGGCGGCCACCGACGCACCCACCCGATGCCCCGCCTCACGCAGGATCGACAGCACGTCGGTGAGGTACTCCTCGCCCTGGCTGTTGTCCGTCCGCACCTTCCCCAGCGCGTCCGCCAGCAGCCGGCCGTCGAACGCGAACACCCCGGAATTGATCTCCCTGATCGCCCGCTGCGCGTCCGACGCGTCCTTGTGCTCCACGATCGCCGTGACCGCGCCACTGACCTCGTCCCGCACGATCCGCCCGTACCCGGTCGAATCCGGGACCTCCGCGGTCAGTACCGTCACGGCGTTCCCGTCGGCCGCGTGCGTGGCGGCCAGCTCCCGCAGCGTCTCCCCGGAGAGCAGGGGGGTGTCCCCGCAGACGACGACGACCGTGCCGTCGGGCGCCGCGCCCAGCTCCTCGAGACCCATCCGGACGGCGTGCCCGGTGCCGTTCTGCTCGTGCTGCACGGCGGTACGCGTACCGGCGTAGTGCGCGTCGAGATGCGCGGACACCTGCTCACGGGCGTGCCCGACGACCACGACGAGGCTCTCCGGCTCCAGCTCGCGCGCGGCGGAGACGACATGTCCGACGAGCGAGCGCCCGGCGATCTCGTGCAGGACCTTGGGAGTCTTGGACTTCATGCGGGTGCCCTCACCCGCTGCGAGGACGACGACGGCGGCCGGGCGGTTGGCGCTCACGGGAATGCCCTTCGGCTTCGGGTGGTGGACAACCGCAGGATACCGGGGGGTCCGGGGCCGGACATGAGTGCGGGTCCTGACCTCGGAGGTCAGGACCCGAACTGTGCAGGGTGCTCCCGGGGGAGGACTCGAACCCCCATGATCAGAACCAAAATCTGACGTCTTGCCCTTAGACGACCCGGGATGGGTGCTATGTCCGATCTCGCCGGACCGCCGCAGATGCAGCCCCTACTATGCCGCACCACGCCCCTTCGATGCGACGGTACAGATCCGCGCTCCGGCGGACACGCATCACCAGGCAGCCGTGATAGTCGTCGCCGACGTTCTTCCGGCGGGTCGTGGGGTTGTGCCGCTTGATCGTCGTCTTGCCGAACACCGCCGGGTCGACATCGACGAGATCGGCCCAGTGGCGCTTCGCGACCTCGGCGTCGGCGGTTTCGTGGATCATGACGAAGTAACTGCGGCGCGCGGGTTCGATGCCGAGCAGATCGAGCCAGGCGTGGAAGGTCCTGACCATGCCCGGGTCACTGTTGACGAACGTGACCCGCTCGCGGCGGGCGTACGGCTTGTCCTTGGCGCCCTCGGCCCAGTAGAGCCCCACGCCCACCAGGAACAGCTCGCGATCGGACAGCTCACCGATCCCGGCGGCGGCGACCCGCTTGGTGCGCTGCCGCTCCTCCTCGCGGCGCTGGAGCGTGACCTCCCAGCCCTTGCGGGCGATCGCCGACGCCTCCTCGGGGGTCCGCTTCCGCTCCGGCTTCGGGAGGTCCCGCACCCACAGTGAGATCGAGCTCTTCGAGCAGCCCAGCTCCAGCTGGATCTGGTCGTAGGTCAGGCCCTGGAGGCGCAGCTCCCTCGCCTTCGCGCGGAGGTCGTCCTTCGCCCTCGGGCGCTTCGTCCATTCCGGTGCGGGCTCGCCCCGCACGAGGCGCTGGAGGATGTCGTTGTTGTAGACCTGGAGGCGGTCGCGGATCCGGCGGAGGCTGAGGCCCTCGCGGCGTAGGGCGATCGCCTGTTCGCGCAGGGTCTCGAAGTCCGCGTAGCGGTTCGTTTCGGGTGTCATGGGGCCAGCGTTGTCCGGAATACGGACGTCCGGGTCGAAAGTGTGGGCGATTCAGTAGTTCGAGGGACTGCTCTGTGTGCGGCGTTGACATGCGGAACTTCGGGGTCCGGCGCTCTCCGGAAAACGGGTCGCCGTCGCCCGTAGTCTGGGAGTCATGACCGTAACGGGGGCGCACCAGGAGGCCACGGGTTCGACCGCCCGTGGGCCGTGGTGGTGGGAGAGACGGCGTGGCGCGGTGCTCGACATCGGGCTGGCCGTGGTGTCGGCGCTCGAGTGCGCGCTGGAGGGGGTGGCGTTCGCCGGGCAGGCGTCGCTGCCGGTGCCGGTGGGGGTGTTGTTCGGCCTGCTGGCGGGGTCCGTGCTGTTGGTGCGGCGGCGGTGGCCGATCACGGTGGTGCTGGTCTCGATCGCGATCACGCCGGCCGAGATGGGCTATCTGATGGGGATCGTCGGGCTCTACACGCTCGCCGCTTCCGAGGTGCCGCGCCGGATCACGGCGGCGCTGGCGGGGATGTCGACGGTCGCGGTGTTCCTGGTGACGGTGGTGCGGCTGCGGCAGGACGTGGCCCAGGCCGATGTGGATCAGCGGGATTTCGATCCGAGTGGCTGGTACGTCCCGGTCGTCTCGCTGTTCATGACCTTGGGGCTGAACGCTCCGCCGGTGCTGTTCGGTCTGTACATCGGTGCGCGGCGGAGGCTCATGGAGAGTCTGCGGGAGCGGGCGGACAGCCTGGAGCAGGAGTTGTCGTTGCTCGCGGACCGGGCGGAGCAGCGGGCGCAGTGGGCGCGGCAGGAGGAGCGGACGCGGATCGCGCGGGAGATGCACGACGTGGTGGCGCACCGGGTGTCGTTGATGGTGGTGCACGCGGCGGCGTTGCAGGCGGTGGCGTTGAAGGATCCGCAGAAGGCGGTGCGGAACGCGGCGCTGGTGGGGGACATGGGCCGGCAGGCGTTGACGGAGTTGCGGGAGATGTTGGGGGTGCTGCGGGAGGGGGCGGCTCCGGCTCCGGCGGCGGTGCCGTTGGCGGCGGTGGGTCTGGCGGCCGCGGCGGCGGCGGAGGCGGCTTCGGAGGACGGGCCGTGTCTGGACGCGCTGGAGTCGTTGGTGGAGCAGTCGCGGCAGGCGGGTGCGGTGGTGGAGCTGGTGGTCTCGGGGGAGGTGCGGGTGTACGGGGCGGAGGTGGAGCGTACGGCGTACCGGGTGGTCCAGGAGGCGTTGACGAACGTCCACAAGCACGCGGCGGGGGCGAGGGTCGTGGTCCGGTTGGCGCACCGGGGTGGCGAGGTGGCCATGCAGGTGGAGAACGGCCCGTCGGACGGGGCGGCGACGGGCGCGGATCTGCCGAGCGGGGGGAACGGCCTGGTGGGGATGCGGGAGCGTGTGTCGCGTCTGGGGGGCGTGTTCGTGTCGGGGCCGACGGACGCGGGCGGTTTTCGGGTGTCGGCGGTGTTGCCTGCGCCTGAGGAGCGGGCTGCGTAAGGCGCGTCGGGGCAGGCCGGAGGGCTGCGCGGCGCGGGCCCGTCGGCCCGCCGTTCGGTCGGCCCGCGGCCGGTGGGCCCGCGTTCGGCCGGTCGGCCGTTCAGCCCGTGACGAGTCGGGCCGGTTGCACCCCGGTGACCAGGGTGGACAGCGCCGTGTCGATGTCGCGGCCGAGGAACCAGTCGCCCGTGTGGTCGAGGCTGTAGACCCGCCCCTCCTGGTCGATCGCGAGGACCGCCTGGTGGTCTCCCTCTTCGCCGAGCGGGGCGATCCGGGTGTCCAGCGCGCGGCCGAGGTCGGCGAGGGTGCGGGCGATGTGGAGCCCGGCGAGCGGGTCGAAGCGCACGGTGGCCGGGGCGATCTGGCGTCCGGCGCCGGGGGCCGTGAGGCTCAGGCCGCCGAATTCGGCCCAGGCCTCGACGGCGGCGGGGAAGACGTGGTGGCGGTGGCCGGCCGGGGAGACGTGGGCGCGCAGCGTGTCGGCCCAGTGTTCGGCGAGCTTGATGTCCCAGCGGCCGGGCTGCCAGCCGGCCTCGCGGAGGGCCGCGTCGACGTTGACCGGGAACCGGGTGGTGCTCAGGTGGTCGGGCATGGAGGTGCGGTCAGCCGTTCTCGACAGTCGAGGTGGGGTCGACGGTGCGGACACCGAAGTGGGCGAGCATCGCCGTACAGGAGCGGCAGGGTGCGGCGTAGCTGCCGTGGAGGGGGTCGCCGTCCTCGCGGATGCGGCGGGCGGTCAGTTTGGCGTGCTTGAGCGAGCGGCGGGCCTCGCTGTGGGTGAGGGGCTTGCGCTGGGCGCGCTTGGAGCGCGCGGAGTCGGTCGCCGAGAGGTGGCGGGAGAGCAGGATCGCCTCGGGGCAGCGGCCGGTGAAGCGTTCGCGCTGGCCGCTGGTGAGGGTGTCCAGGAAGTCCTGGACGAGGGGGTGCAGGGCGGGCGGCCGGTCGCCGCGGCCGGCGGTGCAGGTGAGGGTCTCGCCGCGTACGGACAGGGCGGCGCCGACGGTGGGGAGGATCCCGTCGCGGCGGAAGCGCAGTAACGGTGCGCGCGTCGGTTCGGTGCTGCTCCAGTTGAGGCGTGGGTCACCCTGTGTGGGCGTCGGTGCTGCGTACATGGTGCGTTTCTTCCCCTCCTGCAATCCCCCGAGTTGCGGGAACAGACTGCCAAATGGGGCACCTCCTGGGGAAGCGGGGCACGGAAACACGCCGACGGTGTGTCGTAACTATCGCCGGTGCGTCATCCGGTCGTGACAGTTGGTCACGGGGTGTGGTCGTGGCCGTATCGGGCCGGGTCGGGGGGTTGTGGCAGCGCTTAGGCTGTGCGGAATCAGCCAGCAGCCAGCGCAGGGGGCATCCGCCATGACGACAGGTCGGCTCGGGCAGTCAGCCGCGCCACCGAACGCGGCCTACGCCGGGCAGGTCGTGCACTTCCCGGACCCGGTCCGGGCTTCCCGGCATCCCCGAGGGGTGCGGGTGGACGAGCAGGGCTACCCGGACTTCTCTCCGTACGCCCGCGCGGCGGCGGAGATCGCGGAGCCGCCGGAGGGGTTCGGCGTCGACGAGCTGCGGCTGACGGACTACGTGTCGGCGAACGCGGCGCTGGCGGCGACGGGTCACGCGTTGTGGGACACGATTCCGGCGGTGGCGACTCCGCACGGCTGGACGTGGCACCACGTGGCGGGCGGCCGGCGGATGGAGCTGGTGCCGGTCGAGGTGAAGGCGTTGCTGCGTCACCACGGCGGGGTCACGACGGCGGCGGTGGACCAGACGAAGCGGGGGACGCGTCCCCTGCAGGAGACCCGGCCGGCGCACTTCGCGGTGCCGAAGGGCCGCGTCGCGGTGTCGGAGCAGCAGCTGCTGGGTGTGGAGGAGGACCTGGGGTACCGCCTGCCGGGTGCGTACCGCTCCTTCCTGAAGGCGGCGGGCGGGTGCGCGCCGGTGGGCGCGGCGCTCGACGCGGAGCTGGGGCTCCTGCTGGACCAGCCGTTCTTCACGGTGCGGGAGGAGGCGGGGGTCAATGACCTCGTGTACGTCAACAAGTGTCTGCGGGACCACCTGACGAAGGACTACCTGGGTGTGGCGTTCGCGCAGGGCGGGATCGTCGCGGTGAAGGTGAAGGGCGATCGGGTCGGGTCGGTGTGGTTCTGCGCGTACGACGACGCGCGGGATCAGGACGGCTGGACGGTGCAGGAGCGGGTGGAGCGGTTGCTGTTGCCGTGCGGTGAGGATTTCGATGTCTTCCTGCAGCGTCTGGCGGGCAATCCGCCGGAGCTGGAGACGGTGGCGAACCTGATGGTGGACGGCGGGTTCGCCCGTGCGGTGCCCGTGGTCCCGGTGGGGGAGTGAAGTTTCTGTGGTGACGTTCGCGCAGGCGCAGGAGCGCGCCGAGGAATGGGTCAACGGTGACGTGCCCGCCTACCAGCACCGGGAGGTGCGGGTGCGGGAGTTCGGTCTGGGGTTCGTGGTGTGGGCCGAGGACCGTGAGGAGGGTCCGCGGTCGGACGGCGGCCGTCAGCGGCTGGTGATCGCGCGGGACAGCGGTGAGGCCACGCTGTGGCCGGGGCTGCCGGTGGGCGAGGTGATCCGGCGGTACGAAGAGGAGTACGGGGCTTCGGAGGAGTCGGGTCCGGCCGCCGCGGCCGCGCCCCCGGAGCGGGTGGACCTGAACCAGACGTCGTTCCTGTTGAGTCCGCCGGAGTGGTTGCAGGACGCGGCGGACAAGCTGGGCCTGCCGCCGAAGGCCGCGGGCGCTTCGCAGGCGGGCGGCGGCCCGGCGCCGGAGGACGTGGCCGGGGGCATGGCGGAGAGCACGCCCGAGCGGGCGCCGGAGGGTCCGTCGCAGGGCGGGGCCGCCGGTGCGCCCGCGGCGGCGGCCGATTACGAGCCGACCGCTCAGGACGGGGTGCCGGCGCGGTCGCCGGGCGACTCGTGGGCCGATGTGAGTGTCGGCGGCGCGGCCGGTGCCGGTGGTACGGGTGGCGGTTCGGCGAGCCCGTGGGCGGACGCGAACGCGAGCTCGGGCGGTGCGGAGGGTTCGGTGCCGCTGCCGGCGACGGTCTTCGCGCCGCCGCTGTCGGGCGCGGACGACGACGACACGCCGCCGCCGGTGGTGGGTGCCGACGCTCCGACGGCGCTGATGTCGGGGGGCAGTGCGCTGCCCGCCACGGCGATCGCTCCCCGGCTGGATCCGCACGCCCCGAGGCAGGAGGGCCCCGGGACGGGGGCGCCTTCGACGCCGGGGGCGGGCGGTCCGGGGGGACCCGCGGCTCCGGGTGTGCCGGGTGTTCCTGGTGTGCCGGCCGGTGCCGGTGGGCCGGGGGCCGTTCCAGGTGGCGGGGCGACCCCGCCCCCGGGTGCTCCCGCTTCTCCCGCCGGGTCCGGAACCGGAGGTGCCGGTACGCCGGCGTCCGGGACCTCCGCCTCGGTCGGGGACATCGCGGACGCCGCCACGAGCAAGGCCGCCCTGCCCCCGCGCGCCTCGCGGGGCGGGGGCAGCACGACGCCTCCGCCGCCGCAGGCGCCGGGTGTACCGGGCGCCCCCGCCGGGGGTTACATCCCGACCCAGCTGGTGGCGCAGCTCGGACCCGACGGGCCCGTGCCCGCCGGTCCGCCCGGGGCCCCGACGCCGCCCGGTCCGCCGACGCCTCCGCGGCCGGTGGACCAGGCCGCGACCATGCTCGCCAACCCGAACCCGAGCCAGGGTGGCCCCGGCACGCCTCCGCCGCCGCCCGCGCCGCCCGGCGCGCCCGGCACACGGGGCGGCGGGGTCGAGCACGCCGCGACGATGCTGGCCCATCCGAGCCAGGGCGGTCCCGGCGCCCCGCCGGCGCCGCCCGGTCCTCCGGGCGCCCCCGGTGCGCCCGCTGCCCCGGGTGCGCCCGGAGCGCCGGGTGTCCACCACGCGGCGACGATGCTCGCGCAGCCCGGTCCGGGCGGCCCGGGTGCGCCCGGTGGCCCGGCCGCTCCGCCGCCGCCCGCGCCGCCCGGACCCGTCGGGGGTGCCGTGCCGCCGCCGGCGTACGGCTATCCGCAGCAGCCGGCCGGTCTGCCGACCGTCGGCCCCGGCTACCAGGCCGTGCTGCGCTACCGCGCGCCCGACGGATCGGAGGCGCAGATCATCCGCCGGTCCGCTCCCGGCACCCCGCACCCGGAGTGGCAGATCCTGCACGAGCTGCGCGCCATGAACGTGCCGCCGCAGCAAGTGCTCGAACTGCACACGGAGTTGGAGTCCTGTGAGCTGCCCGGCGGCTACTGCGCCCGGATGATCCGGGAGACCTGGCCGCAGGCGCGGATCACGAACATCGCGCCGTACGGCACGGATCACTCCAGCCGGCAGCAGGGCATGCGACAACTCCTCACGCACCAGGGTGAGTTGCATCAGGTCGCGGACGGCCCGGCGCGTCCGGCGCCGGTCCGCGCCCCGCTGCCGCAGGTGCAGCCGCTGCCGCCGGTCCCCCCGGAGGGGGTCGCGCAGGAGCTGGCCGGGGCGTTCGGTCCCGGTATCTGCCGGTTCGACCAGCGGGCGGTGTCCCGGCAGGGCGTGCCCGAGGTGGTCGCGCTGACGCTGGTCTGGGCGGGCCTCCCGGCCGACTTCGGGCCGTTCTTCTGGGCCCAGCCGGCCCAGCCGGTCGTGCCGACGCTCGCCGAGCTGGCGGCGCAGCGGCAGATCCAGCCGGCGTCGGACGCGGGGTCGTACCTCGTGATCGGCTCGGACTTCGGCCGGGCGATCTGCGTGCAGTACGGCACCGCGCACATCGTCGCCGTGCCGGTGGAGGCCGGTCCGGGCGGGCAGCCGGTGCCGCCGCAGTTCGTGAACAGCGGGTTGCCGGAGTTCACCCGGTCCATGGCTCTGCTCGGGCGGATGTGGCGGTTGCGGTTCGGGCTCAACCCCGAGCAGGCGGGCCGCTGGACGGTCGACTTCCAGGCACAGCTGGCGATGCTGGACCCGGCGGCGCTGGCGTCCCCGGACAGCTGGTGGTCCGTGCTCCTCGAGCAGATGTGGGACGGGCTCCTCTAGGACCTCCCCCGGAGCGTGCCATCGGAGCGTGTCCGGAAAGAGCCTGTGTGATCGAAGGCGCCCGACGTGTACGTCACGTCGGGCGCCTTTTGTCCTGCCGGATGCCGCATCCTTGGAGGGCCAGCCATCACCGGAAGGGGCGTCAGGAATGAGTTTCGCCGTCGGACGGGGTCGCGGATACCGCCCCGCGCAGGTCGACCGATACGTCACCTCCCTCTCCGGCGAACGCGACGACGCCCGGGAGCGCGAGGCCCGGCTCGCCGCCCTGGTGGAGGAGCGGGAGGCGGAGGCGGCACGGCTGGCGGAGGTCGTGGCGGGGCTCGCGCCGCAGCGGTACGACTCGCTGAGCGAACGGGCCCGCCGGATTCTGGAATTGGCCGAGGCCGAGGACGAGGAGCTGGTCCGGGAGGCGGAGGCGCGGGCGCAGGCCCTCGGCGATGAGGCGCGGGCGGCCGGCCGGGCGACGGCCGACGCGGCCCGGGCGTACGCGGAGAAGACGCTCGCGGACGCGGAGGCCGCGGCCGAGGCGGTCCTGGCGGCGGCCGGAGCCGAGGCGGAGGAGCTGCGGGACCGGGCGCGCCGGGAGGCGGAGGGGCTGCGGGGTGAGGGCCGGGCCGCGCTGGAGGAGACGCGGCGGCGGGCCGAGGCGCTGCTGGCCGGGCAGCGGCGGAAGCAGGCGGCCCGCACGGAGGACGAGGACCGCGCGGCGGCGGCCCGGCAGGCGGAACAGGAGGCCGGGCACACCGGGCTCCTCACCGGGGCCGAGGCGCGTCTGGACGAGGCGAAGCGGGCGTACGCCGTGGCGGAGGAGAACGCCCGTCACGGCCAGGAGGACGCGGAGGCGCGGGCGGCGGAGATCCTCGCGGAGGCGAGGATGCGTCAGGAGCGGGCGGAGCGCGAGACGGAGCGCTTGCTGCGCGAGCACCAGGAGGCCCGGGAGGAGATCCTCGCGCACATGGACCACATCCGGACGTCCCTGGCGGCGCTGACGGGCCGGGTCGCCCCGGCGCGCGACCAGGACGAGGCCGAAGACCCGCGGCGGGACCGGGAGCAGGACCGGGCCGGGGTCGAGGACCGGGACCGCCGACGGGAGACGGGGGTGCGCTGACGGTCCCCGTGCCGAGACGGCGGCTCCGGAGGCAGGGGCCTAAGGCGCGGGCCAGGCGTCGCCGGCCAGGCGGGACTTTCCCGACACGACCTGAGGCGCGGGCCAGGCGCTTCGTTCCGGGCGCCCCTCAGGACTTCGGCTGTTCCTCGCCGTCCGTCAGGACCGGGAAGCGGCGGGGCGCGAGCGTGAGCAGGACGACGAGGGCGATCGCCGCCGCGCCCGCCGCGCCGAGGTAGACGTAGTCGACCGCCGCGTCGACCGCGCGCCGCAGGTGGTCGGCGGCGGAGTCGGTCAGGGAGCCGGGCGTCTCCAGGGCGCGGGCGAGGGAGTCGAGGTCGCCGCCTCCGCCGAGCCGGGCGGCCAGGACGCCGTTGGCGACCGCCCCGAAGAGCGCCGCGCCGACGCTCTGCCCGACCTGGCGGCAGAAGAGGACGGACGCGGTCGTCGTGCCGCGCTCCTGGTACGGGACCGTCGACTGGACCCCGACGATCAGCGGGAGCTGGAAGAAGCCGAGGGCGCCGCCGAGCAGCAGCATGAGCAGGGCCGGCTGCCAGGGTTCGCCGGGGAAGGGCAGGAAGGGGAAGGCCAGCAGGACGGCCAGGGCGAGGCTGATGCCGAGGACGGCGGTGGAGCGGAAGCCGATGCGGTTGTAGACGCGGTTGGACAGGGCGGCGGTGACCGGCCAGCTGAGGGTCATGGCGGAGAGGACGAAACCGGCGGCGATCGGGCCGAGGCCGAGGACGGCCTGGGCGTAGGTCGGCAGGAAGACGGTGGGGGCGACCATCAGGAGGCCGAGAGCGCCGAGGGCGAGGTTGACGGCGGCGATGGTGCGGCGGCGCCAGATCCAGCCGGGAATGATCGGCTCCGCGGCGCGTCGTTCGACGAGGACGGTGACCGCGGCGAGGGCGAGCGCGCCGCCGAAGAGTCCGAGGGAGGGGGCGGAGAGCCAGGGCCAGGCGACTCCGCCCTGGACGAGGGCGGTGAGCAGGAGCGCGCCGGTGCCGAAGATGGCGAGCGCTCCGGCCCAGTCCACGGAGGGCCGCCCGCCCCCGGCGGCCCCGGCTCGCGCAGCCCCGATCCCGGCACCGGTCCTGGCCCCGGCGGCCCCGGCTCGCGCAGCCCCGATCCCGGCACCGGTCCTGGCCCCGGCCATGGCGGCCCCGGTGCCGGCCCCGGCCCTGGCGGTGCCGGCCTCAGCCGCCCCGCCCCGCTCCGGTTCGACCAGGTAGCGGACGATCAACCACAGCGCCACCAGCCCGACCGGCAGGTTGATCAGGAAGATCCAGCGCCAGTCGGCGTACCCCGCGAGGAGGCCGCCCGCCGCCGGACCCGCCACCGACGCCGTGGCCCACACCGAGGACAACTTGGCCTGGATCTTCGGCCGTTCCTTCAGCGGATACAGGTCCGCCGCGAGGGTCTGGATGGTGCCCTGGAGCGCGCCGCCGCCGAGGCCCTGCACCACGCGGAAGGCGATGAGCGAGCCCATGTTCCAGGCCGTCGCGCAGAGCAGGGAGCCGATGAGGAAGAGGACCGTCCCCGCGATCAGGACCGGCTTGCGGCCGAAGGTGTCGCAGAGCTTGCCGTAGACCGGAAGGGTGACCGTCACGGCGAGCAGATAGCCGGAGAACAGCCAGGAGAACACCGCCAGTCCGCCGAGGTCGCCGACGATCTGGGGCACGGCCGTGGCGACGACGGTGCCGTCCAGGGCGGCCAGCCCCATCCCCAGCATCATGGCGGCGACGACCGGTCCGCGGCCGCGCGGGGTGGTGGCGGGGGCACCGGCCCGCCGCGTCGTGGTCCCGGACACCCCGTCGTTCCTCCCCCTGCGGCCGATGCGCCCCGACGCGTACCGGACCGTGCCGGTGCGTCGTACATCTACTTCGTCGGCACAGCCTCTCACTCGAACCGCGGGGGGAGAACCCCTAGGGGACTCTCCCCCATACGGGGCAGGGGTCGTTCGTCCCGGCGGAGGACGAGGAGAGCACGTTCCCGTCTTTACCTTGTTCTTACGGAAGACACCCGGTCCTCCGGAGGGCGTCCCGCCCCCCGGACCCGCTCGGCCCTGAGGAAAACCCCAGGGCGAAGAGTGCGGCGGACACCAATGACCCGCGCCCCGCCCCCACGCAGACTCGACATGCGCCGAATCCGGCCATGATCAATCCATCCTGAGGAGACATACCGTGACTTCGGCTGTGACCATCCCCCGGCACGGGGATACGGGCGGACGTACGGCCGTCGCCGCGCGGGCGCGGCAGGTCGTCAAGGCGTACGGCGCGGGGGAGACCCGGGTCGTGGCGCTCGACCACGTCGACGTGGACATCGCCCGCGGGCAGTTCACCGCCATCATGGGGCCCTCGGGCTCCGGCAAGTCGACCCTGATGCACTGCCTCGCCGGGCTCGACACCGTCACCAGCGGCCGGATCCATCTCGACGAGACCGAGATCACCGGCCTGAAGGACAGAAAGCTCACCAGACTGCGCCGCGACCGGATCGGCTTCATCTTCCAGGCCTTCAACCTGCTGCCGACGCTGAACGCGCTGGAGAACATCACGCTGCCGATGGACATCGCCGGCCGCAAGGCGGACCAGGAGTGGCTCGACCGGGTGGTGACGACGGTCGGTCTCGCCGACCGGCTGAAGCACCGGCCCGCCCAGCTCTCCGGCGGCCAGCAGCAGCGCGTCGCCGTGGCCCGCGCGCTCGCCGCCCGCCCCGAGATCATCTTCGGTGACGAGCCGACCGGAAACCTCGACTCCCGGGCCGGGGCGGAGGTGCTCGGCTTCCTCCGCCAGTCCGTCGACGAGCTCGGCCAGACCATCGTGATGGTCACCCACGACCCCGTCGCCGCCAGCCACGCCGACCGGGTGCTCTACCTCGCGGACGGACGGATCGTCGACGAGATGCTCCGGCCCACCGCCGACGCCGTACTGGACCGCATGCTGCTCTTCTCCGCGGGCCGCCCCCAGGCCACCGACGTCGACGGCGCGGAGCGGACGTCATGACCGTCCTGAAGACCTCGCTGCGCAACTTCCTCGCCCACAAGGGGCGGATGGCGCTCTCGGCCGTCGCCGTCCTGCTGTCCGTGGCGTTCGTCAGCGGCACGCTCGTGTTCACCGACACCATGAACACCACCTTCGACAAGCTCTTCGCGTCGACCGCCGCCGACGTCACGGTCAGCTCCAGGGACGGGACGGTCGAGTCCGAGACACCGCAGACCGGCCGCCCCGCGACCCTCCCCGCCTCCCTCGTGGACCGGGTCCGCGCCGCGGAGGGCGTCAAGGACGCCCAGGGCTCGGTCATCTCGCTGAGCGTCACCGTCGTCGACTCCCGCGACAAGAACGTCGGGCCCACCGGCGGCGCTCCGACGATCGCGGTCAACTGGTCCCCGATCGAGCTGCGTTCGGTGGACGTCACCTCCGGGCACGAGCCGCGCGGACCCACCGAGGTGATGGTCGACGGCGGCACCGCGGAGAAGCACGGCCTGAAGATCGGCGACGAGCTGCGCACCATCGCCGTCACCGGCGACTTCGCGTCCCGGATCTCCGGCATCGTCGACTTCAAGGTCACCAACCCCGGCGCCACCGTCGTCTACTTCGACACCGCCACCGCCCAGCGTGAACTCCTCGGCAAGGAAGGCCTGTTCACCCAGATCACGGCCGACGCGGCGCCCGGCGTCAGCGACGAGGCGCTGAAGGCGAACATCGCCTCCGCGGTCGGCGCCGGCTACACCCTGCAGACCGCCGCGGAGGTCGCGGACGCCGGCCGCGAGGACGTCGCCGGCTTCCTCGACGTGATGAAGTACGCGATGCTCGGCTTCGCCGGGATCGCGTTCCTCGTCGGCATCTTCCTCATCGTCAACACCTTCTCCATGCTCGTCGCCCAGCGCACCCGCGAGATCGGCCTCATGCGGGCCATCGGGTCCAGCCGCAAGCAGGTCAACCGTTCCGTCCTCCTGGAGGCCCTGCTCCTCGGCCTCGTCGGCTCGGCCGCCGGCGTCGCCGCCGGTGTCGGGCTCGCCATCGGACTGATGGAGCTGATGGGCACCATGGGCATGGAGCTGTCCACCGGCGACCTCACCGTCCGGTGGACCACGCCCGCCCTCGGCGTCCTCCTCGGCGTCGTCGTCACCGTCCTCGCCGCCTACATCCCGGCCCGCCGGGCCGGCAAGGTCTCCCCGATGGCGGCCCTGCGCGACGCCGGCACCCCGGCCGACGGCCGCGCCGGCCGGATCCGCGGCGGGCTCGGCCTGCTCCTCACCGCCGGCGGCGCCGGCGCGCTGTGGGCGGCCACCCAGGCCGAGAAGGCGTCCGCCGGCTCCCTCTGGCTCGGCCTCGGCATCGTCCTCTCCCTCATCGGCTTCGTCGTCGTCGGACCGCTCCTCGCGGGCGGGGTCGTCCGCGGCCTCGGCGTCGTCGTCCTGCGGGTCTTCGGCCCGGTCGGCCGGATGGCCGAGCGCAACGCGCTGCGCAACCCCCGCCGCACGGGCGCCACCGCCGCCGCCCTGATGATCGGGCTCGCCCTCGTGGCCTGCCTGTCGGTGGTCGGCTCGTCGATGGTCGCCTCGGCCACCGAGGAGCTGGACCGCTCGGTCGGCGCCGACTTCATCGTCCAGTCCACCAACGGCCAACCCGTCATGCCGCAGGCCCAGGCCGCACTGGAGCGCACCCCGGGCCTGGCCCACGTCACCGAGTACCGGTGGATCGAGGCCACGGTCACCGCGCCCGGCGGCAAGGCCGTGGAGAAGGGCCTGGCCGCCGCCGAACCGACGTACGCGAAGGACCTGCGCCGTGACACCACCGGCGGCACCCTCGCCGACGCCTACGGCGAGAACGCGATGTCCGTCGGCAGCGACTACGCCGCCGAGCACGGGGTGAAGGTCGGCGACACGCTGACCGTCGCCTTCAAGGGCGGGACGACCGCGCGCCTGAAGGTCGCGGCGATCACCTCCGACGAGAACAACGTCGACAAGGGGGCGATGTACACCAACGTCACCACCGCCGCCCGCCATCTCCCGGCCGAGAAGATGCCCCAGAGCATGATCCTCTTCGCGACCGCGCAGGACGGCAAGGAAGCCGAGGTGTACACGGCGCTCAAGAAGGCGCTCGCCGCCTACCCGCAGTACACCGTCCAGAACCAGGCCGACTACAAGCAGACCCTGAAGGACCAGGTCGGCCAGCTCCTCAACATCGTCTACGGCCTGCTCGCCCTGGCGATCATCGTCGCCGTGCTCGGCGTGGTGAACACGCTCGCGCTCTCGGTCGTCGAGCGGACCCGCGAGATCGGCCTGATGCGGGCCATCGGCCTCTCCCGCCGCCAGCTGCGCCGCATGATCCGGCTGGAGTCGGTGGTGATCGCCCTCTTCGGCGCGCTGCTCGGCCTCGGCCTGGGCATGGGCTGGGGCACGGCCGCGCAGAAGCTGCTGGCGCTGGAGGGGCTCGGGGTCCTGGAGATCCCGTGGCCGACGATCCTGACGGTCTTCGTCGCCTCGGCGTTCGTGGGACTGTTCGCGGCGCTGGTCCCGGCGTTCCGGGCGGGACGGATGAACGTCCTGAACGCGATCGCGACCGAATAGCAGGAACAGCCGGAATAGCCGGACGGCCCGCGGGCCGGTGCACGGCACGGTACGGACGGGGGGTACGGGGGTACGGCCCCGGTGGGCATCGCACACGATGCCGGCCGGGGCCGTGGCCGTGCGTACGGGCAGCCCCCGGCACGGCTGTGTGCACGAGGCGGCCTCCGGTTGGCCGTGCGTACGAGGCCCCTGGCCCCCCTGGGGCGGGCGCCGTCGCCAAGGCACGGCGGCCCCTCGGAGCGCCTCCAGGCCGCCCCCGGCCCGCCCCCTCCGTCTCTCTGCCACCGCGCTGTCCCCGCCGCCACACCCCCGCCGCCCCGGGTTTCGGGCGCGGGTGTCGTCGGCACGTCGTAGTCTGGAGATCCCCCGGCCCGTACCACGTGTCGGGCTGTTCGCGTTGCCCTCTCCCGGGATGGAAGTCCATGAGCCTGCACGGTCTGCTCGACGTCGTCGTCAAGGACGCGGCCCTCGCCGAAGCGGTCAGGGCCGCGGCGGACGGCAACCGCATGCACGTGGACCTGGTCGGGCCCCCGGCCGCGCGCCCCTTCGCCGTGGCCGCGCTGGCCCGCCGGGCCGGCCGCCCGGTGCTGGCCGTCACCGCGACCGGCCGGGAGGCGGAGGACCTGGCGGCCGCCCTGCGGACCCTCCTCGACCCGGAGACGGTCGTCGAGTACCCGTCCTGGGAGACCCTGCCGCACGAGCGCCTCTCGCCCCGCTCCGACACCGTCGGCCGGCGCCTCGCGGTGCTGCGCCGCCTCGCCCACCCCTCGGCGGACGACCCGGCCGCCGGACCGGTGTCCGTCGTGGTCGCCCCCGTACGCTCGGTGCTCCAGCCGCAGGTCAAGGGTCTCGGCGACCTGGATCCCGTAGCCCTGCGGACCGGATCCACCGCCGATCTGAACGAGGTCGTGGAAGGGCTCGCGGCGGCCGCGTACTCCCGGGTGGAGCTGGTCGAGAAGCGCGGCGAGTTCGCCGTCCGCGGCGGCATCCTGGACGTCTTCCCGCCGACCGAGGAACACCCGCTCCGGATCGAGTTCTGGGGCGACGACATCGAGGAGATCCGCTACTTCAAGGTCGCCGACCAGCGCTCCCTGGAAGTGGCCGAGCACGGCCTGTGGGCGCCGCCCTGCCGTGAGCTGCTGCTCACCGACGAGGTGAAGCGGCGGGCCGCCGCCCTGGCCGAGGCGCACCCGGAGCTGGGCGAGCTGCTGGGGAAGATCGCCGAGGGGATCGCCGTCGAGGGCATGGAGTCCCTGGCGCCGGTCCTGGTCGACGACATGGAGCTGCTGCTCGACGTGCTGCCCGAGGGCTCCATGGCCGTGGTCTGCGACCCCGAGCGGGTGCGTACCCGCGCGGCGGACCTGGTGGCCACCTCCCAGGAGTTCCTGCAGGCGTCCTGGGCGGCCACCGCCGGCGGCGGCGAGGCGCCCATCGACGTCGGCGCGGCCTCGCTGTGGGGCATCGCGGACGTCCGTGACCGGGCGCGGGAGCTCGGCATGATGTGGTGGTCGGTCTCGCCGTTCGGCGCGGACGACGACGCCGACCTGGACGCCGACACGGTCAAGCTGGGCATGCGCGCCCCGGAGTCGTACCGCGGCGACACCGCGCGGGCGCTCGCCGACACGAAGGGCTGGCTGGCCGACGGCTGGCGCACGGTCTACGTCACGGAGGCGCACGGGCCCGCGGCCCGGACGGTCGAGGTCCTCGGCGGCGAGGGCATCGCGGCCCGGCTGGACTCGGACCTGACGGAGATCTCCCCGGCGGTCGTCCATGTGGCCTGCGGCTCGATCGACTACGGCTTCGTCGACCCGGCGCTCAAGCTGGCGGTGCTGACCGAGACGGACCTGTCCGGGCAGAAGGCGGCCGGGAAGGACGGCCGGCGGATGCCGGCCAAGCGCCGCAAGACGATCGATCCACTGACCCTGGAGGTCGGCGACTACATCGTGCACGAGCAGCACGGCGTCGGCCGGTACATCGAGATGGTCCAGCGGACCGTCCAGGGCGCCACCCGGGAGTACCTCCTCGTCGAGTACGCGCCGGCCAAGCGCGGCCAGCCCGGCGACCGGCTGTACATCCCCACCGACCAGCTGGAGCAGGTCACCAAGTACGTGGGCGGCGAGGCGCCGACGCTGCACCGGCTCGGCGGCGCGGACTGGACGAAGACGAAGGCGCGCGCGAAGAAGGCGGTCAAGGAGATCGCCGCCGACCTGATCAAGCTGTACTCGGCGCGGATGGCGGCGCCGGGCCACGCTTTCGGCCCCGATACCCCCTGGCAGCGCGAGCTGGAGGACGCCTTCCCGTACGTGGAGACGCCCGACCAGCTGTCCACCATCGCCGAGGTGAAGGAGGACATGGAGAAGACGGTCCCGATGGACCGTCTGATCTGCGGCGACGTCGGCTACGGCAAGACGGAGATCGCGGTCCGCGCCGCCTTCAAGGCGGTGCAGGACGGCAAGCAGGTCGCCGTCCTCGTCCCGACCACGCTGCTCGTGCAGCAGCACTTCGGCACGTTCTCGGAGCGGTACTCGCAGTTCCCCGTCGTCACCCGGGCGCTCTCCCGCTTCCAGACGGAGACCGAGTCGAAGGCGACGCTGGAGGGGCTGCGGGACGGCTCGGTCGACATCGTCATCGGCACGCACCGGCTGTTCTCGTCGGAGACGAAGTTCAAGGACCTGGGCCTGGTCATCGTCGACGAGGAGCAGCGCTTCGGCGTCGAGCACAAGGAGCAGCTGAAGAAGCTGCGGGCCAACGTCGACGTCCTGACGATGTCGGCCACCCCCATCCCCCGCACGCTGGAGATGGCGGTGACCGGCATCCGCGAGATGTCGACGATCACCACCCCGCCGGAGGAGCGGCACCCGGTCCTCACCTTCGTCGGGCCGTACGAGGAGAAGCAGATCGGCGCGGCGATCCGCCGTGAACTGCTCCGCGAGGGCCAGGTCTTCTACATCCACAACCGCGTCGAGTCGATCGACCGGGCGGCGGCGCGGCTGCGGGACATCGTCCCCGAGGCGCGGATCGCGACGGCCCACGGCCAGATGGGCGAGTCGGCGCTCGAGCAGGTCGTGGTCGACTTCTGGGAGAAGAAGTTCGACGTCCTGGTCTCCACGACGATCGTCGAGTCGGGCATCGACATCTCCAACGCGAACACGCTGATCGTGGAGCGCGGCGACAACTTCGGTCTTTCGCAGCTGCACCAGCTGCGCGGCCGGGTCGGGCGCGGCCGCGAGCGCGGCTACGCCTACTTCCTGTACCCGCCGGAGAAGCCGCTGACCGAGACGGCGCACGAGCGGCTTGCGACGATCGCGCAGCACACCGAGATGGGCGCCGGCATGTACGTCGCCATGAAGGACCTGGAGATCCGCGGCGCCGGCAATCTCCTGGGCGGTGAGCAGTCCGGTCACATCGCGGGCGTCGGTTTCGACCTGTACGTACGGATGGTCGGCGAGGCGGTCGCGGACTACCGCGCCTCGCTGGAGGGCGGGGTGGAGGAGGAGCCGGCCCTGGAGGTCAAGATCGAACTGCCGGTCGACGCCCACGTCCCGCACGACTACGCCCCGGGCGAGCGGCTGCGCCTCCAGGCGTACCGCGCCATCGCGTCGGCGAACTCCGAGGAGGACATCAAGGCGGTACGGGAGGAGCTGACGGACCGCTACGGCAAGCTCCCGGAGCCGGTCGAGAACCTGCTCCTGGTGGCGGGCCTGCGCATGCTGGCCCGCGCCTGCGGAGTCGGCGAGATCGTGCTGCAGGGTCCGAACATCCGCTTCGCCCCGGTGGAGCTGCGCGAGTCCCAGGAGCTGCGGCTCAAGCGCCTGTACCCGCGGACGGTCATCAAGCCGACGGTCCACCAGATCCTGGTCCCGCGCCCGACGAGCGGCAAGATCGGCGGAAAGCCGGTGGTGGGACGCGAACTGCTGGCGTGGACGGGCGAGTTCCTGACCACGATCCTCGGGTCGTAGGGGCCTAGGGGCGGGCTCAGGCTCGGGGCCGCTGAGGCCCGGGGCTCGGGCGGGTTCCGCAGGCGGGCGGCGGGGTTTAGAAGAGCAGGGCCGCGAGGCGGCGGAAGTACTCGGTGGGGTCCAGGTCGCCCATCGGGCCCGCCTCGGCCCGGTGTGCGGCACCGTCCCCGTCTTCCCCCGGCTCCGTGCTGTGCCCGTCCTCTTCGGCGCGCGGATCGTCTCCGGGGTCGCGGGCGTTCCGCGCGTCCAGGTTCTCGGTCAGCAGGAGCGTCGCGAAGCCGTGGGCCAGCGACCAGGCGGCGATGCCCGCCGTGCGGGCGTCCGCGGTGGGGGTGGCCGCCGGGGTCAGGGAGTCGATGCCCGCGCGGAGTTCGGCCGAGGAGCGTCGCCGGGCCGCCAGCAGGTCCGGGTCGTCGCCCCGCAGCAGGGCGGGCTGGAACATGACCTGGAAGTGGGCGGGACGGTCGACGGCGAAGCGGACGTAGGCGACCCCGCGTTCGCGGAGGCTGGGTGCGGTGGCGAGGGCGTCGGCCAGGAGATCGTGGCCTTCGGCGGCGATCGCGGTCAGCAGGCCCGTGCGGTCCTTGAAGTGGTGGGCCGGCGCGGCATGGGAGACGCCCGCGCGGCGGGCCAGGTCGCGCAGGCTCAGCGCCGCGGGGCCCTCGGCGGCGATGACGTCGAGGGCGGCGGTCAGGACGGCCTGCCGCAGGTCGCCGTGGTGATAGGTGCGCCGAGCGGTCATGAATCCCCATCCTACGCGGATCTAGTCATTGACAGGTTGGAGTCGGGCACGCAATCTAGACAGTGACAAGATGAGGTGGAGGGGGAAGCCATGACCGTGGAACCGGAGACAGGCGTCCAGCCCGGGCGCGTACGCCAGATGTGGCACCTGCTGGAACCGCTGCACGCCCTGCTGTACTACGCCCCGGAGGCGTTCGACGAGGCCGCCCGCCTCGGCTACGCCGTCGAGGAGCGCTGGCCGAGCTACTTCGCCTGGCGCGCCGCGCCGCTCGGCCCCGCCGGACGGGAGCGGGTCGCCTCCGCCTTCTACGGCTTCAGCCCCGACACGGTCGGCCGGTACGTCCCGGCGGTCTGGCACACGGCCGCACCCGACGCGGTGCTCGCCGCCCGGCTGCGGGCCGTCGACCGGGCGTACCGGAGCGTCCTCGGCGCGGAGACCGTCGACGGCCCCGAAGTCGCCGAGGCCGCCCGGCTGGCGCGCCGCGCCGCCGAGGCCGCCGGGACGGCGGGGCGACCGCTCGCCGCCGCCCACGCCGCGCTGCCCTGGCCGGAGGCGCCGCACCTCGTCCTCTGGCACGCCGCGACGCTGCTGCGCGAGCACCGGGGCGACGGGCACCTCGCCGCCCTGCTCGCCGCCGAGCTGGACCCCGCCGCCTCGCTGGTCTCCTTCGCCGCGGTCGGCGCCGCCTCGGAGAAGACCTTCGAGAGCCGGGGCTGGAGCGAGGCCGAATGGGGCGCGGCCCGGGACCGCCTCGCCGCCCGCGGTCTGCTCGCCGCCGACGGCACGGCCACCGAGGCCGGCCGGGCCCTGCGCGCGGAGGTCGAACTGCGCACCGACCGTCTGGCCGCCGCCCCCTGGGACGCCCTCGGCCACGAAGGAACCGCCCGGCTCGCCGAACTCCTCGGCGGCCCCTGGCTGGCGGTGATCGGCTCGGGGCTGCTCCCGGCCGAGAACACCCTCGGCATCGGCAAGATCTGAGCGGAGCCGCGGGGGCGCGGCGGTACGCGCCGCGGCCGTGGCGTGCGCGAAGCACGTCCACGGCCGCGGAGGTGTGGGGGTGGAGCCAGCGCGTGCCCGGCGTTCCCGGCGAGGCGGGAACGTCGCGACACGTCCTGGGTCGGACCGGCGCCGTCAGGTGGTGGGCGGAGGGGGCGGCGGGGGTTCTTCCCGCCGGTCCTTCGCGCCGAGCCTGTCCCCGACGTGCCGCTGTGCCTGGTCGACCTGACCCGTGTACTTGTTGCCGGTCTTCTTGTCGACCATGTCCCCGGCGCGTTCGACCCCCTGTTGGGTCTTGTCCGGGTGCTGGCCCAGCATCTCTTTGAGCTTGTCCATGATCCCCATGCGTCCAGACTCCTTCGGAAGGGGACATACACCGCATTCGACGCTACGCGCCCCGCGCCGATTCCGCGCGCCGGGCAACCCGGCACCCTGGCGGACCCCCCGCGGTGCCTGGCTAATATCCCCGCGTGCCCAGCTACCGCAGGATCCCGCGTCTCGCCGCGCTCGCCGCCGCCGCCCTCCTCGCCTCCGGCTGTACGCCGCCACCGGAAGGACGGCCCGCCAAGGGCGCCCCCGGGGGCGCCGGATCCGCGCTCGCCGCCGTGGACATCCTCACCGTCAAGGGCCGCGCCCCGAAGACCGGCTACGACCGGGAGAAGTTCGGCCGCGCCTGGGCCGACGTCGACGGCAACGGCTGCGGCACCCGCGACGACATCCTCAAGCGCGACCTCGCCGACGTCCGCTTCACCGACGGCCGCTGCAAGGTCGCCTCCGGGGTCCTCGCCGACGACCCCTACACCGGCGGCCGCGTCGACTACGTCCGCGGCCGCAGCAAGATCGACATAGACCATGTCGTGGCCCTCTCCGACGCCTGGCAGAAGGGCGCGCAGCAGTGGGACGCGGGCAAGCGGCGCCGGTTCGCCAACGACCCGCTCAACCTCCTCGCCGTCGACTCCGGCGCCAACCGCCGCAAGTCCGACGGCGACGCGGCGACCTGGCTGCCGCCGAACAAGACGTACCGCTGCCCGTACGTGGCCGGGCAGGTCGCGGTGAAGAAGAAGTACGGCGTGTGGGTCACACGCGCCGAGCGGGACGCGATGAAGCGGGTCCTCGCCGCCTGCCCGCGGCAGAAACTGCCGTAGGGGCCGGGCGGGTCCGAAGAAAAACCGGTTGGGGAGCGGGGGCGAGATCGTTAGCCTGCGCGGATGGAGCTGAACATAACCACTCTCGCCGAACGTCCCGAACTCGAGGGGCCGATGTGGCGGATGCTCGACCTGTGGCCGGAGTTCATGCTCCACGACCCGATCGGCTGGGCCAACATCGGCCGGGTCGTCGGTGAACTCCCGGAGTACGTCCTGGTCGCCACCGACCCCGAAGGCACGGTCGTGGCGCGCGCGTTCAGCGTCCCGTTCCAGCTCGGAGCCGAGGGCCGTGGCGAACTGCCCGCCACCGGCTGGGACCAGATGCTGCTGTGGGCCTTCTCCGACAAGCGGCACGGCCGGATCCCCGACACCGTCAGCGCCATCGAGGTCACCGTCGCCCGCGAGGCGCTGGGCCGGGGCGTCTCCGCCAGGATGCTGGCCGCCATGCGGGACAACGCCGAGCGCCTCGGCTTCACCCAGCTCGTCGCGCCGGTGCGGCCCAACGGCAAGCATCTGGAGGCCGGTACGCCGATGAGCGAATACGCCTTCCGTACCCGCGAGGCGGACGGGCTGCCCACCGACCCCTGGCTGCGGGTCCACGTCCGCGCCGGCGGGGCGGTGGAGTCCGTCGCCCCGGTGTCGATGACGATCGCCGCCGCCCTGGACGACTGGCGCAAGTGGACCGGCCTGCCCTTCGACACCGACGGCCCGGTGGAGGTCGAGGGCGCCCTGGTGCCGGTGCACTGCGATGTCTCCCGCGGCTACGCCGTCTACGTCGAGCCGAACGTCTGGGTCCGCCACCGCCTGTAACCCGACCGATCCGTGAACACCCGACGGGGTGTGCGGGCCGCCCCCCTCCGGCGGCCCGCACACCCCGTCGCCGTCCCCCGGCTCCTCGGCTCAGCGCTCCTCGGGCTACTGCTTCTCGTCGAGGATGTCCTTGGCGGGCGGGGGCGTGGCGGTGACCGGCTTGCCGTAGTCGGTGAAGGCGATCGTCCCCGGCTCCTCGCCGCCCGCCGTCACGATCTTCAGCAGGTGCGGCTCGCCCTCCGTGGCGACGTAGAGCGTCGTCTTCTCCTTGTCGAACGCCTGCGTGAGCATGAGCGCCTTCCTGCCGCCGACCGTGGTCTCGCCGCTCTTCACGGAGAGGGCGGTCCCCTGCTCGAAGTCGGCGAGGAGCGCCTTCAGGTCGCAGAGCTCCAGGCTCTCCTTGGCCTCCGGGTCCGACACCGCCGTCTTCACCCAGCGGCCCCTCAGCTCCTTCAGCACGGCCTCCTGCATCTCGGCGGACTCGCCCTTGGCCTGCTCCCGCAGGAAGGCCTCGTCGAAGCGGAGGTAGGCGAACGTGTCGTCCGGCTTCACCACCTCCGCCGTCCCCGTCGTGCCGACCGTCAGCGTGCCGGCGCACTTCTTCCGGATGTCGACGGCCAGACGCGCCTTCATCGGCCCGTCGGTCGTCCTGACGGCCAGGTCGAGGGTGAGGGAGTCGGCGGCCTTGGTCGCGGTGATCGCCTTGTCGGCGATCTGCGGCCCGGTCAGCTCCCCGAACGGCCCGGCGGCCTTCGGGTCGTCACCGAACGGGCCGCAGGCGGCGGCGCCGAGCGCCAGAGCGGCACAGAACGCCGTGGCGAGGGCCGTACGACGGAGACGGAGGCGGGGGCGGAGGCGGGGGCGGGGGTGGGTGAGCTCGGACATGCGGGGTTCTCCGGAGGTGGGAAGCGTGCGGTGCGGGGCGGCGCCGTGGCGGCGGTGGGACTGCGTGCGGTTCGAGCGCCGTGGCGGCGGCGGGGGCGTGCGGAGGCGGCGGGGAGGCGCCGGGCGGTACGGGGGTGCGCCGTGGCGGCGGGGAGCGCCGGGCGGTGCCGAGGGGCGGGGGCCCGCGGGGCCCGCGCGGCCCCGGCGGTCAGCCGATCTTCAGCTCCCACTGGGCGGCGTTGTGCTCCAGGCCGGGGCTCACGTCGACCATGAGGGTCTTCGCGTCGGCCGGGGCGTCGAAGGCGAAGGTGACCGTGGACTTCTTGCCGGGCAGGACCGCGCCGTCGAAGCCGCTGCCGACCTTCTCGTCGAAGATCTGCTCGGCCGCGACCCCGTCCTTGCCCGCGCGGGCGTCCAGCGTCGCCAGCGTGGAGTCGAACCGCTTCGTGCCGCCGTTCTCGATGACGACGGTGACCTGGTAGGCCTTGTTGCCCTCGGTGTGGCCGACGGCGTACTCGCTCGGGGAGTACGTCTTCGCCGCCGAGACCGTGACCTTCAGCCCGTCGTCGTACGTGGAGCTCGCGCCGGCCCCCAGGGCCTTGGCCGTGCCCGTGTCCCCGCCGCCCGCCGACGCGCCCGGCTTCTTCGACGTCGGGTCCTTCGGGGCGGCGTCCTTGACGGCCTTGTCGATCTCGTCGACCGCCTCGCTGACCGCCGCGAACGTGATCACTGCGCCGACCACCGAGAGGACCAGGGCCGCGAGGCCGAGGACGACGCCCGTGACGGTCGCGCCCTTGTTGTTCGCCTCGCCGCGCTTCACCCGGCCCTTGCCCACAAGCCCGAGGACCAGCGCGATCAGGCCCAGGATGCCCGCCAGCCAGAAGAAGAACGGGATCAGGCCGGAGACCGTGCCGATGATCCCGAGGACCAGGGCCGCGGTGCCGAGCCCGTTGCGGAACGCCGCCGGCGCCGGCGCGGGCTGGAAGTGCGTGGTGTCGTACGACATGACTGTGTCCTCCCGGACCGGTCGACTGACTGGAGCGATGGATCAATAACAGCAGAGCCTGTGAACCGAGTCAACACGGTTCACGTCTTTCAGGTCGGATCACGCTGTGAAGCGGTGAGCCTTGCGCGCGTCGGTACTATCGACGCCACAACGACGACAGCAGGACCACGAAGGGAGTCGGACGGTGCCGGAGCGCGCGACAGAGGTGACCGCCGCCGGGATCGCCCGGCTGGCCGGGGTCGGCCGCGCCGCCGTCAGCAACTGGCGGCGCCGGCACGCCGACTTCCCCCGCCCCGTCGGCGGCACGGAGACCAGTCCCTCCTTCGCCCTCGCCGAGGTCGAGGAGTGGCTGCGCGCCCAGGGCAAGCTCGCCGAGGTCCCCCTGCGCGAGCGGGTCTGGCAGCAGGTCGCCGGCCATCCCGCGGGAGCCGTCACCGCCCTCGCCCACGCGGGCGCCGTGCTGCTGCTCGTACGCGACCGGGCCGCGGCCTGGCCGACGCTCGCCGCCGCCGACGACGAACGGCTCGCCGCGACCCTGCCGATCGCCCTGGAGGAGACGCTCACCGAGCGGTTCGGCCCCGAGCGCAGCGTGCGCACCCCCACCGCCGCCGAACTCGCCCCGTCCCTCCCCCTCGTGCGCGGGGCCGCCGACCTCGCCGCCGAGACCGGGCCCCGTGAGGCCTTCGAGTTCCTCCTCGGCCGGTACCTCGACGCCAACCCGCGCCAGTACACGCTCACCCCGCCCGGGCCCGCCGCCCTGATGGCCGCCCTCGCCGCCGCCGGCACCGACGGACCCCCCACCGTCCTCGACCCCGCCTCGGGAACCGGCACCCTGCTGCGCGCCGTCGAGCGGCCCGGCGCCCTCCACGGCCAGGACGCCGACCCCGACCTGGCCGCCCTCACCGCCCTGCGCCTGGCCCTGGCCGGCGACGCCGACGTCCGCGTGCGGGCCGGCGACAGCCTGCGCGCCGACGCCTTCCCGCACCTGGCGGCGGACGCCGTGCTGTGCCACCCGCCGTTCAACGAGCGCAACTGGGGCCACGAGGAACTGGCCTACGACCCGCGGTGGGAGTACGGCTTCCCGGCCCGTACGGAATCCGAACTCGCCTGGGTCCAGCACGCCCTGGCCCGCCTCCGCCCCGGCGGCACGGCCGTCCTGCTCATGCCGCCCGCCGCAGCCTCCCGCCGCTCCGGCCGCCGCATCCGCGCCGACCTGCTGCGCCGGGGCGCCCTGCGGGCCGTCGTCGCCCTGCCCGCCGGCGCCGCGCCGCCGTACGGCATCCCGCTCCACCTCTGGGTGCTGCGCAGGCCCGTCGCCGGAACCGCCGCCTCCCAGGAACTCCTCGTCGTCGACACCGCGTCCCTCGCCGCCGACCAGCAGGGCGGCGGCCCGGGCCGCGACCGGCTCGACTGGCAGGCCGTGCACACCGCCGTCCTCGACGCCTGGCTGCCCTTCGCCCAGGACGGCACCGTCGAGCAGGTCCCCGGCGCGAGCCGGGCCGTGCCCGTCATCGAACTCCTCGACGACGACGTCGACCTGGCCCCCGCCCGCCACCTGCCGCCCCCGGCCGCCGCCGGCGGCGCGGCGGACCTGGCGCGGGTCCGCGACCGGCTCGCCGAGACCCTGAGCCGCACCGTCGCCCTCGCCCCCCCGCCCCCGCCGCCCACGACCGCCGACCCGGCCGCCGCCCGCCTCACCGGCGTCACCGTCGGCGAACTCGCCCGCACCGGAGCCCTCGAACTCCGCGCCGGCGGCGCGGGCACCACCGGCACCACCGGCACGGCCGGCCCCGAGGCGCCCCGCCGGGACCATCCCGCCCGGGTGCTCACCGAGAACGACGTCTTCGCCGCCCAGCCGCCCTCCGGGGCCCTCCCCGACGGGCCGCCCGAGGAGCCCGTCCTGCTCCGCGCCGGCGACGTCGTCGTCCCCGTCCTCGGCGGCGGCTCCGTCGCCCGGGTCGTCGACGCGGCCACCGCCGGGGCCGCCCTCGGCCGCAACCTCCAGCTGCTGCGCCCCGACCCGGCCGCCCTCGACCCCTGGTTCCTCGCCGGATTCCTGCGCGGCACCGCCAACAACCGCCAGGCCAGCAGCTACGCCTCCACCGCCACCCGGCTCGACGTCCGCCGCCTCCAGCTCCCGCGCCTGCCGCTCGCCGAGCAGCAGCGGTACGGCGAACGCTTCCGCGCCCTCGCCGAGTTCGAGGACGCCCTGCGCCTCGCCGGACGGCTCGGCGACCTGCTGGTCCAGGGTCTCTACGACGGGCTCGCGGACGGCACGGTGGCTCCCTGACCCCCGCGCCCTGATCGGTTCGGCAACGGTTCCGTACAACCCGGGAGCCGTTGTCGTCGTCGGTGTATACGCTCGGACCCGCAACCGATCCAGGTGACCAGGAGCAGGAATGTACGGCCCCGGCTATGAGCCCCCGGCACCTCCGCGTGCCCTCCCGACGTCGATCGTCGTGCTCCGTGTGCTCTTCGCCGCGCTTCCGCTCTTCAGCTGCGGGATGCTGACCTGGGCGACGATGCTGCGGCTCGCCATCGTGACGCGCCGTACGTCCGACTGGATCCTGTGCGGTGTGGCGACCGCCGTCGTGATCACCGGCCTGGTCCTGATGCCCGACGACGTCGAGACGACGCAGGCGGACGTCACCGTCGGCCTGATCCTGCTCAGCGCCCTCGTGTTCACGGCCTACTTCCTCTACGCCGACATCCGGCACGACAAGGTGCGCCGGATGGGACCGGCGGGAGCGTCGCCGTACGCGACGACCGTCCCGCAGCACCGGACGGGGTACGGCTACCCGCCCGCCTACCCCCAGGTCCAGCCCCAGGCGCACCCGCAGCCGCAGGCCCAGCCTCTCCCGGCCGTCCCGCCCCAGCCGCAACAGCAGCCCCACCCCACCCCGCCGCCGCACACCCCTCAGACCCCCGCCCCCCAGCCGCACAACCCCCGGCTCGACGAGGTCCGCGCCGAGCTGGACGAGCTGAGCCACCTCCTCCGTAAGGACGAGGGGAAGTGAACGGACGCGTCATCGGCGGCCGTTACGAACTCTCCACGCTCATCGGCCAGGGCGGCATGGGCCAGGTGTGGACGGCGTACGACACACGGCTCGACCGCCGTGTCGCCGTCAAACTCCTGCGACCCGACCACATGGCCGCCGCCACCGCCGCCGGCGAGATGCGGCGCCGCTTCGTCCGCGAGTGCCGGGTCACCGCCCAGGTCGACCACCCGGGCCTGGTCACCGTCCACGACGCCGGCAGCGACGGCGACGAGCTGTACCTCGTCATGCAGTACGTCGAGGGCGCGGACCTCGCCGACCACCTGGCCGAACACGACCCGTACCCCTGGCCCTGGGCGGTCTCCGTCGCCGCGCAGCTGTGCGCGGTCCTCGCCGCCGTGCACGCGGTGCCGATCGTCCACCGCGACCTCAAGCCGCGGAACGTGATGGTGCGCCCCGAAGGCAGCGTCACCGTCCTCGACCTCGGCGTCGCCTCCGTCCTGGACACCGACACCACCCGCCTCACCCACACCGGTTCGCCCATCGGCAGCCCCGCCTACATGGCGCCCGAACAGGCGATGGGCGGCGCCGTCGGCCCGTACACCGACCTGTACGCGCTCGGCGTGCTGCTCCACGAACTCCTCAGCGGGAACGTGCCCTTCGCCGGCTCCACCGCCCTCGGCGTGCTGCACCGGCACCTGTACGAGCCGCCGCTGCCGGTCCGCCGGCTGCGCCCCGAGGTGCCCGAGGCCCTGGAGGCGCTGGTCCTGCGGCTGCTCGCCAAGGACCACCGGCACCGGCCGTCCGACGCGCACGAGGTGTACGAGGCGCTGCTGCCGCTGCTGCCCGCGCGCGGGGTCCCCTCGGGGCCGCTCGATCCGACGCGCCCCTTCCTGCGCCCGCACGCGCCGTGGCCCGACCGGGCCGCCGTCCCGCCGCCGCCCCCCGTCGCGCCGCCGGTCGCCCCGCCCGTCTCGCGCCCGGACGTGGCCGCCGCCGTCGACGAGGTCAAGCGGCTGCTGGGCGAGGGGTCGATCACCCAGGCCGTCGACATCCTCGGCGGCATCCTGCCCGCCGCCGCGGCCGAGCACGGCGAGCACTCGCCCGTCGTCCGGATCCTGCGCAAGCAGTACGCCACGACCCTGATGGACGACGGTCAGTACCGCCGCGCCCTGCCGGAGCTGCGCCGCCTGGCCGAGGACCGCACCGCGGAGGCGGGCCCGGCCGACCCGCAGACGCTGCGGTTCCGCTTCGACGCGGCGCAGTGCCTGGAACAGCTCGGCGAGACCGCGGACGCGCTGGCGGAGTACCGCGCGCTGCTGCCGTACGTCGACGGCGGCACGGACCCGTCGCGCGGCTTCGACATCCGCCGGCGGATCGGGAACCTCCTGCTGGCCATGGGCGACCACGCGACGGCGCACCAGCACCTCCAGGCGCTGCTCTACGACACCGAGCGCGCCTACGGTCCGTACCACGCGGTCCCGGCCGATCTGCGGCGCGCGCTCGCCCGCCAGCAGCAGATGGGCCCGCACGTCTGACGGGGTGTGAGCCGGATCACGGCCGCAAGATCGTCGGTCGGGCGATGATTCTCGTCCGGCCCGGGCGGCTCCTCCGCCCGGGCCGTGCAGCGTACGCGCGGGTGCGCGGACGCCACCCGAAGGAACGAGAACGAGGGCACGTGACCACGAAGCAGCGCGCGAAGAAGCACGGATACAGAACGACGGCGGCCTCGCTCGCGCTGGGCGCCCTGCTGATGGCGACCCCGGCGGCGAGCGCGGAGCCGGTCACGGCCGTCACGACCGGGCCGGTCTTCAACGACCCGTCGGGCGACACGACCGCCCAGGGGCGGATCCTCAGCCACCTGGGCCGGCTCGTCGACGGCGCCGAGCCGCAGTCGTCGATCCGGGTCTCCCTGTACCTCTACGGCTCCCAGTGGCTCACCGAGCGGCTGCTCGCCGCCCACGCGCGCGGGGTGACCGTCCAGGTGGTCCTCGACGCCGACACCGCCGGCTACCCGGCCGTCTCGAACCTCAAGAACGGGCTCGGCGGCGACTCCTGGGTGCGGATATGCAAGCCGGAGGAGGCCTGCCTCGCGAAGGACCCGGGCACCACGGCGGCGGACCCGAACGGCTGGTACGACAACGTCAACCACAACAAGTACTTCCTGTTCTCCCGTACCAAGGGGAACGGCACCGTGCCGGTGGACGACGTGGTGGTGCAGTCCTCGGGCAACCTCATCGAGCAGGACCGCACGAAGCTGTGGAACGACGCGATGACGGTGGCGGGCAACAAGGAGCTGTTCGACGCGTACACGGCGTACTTCGGCGACCAGGCGGGGGCGGCCGTCGGGCAGGTCCCGCAGGTCGACGAGTACGCGCACGACACGCAGGCGGGCAAGGCGAAGGTCTACTTCTTCCCGCGCTCCGGCACCGACCCGGTGGTCAACGTCCTGAAGACGGTTGCCCAGCCGGTCGGCACGGCGGCTCCCTGCTACGGCAACGCCCCGGGCTCCGGCACGTCCGACGGCCGTACGCGGATCCGGATCGCGCAGGGCCACATCGCCCGCCCGGACGTGGCCGAGCAGCTCTGGAAGCTCGCGGACGCGGGCTGCCACGTCGAGATCGTCTACGGGAAGCTCGACAACTGGCCGATCGACGCGGCGAAGTTCCCGCTGCGGGTGGCCGAGTGGCTGACGCGCCCGACGGCGAAGGGCCGCATCGTGCTCCACCAGCTCCACGCCCTCGAGCGCGGCGGCACGTCGTCGCACACGAAGTACCTGCTGATCGACGGCGCGTACCTGGGCGGAGCCAACAAGAAGATCGTCTTCACCGGCAGCCACACGTACACGACGATGGCGCTGAAGGTGAACGACGAGGCGATGCTGAAGTACGAGGACCCGGCGGTCTTCGACGCCTACGCGGTGAACTTCGCGGCCCAGCGGGCGGCGTCGGAGTCGGAGGGTCTGTAGGGACCCGGGCGGCGGCTGACGGGGCGACAGGATCACGAGTGCGCATCTGATCGGTGACGGGTTCCTCCTGGTCCGTTTTGACCGATCTGCGACATGTAGCGTTCGCGTTTGATCATGTACACGTCCCCAAGGAATCCTTCATGACCACCACGCCGCCGCCCGTCACCCCCGAGCAGCCCGCCGCCTTCGGCGAGCCCGTCGCCCCCGCCGAGCCGCCGAAGAAGGGCGGCCTGGGCAAGAAGATCCTGGGCATCGTCGCGGCCATCGCGATCGCGCTCGGCGTGAAGTTCGGGTACGCGGCGATCAGCGGCGACCTTCCCACCCACGCCGAGGCCGGCGACTGCATCACCGTCACCGGCCCGGACGACGACCCGAAGGTCGAGACCAAGGGGTGCGACGACAAGGCGCCCGACCTCTACAAGGTCACCAAGGTCGTCGACGGCACCTTCGACGTCGAGAAGTGCGGCGAGCTGAGCGCGCTGGCGCAGGAGTGGGAGCACGAGAAGTTCGTCCTCTGCCTGCAGCCCGTCAAGAACTGACGCCGCTCCGCGCGGAGGGGGCCGGACGCACCGCGTCCGGCCCCTCGCGCGTTCCCGGCCCCGGGCCCATGGAAGGCGCGGACGGGCCGCAGGAACGCCGCCGCCGGAGGACCGAACCCAGCAGCAGCACCGCCGCCGCACCCCCCGCGCCCAGCCCGGCCCGGAGCCCCGGGGGACGGAACGCGCAGGTCACCGCGGTGCCGGCGGGCGGAACGGGGGTCGCCACCAGGCCGCCGTACGAACCGGCCGGGCGGCCCTCGCAGCGCCAGCCCGCGATGCGGGGGGCCGCCAGGACGAGCGTGCCGCGGGTGCCGGGGGCGAAGGTGGCCCGCAGGCCGGTGGACGTGATCCGTACCGACGTCGGCGCCGTCGCCCGCAGCCCCGCCACCGCCGTCCGCAGGCGCGCGTGGTCCAGGCACTCCACCTGCCCCCGCTCGCCCCGCCCGGTCAGGACCGGGCGTTCGCCCGCCGTGCGCGGGACGCCGAGGGCGACCATCGCCGCCCGCCGCTTCGGCAGGCCGCCGAGGAGCCGCGTGGTCCGGGCCCCGAGCCGGGCCGTGCCGGTGAAGTCCGGCGCCCAGAGGACGACCTCGCGGCCGGCCGGGCAGACCCCGCCCGCCCCCGCCGGTTCGTAGACCCGCGCCCCGAGCAGCAGCTCCTGGTTGCGGAACGGCGAAGGCCCGTACCGCGGCGGCGCCGTGCCCTCCGGCCGTACGGTCACCAGCGGGAGGACCAGCGCGGGATCCGTGCGGACGACGGCGCCGTCCCGCCACCGCGCGCCGACCCCGAACAGGGCGTCCGTCACCGGGTTGTCGAGGCTCGGCAGGTTCCGGCCGCGCGAGGTCCAGCCGCCGCCGAGCGCCGTCAGCGTCCGCGTCAGGGCCTCGGGGGTGTGGCTGCTGTAGTAGGCGCCGCCCTGCCCGCCCAGCAGCAGCGGATCGTTGCCCGCGACCCGGGGCAGCCCGGAGTCCGTCCGGTAGGCAGGCCAGCCGTCGACCGCCGCGAGCGCCGCGGCCCGGCGCGCGTGTTCCGCGCCGTACGCCGGATAGTCGTCGAGGCGGGCCGCCCGCTCCCGGTCGGCGTACGCGGTGGTCGCCGCCGCCTGCCCGACCAGCGCCCCCGACAGGACGACGGCGGCCACGGCCGCGTACCGCCCCCGCCGGGGCAGGAGCATCGCCCCGACGACGGCGGCGCATCCGGCCGCGCCCAGCAGCAGCGCCCAGCCGTGCGCCAGCGGGCTGAGCAGCGTGACCGCCGCCGCGAGACCCACCGCCCCGGCCCCGCCGAGCAGCGCCCGCCGGTCGGGCGGGCCGTGCGCGAGGCCGGCCCAGGCGGTGAGGACGAGGACGCCCGCGAGGACGAACGTCTGCCGGTAGGGGCTGCCGTTCGGCGTGGCGAAGAGGTGCCACAGCAGATGGGTCGGGCCCCACTGCGTGGACACCGCCACGGTCACGGCCAGCCCCGCCCACAGCCACCGCTCGCGCCACGCGACGTCCCGGCGCAGCGGCAGCGACAGCGCGAGCAACGGCACGGCGGTGAAGACGAAGACCGCGGGGCTGGAGAAGCTGTACGTGGCGGGCAGCAGCCGGGCGAGGAAGTCCGGCCAGACGACCGGGGCGAACTCCCGGACGAGACCGGGGTGCGCGAGCCGGGAGCCGAGGAGGACGGGGAACAGGACGGGCGCGGCGAGCCCCACGCCGAGCCCGGTCGTGGCGGCCGCCCGGCCCACCACGCGGAGGCGGAAGGAGTCGGTCTCGGCGAGCCGGACCAGCAGGACCAGGGCCGCGCCGAGGGCGGCCATGTACGCGGTGTAGAAGTTCGCGATCCAGCAGAGCGCGACCACCAGCGGCCCGAGGAGCGGCCGCCGCCCCTCCCGAACCCATTCGCCCACGAGGCACAGCAGCGGGAAGGCGATCAGCCCGTCGAGCCACATGGGGTTGTACGTGGCCTCGGCGACGGACCAGCCGCACAGGCCGTACGAGGCGCCGAGCAGCCCGGCCGCCCACCACGTGCCCGGCCGGGTGCGCAGCAGCAGCGCGGTCATGGCGGCGGCCGCCACCGCCGTCTTCAGGACCGTGACGGCGTAGACCGCGTACTCGATGTCGTCGCGCGGGAACAGCGCGACGAGTGGAGCGAAGGGGCTCGTCAGATAGGTGCCGAGGTCGGGCAGGAAGCTGGTGCCCCAGCCGGACCGCCAGTTGAGGAGCAGTCCGCCGTCGGCGTCCCCGCGCAGCAGGTCCCACAGGTGCGCGTGGAACGGGACGAACTGGTTGGCCAGGTCGTTGACGGCGCGTCGGCGTGGGCCGAAGGGGAAGGCACGGGCGACGGCGTCCCCGGTGCACACGGCGAGCACGGTGAGGAACCCGGCGAGCCCCGCGGCGCGTCCCGCCCGCTGGGTCCTGATCTTCATGATGGTTCGAATATGCCAGCCGGAGAAACGAAATCGTGTGCTTAGGCGGCCAGTTCATTCAATGGTCGTCTCGCCGTCACGTCGCGAATCCACCGCCGACATCCGGCTCCGTTGTCGTTTCTCCCGTGCTGCTCTCGATTGTGGTCCCGTGCTTCAACGAAGAGGAGATCATCGGCCGCTTCCACGACCATGTGACCACCGAACTCTCCCGCTTTGACGGCGAATTCGAGCTGGTCTACGTGGACGACGGAAGTCACGACCGTACGCTCCCGCTCCTGGAGGAGATCGCCGCCTCCGATCCCCGTGCCCGCTACGTCTCCTTCAGCCGGAACTTCGGCAAGGAGGCGGCGATGCTGGCCGGCCTGCGGCACGCCGCGGGCGACGCTGTGGTGATCATGGACGCCGACCTCCAGCATCCGCCGGAGCTCGTGCACCGCATGGTCGCCCTCCACGCCGAGGGGTACGACCAGGTCATCGCCCGCCGGACCCGCACCGGCGACCGGGTGACCCGCACCGTGACCGCGCGCGCCTACTACTGGGCGATCAACCGGCTGGTGGACGTCGAGCTGGTCGACGGGGTCGGCGACTTCCGGCTGCTTTCCCGCCGAACGGTCGACTCGATCCTGGAACTGACCGAGTACAACCGATTCTCCAAGGGCATCTTCGCCTGGGTCGGATTCCGTACCACCACGTTCGAGTACGAGAATGCGGTGCGGGAGGAAGGCCGCTCGAAATGGAGCTTCGGAAAGCTGCTGAACTACGGCCTCGACGGACTTCTCTCCTTCAACAACAAGCCCCTGCGGGCCGCCGTCTATCTGGGAATGGTCCTGGTCTCGGTGGCCCTGGCGTACGCGGCCTGGATCGTCGGTGTCGCGCTGGTGAACGGCGTGGACACACCCGGATACGTCACCCTGCTCGTGACGGTCACGGCGCTGGCCGGCGTCCAGATGGTGATGCTGGGGCTGGTGGGGGAGTACGTCGGCAGGATCTACTACGAGGTGAAGCGACGCCCGCACTTCCTGGTGAAGGCGACGAACGTGGGGGTGCCCGCCCAGCGGCAGCGCCCGGAGGAGCTCGTACGGCGATGACGGTGACCTGGCAGGCCGTGCGCTTCGCGCTGGTCGGCGTCGTGAACACGGCCACCTACTACGGCCCGTACCTGCTCCTCGTCGCCTGGATGCCGTACATCGCCGCGCATGTCGTCGCGTCCGTGTTCTCCATGATCGGCTCGTTCTTCCTCACCTCGTACTTCACCTACCGCACCCGCCCCACCTGGCGGAAGTTCCTGCTCTTCCCGCTCACCAACGCGGCGAACTTCGTGATCACCACCGTCGGCGTCTACGTCCTGGTCGACCTGGCCGGCGTCGACAGCCGCTACGCCCCCCTGATGGCCGCCGCGGCGGCCATCCCCATCACCTTCCTGGTCTCCCGGACGATCATGTTGCGACCCGACACCACCCGAACACGGGAGTCGTTGACCGAAACAGTCGCTTCGAAGTAGTGGCCCCGGCCACGGCGACTGCCTAACATCGATCACCGCAAGGTCGTTCCACTGCCGCACGACCCACGCCGGGAGGCTCCTTTGCACCGCCGCACCGCGCTCTCCGTCTCCGCCGCGCTCCTCGCCGCGGCTCCGCTGCTCGCCGCCTGCGGCAGCGACGCCCACCCGGGGGCCGCCGCCGTCGTCGGCGGCGAGCGGATCGAGGTGTCCAGCCTCCAGGCGCAGGTGCGGGACGTACGGTCCGCCCAGCAGAAGTCGCCCCAGTCCGCGGACCTGATCAAGGCCACCGGTGACCTCAGCCGCGAGAAGCTCAACGTGATGATCTTCGACCGGGTGGTGGAGCGGGTCGGCGCCGACCACGGCATCACCGTCAGCCGCGGGGAGATCCAGAAGGCGCGCGGCGAGTTCGCCGCGCAGAGCGGCGGCGAGGCCCAGCTCGCCGCGATGCTGCTCCAGCAGCAGGGGGTCGCCCCCGACCGGATCGACGAGGTCGTCCGCCGCACCGTCCTCATGAACAAGATCGCCGCCAAGCTCGGCATCGCCAACACCCCCGAGGGCCAGAAGAAGCTCACCGAGGTCTTCACCGCCGCCTCCAAGGACCTCGACATCGACGTGAACCCGCGGTTCGGCGCCTGGGACGACGAGAAGATCCAGCTCGGCACCTACACCGCGCCCTGGCTGCGCCAGATCAGCCAGGACCCGCAGGCCGTCCCGGCGGGCGCGTAGCAGCACGGACGAGGAACGGAAGCGGCCGCCATGGCCCGGTTCACCGGCCGGGCGGGCGGCGGGACGCGGGGGCCGGGCGCCCGGCGGGCCCGCGTAAGGTCGAAGGGTGAACGCTGAAGCACCCGCCGGGACCGGTCGTGTCGTCCTTCTCACCGCCAGCCATCGCGTGGCCCCCGGACTGCTGTCCTGGCCGGCCTGGCAGGCGCTGCGCGCCGCCGACCGCGTGGTGTGCGCCGACGAGCACCACCCCCAGCTGCCGTACCTCCGCGAGGCCGGGATCACCGTCGAGCACGCCCGGCCCACCGCGCAGGACCTCGTCGACCGGTGCGCCGGCGGACGGACCGTGGTCGTCCTGCCGTCCGGCGAGGGCGACCAGGCGCTGACGGACGGGCTCGCCCGGCTCGCCGGCTCGGGCCGGGTGGCCATGCCCGACCTGGAGCTGCTGCCCGGCTCGTACGACCTGCCCGGCGCCCGCCTCCTCGACCTGGTGCAGGTCATGGACCGCATCCGCCGGGAGTGCCCGTGGTCCTCCCGGCAGACCCACAAGGGGCTCGCGAAGTACGGCATCGAGGAGGCGTACGAACTCGTCGAGGCGATCGAGGTCGGCGACCGCGACGAGCTGCGCGAGGAGCTCGGCGACGTCCTCCTCCAGGTCGTCTTCCACGCCCGGATCGCCGAGGAGGACGAGGACGAGCCCTTCTCGGTCGACGACGTCGCCGCGACGATCGTGGAGAAGCTGATCCACCGCCACCCGCACGTCTTCGGCGACGCGACCGCCGAGACCCCGGAGGAGGTCAAGGCCCACTGGCTGCGCACCAAGGCCGTCGAGAAGCAGCGCGCCTCGGTGACGGACGGGGTGCCCCTCGGGCAGCCGGGCCTCGCGCTCGCCACGAAGTTGGCCGGCCGGGTCCGGACGGCCGGCCTCGACGTGAAACCGCCGGCCGGCGAGGGCATCGGCTACGAACTGCTCGCCCTCGCCGCCCGGGCGGAGGCGGACGACGTCGACCCGGAGGCGGCCCTCCGCGCGGCCGCCCGCGCCTACCGCGACACGATCCGCGCGGCGGAGGGCCTCACGGTGTAGGGCCTCACGGTCTAGGGGGGCACTGTGGAGGGGAGGCGCCTCGCGGCCCCCGGACGCGCGGCCGGGGCGCTCCGCGCCGCGGAGTCCCCTCCGCAGCCCGGCGCCCCGCCCCCGGCCCGGCCGGTTACTGTCGGCACCATGCACGACCAGCCCTCCGTCTCCGGTCTCCCCGCCGCTCCCGAGCTCTTCACCTGGGAGTTCGCGACCGATCCGTACCCCGCCTACGCCTGGCTCCGCGAGCACGCCCCCGTGCACCGGGCCCAGCTGCCCAGCGGGGTCGAGGCGTGGCTGGTGACCCGGTACGCCGACGCGCGTCAGGCGCTCGCCGACCAGCGGCTGTCGAAGAACCCGGCGCACCACGCCGAGTCCGCGCACGCCAAGGGGAAAACGGGGATCCCGGGGGAGCGCAAGGCCGAGCTGATGACGCACCTGCTCAACATCGACCCGCCGGACCACACCCGGCTGCGGCGGCTGGTGTCGAAGGCGTTCACGCCGCGGCGGGTCGCCGAGTTCGCGCCCCGGGTGCAGGAGCTGACGGACCGGCTCATCGACGGGTTCGCGCGGGAGGGCAGCGCCGACCTGATCCACGAGTTCGCCTTCCCGCTCCCCATCTACGCCATCTGCGACCTGCTCGGTGTCCCGCGCGAGGACCAGGACGACTTCCGGGACTGGGCCGGGATGATGATCCGGCACGGCGGCGGGCCGCGCGGCGGGGTCGCGCGGTCGGTGAAGAAGATGCGCGGGTACCTCGCCGAGCTGATCCACCGCAAGCGGCTCGACCCCGGGGACGACCTGATCTCGGGGCTCATCAAGGCCTCGGACCACGGGGAGCACCTCACCGAGAACGAGGCCGCGGCGATGGCCTTCATCCTGCTCTTCGCCGGCTTCGAGACCACGGTCAATCTGGTCGGGAACGGGGTCTACGCCCTGCTGCGGAACCCCGGCCAGCGCGCGCGTCTGCAGGAGTCGCTCGCGGCGGGGGAGCGGGGCCTTCTGGAGACCGGTGTCGAGGAGCTGCTGCGCTATGACGGGCCGGTCGAACTGGCCACGTGGCGTTACGCCTTGGAGCCGCTGACGATCGGCGGACAGCAGATCCCGGCGGGGGATCCCGTCCTCGTCGTGCTCGCCGCCGCCGACCGCGATCCGGCGCGGTTCGACGCGCCCGACACCCTCGATCTGTCCCGGCGCGACAACCAGCACCTGGGGTACGGCCACGGCATCCACTACTGCATCGGCGCCCCCCTCGCCCGGCTCGAAGGACAGATCGCCCTGGCCACCCTTCTGACCCGGCTGCCGGACCTCCGCCTCGCCGCCGACCCGGCGGATCTGCGGTGGCGCGGAGGACTCATCATGCGTGGATTGCGCACGCTTCCGGTGGAGTTCACCCGTTCTGGCAGCTGACGGCCCATCAAGACTGTGACTTTTACGTGATCTCCGCTGCATCGACTTGTGACTGACGTTCGAATGCCGCTACGTTCACCGCAGTCTCAGCCGTCACGCGAAAGGCACCTCGCATGCGCTCCGGGAACGGACGTCACCGCAGACCCCGCCAGGCCCCCGCCATAGTCGTCGCCGCAGGCGTGACCGGATCGGCTCTCGCGCTGCCGTTGCTCGGCGCCGGGTCCGCCTCGGCCGCCGATGTCGCCACCTGGGACCGGGTGGCCGAGTGCGAATCGGGTGGCCTGTGGAGTGCCAACTTCGGCAACGGGCTCTACGGCGGACTCCAGTTCACCCAGGAGACCTGGGAGCGGCACGGCGGCCTGTCGTACGCGACCAGTGCGGACCTCGCCAGCCGGGCGCAGCAGATCACCGTGGCCGAGCGGGCGTTCGCCGCGGGCGGCACCGAGTGGGCCACCTGCGCCCCGATCGCCGGTCTGACCAACGACGGCACCGCCCCCGACGTCGACCCGGGGCCTCCGATCACGCCGGAGGAGCCCACCGGGCCGGCCGCGGAGTCGAACCGGACCGACGGCCTCCCGTCCGCGTCCGCCACCCCGGGGACCTCCCCGATCGCGCCCGTCACCCCCCGGGCGTCCGCGCCCGCCACGTCCGCGCCCGCCACCCCGGCGACGCCGGACGCCTCCACGGCCACCGGCGCGCCGGAGTCCGGGACCCCGTCCGAGCCGGTCGCCCCCGGCACCGGCAAGCACCGCGGCGGCGCCGCCCCCGAAGAGCCGGGCCAAACGGACACCACGCGCGAAAGCGGTACGGAAGCGAGCCGCGAGGGCGGCCGTCACGCCTCGCCGGGCGAGCCGGCCGAGGGCGCGACCGGGATTGACGGGACGACAAAGGGCGCCACCCCTGGAGAGCCTGCGGACAATACGGGCACTCCCGGCACTGCGGACGAATACACCGTCAAGCCGGGGGACAACCTCACCGAGATCGCCCAGCAGAACGAGCTGCCCGGCGGCTGGACCGCCCTCTATGACGCCAACCGTGGAACGGTGGGTGCCGACCCGGACCTCATCCTCCCTGGCCAGAGCCTCGACCTGACCCCCGAAACCGTCCCCGCGCAGGGGTAGTTAGGGGCTGTATGTCCGGTTCTGTGCAAGTGAGACAAGGGTCTCTTTGCCCCAACTGGCGTGTCACGTCCGCAAAGTTTGCTCCTGTCGCCTCTCACCTGCGTAAACGGCTTTTGGGCAGGGGCAAGGAGGGGTGATTTCTCCCCTATGGACCTCTTTGAACTTCACGGGGGTCTGTGTTTACGGTCGACACCGCTCGCCACCGCGGGCCCCGTCGACCGGGAACGCCGAATCCTGCCGTCGGTCGATGGGAACAGTCGTCGCGCAAGCGCCGTAGGCAGGAGCGGGGGACCCAAGGTAAGCGCCGGTCCCGGCCGTTGAGAGACGGCCGGAACACCGGCTTGGGGTGGAGCCGCGTGCTGGTCACGCGGCCGGACAACTCACTTGGTCCGAACCCGACAGCTCACCTCGCAGGCGTCGGTGAGGAGAACTCCATGCTGCTTTCGGGTAAGGGCAAGCACCGTCGCGCTTCCAAGGCCACCCGCGCCGTCGCGCTCGTCGGCGTCGCCGGTGTCGCCGTCGCCGCCCCGCTGATGACCGCGGGCTCCGCCTCCGCCGCCACGTCCTCCGAGTGGGACGCCGTCGCCCAGTGCGAGTCCGGCGGCAACTGGTCCATCAACACCGGCAACGGCTACTACGGCGGCCTGCAGTTCTCGGCCTCCACCTGGGCCGCCTACGGCGGCACCGCGTACGCCGCCTCCGCCGACCAGGCCTCCAAGTCGCAGCAGATCCAGGTCGCCGAGAAGGTCCTGGCCGGCCAGGGCAAGGGTGCCTGGCCGAGCTGCGGCGTGGGCCTCTCCGGCGCCTCGTACGACGGCGGCTCCGCCGAGCAGGCCGCCCCCGCGCCGGAGCGCAAGGCAGAGCAGCCGACGACCCGCAGCGAGAAGCGCACCGCGCCGAAGGCCGAGAAGAAGGCCGCGCCGAAGAAGACCGTCACCACCCCCACCGGCAAGAAGGTCGAGAAGGGTGACGGCGAGTACAAGGTCAAGGCCGACGACACCCTGAGCACGATCGCCGCCGCCCACGACGTCAAGGGCGGCTGGGCGAAGCTCTTCGAGCTCAACAAGGACATCGTCGACGACGCCGACCTGATCTACCCGGGCCAGCAGCTCCACCTGAAGTGAGCCCGGCGGCCCGTGCGCGTCCGGCGGCTCGCACGGGCCCCACGACCCTCCCGCGGTGACCACCCCGGTCCGCAGCGCCCTTCCCCCGAGCGCTGCGGGCCGGGGTTCCGCGCGTCCGGGCCCCACCCGTGGTTACCGCCGAGTAGATCTGAGGGCCTTTGGCCCCATATGCATGCCCCCGGGTCCTTTTTCGTCCCAGCGGGCGGGCGCCCGGCCGACGGGAGCCCCGGAGCCGGTTAGGCTCTTGCCGCAAGGCCAAAGAGACCCTGCGCCGCATGCTTCACATCTAGCTTCACATCCCAGAAGGAGATGCTCGTGCCGTCCATCGACGTCGTCGTAGCCCGGGAAATCCTGGACTCCCGAGGCAACCCCACGGTCGAGGTCGAGGTCGGCCTCGACGACGGCAGCACCGGCCGTGCTGCTGTTCCGTCCGGCGCCTCCACCGGTGCGTTCGAGGCCCTCGAGCTTCGCGACGGTGACCCGAACCGCTACCAGGGCAAGGGTGTCGAGAAGGCCGTCCTCGCCGTCATCGAGCAGATCGGCCCGGAGCTCGTCGGCTACGACGCCACCGAGCAGCGCCTGATCGACCAGGCGATGTTCGACCTGGACGCCACCCCGGACAAGTCCTCGCTCGGCGCCAACGCCATCCTCGGTGTCTCCCTCGCCGTCGCGCACGCCGCCTCCGAGGCGTCGGACCTGCCGCTCTTCCGCTACCTCGGCGGCCCGAACGCGCACCTGCTGCCCGTTCCGATGATGAACATCCTGAACGGCGGCTCGCACGCCGACTCCAACGTGGACATCCAGGAGTTCATGATCGCCCCGATCGGCGCGGAGTCCTTCTCCGAGGCGCTGCGCTGGGGCACGGAGGTCTACCACACCCTCAAGTCCGTCCTGAAGACCAAGGGCCTCTCCACCGGCCTGGGCGACGAGGGCGGCTTCGCCCCGAACCTGGACTCCAACCGCGCCGCGCTCGACCTCATCCTCGAGGCCATCAAGCAGGCCGGTTACGTCCCGGGCAAGGACATCGCGCTCGCGCTCGACTGCGCCGCCTCCGAGTTCTACAAGGACGGCTCGTACGAGTTCGAGGGCAAGTCCCGCTCGGCCGCCGAGATGACCGAGTACTACGAGGAGCTCGTCGCCTCCTACCCGCTGGTCTCCATCGAGGACCCGCTGTTCGAGGACGACTGGGCCGGCTGGAAGGTCATCACCGAGAAGCTCGGCGCCAAGGTGCAGCTCGTCGGCGACGACCTCTTCGTCACCAACCCGGAGCGCCTGGCCCGCGGCATCGAGGAGGCGTCCGCCAACGCCCTCCTGGTGAAGGTCAACCAGATCGGTTCGCTGACCGAGACCCTGGACGCCGTCGAGCTGGCCCAGCGCAACGGCTTCAAGTGCATGATGTCCCACCGCTCCGGCGAGACCGAGGACGTCACCATCGCCGACCTCGCCGTCGCCACCAACTGCGGCCAGATCAAGACCGGTGCCCCGGCCCGCTCCGAGCGCGTCGCCAAGTACAACCAGCTGCTGCGCATCGAGGAGATCCTCGACGACGCCGCGGTCTACGCCGGCCGCAGCGCGTTCCCCCGCTTCAAGGGCTGAACGACCTCCCGCAGGTAGCTTCCGTACGTCCCCGCACCCGGTCCCGTACCGTGTGCGGGGACGTACGCGCGTGAGGGAACGGACAGGGGAGGCGACACGACATGGCCGCGAAGAACCGGGACCGCTTCTCGACCGCGACCCGGATCAGGCTGCTCGGGGAGCAGACCGCCGCCCGTGTCTACCGCTCCCAGACCCGCCGTCAGGCCCGCCGCTCCCGGCTCACCGGCCGCGCGGCCTTCCTCGCCCTGATCGTCTGCTCGCTGGTCGTGGCGCTCGCCTATCCCATGCGGCAGTACGTCTCCCAGCAGGGCGAGATCGCCGAGCAGGAGCGCCAGGCCGCCGAGGCCGCGGCCCGGGTCGAGGAGCTGCGGGACGAGAAGGCACGGCTCCAGGACCCGGCGTACGTCCGCCGCCTCGCCCGCGAGCATTTGCACTACGTCCTCCCCGGCGAGACCGGTTTCACCGTGAACGACCCCGAGGCGGAGCGCGCCCGCCGCGCCGAGCAGGGGGCGGCCGACCGCCCGTGGTACTCCAACCTCTGGGACGGCGTCGACCGCGCCGACGCGCCCCGTGAACACGCGGGCGCGAGATGATGGTGTGACGGCAACACGCCCCGCACCGCCCACCGACGAGAAGACAGACGCAGGCATGGAAACGCCCCCTCCGCAGACCGCACGCACCGAGCCGACCGAGGCGGACGTCGCCGCATTCGAGGCGCAGCTCGGCCGCCCGCCCCGCGGGCTGCGCGCCATCGCGCACCGCTGCCCGTGCGGCAACCCGGACGTCGTCGAGACCGCGCCGCGGCTCCCGGACGGCACCCCCTTCCCCACCACGTACTACCTGACCTGCCCCCGCGCCGCCTCCGCCATCGGCACCCTGGAGGCGAACGGGGTCATGAAGGAGATGCAGGCCCGGCTCTCCACCGATCCGGAGCTGGCCGCCGCCTACCGGGCCGCGCACGAGGACTACATCGCCCGCCGGGACGCGATCGAGGTCCTGGAGGGCTTCCCGAGCGCCGGCGGCATGCCGGACCGGGTGAAGTGCCTGCACGTCCTGGTCGGCCACTCGCTGGCCGCCGGACCGGGGGTCAACCCGTTCGGCGACGAGGCGATCGCGATGCTGCCGGAGTGGTGGGCCAAGGGCCCCTGCGTCACCCCGTGCGGGGAGAAGGACGAGGAGAAGAAGGAGGGGACGGCGTGACCGGCGCGACCCGGGTCGCCGCCATCGACTGCGGCACCAACTCCATCCGTCTCCTCGTCGCCGACGTCGACCCCGGCACCGGCGAGCTGACCGAGCTCGACCGGCGGATGACGATCGTCCGGCTCGGCCAGGGCGTCGACCGGACGGGGCGGCTGGCCCCCGAGGCCCTGGAGCGCACCTTCGCCGCCTGCCGGGAGTACGCCGCCGTCATCGCGGAGCTGGGCGCGCACAAGCTCCGGTTCGTGGCCACCTCCGCCTCGCGGGACGCCGAGAACCGCGACGCGTTCGTCGACGGCGTGATCGAGATCCTGGGCGTCCGGCCCGAGGTGATCAGCGGCGACCAGGAGGCCGAGTTCTCCTTCACCGGTGCCACCTCCGAGCTGCCCGGCGCCGGCCGCTGTCTGGTGGTGGACATCGGCGGCGGCTCCACCGAGTTCGTCGTCGGCGACCGTCACGTCGAGGCGGCCCGCTCCGTCGACATCGGCTGCGTCCGGCTGACGGAGCGGCACGTGCGCAGCGACCCGCCGGCCCCCGCCGAGATCGAGGCGGTGCGGGCCGACGTCCGGGCCGCGCTCGACCTGGCCGCGGGGACGGTGCCGATCGCGGAGGCCGGGACGCTCGTCGGGCTCGCCGGATCCGTGACGACGGTCGCGGCCATCGCGCTCGGTCTGACGGAGTACGACTCCACCGCGATCCACCACTCCCGGATCTCCCGCGACCAGGTCGCCGAGGTGACCGGCCGACTGCTGGCGGCCGGCCACGACGAGCGGGCGGCGATCCCCGTCATCCACCCGGGACGGGTCGACGTCATCGCCGTCGGGGCCCTGGTGCTGCTGGAGATCATGGAGCGCACGGGCGCCGCGGAGGTAGTCGTCAGCGAGCACGACATCCTCGACGGAATCGCCCTGTCCGTGGCATAACGGACAGCCTTCGGGGGTCCCCGCCGGGAGCCGCCGAGAAAGTTCGTGAAGTTCTTCACAAGGAAAAGCGCCCCGAGGGGGGTCAGGGAGGGCCATCAGGGCCTCCGAGGCCCCCACCGGGGCGCTTTCGTAGGTCGAGGACCCCGTTCGCACTCTGTTTCCATCGTGTGAACGCACCACCCGGTTCAGGGTTAACGACAGCTCTCCAGGCCAGTTCAACAGGGGTGAACAACGCCCGCCGATACCCGGTGGTTCCTTTGCAGCACCATGACCTGGGTCACGTGGGCCGCGCAGTGTAGCAGAGGTACCGGAAGAGCTTGTGAAGGGGCGCACGAGCGACCCCCCTCGGAGGGGTGGATACTCGATGGCATGAGCACCACGGAGCGTCCCAGGATCCTCGTAGTAGGCGGTGGGTACGTAGGCCTGTACGCAGCTCGACGCATTCTCAAGAAGATGCGTTACGGCGAGGCGACCGTCACGGTCGTCGACCCGCGCTCGTACATGACGTACCAGCCCTTCCTCCCCGAAGCCGCCGCAGGCAGCATCTCGCCGAGGCACGTCGTCGTCCCCCTGCGACGCGTCGTGCGCGGAGCCGAGGTGCTCACCGGCCGCGTCACCACCATCGATCAGGACCGCAAGGTCGCCACGGTCGCGCCGCTCGTCGGCGAGGCCTACGAGCTGCCCTTCGACTACCTGGTCATCGCGATGGGCGCGGTCTCCCGCACGTTCCCGATCCCCGGCCTGGCCGAGCAGGGCATCGGCATGAAGGGCGTGGAGGAGGCCATCGGCCTGCGCAACCACGTCCTGGAGCAGCTGGACAAGGCCGACTCGACGACCGACGAGGACGTCCGCCGCAAGGCGCTGACCTTCGTCTTCGTGGGCGGCGGCTTCGCCGGCGCGGAGACCATCGGCGAGGTCGAGGACATGGCCCGCGACGCGGCGAAGTACTACACCAACGTGAAGCGCGAGGACATGCGCTTCATCCTGGTCGACGCCGCCGACAAGATCCTTCCCGAGGTCGGCCCGGAGCTGGGCCGCTGGGGCAAGGAGCACCTCGAGGGCCGCGGTGTCGAGATCTACCTCTCGACGTCGATGGACTCCTGCGTCGACGGCCACGTCGTGCTGAAGAACGGCCTCGAGGTCGACTCCAACACGATCGTCTGGACCGCCGGCGTGAAGCCGAACCCGGCGCTCGCCCGCTTCGGTCTCCCGCTCGGCCCGCGCGGCCACGTGGACACCTCCGAGAAGCTCCAGGTCCAGGGCACCGACTACATCTGGGCCGCCGGCGACAACGCCCAGGTCCCGGACGTCGCCTCCCGCAAGGCCGGCGTCGAGAACGCCTGGTGCCCGCCGAACGCCCAGCACGCGCTGCGCCAGGCGAAGGTCCTCGGCGACAACGTGGTCTCGGGCATGCGGGGCTTCCCGCAGAAGACGTACGAGCACTCCAACAAGGGTGCGGTGGCGGGCCTCGGCCTCCACAAGGGCGTCGCGATGATCGTCATGGGCAAGGCGAAGATCAAGCTCAAGGGCCGTCTCGCCTGGTACATGCACCGTGGCTACCACGGCATGGCCGTGCCGACGTGGAACCGTAAGATCCGCGTCTTCGCCGACTGGACCCTCGCGATGTTCCTCAAGCGCGAGGTCGTCTCCCTCGGTGCGATGGAGACGCCGCGCGAGGAGTTCTACGAGGCGGCCAAGCCGGCTCCGGCGCCCGTCGCCGCGCCGGCCCAGGAGAAGGCCAAGGCCTCCTGACCCGGCTCGCGCCCCACCGGCACGACGAGCGGCCCCTCTCATAGGCCGCCGCCGCGCCCGCAGTGCCCCGCAGTACCCGAAAGGGCCGTCCGCCATCCGTGGTGCGGACGGCCCTTCGGCTGTTTTACCGAGTCGTTGTGCCACGGCGGGACTGGTTTCGCCTACGGACGGTGTTTACGTGGTGACGAACATTTCTGGGGCACGACATCACGGAGGTGTGCACCATGGCCGACGCCGCATCGCGGCTGACCACTCTCGCCGAGGATCTGCTGGGAGCCCCGCTCCCGGTGCGCCTGCGCGCCTGGGACGGCAGCGAAGCCGGACCCGCCGACGGCCCCGTCCTGATCGTCCGCGAGCGCCGGGCCCTGCGCCGGCTGCTCTGGAAACCCGGCGAACTGGGCCTGGCCCGCGCCTGGGTGTCCGGCGAGATCGACGTCGAGGGCGACCTGTACGACGTCCTGGACCGGCTCGCCGGGCTCGTCTGGGAGCGCTCGGAGGAGACCAGGAGCGCCCTGGAGGCCGTACGTGACCCCCGGCTCCGGGCCGCGGCCGGGGCGCTGCTGAAGCTGGCGGGCCCATTTCCGCCTCCCGCGCCACCCGCCGAGGAGGTGCGCCGCCGCAGCGGCGCCCTGCACACCAAGCTCCGCGACCGGCAGGCGATCGGGCACCACTACGACGTGGGCAACGACTTCTACGCCCTGGTCCTCGGGCCCTCGATGGTCTACTCCTGCGCCTACTGGACCGAGGCCGGCACGCTGGAGGAGGCGCAGCGCGACAAGCTCGACCTCATCGCCCGCAAGCTGCGCCTGACCGAGGGCGACCGGCTCCTCGACGTCGGCTGCGGCTGGGGGTCCATGGCCATCCACGCCGCCCGTGAGTACGGCGTCCGGGTCGTCGGCATCACCCTCTCCCGCGAGCAGGCCGTCCACGCCCGCAAGCGGATCGCCGAGGAGGGCCTCACCGACCGGATCGAGATCCGGGTGCAGGACTACCGCGACGTCAGGGACGGGCCGTACGACGCCATTTCGTCGATCGGCATGGCCGAGCACGTCGGCGAGGTCCGCTACCGCGAGTACGCCGACACGCTGTACGCGCTCCTCAAGCCGGGGGGCCGGCTGCTCAACCACCAGATCTCCCGCCGCCCCACCCCCGACGAAGGCACCTACGAGATCGACCCGTTCATCGACGCGTACGTCTTCCCGGACGGGGAGCTGGCGCCGATGGGCCGCACGCTCGCCACGCTGGAGGACGCCGGCTTCGAGGTGCGGGACGTGGAGGCCATCCGCGAGCATTACGCCCTGACGCTGCGCCGCTGGGTGGCCAATCTGGAGAGCCGGTGGGCCGAGGCCGTGCGGATGGTCTCGCCGGGCCGGGCGAGAGTCTGGCGGCTGTACATGGCGGCCTCGGCGGTCTCCTTCGAGCGCAACCGGATCGGCGTCAACCAGTTCCTCGCGGTGAAGACGCCGGAGGAGGGGACGTCCGGGGTGGCTCTGCGGCCGCGCGTGTGGAACGAGCCGCTCCAGCGTTGATACGTTCGGGACTTCGGGCTCGGACGAGGGCGCCGGTGCGAACCGGCGCCCTTCTCTTCCGCGTCCGCATTGTCATGCATATGCCGCATACCGAGGTATGCCGGACATGCGCCGTTCAGGTTCGAGGGGGAACCCACCGTGCACCGCCCGACCCGTCTGCTGCTCACCCTGGCCGCCACCGCCGGCCTCCTGGCCACCGCGGCCCTCCCCGGCAACGCGGCCCCGCCGGCCGCGGCCCCGGCCGCCGCCACCGCCGCAGAGGCCGTGACCACCACCGCCACCTTCAACGACCCGGCCGGGGACAGCGCCGCGCAGAGCCGCATCCGGGACCACATCATCGGGCTGATCGACCAGGCCCCCGCCGGCTCCGCCATCACCGCCGGCCTCTACACCTTCACCGAGGACACGGTCACCGACGCGCTCGCCGCCGCCAAGACCCGCGGCGTCGCCGTCAAGGTGATCCTGGACCACGCCTCCGTCACCACGGACGGCGGCGAGTACACCCGCCTCGCCGCCCGCCTCGGCACCGACCGCACCCAGAGCTCCTGGGTCTTCGCCTGCCCCAAGGGCCGCGGCTGCATCGGCACCCGCAAGCTGCCCACCGACCCCGACGGCGCCATCAACCACAACAAGTTCTTCCTCTTCTCCTCCACCGGAGGAGCGAACGACGTCGTGGTGCAGACCTCGGCCAACATGACCAACCTCCAGCGCACCGACCTCTTCAACAACGCCGTCACCATCGTCGACAGCGGCCTCTACGCGATCTACCGCGCCTACTGGGCCGACCTCCTCACCTACGGCACCTCCGCCACCGGCCTGAGCCACTACTACAAGACCCCCGAGAGCAGCCCGTACAAGGCGTACTTCTTCCCCCGCAAGGAAGCCGCCGGCACCACCTTCGACAAGGACGCCTCCACCGACACCGTCAAGCTGATCCTGGACAACGTCGGCTGCGCCGGCGGCACCCGGGTGCGGATGGCCGCCAACCTCTTCACCCGTGTCGAGGTCGCCGCCAAGCTCGTCGCCCTGAAGAACGCCGGCTGCTCGGTGACCCTCGCCCACGACGGCGCGCCCGACGCCATGAACGACGGCGTCGAGAACACCATCTCCGGCAAGCTCACCCAGCGCGTGGAGTGCCAGGAGGACCGCGGGCCCGGCCTCGTCAAGGTCGGGCTCCACTCCAAGTACCTGCTCGTGGAGGGCACGTACAACGGCGTCGCCGACCGGAAGCTGGTCTTCACCGGCAGCCACAACTACACCTACCCGGCGCTGCGGGCCAACGACGAGACGCTGCTGAAGATCGACGACGCGACGCTGTACGACCAGTTCAAGGCCGACCACGACCACCTGATGAGCTACTGCGCGGGAAGCTGACGCACCGGCAGGACGCGGACGCGGCGAAGGCCGGACACCTCGGAGGTGTCCGGCCTTCGCCGTCCGCGCGCGGTCCGTGCCGCCGCTACTCGGTCTTGATCGCGGTCAGCATGTTCAGCCGCGCCGCGCTGCGGGCCGGCCACAGCGAGGCCAGCACGCCCACCAGACCGGCGAGGACGAGGAAGACACCGATCCGGTCCCACGGCAGCACCAGCGCGTAGCCCGGCAGGCTCTCCCGCATGGTCTCGCCGATCGCCCAGCCGAGGAAGGAGCCGAGACCGATGCCGACCACCGCGCCGAAGAGCGAGATGACCACCGCCTCCAGCCGGACCATCCGCTTCACCCGGCGCCGGTCAAGACCGATCGCCCGCAGCATGCCGATCTCCTGCTGCCGCTCGAACACCGACATGGCCAGGGTGTTCACGACACCGAGCACCGCGATGATCAGCGCCATCGCCAGCAGCCCGTACATGATGTTCAGGAGCAGGTTGATCTGGCCGCCGAACAGGTCACGGATGTCCTTCTGGTCCATGACGGTGACGGCCGGGTTGTCGCCCATCGCCTCCACGAGCGCCTTCTCGTTGGCCGCGGACGCGCCGCCGTCCATCGAGACGAAGATCTGCGGGATGTAGGACTGCTGCTCGTGGGCGATGAGGAGCTTCGCGTCGATCACGACCGGCGAGACGAACTCGCTGTCCTCGAAGATCGCGCCGACCGTCAGCCTGTTCTTCTGCTTGTCGCCGTACTCGACCGGGAGCGTGTCGCCGACCTTCCAGCCCTGCTTGGCCGCCGTCTTCTCGGCGATCGCGATCCGCCCCTGGCCCAGCGAGCCCAGCGAGCCCTGCACGGTGTCGAGCTTGATCAGCTTCTCGATGTCGCCGGGGGTGACACCGGAGGCCGAGACGTCCTTGCCCTTCAGCGTGAGCCAGCCGGCCAGCTGCGGCGAGACCGCGGTCGCGCCCGGGGTCTTCTCGATCGCGGCGAGCGCGTCCTTGTTCATGCCGTCGCCGCTGGCCATCGAGATCATGTAGTCGGCGCGGATCTGGTCCGTCGTCATCTTGTCCAGCGCCGCACCCACCGTCGTACCGAGCACGGACAGGCCGGTGACCAGGGTCAGACCGATGGCGAGCGCGGAGGCGGTGGCGCCGGTACGGCGCGGGTTGCGGACCGCGTTGAGACCGGCCAGCTTGCCGGCGACCCCGAAGACGCCCACGAAGAGCGGACGGATCACGGCGATCACCGGGCGGGAGAGCAGCGGGATCAGCACGATCACACCGACGAGGGTGACGAAGGCGCCGCCCGCGATGAGCATCCGGCCGTCGTCGCCGCCCTTGCCGGCACCGAGCACGATCATGATCGCGCCGAGCGCGGTGAGCGCGGCGCCGATGGAGTTGCGGACCACGAGCGACTTGGTCGTCGCGGCGGCGTGGACGCTGCTCATCGCGGCGACCGGCGGGATCTTCGCGGCGCGGCGGCCGGGCAGCCAGGCGGCGAGCATGGTGATCAGGACGCCGACGGAGAGCGCGGCGATGACCGGGGTGCTGCCGAGGACCAGCGGGCCGCCCGGCACCTTCATGTCGAAGGCGTTCATGCCCGACCGCAGACCGACCGCCAGGGCCACGCCCAGGCCGTAACCGACGACGGAGGCGACCAGGCCGACCAGACCGGCCTCCGCCAGCACGGAACGGGTGATCTGCTTGCGCGAGGCGCCGACGGCGCGCATCAGCGCGAGTTCCCTGGTGCGCTGGGCGACCAGCATGGTGAAGGTGTTGGAGATCAGGAAGACACCGACGAAGAGCGCGATGCCGGCGAAGCCGAGCAGCACCTGGTTGAGCGCTCCGAGCCCCGCCTCGATCTCCCGGGCCTGCTCGTCGGCGAGCGCCTTGCCGGTCTGGGCGGTGGCCGCCTTCGGGACCACCTTCAGGACCTCGTCCAGGAGCTTGTCGGCGTCCGTGCCGGGCGTGGCGACGACGGTCGCGTCCCGGTAGAAGCCCGCCTTCAGGTACTGCTGCTGCGCGACGGAGGTGTCGAAGAGGACCAGGCTGCCGCCGGCGCTGACCGCGCCGTCCTCGGTGGTGAAGACACCGGAGAGGGTGTACTCCTTCACCGGGCCGTTGGTCGCGACGCGGACGCGGTCGCCGACCTGGTAGCCGCCCTTGTCGGCGGTGTCCTTGTCGAGCGCGACCTGGCCGTCCTCCACCGGGCCCGCGCCCTGGACGAAGGCGTACGACCGGTCCTTGCCGTCGGAGCCGGGGGCGAAGTTGGTGCCCTTGTTGGACCAGCCGACGCCGATCAGCTTGCCGTCCTTGTCGGGCACGCCGGCGAAGCCGTCGACCCGGCCGGTGACGCCGGCGACGCCGTCGAGCTTGCCGAGGCGGTCGAGGACGTCCTCGGAGAGGCCCGGCGTCTTCGCGGCCTCCTCGGGCCGCGGATACATGCTGACGGCGACGGCGACGTCGTCGTAGCTCTTGGCCGACTGGCTGCGGAAGGCCTGGGAGAGGGTGTCGGTGAAGACCAGGGTGCCGGAGACGAAGGCGACGCCGAGCATGACGGCGAGCACGGTCATCAGCAGCCTGGCCTTGTGCGCGAGCACGTTGCGCAAGGCGGTACGGAGCATGGGTGTGTCCTGGAGTGGAGAGCCCCCTGCCGGGGGCGGAACGTCGAAGGGCCGCGGACCGGGGCGGAGCCCCGGGGGTGGGTCAGCTCGTGCGGCCCTTGGCGTCGAACGCCTTCATCCGGTCGAGCACGCCGTCCGCCGTCGGGCTGATCATCTCGTCGACGATCCGGCCGTCCGCGAGGAAGATCACCCGGTCCGCGTAGGAGGCGGCCACCGGGTCGTGCGTCACCATGACGACCGTCTGCCCCAGCTCCCGTACGGAATTGCGCAGGAAGCCCAGCACCTCCGCGCCGGAGCGGGAGTCCAGGTTTCCGGTCGGCTCGTCACCGAAGATGATCTCGGGGCGGGAGGCGAGGGCGCGCGCCACGGCGACGCGCTGCTGCTGGCCGCCGGAGAGCTGCGTGGGCCGGTGGCCGAGCCGGCCGGACAGGCCGATCATGTCGATGACCCGCTCCACCCACTGCTTGTCGGGCTTGCGGCCCGCGATGTCCATCGGCAGCGTGATGTTCTCCATCGCCGTCAGCGTCGGCAGCAGGTTGAACGCCTGGAAGATGAAGCCGATCTTGTCCCGGCGCAGCTGCGTGAGCTGCTTGTCCTTCAGAGTGCCGAGCTCCGTCTCGCCGAGCCGGACGGAGCCGGAGCTGAAGGAGTCGAGACCGGCGACGCAGTGCATCAGGGTCGACTTGCCGGAGCCGGAGGGGCCCATGATCGCGGTGAACTCTCCCTGCCGGAAGTCCACGGTGACCCGGTCCAGGGCGACCACCTGGGTCTCGCCCTGCCCGTAGACCTTCGAGAGCTCCGTGGCGCGGGCTGCCACCGCGGTGGCGCGGGACACGGTGGGGGTGGTGGTCACGAGGGAGACTCCTGTCACTGCGGGACGTTCGGGAACCTCTCCATCGTGTCGAGCGTTACGGCCCCGGTCGTCCGCCCACATGCCCGTTCCCGGGGCAGTCTCGAGTCGGACCGGGCGGCCCGCCCCTCCTCCTGAGGTATGACGGCGCCCCTGAGAAGCCCGCCGGAGCCCCAGAGGCCCGGTACCCCGCGGGGGAATCCGTCACCGGGCGGCGACTTTCCGTCATTCCCGAGTGTGCGCCTTTGCGCCTGCGAGCCCCGTCACACTTCGTCAGAAAGGCCCCGACCTGCACTGACGCACCCTCAGGCGTCAATAAAATAAGACAACATCGGGTTGCCGTTCCGCTGAACGAGGGACGCGTCCCGATAGGCTCATGTGCCAACGCGGAGCCGCCCGCCATGCCCGGATGGTGGAATGCAGACACGGCGAGCTTAAACCTCGCTGGCCTTCGGGCCGTACCGGTTCGAGTCCGGTTCCGGGCACAGCTCCCCGTATCCCGCCCGGTGGCGGCCGACGGGCCCTTTCGACGATCCTGGAAAGATCCTCCCCCAGCACGAGGGAGATTCTTTTGCTTCCGCATTACTCTTGACGCAAGGCCGCGCAGTGCGGCCATGGAGGAGTGAGATGAGGAGCAGCAACCCGGTCTTCTCGCGACGGGGGTTCAGCCGCGACAACGGCTACGCCGGCTTCAACGCGCAGCAGCCGCAGGCCGGGGGCCCCGCCGTCGGAACGAACCCGTACGCCGAAGGCGCCGCGAACCCGTACGCGACCAACCCCTACGCCACCGACCCGAGCGCCCAGCTCGGCGCCCCGCCGCAGACCCGCGGCGACGTGATGACGATCGACGACGTCGTGAGCCGTACGGCCATGACGCTCGGCACGGTCGTGCTGACCGCCGTCCTGTCGTGGGTCCTGCTGCCCGTCGACTCGGCGAACATCGGCACGTCCTACGGCATCGCCATCGGCGCGGCCCTGGTGGCCTTCGTCCTGGCGATGGTGCAGTCCTTCAAGCGCAAGGCCTCGCCGGCCCTGATCCTGGCGTACGCCGCCTTCGAGGGCGTCTTCCTCGGCGTGATCTCCAGCGCCGTCTCCACCTACATCTCCCCGGGTGTGGTGGTCCAGGCGGTCCTGGGCACGATGGCGGTCTTCGCCGGTGTGCTGATCGCCTACAAGATGCGCTGGATCCGCGTCACCCGCCGCTTCTACGGCTTCGTGATCGCGGCCGCCATCGGCTTCATGCTGCTGATGGCGGTGAACCTCCTGTTCGCCGTCTTCGGCGGCGGTGACGGCCTGGGCTTCCGCAGCGGCGGCCTCGGCATCCTGTTCGGCGTCATCGGCATCATCCTCGGCGCCTGCTTCCTCGCCCTCGACTTCAAGCAGGTCGAGGACGGCGTGACGTACGGCGCCCCGCGCGAGGAGTCCTGGCTGGCGGCCTTCGGCCTCACCATGACCCTGGTGTGGATCTACCTGGAGATGCTGCGTGTGCTGTCGATCCTCCAGGGCGACGACTGACACGTCGGCCGGGTACGCCCGGAACCGCGTGACAGCGTGACCGCATGACGAAGGGCCCGTCCGGCGACTGCCGGGCGGGCCCTTTCGCTGTGTCGTGCGCCTCCGCTTCCGCTTCCGCTTCCGGTTCGCGGGGTCCGTTCCGGTGCGCTTCCGGTGCGCGGGTTCCGCGGGCTCGCCGCGGCGGCGGGAGGGGGCGTCAGAGCAGTCTGCGGGCCGCCCGTCGGAGGTCGTACTCATGGATGATGGCCTTCGCGTGGCTGTACGCGAGGTCGTGTTCGCCCCGGAGCCAGCTGACCTTCTCCTCGAAACGGACGAGGGAGGGGCCTTCCTCTACGGCGCGAAGCCAGTCGGACACCTCACGACCGGTGCAGTGCGGGATGCGGGCGAGCAGATTGCGATGGGTCTCTTCGGAGAAGACGTGGGACATCGGCGCCTCCGGACGCGTGTTGCCGTGTGCTCCTTCCCGCCACCGTGCCTGAGCGAAGGCTCGTTGGCAACAGTCCCCGGAGGGCGCGTAGGGTCGCGGAGTGCGTGATACGAGTGAACTGAGCGCCGCCGTCGAGCGCTTCGCCGACCGGCTGCGGGCCGCCCCGCAGAGCCGCCTCCAGCGCGGGGCCGCCGCCGAAGGACTGGCGCTGGCCAGGGAATTGGCGCGGCGCGCCCAGCGGATCGAGGAGCCCGGGGCCACCGAGCGGGTCATGCCGGACGCGGGGGTCTTCACCGTGGCGGACCAACTCGTGGTCGCGGGGAACGATCTGGCGGAAGTTCTGCGGACGGCCCCGGACGGTGCCCTCGAAGGGGACCTGGGCGAGGCCGTGGATCTTGTACGCGAGGCGACGCGGCGGGCGGGGCTCTGAGAGGCCGCCGCAAGCCCGCCGAAAGCCCGCAGGATGCGAGGGGCGTCGGGCCCGAGGGTCAGGGCCCGGACGGGGCTCGGGGGCCCGGGGAAGGGCCCCGTGGGTCAGAGCGGCAGAGCGGCAGAGCGGCGGAGCGGTCGGAGCGAATCAGAGCGAGGCGATGACGCGGTCCGCCAGGATGTAGACGTTGTCGTCCGTCTCGTCGCCGCAGGAGAACGTCAGGGCGTACGCGCCCGAGACGCCCGAACCGCCCAGCAGGACGGGCGTGTGGCCCGCGCGCAGCGCCTCGGCGAGGCGTTCCGCCGTCTCGCGGTGACCAGGGGTCATGCAGAGCGTGGTGCCGTCGGCGAACACGTACACGTCGAGCGTGCCGAGCGGGCCGGGCCGCACGTCGGTCAGGGCCGTGGCCGTGTCGGCGAGCTTCTCCAGACGCGACACCGTGCGCTCGTGGTCGGTCACGACCGGCGTCTGCACCGGCACGAAGTCCGGGTGCGAAGGGTGGCGGCGGCGGGCGGCGGCCAGCTCCGGGGAGTCCTCGGCGTACTCGTTCAGCTCCGGGAACTCCTCCAGGACGCTCTCGGCGCCGGCGCCGTCCAGCGCCGCGGCCTCGGCCTCCATGGCCTCCATGGCCATCGCCTCCAGGCCCACGAAGTCGCTCTGGCGCGGGACGTAGAAGGGGCTGTCCTCCACGGAGCCGGACAGACCGCCCAGCAGGGAGGGGGCGTCGGCCGCGTCACGGGCCTCCTGCGCGGCCCAGAAGGCGCGCGCCTCCGCGAGCTCCCGCTCCCGCTCCTCGGCGAGCGCCTCGGCGACCGCCTCGCGTATCTCGGAGGCGGGCGACTGGCGGGCATGCGGGACGGACACCCCGTGCGCGGTGGTCAGTTCGCTACGCAGAGCGGCGACCTGCTTACGGAGACCATGGGCGGCGTGCAGGGCGGCGGCGCCCACGGCCGTGGCGGCGGCCGTGGTCACCAGCAGGGCAAGAGACATGGCGCTCACTGACGTACTCCCGATTCGAGTCGATCCCCCGACTTCCTACCTCAGCTTGGCGTGGGAGTGCGCGTCCTGTCAGTGCATTACGTCACGAAATGGACAGGTATTTGTGCCCGGTGTTTAGTCCCGGGACCGTTGTGACCTGCGGGAACGACTCTCCCCCGGGACGTAGGTCACATCCTGGGGGAGATTCGGTCACGGCTGGGACGCGGCACGGTTGGGACCCGCACCGAAAGGCCATGGGAGCGCTGCCCCGACCGGCCCTCGCGCTAGGGGCTCAGCTCAGCCGCTCGCTTTGTTGGTCGCGCTTCGCTTCGCCACGGCTGCGGGCAGGTGCCGCCTTCGTTCCTCAGGCGACCCCTACCCTCCGCTCCGGCTCAGCTCAGCCGCTCGATGACCATCGCCATGCCCTGGCCGCCGCCCACGCACATCGTCTCCAGGCCGAACTGCTTGTCGTGGAACTGCAGGCTGTTGATCAGCGTGCCCGTGATGCGCGCGCCGGTCATGCCGAAGGGGTGGCCGACGGCGATCGCGCCGCCGTTGACGTTCACCTTGTCCAGATCCAGACCCAGGTCCTGGTACGACGGGATCACCTGCGCGGCGAAAGCCTCGTTGATCTCCGCCAGGTCGATGTCGCCCACCGTCAGGCCGGCGCGCTTGAGGGCCTGCTTGGAGGCCTCGACCGGGCCGAGGCCCATGATCTCGGGGGAGAGGCCCGAGACGCCGGTCGAGACGATCCGGGCGAGCGGCGTCAGACCCAGCTCGCGGGCCTTCGTGTCCGACATGATCACCAGCGCGGCGGCGCCGTCGTTCAGCGGGCAGCAGTTGGCGGCGGTGACCAGGCCGTCGGGGCGGAAGACCGGCTTCAGGCCCTGCACGCCCTCCAGGGTGACGCCGGCGCGCGGGCCGTCGTCCGCCGAGACGACCGTGCCGTCCGGGGTCGTCACCGGAGTGATCTCCCGCTCCCAGAAACCGTTCTTGATGGCCTGCTCGGCCAGGTTCTGCGACCGTACGCCGAACTCGTCCATCTCCTGGCGGCTGATGCCCTTGAGCCGGGCCAGGTTCTCCGCGGTCTGGCCCATCGCGATGTACGCGTCCGGGACCAGGCCGTCCTCGCGCGGGTCGTGCCAGCTGGAACCCTCCGAGGCGGCCACGGCGGCCGTACGGGCCTCGGCGTCGGCGAAGAGCGGGTTGTGCGTGTCCGGCAGCGAGTCGGAGTTGCCCTTCACGAAGCGCGACACCATCTCGACGCCCGCCGAGATGAAGACGTCGCCCTCGCCGGCCTTGATGGCGTGCAGCGCCATACGGGAGGTCTGCAGCGAGGAGGAGCAGTAGCGGGTGACCGTACAGCCGGGAAGGTGGTCCATCCCCATCTGGACGGCGACGATCCGGCCCAGGTTGTTGCCCTGCTCGCCGCCCGGCAGGCCGCAGCCGAGCATCAGGTCGTCGATGTCCCGCGGGTCGAGCTCGGGAACCTTCGCCAGGGCGGCCTGGACGATGGTCGCGGTCAGGTCGTCGGGACGCAGGTCCTTCAGGGAGCCCTTGAAGGCCCGGCCGATCGGGGAGCGGGCGGTCGAGACGATGACGGCTTCGGGCATCACGGCTCCAGGGAGGGTGCGGGTGCGGTACGGCAGGACTGAAGGGGAAGTTACCCGTACGTACCGCGTTGGTCACCGGCCTGGCCGTGTGATGCGGGCCTCTTTTCTAAGCGAGCGCTCAGTCAAGGCCGGGGCGGGGTGAAGGCGAGGGGCGGCGCCGGGGCCCGGACGCCCCGGCCGAGCGGGCCCCCGGCCGCCGCGAACCGGCCACCCCGCCACCCCGCCGCCCCCGCTCCGGTCATGGCCGACGCGCGTCCTCCGAGGACGGCTCCGGCTCCGGCGTCGCGGTCTCCGGCAGCCGCCGCCGACGGCGGTGCTTGAGCAGTGCCCAGGGCGCCCGCGCCCCCGTGACCTCCGTACCGGCCTCCCTGACCGCCTCCGCCGCCGCCTTCGCCACCGGCAGCATGTTCTCGTGACGGTCCGGCTCCAGACGGTCGGTTTCCGGCCACACGCCGAGCGCCGCACACAGCGTCGGCAGGACCGCCATCGCCGCCGTCGCGTACCCCTCCGCCGACGGGTGGAAGTTGTCCACCCCGAACATCTCCCGCGGATTCGCCGCGAACTCCGGACCCAGCAGATCGCCCAGCGACACCGTCCGCCCGCCCTGCTCCACCACCACGATCGTCTGCGCCGCCGCCAGCTGGCGCGACACCCGCCGGGCCAGCCAGCGCAACGGCTGGTACACCGGCTCGATCGTCCCCAGATCCGGACAGGTCCCCACCACCACCTCGGCCCCGGCCGTCCGCAGCCGCCGCACGGCCGCCGCCAGATGCCGCACCGACTCTGTCGGCGGCATCCGATGCGTCACATCGTTCGCACCGATCATGATCACGCACACGTCCGGCGGCCCCGCCGCCGCCGACAGCAGCAACGACACCTGCCGTTCGAGATCGTCCGACCGCGCCCCCGGCAGCGCCACGTTCCGCAGATCCACCGGACGCTCCGCCACCGCCGCGAGCCCCGACGCCAGCAACGCCCCCGGAGTCTGCCCGGACCGGCGCACCCCCTGACCCGCCGCCGTCGAATCACCCAGAAGGGCCATCCGCAGAGGGGAGGACGCCGGGTCCGAGGCCACGAACGAACGCCCGTACAGGCCCTCCGTCGCCGGTGGCAGCGGCGCCACCCCGCCCCCGACCGACCTCTTCGCCAGCTGCACCTCGGCCAGGAGCACCCCCACCGCCGCCACACCGAGCAGCCCGATGCTCCCACCGCCGTACGCGGCGCCCGCCGCGATCCGCCGTGCCACCCTCGCCCTCGACATGGGGGCAGTCACCTCCTTCAAGCCGTTCAGGGTCTAACTGCCCCGTAACACGCTCCGACTACGCATACGCTTGCCGCACCATTACGGAGACCCCGGAGATTACGGTGCAATTCCACGACTCGATGATCAGCCTCGTCGGCAACACCCCGCTGGTGAAGCTCAACAACGTCACGGCCGGCATCCAGGCGACCGTCCTGGCCAAGGTCGAGTACTTCAACCCCGGCGGCTCGGTCAAGGACCGCATCGCGGTCCGCATGATCGAAGCCGCCGAGGAGAGTGGTGCTCTCAAGCCCGGCGGGACGATCGTCGAACCCACGTCCGGCAACACCGGCGTCGGCCTCGCGATCGTGGCCCAGCAGAAGGGCTACAAGTGCATCTTCGTCTGCCCCGACAAGGTGTCCACTGACAAGATCAACGTACTGCGGGCGTACGGCGCCGAAGTCGTCGTCTGCCCCACCGCCGTCGACCCCGAGCACCCCGACTCGTACTACAACGTCTCGGACCGGCTCGTCAGGGAGACCCCCGGCGCCTGGAAGCCCGACCAGTACTCGAACCCGAACAACCCCCGTTCGCACTACGAGACCACCGGCCCCGAGCTCTGGGAGCAGACGGACGGGAAGATCACCCACTTCGTCGCCGGCATCGGCACCGGCGGCACCATCTCCGGCACCGGCAAATACCTCAAGGAGGTCAGCGGCGGCTCCGTCCGGATCATCGGCGCCGACCCCGAAGGCTCGGTCTACTCCGGCGGCTCCGGCCGCCCCTACCTCGTCGAAGGCGTCGGCGAGGACTTCTGGCCCAGCGCCTACGACCGCGACGGCACCGACCGCATCGTCGCCGTCTCCGACAAGGACTCCTTCCAGATGACCCGCCGCCTCGCCAAGGAGGAAGGCCTCCTCGTCGGCGGCTCCTGCGGCATGGCGGTCGTCGCCGCGCTCGAGGTCGCCCGCGAGCTCGGCCCCGACGACATCGTCGTCGTCATCCTCCCGGACTCCGGCCGCGGCTACCTCTCCAAGATCTTCAACGACGAGTGGATGGCCGACTACGGCTTCCTGGAGGACACCGAGTCCGCCACCGTCGCCGACGTCCTCCGGCACAAGGAGGGCGGCCTGCCCTCCCTCGTCCACATGCACCCCGAGGAGACGGTCGGCCAGGCCATCGAAGTCCTGCGGGAGTACGGCGTCTCCCAGATGCCCATCGTCAAGCCCGGCGCCGGCCACCCCGACGTCATGGCCGCCGAAGTCGTCGGCTCCGTCGTCGAACGCGAACTCCTCGACGCCCTCTTCACCAAGCGCGCCTCCCTCGAGGACCCGCTGGAGCGCCACATGAGCCCGCCGCTGCCGCAGGTCGGCTCCGGCGAGCCCGTCGCCGACCTCATGTCCGTCCTCGGCAAGGCCGACGCCGCGATCGTGCTGGTCGAAGGCAAGCCCACCGGCGTCGTCAGCCGCCAGGACCTCCTCGCCTTCCTCGCCGGCGGAGGGGTCAAGCACGTCGCCAAGTAGGCCGTGAGCTGGCCGCTCGGACGTTCGCGCAAACGGTACGAGCGCGACACGTCGCCGCAGCACCCGCTTAACACGCCCCCGGCACAGTAGTCCTTGTCGGCGTCAAGGACTACGGAGCGGCTCCCGGACCTCCTCCGCACGCCGCGGACGCGGACCCCGGCCCTGACCCGGACCCGCGCCCCTCGCGGGGACCGCCGTCGTCCCGCCCCCCGTTTCACGGGGGTGCGGCGGTCCCCGCCTTATTTTTTAGAGGGCTCGGTTCGCCTCCGGGCGCTCTGTGCGACTGTCGACGGTCGATCGTGCTCGCCCGCTCGTACCTCGCGGGCTGCGCGCGTTCTCCCTTTCGACAGCCGCGCGCCCTTCGGCTCACTCGCCCCTTTTTTGGGTTCGGTTCGCCTCCGGGCGCCTTTGTGCGTGCGTCGACGGTCGATCGTGCTCGGCCGCTCGTTCCTCGCGGCCTGTGCGCGTTCTCCCTTTCGACGCCCGCGGCGCCCTTCGGCTCACTCGCCCGGGGCCCCCTAGGCGTACGTATGCCCTAGAAGGCGTCCGGGGTCCTGTCGCCGGTGCGGCGGGGCAGGCGGCCGCGGAAGGCGTGGACGAAGTTCACGCCCACGATGCCGAGCCACGTCACGATCAGGCCCTCCAGCTGCGCCTGGTGCGCGGCGATCGCCGACAGAGGGACCGCGACGATCAGGGAGATGATCCCGAAACCGAACCTCTCGCCGAAGCCCTCCACCCCCGCCGCCGGCGCCCGGCCCCCGCGGACGGACTCCGTCCGCTGTTCGGCCAGCCGGCGCCGCACCTGGCGGTCGATCGTGGCGTCCAGACTCTCCTCCACCTTGCCGAGGAAAGACTCGATGAGGGCCGCCTCGTACTCGGCGCCCAACTCCCGGCGGGCGTGCAACGTGGCGTCCAGCTCGTTCTTGAGCTCAGGGTCGCGGGTATTCATGCCCGCCACCGTACGGACCCGCCGGCGCGAGGTCAGTGGGGCCAGCCCCCGTCTTTTCTTGCCCTCCTGCATATCCTCATGCAGAGTTCGGGGTGAATGAATAATCGGAAGGGGGACGGCGTGAGCGACAGCCCGGCCGGACGGCTGCAGGCGCTCTTCGAAGGGCACCGGCTGACACCCACCCAGCGGCGCATCGCACACTGCATGGTGCGGCGGGCCGCCGACGTGCCGTTCCTGTCCAGCGTCGAACTCGCCGAACTCGCCGGCGTCAGCCAGCCCTCCGTCACCCGCTTCGCCGTCGCCCTCGGCTTCGACGGCTACCCGGCGCTCCGCCGCCACCTGCGCGAGGTCGCGCCCGCCGAGCGGACCGCCGGGGAGCGCAGCGAGCACAACGAGTACCAGCAGGCCGTCCTCGGCGAGATCGAGAACCTGCGCCACCTCGCCGACCTGCTCGCCGACCCCGCCCCCGTCGCCCGCGCCGGAGGGCTCCTCGCCGCCTCCCGGCCGCTGCCGGTGCTCGGGCTGCGCGCCGCCTCCTCGCAGGCCCGGGGCTTCGCGTACTTCGCCGCCAAGGTCCACCCGGACGTCCGCCTCCTCGACGAGGGCGGCTCGATGCTCACCGACCGCATCGACGCGGCCGTACGGGCCGGGGCCACGGCCCTGCTCTGCTTCGCGCTGCCCCGCCACCCCCGCGAGGTCGTGGAGACCCTCGAGTACGCGCGGGCCGCCGGGCTGACCGTCGTGACCGTCGCCGAGTCCGCGTTCGCACCCGTCGCCGCCCACAGCGACCTGCTCATCCCGGCCGCCGTCGGCACCGGCCTCGCCTTCGACACGGCGTGCGCCCCGATGCTGCTGGGCCGGGTGCTCCTGGAGGCGATGGCGGACGAACTGCCCGACGCCCAGGCGCGCCTGGAGGAGTTCGACACGAAGGCGGTCGTCCGCGGCCTCTTCGTCGAGTGAGCCGGTCAGATCTCCAGCTCGAGCTCGATCTTGCGCAGCTGGTGGCGGGCCATCGCCAGATTGGCCCGGTCCTTGCTCAGCGCCAGATAGAGGAACAGGCCGTTGGCCCCGCGCCCCTTCAGCAGCCGGATCAGGTGGTACTGCGTGCCGAGCGTGATCAGGATGTCCTCGATGTCCTCCTGGAGACCCAGCATCTCCATCGTCCTGACCTTGGCCCGGACCACGTCCGTGTTCCCGGCCGCGGCCACCGTGAGGTCGAGCTCCTTGCCGCCGCCGATCGTGCCGAGCGCCATGCCGCTGGTGTAGTCGACCAGCGCGGCGCCGATCGCACCTTCGATGGACGCGGCTTCCTTGAGAGCGGTCTCGGTGTTCGCCATGGGTATCGGTTCCTTTGCGTATGCGTGAGGGACTGCGGATATCCGGCCCGGGTCGTTCCGATCCGGACGGTGCTGAGAGGGTTTGCTCAGTTCAGGTCCTTGCGCTCCAGCGCCCCGTCGACGAGCTCGCCTATCCGGGAGCTCGAGCGCCGGGCCTCCAGATGGAGCCGGCCCACGTTGATCCGGGGCTCGGCGAGCAGCGTGAGGACGGCCGACCCGCCCGCCGCGTACGTGGCGACGTAGCCGCGTTCGCCCCGGACGAGCAGTTCGCGGAACGCGCCCTGGCCCGTGGAGTCGGTGAGCCGCTGCGCGACGCCGAGGGCGGCCGCGGTCAGCGCCGCCACCCCCTCGGCCTCCGTGTCGACGGTGTCCTGCGCCAGCACCAGGCCGTCGGCGCTGGCGGCCAGCGCGCCGGTCAGCTGGGGCAGCCGGGCCCGCAGCCGTCTCAGCTCGCCGAGCACCTCGGCTTCTGCCGTCATCAGCTGTCTCCTCTCGGCGCGCATGCGCAGGGCACGCCTCATCACAGGCTTGCCTCCAAGGCGTCACGAAGCCGGCGCAGCAGGGCGATGTCGGGGTCGGCCGCCAGTTCGCCGACCCAGGACGGGACGGTGGGCGGGACGGCCGTCGGGGATTCGAGGGGGGTCTCGACGAGACCGGCCGCGGCGAGGCGCCGGACGTCGAGCAGGGTGTGGAACGCCGGGCGTCCGAGCACCCGGGCGATCTCCGCCGGGGTGCGCGCCCCGTCGGCGGCGGCCAGCAGGGCCCGCTGGCGCGGGCTCACCGTCTGGCCGGGGGAGGCGGCCCGCGGAACGACCGGGCAGGTGTCGACGGCGGCGTACGGCCAGACACTGTCCAGGAGTTCACGGCGGCGTACGGTCTCGCGCTCCACGGCCTCGGCGGAGACCGGCCGGACCGTGCCGAACCAGTGCGCCACCCCGTACCGGAAGCGGGTCGGACCGCTGCCGGGCGCGAGGACGAAGAACGCGGCGTCGAAGACGGCGCCCAGGTGGCAGATCTCCAGCTCGCCGTCGCCCAGCCGGCCGCTGTCGACGAGGAACCGGCCCACCTGGTGCCGGGCGCCGGCCCGGTCCACGGCCTCGTCCCAGCCCTCGCGCGGGAGCCGGCCGGCCGCGCTCAGCAGTACGTCGAGGCCGGGCGCGGCGGGGCTCTCGGCGTGCACGACCCGGCCGTCGACGAGGTAGAGCGTGCCGTGGTCGCGCAGCAGGGCGCCGGTGGCGCGTTCGGAGGCGAGGCGGGTCAGCATCGGGGAGACGGTCATCCCAGGACCAGCCTCTCGGCGAGGTCGCGCAGCCGGATCCGGGCGAGGGCCAGGTTGCCGGTGTCGCGGTCGAGCCACAGGTGGAGGAAGACGCTGCTGTCGAAGGAGGTCTCGACGAAGCGGAGGACGTGGTAGCCGGCGCGGGTGGTGACGATCAGGTCCTCGACGGGCGGGCCCTTCGCCTCGGGGGCGCCGTCCGCGGACCTGCCCGCGGCCGCGCCGTCGGCCGCCGGGGGAGCGCTCGCGAAGGAGTCGTACTCGGCCGCCGCGCGCGCCAGTTCGGCCGTCTCGGCGGCGGTCGTCTCGTGGTCGCCGACCGGCGAGTCGCCCGCCGTGCCGAGCGCGAGGCCACTGGTCCAGTCGACCAGCGAGGCGCCTCGGGCGCCCGGCAGGCTCATGGCCTCCAGCAGGCACTCGTCGATTCCGGGCACGCGGACTCCCCTCCCGATGCGGCGTGCGGACGTACGGCAGTGACGGTGACGTTACTGAACGTCGCGGGGCCCGGTCAGGCGTTCTGGCATTTTCCATCGGAACATGCCGTCACTTCGGGACGCTTCTGTCGTTGCGTCCCTCCGCGCCCCGGTCCCGACCGTTCCCGCCGTCCGCGCCGGTGCCGTGCCGTCCGCGTCCGCTGCCCGGCCGCCGGTGTCAGTCCTCCCGCCGGACCTTCAGCACCAGCTTGTTCACTCCCCACAGCCCGATGCCGATCGCCACCAGCACGCCCGCCCGGATGTACACGTCGGCCGACCGCTCCGCGAGCGGACTGGCCAGGATGACCGAGGTGATCGCGCCGAGCACCGGCAGCGCCGTCGGCGTACGGAAGTGAGCATGCTCCACCCGGTCCTTGCGCAGCACGAGAACGGCGATGTTGACCACCGCGAAGACGCACAGCAGGAGGAAGGCCGTGGTGTCGCCGAGTCCCTCGATCTCGCCCGTGGAGACCAGGCCGATGGCGAGGAGGGTGACGAAGACGATGCCGCTGAGGGGCGTCCGCCGGTGCTTCAGGACCTTGCCCATCACCCGGGGCAGGACCCGTTCGTTGGCGAGGCCGTAGCAGAGCCGGGAGGCCATCATGATGTTGATGAGCGCGGAGTTGGTGACCGCGAACAGGGCGATCAGCGCGAAGAGTTTCGGCGGGAAATCGACCCCGCCGGCCTTCACGACCTCCAGGAGCGGTCCGCTCGACTTCGCCAGCGTCTCGTGGTCGACGAGGAGCGAGGAGACCAGGGCGACCAGGACGTAGATGGTGCCGGTGACGGCGACGCCGACGAAGATGGCCCGGGGGAAGGTCCGGACCGGATCCTGGGTCTCCTCGGCCATGTTGACGGAGTCCTCGAAGCCGACGAAGGCGAAGAAGCCGAGCGCGGTGGCGCCCAGCACGCTGGTCAGCAGGGCGTAGCCGCCGCCGGAGGCCTCGAACTCGGTGAGCCGGGACGGCTCCCCGTCGCCCGACAGGACGGCCCAGGCGCCGATGGCGAGGATGATCAGGAGTCCGGTCAGCTCGACGAGCGTGAGGACGACGTTGGTCTTCACGGACTCCGACACCCCGCGCAGCGCGAGGCAGGCGAGGGCCACGATGAAGACGATCGCGATGAGCGTGGGCGGGATCGCGTCCGTGAACTCCAGGAAGTAGTCACCGCTGAAGGCGCGGGCCGCGGCGCTCGCGGAGGAGAGCCCCGAACACATCACCATGAAGGCGATGATGAAGGTGAGGAAGGGGACCTTGAACGCCTTCTGGGTGTAGAGCGCGGCTCCGGCGGCCTTCGGGTACTTCCCGACGAGCTCGACGTACGAGGCGGCGGTGAGCAGCGCGACGACGAAGCCGATCGCGAACGGCAGCCAGAGCGCGCCGCCGACCTTTCCGGCGACCTTGCCGGTGGTGGCGTAGATGCCGGTGCCGAGGATGTCGCCGATGACGAACAGGATGAGCAGCTTGGGCCCGATGGCGCGCTTGAGGGCGGGCTGTGGGGGCTGTTCGGACACGTCTGTGGCCATGGAGGACCTCTCTCCCGTCTGCCGATGGGATGGTCTCTGCCCCGACGGCCCGAAACTGATGCCCGCCGCCCGCCGTACGGGCTCAGGCGCGGCGCTCCAGCGAGGCGGCGATGTCGTCGAGGTCCTTGGCGAGGGCCCGGCTCACCGCCTTGGCGCCGAGGCCGCTGAGGAGCCGGGTGAGCAGGCCCATCGAGCGGCCGGCGGCGGGGGTGGCCGAGAACGTCATCCGTACCGTCGTGGCCCCGGTGCCGGCCGGCAGGAGCGCGATCTCCGAGACGTAGTGCATGCCGTGCGAGTCGGCGACGGTGACGTACCGGTCGGGCGGGACGCTCTCGGTCACGGTCATCTCCTCCGTGGCCTGCTTGCCGAACATCGTGCGGGTCTCCCGCCAGCGGGTCCCGACGCCGAAGGCGCCCTCGGTCAGCACCTCGACCCGGTCGACGCCCTTGAGGACCCGCTCCATGCCCGGGAGGTCCGTCAGCGTCTCCCAGACCGGGCCGGGGGACGCCTGGATCCGGCGTTCGACGACGACGCTCTTGGTAGCCATGGCTCCATGGAACCACCGGGCCCCGGCACCCGCTCCCGTTGCTACGGCAGCAGGGCGTCGGGCCGGTCCCCGCCGGATTCGGCGACGATCTCGTCGAGCGTCTGCGGCTCGCGGACGGTCGCGAAGGAGACGGCGCCCCCGTCGTCGACGGTGAAGCCGTGGATGCCGGGCCGGGGCAGGCTGTTGTACGCGTAGTGGTGGGCGAAGTAGTACGCGCCGGTGTCCGGGACGGCGACGAGGTCCCCCGGCCGCAGCAGCGGCAGCGCGCGGCCGGTGGCGAGCATGTCGCCCGCGAAGCAGGCGGGCCCGGCCACGTCCTGGACGACGTCCTGCGCGATGCCGGGGCCGGTGCGGGGCCGGCCGTCGGCGTCGTACGCGAGGACGCGCAGCGGCCAGGACTCCGGGGCGTAGACGGTGCGGGTGGCGACCTGGACCCCGGCGTGGGTGACGGCGATGGGCCGCCCGCCGGAGGTCTTGGTGTACTCGACGCGGGCCAGGATCGTGCCGTGCTTGGCCAGCAGGGACCGGCCGAATTCGGTCACCAGGGCGTAGCGCCCGTCGAGGAGGCCGGGGGCGGTGTCGGCGAGCAGCCGGGCGTACTCCGCGTAGGTGGGGGTCTCCTCGTCGGAGGCGAAGTTCACCGGGAGCCCGCCGCCGATGTCCAAGGTGTCGATCTGCCGCCGCCCGGCCTTGGCGTTGATCTCCTCGGCGAGCGCGTACGCGGCGGCGGCTCCTTCGGCCATCAGGGCGAGCGGGATGCCCTGGGAGCCGGTGTGGGTGTGCAGCCGGCTCATCCAGGGCCGGTCGAGGTAGGCCTGGACGACGGCCTCGCGCGCGCCCTCGTCGCGCAGCGCGACCCCGAACTTGGAGGTGGCGGTCGCGGTGGACAGGGCGCCGATCGAACCGGCGCCGATCTGCGGGTTCACCCGCAGGCCGATGGGGCTCGCGGTCGGCGCGGAGGCGACGAGCGCGTCGATCCGGGCCAGCTCCTGGAGGTTGTCGGCGTTGACGGCGAGGCCCAGGGCGAGGGCCTGGCGCAGCTCGGCGGGGGTCTTGGCGGGGGAGTCGAGGACGGTACGAGCCGGGGGGACGCCGGCCGCGCGGGCCAGGGCCAGCTCGCCGGGGCTGGCGACCTCGGCGCCGAGCCCCGCCGCGTGCAGCAGGCGCAGCACCGGGACGAGCGGGGCGGCCTTCACGGCGAAGGCGTGCAGGACGGGGGCGTCGGTGACGGCGGCGAAGGCGGCGACGAGGGCGGCGGCGGAGGCGCGGACGCCTGCGGTGTCGAGGAGGGCGACGACGGGCCGGGAGGGGGAGAGGAGGCCTTGTTCGACGGCGGCACGGACGGCCTGATCGCGACGGTGGGGAGCCATGCCCCCATCCCACCACCGGGACGCCGGCCGACGCAGCTGTTGACTACAGATATTCAGCAGTCCAGGATGTGAATAACTGATTCACATCGGAGGAGGCTGCCCCATGTCAGGACCCCGCCCCGTTCGGGCCCCGCGCGGTACGGAGCTGAGCGCCCTGGGATGGCAGCAGGAAGCTGCCCTCCGCATGCTGCAGAACAACCTCGACCCCGAGGTCGCCGAACACCCCGACAAGCTCGTGGTCTACGGCGGCACCGGCAAGGCCGCCCGTGACTGGCGCTCCTTCGACGCGATGGTCCGCACCCTGCGGACGCTGAAGCAGGACGAGACGATGCTCGTCCAGTCCGGCCGCCCCGTCGGCGTCATGCAGACGCACGAGTGGGCCCCCCGCGTCCTCATCGCCAACTCCAACCTGGTCGGCGACTGGGCGAACTGGGAGGAGTTCCGGCGCCTGGAGCAGCTGGGCCTCACCATGTACGGCCAGATGACGGCCGGTTCGTGGATCTACATCGGTACGCAGGGCATCCTGCAGGGCACCTACGAGACCTTCGCCGCCGTCGCGGCCAAGAAGTTCGGCGGCACCCTCGCCGGCACCATCACGCTGACCGCCGGCCTCGGCGGCATGGGCGGCGCGCAGCCGCTCGCCGTGACGATGAACGACGGCGTCGCGATCTGCGTCGACGTCGACCCGCGCGCCATCGAGCGCCGCATCGAGCACCGCTACCTCGACGTGAAGGCCGACAGCCTCGCCCACGCCCTCTCCCTCGCCACCGAGGCCCGCGACGCCCGCCGCCCGCTCTCCATCGGCCTCCTCGGCAACGCGGCCGAGCTGCTGCCGCGGATGCTCGCCGAGGGCGCCCCGATCGACATCGTCACCGACCAGACCTCGGCCCACGACCCGCTCTCCTACCTCCCGGTCGGCGTCGCCTTCGACGACATGGCCGCGTACGCCGCCAAGGACCCGGCGGGCTTCACGACCCGGGCCCGCGAGTCGATGGCGCGGCACGTCGAGGCCATGGTCGGCTTCATGGACGCCGGCGCCGAGGTCTTCGACTACGGCAACTCCATCCGCGGCGAGGCCCAGCTGGCCGGATACGACCGCGCCTTCGCCTTCCCCGGCTTCGTCCCCGCCTACATCCGCCCCCTCTTCTGCGAGGGCAAGGGCCCCTTCCGCTGGGCGGCGCTCTCGGGAGAGGCCTCGGACATCGCCAAGACCGACAAGGCGATGCTGGAACTGTTCCCGGAGAACGAGTCCCTCCACCGCTGGATCAAGATGGCCGGCGAGCGGGTCCACTTCCAGGGCCTGCCCGCCCGCATCTGCTGGCTCGGCTACGGCGAGCGCGACAAGGCCGGCGAGCGCTTCAACGACATGGTCGCGAGCGGCGAGCTGGCCGCCCCGCTCGCCATCGGCCGCGACCACCTCGACTGCGGCTCGGTGGCCTCCCCGTACCGCGAGACCGAGGCGATGCTCGACGGCTCCGACGCCATCGCCGACTGGCCGCTCCTCAACGCCATGGTCAACGTCGCCTCCGGCGCCTCCTGGGTCTCCCTCCACCACGGCGGCGGCGTCGGCATGGGCCGCTCCATCCACGCCGGCCAGGTCTCCGTCGCGGACGGCACGAAGCTCGCCGGCGAGAAGATCCGCCGCGTCCTGACGAACGACCCAGGCATGGGCGTCATCCGCCACGTCGACGCGGGCTACGACATCGCCGAGTCCGTCGCGGACGACAAGGGCGTCCGCGTGCCCATGCGCGAGGAAGGCTCCGCGTGAGCGACTCCTTCCACGCCATGTGGCGGTCGCTGCGGCCCATCGGCCGCAGCGCCGCCTCCGGCGGCTACCGCCGCTACGCCTGGACCGGTGCCGACGCCGACTGCCGGCTCTGGTTCCGGATGCAGGCCGAGGCCCGCCGCCTGGACTACGAGGTCGACCGGAACGGCAACCAGTGGGCCTGGCTCGGCGACCCCGCCGCGGGCGACGCCGTCGTCACCGGCTCCCACCTCGACTCCGTCCCCGACGGCGGCGCCTTCGACGGCCCCCTCGGCGTCGTCTCCTCCTTCGCCGCCCTCGACGAACTCCGCTCCCGCAAGGTCCGGTTCACCCGGCCCCTCGCCATCGTCAACTTCGGCGACGAGGAAGGCGCCCGCTTCGGCCTGGCCTGCGTCGGCTCCCGCCTCGCCGCCGGCCGGCTGACCAAGGAGCAGGCGTACGAACTCCGCGACGCCGACGGGATCACCCTCCCGCAGGCCATGGAGGCCGCCGGCCACGACCCCGGCACGATCGGCCCCGACCCCGAGCGCCTCGCCCGGATCGGCGCCTTCGTCGAACTCCACGTGGAGCAGGGCCGCGCCCTCGACCTGTCCGGCGACGCCGTCGGCCTCGCCTCCGCGATCTGGCCGCACGGCCGCTGGCGGTACGACTTCGCGGGCGAGGCCAACCACGCCGGCACCACCCGCCTCGTCGACCGCCGCGACCCGATGCTCACCTACGCCGAGACCGTCCTCGCCGCCCGCCGCGAGGCCGAACTCGCGGGCGCCGTCGCCACCTTCGGCAAGATCGCCGTCGAGCCGAACGGCGTCAACGCGATCCCGTCCCTCGTCCGCGGCTGGCTCGACGCCCGCGCCGCCGACCAGGGGTCCCTGGACACCGTCACCGCCGGCATCGAGAGCGCCGCGCGCGACTACGCCACCCGCCACGGCATCGACCTCACCGTCGTCCGGGAGTCCTTCACCCCGGTCGTGGAGTTCGCCCATACGCTCCGGGACGAGCTGGCCGGGATCCTCGGCGAGAAGACCCCCGTCCTCGGCACGGGCGCGGGACACGACGCCGGAATCCTCTCCGAAGCGGTCCCGACCGCCATGCTGTTCGTACGGAACCCCACCGGCGTCTCGCACTCCCCGGCCGAGTTCGCGGCCGAGGACGACTGCGTGGCGGGGATCCGGGCACTCGCCGACGTACTGGAAGGACTGGCGTGCAGGTAGGGACGGGCGCGGGGCAGCCGACGACGGACGCGAGGACGACGGCCGACGGACAGCCTCCGGCCGACGTACGGCCCATGGCCGAGGCGCGGCCGGCGGCCGGGACCGGCGCGAGGACGTACTGGCTGGAGCACGCCTGGCTCGACACCTACGTCGAGCCCGGGGTCGCCCTGGAGGTCGCCGACGGCCGCGTCACCGCCGTCCGCACGGGCGTCACCGCCCCGCCGCCCGGCGCCGTCGTCCTGCGCGGCCTGACCGTCCCCGGCCTCGCCAACGCCCACTCGCACGCCTTCCACCGCGCCCTGCGCGGAACCGTCCAGGTCGGCTCCGGCACCTTCTGGACGTGGCGCGAGGTGATGTACCAGGTCGCCTCCCGGCTGACCCCGGAGACCTACCACGCGCTCGCCCGGGCCGTGTACGCCGAGATGGCGCTGGCCGGCATCACCGCCGTCGGCGAGTTCCACTACCTCCACCACGCGCCCGGCGGCACGCCGTACGCCGACCCCAACGCGATGGGCGAGGCGCTCGTCCAGGCGGCGGCCGACGCGGGCGTCCGGATCACGCTCCTCGACACCGCCTACCTCTCCTCCGGCTTCGGCGCCGCCCCGGACCGGCACCAGCTCCGCTTCTCCGACGGGACGGCGGATGCCTGGGCCGAGCGGGTCTCGCGGCTGAAGGAGGGCGACGGCGTACGGATCGGCGCGGCGATCCACTCCGTGCGGGCGGTCCCCGCGGACCAGCTGTCGACGGTCGCGGCCTGGGCCCGGGAGCGGGAGGCACCGCTCCACGTGCACCTGTCGGAGCAGACGGCCGAGAACGAGGCCTGCCTCGCCGCCCACGGCCGCACCCCGACCCGGCTCCTGGCCGACCACGGCGTGCTCGGCCCGCGGACCACCGGCGTCCACAACACCCACCTGACGGACGACGACATCGACCTGATCGGCTCGTCCGCGACCGGCACCTGCATGTGCCCCACGACCGAACGCGACCTCGCGGACGGCATCGGCCCGGCGGTCGCCCTCCAGCGGGCGGGCTCGCCGCTGTCGCTGGGCAGCGACAGCCACGCGGTCATCGACCTCCTGGAGGAGGCGCGGGCCATGGAGCTCGACGAGCGGCTCCGGTCCCGGACCCGCGGCCACTGGACGGCGGCGGCGCTGCTGCGGGCGGCGACCACCGACGGCCACGCGGCCCTCGGCTGGGACGAGGCGGGCCGCCTGGAGGCGGGCGCGCTCGCCGACTTCACGACGATCGCCCTGGACTCCGTCAGGACAGCGGGACCGGTGCCGCGTCTGGCAGCCGAGACGGCGGTATTCGCAGCGTCGGCCGCGGACGTCCGTCACACGGTCGTCCGCGGACGCCCTGTCGTACAGGACGGGGTCCACCGGTCCGTACCGGACGTGCCCCGGGCCCTCGCGGACTCGATCGCCGCCCTGCGCGGCTGAAGGAGACACCTCTCATCATGAACACGGGCCCTGCGGCGACGAACAGCACCGCGGCGACCTCCGCGCCGACGAGCACGAACAGCCCCGTGGCGACGGCGGCCACCGCCATCGTCAACATCGCCAGCCTGGTCACCAACGACCCCTCCCTCGGTGACGGAACCCCTCTCGGACTGATCCAGGACGCGGCCGTCGTCATCGACGGCGACCGGGTCGTCTGGGTCGGTGAATCAAGAAAAGCACCCGCCACTGACAACCGGGTCGACGCGGGCGGCCGGGCGGTGATCCCCGGCTTCGTGGACTCCCACTCGCACCTGGTCTTCGCGGGCGACCGCACCGCCGAGTTCAACGCCCGGATGTCCGGGCAGCCGTACGCCGCCGGCGGCATCCGCACGACGGTCGCGGCGACGCGTGCGGCCTCCGACGAGGCGCTGTCGGCGAACGTGGCCCGCTACCTCCGCGAGGCGCTCGCACAGGGCACCACGACCTTCGAGACCAAGTCGGGGTACGGCCTCACCGTCGAGGACGAGGCCCGCGCCCTGCGGATCGCCGCCGCCCACACCGACGAGGTCACCTACCTCGGCGCCCACATCGTCTCCCCGGACTACGCCGACGACCCCGCGGGGTACGTCGACCTCGTCACCGGCCCGATGCTGGACGCCTGCGCTCCGTACGCCCGCTGGATCGACGTCTTCTGCGAGAAGGGCGCCTTCGACGGGGACCAGGCGCGGGCCGTCCTGACGGCCGGCCGGGCGAAGGGCCTGCACCCGCGGGTGCACGCCAACCAGCTCTCGTACGGCCCCGGCGTCCAGCTCGCCGTGGAGCTGGACGCGGCGAGCGCGGACCACTGCACGCACCTCACGGACGCGGACGTCGACGCCCTGGCCTCGGGCGCCACGGTCGCGACGCTGCTGCCGGGCGCCGAGTTCTCCACCCGCGCCGCGTGGCCGGACGCCCGCCGCCTGCTGGACGCGGGGGTGACGGTGGCCCTGTCCACGGACTGCAACCCCGGTTCGTCCTTCACCTCGTCGGTCCCGTTCTGCATCGCGCTGGCGGTCCGCGACATGGGCATGACCCCGGACGAGGCGCTCTGGTCGGCCACGGCGGGCGGCGCGGCCGCCCTGCGCCGCACGGACGTCGGCCGCCTCTCCCCGGGCGCCTCCGCGGACCTCGCCCTCCTGGACGCCCCGTCCCACGTCCACCTGGCCTACCGCCCCGGAGTCCCCCTCACCACCGCGGTCTGGCACCACGGCACCCGCGTTCACTGAGCCGGCGCCTCCCCGGCCGCCGACGGCGCGCATGACCGGGGGCCGGTGGGGCAGGTGAGCAGGGTGAGGTGTGGGTGAACACGGCGGAAGGGCCCGTCCGTTGGGACGGGCCCTTCCCGCGTGCCTTCGGTCGACGCCGGGCGTCACTCCTCCAGCGTCAGTCCCTTGCGCAGCCTGCCCAGCGTGCGGGAGAGCAGCCGGGAGACGTGCATCTGGGAGATGCCGAGCTCCTCGCCGATCTCCGACTGGGTCAGTCCCGCCACGAAGCGGAGCGAGAGGATGCGCCGCTCGCGGGGCGGCAGCGAGGCGATCATCGGCTTGAGGGACTCGATGTACTCGATGCCCTCGATGCCGTGGTCCTCGTAGCCGATCCGGTCCGCGAGCGCGCCTTCGCCGTCGTCGTCGTCGGGCTGGGCGTCCAGCGAGCTCGCGGTGTACGCGTTGCTCGCGGTCATGCCCTCGACGACCTCTTCGCGGCTCAGGTCGAGCTCGGCGGCGAGTTCGCTCACGGTCGGCGTGCGGTCGAGCCGCTGGGACAGCTCGTCGCCCGCCTTGGCGAGGTCGAGGCGGAGCTCCTGGAGCCTTCGCGGAACGCGCACGGACCACGAGGTGTCGCGGAAGAAGCGCTTGATCTCGCCGATGATGGTCGGCATCGCGAAGGTGGGGAACTCGACGCCCCGGGAGAGTTCGAAACGGTCGATGGCCTTGATCAGGCCGATCGTGCCCACCTGGATGATGTCCTCCATCGGCTCACTGCGGGAGCGGAACCGTGAGGCGGCGAACTTCACCAGGGCGAGGTTGAGCTCGACGAGCGTGTTGCGGACGTACGCGTACTCGTGCGTGCCCTCCTCGAGGTGCTCGAGGCGGGCGAAGAGCGTCTTCGAGAGCGCCCGTGCGTCCAGAGCTTCGATCCGGTCGTAGGGCGGGATCTCGGGGAGCGCGAGGCCGGGGTCGAGGCCGAGCTCGAGATCGTGGGTGGGGGGCGGAGTGATTGCCGACGGCGCGTCGGGGGTACGCGTGGCGTCGAGCCGGGGTGACATGGTCTCCTCCATCGTTCTTTCGCTGCGGTTTGCGGCGCCTCCAAAGCCGGCCGTGTCGGATGTTCTTTACTAGGCCTACCTGCTCGAAGGGGATCGTTGCAAGTGTCAATTGTCCCTTTTGTGGCGTTATATGGGAGAGACCGACTGCCATCAACGGCGCGGACCTTGTATGGTTCGACGCACGTCAACCGGCATCCGCGAGAGCGAGAAGAGGCACGGGCATGGACCGCCAGAACGTCGGCAGCGCGCAGCCCGTACGGCTGCGGGTCGAGGTCCGCACCGTGGGAGCGAGCGAGATCCTCACTCCGGTGGGTGAGCTCGATCACCACACCGCCGACCTGTTGCGTACACCACTCGACGAAGCGCTCGACGCCGGCCGCTCACGGCTCGTCGTCGACTGCTCACGGCTCGACTTCTGCGACTCCACCGGTCTGAACGTGCTCCTCGGGGCGCGGCTCAAGGCGGACGCCGCGGGGGGAGGGGTCCATCTCACCGGGATGCGGCCCGTGGTGGCGCGGGTCTTCGAGATCACCGGTGCGGACGTCGTCTTCACCGTGCACGACTCCCTCGCGGCGGCCCTCCCCGACTGATTCGTGTGTTGTCGGGAAACGGCCGGGCAGAAGAGCCCAGGTTCGTGCGTTGTCTGGTGAATCGGTTGAATCGGTGAGGTGAAGCGCTGATGGACACTGCTGCCGGTGGCAGGGAGGTCGGGGAGCCCGCGGGCTCCGTCGCGGGTGCCGAAACGGGCGCCGCCGCCTCCGGTGGCGTGACCCCCGTGGCCGACGCCGTCTCCGCCCGCGCCGACGGCATGACCCTGGGTGCGGACGTGATGACGGACGGTGTGACGGGTGGCACGGCGGGCAGCGACGCGGACGGTACGGCGGGTCACGCCGTGAGCGGTACGGCGGGCCACGCGCAGAGCGCCCTGCCGGACGGCACGCCCGGCGGGGCGACGAGCGGTACGGCGGACGGCACGACGGTGGACGCTGTGACGGGTGCGGCCTCCGGGGCGCCTTCCGGCGTCGACCTGGACGTGCGGACGCTCCCCCTCGGCTCCGCCAGCGGCACCGTCCCCCTCGCACGCGACTTCACCAGGTCGGCCCTCTACGACTGGGGCTGGCTCCCGGCCGCCACCGCCGAGGCCAGGGCCGCCGCCGAGGACGTCCTCCTCGTCGTCTCCGAGCTGGTCACCAACGCCTGCCTGCACGCCGACGGCGCCGAGGAGCTCCGCGTACGGCGCCGCGCCAAGGTGCTGCGCCTGGAGGTCGACGACCGCGGCGCCGGCCAGCCCGCACCGCGCACCCCGCACCGCGCCGGGCGGCCGGGCGGACACGGCATGTTCATCGTGCAGCGGCTCTGCCTGGACTGGGGAATCGAGCGCACACCGGGCGCCCCCGGCAAGACGGTCTGGGCGGAACTGGCCGCTCCCGCGTAGCTCCGCGCCCGCCAGTACGGCCCCCGGCCGTCCCGCGGGCGTCCCTGAAGGTCTCCGTGCGGCGGGCACGCGCGCCCGCCGCCACTTCACCCTTCCCTGTGTCTTCCCTCCTCAACGCCCCAGGCGTACCTTGACGCCCAATCTGATAAGCCGTCAGTAACTTTGCGGTGAGGGGTGCTTGAGGTGCCGTACCGGAGGAGAACAGCTTTCGCGCTGGTAGTGGCGGCGGCGGGCTCGGTGGTGCTGGCCTCCGCCCCCGCGGCCCAGGCCGCCGTCGTCGACGTCGACTACGCCTGCGAGACGAAGATCGGCCCCAAGGGCGCCGTCTCGCCCGTCGACATCAAGGCCGTCAAGAACGGCGGCTCCTACACGCTCACCATGTCGTTCGAGAAGGGCGTCTCCGACAGCCCCGTCGAACTCCCCAAGGGGGTCATGACCCCGCGCGCCGAGCTCAAGGTCGGGGGCGCCGGCAGCGGTACGGTGAAGGTCAAGGGCACGCCCAACACCGAGGCGATCCCGCCCGACACCCCCATCAAGATCGGGCAGTTGACGGGGACGTACACGCCGACGAAGAGCGGCAAGGTCACCTTCACGGCCGGCACGCTCACCGTCCACGCCCTCGGCATGGACGCCGCCGTCTGCACGCCGAAGAACAACCCCCGGCCCTCCCTGGAGCTGGCGGTCACCGCGCCCGGCGGTGGCGGTGGAGCGTCCGGCGGAGGCTCCGAGGAGACCCCGCCCTCGGGCGGCGGCGAACTGCCCAGGACCGGCCCGCTCGACTCCGCGACCGCGCTCGGCACCCTCGGCGGCACCGTCCTGCTGACCGGCGCGGTCGGGGTCCTCTGGCTCACGCGGCGCACGGCGCGCTGATGCGGGGCGCCTGGGCCGGCCGGTCGTGGAGGGCGGGGGCCGCCGTCGCCGCGCTGCTGGGCGCCGTGGCGGCCGCGCCCCCGCCCGGCTGGACGGCGGCGCCGGCCGAACAGCGGCCCTACGTCTACCTGGAGGGCGAGGCCGGGAGCGTCCTGCGGGACACCCTGTCCCTGACCAACCCCGGCACGGCGCCGGTCACGGTACGCCTCAGCGGCGAGGGCGCCGCCTCCGTCTCCTTCGCCGCCCGGTCGGTGACCGTCCCGGCGCGGACCCGGGCGGACGTGCCCTTCGCCATGACCGTCACGCCGAGGACCGCACCCGGCGACCACCGGGGCGCGGTCCTCGCCGCCGACGCCGCCGGCCGGCAGGCCCGGGTGCCGGTCCACCTGCGGGTCAGCGGGCCGCGGCTGGCCGCGTTCACCGTCGAGGACGTACGGCTCGACGACGCCGGCACCCTCCACTACACGCTGGTCAACCGGGGCAGCACCGTCCTCGAACCCCACCTGTCCGTACGCGCCCACGGCATCCTCGGCACCGTCCTCGACCGGCCCTCCCGGGCCCTGCCGGTCTCCCTGCGCCCCGGGGAACGGCTCGCCCGCAGCGAACCCTGGCCCGACCCGCCCGCGCTCGACTCGGTCACCGTCGACCTGCGCGCCACCGCGTCCGGAGCCCCGCCGGTGACCGCCCGGGCCGAGGCGGTCCTCGTCCCGCCCGCCGCCGTGGTCGCGGGCGCGCTCTTCGCGGGCGCGGCGGCGGTGGCCGCGACGACGGCGTGGGCGCGCAGGGGAGGCCGCCGGCGGGCCCCACCGGCCGGACCCGAGCCCGAAGGGCGGTCGGTGGAACGCCAGTTGGCCGAGGCGACGGCAGGGGAGAGACGATGACCGTGACGGTGACGGGCCTTCGCGCGACGGGACGAGGCGGCCGCCGGCCCGGCGGGGCGACCGCACGGCCCAGTGCCGTGGAACGCGGCGAGGCCGGGGCGGCTGCCCAGCGGCCCCGAGCCGTGCCGCGGGGCCGGGCCCGGGTGCCGGGCGGTCGGGCGCCCGGGTGGGCCCGTGTCGTGCTGCTCTGCGCCCTCCTGGCCGCGGCGCTGCCCCTGCTCCCCTTCCTGCCCGCCGCCGAGGCCGCCGCCGGCGAACTGTCCGCCGCGCCCCGCCAGGTCGCCGCGCCCGCCGTGTTCCGCCAGGTCGCCGTGCCCGCCGCGCCCCGCCAGGCCGCCGCGCCCGGGCCCACGGTCTCCTTGTCCCGTGCCGAGGGCGGCAAGGGCGGCGAGATCACCGTAAGCGGGGCGAAATGGAAGCCCGGAGCCCTGCTGATGCTGCTGATCTGCGGCCAGGCCGAGCCCGGCAAGGGGGTGATCGGCGGTACCAACTCCTGCGCCAACACGGTCGGCAGGGCGGCCACCGTCGACGCCAAGGGCGGCTTCAGCCGGAAGGTCCCGGTCGCCGAACCGCCCGTCCCCTGCCCGTGCGTCGTCCACGTCGCCGGGGTCACCGGCGCGCAGGACGCCGTGGACGTGGCCTTCACCGTCGCCGGGCACCCGACCGCCCCGCTGCCCGAGGCCTCCGGCGACGGCAGGCTCGCCGTCCTCGCCTCCGCGCGCCTGGACGGCTCCAGCGGCGTCCTCGTCTGGTTCGGCGCCCCGCCCGCCCGCGAGATCGTCTTCACCGTCGGCAACCTCGGCCGGTCCGCCGTCAAGGACCCGGTCTTCCAGGTCGGCACGAGCCACGGCGTCTTCTCGCCGACGTACGAGGAACGGCAGTGGCGCGGCACCGTCGAACCCGGCAGGAAAGCCCTCGTCCGGCTGCCCGTCGAACTCTCGGCGGGCGCGCACGGCGACTACCAGGTCTCGGTGAAGTACGCCGGGAAGGTCCTGGTCGAACAGCCGTGGGGCGTGGGCCGGCCGTGGGGCGTGACGCTGTTCTGGCTGCTCCTCGCCGTGGTCGTCCCGGCCGCGCTCTTCCGTATCGGCATGGCGGTGGTGGACCGGGTGCGGCCCGGGCCCGGCGCGGGGCACCGCCGCGCCCGCACCACACCCGTACGCCGGCCTCCGGCCCGCCGCACTCCGGCCCGTACGGCGGCCGACGCCGGCCGTGCCCCCGCCGGACCCGTCCCCGGGAGGGACGACACGACCACGGTCCTGCCGTGGTTCACCCCGGACTCCGCACCGTCAGAGAACAGCCCGACGACGAAGGGACATTCGTGAGCACGCAACGGAGGATGAGCGCGGCCGAAGTCGCGCTGATGCTCGGCGGCGCGGGGATCCTGCTGACCGCCGCCCCTGCCCAGGCAGCCGAGGTCGCCTACCCGACCGAGTGCATTCCACCGGCGATCTCCGGCCTGCCACCGGTGCAGGGCACCACGAAGGTGCAGATCACCGCGCCGGCGGAGGCCAAGGTCGGCGACGAGGTGGAGATCGTCTGGAAGACGGTCGCGGCCGCGTCCAAGAACCCCGACGTCCTCGACCTGGGCAAGGACACCGTCAAGCCGTCCGGGGTCGTGAAGGTGGGCGGCGCGGCGAGCGGCACGCTGACCTTGGAGGGACCGCGGCAGAACCCGCCGATCCCGAAGAACAGCCCCATGGTGCTGCCGGACATGAAGGGCAAGCTGAAGCTGGAGAAGGCGGGCGAGATCACGCTGACGCCGGACAAGTACACGATCAACGTCTCGAAGCCGCTGTCGACGGACACGAAGTGTGCGCCGAAGGCGGCGGTCGGGGTCGGCGCGACGATCAAGGTGTCGGCGGGCGGCGGCTCGACGACGGGCGGTACGACCACGTCCGGTGGTACGACCACGTCCGGTGGTACGACGACGTCGGGCGGGTCCACGGTCTCCGGCGGTACGACCGCGTCCGGCGGCTCCACGACGTCGGGCGGCTCCACGACGTCCGGCGGGTCCACGGCCTCCGGCGGCTCCGGTGGTGGAGGCGGCCAGACCGACTTCCCCGGCAAGGAGGTGGCGGTCCAGTTCGCCTGCCAGTCGCCCGGCCCGGCGAACATCACCTCCAAGGTGACCGTCAACGCAAAGAAGAACGGCGGGGCCTACGACCTCACCGTCAAGACCGCCAAGGGCGTCATGGACAGCCCCGCCCCGCTCCCCGCCGGCGCGCTGAAGCCGTCGATGGCGATCAGGATCGGCGGCGCGGACAGCGGCACGGTGAACGTCCAGGGTCCGGCGAACTCCGCCCCGCTGGAGCAGGGCAAGCCGGTCGACCTGCCGGACATGAAGGGCACGTACACACCCGGCGCCACGGGCAAGGCCACGCTCAGCCCTGGCACCCTGACGATCCACGTCTCGCTCGGCGGCTCGCCGATCGTGATCCCGTGCCAGGTCAAGGGGAGCGTCCAGGCGTCCCTGGAGCTCGACACCACCAAGCAGGCCGGCGGCGCCTCGGGCGGCAGCGGCGGTGACGCCGGCGCGGGCGGCGGCACGGGCGGCTCGGCAGGCTCCGGCGGCGGCCTCGCCGACACCGGCGCCGAGGACGAGGGCGCCCTGCGGGCCCTCGCCCTGGTGGCGGGCACGGTGATCCTCCTCGGCGGCGCGGTGTTCACCTTCACCCCGTGGGCGCGGCTCAGGCGCTGACCCCGGCACGTGCGCCACGAAACCGGCCGCGTGCGCCACGGAAACGGCCACTTGCGCCACGGAAACGGCGGAGGGCCGCCGCACCGATCGGTGCGGCGGCCCTCCGTGCGTACGGCGGTCCGGGAACGGACGCGTCAGTGGACGCCGCCCATCAGGGCCTGGACCTTCTTGCGGTACATGAAGACCGCGAAGCCGGCGCCGACGGCGAGAGCCGCCTGCAGGGCGATGATCCCCGTGCCGTTGAGGTCCACACCGGCCAGCGAGAGCAGACCCGTGGTGCAGTCACCGGCGGTGACGGCGAGGAACCAGACGCCCATCATCTGGGAGGCGTACTTCCTCGGCGCCATCTTCGTGGTGACGGAGAGGCCGACGGGGGAGAGGCACAGCTCACCGATGGTCTGGATCATGTAGATCGAGACGAGCCACATCGGGGAGACGAGGCCGCTCTCGCCCGCCATGCCCATCGGGACGATGAAGACGAAGAAGGACGCGCCGACCAGCACCAGACCCATCGAGAACTTCACGATGGTGTTCGGCTCCTGGTTCTTGCGGGCCAGCCACAGCCACAGCCAGGCGAAGACCGGCGCCAGCGCCATGACGAACATGGGGTTGAGCGCCTGGTACCAGGTCGCCGACGGGTCGAAGCCGAAGAGGGTGCCGGTCTTGTCGTCGGCGAACAGCGACAGCGTGGAGCCGCCCTGGTCGTAGATCATCCAGAAGATGGCGGCGGCCACGAAGAACCAGATGTAGCCGTTCATCTTCGACTGCTCGGTCTTGTCGAGGTCCTTGTCGCGCTTGATGCGGGCGAGGACGGTGACCGGGATGATCAGGCCGGCGAGGGTGAGCGGGACCAGGGCCCAGTTCAGGGTGAACAGGTCCAGGGCCACGACCGCGCCGTAGAAGACGGCGGTCAGCACGACGACGAGCGAGACCTTGACCAGGATGCGCTTGCGCTCCTCGGCCGAGAGCGGGTTCGGGACGACGCTGCTCGTCGGGCTCAGGCTCTTGGTGAAGGCCAGGAAGCAGGCGAGGCCGATGCCCATGCCGAGGGCCGCGAGGAGGAAGCCGAGGTGCCAGTTGACCGTCTCGCCGACGGTGCCGACGACGAAGGGCGCGATGAACGCGCCGAGGTTGATGCCGATGTAGAAGAGCGTGAAGCCACCGTCACGGCGCGGGTCGTCCGGGCCGTCGTAGAGGTGGCCCACCATCGTCGAGATGTTGGCCTTCAGCAGACCCGAGCCGGCGGCGACGAGCGCCAGACCGACGAAGAACATCGCCTGGCCGGGAAGGGCCAGCGAGGCGTGACCGGCCATGATGACGAAACCGGCGATCGTGACGGTCTTCCGGGCGCCCCAGACGCGGTCACCGAACCAGCCGCCCGGCATGGCCATCAGGTAGACCATCGAGACGTAGACGGAGTAGATCGCCGTCGCCGTGGCCGCCGTCATCGCGAGTCCGCCGCCCTGGCTGCCGGTCGCGGCGTCCGCGCCTCCGGAGACCAGGTACAGGACGAGGAGGGCCCTCATGCCGTAGTAGGAGAAGCGCTCCCACATCTCGGTGAAGAAGAGGGTGGCCAGGCCGCGGGGGTGGCCGAGGAACGTCTTCTCGGAACCAGGGGTTCCGGACGAAGTCGTCGTCAGGCTGGACGCCATGTCGATCCTTGCTCTGTCGGGACGCGCGCCTTGTGAGCGTGGTGCGCCCGGTGGGGGAGGCCGGCACCGGCGAGGGGCGGTCGCACCGCGCCGGGATCCACGCCCCGGGGCGCGGTATCGCGCTCCGGGACCCGGCCCACAGGTCGTTCGCTGTCCTGGAGGTCGGCACGGCCCACCTCGCGCAGAAAAGAGACCCTTGGTGTGCGAAGCAGCCAAAGGTCCCCGTTTACCGCAACAGACGCCTCGCCACCATACGGCACGACAGGGGCGGATATGGAAGGACTTGAGAGATGGATCACAGGTCCATCGGGAACCGTATGACCATGATCGAAGGTCATCAGCAGGTTAACCGCTCTGAAGCCCAGGGCGGCCCGTCACCCTGTGGATCATGCCCCTGGCCAGGGGCCGTGCGGACTACCATCACCCCATGACCCGTGTACTGCTCGCCGAGGACGACGCATCCATCTCGGAACCGCTGGCCCGCGCCCTGCGGCGGGAGGGGTACGAGGTCGAGGTGCGGGAGGACGGGCCCACCGCCCTCGACGCCGGACTCCAGGGCGGCGTCGACCTCGTGGTGCTGGATCTCGGGCTGCCCGGCATGGACGGCCTGGAGGTCGCCCGGAGGCTGCGCGCCGAGGGCCACACGGTCCCGATCCTGGTCCTGACCGCCCGCGCCGACGAGGTCGACACCGTGGTCGGGCTCGACGCGGGCGCCGACGACTACGTCACCAAGCCCTTCCGGCTCGCCGAACTCCTCGCCCGCGTCCGGGCCCTGCTCCGGCGCGGCGCCACCGAGCCGGTCGTCGCCCCGTCCACCCACGGCGTGCGCATCGACGTCGAGTCGCACCGCGCCTGGATGGGCGACGAGGAGCTCCAGCTCACGGCCAAGGAGTTCGACCTGCTCCGGGTCCTGGTCCGGGACGCGGGCCGGGTCGTGACCCGCGATCAGCTGATGCGGGAGGTCTGGGACACCACCTGGTGGTCCTCGACGAAGACCCTCGACATGCACATCTCCTGGCTGCGCAAGAAGCTGGGCGACGACGCGGCCAACCCCCGCTACATCGCCACCGTCCGGGGCGTCGGCTTCCGCTTCGAGAAGAGCTAGGCCGCAGCTGGCGACGGGGTTCGCCGCGACCGAGCCCCCCGGGCCTCACTGGCCCCACCGGCCGTGCCTCAGTCGCCCGCCCCAGTCACCCGCCCGGCCCGGGCCCCGATCCGGGCATGCCCGCCCCCGCCCCACCGGCCCGACCCGTCGCGCCGTGTCCGCCCGCCCCCGCGCCGTAGGCTCGGGGCGGCAGGACCCCGTACCCCCGCCCGGAGGGCCCCGTGCGCCGCAGGCTCATCAGTTCCACGCTCGCCGTGGTGCTCGTCGTCATCGCCGTCTTCGGGGTGTCCCTCGTCATCGTCGAGACCCGCACCATCTCCAGCAGCGCCCAGGAGAGCGTGGACTCCGAGGCCCTGCGCCTGGTCGCGATCGTCGACAGCCGCCTCATCGGCGGGGAACCCGTCAACCCCGACATCCTCGCCGAGCAGAGCGGCGCCAAGCGGTACGCCCTCATCGAGATCCCCGGCCGCGACCCCATCGAGATCGGCGCCCGCCCCCAGGGCAGCGTCATCCGTGCCACGGCGGAAGGCGAGCGCGGCGAGACCGTCACCGTCGAGGAGTCCCGCTCCACCGTCACCGCCGAGGTCGGCCGCACCCTCCTGATCATCGGCGCCGTGGCCCTGCTCGCCGTCGTGGCCGCCGTACTCCTCGCCGTACGGCAGGCCAACAGGCTGGCGTCCCCGCTCACCGACCTCGCCGAGACCGCCGAGCGCCTCGGCTCGGGCGACCCCCGACCGCGCCACCGGCGGTACGGAGTGCCCGAGCTGGACCGGGTCGCCGACGTCCTGGACGCCTCCGCCGAGCGGATCGCCCGGATGCTCACCGCCGAGCGCCGGCTCGCCGCCGACGCCTCCCACCAGCTCCGGACGCCCCTCACCGCCCTGTCCATGCGCCTGGAGGAGGTCGCGGTCGCCGACGACCTCGACACCGTCAAGGAGGAGGCGACGATCGCCCTCGCCCAGGTCGAGCGGCTCACCGACGTCGTCCAGCGGCTCCTCACCAACTCGCGCGACCCCCGGACCGGCTCCGCGATCGCCTTCGACCTCGACGAGGTCGTCAAGCAGCAGATCGAGGAGTGGCGTACCGCCTACCGGGGTGCCGGACGGGCCATCGTCCACTCCGGCAAGCAGGGCATGCGAGCGGTCGGCACACCCGGCGCGGTGGCCCAGGTCCTCGCCGCGCTGATCGAGAACTCGCTCATGCACGGCGGCGGCACCGTCGCCCTGCGCACCCGCGTCATCGGCAACCAGGCCGTGATCGAGGTCACCGACGAGGGGCCGGGCGTCCCCGCCGACCTCGGCGCGCGGATCTTCGAGCGGACCATCAGCGGCCGCAACTCCACCGGCATCGGCCTCGCCGTCGCCCGCGACCTCGCGGAGGCGGACGGCGGGCGGCTCGAACTGCTCCAGCAGCAGCCGCCGGTCTTCGCGCTCTTCCTGAGCCGCGAGGTCAAGAGCCACACGGACCAGGAACGCCCGGTCCGCTAGAGCCCCGGCCGCGCCGCACCGGCCCCGGTCAGACCCGGTCGGGCTGCTTGCGGACCGCCTGCCGCGGGGCCTGCTCGAGGAACGCTTCGGCGGTCTGTACGGCCTCCCGCGCCGGCAGCGTACGGAACACCCACGTCCGGTACGACCAGAAGCGGAACAGCGTCGCGACACCGATCCCGAGGAACTTGAAGACGTTGCTCTGCAGCGGGGTGTCCCAGCCGAAGCCGTACGTCGCCGCGTACAGCACGCCGTTCTGGATCACCAGACCGATGACGCTGAAGAGGAAGAAGAGCGACAGCTCCTTCGTCCGGCTGCTCTTGTCGCGGTCACGGTAGGTGAAGTAGCGGAACCCGACGTAGTTGAAGGCGATGGCGACGACGGTGGCGATGATGCTGGCCCGCACGACCGGCAGGTCGGTGAGGTGGCGTACGAGGTTGAACACCCCGAGGTCCACCAGGAGCCCGACAGCACCGACCGCGCCGAACTTCGCGAACTCACGGGTGAGCTGATCAAGCCGCACGCGCAGTGCGCTTCGTTCACTCATGGTGATGCTCAGCCCCGTCCGTCGGATGATGTCAACCCGGCCATGCTAACCAGCCCGTCCGCGGCACGCCCGTGGACATCGCAAAGCACGCGAAAAGCGGGCGGCCCTGTGCCAAAGCACAGGGGGAGGAGGCTTCGCCGATCGTGCGGATACCCTAAGAGGGTGACGTTCCCGGTAGTCGGCATGGTCGGTGGCGGTCAGCTCGCCCGTATGACCCACGAGGCGGGCATCCCCCTCGGCATCAGGTTCAAGCTCCTCAGTGACACCCCGCAGGACTCGGCGGCCCAGGTGGTGAGCGAGGTCGTCATCGGCGACTATCGCGACCTGGCTACGCTGCGTGACTTCGCGCGTGGCTGTGACGTGATCACCTTCGATCACGAACACGTCCCGACCGAACACCTGCGGGCCCTGGAGGCGGACGGCATCCCCGTCCGCCCGGGGCCCGACGCGTTGGTGCACGCCCAGGACAAGGGGGTGATGCGCGCCCGGCTCGACGAGATCGGGGCGCCGAGCCCACGCCACCGGATCGTCGCCGATCCGGCGGACGCGGCGGCCTTCGCCGCCGAGGTGGGCGGCTTCCCGATCATCCTCAAGACCGTGCGCGGCGGCTACGACGGCAAGGGCGTCTGGTTCGTCCGTACGGAGGCCGACGCCCACGACCCGTTCCGCGCCGGCGTCGCGGTCCTCGCCGAGGAGAAGGTCGACTTCGCGCGCGAGCTGGCCGCGAACATCGTCCGGTCCCCGCACGGCCAGGCCGTCGCCTACCCCGTCGTCGAGTCCCGCCAGGTCGACGGCGTCTGCGACACGGTGATCGCCCCTGCCCCCGACCTCTCGGACGAGCTGGCCGGGCAGGCGCAGGAGCTGGCGCTGCGGATCGCGAAGGAGCTGGGGGTCGTCGGCCATCTGGCCGTCGAGCTGTTCGAGACCACCGACGGCCGGATCCTCGTGAACGAGCTGGCCATGCGCCCCCACAACTCCGGCCACTGGACCCAGGACGGCGCGATCACCTCGCAGTTCGCCAACCACGTCCGGGCCGTCCTCGACCTCCCGCTGGGCGATCCGCGTCCGCGCGCCCCCTGGACGGTCATGTGCAATGTGCTGGGCGGGGACTACCCCGACATGTACTACGCCTATCTGCACTGCATGGCCCGCGACCCTCAGCTGAAGATCCATATGTACGGCAAGGACGTGAAGCCCGGCCGCAAGGTGGGGCACGTCAACACCTACGGCGACGACCTGGACGACGTGCTGGAGCGCGCGCGTCACGCCGCCGGCTATCTGCGAGGAACGATCACCGAATGAGCCCCGAGCGTCCCCAGAGCCCCGTCGTCGGCATCGTCATGGGGTCCGACTCCGACTGGCCCGTCATGGAGGCCGCGGCGCAGGCCCTGGACGAGTTCGAGATCGCGTACGAGGTCGACGTCGTCTCCGCGCACCGCATGCCGCGCGAGATGATCGCGTACGGCGAGCAGGCCGCCGGCCGCGGCCTGAAGGCGGTCATCGCGGGCGCGGGCGGCGCCGCCCACCTGCCGGGCATGCTCGCCTCCGTCACCCCGCTGCCCGTCATCGGCGTGCCGGTCCCGCTGAAGTACCTCGACGGCATGGACTCCCTGCTCTCGATCGTGCAGATGCCGGCCGGGGTGCCGGTGGCCACGGTCTCGGTGGGCGGCGCGCGCAACGCCGGTCTGCTGGCGGTCCGGATGCTCGCCGCGCACGACCCGGAGCTGTTCGCCCGGATGCGGGACTTCCAGCAGGAGCTGAACGACCAGGCGACGGAGAAGGGCAAGCGGCTGCGGGCCAAGGTCGAGGGCTCGGAGTCCTTCGGATTCGCCAAGTGAGCACGCCCGGCACCCCCACGCCCGGCACCCCCGCGCCCGGCACCCGTGCCTCCGCGTCCGCCGCACCCGCGTCCGGCGCCCGTGCCGCCGACCGGCTCGCCGAGGCGCGGGAGCTGCTCGCCTCCGCGCCCGTCGTCGACGGGCACAACGACCTGCCCTGGGCGCTGCGCGAGCACGTCCGCTACGACCTGGACCGCATGGACATCGCGGCCGACCAGTCCGGAGCGCTCCACACCGACCTGGCCCGGCTGCGGGCCGGCGGCGTCGGCGCCCAGTTCTGGTCGGTCTACGTCCCCTGCCGCCTCACGGGCGACGACGCGGTCAGCGCCACCCTGGAGCAGATCGACATCGTCGACCAGCTCGTCACCCGGTACGCCGCCGACCTCGCCCCCGCCCTCACCGCGGACGACATGGAGTCGGCCCGCCGGGAGGGACGCATCGCCTCCCTGAAGGGCGCGGAGGGCGGCCACTCCATCAACGGCTCCCTCGCCACCCTGCGCGCGTTGCACACCCTGGGCGTGCGCTACATGACGCTCACGCACAACGACAACACCCCGTGGGCGGACTCGGCGACCGACGAGCCGGGCGTCGGCGGGCTCTCGGCCTTCGGGCACGAGGTCGTCCGCGAGATGAACCGTGTCGGCATGCTCGTCGACCTCTCGCACGTCGCCGCGACGACGATGCGGGACGCCCTCGACACCTCCGTCGCGCCGGTGATCTTCTCGCACTCCTCGTCCCGGGCCGTCTGCGACCACCCGCGGAACGTCCCCGACGACGTGCTGGAACGGCTGCCGGCCAACGGGGGCGTGGCGATGGCGACGTTCGTCCCGAAGTTCATCCTGCCCGCCGCCGTGGAGTGGACGGACCGGGCCGACGCGAACATGCGGGCCCACGGCCTGCACCACCTGGACACCACCCCGAGGGCGATGGCGGTCCACCGCGCCTTCGAGGCGGAGAACCCGCGCCCGGTCGCCACGGCGGCCACGGTCGCCGACCACCTCGACCACATGCGCGAGGCCGCCGGCATCGACCACATCGGCATCGGCGGCGACTACGACGGCACGGCGTTCACCCCGTCCGGCCTCGACGACGTCGCCGGCTATCCGAACCTGATCGCGGAGCTGCTGGTCCGTGGCTGGTCGCCCGCCGACCTCGCCAAGCTGACGTGGTCCAACGCGGTTCGCGCGCTGCGCGACGCCGAGGCGGTCTCCCGCGACCTGCGGGCGACCCGGGGCCCGTCGATCGCGACGCTCGACGCGCTGGACCGCCCGGCCCGCTGACGGGCTCTCAGTCCCGCAGCGGAATGGTGCCCCGCTCCCGGTTCCCGCCCCCGTCGAACCTGGAGCGGTCCACCACCGGCCGGGCGGCCGGCTGGGCCGCGATGAGCCGGATCGTGTCCCGCCCGGCCAGGGCCGTGCGCCACTGCCCGAGGTCGGGCCGGGTGCCGTACGCCCCGCCCGCCAGCCCCCACAGCCGTCGCACCGCCGCCGTCCGGCGCTCGTCGAGCACCCCGGCGACCGGGTCGAGCGGCTTGCCGGGGGAGGCGTAGGCGTCCTGGGCGAGGATCCGGCCGATCATGAGCGCGGCTTTGTAGCGGTCGCTGTCGACGGTGACCGAGCCGGGCGGGGCGAGCGGGTCGAGCCAGTCCGGGGTGTCCGCCTGGTCGAGGACCGGCGAGCGGCCGGTGATCCGGACGCCGTCGCAGTCGAGCAGGTGGACGGAGGGCCCGGGGTCCAGGGACCACAGCACGTTCGCCTGCGAGAGGTCGCCGACGACCAGCCCCATCGTGTGGAGCCACTGGAACAGCTCCACGATCGCCACGGTCAGGGCGTGCCGCTCGGCGGGGGACGGCTGCCTGACCCCCTGCCAGGCCGCCTTCGGCGCGCGCAGCAGGTACGACAGCTCGATGAGCTTGCTGTCTCCCTTGCCGGTACGCCAGCTCATGGTGGCGGGCGCCCGGCGCATCAGGAAGCCGGTGACCCGGCCGCCGTCCACCACCCGGCACAGCGGCCAGGCCGCCTCCCGGTCGAGCCGGTCCCGCTCGGCCGGGGCGAGGCCCTGCCGCAGCGACACCAGCGAGGCGAGGGCGTCCCCGTCGACCTTGTGCGGTTCCAGGTACTTCTTGAAGAGCAGGCCGCCCGGCCCGCCCACCTCGTGGACCTCGCCCTGGCCGCCGACCGAGAGCCTCCCCAGCATCTTCAGGGAGGCCTGCGTGACATCGGCACCGTCGTGCGCGCTCACGCCGGGGCCTCCCACAGGACGGCCGCGGTCCGGTCGTCGTCGTACGACTTCACCCGGTACTGCACCTGCCAGAGGAAGTCCGCCGGATCGGGCACGGTCCCGCCGCCCCAGGCCGTGCGGAGGAAGTCCCGCATCTCCTGCTCGCCGGCCAGCGGCGTGGACAGCCCGTCGGTGCCGAGCACCAGGACGTCCCCCGGCCGGGTGCCGATGAGCCGGGTGACGGCCGTCCCGGTCAGCGGCAGGGCCGCCGTACGGGTGTCGATGACGGCCGCTTCGGCGGCTTCGCCGTCCTCGGCGCCCGCGCCGGGGTCCGGCTCGGGGTCGGTGACGGTCAGGTCCCAGCGGCCGTCGGAGAGCAGCGCGGTGCCGCCGTCGCCGACGGCCAGGAAGCCGCGGGTGCGGACGGCCGGGTCGAGCGGGACGAGGAGGACGCGCAGGGTGGTGGCGTAGCTCGCGGGCTCGTGCGCGGCGCGCTCGGCGGTCCGGGTCAGGCGGGCCGCGATCCACTCGGCCGCCGTGTCCGCGAGCGCGGCGAACCGCTCCGCGTCCTCGGTCACCAGGGTCTCGTGCAGCTCCTCGGCGTAGCGGGCGAGGATCCACGCGGCCCAGCGGCAGGCGTGGTTGGACCCGACGTGCGAGAGGCGCGCCGAACCGACCCCGTCGGCCACGGCGAGCATCAGCAGCTCCGCCGCGCCGGGCTCGCCGAGCAGGCTCACGCCGAGCGCGTCCTGCCGGGGCTCGCCGAGATAGCGGTGCGAGTCGCCGCGTACGGAGGCCGCCCGTACCGTCAGCGGGCCGTGGGCGGCGCCGTCCAGGACGATGTCCGGCAGCACGGCGGCGGTGGGGTCGTCCGACACCCGGGGCAGCGCCTGGGGCACCGGCGGATAGCTCGGGGGCTTGCGGCCGCTGTGCGCGGGCGCTCCGAGGGCCGGGGGCGGGGCCGGCGGGTTCTCCTGTTCCATCGTCGTCCCGCCTCAGAGCTTGTCGAGCGACACGGTCGCGAAGCCGGGCACGGTCTCGTCGACGGTGAGCGTGAAGTCGGAGTCGCCGTTGGCGGCGATGCTGCTCGCCGACCGCACGATCGACCGGGTGAGGCTGGAGGCGAACTCGCGCAGCGCCTGCGCCGCCGACACCTGGCTGTTCTGCTGCATGAAGGCGCGGAAGTTGGCCACGTGGGCGATGGTGGCCTCCTCCGCGTCGCCGATGCCGAAGGCGATGATCTTCGGGCAGTAGCGGGACTCGGCCAGCTCCTTGTAGGCCTGGTGCCAGTCGTCGTCGGTCGGGATGCCGTCGGACATGAAGAACGCGACGGGGCGGTAGACCTCGTGCCCCTCGGCCTTGAGCGCGGCCACGTCCGCCTCGATGCAGCGCAGCAGCGTGCGGAAGGCGTTGCCGTACGAGGTGAGGCCGCCGGCGGCGAGCGCGGGCACCTCCTCGATGTCGCTGAGGTCGACGAGCGGCTGGAGCACGTTCGCCTCGGTGGAGAAGCCGATCAGGCAGAACCGGGTCTTGTCGGCCACGGTCGGGTTGGTGCTGATCTCGTGGTGCAGTTCGGGCAGGGTCGAGTTGAGCGTGTCGAGGTTGTCCCCCGCCATCGACCCCGACTCGTCGCACAAGAGGTAGAACGGGAGAATCTGCACGGCTTGCTTCCCTCCGGATGGGGCGTCGCTGGACGTCAGTAGGTGTAGAAGTAGATCTCGAGGTCGGCGTGGCCGCCCGAGGACCCGCCCTTCCAGAAGTCGCGGGTGGTGGCGCCCTTGAACATCTGCGGACGGGCCTTCTCCAGCAGGGAGTTGACCTCGTGGGCGTAGTCGCCGCCGGCGCCCGGGTCGGAGTGCCGCCCGAAGGTCAGGACGAAGGCCGCCTGCCGCCCTTCGTACCGCGCGGTCACGGCGCGCAGCCGCGCCTGGATCCGCGCGCGGTCGCCGGGCGCGGCGTCGATGGACACCTTCACGGGCGTACGGGTCACGGCGCGCGGCCCCTTGGGGCGGGCGCTCTTCGTGGGTCCGGGCTTCGCGCTCCCGGACGCCTTCGGCGGGGCGGCCTCGGCGGCCAGCGGGTCGCCCTGGTCGCCCATGGCGACGAGGGCGAGCACCAGCAGCATGTCGGCGAAGAGCCAGCCGGCCAGGTGCAGCGGGTTGAACCGCGGCGCTCTCACCGGACGTCCGCCCGGGGCGGCACGGCGTCGCGGGGGGCGGGGGGCAGGGCCGGACGGCGCGGGGAGTCCTGCGGGCCGTCGTCCGTCCCCGCCGGACCGTGGCCGCCCGCCCGGCCCGCGTACGGCTCCCGCTCCGGACCGTACTCGTACCCCGTGCCCGGTGCCGCGGGGGCCGCCGGCATGGTCCGGAGCGCCTCGACGGCGTCCCCGAACCGCTCGGCCACCCGCCCCAGGGCCTCGGTCTGCGCGGCGAGCCGGCCCAGCAGCTCCCGGGCCTCGGCGCTGCCGCGGGCGGTGGCGTCCACGACCTCCGTCAGCCGGCCGAGGATCTGCGCGGACACGTCGCCGGTGACCTCGATCCCGGTCGTGAAGGAGCGCTGCGAGGCGGCGAGCACGGTCACGGAGTCCTCCACCCGCTCCCCGGCCCGGTCCACGACGTCCCGGACCTCGCCGCTCATCTCCCGTACGTCCTCCAGGGCCTGGCGGACCGTGGCCCCGCTGCCGCTCACCGCGGCCTCGATCTCCTTGGTGTTGCCGCGCACCGCCTCCTCGATCCGGTTCGCGGCGGACTCCAGGGGGCGTACGGAGGTGTCGATGCCGGCCAGCCGGCGCTCGGCCTTGTCCACGGAGTCGCCGACGAGCGTGGCGGCGTGGGTCAGCTCCTGCTGGGTGGTGGCCGCCTTGTCGCCGAGCCGGGTCAGCGTCGCCGCGGACTTGGTGAGTTCGGCGGCGAACCGCTGCGGCGAGGCCATGCGGTGGTCGTTCAGATGGAGCTGGGCCTGGGTCAGGACGGGGACGAGCCGGCGGAGCAGGGCGTCGGCGCGGCGCCGCCCCTCCTCGGCGCGGCGGCCGACGGTGGCCTTGCGCCAGCCGTGCAGCAGGACCAGGGCGAGCAGCACCAGGATCGCGATCGTGGCGAAGAGGGCGACGTGGCCGAAGGTGAAGAAGCCGGTCAGGCGGCCTTCGAAGCCGGACTGCCAGAGCTGGAGGAAGGGCCGCCCGGCGGCTCTCGGGTCCGCTCCGGTGAGGGCTTCGTAGGCGCTGGTCGCGCGGGTCAGGCCGAGCCAGGTCAGTGCGAGCGGGACGAAGACCAGGCCGCCGAGGAGCGTTTCGAGCCAGCCCCAGGCCGCGTGCTCCTGCTCCGGGGCGCCCTGGTCCACGCTCTCCGGACGGGCGTAGGCGTGCAGCAGATCGAGATCCGCCCACGGGTCGAGCAGACCGGAGTCGTCGTCCGCCCGTAACGCGCGGGAAAGGGCCTTGAGTTCGCCCGCCCGGGCGGAGAGCTCCGCCTCCGCGGCCAGTTCTTCGATCTGCCGGGCGACCGTGGAACGGTCCGCCGGAGCCCGCACGGGCATGCCCACCCCCACAAGAGACAGCAGGGGGCCGATGGCCCGCGCCGCACGCTCCCCAGCGCGAACAGAGCACCGTTCAATCCCCCGATGGGAACCGATCGTAGCCCAACCGCCGTTACTCTGCGTCCCACTGAACTCGTCTTCCCGGGGGGCTTGTTGTGCGTGCCGACCGTCCGCGCGGAGTGATCCGTCTCAAGCAGCCCGCCGCGCCGCTCCTGACCCGGGCGGCGCCCCTCGCACAGGTGTCCGGACGCGGGGTGCTCCAGGCGAACCTGAACTGGTCCGCCGCGACCGGCGCCGATCTCGACCTGGGCTGCATGGTCGCGCTCGCCGACGGCAGCGCGCACGTGGTGCAGCCCCTCGGCCGTCTCTTCGGTGCGCTCACCGAACCCCCGTACGCACGGCTCGACGGGGACGACCGGACCGGTGCCACGTCCGACGGCGAGACCCTCCAGGTGAGCCTGGAGCACCGCGCCCGCTTCCGCCGGCTGCTGGTCTTCACCTACGTCTACGAGGGCGCGGTGGACTTCCGCAGCCTGGGCGCGGCGGTGACCGTCACGGCCCCGTCGGGCGGCTTCCGGATCCTGCTGGACGACGCCCCGGCCGGGGCGCTGGGCTGCGCGATCGCCCTGATCGAGCCGGCCTCCGGCGGGCTGAGCGTGCGCCGCGAGGTCCGCTGGTTCATGGGCACCGACACGCACGGGCCGCAGCCGCAGATGGACCGGGCGTACGGCTTCGGCATGGAGTGGATCATCGGGACCAAGGACTGAGGCTCCGGGAGCCGGCCGTCCGTCCCTCGAACGCGCCGTCCACCGCGACCCGGGCGGGGGGCGGTGGCACGGTGGACGGTACTGCCCCGCCGCGTCCGGTGGGGTGGTACTGCCGCACCCGAGTTCGGAGTCCCCCATGGCAGACCTGCTGGACGACGCCCCTGCCCTCTCGGCCGCTTCCGCCGCCGTCGGCGAGCTCGACGACGCCGGGCCACCGTCGGCCCCGGACGAGGAGCGCGCCCGCGTGCTGCTGGCCGCCCACCCGGTCATCGAGGGGCACGCGCACCTCACCGAGGTCCCCGACCCCGAGGACCTGCCGCTGCCGCGGGCGCCGGAGGTGGCGGCGCAGTTCTGGTCGCTGCATCCGGAGCCCGGCGAGGACCCCGTCGTCGACACCTTGCGCCGGATCGACACCGTACGGGCCCTGGTCGCCGCCTGTCCGGAGGATCTGCGCCTGGCGCGGACGACGACGGAGATGGACGACGCCCGCAACTGCGGTCGGGTCGCGGCCGTGCTGGGCCCGGCGAGCGCCGCCGCCCTCGGCGGCTCGCTCGCCACGCTCCGGGCGTACCAGCAGCTCGGCGTCCGGGCCGTCACGCTGACCGGTTTCGACCGTTTCACCCATCAGGTGGTACGGGAGATGAACCGGCTGGGCGTCCTCGTGGAGCTCTCGGGCGCCGCCCCGGACACGCTGCGCAGCGCCCTGGAGACCACCAAGGCCCCGGTCCTGTTCACCCGGGCGGAGCCGGAGGCCATCCCGGACGACGTGCTGGGCCTGCTCGGCCGGAACGGCGGCGTGTGCATGGTCCCGCCGGCGGACGGCGTCTCCGTCGCGGCCGACGCGCTGGACCGACTGCGCGCCCTGGCCGGAGCCCGGTCGGTCGGCCTCTCTCACAGCCCCGCGCCGCACACCGGCTATCCGGGCCTCGTCGCGGAGCTGCTGCGGCGCGGCTGGCCGGAGGAGGACATCCAGGGGCTCACCGGCGGCAACGTGGCCCGCGTCCTGCGCGAGACCGAGTTCCACTCCCGCGCCACGCGCCTGCGCCGCCCCGCCCCCTGACGGCCCCCGGGCGCCTCTGGATCTATCCGCGGGAGGCGCCCTAGGGGGGTGTCTTGCCGATCAGGCCGGATCGGCAGGCATTCCCCTAGGGCCTTTCGTTTGGATCATGCCGGGCTCGCGGGCCCTGGCACCGCACCTCGCCGCGTTGTCGTCAGTCGCCAACGCTCCGCGTTGACTCCCTCCTCCGCCTTGCGATGCACGGCACCAGACCCCGCTCCCTGATCCGGCCTGATCCAAACGAAAGGCCCTACGCCCGCGGCCGGCCCATCGCCCGGTAGGCCCAGCCGGCCTCGCGCCAGCGGTTCGCGTCGAGCGCGTTGCGGCCGTCGAGGATCACCCGCGAGGCGACGACCTCGCCGAGCTCCGCCGGGTCGAGGGCGTCGCGGAACTCGCGCCACTCGGTGAGGTGCAGCACCACGTCCGCGCCCTGCACCGCCTCCAGCGCCGAGTCCGCGTACCCGAGCGTCGGGAAGAGCCGGCGGGCGTTGTCCATGCCCTTCGGGTCGTAGACCGTCACCTGTCCGCCCTGGAGGTGGATCTGGCCGGCCACGTTCAGCGCGGGCGAGTCGCGTACGTCGTCCGAGTCCGGCTTGAACGTCGCGCCGAGCACGGCCACCCGCTTGCCGAGGAACGAGCCGTCGCCCAGGGCGTCCCGGGTCATCTCGACCATCTGGCCGCGCCGCCGCATGTTGATGGAGTCGATCTCCCGCAGGAAGGTGAGCGCCTGGTCGGCGCCCAGCTCGCCGGCCCGGGCCATGAACGCCCGGATGTCCTTCGGCAGGCAGCCGCCGCCGAAGCCGATCCCGGCCCGCAGGAACTTGGCCCCGATCCGGTCGTCGTAGCCGATCGCCTCGGCCAGCTTGGCGACGTCGCCGCCGGCGGCCTCACAGACCTCCGCCATCGCGTTGATGAAGGAGATCTTGGTGGCCAGGAAGGAGTTCGCCGCGGTCTTCACCAGCTCGGCCGTGGGGAAGTCCGTCACCACGAACGGCGTGCCCTCGCCCATCGGCCCGGCGTACACCTCGCGCAGCGTCTTCTCCGCCCGCTCGCTCCGCACGCCGGCCACGATCCGGTCCGGGTGCAGGGTGTCCTGGACGGCGAAGCCCTCGCGCAGGAACTCCGGGTTCCAGGCCAGGTCGACGCCCTCCGGCAGCAGCCCGGCGAGCCGCTCGGCCGAGCCGACCGGCACGGTCGACTTGCCGACGACCAGCGCGCCCGGGCGGACCACCCCGGCGAGCGAGGTGAAGGCCGCGTCGACGTACGACATGTCGCAGGCGTACTCGCCGTGCTTCTGCGGGGTGTTCACGCAGACGAAGTGGACGTCGCCGAAGGCGCCGACCTCCTCCCAGGAGGTGGTGAAGCGCAGCCGCCCGGTCGAGCCCTCGATCCCGTGCGCGTGCCGCGCGAGGAGATCCTCGAGCCCGGGCTCGTACATCGGCACCCGGCCCGACGCCAGCAGCTCGATCTTCTCGGGTACGACGTCAAGCCCGAGGACCTCGAAGCCCAGCTCCGCCATGGCCGCCGCGTGTGTCGCGCCGAGGTAGCCGGTGCCGATCACGGTGATCTTGAGGGCCATGCGGGACTCCATGTGCGTACAGGCGGGAAATGCCTGCCCGAGCATAGTCGGGGCCGGTGCGGACGCGGTGCGGCCGGGCAGGGGCTGTCGGAAAGCTCACCCGGTCCCGGAGCGCCGGCCCGCCCCGCCCTCCCGGTTACTCGACGGTAGTCAGGGGTGGTCGGGTGGGAACGGGAGAGGCCCCCACCGCGCGGTGGGGGCCTCTCGTGCGTCCGGGGCCGGCGCCTCAGCGGTTCGAGGTCACCGTCACCGGCTCGTCGTTCTGGATCTGCCCGACCAGCTGCTTCACCTTCGGCATGTCCCACTTCAGGGAGCCCTGCGGCGCGCTGCCCGAGATCGGGATGTTCATCGACTTCCCGTCGCCCCCGCTGATCCCCTTCATCGCGAAGAACATCTTGCCGAGGTCGTACAGCGACATGTCCTTGTCCACGATCAGCGTGTCCAGACCGGCGCCCAGGGTCGGGTAGAGCGCGAACGGGTTGAGGATCGTGCCCGGCGTCGCCGCCTGGTTGGCCAGGGCCGACAGGAACTTCTGCTGGTTCTTCGTCCGGGCCAGGTCCGACTCGGCGAAGGCGTAGCGGGTGCGGACGAAGGCCAGGGCCTGCTCGCCGTTGAGGGTCTGCTGACCGGCCTGGAAGTCGGCGCCGGACTTCTTGTCCTTGAAGCCCTTCTCGATGTTCATCTCGACACCGCCGAGCGCGTCCACGATGTTCGCGAAGCCGGCGAAGCCGATCTCGGCGTAGTGGTCGATCCGCAGCCCGGTGTTGTACTCGACCGTCCGGACCAGCAGCTCCGGCCCGTCCATCGCGTACGCGGCGTTCAGCTTGGAGCCGCCGCGGGCGGCGAACTTCTTGCCGGACTCGGAGCCGACGAAGGAGGGGATGGTGACCCAGGAGTCACGGGGCAGCGAGATCATCGTGTTCCCGCTGCCGCAGGCGGCGAGGATCATCATCGAGTCGGTCCGCTTGCCCTCGGCGGAGCCGGTGTGCAGCTTCTTCTTCTCCTCGGCCGACATGCCCTCACGGCTGTCGGAGCCGACGATCAGATAGGTCGTGCAGTCGCCCTCGGCCGGCCGCTCGATGACCTTGGCGAGGTCGACCTCGTTGCGCATCTGGGAGCTGGCCCAGGCGTACGTCCCGATGCCCCAGGCCAGTACCGCCACCAGCAGCACGACGGAGCCGACCTTGATCCGGCGCCGCCAGTCGGGCGCGGGGCGGGCCGGCTGCGGCGGGGGCGCGTACCGGGGGTCGTGCTGCGGCGGCACGGTGCCCCGACCGCCGCCGCCCTGGCCGTAGACCTGGCCGGTGTTGTAGCCGCTGTCGTAGCCGGTGGCCTGGTGCTGCGTGAAGTTCGGGTTGTACCCCTGGCCCTGCCCCTGGCCGTGCTGCGGCTGCTGCTGGGGGACCTGCGGGCGCTGCACATGGCGCATGCGGCGAGCACCCTCGGGCTGCGAGTTCGCTCCGCCGCGGCCGTATCCGCCGTCTTCGGGCCAGTCATTCATGCGGATAGTGTGCAGGCCGCCCGCCTCGGCCCGACAGGGTGGGGGGAGTATCGGGTCGGCGCTGTTGCCAAGCTGATGCAAAGCGGACGGAGCGGAGACGCCGACGGGACCCGGCATAAGGTGGAGGGCATGACAGATCAGGGCGATATCCCGGGCAAGCCCACCTCCGCTTCACGCACCACGCTCAGCCACATCATGACGAGCCACGACACCAACCTCCTCGGTACGGTGCACGGCGGAGTGATCATGAAGCTCGTGGACGACGCGGCCGGCGCCGTCGCCGGACGCCACTCGGGCGGCCCGGCCGTCACCGCCTCCATGGACGAGATGGCCTTCCTCGAACCGGTCCGGGTCGGAGACCTGCTCCATGTGAAGGCGCAGGTCAACTGGACGGGCCGGTCCTCCATGGAGGTCGGCGTCCGGGTCATGGCCGAACGCTGGAACGAGTCCACCCCCGCCCAGCAGGTCGGCTCGGCCTATCTGGTCTTCGCGGCGGTCGACGCCGACGGCAAGCCGCGCGTGGTCCCGCCCGTCCTCCCCGAGACGGAGCAGGACAAGCGCCGCAACCAGGAGGCGCAGATCCGCCGCACCCACCGGCTGGCCCGCCGCCGCGCGATCAAGGACCTGCGGGAGCGCCGCGCGGCGGAGGGCTACGAGGACTGACGGCCGCGGGCACGACGCCGGCGACGGCGAGGGCCGTGCGGCCGCCCGGCCACGCCCCTCGGGGACACGACCTAAGGGCAGACCACCTGGTCGCCGGTGACCGGCTCGAACGCCGCCGTGTGCGACTCCACACGGACCGCCGTGACCCCCCGGTAGTCCGCGCCCAGCGTCACCTTCATCGTCCCGCCCTGCCCCTTCACCGCCCGCAGCTCAGCCCCCGGCAGCGCCGCCGCCAGCGCCTTCGCCGAGCGGTCCCAGCCGGGGTCGTACTCCACCAGCGTGCGCCGGCGCTCCGGGCCCTGGCCGGTGCGCGGGACGCCGGTGGTGTGGAAGCCCGTGCCGCGCAGCGCCGCGTCGGCCTTCCGGCCGAGACCGCCCGTGCGCGTCCCGTTGTAGACCTGCACCCGGACCGTCCTCGGCGCCACGTCCACCACCACCGCCTGCGGGCCGGTGGCCACCGTGCGCAGCGGCGCCAGGGGCCGGTCCTCGCGCAGGGACTGGAAGATCTTCTGCGCCTTGGCCGCGTCCCACTTCACCGTCGAGCCGATCCCCTTCACCGGGAAGCTCATGTCCCCGATCGGCACGGACACGAACTCCGACGACGCCGGCGAGAACGTCCGCATCGCCTTGGCGAGCCCCAGCATCTGGTGCGTACCGAAGTCACGGTCGGCCCGCACCGAGGTCATCATGGTCCTGGCGACCGTCCGGAACCGCACCGGATTGAGCAGCACCCCGCTGCTGGTCACCTGGTGGATCAGCGCGGCGACGAACCGCTGCTGGCGCTGCATCCGCCCGATGTCCGCGGCCCCGTCGACATGGCGCGAGCGGACGTACTGCAACGCCTGACCACCGGACAGCTCGTGCGTCCCGGCCGGCAGGTCGAGCCCGGTGTACGCGTCCTTCATCGGCCGGGTCGTACAGATCCGCACCCCGCCGACCGCGTCGACCGTGCGCATGAAGCTGGTGAAGTCGACCTCCAGATAGTGGTCGATCTTCACGCCCGTCATGCTCTCCACGGTCCGCACGGTCAGCCCGGGGCCGCCCTCGGCGTAGGCGGCGTTCAGCTTCACCGGATGGGCCTGGTGCCGCTTTCCGGTGGTCGTGTCGACGTGCTCCGGCATCTCCGCGTAGGAGTCGCGCGGCAGGCTCACCACGCTCGCCCGCTCCCGGTCCTCGGAGATGTGCACGATCATCACGGTGTCGGTGCACCGGCAGGGCGCGCCGCCGAGCCGGTACGCCTGCCGCTCCTCCTCGCTGATCCTCTCCCGCCCGTCCGTCCCCACGACCAGCACGTTCATCCCGTGCCCGGCCTGGGGCCGGTTCTTCATGTCCTTGAACGCGTCGACCCGGTCGATGCCGGTGTCCAGGCCGGTGACCACCGCGTGACCGATCCCACCCGCGCCCAGGACCAGCACCGAGAGCGTCGTCGCCATCCGCATGCCCCACCGAGGCCGCGCCGCCCGTCTGACGCGCCGGGCCTGCCCCGGACGGGCGGTGGCCGGGCGGGGACGGGGCGTGCGGGACGGTGTGGGCACCGGGGGACACCTCCGCGGGTGTGACAAGGGGAACCGTGAGCACCGTAGGCCCATACGATCACCGCCAGCGCACACCGGCCCCCGCGGCGCGCGTCCGTGTCCCCCGTTCGCGGTAACGTGACAGGGCCTACGCCTCCCCCGTGACCCCGAGGAAGAGATGCCCTCCGCGCTGCCGCCCGTCTCCGTGATCATGCCGGTCCTCAACGAGGAGCGGCACCTGCGCAACTCGGTCCGTCACATCCTGGAGCAGGAGTACGACGGCGAGATGGAGGTGGTCATCGCGCTCGGGCCGTCCACGGACCGCACCGACGAGATCGCCGCCGAACTCGTACGGGAGGACCCCCGGGTCCACACCGTCCCCAACCCCACCGGTCGTACGCCCGCCGCGCTCAACGCGGCGATCGAGGCGTCGAGTCACCCGATCGTGGTGCGGGTCGACGGCCACGGCATGCTCTCGGCCGACTACATCGCCACCGCCGTCCGCCTCCTGGAGGAGACCGGCGCGCAGAACGTCGGCGGGATCATGCACGCCGAGGGCGAGAACGCCTGGGAGGAAGCGGTCGCCGCGGCGATGACCTCCAAGATCGGTGTGGGCAACGCCGCCTTCCACACCGGCGGTCAGGCGGGCCCCGCCGAGACCGTGTACCTCGGCGTCTTCCGCCGGGAGGCCCTGGAGCAGCAGGGCGGTTACAACGTGGAGTTCATCCGCGCCCAGGACTGGGAGCTGAACTTCCGCATCCGCGAGGCGGGCGGTCTGATCTGGTTCTCGCCCGAGCTGCGCGTCCAGTACCGGCCGCGGCCGAGCGTGCGCGCCCTGGCCAAGCAGTACAAGGACTACGGCCGTTGGCGCCATGTGGTGGCCCGCTACCACCAGGGTTCCATCAACCTCCGCTATCTCGCGCCGCCCACGGCGGTCTGCGCCATCGCGGCCGGTCTGGTGGTGGGCGCCACGCTCACCCCGCTCGGCTTCGTCGTGCCGGCCGGCTACCTCGCGGCGATCACCGCGGGCTCGGTCCCGGCCGGCAAGGGCCTGCCGCTGAAGGCCCGGCTGCAGATCCCGGTGGCGCTCGCCACGATGCACATGTCCTGGGGGTACGGCTTCCTGACCAGCCCGCGCGCCCTCGCGCGGAAGGTCATCGCGAGCCGCCGCCCGGCGGTCACCGCCGAGAAGGTCTGAGCGCTCGCGCCGAGGGCCGGGATCCCGTCGGGGTCCCGGCCCTCGCCGTCGTACGAGCCCGCCCGGATCAGCTCTTGCCGTCCCAGCGGTACACGCTGTAGACGTCCATGCAGTCCGTCTTGTCGGCGGCGCCCTCCGGCAGGTCGCCCGCCTCCGCCTTGGGCTTCTTGTAGGTCGTGCCCTCGCGCCAGTCCGCGCCGATCACCAGGGTGATGCCCTCCGCCTTGGCGTCGGCTCGCACCGCCGAGTCGGGCAGACCCAGCGCCTTGGCCACGGACACCGCGTCGGCCTTGCCCTGATCGCCGTCCGCCTTCGCGTATGTGACCACGGTGTCCTTGCGCGGCTCGGCGCTCCGCGCCGCCTCGGCCCCCGTGAAGCCTTTCTCCTTCAGCGCCTCGGCCATCGCGCCGGCGCGGCCGTCCACGGACGCCTCGCCGTTGCCGCCCGTGCCGTTGACCACGGTGAGGGAGAGGGTGCCGGGCGCTCCCGCGGCCGGGCCCTTCGGCTTGGCGGGCCCGGAGGCGGTCGGCTTGGCGCTCGCCGGTTCGCCGTTCTTGTCGAAGGCGACGTCGTCGCGGAGCATCGACCAGATCTTGTCGGCCGCCTTCTCGACCATGACGAGCTTGTTCCGGTCCTGCGCCCACTCGGCCGTCGGGACGGTCGCCATCGTCAGACGGTCCAGTTTCACGTTCTGCAACTGCATCGACAGCTCGAAGAGCTTCGCCACCGAGCTGATCTCGTCCGACACCTGGAGCGCCTTGGTGGCGGTCTCGGCGAGACCCATCAGCCGGCCGGTGTCGGTCCAGGCGTTCTGGTTCTGGAGCTTCTCGACCATGCCGTTCATGTACATGTGCTGGGCCTTGGCGCGGTTCTGGTCGCTGCCGAAGGCGTGCCGGGTGCGCAGCCACTGGAGCGCCTGCTCGCCCTTGACCTCGGTGGTGCCCTGCGGCAGCTTCAGCCCGGAGCCGCCCTTGACCTGCCGGGTCGACCGGTCGTGGACACCGGTCTTCACACAGACGGGGACACCGCCCACCTCGTCGGCCATCGCGACCACGCCCGCGAAGTCGACCATCATCCAGTGGTCGATGTAGACGCCGGTGAGGCTCTCCCAGGTGGTCAGGGTGCAACCGGGACCGCCGCGCTGGAGCGTCTCGTTGATGGGCCTGTTGGTGGTGGCGGCGTAGGACGTGCCGCCCCCGTCCTTGCACTCGGGGATCGGCACGATCGTGTCCCGCGGTATGGAGACGACGGAGGCGTTCTTGCGGTCGGCGGAGATGTGCAACAGCATCTGCACGTCGGCGAGCGGCTTGCGGTCCCGCTCGTTCTTGCCGCCGCCGAGCGCCACGTTCTTGGCGTCGGCGCGACTGTCGGAGCCGATGAGGAGGAGGTTGAGCGGAGTGTCGCCGAGCGCGTTCGGCGCGGTCTTCTTCACGCCGCTGTCGCCACCCGCGCGGCCGCCGCTGCGGATGTTGCCGTTGAGGTGCTGGTAGTAGAGGTATCCGGCGCCCGCCGTGCCGAGTATCAGCAGCGAGAGCGTCGCGGCGACCCAGCGGAATATCCGGCGTCTGCCGGACTTCTTGGCGCGCCGGCGCGGCCCCTTGCGTCGGTGCCCCGTGCGGCCGTCGCCGCCGCTGCCGTCGGATCCGCGGCCCCGGCGGCCACCGCCGCCGGGAACGCCCGCGTCCTCGTCCTCGGCACCGCCGCCGGCCCCCCGGCCGGGCGTGCGGGTGCCGACACCGGCGCCCTCGCCGTCGTCGTAGAGACTGTCGTCCCAGCCCGAATCGCGGGCGTGCGGAACGCGTTTACGCGTCCCCTCCCTGCGCACGCTGCTCTGTCCCACCCCAGGGTCCCCTCGTTGCTCAGGCGCGGCCCGTGACCCGGTGTTTCCGGGTCACTTGGCGCACACCTGTTTGTCGGCTTCTACCTTCTGCACACCGGCCGGCGCCTTTGCCGGACCAGTGATGGGCACCCCCGCGCCCTTGAAGTCGGCGCCGAGGACGAGCGTCATGGGCTCGCGCTCCCCGGCGTTCTGCGTGCCCGGCTTGAGCGCCGTGGCGGGCAGGCCCATCATGTCCGCGAGCTTGCGGGCCTGATCGGCCTGGTTCGGTGCGTAGGTCAGCGTGGTCTTCGCCGCCTTCTCGGGGGCGTTGCTCTTGTTGCTGGACCGGAGCACGCCCTGGTCGTTCTGCAGCCAGTCGATCGTCTTCTGCGCCGCGCCCGTGATGCCGCTGCCGTTGTAGACGTCGACGCGGACCTGGGACGCGGTGGCCCGTGCGCCCTTGAGCAGCGCCGCCTGGGCGTTCTTGGCGTCCTGCTGCTTCTTCTTCACCTCGGTGAGCGAGGTGTCGGACTGCATCATGGCGAAGAGCTGCGGCGCCTGCGTCGGGTGCGGGACGACCGTGACCGGTGTGGGCTCGTCCGGGTTGTCGATCACCGGGAGCGTCGCGAAGGTGATGTTCTTCGTGTCGATCTTGGCGAGTTCCTCGGCGAGCGACTTGAGCTTCTTGATACTTCCTATGCCCGTGTCGACGGTCAGCGCGTTGGTCGCCGCCTCCGCGAGCCCGTACAGCTTGGTCGGACTGGTGAGCGTGTCGTCCGACTTCATCTGCCGGATCATGGAGCTGAGGAACTGCTGCTGGATCTGGATCCGGTCGAGGTCGCTCTTGTTGCCGAAGCTGGAGCGGGTCCGGACGAAGGCCAAGGCCTGCTCGCCCTCGATGGTCGACTCGCCGGCCGGCAGCTTCAGATGGGACTTCGGGTCGTTGACCGGCTTGGCCAGGCACACCTTCACGCCGCCGACGGCGGTCGTCATCTCCTTGACGGCGTTGAAGTCGGCCATCATGAAGTGGTCCACGGTCAGCCCGGTGAGCTTCTTGACCGTACGCATGGTGCAGCCCGGGTCGCGGCCGTCCTGGCCGAGGCTGTTGTTGAACCGGTCCGCCGACTTGCCGGGGATGGTGGCGGTCGTGCCGTCCGTCTGCTTCGTCTCGCAGTCGGGGATCTCGGTGATCAGGTCACGCGGGATGGACATCGCGGTGGCGTTCGTCCGGTCCTTCGAGACGTGGAAGAGGATCGTGGTGTCGGCGTGGCCGGGGCTGCTCTTGTCGCCGTAGCCCTCGTTGCCGTCACCGGTCCGCTTGTCCGTGCCGATCAAGAGGATGTTGACGGCCTGGTCCTTCTTGAAGCCACCGCTGCCCGCCCCGGCCACGTCGACCGTGTCGATGTTCCCGTCGAAGTGGGAGTAGAGGGCGTACGCGCTCGCCGCACCGGCCACGAGGACGACCGCCATCGTGCCGCCGGTCCACAGCAGCACCTTCTTCTTGCGGGACTTCTGCGGCTTGCGCTTGCGCCGGCTCGACGGCGGCTGCCCGCCCGCGGTGCCCTCGGTGACACGACGGCGGCGCTGCCCGGGCACGGGTGCCTCGGTCGCGGTCCGGGAACCCTCGGCCGCACGGCCGGGCTCGGCGCCGTGACCGTGGTCGCCGGGCCGGCCGGCGCCGCGGCCGGGCCCGGCCTGGCGGGAACGCCCGCCGGTTCTCTGACCGGGGGTGGTGGCACCGCGGGGAGGGGACGGAACCGACGACTCACCGGAGTGGTTCAGTCGCAGTTCGTAGTTGCCGGTCTGCGGGTTGAGCACCCACTGGTCGGCGGGGTCGATCTCATCCGCCCGTCCACGGCTGTGCGCGTCCACGGTTACTTGAATCCTCCGTCGGTGCCACGCGAGGCGCCTCCCCCGTCTGGCGCTCGGTCGTTCGATCCGTCTGAGTGCGCGACCACGCGGTCGGGAGCACCGGATCGCGTCACACTATCCGCCCAGTTCAGCGTGGGGCGACGTCCGTGACAAATTCCACGCCCCTTACAACCGGGCAATTTGCCCAAACCTCATCCACCCCAGCCCTCCCCTTGAGCTCCGCTTTACCCACCCCCCTGCGGGCAGGCCCGCTCCGCCGCGTTGTGCCCGGTGAACGTCGGCGTCGGCGCCGTCGTCGGTGTCCCCGCGTCGTCCTGACCGTCCGTCTGTCCGTCCGTCCCGCTGTCGCGCGCCACGTTCACCGGCTTGTCCTCGCGCAGCCGCGTGAACAGCTGGCTCGCCTTGGGTTGGACGAGTTCGTCCCGGTTCGCGTCGTATCTGTAGGGCCGGCGCGGCACCGTGAGGAACTGCACCTTCTCCGTCGGGATGCTCCGCATGGAACGCGCCAGGTTGTACAGGTCCCGCAGCGAGTCGAGCCCGGGGTCGGTCGTGATCGACTTGGTCGCCGCGTCGAGCACCGGATAGAGCCGCGTCGGGTTGAGCAGGACCCCGTTGCTCTGCACCTTGTTGACCAGGGCGCCCAGGAACTGCTGCTGGCGGTCCATGCGGTCGGTGTCGCTGCCGTTGCCGAGCGTCTTGCGCGCCCGTACGAAGCCCAGCGCCTGCTCGCCGCGGAGCGTCTGGCGACCGGCCGGCAGCTTCAGACGGGCGTCGTCGTCGTCGATCGGCTCGCGGAGACAGACCTCCACCCCGTCCACGGCGTCGACCATCTTCTTGAAGCCCCGGAAGTCGATCACCATGTGGTGGTCGACCCGGATCTTCGTCAGCCGCTCGACGGTACGGATCGTGCACGCCGTCCCGCCGATCTCGTACGCCGAGTTGAACTGGGCGAACTGCTCACGGCTGCGCTTTCCGTCCGCTTCCCGACAACTCGGGATGTCCACCATCAGATCGCGCGGGATGGAGACCGCCGTCGCGCTCGACCGGCCCGCCGAGATGTGCAGCAGGATCACGGTGTCCGACCGCTGGGTGCCCTTGTCCCGCCCGTACGCGGCGTTGCCCGCCCCGGCCCGGGTGTCCGAGCCGATCATGAGGATGTTCCGCGCGGCCGAGACGACGGGCGCGGGCCGCTCCTTCTCGTACTCGAGCAGTTCGGCGGCGGCACTGGTGTCCGTGGTGATGTTGCCGTCGAGCTTGCGGTAGAAGAACCAGCCGGCGCCGGCCGCGCCGAGCAGCACGACCGAGACGCCGAGCGCCGTCCAGCGCAGCCAGTGCCGCCGCTTGCCCCGCGGGGCGCCGTCGGGCTCCTCGCCGGTCTCCGGACCCCCGGGGCCTCCGCCGCCGCCGGCGCCTCCGCCGGGGCCCGGGGCGAGGGGCGGGGCCAGGGTGCCGGTTCCGCTGGCGGTGGGGGAGGAGGCGCGGGCGCGGGCGGGGTCGGCGGGTTCGTGGACGGGGCCGCCGCCTCCCGCGGTCCTGGAGGCGGCGGGGCTTCCGGCGGTTCCCGGCTTGCCCCCCTTGCCGCCCTGACCGGGCTTGCCGTTCCCGGCGCGCCCGCCGGTCCTGCCGTTCCCGCCGTTCCCGGCGTTCCTGCCCGTCCGGGCCGGCCTGCCCGTGCCGTTCGTCCGGCCGGTCCGGCCCGGCTTGCCGGTGCGTCCGGGGGCGGCGGGCGTGTCGGAGGTGCTGGACGTCTCGTCCTCGGCCGGGTGGTCCGGTTCGGCGGGCGTGGCAGCACTGTCCGTCACGTCTGAGTCCGTCCTTCATGGCGTCGGCGGCGCGCCCGGGCCGCCGGTCGAAGGGGTAGACGGCTGAACCCGACGCTTGGTTGTCCGGGGAGGGACGCGTACCCGTCGATCATCCACCGGAGTGGACGCGCAGACCCGGGGACTCGGCGGGTCGCTGCGCCGTACGGGTGGCTCTCCCGCCGCTCGTCACACCGCCGTCGCGGTGACCCGCTCGCTCTCGACGCGCTTGTCGAACGCCTCGGGCGCCAGCTGGTCCAGGTTCCGGCACAGCACGACGGAGCCGCCGGCGGCCAGGGGCGCGTACAGCCCGGCGGACAGCCCCTCCCAGGTGTCGTACGACAGCCCGGAGAGCAGCCGCGACCCGGGCGCGAGGCCCCGCGCCCCGGCGTCCGCCCGGGCGCGCTCGACCAGTTGGGCGCCGGTCGACTCCGTACCGCCGACCAGGAGGGCGGGGGAGTCCGCGTCGACCGGTACGAAGGGGGCGAACCGGTCACCCTGGCTCGGCACCTCCACCGCGTAGTCGGCGTATCCGGCGGGCGGCGCGGGGAAGCGGCGGCCCAGCGGGGCGAGGGAGAGTGCGATGCGGTCCCCGGAGCAGGCGAGCCCCGCCTCGAGCGTCCCGGGTCCCGCGACGACGTAGTCGGCGTCGGCCGGGTCGCCGCCGACCACGGCGGTCACGCCGACGGACGAGCAGGCGAGCAGCCAGACCGCGGTCTGCCAGTGCGCGGGCAGCAGCAGGGCGAGCCGGTCGCCGGGGGAGGCGGACAGCTCGCCCTGGAGGAGGTTGGCGGTCTTGGCCACCCAATTGGCGAAGGTGGCGACGGACAATTCCACGCGCTCACCGGTGGCGTCGTCGTAGAAGGTGACCAAGGGGCGGGCGGGGTCCGCGGCGAGCGCGGATCGCAGCAGGTCGGCGGGGGTGCGGTCGCTGGCGTTCACGCGGGCAAGCGTACGCGCGGAGGGGCGCGGGAACCCCCCGTACCGGTGACACCGTCCACCGGTCGGACTGACGGCCCGTCCATTTCCGGGCCCCATCCTGCCGCGCGGAACGGACGCGCCGTACCGACGATCGGTCCATGCGTGCCAACCTGGTTTCCTCGATCGCCGTCACGTGCGCGGCAGCCCTCACGCTGCCGCTGACCCTCGCGACCCCCGCGGCGTCGCACTCCGGCGCCCCGCCCGCCGCTCCCGCCGCCCCCCAGGGAGAGGGGGACCTCGCCGGATCCACCCAGTCCCTGCGCCTCGTTCCGCTCGGGGGCGGTGAACGGACCATCGGGGGAGCCCCCGCCGAGCGCGGCCTCGCCCGGCAGGACGTCAGGCCGTTCTCCCTGCTCGGCGTGGTGTGGGACGACGTCAGGGCCCCCTTGCACGGCACCGTGCAGGTCCGCACCCGGGCCACCGGCGGCTCGGAGTGGTCGGGATGGCAGGACGTGGAGACCCACACCGCCGAGCACGGCGCCGATCCGGACAGCCGGGAGGGCAGCTCCGCGGCGCTGCGGGGCGCCACCGCCCCGCTGTGGGTCGGCGATTCGGACGGCGTCGAGATCCGCGTACGGCCGGAGGGGCGCGGCGCGGCGGCGCTCCCCGCCGGACTGCGCCTCGAACTGATCGACCCGGGCCCGGAGCCCCGCGCCGACGCGCCGGGCGCGTGGCCGGAGCCCGCCGCCCAGCGGGCGATGTCCGCCTCCTCGAACGCCGCGGCCTCCTCCTCCTCCTCGGCGGTGCCGGCCGCCGGGGCGTCGGTGCTCCCGGCGCTCTCCCGGGCCGCCACGGCCGCGGCGGCGGGGCTGTCGACCGCAGGCGTCGCCGCGAAGCCGTACATCGGGCCCCGCCCGAAGATCGTCACCCGCAAGGGCTGGGGCGCGGACGAGAAGATGCGCGAAAAGGGCTTCGTCTACACCAAGTCGGTCAAAGCGGCCTTCGTCCACCACACGGCCACCGGCAACAACTACTCCTGTGCCCAGGCGCCCTCCGTCCTGCGCGGTATCTACCGCTACCACGTGAAGAGCAGCGGATGGCGTGACTTCGGCTACAACTTCGCCGTCGACAAGTGCGGAAACATCTACGAAGGCCGGGCCGGGGGCGTGTCCAAGCCGGTCCTCGGCGCGCACACCCTGGGGTTCAACACCAACAGCATGGGGATCGCGGTCATCGGCACCTACAGTTCCACCAACCCGCCGGCCGCCGCCGTGACGGCCGTGGCGCGTCTGACGGCGTGGAAGCTGGGGCTGCACGGGGGGAATCCGAAGGGAAAGGCGACCCTGACGTCCGGCGGCGGGAACCGCTACAAAAAGGGCAAGAAGGTCAAGTTCAACACCATCGCCGGCCACCGTGACGGCTTTGCGACGGACTGCCCCGGCGGGCGCCTGTACGGCAAGCTCGGTACCGCCCGGACGGCGTCGGCGAAGTACCAGGGCCGATGATGACGAGAACCCGCCTGAACGTCCGCATAAACTGACCGGTCATATCGCACGGACGAGCGATGTGACCGGACCCGGACAGGAAGCAGAGACGACAGGTGACAGAAGCGATCCTCCTGGTCGGTGGCAAGGGCACACGGCTGCGGCCCCTGACGGTGAACACCCCGAAGCCGATGGTTCCGGCGGCGGGCGTCCCGTTCCTGACGCACCAACTGGCTCGTGCCCGCGCGGCGGGCGTGGAGCACATCGTGCTCGCCACGTCGTATCTGGCGGAGGTCTTCGAGCCCTACTTCGGCGACGGTTCGTCGCTGGGGCTGCGCCTGGAGTACGTCACCGAGGACGAGCCGCTCGGCACGGGCGGCGCGATCCGCAACGTCGCCTCGCGCCTGGACTCCGGCCCGGACGACCCGGTGCTGGTCTTCAACGGCGACATTCTGACCGGCCTGGACATCCAGGCGCTGGTCGCCACCCACGCCTCGTCGGGCGCCGACGTCTCGCTGCACCTGACCCGCGTCGAGGACCCGCGGGCCTTCGGCCTGGTCCCGACGGACGGCACCGGCCGCGTCACGGCCTTCCTGGAGAAGCCGCAGACGCCCGAGGAGATCGTCACCGACCAGATCAACGCGGGGGCGTACGTCTTCCGCCGCTCGGTGATCGACACGATCCCGGCGGGCCGCCCCGTCTCCGTCGAACGGGAGACGTTCCCCGACCTGCTCGCCTCGGGGGCGCACCTCCAGGGCATGGTCGACTCCACCTACTGGCTCGACCTGGGCACCCCGCAGGCCTTCGTCCGCGGCTCCGCCGACCTGGTCCTGGGCCGCGCCCCGTCGCCGGCGGTCCCGGGCCGCTGCGGCGACCGGCTCGTCCTGCCGTCGGCCCGCGTCGCCCCGGACGCCAAGCTCACCGGCGGCACGGTGGTCGGCGCGGACGCGGTGGTCGGCGAGGGCGCCCGCGTCACGGGCTCCGTCCTGCTGGCGGGCGCGGTGGTCGAACCCGGCGCGGTGATCACCGACTCCCTGATCGGCGCGGGCGCCCGCATCGGCGCCCGCACGGTCCTGACGGGCACGGTCATCGGTGACGGCGCCCACGTGGGGGCCGACAACGAACTCCGCGACGGCGTCCGCGTCTGGTGCGACGCCCGCCTCCCGGCGGGCTCGGTCCGCTTCTCCTCGGACCAGTAGCGGACCACCAGCGGACCAGCGGCACCGGAGCGGCCCGGCCCGGCGCCGTCTCCGGCACCCCCCGCCGCCCCCGGCCGCTTACCCTCGTACCCATGGCCGGCCGCTTCGCTCCACGTCCCACCCGCACCAGCGTGCGGGGCGGTCATGTCGCCGTGCCCCCTCCCCGCCCGGCCGGTGCCGTCCGGACGGCCGCGGTGACGCGGCGGTGGGTGCCGGAGGAGCCGCTGGACCTGGGGCTCACCCTCGGCCCGCTGCGGCGCGGGCCCGGCGACCCCACCTTCCGGGCCACCGCCGACGGGTCCGTCTGGCGGACCAGCCGTACGCCCGCCGGGCCCGGCACGCTCAGGGTCGTCGCCCGGGGCGGCGCGGTGGAGGCCGAGGCGTGGGGGCCCGGCGCGCAGTGGTTCCTCGACCGGCTGCCCCAGCTCCTCGGCGCCGACGACGACCCGTCCGTCTTCACCCCCCGCCACCGGCTGCTCGCCGCCACCCACCGCCGCCGCGCCGGACTCCGCCTCACCCGGACCGGCCTGGTCATGGAGTCGCTGGTCCCGTCGATCCTGGAGCAGAAGGTCACGACCGCGGAGGCGTACCGCGCCTGGCGTCTGCTCGTACGGAAGTTCGGCGAGCCGGCCCCCGGGCCCACGCCGGAGGGGACGTACGGACTGCACGTCGTGCCCGACGCCCGCACCTGGTCGCTCATCCCGTCCTGGGAGTGGCACCGCGCCGGCGTCGACGGCAAGCGCGCCGCCACCGTCCTGCGCGCCGCCAAGGTCGCCCGCCGCATGGAGGAGGCGGCCACGATCGAGCCGGAGGAGGCCCAGCGGCGCCTGGAGCTGATCCCCGGCATCGGCCCCTGGACCTCCGCCGAGACCGTCCAGCGCAGCAACGGCGCCCCGGACGCCGTGAGCGTCGGCGACTACCACCTGCCCGGCATCGTCGGCCACGCCCTCGCGGGCGACCGCACCGCCGACGACGCGGCCATGCTGGAACTGCTCGCGCCCTACGCCGGCCAGCGGCACCGCGCGGCCCGGCTGATCCTGCTCAGCGGCCACACCCCGCCCCGCCGCGCGCCCCGGATGACCCCGGGCGACATCGCGGCCCTCTGACGAGGCCCCGGCCCGCGCCCGCCCGCCCCGGCCCGCGCCCGCCCGCCCCGGCCCGCGCCCGCCCCGGGTCTGCGCCCGCCCCGGTCTGCGGTGGCCTCAGCGCACCTCGATGAACGGTCCCGCCTGCCGCGCCGGCCGCTCCTTCGGCGCCACCGCCGCGTGTCCGACCGCCACCGCTCCCATCGGGTCCCAGCCCTCCGGCAGCCCGAGGACCTCCCGGACGACGTCCCGGCAGAACATCGTGGACGACACCCACGCCGAGCCCAGCCGCTCACCCGCCAGCGCCACCAGGAAGTTCTGCACGCCCGCGCCCGCAGCCACGACGAACATCTCGCGTTCGGCGGCGTCCCGGCGCGCGTCGCCGTAGTGATGGGAGCCGTCCATGACCAGGCACGGCACGACGAGGTACGGCGCGTTCCGCAGGACGTCGCCGCGGCGGACGCGCCGGGCGACCGACTCCTCCGACCTGCCGTCCCGGCGCAGGTCCGCGATCCACGCCTCCCGCATCGCGTCGAGCAGCCGGGTCCTGGACCCGGCCGATTCGAGCAGGACGAAACGCCAGGGCGTGGTGTGGTGCGGGGCCGGCGCCGTGACGGCGGCCGCGACGGCGCGCCGGACCGCCCCGGGGTCGACGGGCTCGTCGGTGAACTCCCGGACGGTACGCCGCTGGGTCACCGCCTCCCGGACCGCCTCCGAGGTGCCGAGCCGGAACATGTCGTCCGCGGCGCCCCGGATCAGCGCCCGGGCCCCGCCCTCGGCGCCGGCGACCTCGCCCACCAGGTGCGGCAGCCCGCGGACCACGGCGACCGGCATCCCGCTCGTCTTCCCCTTGACCAGGTCTCCCGCCGCGGCGAGTTCGTCGGCGGTGGCGACGACGGTCGCGCCGAGCGGGTTGCCGTGGGCGTCCGTACCCCCGCGCAGGTCGTCGAGGACCCGCACCCCGGCCGCACCGATCGCCACGTCCGTCAGACCGCTGCGCCAGGGCCGGCCGAAGGTGTCCGTGACGACGACGCCGACGTCGACACCGAGCGCGTCCCGCAGCCCCTCCCGGATGGCCCGGGCCGAGGCGTCCGGGTCGACGGGCAGCAACAGCACCGTCCCGGCGGGGGTGTTGGAGGCGTCCACACCGGCGGCGGCCATGACGAGCCCCTGCCGGTTCTCCACGATCCGGAGCGCGCCGCGCCGCGCGACCACGCGTACGGTCTCGGCGTCGATCGCCTCCTCGCGGTCGTCGGCGGCGATCATCCGCCCCTCGGCCTTGCTGACGATCTTCGAGGTGACGAGCAGGACGTCACCGTCCCGCAGCTCCGGGGCCGCGGAGGCGATCAGCTTGGCGAGATCGTCCCCGCTCCGCACCTCGGGCAGCCCGCCCGGCGCCCACACCCGGTAGGCGGGCGCGCCGGTGTCCCCCGCCGCCCCCGGCACGGCCGTGTCTCGCGTCATCCCCGGACCTCCTCCGCCAGCGCCAGCGCCTCGCGCGCCATCGCCTCGGTCGCGTCCAGGTCCGTCATCATCAGCGGCACCGCCCGGCAGCGGATCCCCGCCGCCTCCACGTCCGCCACGGTTCCGGCGTCGACCGTGTCGACGAGCCAGCCGTCGAGCAGCCCCGAGCCGTAGTGCCGCGCCACCGCGGAGGCCGTGGACTCCACCCCCACCGCCGCGAGGACCTTGTCGGCCATGCCCCGCACGGGCGCGCCGCCGACGACGGGGGAGAGGCCGACGACCGGCACGTCCGCCTCGGCGATCGCCTCGCGGATCCCCGGCACGGCCAGGATCGTGCCGACCGACACCACGGGGTTGGACGGCGGGAAGAGAACGACGTCCGCCTCGGCGATCGCCTCCAGCACGCCGGGCGCCGGCTTCGCGGTCTCGGCGCCGACCGGCACGACGGCCTTCGCGTCCACGGACGCCCGGAGCCGTACCCAGTACTCCTGGAAGTGCACCGCCCTGGACTCGCCGTCCACGTCGATGGCGACATGGGTCTCGATCCGGTCGTCGGACATCGGGATCAGCCGTACGCCGGGCTGCCAGCGGGCGCACAGCGCCTCGGTGACGGCGCTCAGCGGGAAGCCCGCGCCCAGCATCTGGGTACGGACGATATGGGTGGCGAAGTCCCGGTCGCCGAGGCCGAACCACTCGGGCCCGACCCCGTACGCCGCGAGCTCCTCCTTCACCGTGAAGGACTCGTCCTCGCGCCCCCAGCCCTGCTCCTCGTCGATGCCACCGCCGAGGGTGTACATCACCGTGTCGAGGTCGGGGCAGACCTTCAGCCCGAAGAGATGGATGTCGTCACCGGTGTTGCCGATGACGGTGATCTCCGCGTCGGGCGCGGCCCGCTTCAGACCGCGAAGGAAACGGGCCCCACCGATGCCACCTGCCAGAACCACAATGCGCATGCGAACAGTCTGTCAGGCGGGTGACGGACGGGAACGTCAGGCTCCCAGGGCGGCCGCGGAGGCCGGAGCACCCGGTCCGGAGACCGTTCCGGCTCCCGCGGGGGCGACCGGGGCCGCGGTGGCCCCTTCGCGGTGCGAGGCGTGCAGGGGCATCTCGGTCAGGCCCGGGTAGTAGACGTGCAGGCTGACCGCCGGCTCCAGGGAGTCGTTGGCGACCTCGTGCACGTACCCGGGCGCGAAGACCCGCTGCGCCCCGGCCCCCAGCGTCCGTACGCCCCGGTCCGTACGCTCCGTCAGTTCGCCCTCGAGGACGGTCAGCACGCCGGACGAGTCGCCGTGGTCGTGGGCTCCGCTGCCCTGACCGGGCACCCAGGAGAGCAGCCAGACCTCGTAGCCGGGGCCGGTGCGCAGCCGGTGGTACCAGCGGGTGGTGGCGTCGTACCGGACGTACGGGGCCCACTGGGCGCGGTCCGCGGCGAGAGAGCGGGCGAGGCCGGCGAACTCGGCCACGGTGGCGGGGTGCTCGCGGGCGGGCTGGAGGAGGTGCTGGACCTCCAGGATGTCGCCGGCGATCTTCAGGTCGCTGTCGCTGCTGTTCATGGGTGCGGTGGTTCCTCGGCAGGAGCAGAAAGGTGCAGTGCGGGGGTGTCGCAAAAAAATGGGGGTGCCCCGGGAAAACGGGGGTAGCGCGAGAAGGGTGACGCGAGAGAGCGAGAGGGCCGGAGCCCTGGGGCTGAGGGAGCCGGGGCATCGACGGCCGGTGTGTCCACAGCCGGTGGATCTTCAGCTGAGGGATCAACAGCTGGGACAACAACAGCAACAGCGAGCCTGGACAGCGCGGCGGAACCCACGGGCGCGGGTCGCGGAGGGCGCTGAGATCGCTGGCATGGCACCAAAGGTGACGGGCGGGCGGCCCGACTGTCAACTCATTGCCCGTTTTGGGGGCAAAGTTTCACCTCATCCGGTTACAGCGCCCGGAGAAAGGTTTGTGCAGCGCCGGACCAGGAGACATGGCGCAGCAACCAAGCCCGTAAACGCGGCAGACGTCTCGTGACCGGACTGTGATCCCGATCGCTTCCGTGGCCGAATCGCAACAAGATCCACGCCTCGGTCGTCCTTCCCTTCGAGCGGGACGCGGGTCAGGCCGGTGGCATGTGTCAGGTTTTTAGTGATTTGAACACTTTCCGCGTAGCCTTGGTTCCGCAGAGTGAATACCGGGCCCAATAGCAGATTCCGGCTTGACTCGCACAGAGCACGAACTTGTAATTTCACTCGTGTCGTTCGGCCGGAATCGGTAACGGCTACATCACGGGGACGCTAAAGACAGACGAGGGGCGCACATGACCGAGTTGTTCCAGGAACTGCTGGTCGAGGACGCGGACGAGGAACTCGGCTGGCAGGAGCGCGCACTGTGCGCCCAGACCGATCCCGAGTCCTTCTTCCCCGAGAAGGGCGGCTCGACCCGCGAGGCCAAGAAGGTCTGCCTGGCGTGCGAGGTCCGCTCCGAGTGTCTGGAGTACGCCCTCCAGAACGACGAACGCTTCGGCATCTGGGGCGGTCTGTCCGAACGCGAACGCCGGCGCCTCAAGAAGGCCGCCGTCTGACGCCCACGGCGCCCGACGGCCGCGGCCCCGCCGGACCCCGGCACACGATGCCGAAGCCCGGCCCCAAACCGCGCACACCCGCACACACCGAACGGTCCGCCCCCTGTGCTCTGTCCACAGGCGGCGGACCGTCCCCGTTGGCAGCCGTTAGTGTGGGGCCCCGTCCGAGACGCACCCACGCCCCCCGCGGGCGACCCCCGGCCGGAGGGCCCGTACCTCGATGTCCTCAACTCCCGAGTTTCCGCGACACGTCGTCACCGCCGTGCTCGTCGCCCACGACGGCGCCCGCTGGCTGCCGGACGCCCTCGCCGGGCTGCTCGCCCAGGAACGCCCCGTGCAGAACGTCCTCGCCGCCGACACCGGCAGCGCCGACGACTCCGCGCGCCTGCTCGCCGACGCCATCGGCGACGACCGCGTCCTGCACCTCGCCCGCCGCACCGGCTTCGGAGCCGCCGTCGAGGAGGCCGCCCGCACCGCCCCCGTGCTCGGCCCCGAGGAACTCCCGTACCTGAAGCGCCCCAGCGGCTGGGACCCCGTCAGCCGCACCTGGCGCGACGACGCCTACGACCTGCCGGAACTCCCGCACGGCGAGCCCGTGCAGTGGCTCTGGCTCCTCCACGACGACTGCGCCCCCGAGCCCGACGCGCTCGCCGAACTCCTGCGCGTCGCCGACTCCGACGCGTACGCCGCCGTCGTCGGCCCCAAGCTCCGCGGCTGGTACGACCGCAAGCAGCTGCTCGAAGCCGGCGTCTCCATCGCCCGCAGCGGCCGCCGCTGGACCGGACTCGACCGCCGCGAACAGGACCAGGGCCAGCACGACCAGGTCCGCTCCGTCCTGTCCGTGTCGAGCGCCGGCATGCTGATCCGCCGCGACGTCTTCGAGGAGCTCGGCGGCTTCGACCGGCGCCTGCCCCTCATGCGCGACGACGTCGACCTCTGCTGGCGCGCCCACTCCGCCGGCCACCGCGTCCTCGTCGCCCCCGACGCCGTCCTGCGGCACGCCGAGGCCTCCGCCCGCGAACGCCGCACCGTCGACTGCGCCGGCCGCTCCGTCGCCAACCCGCACCGCGTCGACAAGGCCGGAGCCGTCTACACCCTCCTCGCCAACACCCGCGGCGCCGCCCTCCCGTACGTCCTCGTCCGGCTGGTCCTCGGCACCCTGCTGCGGACCCTCGCCTACCTCGTCGGCAAGGTCCCCGGCCAGGCCGTCGACGAGGTCATGGGCCTCTTCGGCACCCTGCTGCGGCCCGAGAGGATCCTCGCCGCCCGCAAGCGCCGCAAGAACCCCGCCGTCGCCGCGAGCGAACTGCGCCCGCTCTTCCCGCCGCCCGGCGCCACCGTCCGGGCCGCCGCCGAACAGGTCGCCGCCGACTTCGGCGGCTCCGACGCCGACTCCGGCGGATCCCGCCACGGCGCCGTCGAATCCGGCCCCGGCGGCGACGACGCCGACTTCCTGGAGATCGAGCAGTTCGCCCGCCTGAAGAAGATCGCCGGCAAGCCGGGACCGCTCCTCTTCGCCCTGCTCCTCATCGTCTCCGTGGTCGCCTGCCGCGGGCTCTACGGCGGCGGCTCGCTCGCCGGCGGAGCCCTGCTGCCCGCCCCCGACTCCGTCTCCGGACTCTGGGCCCGGTACGCCGACGCCTGGCACGCCATCGGCACCGGCGGCACCCAGACCGCACCGCCGTACCTCGCCGTCCTCGCCGGACTCTCCACGCTCTTCCTCGGCTCCACCTCCTTCGCGCTGACCCTGCTCCTCGTCTGCTCGGTCCCGCTGGCCGGCTTCACCGCCTACTTCGCGGCCCGGCCGATCGTCGAGTCCCGGCTGCTGCGCGCCTGGGGCTCCATCGCGTACGCGTTCCTGCCCGCCGCCACCGGAGCGCTCGCCACCGGCCGCCTCGGCACCGCCGTCCTGGCGATCCTGCTCCCGCTCATCGCCCGCGCCGCCGTCGCCGCCGCCGGACTCCACCGCCCGGACCGCGGCAGCTGGCGCGCCACCTGGGCCTACACCTTCCTGCTGACCTTCACGATGGCGTTCACCCCGATCGTCTGGCCGCTCGCGGTTGTCCTCGGCATCGCCGTCCTCGTCCTGCGCCGCGACGACATCACCGCGTACGGACTCCGCTTCCTGGCGACCGTCGGCACCCCCCTCCTCGTGCTGGCCCCCTGGTCGCTCACCCTGCTGACCGGCCCGAGCGCCTTCCTCCGCGAGGCCGGGCTCGATATTCGTACGGGAACGGCCTCCGCCCTCGACCTGCTCGGGATCAGCCCCGGCGGCCCCGGCACCCTCAGCGGCCTCCTCCTCGTCGGCATCGTGCTCGCCGCCCTGGCCGGGCTGTTGCGCGAGGAGCGCCGGTTCGCCGTCCGCACCGCCTGGGCCGCCGCCCTCGCCGGCCTCCTCTTCGCCGCCCTGTCCAACGGCGCCGACGGCACCGGCTGGGCCGGCCCCGCCACCCTCGTCTACGGCGCGGCCCTCCTCGTTGCCGGCATGATCGGCGCAGAAGGCGGCCGCACCCGCGTCGCCGCCCACGGCTTCGGCTGGCGCCAGCCGGTCGCCGCCCTCATCGCCCTCGCCGCCGCCCTCGGACCGGTCACCGCCGCCGTCACCTGGATGATCGCCGGCGCCGACGGCCCGCTGACCCGCCGCGACCCCGTCCAGGTCCCGGCGTTCGTCGCCGAGGAGAGCGGCACCCGCGACCAGCCCCGCACCCTCGTCCTCGGCGGCACCTCGCCCGGCGAGGTCGCGTACACCCTCGTCCGCGGCTCCGGCGGTCGCCTCGGCGACGCCGAACTGGCCGCCGCCGCCGGCGGCGACCCCCTCCTGGACAAGGTCGTCGCCCACCTCGTGGCCGGCTCCGGCGCCGACCAGACGGCCGAGCTGAGCGGCTTCGCCATCCGCTACGTCCTCGTACGGGACGGGGCACCGCGCCAGATGAGCCGCGTCCTCGACTCCACCCCCGGCCTCAGCCGCCTCAGCCAGCTCGACGGCAGCGCGCTCTGGCGCGTCGACCGCGAAGTCGCCCGCGCCATGATCGTCCCCGCCGCCCCGGCCGAAGGCGCCCCCGCCGGTAGCGGCGCCGGAACGGACACCGCGGCCCGGCCCGTCGCCGTCGCCGCCGGACCCGTCGAGGCCCACACGAAGATCCCGGCGGGCCCCGCCGGCCGGGTCCTGCGCATCGCCGACCGCGCCGACGACGGCTGGACGGCCACGCTCGACGGCAAGGAGCTGAAGAAGACCACCGTCGACGGCTGGGCCCAGGGCTTCGCCCTGCCCACCGAGGGCGGCCGCCTCGACCTCACGTACGACGAGCCGCTCACCCACACCGCCTGGATCTGGGCCCAGGCCGGCCTCGCCGTCGTCCTGCTCGTCCTCGCCCTGCCCGGCCGGCGACGCGAGATCGACGACGACCTGCCCGAGGAGGAGGTCGCCGTCCCCGCCCAGGCCATGGAGGGCGACGGCCGCCGGGCCCGCCGGCTGCGCGCCGCCGCCGAGGCGGAGGCCGCCACGGCCGCCGAGGGCGCGGAAGCCACGGACACCGCGCACGCCCCGGCGGACGGACAGGCCCCGGCGCCCGTCACCGTCCCGGCGCAGCAGACGTACACCGCCGACGAGTGGCAGCAGCCCCAGGAGCAGTACGCCCAGCAGGGCTACCCCCAGCAGTACGCGCCGTACGCCGCCGACCCGTACCAGCAGCACCCCCAGCAGTACGACCAGCAGGCGTACGAGCAGGGCTACGAGCAGGGCTACGAGCAGACCTACGGTCAGCAGCAGTACGACCCGTACCAGCAGCAGGGGTACGAGCAGCAGCCGTACGAGCAGCCCTATGAGCAGCAGCCCCCGCACGACCCGCAGGCCCCGGACCAGCAGGGGCACGGCCGGCAGGGGCACGGGCAGCAGGCGTACGACCCGTACGGCTACGGCTATGACACCGAGCAGCGTCCCGACGGGAGCAGCAACCAGTGAAGCGCACCACCCTCTCCCTGATCGCGGCCGCCACCGCCCTCGCCGCCGTCACCGGCTTCGCCGCCCTGACCGCGCCCGACGGCGCCCCCGCGGCCCCCGCCCTCGCAGGGCAGCCGCTGCCCGTGGAGCGCTCCAGCCTGCTCTGCCCGGCCCCGAGCGTCTCCGAGCTGGCCGAGACGGTCTACACCTCGTACACCCCGGCCGGGAAGACCGGCGCGCCCGCCGCGGGCACCGGCAAGCCGGGGGCGGCGGGCAAGGCGGAGCTCAGGCCGGCCGCCGCCGCCGCGCCGGCCGACGGCAAGCCGAAGAAGCCCGGGGCCGCCAAGCCCCCGGCCACCGTCACCCGGCCCGGCACACCCGTCACCGCCAAGGCCGACGGCGGCGCCGCCCCCGCCCTCACCGGCTCGGCGACCGGCACCCTCGCCCCCGGCTGGACCGTCCAGCAGACCACCGTCGTCCCGGCCGGCGGCTCCCGCGGGCTCCTCGGCGTCTCCTGCACCGCGCCGGACACGGACTTCTGGTTCCCGGCCGCCTCCACGGCCAAGGAGCGCCAGGACTACGTCCACCTCACCAACCCCGACGACACCGCCGCCGTCGCCGACATCGAGCTGTACGGCCCCGAGGGCGCCCTCCCCTCGCAGCTCACCGAGGGCATCCCGGTCCCGGCCCACTCCAGCGTCCCCGTCCTGCTCTCCACGCTCACCACCGAGGCCGCACAGCCCGACGTGACCGTGCACGTGACGACCCGCAGCGGACGCGTCGGCGCGGTCATCGGGGCCGCCGACGACAAGCTGGGCAGCGACTGGCTCGCCGCGTCGGCCGACCCCGCCGCCCGCGTCGTCCTGCCCGGCATCCCGAAGGACGCCACCTCCGTCCGCCTGGTGGCGTACGCGCCCGGCGACGACGACGCCGACCTGAAGATCCAGCTGGTCGGCGAGGGCGGCACGATCGTGCCGGCGAGCGCGCAGGCCCTGTCGGTGAAGTCGGGGATGACCGCCGCCGTCGACCTGCCGGACCTCACCCGGGGCGAGGCGGGCGCGCTGCTGCTCACCCCGGCCGACCCGAAGAAGCCCACCCCCGTGGCCGCCGCCCTGCGGGTGGTCCGCGGCAAGGGCGACAAGCAGGAGGTCGCCTTCATCCCGGCGACCCCGGCGATCACCGCCCGCGCCATCGTCGCGGACAACCGCGCGGCCGGTTCGACGCTCTCGCTGACCGCTCCCGCCGAGACGGCCGAGGTCAAGGTCACCGCCTCCGCCGGCACGGGGGGCGGCACCACGGTCTCCAAGACGTTCACGGTCAAGGCCGGGACGACGACGGCCGTGGCACCGCCCGTCCCGGCCGGCCTGAAGGGTTCCTACGCCCTGACGGTGGAGCGCGTCTCGGGCGGCCCGGTCCACGCGGCGCGCATGCTGGCCCTCCCGCAGGACGGCGTCCCGATGTTCACGGTCCAGACGCTGGCCGACGACCGGGGCACGGTCGTGGTGCCGGCGGCGAAGCAGGACCTGTCCGTCCTGGACGACTGACGAGTACGCGAACCGGTCGGGCGGCGGGGGTGGCCCTCCGCCCGTGGCGTGCATCCGCCGGTCAGTCCTGCCCGTAGCGGGGATCGACCGTTTCGGGGGACAGGCCCAGCAGCTCGGCCACCTGCTCCACCACGACCTCGTGGACGAGCAGCGCCCGCTCGTCGCGGTTCTTGGAGCGGATCTCCACGGGCCGGCGGTAGACGACGACCCGCGCGGGGCCGCTCTTCTCCGCCGGTACGGACCCCCCGAGGGGCACGGCCTCGCCCGTCACCGCGGGCGGCACGTCCAGGACCATGAACTCGACCTCCGCCAGCTGCGGCCAGCGCCGCTCCAGCCGCTCGACGGAGTCCAGGACCAGATCGCGGAACGAGTCGGCCCGGCTCGCGGACAGCGGGACCTGCGGCGGGGCCACCGGCCCGCGCATCCCCCGCCCGTGCCGGTCGCGCCGACGCGGACGCGCCTCCACGGCACCGGCGCCCGACGCGGCGGGGGCCGACGCGCCCGGACGCGACTCGTTCGGGTGCGACTCGTTCGGGTTGGCCGTGCCGTCACGCGGCTCGCCCTCGCCGGACCCGGTCACACCGGCCTCGGCATCGGACTCATCCTCGGGCTCGCTCACACCGGCCTCGGCATCGAGCTCGTCAGCGGACCCGCTCATGCCGGGCTCGTCACCGGACTCGCTCGTGCCGGGGTGGTCACCGGGCTCGCTCATGTCCGAGCCGCCCGGGGCGGAGCGGCCCGGGCTCGCGTCGGCCGGGCCCGGCCCCGCGGAGGCAGGCTCCGCCGGGTTCGACGACGGACGGGACGAGGGGCGCGGCGGCACAGGACTGTCCATCACTGACGCAGCGTAACTCTCCTCGGTGTTCCTCGGCCGGGCCGCACACAGGCCGGGCCCGGATCGGCCGGACCCCGCTGTCGTTTATTGAGCATTCCGGCCAAGCGACGGCTCGTTTCGGTAGGTAGCGGAGATCGGCCATCTGGCCGTCCTTGACCGGATCGGCGCCGAGCGCCGTCCGGATCGACCGCCGCCGCGGCCCCCGTCGGCCTCCTCCCGCGCAGGTCAGCGGGGCGGTCCGGGGACGCGCCGTGGCGGACGTCACACCGCGACACGGGCGAGTGACCTGGCGGAGAGTCGTCGCGGCCCGCTCAAGAGTGCGGTACCGTCCAACGTCGTGAGCCCTGTACGTCGCTGTTCGCGCACCGCGTGCGGCCGCCCTGCCGTCGCGACACTGACGTACGTCTATGCCGACTCGACTGCGGTCCTCGGCCCGCTCGCCACCTACGCCGAGCCCCACTGCTACGACCTGTGTGCCGAACACAGCGAGCGCCTCACCGCCCCGCGCGGCTGGGACGTCGTGCGGCTCACGGACGGCTCCGCTCCGTCCCGGCCCAGCGGGGACGACCTCGAAGCCCTCGCCAACGCGGTGCGGGAGGCGGCACGCCCCCAGGAACGCGCCGCCGAGGCGGGCGGCAAGGGCGGCCGTGGCGGCGACCCGGTGGAGGTCGGACGCCGCGGACACCTCCGGGTCCTGCGCTCCCCGGACTCCTGACACCCCCGACGCCCCCGAGGCGGAACGCTTCCGCGACGATCCGCGTCCCCGGGCCGTGTCTCCCTCGGCGGCGCGCTTTTATGGCCGCCCGTGCGTCCCCCGTACCTCCCCCGGCGGAACGCTTCCGCGGCCGCCCGTCCCGCCCCGTGCACCCCCGGCACCTGCCGAAACCGGCCACCGGTACCCGACCGACCCCTCGGTCTGCGTAGGGACGCCCCGCCCCGGGTAGTTTGGGCGCTCCGTACACGCGCCGCATACGCGTGCGGTGACTTCAGGAGGGTTGTTCCGTGGCTGCTGATCTGTCGCAGATCGTGAAGGCGTACGACGTCCGCGGGGTGGTGCCGGATCAGTGGGACGAGGGTCTCGCCGAGCTGTTCGGCGCCGCGTTCGTACGGGTGACGGGCGCGGACGCGATCGTCATCGGCCACGACATGCGCCCCTCGTCGCCGGGCCTCTCCGACGCCTTCGCGCGCGGCGCCGCCCGCCTGGGCGCCGACGTCACGCTGATCGGGCTCTGCTCCACGGACCAGCTCTACTTCGCCTCCGGCCGGCTGAACCTGCCCGGCGCCATGTTCACCGCCTCGCACAACCCGGCGCAGTACAACGGCATCAAGATGTGCCGCGCGGGCGCCGCCCCGGTCGGCCAGGACACCGGCCTCGCCGAGATCCGCGCCCTCGTCGAGCAGTGGTCGGAGCAGGGCGCGCCCGAGGCCGCCGGGACCACCGGCGACATCACCCGCCAGGACACCCTCGCGGACTACTCCGCGTACCTGCGGGGCCTCGTCGACCTCACCGCCATCCGGCCGCTGAAGGTCGTCGTGGACGCGGGCAACGGCATGGGCGGCCACACCGTCCCGACCGTCCTCGCGGACCTCCCGCTGGACGTCGTGCCGATGTACTTCGAGCTCGACGGCACCTTCCCGAACCACGAGGCCAACCCCCTCGACCCGAAGAACATCGTCGACCTCCAGGCCCGGGTCCGCGCCGAGGGCGCCGACCTCGGCCTCGCCTTCGACGGCGACGCCGACCGCTGCTTCGTCGTCGACGAGCGCGGCGAGCCGGTCTCCCCGTCCGCCATCACGGCGCTGGTCGCCGCGCGCGAGCTGGCCAAGCACCCCGGCGGCACGGTCATCCACAACCTGATCACCTCCTGGTCGGTCCCCGAGGTCGTGCGCGAGAACGGCGGCACGCCGGTCCGCACCCGCGTCGGGCACTCCTTCATCAAGGAGGAGATGGCCAAGACGGGCGCGATCTTCGGCGGCGAGCACTCCGCGCACTACTACTTCAAGGACTTCTGGAACGCCGACACCGGCATGCTCGCCTCCCTGCACGTCCTGGCGGCCCTCGGCGGCCAGGACGGCCCGCTCTCCGACCTGGTCTCCGCCTACGACCGGTACGCCTCCTCCGGCGAGATCAACTCCACGGTCGCCGACCAGACCGCCCGCATGGCGGCGGTCAGGGCCGCGTACGAGGGCCGGGAGGGCGTGACCCTGGACGAGCTGGACGGGCTGACGGTGACGTCCGAGGACTGGTGGTTCAACCTCCGCGCCTCGAACACCGAGCCCCTCCTGCGCCTCAACATCGAATCCCGCGACGAGCCCACCACGGCCAAGCTCCGCGACGAGGTCCTGGCCCTGGTCCGCGCGACGGCCTGACGTACGCGACACCGCAGGGCCCACGAGGGCGCCCGCGAGGACCGGAGACGGCCCGAGGCCCACGAGGGCCCGAGGCCCACGAGGGTGCCCGCGAAGACCCGAGGCCCACGGGCCTGACGCCCGGCGCCGGGCGTCAGGCCCGCGATGGCCTGCCGGGACGCGCGGGCCGTCGCCCTTCGCCCCCGGCCCGCGCTGACCGCCGACACGGAACGGGGCCGGAGCTCCCGCCGGAGCCCCGGCCCCGCCGCCCCGTACGGGTGGCGCCCGGATCACCCCGTACGGATCCGACTCGGGGCCCGCCCCACGGCCCCGGCCTCCACGGCCCCACGGCCCCACGGCCCCGGCCCGGCCCCGCAGGCGCTGCGCCGGGCCACACCCCCCGGACCGCACCCTCCGGCATCCCGCCCCACCCCCGTCGGGTGCGCGCCCGCTTCCCTTCGGCACCGCGCCCGCTCCCCGTCGGTTTCCCGTCGCTTACGCACCGGATCCTCGCCGGGTGACGAGGCGGGCATCGACACGACACCCGGCGATCCACGGCACCGGACGCCGCTCCCTGATCCGGCCTGACCGACACGACACCCCCTTGTGGCCCGGCGGTAGGCTGACCTGGCCCGAAGCCCGCCCGTACCACCATGTTCGTTCGAAGGGACACCTCATGCCGCTCGAAGCCGGCCTCCTGGAGATCCTGGCCTGCCCGGCCTGCCACGCGCCGCTGAACGACCGCACGGCGGCCGAGACCCCCGAGCTGGTCTGCACGGGCGACGACTGCGGCCTGGCCTACCCGGTCCGCGACGGCATCCCGGTCCTCCTCGTGGATGAGGCCCGCCGCCCGGGGTAGTGGCGAACAGCAGCCGCCGACGGCGCTGCCCGGCCGCGGCACGCCCGCCGGCCGGCATCCGAGACGCACGGATGGTGCGGGTGGCGACACGGGCCCGGTCGACGGCCGGGCACCACCGGGACCACCCCCCCCAGCCGCCCGCCCCACCCCGACCCGCCCCGCCCGCATCGGAGGCCCCATGCTGGACGAGACCCTCCTCGACGCACCGGACGCCCTGGCCGTCGCCGACCGCCGAGGCCTCCTGCGCGGCGCCGCCGAGGCGGGCGCGCGGGTACGGACCGCCGCCCGGCACGCCGCCGAGGCCGGGATCGCCGACCTCCGCCCCGAGGGCCGCCCCCGCGCCGTCCTCGTCGCGGGCCCCGGCACCGCGGCCGCGTGCGTCGCCGATCTGATCGGCTCCCTCGCCGGAGCCGCCGCCCCCGTCATCCGCCTCCAGCCCACCGGCGTCGCCGCCGCCGCGGGCGCCCTGCGCTGGGCGCTCCCGGGCTGGGCCGGCTCCGTGGACCTCCTGCTCATCCCCACGACCGACGGCTCGGAGCCCGGGCTCGCCCTCCTCGCCGAGCAGGCGTACCGCCGGGGCATCACCGTCGTCGCCGTCGCCCCCAGGACCTCCCCGCTCTCCGAAGCCGTCAACGGCTCCCACGGCCTTCTCGTGCCGATGGCCACCGCCCCCTTCGAGAGCGCCGAGGAGACCTCCGACGACCTCGCCGCCGGCCCCAGCGCCCTCTGGGCCCTGTTCACCCCGCTCCTGGTGCTGCTCGACCGGGTCGGCCTCCTCGACGCCCCCCAGGAGACCCTGGAGAAGGTCGCCGACCGGCTCGACCGCACGGCCGAGCGCTGCGGCCCGGCCATCGCCACCTACAGCAACCCGGCCAAGACCCTCGCCGCCGAACTCGCCGACTCCCTCCCGCTGATCTGGACCGAGGGCGCCGCCGCCGGCCCGGCGGGCCGCCGGTTCGCCGCCGTACTCGCCGAACTGGCCGGACTGCCCGCACTCGCCGCCGAACTCCCCGAAGCCCTGCCCGCCCACGGCGTGCTGCTCGCGGGCGACTACGCCGCGGGGGCGGACCCCGACGACTTCTTCCGCGACCGGGTCGACGAGCCGCAGGCCCTGCGCGCCCGGGTCGTGCTCCTGCGCGACCGGCCCGCCGGCGGCCTCACCGCCGCCCCGGCCGCCCGCGAACTCGCCCTCAGCCACGAGACGGCCCTCAGCGAACTGGAACCGGAGGAGGGCGGCGAGCTGGAAGCCCTGGCCGAACTCCTCGCCGTCACCGACTTCGCCGCCGTCTACCTCTCCCTGGCCTCCGCAGGCGTCACCCCCCACACCACCACCTGACCCGCCCCCCACGGCACCTCCCCGGGACCCTGGGCCCGGGCCTCGCACACCCGCACCCCCGAGGAAGGCTGGAAGGCCCATGGACCGCCTCGTCAACACCGTCCGCCCCTACGCCTGGGGCTCCTCCACGGCCATCCCGGAACTCCTCGGCACCACCCCCACCGGCGAACCCCAGGCCGAACTGTGGATGGGCGCCCACCCCGGGGCCCCCTCCCGCACCGCGCGCGGACCCCTGAACGAGGTCATCGACGCCGACCCCGTACGCGAACTGGGCGCGCCCACCGTCGAGAAGTTCGGCCCCCGCCTGCCGTTCCTGTTCAAGATCCTCGCCGCCGGCGCCCCGCTCTCCCTCCAGGTCCACCCCGACCTCGCCCAGGCCGAGGCCGGCTTCGCCGCCGAGGAAGCGGCCGGCGTCCCGATCCACGCGCCCCGGCGCAACTACAAGGACGCCAACCACAAGCCCGAACTGATCTGCGCGCTCACGCCGTTCACCGGCCTCTGCGGCTTCCGCGCCCCCGGCGAAGCCGCCGACACCCTCGCCGCACTCGGCGTCGACTCCCTCAAGCCGTACGTGGACCTCCTGCACGCCCACCCCGAAGAGGCGGCCCTCCGCGAGGTCCTGACAGCCCTGCTGACCGCCGACCACGAGGAGATGGGCCACACCGTCGCCGAGGCCACGGCCGCCGCCGACCGGCTCGGCGGCGCCCACGCCCCGTACGCCACCCTCGCCCACCACTTCCCGTCCGACCCGGGCGTCATCGCGGCCATGCTCCTCAACCCCGTACGGCTCCAGCCCGGCGAGGCCATGTACCTCGGCGCCGGAGTGCCCCACGCCTACCTCGACGGCCTCGGCGTCGAGATCATGGCCAACTCCGACAACGTCCTGCGCTGCGGCCTGACCCCCAAGCACGTCGACGTACCGGAACTGCTCCGCGTCGTCCGCTTCGAGCCGACCGACCCGACCCTCCTGCGCCCCGAGGCCACCGAGTCGGGCGAAGAGGTCTACGACACCCCGATCGACGAGTTCCGCCTCTCCCGCTACGTACGGGCCGAGGGCGCCGCCCCCACCGACATCACCGCCGGCACCCCGCAGATCCTGCTCGCCGTCGCCGGCCGGCCCACCGCCGGCGAACTGCCCCTCGCAGCAGGCGAGTCCGTCTTCGTCCCGGCCGGAGAGCGGACCGAACTGTCCGGTGCGGGTACGGTCTTCCGCGCCACCGTCATCGCCTGATGTAAAAATGTGCGGCCGCACAGCGGCGGCGGCACGGCCCCAGCATCGACGAAGGGAACTCGTACACCCATGAGCGCGTCAGGCGGAACCAAGGCGATCGTGGCGGCACTCGCCGCCAACCTCGCGATCGCGGTAGCCAAGTTCGTGGCGTTCCTCTTCAGCGGTTCGTCCTCGATGCTCGCCGAGAGCGTGCACTCCCTCGCCGACTCCGGCAACCAGGGCCTGCTCCTCCTCGGCGGCAAGCGCGCCCAGCGCCAAGCGACCCCCCAGCACCCCTTCGGCTACGGCCGCGAGCGGTACATCTACGCCTTCCTCGTCTCCATCGTGCTCTTCTCCGTCGGTGGCATGTTCGCCATCTACGAGGGCTACGAGAAGATCAAGCACCCCCACGAGATCGAGGCCTGGTACTGGCCGGTCGGCGTCCTCGTCTTCGCGATCATCGCCGAGACGTTCTCCTTCCGCACCGCCATCAAGGAGTCGAACCACATCCGCGGCGGGCTCTCCTGGAAGGAGTTCGTCCGCCGGGCCAAGGCCCCCGAGCTGCCGGTCGTCCTCCTGGAGGACCTCGGCGCGCTCGTCGGCCTGATCCTCGCCCTCGGCGGCGTCAGCCTGGCCCTCGCCACCGGCGACGGCCTCTGGGACGGCATCGGCACGCTCTGCATCGGCGTCCTGCTCATCGTCATCGCCCTCGTCCTCGCCGTCGAGACCAAGTCGCTGCTGCTCGGCGAGTCCGCCGGCCTCGACCAGGTGAAGAAGATCGAGGACGCGGTCGTCGACGGCGTGACCGTCACCCGCCTCATCCACATGCGCACCCTCCACCTCGGCCCCGAGGAACTTCTCGTCGCCGCGAAGATCGCCGTCCGGCACGACGAGTCGGCCACCGAGGTCGCGACCGCGATCAACGCCGCCGAGGACCGCATCCGCGCCGCCGTCCCCATCGCCCGGGTCATCTACCTCGAACCGGACATCTACAGCGAGTCGGCGGCAGCCTCCGGCACCAACCCCGCGAAGTCCCCGGGCGGCTCCGGCCACTGAGCCCACCACCTGCGAGGGAAGGGCCCCGGACCACCCGGTCCGGGGCCCTTCCCCGTCCCCGGAAGATCTCCAACCCCCCGTGTCGAGGCCGGATCCGGCCGAATCCCGGCCCCGGGCGGACTGTGGGTCGCCGGGCTGATCGGTGTAGATTCGTGACCAGCCAGACGTCGCTGCTGATGGCGGTCGGGCGGTCCTCTCGGACCGGCCGAGGGAGAGAGGGCCTCCGACGACTGCACCGCGGGAGCACCCGGGCATTCGTATGCCCGTGGGGTCCCGAGCTGCGGTGTCAGGCGCTTCAACCGACCCTCGAACCCGAACCACGAGGAGCAGCCCAGTCATGACGACTGTCGCCAACCAGCAGGACTTCAAGGTCGCCGACCTGTCCCTGGCCGCCTTCGGCCGCAAGGAGATCACCCTCGCCGAGCACGAGATGCCCGGCCTGATGTCGATCCGCCGCGAGTACGCCGAGCAGCAGCCCCTCGCCGGCGCCCGGATCACCGGCTCGCTGCACATGACCGTGCAGACCGCCGTCCTCATCGAGACCCTGGTCGCCCTCGGCGCCGAGGTCCGCTGGGCCTCCTGCAACATCTTCTCCACCCAGGACCACGCCGCCGCGGCCATCGCCGTCGGCCCGAACGGCACCCCCGAGGCCCCCGCCGGCGTCCCGGTCTTCGCCTGGAAGGGCGAGACCCTGGAGGAGTACTGGTGGTGCACGGAGCAGGCGCTGACCTGGCCGAACACCCCCACCGGCGGCCCGAACATGATCCTGGACGACGGCGGCGACGCCACCCTCCTCGTCCACAAGGGCGTCGAGTTCGAGAAGGCCGGCTCCGCCCCGGACCCGTCCACCGCGGACAGCGAGGAGTACGCCCACATCCTGACCCTCCTCAACCGCACCCTCGGTGAGAACCCGCAGAAGTGGACCCAGCTCGCCTCGGAGATCCGCGGCGTGACGGAGGAGACGACGACGGGTGTTCACCGTCTGTACGAGATGATGTCCGAGGGCACGCTGTTGTTCCCGGCGATCAATGTGAACGACGCGGTGACGAAGTCGAAGTTCGACAACAAGTACGGTTGCCGTCACTCTCTGATCGACGGCATCAACCGTGCCACCGACGTGCTGATCGGTGGGAAGACCGCGGTCGTGTTCGGGTACGGCGATGTGGGCAAGGGCTGTGCGGAGTCGCTGCGTGGTCAGGGTGCGCGGGTGATCGTGACGGAGATCGACCCGATCTGTGCGCTGCAGGCGGCGATGGACGGCTATCAGGTGGCCACGCTGGACGATGTGGTGGAGACGGCGGACATCTTCATCACGACGACCGGCAACAAGGACATCATCATGGCCTCGGACATGGCCCGGATGAAGCACCAGGCCATCGTGGGGAACATCGGTCACTTCGACAACGAGATCGACATGGCGGGTCTTGCCAAGCTTCCGGGTGTCGTGAAGGACGAGGTCAAGCCGCAGGTCCACACCTGGACGTTCCCGGACGGCAAGGTCCTGATCGTGCTCTCCGAGGGCCGGCTGCTCAATCTGGGCAACGCGACCGGGCATCCGTCGTTCGTGATGTCGAACTCCTTCGCGGACCAGACCCTGGCCCAGATCGAGCTCTTCACCAAGCCGGAGGAGTACCCGACCGAGGTGTACGTCCTGCCCAAGCACCTGGACGAGAAGGTCGCCCGCCTCCACCTCGACGCCCTCGGCGTGAAGCTGACGACCCTGCGCCCCGAGCAGGCCGCCTACATTGGCGTCCGGGTCGAGGGCCCGTACAAGCCGGACCACTACCGCTACTGATGCCCCGACCGACGGCGCCCGTGCACTGACGCACACCCGTCGACGGCACCCGTAGAGGACTCAGGCAGGCCCCCGCACCCCCGTGCCGGGGGCCTGCCGCGTCCGTCACCGGCGTCCCGGCCCGACCGACCCGGACCTACCGCCCCAGGAACCATCCCGAGGACCCATGCCCCGCGGCCGCTATTCGCTCCATGATCCGCACGATCACACCCCCCTCGGCGAAGAACACTTCCAGTGCGCGCCCGGCCCCTCCGGCTGGCGCTACGTCTCCCGGACCACCACCCCCTCCGGCGACCACGCAGGCTCCGTCGACCTGGCCATCGACGAACTCGGCCGCCCCATCCGCCTCGAACTCCACGCCGCCGACTGGCAGGTCCGCGGCGCGGCCCTCGACGGCGTCACCTGGGTCCGTACCGACCCCACCGGCAGCCATGCCACGGAAGGCAATGTGCGCGCCCACGCCTTCACCGGCACCTCACCGGCGTTCCTCGTCGCGATCAGCCGACTTCTGCGCCTCACCCCCGGTTCCCCCGCGGCCCGCGTCCGGCTCGTCGCCTTCTCGCACACGGTCCTCGCCCCCCTCACGATCGACCAGTCCTGGGCCCTGGTGAAGAGTGAAGCGCACGCCACTGACAACGGCCCCCTGACCGTGGACGAATACCAGGTCAACGCCCTGGACACGGGGGAGCGGCACACCCTCCACCTCGCCGGCGACGTGGTCCTCTCCGCCCCCGGCATCGAACTCGAAGCCCTCGAGACTCCGCCGTCCGTCTTCCCCTCCGCCCCGGACGAGCTCTAGGCGGGAGGCGCGAACCCCGTCGAAGGAGAAGCGGGGGGAGCGGGAGGAGCCGGAGGCACCGGAGCGGAAGCGCCCCCGGGAGCCGCGTGCTCGACGGGACCGGCCGGAGCCGCGAACCCCGCGCCCCCGTAGGGGTGCGGGCCGGGACCGACCGGCGCGGGCGGGGACCCGGGAGCCTGACCGACAGCCGGCCCCGGCCCGAACCCGGCGGGCGCCACGGCGGCCGGGGCGAAGGCCCGCCGCGCCTCGCGAGCCTGCCGCTCACCGACCACCCCGGCCAGATAGTCCGCGGCCGGCACCCCGGCAGGCGGAGGAGTCCCGGTCCGCGCGACCAGCTCATCGGCCAGCCGCTCGGCGAGCTGCCGCCCCACGACCGGATCGAGCTGCCGCACCCGCGTCAGGTACTGACGTATCTCCAGCCACAGCCCGTCCGGCACCGCCGACAGATCCAGCCCGGCGAACCGCCCGGCGAGCCACGGCGGGGGAGGCGGAACGGCCGCGCCACGAGCCACCGGCACCCGCTCCCGTACGACCAGTGTCCCCGCGAAGACGTCCCCGAGGCGCCGCCCCCGCTCCGACACGAGCGACGCGATGCACGCGACGACCCCGAAGGTCATCAGGATCTCCACGACCCCGACGGCGCCCCGCACCAGCGCATGCCGGAAGCGGATCGGCCCCCCGTCGTCCCGCACCACCCGAAGCCCGCACGCCATCTTCCCGAGCGACCGCCCGTGCGACAGCGTCTCCACCGCGATCGGCGCCCCCACCAGCACGAGCAGGAACGACGCGATCGACACCGCCATCTGTGCGGCCTCGTCCAGCGAGGCCGTGGCCAACGCCAGCCCGAGGGTGATCAGCACATAGACCGTGAACACCACCGCGAGGTCGATGCACAGCGCCAGGGCCCGACTCGGCACCCTCGCCGGCCGCAACCCCAGGACGACGGCGTCCCCCGTCACAACCCCGCTCACGACGCCCACCCTTCTCCGACCTTCCCGACCCCTCGGTACGACAGTCTGCCAAGCTGACCCGCAGCGCGCCGCAGTAGGACGGACCCGTACGCACCCAGTGCCTGGAGCAGCAGCCGATCATGGACCTCGACGTCTACGTCACCGCCCACCGCGCCGAGTGGGAACGCCTGGACCACCTCCTGAGCCGCGGCGGCAGACTCACCGGCACCGAGGCCGACGAACTCGTCACCCTCTACCAGCGCACGGCGACCCACCTCTCGCTGATCCAGTCCAGCGCCCCGGACCCCATGCTGACGGCCCGCCTCACCCAGCTCGTCGCCCGCGCCCGCGCCACGGTCACCGGCACCCGCCGCGCCTCCTGGCGCGACGCCGTCACCTTCCTGACCAACGGATTTCCGGCCGCGGTCTACCGCTCCCGCCACTGGTGGGTCCCCACCGCCGTCCTCTCCACCCTCCTCGCGGCGCTCATCGGCTGGTGGATCGCCACCCACCCGGAGGTCCAGTCCGCGATCGGGGCCCCCGCCGACCTGCGCGAGATGACCCGCCCGGGCGGCCAGTACGAGACGTACTACTCCAGCCACCCCGCGGCCTCCTTCGCCGCCCAGGTCTGGACGAACAACGCCCGCGCCGCCGCCCTGTGCCTGGTCCTCGGCGCGTTCCTGTGCGTCCCGGTGCTGTGGATCCTCTTCCTCAACATGCTGAACCTCGGCGTCGGCATCGGTCTGATGTCCGCCGCCGGCCGCCTCGACGTCTTCCTCGGCCTCGTCCTGCCGCACGGCCTGCTCGAACTGACCGCCGTCTTCGTCGCCGCCGGCACCGGCCTGCGCCTCGGCTGGACCCTCATCGACCCCGGCCCGACGACCCGCCGCGCCGCCCTCGCCCAGCAGGGCCGCGCCGCCGTCGGCATGGCCATCGGCCTTGCCCTGGTCCTCTTCGTCGCGGGCCTGATCGAAGGCTTCGTAACCCCCTCGGGCCTCCCCACCTGGGCCCGCATCACCATCGGAATCGGCGCCGAGCTGGCCTTCCTCGCCTACGTCTACGTCCTCGGCGCCCGCGCGTCCCGCACCGGCGACACCGGCGACATCGACGAGCCCGACCGCAGCGCCCAGCTGCCCACCGCAGCCTGATGTGCGGAGCACGCCGCTGACCTGCTAGTCTCCTCCTCGCCCACAAAACCTGTTGACACGGGGGCTGTGGGGAGGTAGATTTTAACGGTTGCCTGAACTGGACAAGTTCGAGGGCGACCCGATAGTGTCTCTCTCGCTCCGGTCGGGAACATCGATTTCCACGGAGCCATCCGATTCCTTATTCGAATCACGAAAGCCACCGATTAGGTCGGCCCGAATGAATCTGATAAAGTCGGAACCGCCGGAAAGGGAAAGCGCGAAAGCGAATTCCAAGAAGGCGAAACCCGCTCCAGCGGGTGGCAGAAACGGAAATCGGATCTGCTAAGCTGGAAACACGAAAGACCGAAGGGAAAAGCCCGGAGGAAAGCCCGAGAGGGTGAGTACGAAGGAAGCGTCC
>NZ_JBIBHT010000009.1:0-444043 GCF_042957155.1 Streptomyces sp. NPDC008121 | reverse complement strand
CTCTCGGGCTTTCCTCCGGGCTTTTCCCTTCGGTCTTTCGTGTTTCCAGCTTAGCAGATCCGATTTCCGTTTCCGCCACCCGCTGGAGCGGGTTTGCCGGTTCAGGAATTCGCTTTTTGCGCTTTCCCTTGCGGCGGGGTCAAACACTACCAGGCTTTTTCGCTCCCCCCGACCACGCTCTCCGCAGTGCATGCAGAGGTGTAGACCACTGGGGTTAGGATCTGGCTCGATAGGTGCTGCCGACCCACGACTCGATGTCGCGTTGGGGTCAGGCAGAAGTACGACAGTACATCTCACCGTCAGTAGAGGCAAATCGTTTCTGGGTAGCCTCTAGGTCCGCCAACTGGTACGTCTCGTGCGGAACTAGGACTTCTCATGACATACGCTTCGGAACAGTACGCCGTCCAGGACAGGTAGTGACGGCGCCACACCATCTCCGCCCCTGGGAGGCTTCCCATGACAACCGTGTCGTCGCCGCTTGCCGGACGCGCCATCGGTCTCGCCGCAGTACCCGACCCCGTCTTCTCCGGCGCCATGGTCGGCCCCGGCACCGCCATCGACCCCGACCGTGGTCCGTCGGAGGCCGTTTCTCCGGTTGACGGCGTCATCGTCTCTCTGCACCCGCACGCGTTCGTCGTCGTCGACGGCGAGGGCCATGGAGTGCTGACCCACCTCGGGATCGACACCGTCCAGCTCAACGGGCAGGGATTCGAGCTGCTCGTGAACAAGGGGGACACCGTGACGCGCGGACAGGGCGTCGTCCGCTGGAACCCCGCCGAGGTCGAGGCGGCCGGCAAGTCCCCCATCTGTCCCGTCGTGGCCCTGGAGGCCACCGTCGACTCCCTCTCCGACGTCGTCGAGGACGGCGACGTGAAGACCGGCGACCAGCTCTTCGGCTGGAAGTGACGCCGGGCCGTCCTCGCGACGGCCGGGGGTCCGACATACATCGCGGCGGCCGGGGTGCCGTCGCTCTATCGGAGACGGGTGAGATGGAAACAACGCTGCGAGGCGTCGGCGTCAGCCACGGAGTGGCGATCGGCGAGGTTCGGCACATGGGCACGGCGGTACTCGAACCGCCGGCCAAGCAGATTCCCGCCGACGAGGCGGAGCGCGAACAGGGGCGCGCCCGCAAGGCCGTGGAAGCCGTGGCTGCCGACCTGATCGCGCGCGGCAATCTGGCCGGGGGCGAGGCACAGCACGTGCTCGAGGCTCAGGCGATGATCGCCCAGGACCCCGAGCTCATCGCCGACGTCGACCGCCGGATCGCGGTCGGCAGCACGGCGGAGCGCGGGATCTACGACGCCTTCTCCCACTACCGCGAGCTGCTCGCGGGCGCCGGCGAGTACATGGCCGGACGCGTGGCCGACCTCGACGACGTCCGCAACCGGATCGTCGCCCGCCTCCTCGGCGTGCCGATGCCGGGTGTGCCGGACAGCGACGAGCCGTACGTCCTGATCGCCCGGGACCTCGCTCCCGCCGACACGGCGCTGCTTGACCCGGCGCTGGTGCTCGGATTCGTGACCGAGGAGGGCGGGCCGACCAGCCACAGCGCGATCCTCGCACGGGCACTGGGCGTGCCGGCCGTGGTGGCGCTGCCTGGCGCGGGTGAGATCGGCGAGGGCACGGTCATCGCGGTGGACGGGTCCACCGGGGAGATCTTCGTGGACCCGACCGAGGAGCGGAAGGAGCGGCTGACGGCCGCCGCCGCCGAGCGCCGGGCCGCTCTCGCCGCGTCCAGCGGCCCGGGGGCGACCTCAGACGGGCACAAGGTGCCGCTGCTCGCCAACGTCGGCGGTCCGGCTGACGTGCCGGCGGCGGTGGAGGCCGGGGCCGAGGGTGTCGGGCTGTTCCGTACGGAGTTCCTCTTCCTGGACGACAGCGCGAAGGCGCCGTCCGAGGAGAAGCAGGTCGACGCCTACCGCAAGGTCCTGGAGGCGTTCCCCGAGGGCCGGGTGGTCGTGCGGGTGCTCGACGCCGGCGCGGACAAGCCGCTCGACTTCCTGACCCCCGCGGACGAGCCGAACCCGGCGCTGGGCGTCCGGGGGCTGCGGTCGCTGCTCGACCACCCCGACGTGCTGCGGACGCAGCTGACCGCGCTCGCCAAGGCCGCCGAGGGGCTGCCGGTGTACCTCGAGGTCATGGCGCCGATGGTGGCGGACCGTACGGACGCGAAGGCGTTCGCCGACGCGTGTCGTGCGGCGGGGCTGCGGGCCAAGTTCGGCGCGATGGTGGAGATCCCCTCCGCCGCGCTGCGGGCGCGCTCGATCCTGCAGGAGGTGGAGTTCCTGTCGCTGGGCACCAACGACCTGGCGCAGTACACCTTCGCCGCCGACCGTCAGGTCGGTGCCGTGTCGCGGCTGCAGGATCCGTGGCAGCCGGCGCTGCTCGACCTGGTGGCGCTGTCCGCCGAGGCGGCCAAGGCCGAGGGCAAGAGCTGTGGCGTCTGTGGTGAGGCCGCCGCGGATCCGCTGCTGGCCTGTGTGCTGACGGGTCTGGGTGTCACCTCTCTGTCGATGGGTGCGGCGTCCATCGCCTATGTGCGGGCGACGCTCGCGAAGTACACGCTGGCGCAGTGCGAGCGGGCCGCGGCGGCCGCGCGTGCGGCGGACACGGCCGACGAGGCCCGCCGGGCCGCGCAGGCGGTGCTGTCCGGGGAGTGATCTCGGCGGATCGTGGTCGATCGGAGGGGCTTCCCGTCACGTGAGTGGCGGGGAGCCCCTTCGGCGTCAGTGGTGGTCTGGCCAGTCGTCCTCGGGGGTCAGGTCGAAGCCCGCGTGGTAGTCGGCGTGGGGCTCGGGGGCGATCGGCTCGCCCGTGCGGGCGTCGGTGCAGTAGGCGTTGAAGACCTCGGCCTCGCTGAGCGGCAGGAGCGACCCCTGGGTGAGGCGCCAGCCGTGCAGGCGGTCGCGGGCGCCGGGGGCGGTGGTGCGCAGGACGACTCCGCCGGGGGCGCCGAGGGCGATGCCGGTGGCGAGGACGGTGACGAACTGGGCTCCCTCCGCGCTGTCGAACCGGGCCGGGCCGCGCTCGTCGCGGGTGGTGTGGAGGAGGGCCAGGAGCTGTTCGTCGGCGGCGGGGACGCTGCAGACGAGGTGGTGGGTGCCGGGGCCGGCGGCTTCGAGGAGGCGGACGAGCAGATGGGAGGCCCGGTCGAAGGCGGCTCGGCCGATGTCCTCGCCGCAGGTGGCGCACTCGCCGGTGTCGGCGAGGAGCATCGTGGCGTACTCCCAGGTGGCGCGGTGGACGGCGGTGTCGATGAGGGTGGGGACGAGGTCGGTCATGGGCTGGCCGGTGTAGGGGACGCGGGCGCCGGTGACGGCCCGCTCGGCGGTGTAGCGGCTGCGGCTGTCGGGGCGGTCGGGGTCGAGGCCGGTCTCGTCGCAGTAGGCGGCGTACTCCTCGGGGTCGAAGAGGGCGACGGTGGTGTGGCCGCCTCGGGTGGCGAGCTCCTTGAGCAGGGACTCCACCTGGCGGAGATAGGCGGGGTGGTCGTCGAAGCGGAAGGTGGCGTAGTGCCGCATGGCGGCGAAGTCGTCCTCGTCGGCGAGGAGGGCGACGGTGCTGGGGACTTCGCGGCGCAGGGCGCGACGCAGGGCTGCGGTGGTGTCGGGCTGTGGCATGTCTCCCCCTGGGTCCTGTCGATCAATGCTCACTCACCGTAGCGGTGGGCACTGACAGTGACGGTCGGGTGAGGGTGCGGCGGACGAGGCGGCTCTGGACCGCGCAGGTGGCGGCGAGGGCGGCTCCAAGAACAGGCCAGGCCAGGGGGCCGGCGGAGATGACGCCGGTGAGGAGGAGGGGTCCGGCGAAGCGCTGGGTGGCGGGGGCCAGGGCGTGGACGCCGAGGTAGCTGCCCTGGGCTTCGGCGGGGGCGAGGGCGACGGAGAGTTCCCAGGAGACGGTGGCCTGGACGATCTCGGCGAAGGTGAGGGCGATGATGCCGGCGGTCAGTGCGGCGATGGCGAGGGCGGGTCCGCCGGCCGCCGAGGCGGCGAAGGCGAGGGTCCCCGCGGCGAAGAGGCACGCGAGCGGCACGAGGAGGCGGCGGGCGGCTTCGGTGGTGGCGCCGAAGCGGGCGAGGGGGACCTGGAAGAGCACGACGAGGACGCTGTTGACGACCATGAGGGCCGGGGCGAGTCCGACGGGGGCGTCGGTGGCGTGCACGATCCAGAGCGGCAGGGCGACTTGGAGGATCGAGTCGTGGAGGGAGAGGACGCTCTCGTTGGCGGTGAAGAGGAGGAAGGCGCGGTCGCGCCAGGGGCTCGTGGGCGGGGCGGGCTGGGTGGCGTCCGGGTGCGGGCCGGGGGCGGCGGCGACGCGGACGGGGGCCGGGGGTTCGGCGCAGCGCAGGGTGAGGGTCGCCATCACGAGGTAGGTGAGGGCGTTGCCGATGAGCAGGAGTTGGAAGGCGGTGCTGGTGGCGACGGAGAGGGCGGCGGCGGCGCCGAGGCCGCCGACGGACCAGCCGAGGTTGCCGACGGTGCGGTTGATGGCCTGGTAGCGGACGCGTTCGGGGCCGGCGACGCGGGTGGCGTAGAGCTTGGTGAGGACGTTCGTGCCGCGGTCGGGGACGGCGCCGATGGCGGAGTAGAGGAGCAGCAGGGCGTACGTGTCCGTGGTGAGCAGGGCGAGGAGGGCGGCGGCGCGCAGGAGTTGGCCGCCGATGAGGAGGCGGGTGAGGGGGAAGCGGTCGGCGAGGCGGCCCGCGAGGGGGGCGCCGATGATCCCGAAGCCGCCGGAGACGCCGACGAGAAGGCCGATCTGGCCGATGCCCAGGCCGGAGACGTAGGTGAAGTAGAGGGCGATGGAGGTGGCCCAGAGGCCGGTGCCGGACTTGTCGATGAAGCCGATGAGCAGCATGCGGCGGCCGTCGGTGCCTCCTGGGATGCGGTCCTTCAGTGGTGTGCGGCGCACGGGCCCCCCTTGACGTCGGCTTTTGTATCGATACATAATTCGATACGTGGCAGCACAATATTCGATCGTAGGGACGACGGCCAAGGGGATTGCCGCGTCCATCGAGCGCGGGGTCTCCGAGGGCGGGCTCGGGCCGGGGGACGCGCTGCCCCCGGTGCGGCGGCTCGCCGACGAGCTCGCCGTCAGTCCCGGGACAGTGGCGACGGCGTACCGGGAGCTGCGGCAGCGGGGCGTCGTGGTCACCCGCGGGCGCGGCGGGACGGTGATCGCGCAGGCGCCCTCGGTCGCCTCGCGACGCCCGCCGCGCGTGCCGGAGGGGCTCGTCGACCTCGCGGGCGGCCATCCGGACCCCGCGTTCCTGCCCGAGCTGCGCCCTCCGGCGCTGGTGCGGCCGGTGTACGGCTCCCATCGCGCGTCACCCCGGCTGGGCAGGCTCGAGGAGCTGACGCGGGAGTGGTTCGCGCGGGACGGTGTCCCGGCCGAGCACGTGACGTTCGCGCACGGTGCGCTGGACTGCATCGCCCGGCTGCTGTCGACGGAGCTGAATCCCGGTGACGCGGTGGCGGTCGAGGACCCCGGCTTCCACCATCTGCTGGACCTGGTGCCCGCCTTGGGCCTGCGGATGGTGCCGGTCGCCGTGGACGCGGAGGGGCTGGTGCCGGAGGCCCTGCGCACGGCGCTGCGGTCAGGGGTACGGGCGGTGGTGTGCAGCCCCCGGGGTCAGAGCCCCACGGGCGCGTACTTCGGACGCGGCCGGCGGGACGCGCTCGCGGCGGTCCTCGGGGACTTCCCGGAGGTCCTCGTCGTGGAGGACGACCACAACGCGGACATCGCGGGCGTACCCGCGTACACCCTCGCCGCGGCCGGGCTCGAACGGTGGGCCCAGGTGCGGACCGCATCCAAGCATCTGGGGATCGACCTGCGGTGGGCCGGGCTCGCCTGCGACCCGGTGACGCTGGCGCGGCACGACGGGCGGCTGCTCATGACGTCCGGCTGGGTCAGCCACGTCCTGCAGGAGACGGCGGCCGGGCTGCTCGCGGACGAGGAGGTCCGGCGCCTGGTGGCGGCCGGCGAGAAGGCGTACGGCGTGCGGCGGACGGCGCTGATCGAGGCGCTGGCGGGGCACGGGATCGGCGCGGTCGGGGCGAGCGGCCTCAGTGTGTGGGTGCCGGTGCGGGACGAGTCCGCGGTCGTCAACGGGTTGCGCACCCGTGGATGGTGGGTGGCGGCGGGGGCGCGGTTCCGGATCGCCTCGGCACCGGCGGTGCGGATCACGACGGCGGCGCTGGAGGAGCCGGCGGCGCGGCGGCTGGCGGCCGACTTCGCCGGGGTCCTCGGCGAGACGCAGGCGACGTACGGCGGGTAGCCGTCACGGCGGCCGGTGGACCGGGAGGGTGCGGAGCCGGCGGAGGCCGCGGGGCCGGCGGACCGGGCGGTGGGGCGGGGGCTCGGCCCCGCCCCGCCCCACCGCCGTCGGCTACCGCTTCCGGGCGCGGGAGGCGGCCAGGGTCTCGTAGAAGGAGAGCAGGCCGAGGTCGTCCACGGAGCCCGGGTTGACGGCCTTGGCCAGGGGGGTGCCCTGGAGGAGGCGCTTGACCGGGACCTCGATGCGCTTGCCGGTGAGGGTGTGGGGCACGCCGGGGACCTCGATGATGTCGTCCGGGACGTGGCGCGGGGAGAGTTCGGAGCGGATCGTCCGGTTGATGCGGGAGATCAGCGCCTCGTCCAGGGAGACGCCGTCCGCGAGGTGCACGAACAACGGCATCCAGTAGCCGCCGTCGGGCTCCTCCAGGCCGATGACGAGGGATTCGCGGATCTCGGGGAGCCGTTCGACGGCTTCGTAGATGTCGGCCGAGCCCATCCGGACGCCCTGGCGGTTCAGGGTGGAGTCGGAGCGGCCGTGGATCACGACGGAGCCGTGGTCGGTGATCGTGATCCAGTCGCCGTGGCGCCAGACGCCGGGGAACATCTCGAAGTAGCTGTCGCGGTAGCGGCTGCCGTCGGGGTCGTTCCAGAAGTGGATCGGCATGGACGGCATGGGGTTGGTGACGACGAGTTCGCCCACCTCGCCGGTGAGCGGCTTGCCCGAGGGGTCCCATGCCTGCAGGTCGGTGCCGAGGCCGGCGGCCTGGAGCTCGCCGATGTGGACGGGCAGGGTGGGGACGGCGCCCGCGAAGCAGGAGCAGACGTCGGTGCCGCCGCTGACGGAGGCGATCCACAGGCCCTCGCGGACCTCGTCGTGCAGCCAGCGGAAGCCGTCGGGCGGCAGCGGGGAGCCGGTGGTGGCGACGCAGCCGACCGCGGAGAGGTCGAAGTCCCGGCCGGGGTGGACCTCCGCCTTGGCGCAGGCCATGACATAGGCGGCGGAGGTGCCGTAGAGCGTGGCGCGGGTGCGTTCCGCGACCCGCCACTGGGCGGCCGTGTCCGGATAGCCGGGGCTGCCGTCGTAGAGGACGACGGTGGTGCCGGTGAGCAGACCGGAGACGAGGAAGTTCCACATCATCCAGCCGGTGGAGGTGTACCAGAAGAACACGTCATCGGGGCCCAGGTCGCAGTGGAGGCCGAGCTGTTTGAGGTGTTCGACCAGGATGCCGCCCTGGGACTGCACGATCGCCTTGGGCAGGCCGGTCGTACCGGAGGAGTACAGGACCCACAGGGGGTGGTCGAAGGGGACCTGTTCGAAGACCGGGGCGGTGTCGGCGGAGGTGAGGGCCGACCACTCCAGGGTGCCCTCGGGGGCCTCGGTGCCGAGGAGCGGGATGTGGACGACCGCGCGGAGGGTGGGGAGCTCGGCGCGCAGCTCGGCGACCGTGTCGCGGCGGTCGTGCTCCTTGCCGCCGTAGCGGTAGCCGTCCACCGTGAAGAGGACGACGGGCTCCACCTGCTGGAAGCGGTCCAGGACGCTGCGCGCCCCGAAGTCGGGGGCGCAGGAGGTCCACACCGCTCCGACGGCGGCGGTGGCGAGCAGGGCGGTGACGGCCTCGGGGATGTTCGGCAGATAGCCGCTGATCCGGTCGCCCGGGCGGACGCCGAGGGCGCGGAGTTCGGCGGCGAGGGAGCCGACCTGGCGCCGGAGCGTGGCCCAGCTGATCGGCCGCGGCTCATGTGTCTCGTCCACATGAAGCAGGGCCGGGTCATGGGGTCGCTCGGAGGCGGCGCGCAGGGCGTGTTCGGCGTAGTTGAGGGTGGCTCCGGGGAACCACTGGGCTCCGGGCATCGACCGGTCGCCGAGGACGCGGTCGTACGGGGTGGCGAACCGGACGTCGAACCACTCGACGACGGCCCGCCAGAACGACTCCAGCTCCTCGACCGACCAGCGGTGCAGGGCCGGGTATCCGCCCTGGGCCGGGGCTCCGTGGTGCTCGGCCGCCCAGGACTGGAAACGGGTGACCGCGGCCGCGGCGATTCGTTCCTCGTCCGGCTGCCAGAGCGGGTCGGTGTGCGCTGATGTCATGGGGCGGCTCCCTGGGCGTACGCGGGGTCTGCGTGGGTCGCGCGCACGCGCTGGGGTGTGCGCGTGACGCGGCTGACAGGGACGATGCCATGGGAGCGGCTTTCGCACCAGGTTTCGCCGCCCATGGTCCGGTAGCTGAATATGTGCTCCCACCACGGGTGAACGGCAGTTGAACGAACCCCGCTCGGACCTGCGGCGATGGCAGGGTGAGCGGCATGGACGGTCGTGAGCTGGTGCGTTCGATGAGGGTGTTCGGATCGGTGCGGGGGTGGCGGGCGGTCCGCGCGGGGTGGCGGCAGCGGCGTACGGACGCGTGGGGGCTGCCCCGTGGGGGGCCGGAGCGGGCCAGGGTGCCGGGGCCGGTCGGGGAGGCCGTGCCGGCTCCGGGCGGGGGGACCGTCCGATTCGCCCGCTCGGAGCTGCGGATCCGCGTCTCGGCGGGGGGAACGGTGTTCTGGGGATGGGACGGGGCCGAGCCGCTTCCTTCGTACGCGGTGGCGGGCGAGCCACCCGAGCCGGACCCGCGGGCCGTGTTGGAGCCCGACATGGACGGCGGCTGGCGTGTGGTGTCGGAGCGGGTGACGGTCGCGGTCTCCCGGCACGGGGCGGTGGAGGTGCGGACGCCGGGCGGTGTCGTGCTCCGCCGGGATCTGCCGCCGCGCTGGTGGGAACCGGTCGGGGGCGGTCCTGCGCGCTGGGCGCAGCGCAGCGAGGCGCCCGCGGACGCCCGGTTCTTCGGCCTGGGCGGGCGGTCGGCCGGGCCGCGGCTGCGGGACGGTACGTACCGGTTGTGGAACACCGACCCTCACGGGAGGTTCGGTCCCGGCGACGATCCGCTCTACATCACCATGCCGGTGCAGTTCGTGGTCTCGGACGCCGGCACGCACCTGGCCTTCCACGACAACTCCTGGGACGGCCGGGTCCGGCTCGCCGAGGGCGAGGAGGGCGCGGGTTCGGGGCACGACCGGCCGGGGGTGGTCGAGGTCCGGATGAGCGGGGGGCCGTTGCGCTGCTGGGTGGTGGTCGGGACCCCCGCGCGGGTGCTGCACGGCTGGGCGGCGCTGACGGGTGTGCCCGCGCTGCCGCCGTCCTGGGCGCTGGGGCCGCAGCACGCGCGCTGGGGGTTCGGCAGCGAGCGGGAGGTGCGGCGGGTGGTGGACGGCTATCTCAAGCGGGAACTGCCGCTGTCCGTCCTGCACCTGGACATCGATCACTACGACGGGCACCGCGTGTTCACGGTCGACCGGGAGCGGTTTCCCGATCTGCCGGGGCTGGCGGCCGATCTGCGCGAGCGGGGCGTACGGCTGGTGTCGATCGTGGACCCCGCCGTCAAGGCCGAGCCGGGCGAGCCGGTGTACGACGGTGGGGCCGCCCTCGGCGCGTTCGTCCGCGACGCAAGGGGCCAGGAGGTGCGGGGCGAGGTGTGGCCGGGCGCGTGCGCGTATCCGGACTTCACCGATCCGGCCGTACGGGAGTGGTGGGGCGGGCTGTACGAGGAGCGTCTGGCGCAGGGTTTCGCCGGTTTCTGGCACGACATGAACGAGCCGGTCTCCTTCTCCCCCTTCGGCGACCAGACGCTGCCCCGGTCGGCCCGGCACGCGCTGGACGGCCGCGGCGGCGACCATCGCGAGGCGCACAACGTCTACGGCCTGACCATGGCCCAGGCGGGCTACGAGGGGCTGCGCCGGCTGCGGCCCGAGGAGCGGCCGTTCCTCTTCTCCCGCTCCGGATGGGCGGGGATGCAGCGGTACGGAGGGACGTGGTCGGGCGATGTGACGACCGGCTGGCCCGGACTGCGGGCGTCGCTGTCGCTCGTCCTGGGTCTCGGGCTGAGCGGAGTGCCGTACTCCGGTCCCGACGTGGGCGGTTTCGACGGGAGCCCCTCGCCGGAGCTGTTCCTGCGCTGGTTCCAGCTGGGGGCGTGGCTGCCGCTGTTCCGTACGCACGCGGCGCTCGACGCGGGGCGGCGCGAGCCGTGGGAGTTCGGCCCGGACGTCCTGGAGCACGCGCGCGTGGCCCTGGCCGAGCGGGAGCGGCTGCTGCCGTACTTCGTCACCCTGGCGCGGCTCGCCCGGCTGACCGGGGCGCCGTACGTGCGACCGCTGTGGTGGGGGGCGCCGGAGGACCGGGCGCTGCGCGACTGCGAGGACGCGTTCCTGCTCGGCGACGCGCTGCTGGTGGCCCCGGTGCTGTCCCGGGGCACGGACCGGCGGGCGGTGCGGCTGCCGCGCGGGCGCTGGTACGACACGGCGACCGGGCAGGCGTACGAGGGGCCGGGGCAGGTGCTCCTGGAGGCGCCGCTGTCCCGGATCCCGGTGCTCGCGCGCGCGGGTGCGGTCGTTCCCGTACGGGGCTGGGGCGACGAACTGGAGCTGGAGGTCTGGGCTCCGGCGGCGGGGCGGACCGGCGGCGGTCTGATCGTGCGGGACACCGGGGACGGGTGGGAGCCGGCCGAGATCGAGCGGTACACGTCGCGGCTCGAGGGCGGGAAGGTGGTGGTGGAGCGGGTGACGGACGACGGGGCGCGGCAGACGGACCTTCCGGTCCGGGTACGGGGCGGGGAGGGCTGACGGGCGGCGGGGAGGCCGTCGTCACGCGCGCGGGGAGGGCGGGCGGGGGGCGCCGTCGTCACGCGCGCGGGGACGGGAGGGCTGACGGGCCGGGGACGCCTGTTCGTCACGCGCGCGGGGAGGCGTACGCTCCCCCGAACCAGCGCCGGACCGCCTCCGTGTGCAGCGGGAAGGCCAGCTCCGCCGGGGCCGTGAGCAGGTGCCAGCCGCTCGTCTCGTCGGTGGGGGCGGAGGGCGGGAGTTCGGCGGCCGGGCGGGGCGGGAGCAGGCCGAAGAGCAGGAGGTGGCCGGCCGGGGAGCTGAGGGCGTCGGCGAGGCGCACGTCGTCCGCCGCCGCCTCGATGCCGGTCTCCTCGCGCAGCTCACGGACGACGGCGGCGCGCCAGTCCTCCCCGTGGTCGATGAAGCCGCCGGGCAGGGCGACGTGGCCCCGGCGCGGCTCGATCGTGCGGGTGATGACGACGAGTCCGGTGCCGGCCTCGTCCGTCGCCGGGAGGAGGGTGACGGCGACGGGCAGCGGGTTGCGGTACGCCACGGAGCCGCAGGATGCGCAGGTCCGGGGCCACAGGGCGGTCTCGCCGTAGGGGGCGCCGCAGGCGGAGCAGTGGGAGTCCTTCACGGCAGGACCGTACGCGATCGCCCTTCCCCGTGCCCGGGAAAACCTGATAGACGGTGCGCATGAGAGGACTCGTATCCGCCTTACGTACCGCCGGTGTCCTGGCCGTGGCCGGCCTGTGCGCCTCCACCGCCGCCGTGCCGTCCGCGCGGGCCGTGCCGGAGCCCAAGGCCCCGAAGGAGTTCACGGCCCTGGCGTCGGTGGACCGGACGATCATCCAGGAGATGCGCTACACCACGGAGCACAACTTCGTGGGCGAGCCGGTCGACGGCTACCGTCAGCCGCTGTGCATCCTGACCCGACCCGCCGCCGAAGCGCTGCAGCGGGCGCAGCGCAAGCTGCTCGCGCGCGGCTACACCCTGAAGGTGTACGACTGTTACCGGCCGCAGCGGGCGGTCGACCACTTCGTGCGCTGGGCGAAGGATCTCCACGACGAGCGGATGAAGGGCGAGTTCTATCCGCTGGTCGAGAAGGCGCGGCTGTTCGAGGACGGTTACATCGCGGAGAAGTCCGGGCACAGCCGCGGTTCGACGGTCGACGTGACGCTGGTACGGCTGCCCGTGGTGCCCACCCGGCCGTACGAGCCGGGCGAGCCGCTGGTGGAGTGCTTCGCTCCGCGGGCGGATCGATTTCCCGACTCCTCGGTCGACATGGGGACGGGCTTCGACTGCTTCGACACGCTGTCCCACACCGAGGATCCGCGGATCCAGGGGACACAGCGGGCCCACCGGCAGCTGCTGAAGACGACGCTGGCGGAGCAGGGGTTCGTGAACCTGCCCGAGGAGTGGTGGCACTTCACGTTCAAGCCGGAGCCGTTCCCGAGCACCTTCTTCGACTTCCCCGTGGCGCGGCGGTCGGTCGCCGGACACTGAGCCGGCCGCGGCGGCCCTGTGCGGCACGGGCGGCCGGGGCCACCCCCGTGGGTCCCGGCCGTCCGTGCTGTCCGGAAGGACGCAGGACGGGCCCGTACGGTTCACAGCTGTCGACATCCGTGCCAGACTCCTGACGGTTCGTCAGATCAGGGTGCTCGGGGAGGGCCGTCGTGACACGGACGCGCAGACCAGTGGTGGCCGGATGGTTCACCGACGACGGCGAGGACGGGGCGGACTTCCGCCTCCTCGGAACCCGCTGCACCGCCTGTTCCTCCGTCTTCTTCCCCCGCGAGGACTCCTGGTGCCGCAACCCCGGCTGCCCGGGCGGCGGGGAGCTGGCCGAGACCCCCCTCTCCCGGCGCGGCGTCGTCTGGTCGTACACCGACGGGCGCTACCGCCCGCCGGCGCCGTACGTCTCCGATCCAAACGTGCCCTGGGAGCCGTACACCCTCGTCGCCGTGGAGCTGGCGGCGGAGGCGATGGTGGTTCTCGGCCAGGCGGCCCCGGGCGTACGGACCTGCGACCTGAGGGTCGGCATGGAGGTCGAGCTGGTGCCGGGCGTCCTCGACGAGGATGCGGAGCACACCTGGACGACCTGGCACTGGAAGCCGGTGCACGCGCGCGGGGATCGGGAGCGGTCATGAACGACATCGCCGTGCTCGGCGTCGGGATGCATCCGTGGGGGAAGTGGGGGCGCAGCTTCGTCGAGTACGGGACGGCGGCGGCCCGGGCGGCGCTCGCGGACGCCGGGCTGAGCTGGCGGGACATCGGTGCGGTGGTGGGAGCGGACACCGTACGGGGCGGATACCCGGGGTACGTCGCCGGGGCCACCTTCGCGCGGGCGCTCGGGTGGCAGGGGGCGCGGATCACCAGCGTGTACGCGGCGTGCGCGTCGGGCGCGCAGGCCGTGAGCGCCGCGCGCGCCCAGATCCTCGCCGGGCTCGCGGACGTGGTCCTCGTCGTCGGCGCGGACGCGGCGCCGAAGGGTTTCTTCGCCCCGGCGGGCGGGGAGCGGCCCGACGATCCCGACTGGCTCCGCTTCCGCGTGCTCGGGGCGACCAATCCTGCGTACTTCGCCCTCTACGCGCGGCGCCGGATGGCGGTGTACGGCGACACCGTGGACGACTTCGCACGGGTCAAGGTGAAGAACGCGGCCGCGGGGGCGCTCAATCCGCTCGCCCGCTACCGCAAGGCGGTGAGCGCGGAGGAGGTCGCGGCCTCGGCCTTGGTCGCCGATCCGCTGCGGCTGCTCGACATCTGCGCGACCTCGGACGGGGGCGCCGCGCTGGTCCTCTCGGGCATGGAGTTCGCCCGCCGGCACGGGCACGCCGATCCGGTCCGTATCCGGGCGGTCTCCACCGTCTCGCCGGTCTATCCCAGGGCGGTCCTCGACCTGCCCGACATCGCGACCGACTCCGCCGTCGCCGTCTCCCCCGCCCCGTACGGCTTCCGGGCGTCGATCGCCCGCGCGGCGTACGAGGAGGCGGGGATCGGCCCCGAGGACCTGTCGCTCGCCGAGGTCTACGACCTGTCCACGGCGCTGGAGCTGGAGTGGTACGAGGACATCGGCCTGTGCGGGGCGGGCGAGGGCGCGAAGCTGGTACGGGAGGGGGTCACCGCGCTCGGCGGACGCGTACCGGTCAACCCGAGCGGCGGCCTCGGCTCGTTCGGCGAGGCCGTTCCCGCGCAGGCGATCGCGCAGGTCTGCGAGCTGACCTGGCAGTTGCGCGGGACGGCGGGCGCTCGGCAGGTGGCCGGCGCGCGTGTCGGGATCACCGCGAACCAGGGGCTCTTCGGGCACGGTTCGGCCGTGGTGGCGGTGCGCTGAGCAGCCCCGCCCCGGGGTCGGGGCGGGCCCGTCAGGTGGTCGCCGGGGTCGGGGGTCGGCTGAGGTGGGGCCTGGGGTCCGGGGCTTGGGGGCCGGGGCTTGGGGTCCGGGGCTTAAGCGGCCCGTCAGGTGGCCGCCGGGGTCGGGCTGCGGTCCACCAGGACCAGGGCGTGCTGGACGACCGCCACCAGGACGTTCTTCACGGACTCGCGGTCCCGCGCGTCGCACATCAGCAGCTCCACCTCGGGGTCGAGGTCCAGCGCCCCGCGCACGTTCTCCGCCGAGAACCGCCGGGCGCCCTCGAAGCAGTTGACGGCCACGGTGAAGGGGATTCCTCGCCGCTCGAAGTAGTCGATCGCCGCGAAGCTGTCCTCCAGACGGCGGGTGTCCGCCAGGACGACCGCCCCGAGCGCGCCCTGCGCCAGCTCGTCCCAGAGGAACCAGAAGCGGTCCTGTCCGGGGGTGCCGAAGAGGTAGAGGACCAGGTCCTCGCGCAGGGTGATGCGGCCGAAGTCCATCGCGACCGTGGTGGTCGACTTGGACTCCACTCCGTGCAGGTCGTCGACGGGCCGCCCCGCCTCGCTGAGGATCTCCTCGGTGCGCAGCGGACGAATCTCGCTGACGGCACCGACGAGGGTGGTCTTGCCGACCCCGAAACCGCCCGCGACCAGGATCTTCAAGGTCACCGGTTCGACGAACGGCTTCTTGCGGCTAGAGCGCCCGAAGGCCATTGATCACCTCGCGGAGAATGCTCACGTCCGGCAGCTCGGCCGGCGGAACGGGGCGGGTCACATGGACGAGTTCGTCCTCGACGAGATCGCCGACGAGGACACGTACGACTCCGACGGGAAGATCGAGTCCGGCGGCGAGTTCGGCGATCGACTGGGGCGTTTCGGAACAGAGTTCGACGATCTCCACATGCTCCGGAGAGAGCGTCTGGTCACGACCGGGGTCGTCGGCGGCCGGTTCCGGCACCACCAGGGCGATCAGGTCGAGACGGTGACGGGTGGCGGCGCTGGTCCGGCCGCGGGTCATCGCGTACGGACGGACCACCGGCCCGGCTTCGTCGTCGAACCAGTGGCGGGCACGGTCCTGCCCCCGGTCCTGCAGATCTGCGTCACTCATGCCGTCCCCCCACTCATCCTCCGGCGGACAGGTCCGAACGGGGCGCCGTGGTGAGGTGGACCCCGACCCGCTTGACCATCAGTGTCATCTCGTAGGCGACCTGGCCGACGTCCGACTCGGCGTCCGCGAGGACCGCGAGGCAGCTGCCGTCACCGGCCGCCGTCACGAACAGGAACGCCTCCTCCAGCTCCACGACGGTCTGCCGGACCCTGCCGGCCTCGAAGTGGCGGCCGACGCCCTTGGCGAGGCTGTGGAATCCGGAGGCGACGGCGGCGAGGTGCTCGCCGTCCTCCCGGGTCAGGTCGGCGGAGGCGCCGGTGGGGAGGCCGTCGCTGGAGAGCACCAGGGCCTTCCGGATGGATCCGACCCGCTGGACCAGCTCGTCGAGGAGCCAGTTGAGCTCGCCGTTTCCGGAGGTCGTGGGTGCTGCGGCGTTCGGTGCGGTCATCGACCGTCCCCCTCGGGTGTCGTTCCTGGTGCTGTCGTCTCTGCGTTCTGCCGTCGTCCGCGCTGCCAGCCGCGCTGCATGGACGCCATGCGGCTGCGCACTTCCTCGGCGTCGCGCTCGAAGTCCGCCGGGGAGGCGCCGGCCGAGCCGGGCGCCTCCTGCTCCCGCGTGCGCTCGCCGCTCTCGCGCAGCTGGGGCGCGAGGCTGGCCTGACGGACCCTGCGGGGCAGCCCCCCGAACGGCGCTGGGCCCTCCGGCGGGACGCTGCCCGCCGGCGGAGCGGGAGCGTCCGAAGGGACGGGACCGCCTGGCGGGACGGGACCCGACGGCGGTACGGGAACCAGCAGGGGCGGGGTTCCGCGCCCGGCGTTCCGGGGGCCGCCGGGGGCTCGGTCCCGGGCCCGCGCGCTTCCGTGGTCGTGGTCGGCGTCCGTAGGGCTCGGGGCTCCCTGGGGGCGGCGGGCGGCGGGCGGCTCCTGCCCGGCACGCTCGTCTCGGGCGTCGTGCGCGTCCGGGGCGTCGAGCGCCGCGTGCGCGTCGTGCGGGGACGGGTGGGCGCGGCCCGGCTCGTCGACGCGGCGGCCGTGGTCGGCGACGAGCGTCGGCGGACGGCGCCGGGGCAGCGGCACGGGGCCGCTGTCGCTTTCGGACGCCTGCGCGGACGACCGGTCGGATCCCGGGCCCGGCGTACGGCCGGCGGCCTGACCGGGTGCCCGCTCGGACCTGCGGCCCGCGGCCCAGCCCGACGTACGGCCCGGCCCTCTGCCCAGCGGCAGGCTCGACGGCGTGCCCGGGGTCCGGTCGGGTCCCCGCTCGGCCGCCGTGTCGGGGGCCTGCTGGTGCTGCTCGCCGTCGGGCGCCGCCGCGAGACCGGGGCGGGTGCCGCCACGGCGTCGCGGGTCGCGGGCCCGGAAGAGGCCGCCGCGCTCGCTCTCGGTGTCGAGCAGGTCGGCGGACCGGTCGAGCAGGTCGTCGAAGCCGGCGTCGCCGAGCGGCGCCTCCAGCTCGACGGGGCCGTTCAGCGGCGCGGCGAGGGGGTCGTCGCGGTCCGCGCCGGAGGCTCCGCCCAGGGGCCGGGGCCCGTTCCCCGGTCCGCTCAGGAGGGGGGCCGGGGCAGGGCGGCCGGGGCCCGTGGAGCCGGGCGTCGTGTGCGGGACCTGGGTGAGCGCGGCGCGCCGGGCCGGCAGTTCGACCGCGTCGCCGCGGCTCGTCCCGGACGCGGCGCCGACCGCCCGGTCCGGACCGCCCCGCTCCAGGCCGTCCCGCTCCCCGTTCTCGCGGCCCGGGCTCTTGCGGTCCAGACGGAAACCCGCGCCCTCCGTCTCGGGGGCGTCCGTGAGCAGCGCGGCCGGGATGAACACGACCGCGGTGGTTCCTCCGTACGGCGAGGGCTGGAGCGAGACGCGCACGTTCTGGCGCTGGGCGAGGCGGCTGACCACGAAGAGGCCGAGCCGGTCCGTGTCGGAGAGCTCGAACTCGGGGGTCTCCGCGAGGCGGAGGTTGGCGTCGAGGAGGGCGTCGGCGTTCATGCCGAGGCCACGGTCGTGGATCTCGAGGGTGAAGCCGTTGGCGACCCGCTCGCCGAGGACCTGCACGGCGGTGTGCGGGGGCGAGAACACGGTGGCGTTTTCGAGGAGTTCGGCGATGAGGTGGGTGAGGTCGGCGACGGCCGGGCCGCCCACACCGAGGCGGGGCAGGCGGCGGACCTCGATCCGTTCGTAGTCCTCGACCTCGGCGACGGCCGCCCGTACGACGTCCATGAGCTGGACGGGCTTGCGCCACTGGCGGGAGGGGGCGGCGCCGGAGAGGATCACCAGGCCCTCGGCGTGGCGGCGCATGCGGGTCGTCATGTGGTCGAGCCGGAAGAGGTCGGCGAGCTCCTCGGTGTCCTCGGTGCGCCGCTCCATGGTGTCGAGGAGGGTGAGCTGACGGTGGAGCAGCACCTGGTTGCGCCGGGCGAGGTTGACGAAGACCTCGGAGACGCCGCGGCGCATGTCGGCCTGTTTGACGGCCGCTTCGACGGCGGCGCGCTGCAGGGTGTTGAGGGCCTGGCCGACCTGGCCGACCTCGTCGTCCTCGTACCGCAGGTGCGGTACCTCGGTCTCGGTGTCGACGTGTTCCCCGGCGGCGAGCCGCCGCATCACGCTGGGCAGGCGGACGCCGGAGACCTCCTGGGCCTCCTTGCGCAGCCGGCGCAGGTCGCGGACGAGTCCGCGGCCGACGCGGACGGAGACGATGACGGAGACGAGCAGGGCGAGGAAGCCGAGGACGCCGGCGACCCCGGCCTTGAGCAGCACGCTGTAGGCGGCGGGCTGGACCCGGTCCTGGTAGCGGTCGCCGGCGGCGGTGTTCTCCCGGGCGAGGTCGTCGAGGACCGGGCCCGCGAGGTCGGCCCAGCGCTCGGGGCTGACGGAGCGCGGGTTCTTGGTCGCGCCCGCGACGATCAGGGCCTCCTCGGCACGGCGCAGCGGCTCGGTGGAGGGGCTCGTCCAGTAGCGCTCGAACTTCTCGCGCTCGGCGGCGGGGAGGACTTCGAGGCTGGTCTCGTAGAACTGCTTGCGGTTGGCGACGAGGTCGGAGATCTTGCGGATCTCCTCGGCGGTGATCCGCTCGGCGATGAGCGCGGACATGACGAGCGCGTCCTCGCGGGAGAGCAGTTCGCGGCCGCGGACGACACCGACGAGGGCGCGTCCCTGCTTGTCCATCTCCACGTTCTCGAGGGCGTGGAGGGAGAGCAGGAAGCCGTAGCAGGGGTCGACGAGACGGTTGTAGAAGTCGAGAGCCTCGACGCGGCCGATGCTGCGGTTCTCGACGGAGCGGCGCAGGGCGTCGAGGCCGTCGAGCGCTTCGAGCAGGGAGCCGAGGCGCTGGGAGGTGACGGGGCGCATCTCCTCCCGTACGCCGGAGTCGACGGCGTTCTCCCGGATGCGGGCGATCTGGCGGTCGGTCGCCTCGCGGCCGACGCGGAGGGTGGTGAGGGCGTCGGAGGCGCGCGGGTCGGCGAGGTAGATCAGTGACTGGCGGCGTTCCTTCTGGATGACACGGACGGTGTCCTCCAGGGGGTAGCCGATCTTCTCGACGATGTAGCCGACGTCGAGAAGCTGGTCCGCCTCGCGGCCGGTGAGCGTGGTCGCGAAGCCCCAGAGGCCGGTGAGCGAGAGGAGGGGAACGAGCAGCAACGCCACGATCTTCCGGCGGATGGACTTTCCGCGAAAGCGCATGGCCTCCCCCAGCTCGGCCCCCGCCCGACGCGGAGGTCTCCCACGTCGACGCGCGGGCGTCGGCCCACGGCGTCAACCCACGGCGTCAACCTTCAGCTTCAACAAACCGCTGCGCGAGCCTACTACTGCATCACAGCCAACTCGAAGGCATGTCCGGGCTATTTTCAGCCTGTCCAGTAAGCGTTGATCATGAGATGTCCTGGTATTCGAGGGGTTGCGCTCGGACGTGTGGCACAGGACACCTGGCCGGGCGCCACCTGTTCTGCCTGGACGGATGGCTGGAACTTTTCGTTCCGGTCGGGGTCGGGACGAAACCTTTTCCCTTTCTGGTTCGTCATTCTGCGTAGGGGGGTTGTGTCCGCGTAAAGCGGCTCAAGACGGGCAGCAGCCACCCTGGGAGACTTTCGGCGGTGGGGAGTGACGGAACCATGGACCAAGAGGCGCGGATGACGCGTCAGTTGTGGGTGGAGGACAAGAAGGGCCGGCGGCGGATGCCCGATCCGGTGCGCAGGGCCGCGGTGCGGGCCCTGCTGCTCACGTCGGTGACGCTGATCCAGGCGATGGTGGCCTTCTTCGCCGCGATGAGCGGTTCCTGGCTCGCGTTCCCGACGCTGCTCACCTCGGTGGCCAGCACGGTCGTCGCCACGTGGAGCGTGCTCGACGTGTGGGTGACGCGCCAGGTGTGGCGGCAGCGGAACGGTGTGGTGTCGGAGCCGAGCAGTACGGCCCGTCAGCTGCGCCGCGAGCGGCGCCGGGCGGAGAAGGCCGGTCGGGGCCGGGCGCCGGAAGGCGCACCGGGTCACAGTGAGCCGGTGCACGGTGCGGCGGATCGAGGCGCGTCCGGTCTCGGTGAGCCGGGTCTCGGTGAGCCGGTGCGGGGTGAATCCGGTCAGGGTGTGCCCGCCCAGGGCGGCGCGAAGGTGCGGCGTCCGGAGGCGGCGCGCCTGTCCGAGGCCGCCTGACCGACTGTGTGACGCATCGGCCTGACCCGGCCTCTGGCGGTACGAGAAAGCGGTGGTGGCCCGCTCCCCCCTCGGGAGCGGGCCACCACCGCTTTCTCGTCTCGTCCTCCGGGTCACCCCTGCGGGGCGGGCCTCGGCTCCTCGGCCTGGGAGCGGCGGAACATCCGGGTGGCCGTGATCTCGCCGTGGATGGTCTCGCCCTCGGTGCTCTGCTGCGGCAGGCCGGGCCGCAGGTGCTCCTCGACGCTGATGTACTTCAGCCCCGCCCGCAGGTCGGCGTCGTTGCGCAGCCGGATGACCAGCGGGAACTCCGCGAGGGCGGTCGTGTCGAAGAGACCCGTGGTGTAGAGCAGCTGGACACCGAGCGCGTCCGACACCGCCCGCTGCAGCTCCAGCAGGTACGTGGCGTTGGCGCGGCCGATCGGGTTGTCGAGGAAGAGGGTGCCCGCGTGGCGGTGCTTGTCGCGGCCGCGGTCGTTGGAGCGGAGCGCGGCCATCGTGCAGTAGAGGGCGATGGCGGCGGTGAGGAGCTGACCGCCGGAGAAGACGTCGCCCATCTGCCCGACCGGCACCCGCTCGGCGCGCAGCACGGCGTCCGGCTTCAGGATCTCCACGGCGATGCCGCGCGGCTCCAGCGCCGCCTGTACCCCGCGCAGCAGGAGCGACATGCCGTCCCTGCGCAGATCCGAGTTCTTCCTGACGGCCGCCCGGGTCGCCTCGTCGATGACCTCGCCGAGCCGCTCGGTGAGGGTGGCCTGGTCGGGCTCCTCGAAGCGGATGCGCAGGAACTCCTGTCCCGACCACTCGCCGAGCCCCTCCGGCAGCCGGGAGAGACGCTGCGCGGAACGGAGGGTGGCGAGGGCGGACTCCACCAGGCCGCGCAGCCGGTCGACGATCGAGTCGCGGTTGCGCTCCAGCTGTTCCAGCTCGTCGGTGAGGACGCGCAGTCGGGGCGCGAACGCCTCGGCCCACTTGGCGGCGTGCTCGGGCAGCGCGGCCGCGGGCAGTTCGCGGATCTGCTGCCGGGCGGGGGTGCGGACCTGTTCGTAGCGGGTGGAGTTGGCGTGGCGGACGAGGATGTCGCTCGCCTCGCGCACGGCCGCGTCGGCGCCGGAGAGTTCGGCGACGCAGGCGCGCAGCGAACGCCGGGCCTCGGCGGCGGCGTTCCGGGCCTCCTCCAGCGCGCCGGCGTACGGCTCGGGCTCCTCCCGCTCCTCCTCCGCGTGGTCGCGCAGCAGGTCGCGCAGGAGCGCCGCCGTCTCGTCGAAGCCTCCGGCCGCGTCCTCGGCGGCGCGATGGGCGCGGAGCAGGCCGGTGTGCGCGGTGCGCGCGGCCTCCAGGGCGTCGGTGCGGGCGGCGAGTTCGGTGGTCGCGGTGCGGAGCAGGGTCTGGGCGTGCTCGGCGTCGGCGGGGACCAGCTCCTTCGGCAGCTCGGTGTGCGACGCGCCGTCCTCGGGGGCCAGCCGTTCGGACTCGCCGCGGAGCCGGCCGAGCTTCTCGCTCGCCTCCGAGGCCCGGGTCTCCAGCATCTGGACCAGGGATTCGGCGCGGGCGGCGGCGGCCTGGCGGGACGGGCCGTCGGCGCCGTCGGTGGACTCCAGGAGCTGCTCGGCGCGCAGGCGGACCTTGTTGGTGAGACGGTCGAGCTCGGCGAGCGCGGCGGACTCGTCGCTCTCGGCACGGGCCTGCTCGGCGCGCAGGTCCGCGCCGACGCCGACCTTCTCGTACAGCTGGGACGCGGCGCGGTACGCCTCGCGGAGGGTGGGCAGCGCCAGGCGCGGGGCGTCGGCGTCCGGCTCGGGGAGCTGGTCGGGGGCGCCGGCGATCTCGGCGCGCTCGGCCCGCAGGGCGCGCGCGGTGCGGTGGGCGTCGTCGGCGGCGCGCTGGGCGGCGCGGCGGTCCTCGTCGGCGGCCCGGGCCCGCCCCAGGCAGGTCTGGGCGCGGGCCTCGGACTCGGCGGCGTCGTCGGCCAGTTCGCGGAGCTTGGCCTGCCATGCGGAGCGTTCGCGCAGCCGGTAGGCGAGACCGGCGAGGGCGTCGGCGGCGCGGCGGGCCCGCTGGGCGGCCTCCTGGCGTTCGTCCCGTACGCGGGCGGCGTCGGCGGCCGCCTCGTCGGCCTCCGCCCGGACCGTACGCGCCTCGGCGAGGGTCGCGGCGGCCGCCTCCGCGGCCTCGCGGGCGGTGGTCGCCGCGGCGGCCAGCTCGGTGAGCATGCCGGGCGGGCAGTCGGCCCGCCAGGAGCCGATCCGCGCGGCGAGCGAGCGGTCGCCGGTGAGCCGGGCGGCGAGCGTACGGATCTCCTCGTCGCGGGCGGCGGCGCGGGCGCGCAGGGCGTGCCGCTCCTCGTCGGCGGCGTGTTCGTCGTGCATGGCCGGGTTCGGCGGTACGAGGAAGACCCCCGCGTCCTCGCCCGCGTCGGCGCTCGGTACCGGCGCCAGCAGGGCGGCGGTCGTGCCGACGGCGACGGCGGAGCGGGGCAGCAGGGCGGCCGTGCTCAGCGCCTCGCGGGCGCGGGCGTACGACACGGGGTCGGTGATCACGACGCCGTCGACGAGCTCGGGCCGGGCGGCGAGGACGGCGGCGTGGTCAGCGGGGTCGACGGCCTGGGCGAGATAACGCCAGCCGGGGAGGGCGGGGATGCCGTGCTCGCCGAGGTACTCGACGGTGGCGAGCACGTCGGGGCCGGGCGGGAGCAGTCCGCCGTCGCCGAGGGCGCCGAGGATGCGGGAGTCGTCGGCGGCGGCGGTGCGCAGGTCGAAGAGGGTGCGCTCGGCGGAGGCGATCGACTGCTCCAGCAGCCGCCGCAGCTCGTCGGCGTACCGGTCGAACTCCGTGACGGTGAGCGGTCCGTACGGCGCGGTCGCCGGGTCGGCGACGAGGCCGAAGGCGGCGCCCGCGACGGGGCGGGCCGGGGACGCCGGGTCCGCGGACTGGGGCCCGGGGCCGTGCGTCTCGGCGGGGTTCCGGCCGGATGCGGGGTCCGCGCCCGGGGCGGCCTCCGCATCGTCCGTGCCCGTCGCCGCCCCGGTGCTGTGGCGGGCGGGGCCGGTGGGCGGGGTGGTGTCGCCGGGCGCCTTGTTCCGTGCGCCGTCGCCGACCCGCTGGCCCGGCAGCGTCGAACCCGCGGCGGGCAGGCTGAGGAGTTCGGCGAGGCGCTCGTCGGCGGCGAGGGACTCCGCGGCGCGGCGCTCGGCTTCGTAGGCGTTCTCGGCGGCGTCGGCCGCGTCCGTGGCGCGGGCGGCGGCGAGTTCGGCGCGGGACTCGGCGGCGGCGGCCTCGCGGGCGCGGTCGGCGGCCGAACGCGCCGCGTCGCGGGCGACGTCCCAGGCGGCGACGGTGGTCTTCTCGGCGTCGCTTGCGGCAAGGGCCGCACGGGCGGGGTCGGCGTCCGGGGCGGTGTCGTCCAGCCAGCCCGCCCGTACCGCCTCGGCGGTCTCCTGCTCGACCTCGGCGAGGCGCTGGCGGAGGTGCCCGGCCTCGCTGCGGGCGCGCTGGGCGTCGGTCGCGGCGGCGGTGGCGTCGCGGTGGGCGGTCTCGCCGGCCTCCTGGAGGGCCGCGGAACGCTCCTCCTCCTCGGCCGCCTGCCGCTCGCCGTCCTGCGCGGCGGCGGCGAGGGCCCGTACGAGATCGGCGGCGGCCCTGGCCCTGGCGGCGAGGGCGGGGGCCGCGTCGCGTTCGGCCTCGCGGATGACCGCCGCCACCCGGGTGGAGCGGTCGCCCGCCGCGCGGTGGCGCAGGACGGCCTCGGTGGCCTGCCAGGCGGAGTGCAGGGTGCGGGCCTCGGTGAGCTCCCGGCGCTGGGAGGCGGCGCCCTTCTCGGCGGCGGCCAGCGCCAGGGAGGCGTGGCGGTAGGCGAGTTCGGCGGTGATCAGGGAGCTGCGGCCGCGCGCGGTCTCGGCTTCGGAGACGGCGTGGGCGGCCGAGGTGACCTGCTGGGCGAGTTCGGCGGCGCGGCCGCGCTCCGCGTCGCCGCGGGCGGAGAGCCGGCGGGCGAGCGTGCGGGTGCGGCGCTCGGCGGCGGCGTGGACCTCACGCGCGCGTGCGCGGGTTCCGGCGGCCTCGACGATGCGGCCGAGGAGGTCGACGGAGCCCGCCGTGAAGTCGCGCTCGGCGGTGAGTTCCGCGCGTCGGCCGAGCTTGTTGCCGAAGCCGCTGACGAGGTCGGCGAGGCCGTCGGTGTCGCGGGTGTCGGTGACGGCGCGCAGGAGCAGGTCGGTGAAGTCGGAGTCCTTCTTGACCGCGAAGAGGCCGGCGGCCTCGCCCTCGTCGGCGTTCATCTCGCGCTGGTAGCGGAAGAGCTCGGGGTCGAGCCCCAGGTCGCCCAGGTGCTCGTTCCAGCGGTCGTGGATCTCCTCCCAGTACACCTCCAGATGCGGATAGACCCGGCTCGCCTCGGTGAGGGCGTCCCGGAAGCCCTTCATGGTGCGGCGGCGGCCCCGCGCCCCGGAGGCGCCCTCGGCGGACGGGCGGACGGAGCCGGCCTCGGCGACCGGGAGGGAGTCGAGGCTCAGCCCCGGGCCGGGGCGGAAGGAGTACCACGCCTCGGCGAACTTCCGCGGGTCGTTGGAGACCTGGCGCCCGCGCCACTCGCTGGCCTTGCCGACGACGACCAGCTCGCCGGTGAGGGTGTGCTGCCACTCCAGGGCGACGTGGCCGCAGTCGTCGGCGAGCAGGAACTTGCGCAGCACGCCGGAGCTGGCGCCGCCGAGGGTGTTGCGGTGGCCGGGGAGCATCACCGAGAAGATCAGCTTGAGGAGGACGGACTTGCCGCCGCCGTTCTCCAGGAAGAGGACGCCTGCGGGGGCGGGGCGGCGGGGCGGACCGACCGGCTCCTCCTCGAAGAACTCCGCCTGGGTGGGGGCGGGCTGGGGCACGGGGGCGCCGACTCCGCGCAGGTCCAGGACGGTGTCGGCGTAACGCGCACCGGCGGGACCGATGGAGTAGAGGCGGACCCGGGACAACTCGTACATGGCGGCGGACTCTCGTCGACTGGTGCGGTGGTTACGCGGCGTGGGGGGTGGAAGCGGTCGGGCGGGGCGGCTCGTGGGGGCGGGACGGCTCGTGGGGGGGCGGGCGGGACGGTTCTGGGCGGGTGGGGTTCCGTGTGCGGGTTACGGATGGGGTTACGTGTGGAACGGCAGGCCGGCGTCGGCGGCCAGCTCCAGGTCGTCGCCCTCGGGCGGCGGGAGGAGGCTGGCCGTTCCGTCGCTGACGGGGACGACGCCGAGGTCGAGCAGCTCCGCCATGGCGGCGCTGCCGGCCATGTCACGGACCTGGAGCTGATAGCGGGCGGTGGTGCGGTACGCACCACCGGCGTCGTCGCCGGTGCGCTGGAGGAAGCCGGAGTCGGTGAGGAAGGCGACGGCCTTGCCGACGATGCCGGTGGTGGAGCCGGCGAGGCGGCGGGCGTCCTTCGTGGCCCCGGTGGCGCTGCGCCGGGCGTAGATCCGCCAGGCGGCCTCCAGGCCGGGGGCGTCGGAGGCGGGGTCGGTGTTGACGCCCTGCTCCTCGGCCCGCTCTTCGAGGCGCCGGCAGGCCTGGCGGACGAAGGCGTCCACGCCATTGACGGTGAGGCGGCCGATGTAGCCGTCGTCGGCGAGGTCCTCGGGGCGGGGGAAGGCCATGGCGGCGACGGCGAGGTGGGCGAGGCCGTGCAGGAAGCGGTCCGCGGAGTCGGTCGAGGCGCGGCGGGCGTAGTCGCCCATGCGGACGGCGAAGACGGAGTCCTCGCCCGCGGTGACGGCCATGCCGGCGCGGGGGGAGACCTCCAGGACGACGAGGCCGAGCCCGGTGGCGACGGCGTCGGCGAGGCGCGCGAAGGCGGGGTCCTCGCGATAGCGTCGGAGCAGCTCGGCGTACTCGGCGTCGCGGGCGGGGAGCAGCTTGGGCTGGAGCCCGAAGGAGACGAGCCGCGCCGCGTCGGCCGCGTCGGCCGGGGTGACCGCCGCGGACGGGGCGGCGGTCTGCTGGGGCTCCGGCTCGCTCCACGCGTCGGCGTGCTCGGCGTGGTGTTCGCTCACGGCTGGGGCTCCTCGGTGCGGGTGGTCGGTACTGCGGTGGGTCCGGGCAGCGGCAGGCGTACGGGCGTGACGCTGACCGCGGGGCGGCGCGGAGGCACAGGTGCCGGTTCGCTCTCGGGCACCAGCCGGACGGCCCGCACGACGGGTGCGGGGCTCCGCCGCGCCGGCTCGGGCACGGACACGGTTCCTACCCGCGCCTGACGCGTGGCGGGGGCCGGTGTGGGGGCCGGCACGGGGGCCTGCAGGAACTCCGGAGCCGGAGGGCAGGGCGGCGGGAGCGCACCGTCCGCCCCGGAGGCGCCGGCGAGCGGGCCGGTCGGGATCGCCGGCGCGGGGGTGTCGGCGAGCGGGCCGGTCAGGATCGCCGCCCCGGAGGCGTCGGCAAGCAGGCCGGTCGGGATCGCCGGCGCGGGGGTGTCGGGCATCGGCGCGAGGTCGCTCATGTCGCCTCCGAGCGGGCGGCCGCCATGCCGACGGCGTCGAGGAGTGCCGTACCCACTATCAGGTCGGCTCCGCCGAATTCGGGGTCGTCGAGGGAGGTTCCGTCGTCGACGGCGAAGAGCAGGCGCTCCTCGCCCTGGCGGTACGCGGTGCCGACCGGCGGGCTCGCGGCGTGGACGGCGAGCAGGGCGACCAGGTAGGGCAGGTCCGGGTCGCGGCGGCGGGCGTCGGCGAGGAGGCCGGAGAGGCGGCGCGGGGCGTCGTGCTCCAGGTCGAGCAGCTCCATCGCGCTCGCCAGCTGCTCTTCGCTGAAACGGCTGTCGTCGGGGGTGGCGATCAGGTCCGGCTCGGGCATCTCGGCGCCGAGGTGTTCGCGCTCGACCGGGGGTGTGAGCAGCATGTCGACCAGGTCGCCGACGCGTACGGACACGGGCGTGCGCAGTCCGGTGCCGTGGGCGAAGAAGGCGTCCGTGACCCGGGTGGCCTGCTCGACGGGGAGCGGGAGGAGCGGGGCGACCAGCTGGCCGTACAGGTCTATCCCGGTGTACGAGGTGGGCGCGGCGAAGGCCTGTCGGTCCTGCTCGGCGCGGAACAGCGGCCCGGCCTCCAGGAGGCGGGACTGGAGCTGGGTGTGCCGGCGGATGCAGTCCTTGACGATGTCGACGAGCTCGGCGGCGCGGCGCTTGTGCTCCTGGTCCTCGGCCTCGTCGCGGGCCTTGCGGATGTTGGTGAGGATCGCGTTCTCGTGGCGGTAGCGGTCGGCGACGTGGTCGAGCGCCTCGGCGATCAGGTCGGGGACGGCGCTCAGCCAGTCGACGGCCCGGACGTTGCGCCGGGTCGCCTCCAGGGTCTTGCGGAGGGTCTCGGCGTACTGCACGGTGCGGTACCGCGCCTGTTCGGCGGCGAGCTGGGCGTCGGCGAGACGGCCCCGGCTGATCAGGACCTCCAGCTTCACCTCGGCCGCGATCTGGGCGCTGGTGACGTCGGTGTCGAGGGCGCCGACGAGGACGTTGACCGCTTCGTCGGTCGTGCGGAGGAAGACCGCGCCGCCGTGGCCGGGGACCTCTTCGAGCAGCTTGAAGTCGTAGTCCCGGCGGGTGTACACCCCGTCGGCGCCGAAGGTGCCGTAGACGGCGCGGAAGCCGCGGTCGACGCTACCGACGTTGATCAGGTTCTCCAGGACCCAGCGGGCGACGCGCTCGTGCTCGGCGGCGGGGCGGGCGGGTGCCTGGGCGGCGACCCGGGGCAGCAGGCGGCCGACGATCTGCTCGTGGTCGGCGCCGGTGTCGAAGTCCATGTTGAGCGTGACGAGGTCGATGGCGGAGAGCGCGACCTCCGCCATCGCGTAGACCGAGTACTCCCCCGCCAGGTTCGCCTTGCGCGCGTCCAGGTCGTGGAGCGGCGCGGTGCACGCGAGCGCGCGGAGGCGCCGCGCGAGCCCTTCGTCGGCGGCCGGGCCCGGCGCGGGCCGCGGCCCCGCGCTGAGCTGGGGCGGAACGAAGTCCGTCGAGGCAGGCGAAGTCACGGAGCACAGATTAGGTCCTCGCACTGACAACGGTCGAAACGGCGCAGATGCGACCGCCCCGAGGCGCCCGTGAGGCCCCGCCCCGCGAAGCCCGCCGCATGACGCCTCTGACGAGGTGTTCCGGCGGCCGCCTCAGCCCTCCCGCGCCTTTTCGTCCGTCTCCGCCCCGCCCACGACCGCCCGTGCGTAGGCCTCGACGAGGCGGGCGCGGGAGTCGTCGAGGTAGCGGGCCAGGAGGCGTTCGGCCGTCGGCCGCTCCCCCGCCCGCAAGGCATCCAGAATCTCCTGGTTTCGTACAAGATAGGGCTCGTGCAGTCCTTGGGCGTCGTCCACGATGTGGAAGGCCAGGCGGAGTTCGGCGAGCACGCTCCGCATCAGCTCGTCGGTGCGCGCGCTGCCCGCCAGGGCGACCAGTTCGCGGTGGAAGTGGATGTTGGCGGTGGAGACGGCCGCCCACTCCCCCGCCCGGGCCGCCCGGCGCCCCTCCTCCACGGCGCCGGCCAGGCCGTCGAGCGCGTACGGCGGCTCTCCGAGACCCGCCACGACCGCGCATTCGACCAGTCGCCGGGTGCGGTAGATGTCGGTGACGTCCGCCACGCTGAGCACCCGGACGAAGACGCCCCGGTTGAGTCGGTGGACGAGCAGCCGTTCGTGGGTGAGCAGCCGGAAGGCCTCCCGGAGGGTGTTTCGGGACACCCCGAGGGCGCCGCCGATGCCGTCCTCGGACAGACGGGTGCCGGGCGGGAAGAACCCCTCGGCGATGCGGGTGCGCAGGATGTCGGCGACGCGTTCCGCGGTGCTCGTCCTGCTTAGCAGCGCCCGGTCGTGCGCGAGTTCGTGCGTTCCGCTCACCGTTCCTCGTCTCCTCGGTGCGCCCCTCCGGCGGTCGCCGCGAAGTCAACCGCACAAACGAGGACGAGACAACGTACCTCTTGTCGGATCGTTGAACGATCCTCTACGTTGACGACACCGCACGGCACGGCAACGCACGGTCCTCCCGCACGTCCTCAGGCACGCCTCTCCCCCTGCGAGGTGCAGATGAGCACGACACAGACCCGGCGCCGGACCCCGGGCGAACGTCCCGACGACACAGGCGCGTTCGCCTGGCTGCGCGCCCTCGGGCCACGCGGTCGGCGCGCCTTCGGCGGTGCTTTCGGCGGATACGCCCTGGATTCCTACGACTTCTTCACGCTGCCGCTCTCGATGGTGGCCATCGCCGCCGCCTTCGGTCTCGACAAGGGCCAGACCGGCCTGCTGACCACCGTCACCCTCGTCGTCTCGGCGGTGGGCGGCGCGCTCGCCGGCATCCTCGCCGACCGCGTCGGCCGGGTGCAGGCGTTGATGATCACGGTCGTCACGTACGCGCTCTTCACCGTCCTGTGCGGCTTCGCCCCGAACTACGAGACGCTGCTGGTCTTCCGTGCCCTCCAGGGCCTCGGCTTCGGCGGCGAATGGGCGGTCGGCGCGATCCTGGTCGCCGAGTACGCCTCCGCCAAGCACCGGGGCCGCACCCTCGGCGGCGTCCAGAGCGCCTGGGCGGCCGGCTGGGCGCTGGCCGTGATCGTCTACACCCTGGTCTTCCGGTTCGTCGACGCCGACACCGCCTGGCGGGTCATGTTCTGGACCGGCGCGCTGCCCGCGCTGCTGGTGGTCTACATCCGGCGGAACGTCGAGGACGCCCCGCGGGCCGCCGAGGCGCGGCGGACGAGCGCCGACCGCGGGTCGTTCACCGCCGTCTTCAAGCCGTCGCTGCTGCGCACGACGCTCTTCGCGGTGCTGCTGTCGACGGGCGTGCAGGGCGGCTACTACACCCTCGCGACCTGGGTCCCGACCTATCTCAAGACCGAGCGGGGGCTGTCCGTGGTCGGCACGGGCGGATATCTCGCCTTCCTGATCTCGGGCGCCTTCATCGGCTATCTGACCGGGGGCTACCTCACCGACCGGCTCGGCCGGAAGAAGAACATCGCGCTCTTCGCCGTCCTCTCCGCCGTCTGCGTCCTCGCCTACACCCACATCCCCGCCGGGGCGAACACGCTCGTCCTCGTCCTCGGCTTCCCGCTCGGCTTCTGCATGTCGGCCATCTTCAGCGGTTTCGGCTCCTTCCTGGCGGATTTGTACCCGACGGCGGTACGGGGAACGGGCCAGGGATTCACCTACAACACCGGCCGCGCGGTGGGCGCGGTCTTCCCGACCCTCGTCGGCTTCCTCTCCGAGAGCTGGGGCGTCGGCGGCGCGCTGGTCTTCGGGGCCGTCGGCTACGGCCTCGCCGTCCTGGCTCTGCTCGGGCTCCCGGAGACCCGCGGAAGGGAACTCGTATGACACGGAAGGTACCGACACCATGACCTCGGGCTCGATCGACCTCAACGCCGACCTCGGGGAGGGATTCGGCCGCTGGACGCTGACCGACGACGAGCGGTTGCTCTCGGTGGTCACCAGCGCCAACGTGGCCTGCGGGTTCCACGCCGGGGACGCGGTGACCATGCGGCGCGTCTGCGAGCTGGCGGCGGCGCGCGGGGTACGGATCGGCGCGCAGGTCTCCTACCGCGATCTGGCCGGCTTCGGCCGGCGCTCGATGGAGGTCCCGGCGGACGAGCTGGCCGCCGAGATCGCCTATCAGATCGGGGCGCTGGAGGTCTTCGCGCGGGCGGCGGGGTCACGGGTCGCGTACGTCAAGCCGCACGGCGCGCTCTACAACCGGGTGGTCCACGACGAGGAGCAGGCGCGGGCGGTCGTCGACGGCGTCCTGCTGGCGGGCGGCGGGGGGCTTCCGGTGCTCGGGCTGCCCGGCTCGCGGTTGCACGAGGCGGCCGGGGCAGCGGGTCTGCCGGTGGTCCCGGAGGCCTTCGGCGACCGGGCGTACACGGCGGACGGCTCCCTGCTGCCACGGGGGCGGGAGGGGGCCGTCGTCACCGACCCGGACGAGGTCGTGGCACGGTCCGTGTCCATGGTCCGGTCCGGCCGGGTCACCGCGCACTGCGGACGGCCCGTCACCGTCCGGGCGCGGTCGCTCTGTCTGCACGGCGACACCCCGGGCGCGGTGGACCTCGCCCGGCGGGTGCGTGCCGGTCTCGAGGCCGCGGGCGTGCGGGTGGAGGCGTTCGTATGACGGCGCCCCGGGTGCTCCGGGTCGGCGAGCGGGCGCTGCTCGTCGAGCTGGCGAGCGGGGAGGCGGCGGAGGCGTTCCACGCCGAGCTGCTGCGGCGCAGGGAGAGCGGCGCCCTGCCCGCCGTACGGGAGATCGTGCCGGCGGCGCGGACCGTACTGCTGGACGGGGTCGACGCCCCCGACACGTGGGCGGGGCAGTTGCGGGAGTGGACGGTTCCGCCGCTCCACGCGCGCGTGGAGCGGGCGGTGGAGGTGCCGGTCCGCTACGACGGCCCCGACCTGGCGGAGGTCGCCGCGCTGTGGGGGGTCTCCGAGGAGGCGGCCGTACGCCTCCACGCGGCGGCCGACTTCCGGGTGGCGTTCTGCGGTTTCGCGCCGGGGTTCGGTTATCTGACGGGGCTCGGCGAGCGGTACGAGGTGCCGCGCCGGGCCACCCCCCGTACCGCCGTCCCGGCCGGTTCGGTCGCGCTCGCCGGGCCGTACACCGGCGTGTACCCACGCTCCTCCCCCGGCGGCTGGCAGCTCATCGGCTCCACGGACGTGGTGCTGTGGGACACCGCGCGGGAGCCGGCCGCGCTGCTGGCGCCGGGCACGCGCGTGCGTTTCGTGGTGGCCGGGCGATGACCGACCGTGCTGTCGCCGTCGTACGGGCCGGGGCGCTGACCACCGTGCAGGACCTGGGGCGCGCGGGTCACGCGCATCTGGGGGTGCCCCGGTCGGGGGCCCTCGACGCGGGGGCGGCGCAGCTCGTCAACCGGCTGGTCGGCAACGCGGAGGACGCGGCGGTCCTGGAGACGACCGTCGACGGATGTGCGGTACGGCCCCGGTGCGCGGTGACGGTCGCCGTCGGCGGCGCACCGGGCCCGGTCACGGTCGACGGGCGGCCGGTGGCCTGGGGAACGGCGGTACGGGTCGCGGCCGGGGCGCTCCTCGACGTCGGGCCGGCCGTGCGCGGGCTGCGCGGGTATGTCGCCTTCGGCGGGGGTGTCGCCGTGGAGCCGGTCCTCGGCAGCCGCTCCACCGACCTGTTGTCGGGGCTCGGACCGGCCCCGCTGACGGTCGGGACGGTCCTGCCGCTCGGGGCCGAGCCGGCCGCCCGGGTCGCGGTCGACGCGCCACCCTGGCCGGGACCGCCGGACGAACTCGTCCTGCGGGTCCGGCTCGGTCCCCGGCACGACTGGTTCTCGCCCGCGGCGCTGGAAACGCTCGCCACGCGCGCGTACCGGGTCTCGCCGTCGAGCAACCGCATCGGTCTGCGCACGGAGGGCCCGCCCCTGGAACGGACCGTCACGGGCGAACTGCCCAGCGAGGGCATGGTCCTGGGGGCGGTGCAGGTCCCGCCGGACGGGCGCCCGGTGGTGTTCCTGGCCGACCATCCGACGACGGGCGGCTATCCGGTCGTGGCGGTGGTGCGGGAGGACGACCTGGCGGCCGCGGCGCAGGCGGTACCGGGGACGGCGGTACGTTTCCTGCCGGTTCGTACCGCTTCGCGCTAGTCGATCTCCGGGGGTGGCGGCTCAGCGGTCCACGGGGGCGCAGCCGCCTCCGGGGCGTGGGCCGGAGGTCTCCTGTGGCGGCGGCTCCTCCCGTTCCGGGGGCCCGTAGCCCCCGCCGCCCGGGGTGCGCAGGACCAGGACGTCGCCCGGGCGCACGTCGAGCGCGTCGACGCCGTCGAGACGGTCGACGGTGCCGTCGGCGCGTTCGACCGTGTTCTCGCCGAGGGATCCCGGATCACCGCCCGCCATGCCGTACGGCGGGACCCGCCGGTGGCCGGTGAGGAGGGCGAGCGTCATCGGGGCGAGGAAGCGGATGCGGCGTTCGACGCCGTCGCCGCCCCGCCACCGTCCGCGCCCGCCACTGCCGGCCCGGACCGCGAAGGAGTCGACGCGGACGGGGTAGCGCCACTCCAGGATCTCGGGGTCGGTCAGACGGGAGTTGGTCATATGGGTCTGGACGGCGTCGGCCCCATTGAAGCCCTCTCCGGCGCCCGAGCCGTTGGCGACCGTCTCGTAGTACTGCAGGCGCGCGTCGCCGAAGGTGACGTTGTTCATGGTGCCGGAGCCCTCGGCCTGCACGCCCAGGGCCGCGTAGAGGGCGCCGGTGACCGCCTGGGAGGTCTCCACGTTGCCCGCCACCGTCGCGGCGGGGTAGGCGGGCGCCAGCATCGACCCCGGCGGGACCCGGATCTCCAGGGGTTCCAGACAACCGCTGTTGAGCGGGATGTCGTCGTCGACGAGGGTGCGGAAGACGTACAGGACGGCGGCCATGACCACGGACGTGGGGGTGTTGGCGTTGCCCGGGAGCTGGGCCGAGGTGCCGGTGAAGTCGATGACCGCGGAGCGCCGTTCGCGGTCCACCCGCACCGCGACCCGGATGACCGCCCCGCTGTCCGTCTCGTAGCGGTACGCGCCGTCCCGCAGCCCGGCGACGATCCGCCGGACGGACTCCTCGGCGTGGGCGCGCACGTGCCGCATGTAGGCGTGGACGACGTCGATCCCGAACTCGTCGACCATGGACCGCAGTTCCTCGATGCCCTTCTCGTTCGCGGCGATCTGGGCGCGTAGATCGGCGAGGTTGGTGTCCGGGTCGCGCGAGGGGTGGCGGGCGCCGGTCAGCAGCGCCCGCGTCTTCGCCTCGCGCAGCCGCCCGTCCCGGACGAGGAGCCAGTTGTCGAAGAGGACGCCCTCCTCGTGGACGGTCCGGCTGAACGCGGGCATCGAGCCCGGGGTGATGCCGCCGATCTCGGCGTGGTGGCCGCGCGAGGCCACGAGGAAGAGCAGGTTCTCGCCGGACGGGTCGAACACCGGGGTCACGACGGTGACATCGGGGAGGTGCGTGCCTCCGTGGTACGGGTCGTTGATCGCGTACACGTCGCCGGGGCGCAGCTCGTCGCCGCCGCGGCGACGCAGCACCTCCTTGATGGACTCGCCCATGGAGCCGAGGTGGACGGGGATGTGCGGGGCGTTGGCGATGAGGTTGCCGTCGGCGTCGAAGAGGGCGCAGGAGAAGTCCAGGCGTTCCTTGATGTTGACGGAGTGGGCGGTGTTCTCCAGGCGTACGCCCATCTGCTCGGCGATCGCCATGAAGAGGTTGTCGAAGACCTCCAGCAGGACGGGGTCGACCTCCGTCCCGAGGGCGGTCCGCGCGGGACGGGGCCGCACGCGCGCGAGGACCAGGTGACCGGTGTCCCCGGCCGTGGCCCGCCAGCCCGCGTCGACGACCGTGGTGGCGTCGGCCTCGGCGATGATCGCCGGCCCGGTGACGGTGTCGCCGGGGCGCACGTCCTCCCGGCGGAGGAGGGGCGTGTCCGCGCTCTCGCCGGCGCTGTACATCCGTACGGTCGCGCGGGGCGCCGGCTCCCCCGCGGGCGGCGGTACGTCGACGACGACCGGTCCGTGGGGCCCGGCGAGGCCCACGGCCTCCACCGAGACCGCCTCGACGACGAGCGGCTTGTCCATGGTGAAGGCGTAGCGGGTGCGGTGGGCGGCGGTGAACGCGTCGGCCATCTCCCGGGCGGGGCCGAGGTCGACCGGGAGACTCGCGTCGGTCCCGGCGTACCGCAGCAGCACGCGCGCGTGGGTGGTGATCGCCGCGTCGGCGAGGCCGTCGGCGCGCAGCTCCGCCCGGGTGGTGCCGGCGAGTTCGGCGCAGAGGGCGGCCACGCGCGCGTGGGTCTCCGGGGCGTCGAGTCCGGCTTCCACGGAGCGCTGGCGCATGGCGGTGGCGTCGGCCAGGCCGATGCCGTAGGCGGAGAGCACACCGGAGAGCGGCGGTACGAGGACGGTGTCGATGCCCAGGGCGTCGGCGACGGCGCAGGCGTGCTGGCCGCCGGCGCCGCCGAAGCTCGCCAGGGCGTAGCGGGTGACGTCGTGGCCGCGCTGGACGGAGATCTTCTTGACGGCGTTGGCCATGCCGAGGACCGCGATCTCCAGGAATCCGGCGGCGACCTGCTCCGGTGTGCGGCCGCCGCCGGCCCGCTCGGCGAGCGCCGTGAAGCCGTCCCGGACGGCGGCGGTGTCGAGCGGCTGGTCGCCGGACGGGCCGAAGACGGCGGGGAAGTGGCCGGGCTGGACGCGGCCGAGCATGACGTTGGCGTCGGTCACCGTGAGCGGCCCGCCACGGCGGTAGCAGGCGGGGCCGGGAACGGCACCGGCGGAGTCGGGGCCGACGCGATAGCGCCGGCCGTCGTCGTGGAGGACGGAACCGCCGCCGGCGGCGACGGTGTGGATGCTCATCATGGGCGCCCGCATCCGCACACCCGCGACCTGTGTACCGAGTTCCCGCTCGAACTCGCCCGCGTAGTGGGACACGTCGGTGGAGGTGCCGCCCATGTCGAAGCCGATGACCCGGTCGAAGCCGGCCTGTCCGGAGGTGCGGGCCATGCCGACGACCCCGCCGGCGGGTCCCGACAGGACGGCGTCCTTGCCGCGGAAGTGCGCGGCTTCGCGCAGGCCGCCGTTGGACTGCATGAACATCAGCCGGACCCCGGCGAGTTCGCGCGCCACCTCGTCGACGTAGCGACGCAGGATCGGGGAGAGGTAGGCGTCGACGACGGTGGTGTCTCCCCGGGGGACGAGTTTGATGAGCGGACTGACCTCGTGGGAGCAGCTGACCTGGGTGAAGCCGGCCGCCCTGGCGAGTTCGGCGATCCGGGCCTCGTGGGCGGGGCGGAGGTAGCCGTGCATGAGGACGACGGCCGCGGAGCGGTAGCCGTCGCGGCGGGCGGCCGCCAGCTCCCCGGCGACGGCGTCCTCGTCGAGCGGTCGGACCACGCGCCCGTGGGCGTCGACCCGCTCGGGGACTTCGACGACCCGTTCGTAGACGGCCTCGGGAAGCACGATGTGGCGGTCGAAGAGGCGGGGCCGGTTCTGGTAGGCGATGCGCAGGGCGTCGCGGAACCCCTCGGTGACGAGGAGGAGGGTCGGCTCGCCACGGCGCTCCAGGAGGGCGTTGGTCGCGACGGTGGTACCCATCTTCACGACGTCGATCGCGTCGGCGGGAACGGGGTCGCCGGGGCCGAGGCCCAGCAGGAGCCGGATCCCGGCGACGGCCGCGTCGTGCGGTCGGGACGGGTCGTGGGAGAGGAGCTTGCGGGTGACGAGCCGGCCGTCGGGACGCCGGCCCACGACGTCCGTGAAGGTGCCGCCCCGGTCGATCCAGAACTCCCAGCGCCCGCTCATGCCCCCATTGTCGGCGTGACCGGCGTCCCGGGGCCTGGCGACACCACGGCGAGCGCGGCCGCCAGGGAGTGGGCGGCCCGACGGTCGAGAAGGGCGTCGGTGCCGGCCGCCCGGTGCCGCAGCTCGCTTCCCGCCAGGGCGAGGAGCTGGGGCAGCAGGTCGCGGCAGCGGCGGGCGACCCAGCCGGTGCCCGCGGTGGCCAGCCAGAGCAGGGCGTCGGCGCGGCTGGGCGGGGGCCGGTCGGGCGCGGTGGAGGGAGGGGCACCCTGGGCGAGGCCCCGGTCGGCGAGCAGCGCGTGGAACCGCGCGGCGATCACGCGGTGGCCGCGCTCGCCGGGATGCAGCCGGTCCGCGCTCCACAGGGTGCGGTCGTCGGTCCAGGCGGTGTTGGCGAGATGGAGGTGGACGGCGCCGTAGCGGGCGGAGACGGCATGGACGAGGGCATTGACGGCCCGCTGGCGCCGGGCGAGCGGCCGGGCGAGCGGCGCGGGGAGACCGAGCATCCGGCCGGGATCGGGAAGGCAGGCCGTGAGGAGTACGGCTCCCTCGGCGGCGAGGTCGCCGCAGACACGGTCGAGGCGGCGGGCGAACCGCTCGATGTCGAAGGTGTGGCGCAGGGTGTCGTTGACGCCGACGACGACCGAGGCGACGTCCGGCCGGAAGGCCAGCGCCCGCGCGGCCTGGAGCTCGGCGACGTCGCGGCTCTGCGCCCCGCTGACGGCGAAGTTCCGGAACTCCACCCGACGCCCCGGCCCGCCGAGCCCACCCGCGAGCAGCACGGCCCACCCCCGCCACCCACCGTCGACCCGGTCCCCGACGCCCTCGGAGAGCGAGTCCCCCAGCGCGGCGAACCGGAGGGGGGTGGGGGCGGGCGGGGTCGGGGAGGCGGGGCCGGGGAGGGACCCGGCCTGGGCCGAGGCTCGCGGCGCGCGGTCGTGCGCTGTCCGTGCGCCGGCCGTGCGGTGCGAGCCCTTCGCAGGGGCCGGGGGGTGTGGGCCCGCCACAGCGGCCGTGACGCGACCGGCGACCGGCACGGCCGGGGCCGCGGGGCGGTCGGTGACGGGCGCCGCAGCGGCCGTGACGCGGTCAGCGGCGGGCGCCGCCGGGACGGTAGCCCGGTCCTCGCCCGGCACGACGACGCTCACGCGATCGGCGCCCGGCACGGCCGGGGCCGTGACACGGTCGGCGACGGCGAGGTGTCCGTCGTCAGGGAGCGCCGCTGGCGGGGCGGCCGCCAGGCGCGTCGCAGGGACGGCAACCCGGTCCTCGCCCGGCACGGCAACGGTCACGCGATCGGCGACGGCGAGGTGCCCGTCGTCAGGGAGCGCCGCTGCCGGGGACGTCGCCGGGACGGTCGTCAGCGCCGCCATCGGGGCCGCCATCGGAGCCGCCGTCCGGGCGGTCGGCAGGATCGTCGTGACCCGGGTCGTCATGCGAGCACCGTCCTCGGTGCGGGAGAGGCCGGGAGGGCGGCACAGGCGGCGTCGTGGGCCTGGAGGAAGGCGGCGACGGAGCGGTCCCAGCCGAAGAGTTCGGCACGCGCGCGTGCGGCGGTGCGGCGTTCGGGTTCCGGCCGGGTGAGGAGGCCGTGCACGGCCGCGGCGAAGGCGGCCGGGTCGTCCGGGGCGCAGGCCCCGGCGTCGCCGATGACCTCGGGCAGGGCGGAGGAGGAGCTGGCGACGACGGGCGTGCCGCAGGCGAGGGCCTCCAGGGCCGAGAGGCCGAAGGTCTCCGCGGGCCCCGGCGCCAGGCACACGTCGGCGGCGGCCTGGAGATCCGCCAGGGCCTCGCGGTCGGCCACGTGCCCGAGGAACCGCACCGGCAGCCGTTGCTCCCTCGCCCGCCGCTCCAGCGCGCCCCGCAGCGGCCCGTCCCCGGCCACCACCAGCGCCGCCCGCACCCCGCGGGCCCGTAGTTCCGCGAGCGTGTCGAGCGCCGACCCCGGCCGCTTCTCCACCGAGAGCCGCGAGCAGAGCAGCAGGAGCACCCGCTCGCCGTCCGCGTGCGCGGCCCGTAGGACGGTGCTCCGCCGCCCCGGCCGGCACCGCAGCAGGTCCACGCCGAGCGGCGCCCGGACGACGTTCCGGGCCCCGATCCGTACGAACTCCCGTTCCGCCCACTCCGTCGTGCACACGATCCGGGAGTAGGCCCACGCGGTGCGGCGGTTGAACCGGTCCGCCGCGCGCGTGGCGGCCGCCCCGGGCAGCCCCCAGGTCCGCAGCACGCCGTCCGCGGTCTCGTGGGAGACCATCACCGCCGGCACCCGGGCGCGACGCGCCCACTCCCCCGTCCAGCGCAGGGTCGTCCGGTCGGAGACCTCCAGCCGGTCGGGGGCGAGGGCGTCCAGGACCCGGCGCAGCCGGGGCCGGTCGGCGAGGACGCGGTAGCCGCCGGTGCCGGGCAGGACGGGCCCGGGGAGGGTGATGACCCGGCCCTGTTCGGTCATGTGGTCGCTCGCCACGTCGCCGGGGACGACGAGGACGGGCTCGTGGCCCGCGGTGCGGTAGCCGCGCCCGAGCTGTTCGAGGGCCGTGCGCAGACCGCCCGAGGTGGGTGTGACGAAGTTGGCGAGCCGGACGATCCGCAGCGGCCCGGCGCCGCTCCCGCCCTGCGGCGCCCCGGTCCCTCCCGGGGCCTGGGCGGTACGGTCGCCCGGCCGGCCCGCCCCATCGGCGATCCGACCGGCGCTCGCCTCCAGCTCCCGGTCGCCCCTGGGCTCTGCCACCGTTCCGTCGGTCGCCCGGTTCACGCCGCCACCGCCGTCCGCTCGCGCAGGACCTCCAGGTAGTGGCCGATCAGCTCGTCCCCGACCGCCTCCCAGGTGCGGCCTTCGACCTCCGCGCGGCCCGCGCGGGCGAAGGCGGCGCGCAGGGCAGGCGCGCCGGCGAGCGAGGCGACCGCGTCGCGCAGGGCGGCGGCGTCGTCCGGTGGGACGAGGAGGCCGGTACGGCGGTGCTCGACGAGGTCCAACGGGCCGCCGGCGGCGGGGGCGACGACGGGGACGCCGCTCGCCATGGCCTCCTGCACGGTCTGGCAGAACGTCTCGTACGGCCCGGTGTGGGCGAACACGTCGAGCGAGGCGAAGATCCGGGCGAGGTCGGGGCCGGTGCGGCGGCCGAGGAAGACCGCGCCGGGCAGCGCCGCCCGCAGGCCGGGCTCGCTGGGCCCGTCCCCGACGACCACCACCCGGACGCCGGGCAGCGCGCACAGCCCGGAGAGCAGCTCGACCCGCTTCTCGGGGGCAAGTCGTCCGACGTAGCCGACGAGCAGTTCGCCGCCGGGGGCCAGTTCACGGCGCAGGGCCTCGTCGCGCAGGGCGGGCCGGAAGCGGTCGGTGTCGACACCGCGCCGCCAGATCCGTACGCGTCCGACGCCGTGGGCCTCCAGGTCGCGTACGGCGGCGGTGGAGGGCGCGAGGGTGCGGTCGGCCGCGCCGTGGACGGCCCGGAGCCGGCGCCAGGCCGCGGCCTCGCCCGTCCCCATGTACGTACGGGCGTATCCGGCGAGGTCGGTCTGGTAGACGGCGACGGCGGGCAGACCGAGCCGGGCCGCCGCGGCCATGCCCCGCGCGCCGAGCACGAAAGGGCTCGCGAGATGGACGATGTCGGGCCGGTGCGCGGCGATGGCTGCGGCGACGCGGCGGCTGGGGAGGGCGACGCGGACCTGGGGGTAGCCGGGCAGCGGTACCGACGGCACCCGGACGACCGGATACGTCGGGCCGTCGCCGGCCGGAACCGCCGGCCCCTCGCCCCCGGCCCGCCGGCCGGAACCGTACACCGCGAGCCGCGACCGACCGGAGCGAGGCCCGTGGGGCCCGGTGCCGGGCCCCACGGGCTCGGGCAGGGGTGCCGGTACGGCATGGACGGGGGAATCGGCGCTGAACGCGCTGGGAGCGCCCGGCCCCGGCACCGCGGGGGCGATGACGAGCGGGGCATGGCCGCGCCGTACGAGATGGCGAGCGGTCTGCTCGGCGCAGTGGGCCACTCCGTTGACGTCGGGAGGGAAGGATTCGCTGACGATGACGACACGCATAACCGTGTTCTCGTCCTGCCCGGCGTGGGCCCGCCGACTTGGATCTGGACGGGCGGGGAACGTCCCGTGAGCGTTTGGCCCCTCGGCCCGGGCGGCCGCGTGACGAGCCTCCTCGCCCCTCGGCCCGGGCGGCCGCGTGACGAGCCTCCTCGGCCTCGGCTCCGGCGGCCGGCGTCGGAAGCCTCTCCGGCCCCGCCGGGCCGTTCCGGCCAGGCCTGGCCCGCGGCCGGTCGGGCTTCCGGCGCCCTCGTCCCACGCCATCCCCCCAGGCGGGGCCACGTCGGCGGCTTTCGCTCGCCGCAGGCCGCGCCGGCCCGGGGGGCGGGGTGTCAGACCTGGAGGTCCGGGCCTATGCGGTTGCGTACCGCCGTCTGGACCTCGTCCTCCTCGGCCGGGTCGGCGGCCAGGCGCCGCAAGCGCTCCGCGACTCGTACGTCACCGGTCTCGGCGTGCAGCGCCGCGATCTCGCGGGTGGTCTCCTCGCAGTCCCAGAGGCATTCGACGGCGAAGCCGGTGGGGAAGGTCGGGTCGGTGGCGGCGAGGGCGCGGGCCGTGCGGCCGCGCAGTTGCGAGGAGGCGGTCTCTCGGTAGACGTGGCGCAGCACGGGCGCCGCGCAGGCGATGCCGAGGCGCCCGGCGCCGTCGACGAGGGGGTAGAGGGCGGGGGCGTCGGGCCCCTGGGCCCGGACGGTCTCGCGCAGGGCGCCGAGGACGAGGGGGGTGTCCTGGGCGCCGCCGCGGCACGCGAGGACTCCGGCGGCGGCGGTGCCGAGGGCGTCGGGCCGGTGGATCCAGCCGCGGGCGCGGTCCACGGCGGGCTCTCCGCACATCCGCTCGAAGGCCGCGACGGCGGCTTCGGCGACGGTGAGGGACGTGCTGCCGGCGGCGGCCTCGACGAGGTCGAGCACGGCGGGGTCCTTCGCCTCGGCGAGGTAGTGCAGGGCGGCGCAGCGGGCGCCGTCGGTGCCGCTGCGGGCGGCCTCGACGATGAGGGGCCGGTCCTCGGGTCCGGCGACGGCGGTCAGGCAGCGGGCGGCCGGTCCGTGCAGGACGGCGCCGCGCGCCAGGCCTTCCTCGGCCCAGTCGAAGACCGCCTGGACGCTCCAGCCGGGCCGGGGCCCGCTCGGACGCATCTGGCGCTGCCACCGGTCGAAGGAGCCCTGTTCCTGGGCGGCCCTGACCCGGCTGCCGACCGCGTCGCGCCGGTCCTCGGCCCACAGCCGCCACGGCCGGGGCTCGAAGGCGTCGCGTACGGCCGTCGCCAGCTCGGCGTCGCCCTCGGCGGTGGCCGGGAAGCGGGCGAGGACCGGGACGGCGAGCGAGCGCAGTCCGGCGTCGTCGTCGCGCAGGGCGAGCTCGTCCAGCGCCCAGGCCCAGTTGGCACCGGTCGCGGCGTAGCGCCGGAGCAGGACCAGGGCGTCGTGGCGGCCGTAGGAGGCGAGGTGCCCGAGGACGGCGAGCGCGAGCCCGGTCCTGTTCTCCTCGGCGTCGAAGTGGTCGTCGGCGCGGAAGAGGTGGCCCTCGATCTCCTCGAGCCCGCCGTGCAGGTCGAGGTAGAGCCGGGCGTAGTAGAGGGAGCGGTTCTCGACCTGCCAGTCGTGGCGGGGGTCGTGGAGAACGCAGTGGTTCAGGGCCGCGAGGGCCTCGGCGCGTGGCGCGGCGAGCGCGTGCAGGGTGCCGTCGCCGCGGCCCCTCTGCAACAGGCCGAGCAGGGTGCCGCTCGGCGCTATGACTGGTTCGAACATGGAAGATGCCTCACATCAAGCTGTCGACGCAACCGGGGGGTGCCGGAGACTGGTGATCGTCTAGGCCGCGCAGCAACATGGAGGGCCGCCCGTCGTCCTTCGCTTGGTGTTGACCATCTTCCTCTGCCTCTCGTCGGTGGCCCCTTGCGGGCTCGACGTCATGATGACCCAGCCATTTCGCCACCGCGACCACATTTACGACACCGCTCTCACCTGGGGTTCAGTGCCCGTTCACCCGTCGTGTCACAAGGCGCCGAACAATTCCAGGAGTTCTGTCTTCCCAAACATCCGAGCAGTATCCACGGCGGACGGAGTGCCCGCTTCCGGATTCGCCCCGCCGGCGAGGAGGGCGCGGACGACGGCTTCCTCACCCTTGAAGACGGCCCCGGCGAGCGGGGTCTGACCGCGGTCGTTGGCGCGGTCGGCGTCGGCCCCGCGGGCGAGGAGGGCGGCCACCGCCTCGGCGTGCCCGTGGTAGGCGGCGAGCATGACGAGGGTGTCGCCCTTGTCGTTGGTGAGGTTCGCGGGGACGCCTGCGTCGACGTACGCGCCCAGCGCCTCGGCGTCCCCGGTGCGTGCCAGGTCGAAGACCTTGCCGGCCAGCTCGATGACCTCGGGGTCCGGAGTCTCGCTCATCGGACGTGTCCGCCTTTCGTTCCGTTGCTTGTGCGGGTGCGGGTGACCGTCGCCGCGTCGGCGGGTGATCCGCCGCGGGTGATCTGTACCGCCTCTGACCTGCGCACGGCAAGCGCGGCCGTACGAGTGAATCGACAGGGTACTGCCCGTCCGGCGACATGACCCGGTCTGTCCGAGGCAAGGATCACGGCAGCCCGCACGGTCCGGACCGGTCCGAGCCCGTCGGGTGGTCCGCTCCCGAGCGGACCGGACGGGCCGTCCACGCCGTGCTACCGCGCGCCGCGCGTTTCGCCAGTCGGGCGGGGCCGTCACCTCCTCCAGTCAAGTGAAATCGCCCAACTTTCCCTCTTATGCACCTTTAATCGTATAGATACTTTCTGTGAATCTGGAAGGACTCATGGTGACTGTCCCCCTCAACCAGGAGAACTCTCATGATCCTGTCCATCTCAGGCGTGGTCCTGCTCGGCATCATCTGCTTCCTGTTCTTCAAGAAGGACGGCCTCAAGGCATCCCACGCCCTGGTCTGCTCGCTCTTCGGGTTCTACCTCGCGGGCACGGCCATCGCCCCGAGCATCACCGCGGGCGGCCAGAGTCTGGCCAGCCTGCTGGGCGGGATCAAGTTCTGACGCCCCTCAGCCCCTTCCACGACTCCAGGAGTACGACGTGGCCCGGCGACCACTCCCCCGCATTCTGAGCAGCGGCAGCGCACAGATCGCTCGCAGCCGAGAGATCGCGCGCACGGCCGCCGACAGCGCCACCGACGTGCTCCATCCGCTGATCACCGTCACGCGTGGTCTGCGGAGGCTGGCCGCCACCGCACGGGCCGGCTGGGCCGCGACTCCCAAGGAACGGCGCGGTCCCACGCTGTTCGTGGTCGCGGCCTGCGTCGTCGCCGTCGCCCTCCTCCCGTACGGACCGCTGCTCGCGCTCCTGTCGGTGATGGGCGCGGCCGCGTGGAAGGGGCACGAGCGTCCGGTCGTGAAGACCGGCCCGGACGACGCCGAGATCGAACGCCTCAAGGGCCTGTACGAAGCGCTGGTGCCGTACTTCTCCGTTCCCGAGGACCCGGCCCCGCTCTTCTCCCACGGCGGCGACTGGAGCGGCGCCTTCACGGACCACGCCTTCGACGACGCCGGGCGCCTCACCCGGCTGCGGATCCGGTACCCCGCCTACTTCACCGACGGGGAGGCCGACTCCCGCGCCCGCATCGAGCAGCTGCTGCACGCCAAGTCCGGTCGCGGCCGCGAGTACCTCTTCGACTGGGACGAGGAGGGCAACCAGCTCGTCATGAGCGTGCTGGCCGCCCTGCCCACCACGATCGCCGCCCAGCGCTTCGTCACCGTCCCCGGCGAGACGGTCCTCGGCTTCACCGACGCCGACGCCGTCCAGCGGACCGTTCCGGTGCACACCGCCGAAGGACCGGCCGACGCGCCGCCGGTCGTCTGGCGGACCGGCCCCCGCTCCACCGAGCCGCACCTGCTGGCCGTGGGCCAGCCCGGCAGCGGCACGACGTCCCTGCTGCGCTCGATCGCCCTGCAGGCCCTGCCGCACGGCGACGTGCTGATCATCGAGGGCGGCGGCACGGGCGAGTACGCCTGTCTGACCGGCCGTGCCGGGGTCCTCGCCGTGGAGTGCGGTCTGGCCGGGGCGCTGGCGAGCCTGGAGTGGGCGGCGCACGAGACCGAGCGGCGGCTGATCGCGGCGAACCGCGCGCGCCAGGCGGGCCTGCCGGCGCCCGAGGACACCAGGCGGCCGCTGTGGGTCCTGCTGGACCGCCCGAGCATCCTCGGCCACCTCGCGGCGGCCGACGGCCGCCCGGACCCGCAGGAGCTGCTCCAGGTGCCCCTGCGGCACGGGAGGGCGGCGCAGGTCACGGTGGTGGTGGCGGAGCAGTTCGACAGCGTGGACGCGCTGAGCGAGACGGTACGGGCGCACACGCGCGCCCGGCTCGTGCTCGGGCCGTCGTCGCCGGGGCAGATCGAGTGGGTCCTCGGCGTCGCGCCGCACACGACCCCGGTGCCCGTCGTGCCGCCCGGCCGCGGGTACGCCCGCCTCGGCACGGGGCCGGTGCTGCGCCTCCAGGTGCCGGCGACGCCCGACCCGTACGACGACGCGACGAGCGAGGCGGACCGCCAGGCCGTCCTGGCCCTGCTGCCCGAGCGTCAGGCCGCCACGGGCGCGGCGATCGACCCGGCCCCCGGCTCGGCCCCGGATCCGGGCGCCACACTGTCCACCGGCGTCGTCCCGTCGCCCGACGCTGCCGTGGGCGCCCTGGGCGCCCCATCCCCCGGCGCGATCCCGCAGGCCACGGGCGCGGCCGCCGACCACAGCGGCTTCCCCTCCCCGGGTGCGGCGCCGGGTCCCGAGGTCCTGCCGGCCCCCGCCCCGCCGCTCGTGCACGCGCCGCCGGTGCCGCAGTACGCCCCGACCGCGGGAGGGCCCGCGGCGCCCGCTCCGGACCCGGGCCTGACGCGCCATCCCGCCCCGGTGCCCGCCGAGGGCTGACGCGACCCGCGCCACGACCTCGGTGCGCGCGCCGACAGAGCCGAGGGGCTGGTACGGACGCTCGTCCGTACCAGCCCCTCGGCCTGCGGGAAGCACAACGATCCCGGGCCTGGTCGTCCCGGTGCCTGCGGGCGGCGACCTCCTCGGCCACCGAGGCCGGACCGGTGGCGGCACAGCGAACCCGACCCCGGGCCCGCGCGGGCACAGCGAACCGGACCGCGGGCCCGCGCCGACCTGCCGGCCGCGCTGGCGGCTCGCCACCCCGTAGCGCCGCCCCCTACGCCACGAACGTCCTCGGCGGCTCGCTCCCCGTCGCCGCGCCCGCGCCCGATTCCACCAGGCGGGCCGCGGCCGCCAGGCGGGACGCCGCCTCCTCGGCGACCGGGCCGCCGACGGTGAACGGCAGGCGGACGTACCCCTCGAAGGCGCCGTCCACGCCGAAGCGCGGGCCGGAGGGGACCCGGACGCCGACGCGTTCGCCCGCCTCCGCGAGACGAGAGCCGGAGAGGCCGCCCGTACGGACCCACAGGGTCAGGCCGCCGCGCGGGACGTCGAACTCCCACGTCGGCAGTTCGGCGCGGACCGCCGCGACGAGCGCGTCGCGGTTCTCCCGGGCCTGTTCGCGGCGGATCGTGACGGCCTGCTCCCAGCCCCCGGTCCGCATCAGCCAGTTGACGCCGAGCTGTTCGAGGACCGGGGTGCCGAGGTCGGCGTAGGCCCGGGCGGCGACCAGCGAACGGATGACGTCGGGCGCCGCCCGTACCCACCCGATGCGCATGCCCGCCCAGAACGCCTTGCTGGCCGAGCCGACCGTGAGGACCGTCGAACCGGCCGGGTCGAAGGCGCAGACCGGCCGGGGCATCTCCAGATCGTCGTCCAGGTGCAGCTCGGTCATGGTCTCGTCGACGACGAGGACCGTGCCGGCCGAGCGGGCCGCGTCGACCAGCTGCCGCCGCTGGTCCTCGTCGGCCAGGGCGCCGGTGGGGTTGTGGAAGTCGGCGACGACGTAGGCCAGGCGGGGCGCCGCGTCGCGGAGCACCTGGCGCCAGCGGTTGACGTCCCAGCCGGTCAGCCCCTCGGCCATGGCGACGGGGACCAGTCGGGCGCCCGCCTCCCGCATGAGCTGGAGGATGTTGGCGTACGACGGCGACTCGACGGCGATCCGCTCGCCGCGGCCGGCGAAGAGGTGGCAGATGGCGTCGATGGCGCCCATCGCGCCGGTCGTCACCATGATCTGCTCGGGCATGGTCGGGATGCCCCGCTCGGTGTACCGGTCGGCGAGCATCTGCCGCAGCGCCGGCAGCCCGGCGGGATAGTCGCCGTGCGTGTGGGCGTAGGGCGGCAGCTCCTCCAGGGCGCCCTGGATACCGCGGGTCAGCCACGGCTCGGGGGCGGGCAGCGCCGCACACCCCAGGTCGATCATCGAGCCCAGCGACTCGGGCGGCAGCGGTTCCAGGCCGCGCGCGGGCAGCGGGTTCCCGGCGGGCACGGCGGTCCAGCTTCCGGCGCCGCGCCGCGACTCCAGGAAGCCCTCGGCGCGCAGCGCCTCGTACGCCGCCGCCACCGTCGTACGGCTCACGGTCAGCGCCAGGGCGAGTTCGCGCTCGGCGGGCAGCCGGGCCGCGACCGGGACCCTGCCCTCCAGGACGAGGAGGCGGATGCCGTCGGCCAGCGCGCGGTAGGCGGGCGGCTTGCGCGTTCCCGGTCCGGCGGGACGGGGCTGCTGCGCCTTGAGCTGGCGCGCCAGCTGCGCCGGCCCGACGGCCGAAGTCCACTGAGCCATGGAATTCAGTCCACCTTCCTCGAATTGGCCATGGTTGGTATCGGTTCCCCCGCCACAGAGTGACATGGGTCAGTCCACCATCACCACACAGGGGGCACTCGTTGTCCATCACGACCTTCGCCGCCGGCCTGCGCGGTCGGCGGCTGAGCCGCCGGCTCGCGCAGCTCTACCTCGGACTGGCCCTGTACGGCGTCAGCTCGGCGCTCCTGGTCCGCGGCGAGCTGGGCCTGGAGCCCTGGGGCGTGCTGCACCAGGGCCTCGCCGAGCGGACCGGGCTGACGATCGGCGTGGTGTCGATCATCGTCGGCGCCGTGGTGCTGCTGCTGTGGATCCCGATCCGGCAGAAGCCGGGCCTGGGCACCGTCTCCAACGTCTTCGTGGTCGGCCTGGCGATGGACGGCACGCTGGCGCTCGTCCCCGAGGTGGACGGAGTGGCCGGCCACATCGCCCTGCTCGTCCTCGGCATCCTTCTGAACGGCGTGGCGACCGGTCTGTACATCGCGGCCCGTCTCGGGCCCGGCCCGCGCGACGGCCTGATGACCGGGCTGCACCGGATCACGGGCCGTTCGATCCGGCTGGTGCGGACGGCGATCGAGATCGGCGTCGTGGCCTCCGGCTTCCTGCTCGGCGGCTCGGTGGGCGTCGGAACGGTCCTCTACGCCCTGGCCATCGGGCCCCTCGCGCAGTTCTTCCTGCGCCGGTTCGCCGTCCCCGGGCAGGAGGAAAGCAGCACCGCGGTCGCCTCGGGGACACCGGAGCAGGCCATACTGCGGCGGTGACTCGCGTACGCCATCCCTATCTGGACCACCCCTCCCCCATCCCGTTCGCCCACCGCGGCGGCACGGCGGACGGCCTGGAGAACACCGCGGCGGCCTTCCGCCGCGCCGCCGCGGCCGGGTACCGCTATTTCGAGACCGATGTGCACACCACGGCGGACGGCGCCCTGGTCGCCTTCCACGACTCCACGCTCGACCGGGTCACGGACGCCACCGGCCGGATCCGCGACCTGCCGTGGGCGGCGGTGCGGGAGGCGCGGGTGGCGGGCAAGGAGCCGCTCGCCCTCTTCGAGGATCTCCTCGCGGAGTTCCCCGAGGCGCGCTGGAACGTGGACCTGAAGGCGGAGTCGTCGCTGGTCCCGCTGGTCGAGCTGATCCGCCGGGCGGACGCCTGGGACCGGGTCTGCGTCGGTTCCTTCACCGAGAGCCGGGTCGCGCGCGCCCAGCGCCTGGCCGGGCCCCGCCTCGCCACCTCGTTCGGCGTGAAGGGGGTGCTCGCTCTGCGGCTGCGCTCCCTCGGCATTCCGGCGGCGCTGCGCGCCGGGGCCGTCGCCGCGCAGGTCCCGGAGCGGCAGGGAGGCGTGACCGTGGTCGACCGGCGTTTCGTCCGGGAGGCGCACGCCCGCGGGCTTCAGGTGCACGTGTGGACCGTCAACGATCCGGAGCGGATGAACTCTCTCCTCGACCTGGGGGTGGATGGCATCATGACCGATCATCTGGAGACGCTGCGCACGGTGCTCACCGACCGGGGGGTCTGGGCCTGAGCGCGCGCGTCCCGCCACGGGGACCAACGAGGGGGCCGCGGCCTTGACTGCCGACACCACCGAGCCGGAGCGGCCCGCCGTCGAACCGGCCGATCGCAGGCGCGAGCAGCGCGGCTGGTACTTCTACGACTTCGCCTGCTCGGTGTACTCGACGAGCGTGGTCACGGTCTTCCTCGGCCCCTACCTGACGGCGGTCGCCGAGGCGGCGGCCGACGGGGAGGGCTTCGTCCACCCGCTGGGCGTTCCGGTGCGGGCCGGCTCGCTGTTCGCGTACGCCGTCTCGGCTTCGATCCTGCTGGCGGTCGTGGTGATGCCGCTGGTGGGCGCGGTGGCGGACCGTACGGGCCGCAAGAAGCCGCTGCTCGCCGCGGCCGCGTACACCGGCGCGGCGGCCACCGGGGGCATGTTCTTCCTGGGCGGCGACCGCTATCTGCTGGGCGCGTTCCTGCTGATCGTGGCGAACGCCTCGCTGGCCGTCTCGATGGTGCTCTACAACGCCTATCTGCCGCAGATAGCCGAGCCGGACGAGCGGGACGCGGTCTCCTCACGCGGCTGGGCGTTCGGCTACACCTCGGGGGCCCTGGTCCTCGTGTTCAATCTCGTCCTGTACTCGGGCCACGAGTCCTTCGGGCTCACCGAGGGGACGGCGGTGCGGATCTGCCTGGCGTCGGCCGGCCTGTGGTGGGGCGCCTTCACGCTCGTACCGCTGCGGCGGCTGCGCGACCGGCACGTCGAACCGCGGGGCGAGGGGACGGTCGGCGGCGGCTGGCGGCAGCTGGTGGCGACGCTCAAGGACATGCGCCGCTATCCGCTGACCCTGTCGTTCCTGCTGGCGTACCTCGTCTACAACGACGGTGTGCAGACCGTGATCTCCCAGGCGTCGATCTACGGCTCCAAGGAACTGGGACTCGACCAGACGACGCTGATCACCGCGGTGCTCCTGGTCCAGGTGCTGGCGATCGCGGGCGCCCTCGGCATGGGACGGCTGGCACGTTCGTACGGCGCCAAGCGCACGATCCTGGGATCGCTGGCGATCTGGACGCTGATCCTGGGCGCGGGGTACTTCCTGCCGGCCGGCGCGCCGGTGGCGTTCTACTGTCTCGCGGCGGCGATCGGGCTCGTCCTCGGCGGGAGCCAGGCGCTGTCGCGCTCGCTCTTCTCCCATCTGGTGCCGCGCGGCAAGGAGGCGGAGTACTTCTCGGCCTACGAGATGAGCGACCGGGGTCTGAGCTGGCTGGGCCCGCTGGTCTTCGGGCTCGCGTACCAGGTGACCGGAAGCTATCGGGATGCCATCATCTCCCTGGTGATCTTCTTCGCGGCCGGTTTTCTGCTCCTCGCGCGGGTACCGGTACGGCGTGCCGTAGCCGCCGCGGGGAACCCGGTTCCCGAACGGATTTAGACGCGGCCGTCAAAGGCCGGTAGTGTACGCCTTTGGCCTGCCAGGCGGACCGTTACTGCGTGCTGCTTTGGTGAAGACGCTGGGTGACATCTGTTGTCAGATGTGACAAACCGGGCACTGGTGGGTAGAACAAGGGGCGGCACGACGGGCGACGCATGACCCGGAACGGGAATCTTTACCGCCGACCGGACGTTGACCGGATGACGACGACAGCGACACCTGTCCTGTGGGCGACAAGCCCGGGAGGCACGATTCATGAGTGAGCGAGCTCTTCGCGGCACGCGCCTCGTGGTGACCAGCTACGAGACCGACCGCGGCATCGATCTGGCCCCGCGCCAGGCCGTGGAGTACGCATGCGAGAAGGGCCATCGTTTTGAGATGCCCTTCTCGGTGGAAGCGGAAATTCCGCCGGAGTGGGAGTGCAAGGTCTGCGGAAGCCAGGCACTTCTGGTGGACGGGGACGGCCCCGAGGAGAAGAAGGGCAAGCCGGCGCGAACGCACTGGGACATGCTGATGGAACGACGGACGCGTGAGGAGCTGGAGGAGGTGCTGGCCGAGAGGCTGGCGGTCCTGCGGTCCGGCGCGATGAACATCGCCGTCCATCCGCGAGACAGCCGCAAGTCCGCCTGAGCGGGGACGGCACGGCCGAAGCAACGCCGCGGGGCCCGGTACACGAACTGTGTACCGGGCCCCGCGGCGTTGTGCCGTCTCCTGGTCCCCCACCATCGAGGACGGGTCGGGTCAGGGGGTCAGGGGCGGGCGGGGCGCCTGGGAGTCGCGCGGACCGGCCTGCGGCGCGTCGTCCCGGATGACCTCGCCCTGGACGACCTTGCCGTCCGGGCGGCGCATGCGCGCCTGCTGGAAGGCGTCCTGGAGGCTGCCTGCGGGCGCGGCGTTCATCCGGCGCTCCACGGCCGACTCGGCGTACCGCCCGAGCAGCGACCGGACCGGGGGGACGAGCAGCAGAAGGCCGGCCACGTCGGAGATCAGGCCCGGCAGCATCAGCAGCAGGCCGCCCAGCATCAGGAAGCCGTTGCGGTCCTCCGCGCCCACGCGGTCCTGCTCGGTGGGCGCCGCACCGGACCGCGCCGCCGCCTGCGCCCGCTCGAAGGTCTCCGTCAGGTTCTTGAAGGCGCGCCGGCCCGCCCTCTTGATGACCACGGCGCCGAGGACGGCGCCACCGACCAGCAGGGCGAGGACGGTCAGCCCGCCGGCCGCGCCGGCCACCACCGTGAGCAGCCAGATCTCCAGGGCCAGCCAGGCGGCGAGGGCCAGCGGGAGGAACGTACGCGCGCGTGAGCGCTTGGGGGCGAGAGGGGGCTGTGCGCCTGTCGTCATGGTCCCCAGTGTGCCTGGCGGGCCGCAGGAACGTCGTAAGGACGGATCAGTGCGCGGACTTGCGGCCGAGCAGTTTGCCGACCTTGTTCGCGCGGGCCGTCAGGCCCCAGCCGGTGACCCGCCACAACGCCTCGACCAGGATGTCCTTGCTCATCTTGGAGTCCCCGACCTCGCGCTCCACGAAGGTGATCGGCACCTCGACGACGTGGTAGCCGGCGGCGACGGCACGGCGGGCCAGGTCGACCTGGAAGCAGTAACCGGCCGAGGCTACGTCCTCGAGGCCCAGACCCTCCAGGGTCTCCTTGCGGAAGGCGCGGTAGCCGCCGGTGACGTCGCGGATCGGGACGTCGAGCATGACGCGGGAGTAGAGGCTGCCGCCGCGCGAGATGAACTCGCGGGACTTCGGCCAGTTCACGATCCGGCCGCCGGGCACCCAGCGGGAGCCGAGGACCAGGTCGGCGCCCTTCAGCGCGGTCAGCAGCCGGGGCAGCTCCTCGGGCTGGTGGGAGCCGTCGGCGTCCATCTCGACGAGGACGTCGAAGCCGTTCTCGATGCCCCAGCGGAAGCCGGCGAGATAGGCCGCGCCGAGCCCCTCCTTGCCCTTGCGGTGCAGGACATGGACGTGCTCGTCCTCCGCCGCGATCTCGTCGGCGAACTTGCCGGTGCCGTCGGGGCTGTTGTCGTCGGCGACGAGGACGTGCGCCTCGGGCACGGCCTCCCGCACCCGCGCAACGATGGGCTTGACGTTCTCCGCCTCGTTGTACGTCGGGATGATCACCAAGGCTCTGCCGAGCGGGCCGTAACGCCTCTGGCCACCGTCGTTCACTGCTGCCCCTTCGGATACATACGCGAACCCCCACCTTAGCGAGCCGCGGGCGCGGCTCCGCGCCGGCGGGGCTGCGAGGAGGGAAGCATCACGCGGCGGACCCCGGAAAGCGCCGGGGGCGCGGGCCGCGGTGAGCGCCGCGGCGGGCCTCCCCACCGGCACGGACGGACGTCCGGGCGCGCCGCGCGGGGTGCTGCGGATCGGGGCCCGGCGTCCTTCGGGCCGACCTGGTCCCCGCTGGCTGCGGGTCGACCGAAAGCCGTTGTCTACTGAACGTCCGGGCCCCACCCGGGTCCCACCCTCCGCCGGAAAAAACCTTCCCTCGCCCCCGAGGCGCGGGCGCTGAACCTGGTTCGCGGTGCTGGTGCGCCGGTGCGGCACACCATCCCCTCTGACCCAGCGGCGTTCGACGACTGCGTGGAGGTTCGAAACCGGTCGGACGTCCTGTGGTGGACTTGCCGAACCTACCGGCCGGTGGCGGCTCGCTGTCAACACTCGTGCGACCTGCGGAGATGACGGATACCTCCTGGTCAGTGGGGAGGGCCCGCAGGTCGTGCGGGAAGCCCGCGAACATCGATCGGCGGTACGAAATGTCCCGAAGTCACTCGTTCGGGCGCTCGTAGACCGTTTGCCCGGAGACCACCGTGCGCAGGCACACGGGGAGGTCGCCGCCGGGGGTGAGATCGGGCAGTCCGGGGGTGCCGGAGCGGGGGTCGGTGGACCAGCGGGCCACCCGGTCGTCGGGGGCCTGCACCACGAGTGCGCCGGTGCGCCAGACCGCGTAGTCGGCGGGTGCGCCGGGGACGAGCGTGCCGGCGTCGTCGCGGCCGACGGCCCGCCAGCCGCCACGGGTGTGGGCGGCGAAGGCGGCCCGGACGGAGATCCGGTGCTCCGGGGTGCGGTGGAAGGCGGCGGCGCGGACCGTGCCCCAGGGGTCGAGCGGGGTGACCGGACTGTCCGAGCCGAAAGCGAGCGGCACCCCGGCGCGCAGAAGGGCGGCGTACGGGTTGAGGGTGCGGGCCCGCTCGGCGCCGAGGCGTTCGGCGTACATGCCCTCCTCGCCGCCCCAGGCCGCGTCGAAGGCGGGCTGTACGGAGGCGGTGAGGCCGAGTTCGGCGAAGGCGGCGATCGTCTCCGGGGTGAGCATCTCGGCGTGCTCGACGCGGTGCCGCGCGGCGCGGAGGCGGGCGAGGCCGAGCTTCTCCGAGGCGGCGCGCACACCGTCGACCACGGCGGTCAGGGCGGCGTCGCCGATGGCGTGGAAGCCGGCCTGGAGGCCCGCCTCGGTGCAGGCCACGACATGGGTGGCGACGGTGGCGGCGTCCAGGTGGGCGGCCCCGGTGTGCGCGTCGGCGGTGTCGGCGTACGGCTCGTGGAGGCAGGCGGTGTGGGAGCCGAGGGAGCCGTCGGCGAAGAGGTCGCCGGCCGCGCCGACGGCGCCGAGGGCGCGGGCCCGCTCGATGTCGAGGTCGGCCCAGTAGCCGACGACCCGCGGGCCGGGTTCCTCGCGTGCGAGGTCGAGCAGCCCGGTGAAGTCGTCCTCGGAGGAGATCCGGGGGCCGCCGCACTCGTGGAGGGTGCCGATGCCGAGCGAGGCGGCGTGGGCGCGGGCGGCGCGCTGGGCCTCGGTGCGCTGCCGCGGGGCGAGCGCGGCGTAGGCGGCGGCGCGGACGGCGTGGTGGGCGTCGCCGGTGAGCGGTTCGCCGTCGCGGTAGCCGTCGTGGGCGCGGATGCCCGGCACGAGGTCGAGCAGCGCGGTGGTGACGACGGCCGAGTGGACGTCGACGCGGGTGAGGTAGAGCGGGCGGCCACCGGTCAGTTCGTCCAGTTCGTCGCGGCGCGGCGCCCGGCGCTCGGGCCAGCGGGAGGCGTCCCAGCCGTGCCCGATCAGGATCCGGTCGCCGGGGCGGGCAGCGGCGTGGGCGCGGATGCGTTCCGCCGCCTCGGCCAGCGAGGCGGCGGAGGAGAGGTCGAGGCCGGTCAGCGCGAGACCGGTGGCGGTGGTGTGCACATGGGCGTCGACGAACGCGGGCGTGACCAGGGCGCCTTCGAGGTCGACCACCTCGTCCACGCCGGACGCGAAGGCGTCGGCGGCGCCCTCCGAACCCACCCAGGCGACGTGCCCGCGCTCCACCACCATGGCGGTGGCGAAGGGGTCGGCGGGGCTGTGCACCTCGCCGCCGCGCAGCAGCACGGTGGGGTGGTCGGTCTTCGTCAGGCTGTCGCTCATGTGACCAGGTTAGATACGCGGCGGCCTGGCTTCGTACGGGGTGGACAGGACGACGGTGGTGCGGCTGGAGACGCCGGCCTGGGAGCGGATGCGGCTGAGCAGGTGCTCCAGCTCCAACGGCGTGGCGACGCGCACCTTGAGGATGTAGTTCTCCTCGCCGGCGACGCTGTGACAGGCCTCGATCTCGGGGATGTCGGCGAGCCGGTCGGGGGTGTCGTCGGGGGCGCTGGGATCGAAGGGTTTGACCGAGATGAACGCGGTCAGGGGCAGCCCGACGGCCTCCGGGTCCACGACGGCGGCATAGCCGCGGATGACCCCGCGCTGCTCCAGACGGCGGACGCGCTGATGTACGGCCGAGGTGGACAGGCCCGTGGCCTTGCCCAGGTCGGTGTAGCTCATGCGCCCGTCCTTGACGAGCAACTCGACGATCTGACGATCCAGCTCCTCCATGCGGTCAACCTATTGCCCCGGGGGGTGATCGGCACAGTCGGCCGTGGCCGGAATGCACGGCTATGGCCATCCGCGCGGCACCTGCGACGGGCATGTGACGAACGCCACAGGTTGAACGGCGGGTCGACGGCCGTCCTCACGATTATGCGGTGGACCGTATGGGAATTGCTTGATGTGGTCGAGGCCACACGTCTTTGGTCGACCCACCCAAGGGGGAGATTCTCCATGCAGGAGCCTGTTGATTCGATCGAGCCGGCCGACGAGCTCGATGCGTACGACACCTTCGAGATGTACCGGGTCGTCTGCCCGGACTGCGTGCAGCCGATCGCGCTGCTCGCGGACGAGGACGTGCTGCCGGAGCACGCGCTCTGCCCGACGCCGTGGAACCCGTTCGTGCTGACGGTCTGCCCCGGCACCGGCCGCGCCGCGTCCGAGGCCCGTCCCGCCGACGAGACCCTCGAGGTCCTGGAGCAGGACACCGCGCTCCTGCTGACGCTGCCTCAGGGGCTCGACTGGCGGACGCAGCCCTTCTCGCACGTCGGCGGTCCGGGCTCGCGTCCCCTCAAGGTGCCGCAGATGCGACGGGCGGCCTGACGCCGCGCCGGCGCTCTCGACCCCGTGTCCTCCGTGGCCGTGCGCGCGCCGGTGCGCGCGCCCGCGCCCGTGAGACCGGGCGTTCACCAGTAGCTTCCGCGCACCATCGCCGCGAGGGTGGCGTGGTGCAGGATCAAGGTGTCCGGGTTCTCCGGCACCCGCGTCTCACCGAAGCGCACCTGGCGGTACGCGACCCTGAGCATCACGATCGCGTGCCGCAGCGCCGCGTAGAGCGTGTGGAACTCCATGTCCCGCGGCGTGTGCCCGGTCAGCCCCGCGTAGCGCCGCTCGACCGCGTCGCGGCGGAGGAACCGGGGCAGGCCGGGCTGGCCGAAACTCACTGTCAAGTCCTGGAAGAAACGGTGCAGATAGACCGTCCAGCCGAGGTCGACCTCGCGCGGCGCGCAGGCCGCCATCTCCCAGTCGAGGACGGCGGCGGGGACGAAGCCGTCGTAGACGATGTTGCCGATCCGCGCGTCGCCCCAGGTGAGCACCGCCGGCCCCTCGTCCGCCGGCCAGAGCGCCTCCAGCCGGTCGAAGGCGGACTCGATCAGGGGTGAGGGCGCCAGGCCCTCCACCACCCAGGCGTAGTAGGCGCGCTGGGCGTCGACGTGTCGCCGCAGGGGGCTGCCCGTCCCGTCCGGGAGCAGGAACTCCGCCTCCTTCGCCGGGAACTGGTCGTGCAGCCGGGCGAGGATCGCGACCGATTCGGCCTCCAGACGGGCGCGTTCGGCGTCGGTGGCGGCGTGCAGCCAGTTCCCCTCGTAGGTGTACGGCATGACGTCCGGCGGGACGCGGCCCTCGGCGCGGGCCATGACGAAGAAGGGCGCCCCGAGCGGGCGAGGATCGGTTTCCAGCCAGAGCACGCGCGGTACGGGGAGGTCCGTGTACTCGCCGACCAGACGCATCACCCGGTGCTGCCGCTCCATGTCGTAGACGGGGAAGATCGTGTACGCGGCGGGGTCGGCGGCCAGCCGCAGGGCGCAGCCCCGGACCGGCGCGTCGGGGTGGTCGAGGTCGAAGAGCAGGGTCTCGCTGGACATCCCGTTGGACGCGGGGACGGTGAGCCCGCTGACGCGGGCGCCCGGCAGGCGGGCGTCGAGCCAGCCGGCGAGGCGACGGCCCAGCTCCTCGGGGTCGCGGGTGGAGGTGCGGGGTCTCGGTGCCGTGGCCATGTACTGCCCCTTTCCGGGTGGGTCCTGCCGGTTCCCATGCGGCGCGGACGCCGTCCGGGCCCGTGGGGGCCGCCGGGCGCTCGGCGGTCGGCCCGGCGCCGGGCGGCGGCGGTGCGTAGGGCCGTGCGGGTGTCTACGGAGCGACGGAGGTGTGGTCGGCGAAGCCGCTGGGGTCGTGCCGGCCGAAGGAGCCGTGCTCGAAGATGCCGTAGCCGGTGCGCCCTTCCAGGGTGAAGCGGGCCGCGTGGTCGGTGACGCCGTAGGCCGCCAGGGGGTGCGCGGCCGGGTCGGAGAGGTCGTAGACCCGGCGGTCGGTCCAGCCCCGGCCCTGCCAGGTGCCGTGCTGCCAGTCGGCGGCCGGCGGGTAGCCCGCGCCGACGGCGAGCGGTGAGGAGGCGAGGATCTCGACGCCGACCTCGAGCGGCTTCCCGGCCGGGTCGGCGAGGTGCACGACGGCGCGCTCGGGGTGACGGGTGCCGGGGCGGTACGTGATGTCGGTGCGGGGCCAGCCGAGTTGGATGTCGCGCCGCCCTTCGCGCACGAGCAGGGCCTCGTTGAGGGTGCGGTAGCCGTCGGCGTCCTCCTGGGTGACGACCATCAGGAACCGGTCGTCGAAGCGCATCGGCATCCAGAGCCAGTGGAAGCCCTCCGGGCGGAACTCCTCGGCGCGCCCCGGGTCTTCGCCGGGCAGGGGACGCACGCCCCAGCTGCGGTCGCGGGTGCCGGTCCACTCCCCCGCGGTGACCGTGAACTCCTCGCCGCCGGCCCGGATCGTGCCGGTGCAGCGGCCGGCCTGGACGAACCGGCGCCCTTCGAGGGTGAGGCGGTCGCCCCGGCGCTGGGTGTGGTGCGGTTCCCAGACGGCGGGGAAGTCGCCGGTCCAGGTGAGGTCGAAGGAGAGCCCGTCGGGGTCGTCCGGGTCGGGGTCGCCGTGCAGCCGGAGGGTCTTCAGCGGCTCGTCGACGGTGATGCGCAGCGGGCCGACGGCGAGGTCGGTCCGGTCCTCGCCCAGCGCGTCCGAGGCGCGCACGGCGTGGAGCCGGTCGCCGGTGCGGAGGGTGGCGTAGGCGTCGATGATCCCGGCGTTGGGGTAGACACCGAGCCCGGCGATGAGCAGGGCGCGCCCGTGGTGGTCGAAGACGTGGAAGATGCACCGGTCGTAGACGTTCCGGTCGCCGCTGACGTGGTGCTTCATCGAGAGCGGCGCCTGGTGCACGGGGTACTCGTCGAGCGCGACGGGCCGGTCGTCGGCGTGCCGGTCCGTGGCGTGCGGGTCGGTGGCGTGCCGGTCCTCGGGCATGACTGGCCTCCTGACGGCGAAGAGGAATTGACGGTACGTCAGAAACAGCGCCCGGGGCCAGAGCCGTGCGCGCCCGGACCGGTGCCCGGACCGGCGGGTAGCCCTCGAACTGTCGCGCGCATGGGTCCGGCGGTGTCCCCGGCCCGGCGGGGCGCGTTGGGCCGGTCATGACCACGCTGTACACCGCTCCGAGCGGCTACGGACGACGGCGGCTCGTGGAGCCGCACGTTGAAGAATCGGTTCCCCATCCGGCTCCGCAGTTCACCGATCCGCCCATCTACAAGGCGCTGCTCCACCAGTGGGCCAGCCACGGCCGGACCCTGCCGGGCCGTAGCGACCAGGAGTGGAACCGGCTGGCCGCGGCGCCCGTCTGGGTGGACCGCACCGTGCGCACGAGCGGGTTCAGCGGGACTCTGGTCCGACGAGGTGACGGGCGATGACCATGCGCTGGATCTGATTGGTCCCTTCGACGATCTGCAGCATCTTCGCCTCGCGCATGTAGCGCTCCACCGGGAAGTCCGCGGTGTAGCCATAGCCGCCGAGGACCTGGACGGCGTCGGTGGTGACCTCCATCGCCGCGTCCGTGCAGAACAGTTTGGCCATCGCGGCCTGCCGCCCGAAGGGCCGGCCCTCGTCGCGCAGCCGTGCCGCCTCCAGGTACAGCGCCCGGCCCGCCTCGACGCGGGTCGCCATGTCCGCGAGCAGAAAGCGCAGGCCCTGGAAGTCGGCGATCGGCCTGCCGAACTGCCGGCGTTCGCGGGCGTAGGCGACGGCCTCGTCGAGCGCCGCCTGCGCGAGACCCACCGCACAGGCCGCGATCCCGAGACGGCCGGAGTCCAGGGCCGCCAGGGCGATGGCGAAGCCCTGACCCTCCTCGCCGATCCGGCGCGCGTCGGAGACCCGTACACCGTCGAAGTGCAGCTGGGCGGTGGGCGAGCCCTTCATGCCCATCTTCCGCTCGGGCGCGGCCGCGCTCAGCCCCTCGGCGTCGCCCGGCACCAGGAACGCCGTGATCCCCTTGGGCCCCTCGCCGCCGGTACGGGCCATGACCGTGCAGAAGTCGGCGATCCCGCCATGGGTGATCCACGCCTTCGTACCGGTGAGCACCCAGTCGCCGCCGTCCCGGACCGCCTTCGTCCGCAACGAGGCCGCGTCGGAACCGGAGGCCGGTTCCGAGAGGCAGTACGCGCCGAGGAGTCCGCCTCCGAGCATCGCGGGCAGATGGGCGGCGCGCTGCTCCTTGCCGCCGAAGCCGGCGAGGGCGTGGCAGGAGAGCGTGTGGACGCTGACGCCGAGTCCGACGGTGAGCCGGGCGGCGGCGAGCTCTTCGAGAACCTGGAGATAGACGGCGTAGGGCTGGTCCCCGCCGCCGTCCTCGGAGGCGTACGGGAGTCCGAGGAGCCCGGACGTGGAGAGCAGCGAGAAGAGCTCGCGGGGGAAGCGGCCGGCCGCCTCCTCCTCGGCGGCGCGGGGCGCGATCTCCCGGTCGGCGATGTCGCGGACCAGGGTGAGCAGCTCCCGGGCCTCCTCGGTGGGCAGCCGGCGTTCCACGGTCTGCGGGGCGCGGTCGGGCATGGCGGCGCACTCCTCCCTGTCGGGGGCTGCGGCGGCGCGCGCGAGGGTCGGGCGGCACGCTGCCGTGGGGCGATCTGCGCCGATGCTCCCCCGTGCGGGTCACGCGACGGGGCGCCCGGCGCCCGTGGCGGAGGGAGTATGCCCATTCGGCGGGCGCCGGTCACACGACCGGGCCGCGTCCGCGCGCCGCGACACCCCGCACCGGGTCAGGTGCCGAGAAGGCACGTGCCCGGGCCAGCCGGCCGCGCCGCGAGCGAACGGGCGCCGCGAGCCGGCCGGCGGTGCGCGCTCAGCTCACATCAGACCGAGCTGGGTGACGAACATGGCGACGACGACGACGAGGGTCCAGCCGAGTACGTGCTCGAGGATCTTCGGGCCGTCGTCCTTGGGGCCGCCGGTGCGGACCCGGGCGGCGGAGTGGGTGGTGGCGGTCATGGCCACCACAGTGCCAGCGAAGGGAGGCCGTGTGTAGAGACGTACCTCACGCCCCCGGGACCGCGGCCCGCCGCCGCCGGACACCGGCGGCGGCCAAGGCCTTGCGCCACGCGGGCACCGGCGTCCCGGGAGGAGGGGCGGCAGACCTCTCCTGTGCCGCAGACCACGTTCCCGGCCGCACCGGGTCGCCGTGGCCTCAAGCCTGTACCTGGTGAGCGCGTCGCCACGAGCGCGCGGGCGCACGTCCGGCGTGGGGGGTGGGGCGGGGCGGTACGGAGGCGGTGCGCACTCACCCCAGGCCGAGCGACCGCAGTGCGCGGTGCTGGGCTCCTGTCGGCCGGGCGGGCCAGTAGACGTAACAGACGCCGCCGGTGGCACTTCTGACCTTGCCGTTCGCGTCGTGGCGCTTGGTGCGGAGCCAGATGTTCTCCCACTCGCGTCGGCGGTAGACGCGGCGCACGGCGGGGTTGTCCGGTGACGCCGGGTCGTTGGCGATCACGTCGCCCTCCGCGGTGAAGCCGACGACGGTCATGAGGTGGCCGGCGGTGCCGTAGCCGGCGCCGGTCAGTTCCTCCTCGCGGAAGGACTGGGAGGTGATCACGGGAATGCCCGCGCGGATCAGGGTCTCCAGGTCGGTGAGCGAGCCCAGCCGGGTCACCACGGCGCTCAGGTCCGGGTAGGTGGCGGCGTAGGCGGCGTTGAAGGGCCAGTTGCCGCAGCCCTCGTACTGGTGGTCGAAGGTGAAGCGAGCGGCGTGGCAGACCTGCGGGTCCGTGTAGGCCGGGTCCACCCAGGCCAGGTCATCGGCCGTCGGCCGCCTGCCCCAGTACTCGACGATCATCTGCGAGGAGGTCGGGCTGCACCAGGCCTCGCCGCCGTTGTCGTACTCCGGGTACCGGCCGGCGTGGATGTTCTGGGAGTAGCGGGGGACGACCAGCTCGCAGGCGAGACCGGGCACGGAGGCGGGGACGGTGAACCGGTCCGGGACGTCGGACGCCATCGCGCCGACCCGCCACACCGTGGGCGTGAGGTCGGTACCGGGCCTCCGGTGGAGGGTGAGCCTGAGGGCGTACGCGACCACCCGCAGCCCGCTCGCGGCGTCGTCGAGGGAGAAGGTGTCCGTCCAGACGGAGCCCTTGCCATCGGTCTGGTCGTCGACCGAGGTGCGCTTGATGTCGCCGTCCCCGGCGGCCCAGCGGCCCATCACGAACCAGGGCGTGGTTGTCGCGTCGCCGTAGGTGGCCCGCAGTTCGATCTGGATCCAGGTGCCGGGCGGGGTGTCGGCGTTCCAGGAGGCGATCACCTCCGTGGCGGGAACGGCGGAGACGTGCACCGGGGAGGTCCAGCTCGCGTACTCCCAGGTCGAGGTGGATCCGGTGTGCGGATCGGTGTAGTCGGTCTGTCCGGCGGGGGTGGCGATCACCAGGCCCGGGCGGCGGCCGGCGACCGCCCGGGTGCCCGCGGCGGTGCCGCCGCGCCAGTCGGCGTACGAGGCCCAGAAGCGGTTGTCCACCAGGGCGGGCGCGGCGGCGCGGTCCGCGCCCCGGCTCTCCCGGACGAGCGCCCCCGCCGGAGCGGCGGAGGCCACGGCCGTGCCCGCGGCGGCGGCGAGGGCCGCGGCGAGGACGGTTCTGCGCGGGGTGGCGTCGGTCATGGGCGGTGACCCCCAGTCGAGGACGGCGGTGGCGGACGGACGGGCCCACCCGCCCGAGCGGTGCGGGGACCACTATCGCGGCTCGCGGAACGCTTCTGCCAGAGATTCGCCCCGCGTCGGCCGACCAACATGGGTCGAGACCGGTGGCGGTGCTCCGACCAGCGGCTGGAGGCCTGCCTTACCGCCGCCGGACGGGCCGGCACCCGGGCCCGCGAGAGCCCGGCAAGATCGGCAAGACACCCCCTAGGCTGGTCCCATGGACTCCCTCGACCGCGCGGCCGCCGCGCTGCGCCGGCTGCCGCCGTCCTGCGGGCCGGTCCGGCTGGTCGCGGTCGACGGGCACGCGGGCTCCGGGAAGTCGACGTTCGCCGGTCGCCTCGCCGCCCGGCTTGCGGCGCCCGTCCTGCGCCTGGACGACCTCGCCACCCATGAGGAGCTGTTCGCCTGGACGGACCGGATCCGCGAGCAGGTGCTCCTCCCCCTCTCCCGGGGCGAGGTCGCGCGGTACCACCCGTACGACTGGAACTTGCGGGCCTTCGGCCCCCCGCGCGAGCTGCCGCCGGCGCCGGTCGTCCTCGTCGAAGGCGTCGGGGCCGGCCGGCGGGCCCTCCGCCCCGTCCTCGCCGCGCTGCTGTGGATGGACCGGGGCGCCGAGGAGTCCTGGTCCCGGGGACGGCGCCGGGACGGAGCGGCCCAGTCCACGTTCTGGGACGGATGGATCGTGGCGGAGACTCGCCATTTCGCCGAGGACCCCTCCCGCCCCTTCGCCGACACCCTGATACGCGAGTGTCAGGAGGGATACGAGTGCCTTCCCGGGCCGTCAGTGACAGCAAACCCGAACCAGATCATCACGCAACGTGAGCAGGCCGAGTCGGCGAACTGAGCAATCGTTCGGCCACGTACTCAAGGGCCTCAACTCGGCTTGACCGAGCGGGCGTACAGGTCTTACGTTTCCCATGTGCGGCTTTTCGGAGCCGCCGCGGACGCGAAGCCCCCGGTTGTTCCCCCGTGATCGGGGGCTTCGTTCTGCCCCGATCGTCCCATTCCCCGGCCCGCCGCCGACCCCCGCGATCACCGAGGGTCACCGCCGCCGGATCGTGTACTTCTCCTTCGTCGCGCACGCTCTGCGCAGGTACGATGCCCCTCGGTGCGGTCATATCCCGTCCGCGAGAAGGCGGTTCTGTACGGCTTCCGGCGGGCGACCGCCCGCCGGGACGGCAACGGGGGCACGTTTTGTGGGGGACCCGATGGACATCGGCACGCGGGGCGGACAGGCCCCTGCCGAGCTCGCCTGGCTGCGGGGAGTCGACGCCTACACGATGGGCGCCTACCCCCAGGCGGAGGAAGAGTTCCGGACAGCGGTACGCGTCGATCCGGGCATGGCGGACGGCTGGCTCGGGTTACACGCGCTGCGGGTGGACACCACCACCGCGCTGCTGCGGATGTACCGCAACCGCGACCGGTTCGGCGAACAGCGCGCCCGCCACCGCCGGACGCTGAACTCCTGGTACTGGCTGGGCTGGTGGGTCCAGCCCGTCCTGGAGACCCCGCGCGATCTGCTGCTCGCCCACGCCTCGCACTGGCTGGACGGACGCCATGTGCCGGAGCTGGACCGGGCGCTCGCGGGGCTGCCGCCCGTCGACACCGACCCGCAGGTCCGCTTCCTGCACGCCTGCCGCTCGTACCTCGTCAAGGACTGGGACCAGCTGGTCCGGCACACCGAGCCGCTGGTGGACGACCCCCTGCTCGGGATCGAGGCGGGGCTCTTCGGCGGGATGGCCCGCGTCCGGCTCGAGATGTTCGGCCAGGCGGAGCCGCTGCTCTCGGCGGCCCTCATGCGCTGCCGCAGCGAGCAGCCCCAGCGCAAGGAACTGCGCTACTGGCTGGCCAGGGCCCACGAGGGCACCGGCCGCAGCGCCGCCGCCCTCCCCCTCTACCGCGCCGTGCACCGCATCGACCCGGCCTTCATGGACACGGCCGCCCGGCTGGCCGCGATCGCGGAGTACGACGGCTTCGACGGGACCGAGGACCCCTCCGGGCTCGCCTCGGTCGCCCTCGGCGGGCTCGGCCAGGACGCGGCGGACGCCGCGCAGACCACCGACCCCGACGGGCCGGCCGCCGACGGCCTCCGGCTGGGGACGGAGCCCCCGGCCCCCTCCGCCCCGGCCCCGCCCGCCGGACCCGCCGGACCGCCGGAACCCGCGCACGGCAGGCGGCAGAAGACGTCCCTCCCGCCGCAGCCGATGCCCCCACGCTTCCCCGCCAGCCCCACCGACCCCGCCCTGCTCGCCGAAGCGCTCGCGGAGCTGGAGCGCATGGTCGGCATGGAGCCGGTGAAACGCCAGGTCAAAGCGTTGTCGGCGCAGCTGGAGATGGCCCGGCTGCGCGCCGGGCAGGGCCTGCCCGTCCAGCCGCCGAAACGTCACTTTGTCTTCTCGGGCCCCTCGGGCACCGGGAAGACGACGGTCGCCCGGATCCTGGGACGGGTCTTCTACGCACTGGGGCTGCTGGGCGGCGACCATCTGGTGGAGGCCCAGCGGGCGGACCTCGTGGGCGAGTTCCTGGGCCAGACGGCGGTCAAGGCGAACGAACTCATCGACTCGGCGGTGGGCGGCGTCCTCTTCGTCGACGAGGCGTACTCCCTCTCCAACACCGGCTACAGCAAGGGCGACGCGTACGGCGACGAGGCCCTGCAAGTCCTGCTCAAGCGGGCGGAGGACAACCGCGACCACCTGGTGGTGATCCTGGCCGGCTACCCCGAGGGCATGGACCGGCTGCTCGCCACCAACCCCGGACTCTCCTCGCGCTTCACCACCCGGGTCGACTTCCCCTCGTACCGGCCGCTGGAACTCACCGCGATCGGCGAGGTCCTGGCGGCGTCGAACGGCGACGGCTGGGACGAGGAGGCGCTGGACGAGCTGCGGTCGATCAGCGGGCACGTCGTCGACCAGGGCTGGATCGACGAACTCGGCAACGGCCGGTTCCTGCGCACGCTGTACGAGAAGTCCTGCGCCTACCGCGACCTCCGCCTCGCGGGCTATCCGGGAAACCCGACCCGCGCGGACCTGGCCACGCTCCGGCTGGCCGACCTGATGCAGGCCTACGGCGAGGTCCTGTCGGGCCGCGGCCCGTCGGCCCGGGGCTCCCAGGAGCCGCCGGGCTTCTGACGGCGACGGGGGCGCCGCCGGCCGGGAACCTCGCCAGGCGCCCGGCCGGACGGCCCCGCCCCCGTCGGCTCGTCACCCGGTCAGAACCCCCGCCGGGCGCTCCGGACGGCTCTCCGGGCGGGGCTCGGTCAGGCGGGGAGCCGTCGGCGCGGGAGTGCGGTGGGCCGGGTCGCGGACCTCGCCGACCAGCATCTCCAGGACGTCCTCCAGGGCCACCAGGCCCAGGATCCGGCCCGAGCCGTCGGAGACCTGGGCGAGATGGGTGGCCGCCCGGCGCATCACGGTCAGCGCGTCGTCCAGCGGCAGCTCGGCGCGGACCGTCGCCATCGGGCGCCAGACGTGCTGCGGCACCGCCCGCTCGCGCTCCTCCAGGTCGAGGACGTCCTTGACGTGCACGAAGCCCATGTACGTCCCGCGGCCCTCCGCGCACACCGGGAAACGGGAGAAGCCGGTGCGGACGGTCAGCTCCTCGATCTCGCGCGGGGTGACCGCGGGGGTGACCGTCACCAGCCCCGCCGGGGCGATGAGGACGTCCGTCACCGGGCGGCTGCCCAGTTCGAGGGCGTCCTCCAGGCGCTCCTGCTCGGCCGGTTCGAGGAGTCCGGCCAGACCGGCGTCCTCCACCAGGCGTCCGAGCTGGGCGCTGGTGAAGACGGCCTCCACCTCGTCCTTCGGCTCCACCTTGAAGGCGCGCAGCACCAGCCGGGAGCAGGCGCCCAGCGCGCGGGTCACCGGACGGCAGAGCCGGGCGAAGCCGACCAGGGCGGGCGCGAGCCAGAGCGCCGTCCGTTCGGGGGCCGCCATCGCGAGGTTCTTGGGCACCATCTCGCCGATGACGAGGTGGAGGAAGACGACCGCGGCCAGCGCCAGGACGTACCCCAGCGGATGGATCAGGCCCTCCGGCACCCGCAGGAGGTGGAAGACGGGTTCGAGCAGCCGGGCCACGGTCGGTTCGGCGACCGCGCCGAGCGTCAACGAGCAGACGGTGATGCCGAACTGGGCCGCCGCCATCATCTGGGGCAGGTTCTCCAGGCCGTACAGCACCTGACGGGCCCGCTTGCCGCCGAGCGGCTCGATCTGGCTGCGGCGTACGGAGACGAGCGCGAACTCGGCGCCGACGAAGAAGCCGTTGGCCACCACGAGGAGGACGGCGAACAGCAGGGGGAGCAGGCTCATCGGACCGCCTCCGCGGCGAGGGGCAGCTCCGCGGTGCGCACGATCCGTACGCGCTCGGCCCGATAGCGGTCGACCTGCCGTACGGAGAGCCGCCAGCCGGGCAGCTCCGCACGGTCGCCGGGGGCCGGGATCCGGCCGAGGAGATCGGCGACGAGCCCGGCGACCGTCTCGTACGGTCCGTCGGGCACGTCGAGGCCTATCCGGTGCAGGGTGTGGACCCGGCAGGAGCCGTCGGCGTCCCAGGCGGGCCGGCCGTCCTCGGCGGGGGCGGTGGCCAGCTCGGGCCGCTCGTCGGCGGCGAGGTCGTGCTCGTCGCGGACCTCGCCGACCAGCTCTTCCACGATGTCCTCCAGGGTGACGACGCCGGCGGTGCCGCCGTACTCGTCGACGACGACGGCGATCGGCTGCTCGCGCCGCAGCCGCTCCAGGAGCGTCTGGGCCTGGAGGGTCTCGGGGACGAGCAGCGGCGGGACCGCGATCCGGGCGACGGGGGTGCGCGGCCGGTCGTCCGGGGGGACGCCGAGCGCGTCCTTGAGGTGGACCATGCCGACGATCTCGTCGATCCGTTCGCGGTAGACCGGGAAGCGGGAGAGACCGGTGGCGCGGGTGAGGTTGAGGACGTCCGCCGCGGTGGCGTCGGTCCGGAGGGCGCTCATCTTCACCCGGGGGGTCATGACGTGCTGCGCGGTGAGCCCGCCCAGGGTCAGGGTCCGGACGAAGAGGTCGGCCGTGTCCTGTTCCAGCGCGCCCGCGCGGGCGGAGTGCCGGGCCAGCGAGACCAGCTCGCCGGGGGTGCGCGCGGAGTCCAGCTCGTCGGTGGGCTCGACGCCCAGGAGCCGTACCAGCCGGTTGGCGACCCTGTTGAGCAGGGAGATCACCGGGCGGAAGACGGTCGAGAAGAGGTGCTGCGGGCCGGCCACGAACCGGGCCACCTGGAGCGGCCGCGAGACCGCCCAGTTCTTGGGCACCAGCTCGCCGAGCACCATCTGGACGGCGGAGGCGAGCAGCATGCCGATGCCGACGGCGATGCCGGGGACGGCGCCCTCGGGCAGGCCGGTCCAGGTCAGGGGCGCGTCGAGGAGCCGGGCGAGCGCGGGCTCGGCGAGCATGCCGACGACGAGCGAGGTGAGGGTGATGCCGAGCTGGGTGCCGGAGAGCTGGAAGGACAGCTCGCGCAGGGCCTTGACGACCGTGCGGGCGCGTCGGTCACCGGCGGCCGCGGCCCGTTCGGCGTCGGGGCGTTCGACGGTGACGAGGCCGAACTCGGCCGCCACGAAGAAGCCGTTGGCGAGGATCAGAAGGAATGCCGCGGTGAGCAGCAGAAGCGGGATGATCATGCCGCCGCCTCCGTGGAGGTGGCGGCGCGGGTACTACCGGACGATCCGTCCATTGCTGGAGGGAGTCACTCCTCGGGTCGCAGGGAGGCCTCGCGGCCGCCGATGGCGGCCGTGCACGTGCGAGGCGGCGGTGCCGCTCGGCACCACCGCCTCCAGAGTAATCACGCCGGCCGGGCGCGGGGCAGGGGGTCTGCCCCCGTTTGGGCGACTCAGGCCGTCTCCGGGCCGGCGCCGCGGGCGTCCGCCAGGGCCCGCAGCGCGCGGGCGTCGCGGATGGCCTGCTGCTTGGCGATGCCGGGCTGGATGCCGAGCGCCGGCATGCTCGTGCCGTCGCTCAGGTCCAGGAAGACCCAGGGGTCGCCGGGCCGCAGATTGACCCGCAGGATCTCGGCCCACGCCAGTCGGCGCGTCCGGGTGATGTTGACGACGGTGACGCCGTTCTTGTCGGCGACGACCTTGGGCCGGCTGAGCAGCATGAGGACGCCGAGGAAGAGCGCCGCCGTGAAGACGAAGCTGATCCGCTCCCCCGGGCCGAGCTTCTCCAGCATCAGCGCGACGGCGGTGATCACGGCGAACATCACCGTGCCCACGGTCAGCAGCACCGCGCGGGTGCGGCCCGGCCGGAAGGTGACCGGGAGGGAGGGCGTCGCCGGCTCGGACATCACGCTGTTCCTTCGTACCTGGGTGCGGTGGGGTGCGGTGCCGGGCCGTCAGAGGCGGCAGGCGTGGATGGCCGTCGTCAGGATGGCGCGGGCACCCAGTTCGTACAGGTCGTCCATGATCCGCTGCGCCTCCTTGGCCGGGACCATCGCCCGGACGGCGACCCAGCCCTCGTTGTGCAGCGGGGAGATCGTCGGCGACTCCAGGCCGGGGGTGAGGGCGACGGCCTGCTCCAGGTGCTCGGCGCGGCAGTCGTAGTCCATCATCACGTACGAGCGGGCGACCAGGACGCCCTGGAGACGGCGCAGGAACTGCTGCACCTGCGCGTGGTCCGCGTCGGCGCCGTTGCGCCGGATGACGACGGCCTCGGACTTCAGGATGGGCTCGCCGATGACCTCGAGGCCGGCGTTGCGCAGGCTGGTGCCGGTCTCCACGACGTCCGCGATGATCTGGGCGACGCCCAGCTGGATCGCGGTCTCGACGGCGCCGTCGAGGTGGACGACGGAGGCGTCGATGCCCTGGTCGGCGAGGTGCTTGGCGACGATGCCCTCGTACGAGGTCGCGATGGTCATGCCGCCGAAGTCCTCGGGGCCCTTCGCGGTGCCCGGACGGGTGGCGTAACGGAACGTCGAGCGGCCGAAGTTCAGCGGGAGGATCTCCTCCGCGTTGGCTCCGGAGTCCAGCAGCAGGTCGCGGCCGGTGATGCCGATGTCCAGCTTGCCGGAGGCGACGTAGATCGCGATGTCCTTCGGCCGCAGGTAGAAGAACTCGACCTCGTTGTCGGGGTCGATGACGACGAGTTCCTTGGACTCCTTGCGCTGGCGGTAGCCGGCCTCATGGAGCATCTCCGACGCAGGTCCGGAGAGGGAACCCTTGTTGGGAACGGCGATGCGCAGCATGGGAGTGGCTTCCTTTGCCTGGGAGTGTGCCTGGGACTTCGCGGGCGGTGCGGTGTGGTGCGCTCGGGTCCGGTACGGCCGAGGGCCGGCGGATCAGAGGTGGGCGTAGACGTCGTCGAGCGAGATCCCGCGGGCGACCATCATCACCTGGACGTGGTACAGCAGCTGCGAGATCTCCTCGGCGGCGGCTTCCTTGCCCTCGTACTCGGCGGCCATCCAGACCTCGGCGGCCTCCTCGACGACCTTCTTGCCGATGGCATGGACACCCTTGTCCACCAGTTCCGCGGTGCGGGAAGTGGCCGGGTCGCCGTTCTCGGCCTTGAGCTTGAGCTCGGCGAAGAGCTCTTCGAAGGTTTTGTTCGCCATGATGGTCCTAAGAGTACGGGGTGAGGGTCACGCACTCAGCGCCAGGGTTCGCTGACCGTGCGCAGCGTGGTCGCGGTGGCGACGGCGGCGGTGACGGCCTCGTGGCCCTTGTCCTCGTTCGAGCCTTCGAGGCCGGCCCGGTCGAGGGCCTGCTCCTCGTTGTCCACGGTCAGGACGCCGAAGCCGACGGGTACGCCGGTGTCGATCGAGACCTGGGTGAGGCCGTGGGTGACGCCCTGGCACACGTACTCGAAGTGCGGCGTTCCGCCGCGGATGACGACGCCGAGGGCGACGATGGCATCGTAGCCGCGTCCGGCGAGGACCTTCGCCACCACGGGCAGCTCGAAGCTGCCGGGCACGCGGAGCAGGGTCGGCTCGTCGATGCCCAGCTCGTGCAGGGCGCGGAGCGCGCCGTCGACGAGTCCGTCCATGATCTTCTCGTGCCACTGCGCCGCGATGACCGCGACCCGAAGGTCGCCGCAGTTCTTCACGCTGAGGACGGGTGCGCCCTTGCCGCTCATGTCTCTCCTTGCTCGGTACGGGTGACGTGCTGGTGGTTACTGGTTGGCGCAGGTGGAGGCGGGGACGCCGTCCAGCCACGGGAGGTCGTGTCCCATCCGGTCCCGCTTGGTGCGGAGGTAGCGGAGGTTGTGCTCGCCCGCCTGGACCGGCATCGGCTCGCGGCCCTCGACCGTGAGGCCGTAGCGGGTGAGGGCGGAGATCTTCTCGGGGTTGTTGGTCATCAGCCGCAGGCTGTGGACCCCGAGGTCGACGAGGATCTGCGCCCCGGCCGCGTAGTCGCGGGCGTCGGCGGGCAGGCCCAGCTCCAGATTGGCGTCCAGGGTGTCGCGGCCGCGCTCCTGGAGCTCGTACGCGCGCAGCTTGGACAGCAGGCCGATGCCCCGGCCCTCGTGGCCGCGGAGGTAGACGACGACGCCGCGGCCGGCCTCGGTGATCCGGTCCATGGAGGCCTGCAGCTGGGGGCCGCAGTCGCAGCGCAGCGAGTGGAAGATGTCGCCGGTGAGGCATTCGGAGTGGACCCGGACGAGGACGTCCTCGCCCTCGCCGATCTCGCCGTGGACGAGGGCGACGTGCTCGACGCCGTCGACGGTCGAGCGGTAGCCGTACGCGGTGAAGTCGCCGTGCGCGGTGGGGAGCCGGACCTCGGCCTCGCGGCGGACGGTCGGCTCGGCGGAGCGGCGGTAGGCGACGAGGTCCTCGATCGAGATGATCGTGAGGCCGTGCTTGCGGGCGAACGGGACGAGCTCGGGCAGGCGCAGCATCACGCCGTCCTCGCCGGCGATCTCGACGATGGCTCCGGCCGGGCGCAGGCCCGCGAGCCGGGCGAGGTCGACCGCTGCCTCGGTGTGGCCGTTGCGGACGAGGACGCCGCCGTCCCGGGCGCGCAGCGGGAAGATGTGGCCGGGGCGGACGAAGTCGGACGGCTCGTACGTCCCGGTGGCCAGCATGCGCAGGGTGGTGGCGCGGTCGGCGGCGGAGATGCCGGTGGTGACGCCGTGGGCGGGGGACGCGTCGACGGAGACGGTGAAGGCCGTGCGCATCGACTCGGTGTTGTGCTCGACCATCTGCGGGAGCTGGAGGCGCTCCAGTTCGTCGTCCTCCATGGGGGCGCAGATGAGGCCGCGGCACTCGCTCATCATGAAGGCGACGATCTCGGGGGTGGCCTTCTCGGCGGCGATGACGAGGTCGCCCTCGTTCTCGCGGTCCTCGTCGTCGACGACGACGACGGGCCGGCCGGCGGCGATGTCGCGGATGGCCTGCTCGACGGGGTCGAGGGAGAGGTCGGTGGCGTCCCAGGGCGGAAGGGCGCTGACGGGGTGGCTCATGCGTGTGCTCCTTCCAGAGCCGAGGGAGCGGTGCGCGTCCGGAGCCACCAGTCGCGCATGCCCCAGATGACGAGGGCGAAGTAGATCACGTAGACCAGGCCGGAGAAGGCGAGGCCGCTGTTGAAGGCGAGGGGGACGCCGACCAGGTCGACGAGGAGCCAGGCGAACCAGAACTCGACCAGGCCGCGGGCCTGGGCGACCATCGCGACGAGCGTGCCGACGAAGATGTACGCGTCGGCCCAGGGGCTCCAGGAGAGCGACGGGTAGAGGGTGAAGAGGCCGCCGACCGCGAGGGTGCCGGCCACGGCGCCGCCGAGGAGCAGGCCGCGCTCCTTCCAGGTGGCGAAGCGGACGGCGATGGAGCCGTCCTGGGCCTGCTGCCGGCCGCGGTTCCACTGCCACCAGCCCCAGGCGGCGACGCCGATGACGAGGAGCTGCTTGCCGACGCCGCCGCTGAGGTGGGCGGAGGCGTAGGCGCCGACCAGGATGACGCCGGAGAGGAGCTGCGCGGGCCAGGTGAGGATGGAGCGTCGCCAGCCGAGCGCGAGGGCGATCAGGCCGATCGTGTTGCCGATCATGTCGGACCACATGATGTGCTGACCGAAGGCGGTGAAGGCCTCGGAGTTGAGCCAGCTCACGTCAGGTTCTCCTTGGCTTCGGTGCCGAGCAGCCGCTCGACGTACTTGGCGATGACGTCGACCTCGAGGTTCACGGGGGCGCCGCTCTGCTTGATGCCGAGCGTGGTGAGGGCGAGGGTGGTGGGGATGAGGCTGATGGTGAACCAGTCGTCCCCGACCTCGACGACGGTGAGGCTGACGCCGTCGACCGTGATGGAGCCCTTCTCGACGACGTAGCGGGCGAGGTGGGCGGGCAGGCCGACCTTGACGATCTCCCAGTGCTCGGACGGGGTGCGCTCGAGCACCGTGCCGGTGCCGTCGACGTGGCCCTGGACGATGTGTCCGCCGAGGCGGTCGCCGACGGCCATGGGGCGCTCCAGGTTGACCCGGGAGCCCACGTCGAGGGCTCCGAGCGAGGAGCGCTTGAGCGTCTCCGCCATCACGTCGGCGGTGAACTCCCCGTCGCCGAACTCGACGACCGTGAGACAGACACCGTTGACGGCGATGGAGTCGCCGTGCTTGGCGCCTTCCGTGACCAGGGGGCCGCGCAGTCGGAAGCGGGAGGCGTCCTCCAGCTGCTCGACGGCGGTGACCTCGCCCAGTTCTTCGACGATTCCGGTGAACACGGTCAGGCTCCCTTGAGGGTGGCGGTGATACGGAGGTCGGGGCCGATGCGGACGGTCTCGGTGACATCGAGCCGCAACGCGTCGGAGATGGTGGTGATTCCGGCGTCGGCGAGGGCCTGGGGCCCGGCGCCGAGGAGGACCGGGGCGAGGTAGCCGACGACCTGGTCGACGGCTCCCGCGGCGACGAAGGCGCCCGCGAGGGTGGGGCCGCCTTCGAGGAGGACGGAGCGGACGCCCTGCTGGTGGAGCATGGCGAGGAGTTCCGGGATGACGAGGCCGCCGCCGGGGGCGCGGGGCAGCCACCAGGTCTCGGGGAAGTGGAGGGTCTCCTCCGGAAGGAGGTCCTCGGCCACGGCGATCACGGTGCGGGCCGCGTCGTTGAGGACCCGGGCGCCGGGCTTCACGGCGTCGGCGTGGGTGTCGACGACGAGGCGCAGCGGCTGGACGGCGCCCTCGATGCCGCGTACGGCCAGATGGGGGTCGTCGGCGCGGGCGGTGCCGGAACCGACGACGACGGCGTCGGACTCGGCGCGCAGACGGTGGACGTCGGCGCGGGACTCGGCGGAGGTGATCCAGCGGGAGCTGCCGTCGGCGGCGGCGATCCGGCCGTCGAGGGTGGCGGCGTACTTCCACCGGACGAAGGGGCGGCCGCGGCGTACGGAGGTGAGCCAGGCGAGGTTGCCCGCCTCGGCCTCGTCCGCGAGGAGGCCTTCGACGACCTCGACGCCGGCCGCTCGGAGGGTGTCCGCACCACCCATGGCCTGCGGGTTCGGGTCGCCGACGGCGTACACGACCCGGCTGATCCCGGCCTCGACGAGGGCCTGGGCGCAGGGGCCGGTGCGGCCGGTGTGGTTGCAGGGTTCGAGGGTGACGTAGGCGGTGCCGCCGCGGGCGAGGACGCCGGCGTGGAGCAGGGCGTGGATCTCGGCGTGCGGGCCGCCGGCGTGCTGATGGAAGCCCTCGCCCACCTGGTGGCCGGAGGCGTCGAGGATGACGCAGCCGACGACCGGGTTGGGGCTGGTGGAGCCGAGTCCGCGGGCGGCGAGCTCGACGGCTCGGCGCATGGCGTTCACATCGGCTGGCGTGGCCACCGGGTCCTCCTGCCTCTTCGGGCACGGACTCCGGGGCCTGTCGATGTCGACAGAGAGCGGGGACAACGCCTCACGGGGGGACACCGAGGCCGAATACACCGGTCGCCCGGCACGCCGGCGGACCGGCTGCGGCGACCAGCGGAAAACGGCCGGCGCGCCCGTGAAGGGGTCGCCCGCCGCGCACTGCCTCCCATCCGGACTTTCACCGTCGGTCCAGGAATCTCACCTGGTCAACCGGCCGCTGGCTGCGGACGGGTCGCGGACTATACCGCCGGTTCGGAATTACACCGACCCCGGAGTGCGCTGCTGCTGATACAGGGCCAGTGTGCCACGGCCGCTCGTCGGCCATGCGGGTGATGCCCTGTGGGCTGGCTCACAAGGCGCGCGTTCTCCCCACTTCGGCACCACTTTGGTCCAGACCTATTGACGCACTGGTCTAGTCCTCTTAATCTCCGTGTCACCTCCGAGGTACCGCCCGCCGGTGTGCGCACTCCACGGGCCCAACACGACCCACCCCTTTGTTCGTTGTGTTCTCCCACCTCCCAGGAGGAACCGATCGTGCTGTCCCCCGCGAAGACGAGAGCCTCGCTGCTCGCATCCGGCGCGGCCGTCGCCGGACTGCTGATCAGCTCGCTCTCCGGCGGCGTCTCGTACGCCGCCGACAACGAGTCCTGTCGGCCGGACGGGCTGTACAAGACGCCCGGCGTCGACGTCCCGTACTGCTCGGTCTACGACACCGAGGGTCGCGAGAAGATGGGCGCGGACCACCAGCGCCGGGTCATCGGCTACTTCACCGGCTGGCGCACCGGCAAGAACGGCGAGCCCGCCTATCTCGCCGACGACATCCCGTGGGACAAGATCACCCACATCAACTACGCCTTCGGGCACATCGGTTCCGACAACAAGCTGTCGGTGGGCACGGACGGGCCGGAGAACGCGGCCACCGGGATGACCTGGCCCGGTGTCGCCGGCGCCGAGATGGACCCGGGCTTCGCCTACAAGGGCCACTTCAACCTGCTGAACAAGTTCAAGAAGCAGCACCCGGACGTCAAGACGCTGATCTCGGTCGGCGGCTGGGCCGAGACCGGCGGCTACTTCGCCGACAACGGAAGCCGGGTGAACTCCGGCGGCTTCTACTCGATGGCCACCAACGCCGACGGTTCGGTCAACCAGGCCGGGATCGACACGTTCGCGGACTCGGCCGTCGCCTTCATCAAGAAGTACGGCTTCAACGGCGTCGACATCGACTACGAGTACCCGACGACGATGAAGGACGCGGGCAACCCGCTCGACTGGCAGATCTCCAACGCCCGCCGGGCGGGTCTGGTCAAGGGCTACGACGCGCTGATGAAGTCGCTGCGCGAGAGGCTCGACCGGGCCGGCGCCGCCGACGGCAAGCACTACCTGCTCACCGTCGCCGCGCCGTCCTCGGGCTACCTGCTGCGCGGCATGGAGACGTACCAGAGCCAGAAGTACCTGGACTACGTCAACATCATGTCCTACGACCTGCACGGCGCCTGGAACGAGTACGTCGGCCCCAACGCCTCGCTCTTCGACGACGGCAAGGACGCCGAGCTGGCCGCCGCCAACGTCTACGGCTCCTCGCAGTACGGCGGCATCGGCTACCTCAACACCGACTGGGCGTACCACTACTTCCGCGGCTCCATGCCGGCCGGCCGGATCAACATCGGCCTGCCCTACTACACCCGCGGCCACAAGAACGTGCAGGGCGGCACGGACGGCCTGTGGGGCAAGGCGGCGGCCACCACCTGCCCGGCCGGGTCGGGCCTGACCAAGTGCGGCGACGGCGCCTCCGGCATCGACAACCTCTGGCACGACAAGGACACCAACGGTGTCGAGTCGCCCGCCGGCTCCAACCCGATGTGGCACGCCAAGAACCTCGAGAAGGGGATCGTCGGCGACTACGTCACCCGGTACGGCTTCCCGGCGAACACCACCCTGACCGGCACCTACGCCCGCAAGTACGACGCGACCCTGGTCGCGCCGTGGCTGTGGAACGCGCAGAAGAAGGTCTTCCTCTCCACCGAGGACGAGCAGTCGGTGGCGGCCAAGGCCGACTACGTCGTCGACCGGGGCATCGGCGGCACGATGATCTGGGAGATGGCGGGCGACTACGACTGGAACGCCGCCAAGGGCCAGTACGAGATGGGTGACACCCTCACCTCGCTGATGTACGACAAGTTCAAGGCAGCCACCCCGTACGGCGCCAAGAAGTCGAACGCCGCGCTGCCGACGAAGGCCGTGAACGTGGGCGTGGAGTTCACCGAGTTCAAGCTGGGCGACTCCAACTACCCGATCACCCCGAAGATCAAGATCACCAACAACACGGCCACCGCGCTGCCGGGCGGCACGGAGTTCCGGTTCGACTACGCGACGGCCGCGCCGGGCAACGCCTCGGACCAGTCGGGCTTCGGTACGAAGGTGATCAGCAGCGACCACACCGGCGGCAATGTCGGCGGCCTGAAGGGCGACTTCCACCGGGTGTCTCTGAAGCTCCCGGCCTGGCAGTCGCTGGCACCGGGCGCGACCGTGGACCTGGCGTTCAACTACTACCTGCCGGTTTCCACGCCCTCGAACTGGACGGTGAACATCAGCGGCACGACGTACGCGCTCGCCGGTGACCTGGCGCGCGGGACGACGGTGGTGGAGCCCGGGACGACCACCCCGCCCACGACCCCGCCCACCACCCCGCCGACGACTCCCCCGACCACGCCGCCGACCACGCCGCCGGGTGGCAGCTGCACGGCTCCGGCGTACGTGGCCGGCACGATCTACAACTCCGGCAACGAGGTCGCGCACAAGGGCCGCACGTGGAAGGCCCAGTGGTGGACCCAGAACGAGGAGCCGGGCACGACCGGCCAGTGGGGCGTCTGGAAGGACCTCGGCGCCTGCTGAACCCGCTGACGGCCCCCGGACGGCCGGACAGCAGGACGGTCTGAAGGCCGTCCGGCAGGACGGGGACGACCTCCCCCCCTCGAAACGCCCGGCGGCGGAATTCACGGCCCTTGCCGTCGCCGGGTCCTCCCCGGCCTTCGCCGCGGCCCGCGTGTGCGGGTCGCGGCGAAGGCGTTCACGCTGGAGGCATGACCACGATCCTGGTGACGGGCGGCACGGGCACCCTCGGCCGCCCGGTGTGCGACCGGCTGCGCGCCGACGGCCACGAGGTCCGCGTCCTGAGCCGCCACTCCCCTCCCTTCGCCGTCGACCTGCGCAGGGGCGGCCCGCTGCTGGACCGGGCGGTCCGGGGCGTGGACGCGATCGTCCACTGCACGAACATCACCCGGGGCGACGAGGAGGCGGCCGACCACCTGATCGAGGCAGCGCAGCGGGCGGGCGTCCCGCACGTGCTCTACATCTCGATCGTCGGCGTCGACCGGGTCCCGCTGGGCTACTACCGCACCAAGTACGCCGTGGAGCGGCGGCTCCAGCAGTCCGGGGTCGGCTGGACGATCCTGCGGACGACACAGTTCCACGACCTGATCCTGCGCCTCCTCCAAGGCCTGGCCAAACCGCCGGTCATGGTGCTCCCGAAGGGCGTACGGGACCAGCCCCTGGAGGTCACCGAGGCCGCGGCCCGTCTCGCGGAACTCGCGACGGGCGACCCTGCCGGGCGCGTGGCGGACATGGGCGGGCCCGAGGTGCTCACCTTCCCCGAGCTGGCCGAGGCGTACCTGCGGGCGAGCGGGCGCCGGCGGCGGATCGTCGAGGTGCCCCTGCCGGGGCGGACGTACCGGGGACTGCGGCTCGGAGGACACCTGGCCCCGGAGTCGGCGGTGGGGCGGGTGACGTTCGAGGAGTTCCTGGCGGCTCGGTTCGACGACGGGAGCGGCGCTCCCGGCCGTCCTTCGACCTAGTCCGCTCTGCACCACTTGGGCACGTCTCGCGCACTTTGCGGAGTGTTCGGGCGAATCAGCCGTGTCCTTCCCGCCATAGTGCGGGCATGACACGCACCCCCGCCTCCACCCGCACGCGCCCGCGCCCGCGTGCGCGTGCACGGGCCCGCCGCGCTCTGCTCTGCGCCGCTCTCCTCGCCGCCACCGTCCAGGCCCCGGCCACCACGACCGCGTTCGCGGAGGGACCCGGCCATCACGGCGACCGCGACTGCGTACGGACCGAGCGTCCCCTCGACGCGCAGGCCCGCAAGGTCCTGGACATCACCCGCAAGGCCAAGAAGGACCTCAAGCTGAACTCGGTGGAGCTGAAGGTCACCATCGACGGGCGCGAGGTCCTCACCGACGCGCTCGGCGAGTCCATGACCGGGGTCCCGGCCCAGCCGGACATGCACTTCCGCGCCGGCTCCGTGGTCTTCGCCCACATCGCCACGGCCCTCCTCCAGCTGGTCGAGGAGGGGAAGGTCTCGCTCGACGACACCGTGGAGCGCTGGCTGCCCGACGTGCCCAAGGCCGAGCGGATCACCCTGCGGATGCTGGCCTCCAACACCACGGGCCTCCACGACTACGTGACGGACCCGGCGTTCGGGGCCGAGCTGACCGCCCACCCCTTCCGCCAGTGGACCCCGGACGAGCTGCTGGCGTTCCCGTACAGCCACTCGTTCTGGTACGAGCCCGGCACCAACTGGAGCTACTCCCACGCCAACTACCTGCTCCTGACCCAGGCGCTGGAGAAGATCACCGGCACCCGGATCGACGAGTTCCTGCAGGAACGGATCTGGGGCCCTCTCGGGCTCCGCGACACGCAGAACAACTTCACGCCGGACATCCCGAGCCCGGTCCTGCACGCCTTCACCTCCGATCGCGGGCTCTACGAGGAGTCCACCTTCTGGAACCCGTCGTGGACCACCGCGCCCGGCGCGGTCATCACCACCGACATCTGTGACCTGGCCCGTTCCGCGCGGGCCATCGGCAGCGGCGAACTCCTCTCGCCCCGCTCGTACCGCACCTTCCTCGACCCGGGCACGGTCGGCCTGGGCGGCGCGACCGCCACCTGTCCCGCCACGATCTGTCTGAAGCAGACCGAGGCCGCGCACTTCGGCCTGGGCATCATCGTGGTCGACAGCTGGCTGGTGCAGAACCCGTCGTTCTCCGGCTATGCGGCGATCCAGGCCTATCTCCCCTCCGACCGCCTCGCCATCGCGGTGTCCACGACCAAGACCGCGAACACGCCCGAGGGCAACACGGCCGAGGAGGTCGCCGAGCGCATCGCCGCCGAACTCGCCCCGGACCAGCCACTGACGATCAGCTGAACCCCTAGCCGTGCCGCCCGTGGTCGCCGTGGTCCGGCGGGCCGAAGAGCTCGTCCTGCGCGGCGTCGCGGGCGGCCAGGAGGGCGCCCCGGAGGACCGCCGCGTCGCCGAGTTCGGTGGCACGGACCTCGGTGCGCAGGGGCGAGAGGGCGGCGAGCCGGGCCTCGACGCGGGCGGCGAGCTCCCGGCCGCCGCGGTGGCCGGTCTCGCCGCCGAGGACGAGGCAGCCGGGGTCCAGGACCGAGACGACGGCGGCCGCGCCCACGGCGAGGCGGTCGGCGAGCGCGTCGAGGAAGGGGCCGTCCCCCGAGGCGAGGGCGGTGCGGGGGTCGAGGCCGTGCCGGACGGCCAGGGCGTCGATAGCCGCCACGCAGGCCAGCTCGTGGAAGCCGCCCGCGCAGTCGTGCGCCGAGGGCAGCCCGCCGGTGCCGGGGACCGGCAGGAACCCGATCTCCCCGGCGCCGCCGGAGGCGCCCCGGCGCAGCCGCCCGTCCAGAACGACGGCCGCGCCGACGCCCTGGCCCAGCCACAGCAGCACGAAGGTGTCGCAGTCCTGGGCGGCCCCCACCCGCTGCTCGGCGACGGCCGCCAGATTGGTCTCGTTCTCGACCAGCACGGTCGCCGGCAGGCGCTGCTGCAGGGCCGGCACGAGCCGCCGGTGCCAGGCGGGCAGCCCTGAGGAGTCGTTCAGCTCGCCCGTGGCCGGGTCGATGAGGCCGGGCGCGCCGATGCCGACGCTGTGCAGGGCCGCCACCCCCGCCTCCTTCGCCGTGCGTTCGAGGAGGGCGACCGCCTGCTCGACGGCGGGTTCGGTGGCCGTGCCGTCCCCGACGGGCAGGGTCGCCTCGGCAAGCGTGGTGCCCAGGAGGTCGGCGACCACCACGGAGACGGAGCGGGTGCGCACGTCGAGGGCGGCGAGGTGGGCGCGGTCGGCGACGATCCCGTACAGCTTGGCGTTGGGGCCGCGCCGCTCGGCGCCGGACTCCCCCACGATCCGGACGAGCCCGGAGCCCTGGAGCCGCTCGACGAGGTCGGCGACGGTGGGCCGGGACAGCCCGGTCAGCGTCTTGAGCTGACTCGCCGTCAGCGGCCCCTCGTCCTGGAGCAGTCGCAGGGCGAGCCGGTCGTTGATGGCCCGGGCGGTGCTCGGAGATGCGGGCATGCTCGGGATCCTCTCAGACTTCCGGCGGTCATACTATTTATCAGGCAGGGTTCCTGATAGTTTACGGCGGCATCATGGCCAAGGACAGCGACAGCTTCGGGGAGGGCCCCATGGCGGGCGAGACCGTCTTCAGTACCCAGCGGCTCCGGCGGGCCCGGTTCGCCGTCGCCGCCGTCTTCTGCGTCCACGGCGCGGTCACCGGCAGTTTCGCCACCCGCATCCCCTGGATCCAGGACCACGCCGACGTGAGCGCGGGGCAGCTCGGCCTCGCCCTCGCCTTCCCCGCCATCGGCGCCTCCCTCGCGATGCCGCTGGCGGGCGCGATCAGCCACCGCTTCGGCGCCCGCACGGCGCTGCGCGGCCTGCTCACGCTGTGGACGCTCGCCCTGATCCTGCCGTCCCTCGCCCCGAGCATCTACGGCCTCTGCGCGGCCCTCTTCGTCTACGGCGCCACGGCCGGAATGTCCGACGTGGCGATGAACGCCCTCGGGGTCGAGGTGGAGAACCGCCTCGGCAAGTCGATCATGTCCAGCCTGCACGGGATGTGGAGCGTGGGCGCGCTCATCGGCTCCGCCGCCGGCACCGTCGCCGCCCATCTGGGCGCGGACGCCCGGCTGCACCATCTGATCGCCGCCCTGGTCCTGACGGCCCTGGGCATCGTCTTCTGCCAGGGCGTGCTCGACCTGCAGAGCGCTCCGGACGAGGAGCCCCCGCCGCGCTTCTCGCTGCCGCCGAAGTCGGCCCTGGTCATCGGCGCGATCGGCTTCTGCGGAGTCTTCGCCGAGGGCGCCAGCCTCGACTGGTCGGCGGTCTACCTGAAGGACGAGCTGGGCTCCTCCGCCGGGGTCGCGGCCGCCTCCACCACCGCCTTCGCCCTCACCATGGCCATCGCCCGGCTGGTCGGCGACCGGGTGGTGGACCGCTTCGGGGCGGTACGGACGGTCCGGGTCGGGGGCGTCGCCGCCACCCTCGGCGGGGTGCTCGTCGTCCTCGCCCCGCACGCCGCCCTCGCCATGGCCGGCTTCGGTCTGATCGGCCTCGGTGTGGCGGTCGTCGTGCCGCTCGCCTTCGCCGCGGCCGGCCGCAGCGGGCCCAACCCGAGCCAGGCCATCGCAGGCGTCGCCACCATCACGTACACCTCGGGACTGATCGCCCCCTCGGCGATCGGCGGCATCGCCGACGCGACCTCGCTCACCTTCTCCTTCGGCCTGGTCACGCTGCTGGCCTTCGGTCTGGTGCTCGGCGCCGGGGTGCTGCGTCCGGGGGCCCGGACGTCGGCGCCGGCCGCGAGCGGCAGCGCCCGGGAGAGCTCGGGCAAGGCCTCCTGAGAGCGGCTCCCGCCCCCTTGTGACCTGCGGCGCACCAGGGGGCGGGCCCGCCGGGGCCGGCCGGGCACCACCTACGATGTGGCTGATCTTCGGCGGCCGCGACTTGGCCGCCCCCACCGGAGAACGGGAGCGGCCTCATGAACCTCGGCGTGCGCTGGAGCCTGCACGGCGACGGACGGACACCCGCTCCCGGAGCCGTGGTCCGGCCGGACGAGCGGCTCTCGTGGCCCCGTACGGTCGGACTCGGCGCCCAGCACGTGGTGGCCATGTTCGGCGCGTCCTTCGTCGCCCCGGTGCTGATGGGTCTCGACCCCAACCTCGCGATCATGATGTCGGGTGTCGCGACGGTCATCTTCCTGCTCGCGACCCGGGGGACGGTGCCCAGCTATCTGGGCTGCTCGCTCTCCTTCGTCGGGGTCGCCGCCGCCATCCGGGCCTCCGGGGGCACCAGCGCCACCGTCACCGGCGCGGTGTTCGTCGTCGGCGTGGTCCTCTTTTTGGCGGGCCTGGCGGTACGGAAGTTCGGCGCGCGGATCATTCACGCGGCGATGCCCCCGATCGTCACCGGCGCCGTCGTCATGCTGATCGGCTTCAACCTCGCCCCGGTCACCGCGGCCACCTACTGGCCGCAGGACCAGTGGACGGCGCTCCTGGTGATGCTCTTCACCGGTCTGGCCGTGGTCTGCCTGCGCGGCTTCTGGTCGCGCATCGCGATCTTCCTCGGTCTGATCTTCGGCTACGGCATCTCGTGGATCTTCGACCTGGTCTTCGGGAAGATCCACTCGATGTCCCCGGGCGGCCAGGTCACCGACCACTGGCGACTCGACCTCTCCGGCGTCTCGCAGGCCGACTGGATCGGCCTGCCGTCCTTCCACGGCCCCTCCTTCGAGTGGTCCGCGATCCTGGTCGCGCTGCCCGTGGTGATCGCACTGATCGCCGAGAACGCCGGACACGTCAAGGCCGTCGGCGAGATGACCGGGGACTCGCTCGACGACAAGCTGGGCACGGCGATCGCCGCGGACGGCGCCGCCTCGATGCTGTCCACCGCCGTGGGCGGCCCGCCGAACACCACGTACTCCGAGAACATCGGCGTCATGGCCGCCACCCGCGTCTACTCCACCGCCGCCTACTGGGCCGCCGCCGGCTTCGCGCTGCTCTTCGGCCTCTGCCCGAAGTTCGGCGCGGTCGTCGCCGCGATCCCCGGCGGAGTGCTCGGCGGCATCACGGTGATCCTGTACGGCATGATCGGCCTGCTCGGCGCCCAGATCTGGATCAACGCCAAGGTCGACCTGCGCAACCCGCTCAACCTGGTCCCGGCCGCGGCGGGCATCATCATCGGCGTCGGCGGGGTGAAGCTGACCTTCACCGACACCTTCGAGCTGGGCGGCATCGCGCTCGGCACGCTCGTCGTGATCACCGGCTACCACGTCCTGCGGGCCTTCGCCCCCGAACACCTCAAGCGGCAGGAGCCCCTGCTGGACTCGGGCACCAGCTCGTACGAGGGAGAGGGGCCCGGGAACGGCGGCCGTCCCCGCGACGGGCGCCGGCCCGGGGAGGGCGGCACGGGCGGGGAGCCCGCCGACAAGCCGTAGCCGGATTCGCCCGTTCTGGGTAAGCCCGGCCGGGAGAGTTCCCTCGCGGCCGGGCTGCTGGAAGTCTGCCCCCATGGCGCAGACCCAGCAGATCGACACCGGGCAGCTCGACGACGAGCGGATCGACACCGAGGGCATCGGCCTCCCCGGCGTGGACGCCCCTGGCGTGGGCACCGACGGGGTGGATGCCGCCGGCGTGATCGCCCGCGGCGCGGGAGCCGCGGCGGGGGCCGGCATCGAGATCGCGGAGATCGGGCCCTTCACGGCGATCGACCCGGTGGTGGACCGGATGCGGACCATCCGGTCGGCCTGGCACCCCACCGACGGGGTCGCGGTCTTCAACCGGGTCTATCTGACCGTGACGGAGGAGATCGGCCACGCCATCGACGCCGGCACCTTCGCCGACCGCAGGGCGGCCGCCGCCCTCGACGTCCGCTTCGCGGAGCGCTACCTCTCCGTGGTCGACGCCGTCGCCACCGGCGGCCCCGCCCCGGCCTGCTGGCGGCCGCTCTTCACCTACCGCCGCCACCCCGGCGTGAGCCCGCTGCAGTTCGCGCTCGCCGGGATCAACGCGCACATCGGCCACGACCTGGCCCTCGCGGTGGTCGACACCTGCCGGGCGCTGGAATGCGAGCCCGCGGAGCTGGAGGACGACTTCGACCGGGTCGGCGACGTCCTGGTCCTCCTGGAGGAGCGCATCCGCGAGGAGCTGATGCCGGGTCCGGACCTCCTGGAGATCGCGGACCCGCTGACGCACCTGCTGGGCTGCTGGAGCCTGGACCGGGCCCGCGACGGGGCGTGGCTCGCCGCGCGCTCACTGTGGCAGCTGCGGGAACTGCCCGACCTGGCCGAGGAGTTCGCCGAACGCCTCGACCGGTCGGTGGGTCTGGTGGGGCGGATGCTGCTGACGCCGCTCGCACAGCGCGGCTGACCACTCTCGCGGCCGCTCGCGCGCCGATGCTGTCCGCCCCACTCCCCCAACGGCGTCAGTCCTCCGGAAGTTCCACCGGCGCGATGTCGTCGTAGACGTCGCCCGGGCCGGGGTTGGTGGCGTCGGTGGCACCGCCGAAGTGGTGCATCACGCCCCACACCGCGTTCAGCGCGGTCTGCACGGCGCCCTCGGCCCAGCCGGCCGTCCAGGAGATGTCGTCGCCCGCGAGGAAGATGCCCCGCTTGTCCTCGGGCAGCCGGTCCTGCATGAAGTGCGTGAACAGGCGGCGCTGGTAGCGGTAGTGGCCCGGCAGGTTCGCCTTGAAGGCGCCCATGAAGTAGGGCTCGTTCTCCCAGGAGACGGTCACCGGGTTGCCGATGATGTGCTTCCGGATGTCGACGTTCGGGTAGATCTCGCCGAGCGACTTCAGCATGACCTCCATCCGCTCGTTGGCGGACAGCGGCAGCCACTTCAGGCTGTCGTCGCACCAGGTGTACGAGAGGCAGATCACGGCCGGCTTGTCCGGACCGTCGTCCAGGAGGTAGGTGCCACGGGTCATCCGGTCGGTCAGCGTCATCGACATGACGTCCCGGCCGGTCGGGTTCCCCTGGGCGTCGACGGCCTTGTCCAGCCAGAACGGCCGGTCCACGGGCACGAAGAGCTTGGAGCTCTCCATGTAGTGGGTGCGCTCGATCGCCGTCCAGTGGTCGATCGGGAAGAGCGAGTCGTCGCAGGCGATCTTGGAGAGCAGCATCCAGGACTGGGCGGTGAAGATCGCCGCCTGGTACGTGCGGATGTCGCCGGAGGCGTCCGTGACGGTGATGCGGTTGCCGGCGGTCCGGTTCAGCCGGGTCACGGCCGGCTTCGGGTCGCCGTCGTGCAGCGAGGAGAGCGACGTCCCCTGCGCCCAGTGCACGATCTTCTGCGGCTCGCGCTCCCACAGGCGCAGCGGCAGCTGCTGGGAGCCGCCCACGATGCCGCGGTGGTGGTCGTCGGCCTCCGTGTAGACGACCCGCAGGATCTCCAGGATGGAGTTCGGGAAGTCGGTGTCCCAGCCGCCGGTGCCGAAGCCGACCTGGCCGAAGATCTCGCGGTGACGGAAGGACTTGAACGACTCCGAGTCGCACAGGAAGCCGTAGAAGGTCTGGTTGTCGAGCTTCTCGACGAGCTTGGCCCAGATCTCGCGGATGCGCGGGACGTCGCGCTCGCGCATGGCCTGGTTCATGTCGGAGAAGTCGGCGCCCTCCTCCAGACAGGCGTTCCACGCGGCGGCGACGTCGCGATAGACCTGCGGCAGGTCGTCCACGGTCTCGGCGTAGTGCGACTCGCCCTTGAGGTCGACGACGGTCGACGGGGTCGACTCGGCGAGCGGGTTCGGGAAGGGCTCCGTCTCCAGGCCCACCAGGTCGATGTAGTGCTGGAAGGCCGTCGAGGAGGGCGGGAAGCGCATGGCGCCCATCTCGGCGGTCAGGCCCTCGGTGCCGGTGCCCTCGAAGCCGACGGTGCGCAGCCGGCCGCCGATTCGGTCGGCCTCGTAGACGACGGGCTTGAGGCCCATCTTCATCAGCTCGTAGGCGGCGATGATGCCGGAGAGACCGCCGCCGATGACGGCGACCTCGGTGCCGTGCTCGGTCGCCGGTATCTGGCCGAGTCCGGCCGGGTGGGCCAGGAAGTCGTCGTAGGCGTACGGGAAGTCCGGACCGAACATGGTGATCGGCGGCTGCGCGTCGGTGTGCTGGACGGCGGTGGGCACCGTGGACGTCATGGGGTTCGGACTCCTTGCACGGAAAGACTGGGGAGGGGGGCAGGCGGGAGGGCGGGAGGGCCGGCGGGCGGGGGGCTCAGACCAGTGAGCCGTACAGACCGGGGCGGCGGTCCCGCAGATACGGGTTGTCCGCCCGGGAGGCCGCCAGGACCTCGGGGTCGACGTCGCCGAGGATCAGCTCCTCGCCCCGGCCGGCGCGGGCCCGGGCGGTGCCGTCGGGGCCGGCGAGCGCGGAGAGGCCGACGAACTCGTACTCCCCCTCCTGCCCGGCCCGGTTGGCGTACGCCACGTACATCTGGTTCTCGAAGGCGCGCACCGGGACGACGGACTCGGCGACGACCTCGGCGGGGTGCATGAGGGCGGTCGGCACGAGCAGCAGGTCCGTGCCGGCCAGGGCCTGCGCCCGCACGTTCTCCGGGAACTCGACGTCGTAGCAGATCATCAGGCCGACCGTGAGGCCGCCGATCCGCGTCTGGACGACGGTGTCGTCGCCGGGCGTGAACCACTGCTGCTCGAAGCCGCCGTAGAGGTGCGTCTTGCGGTAGCGCGCCAACACGGCGCCGTCGGCGCCGAAGAGCTGGGCGGCGTTGTAGAGCACCCCGTGCCGGTCGGTGTCCCGCTCCGGGTACCCGTACCCGACGGCCACTCCGTGGCGGACGGCGACGGCGGCGACGGCCCGGGCGGAGGGGCCGTCCGCCGGCTCGGCGAGGCGCGCCATGTCGGCGCCGATCGCGTAGCCGGTCAGGAACAGCTCCGGAGCGAGCAGCAGCCCGGCGCCGGCGGCCGCCGCGCGGGCGGCGGCCTCGTCGAGGACCTTCAGATTGGCGGCCACGTCACCGAGCTCACCGGAGCTCTGGAGCAGGGCGATGCGCAGCGCGGGCATGGTGATCCTCTGAAGGTCCGGAGTGCGGGGGAGACGTCAGAAACGGTACGGTTTCGCGCTCGTCCGGGACAAGGCGCGACCGTTGCGGACCGACCGTCGAAGCGTTGCGCGATCCTCCGGCCCGACGGCGATTCGTTGCGCCCCCCCGTCCGCCGCGGCCTTCATGCCGACGGCGTGGGCTGCTGATCACCGCCGGGGCGGGGGCTCTGCCGTCGGCCGGGCGCGGTGCGGGAGCCACGGCCCCGCACCCCCTGGCCCTACGCCGGCGAGCCGGAGGAGAAGCGCCGCAGCAGCGGCGAGAGCACCAGGACCGACTTGGTGCGCTCCACGAAGGGCTCGCCTGCGATCCGCTCCAGGACCCGCTCGAAGTGGCGCATGTCGGAGGCGAAGACCTGCACGACGGCGTCCGCGTCACCGGTGACGGTCGACGCGGACACCACTTCGGGATACCGCTCCAGGCCTCGCCGGATGTCGTTCGGCGAGGTGTTGTGGCGGCAGTAGATCTCGACGAAACCCTCGGTCTCCCAGCCGAGCGCCGCCGGGTCCACCCGTACGGTGAAGCCGGTGATGGCGCCCTCGGCCCGCAGCCGGTCCACGCGCCGCTTCACGGCGGGCGCGGAGAGACCGACGAGCGAGCCGATGTCGGCGTAGGAGCGACGGGCGTCCTCCGCGAGGGCGTGGACGATGCGTTCGTCGAGGTCGTTGAGTCGCACTACGGGTGGATCACTTCTCTGCGTCGGAGGCCACGACGTCGGTGGCCAGGCGGGAGCGGCGCATGCCGTACAGGAAGTAGACCACGAGGCCGACCGCCATCCACACACCGAAATACGCCCAGGTGATCAGGTCGAGGCTGTACATGCTGTACGCGCAGAAGGCGAAGCCGAGCACCGGGAAGACGGGGCCGAAGGGCACCTTGAAGGAGCGCTCCATGTCGCGCCGGGTGTAGCGGAGCACCACGACGGCGATGTTGACCAGGGCGAAGGCGAAGAGCGTGCCGATGCTGGTGGCGTTGACCAGCTCGCCGAGGGGGACGGCGGCGGCGAGGATGCCGCAGAAGAGCGAGACGATCACGGTGTTGGCGCGGGGCGTCCCGGTCTTGGGGTTCACCTTGCGGAAGACCTTGGGCACGAGCCCGTCGCGGGACATCGCGAAGAGGATCCGGGTCTGGCCGTAGAGCACGGTCAGGACGACGCTGGCGATGGAGATCACGGCGCCGGCGGCGAGCAGGGTGCCCCAGAAGCTCTGGCCGGTGACATCGTTCATGATCGCGGCGAGGGTGGCATCGGTGCCGGCGAACTTCTTCCAGTCCCAGGCGCCGACGGCGACGGCCGCGACGAGGACGTACAGCGCGGTGACGATCACCAGCGAGAGCATGATCGCCCTCGGCAGGTCGCGCTTGGGGTTCTTGGCCTCCTCACCGGCGGTGGAGGCGGCGTCGAAGCCGATGTACGAGAAGAACAGGATGGCCGCGGCGGCTCCGATGCTCTCCCGGCCGAGCGGCATGAAGTCCGAGTAGTTGCCGGAGTCGAAGCCGATGAAACCGACCGTGCAGAACAGCACCAGCGAGGCGATCTTGACGAACACCATGATCGTGTTCGCGCGGGCGGACTCCTTGGCGCCGCCGAGCAGGAACATCATGGCGAGCACGACGACGATCAGGGCCGGCAGGTTGAACACGCCGCCGTCGCCGGGGGGCGCGGAGAGCGCCGCCGGGAGGGTGACCCCGATGGTCCCGTCGAGCAGCTCGTTGAGGTAGTCGCCCCAGCCGACGGCCACGGCCGCGACGGAGACGCCGTACTCCAGGAGCAGGCACCAGCCGCAGATCCACGCGACGACTTCACCCATCGTTGCGTACGCATACGAATAGGAGGAGCCGGCGACGGGGATGGTGCCGGCCAGTTCGGCGTACGAGAGGGCCGAGAACAGGGCAGTGAGGCCGGCCAGCACGAAGGCGACGGTGACGGCCGGCCCCGCCTCGGGCACCGCCTCGCCGAGCACGACGAAGATGCCCGTGCCCAGCGTCGCGCCGATGCTGATCATCGTCAGCTGCCACATCGAGAGCGAGCGGCGGAGCGAGCCGCCCTCACCCTGACCACCCTCGGCGACCAGCAGTTCTACCGGCTTGCGCCGGATCAGGGCGGAGAGCCCGGAAGACTTGGGGACGGTCGGCTCGGTGGCCGGCGGGGCTGTGCCTTGATCCAGCACTGCGGGGGCTCCTTGATCGCTGCCTGTCGGGACGCGACGACCGCGGCGGCACGCGAGCAGGGGGAAGGAGCCCGCGAGGGATGGGGGACCGCCGAGCAGACGGTCGCCGCCACTCCTGGTACGAGGCACGAGCCTAAGGGGTGAAGCTTCGCGGTTGTAATGCAGGGTTGTTGCGCACCTGTGGATGATCATTGCGCTCTGGCGGCGGGGACGGGGAAACATTGCGCCCCGTCGCATGAATCGACACATCGAGGTGTGAAGCGCCCCTTCCCGGTGCAGGGACTCCTCATGCCGGATGACCCGCTCTGCGACCCCCTGTCGTCCCCCCGACCGCCGGGGACGGCGGCGACGGCCTGGCTGGAACCGGAGCCTTTCCTGCGCGGTACGGCATGGCTCGACCGGGGGCGGGCGGTGCGCGCCGACCCCTCCGACCTCGACCGGCTGCCGTGGGACACCGCCGAGCGGGCGGCGCTGCCGATCGGGGTCCGGGTCGAGTTCACGGCGACGCCGGGGACCCGCGGGGTCGAGCTGCGCTATCGGACGTCCGCGCCCGGGGCGCTGCCGCACTGCTTCGCCCTGTGGCAGGGCGGGCGGTGCGTGCGCGAGGTCCTGACGGACCCGGCCGGGGAGGCGACGGTCCGGCTTCCGCTGCCCCCGGAGGGGGGCACCTTCACCGTCCACCCGCCCGAAAGCCGCGGGCCGGCCGTCCTCGGCCTGCGGGCCGTCGGCGGCTCCCTCTCGCCCGCTCCGCGGCGTCCGCGCTGGCTGGTGCACGGCGACTCGATCACCGAGGGCTGGTGGTCGACCCGGCCCGCCCACTCCTGGCCCTCGACGGCGGGGCGGATGCTGGGCCTGGACACGGTCAACCTCGGCTACGCCGGCGGGGCACGCGGCGAGCTGCCCCTCGCCGAGCAGCTGGCGAGCCTGCCGGGCGAGGTGGTGACCCTCGCCTTCGGCACGAACTGCTGGTCGCGGGCGCCCGCTTCGGCGAGCCTGCTCCACGAGACGGTCCGGGCGTACGTCGGGCTCATCCGGCGGGGCCACCCGGACGTCCCGCTGCTGATCCTCTCCCCCGTGCTGCGCCCGGAGGCCGAGACCACCCGGAACGCCCTGGGCGCCACCCTGGGCGACCTGCGGACGGCGATGGAGGACGCGGGCCGAAACCTGGCGGCGGAGGGCGACAGACGGCTCCTGGTGCTCTCCGGCAAGCCGCTGCTCGGCCCGGAGGACCTGGCGGACGGTCTGCACCCGAACGACCGGGGACACGCCCGGATGGCGGCGGCGGTGACGGAGGCGTTGCGGCCGCACGTACCGGCCTGACGGGCCCAGCGCCGCCGGGGGTACGGCGAAGGCCCCCGCGAGTCGCCTCACGGGGGCCTTCGGCGTACAGGGGCCGGGGCCGGGTGGATCAGCTCCAGCTGGCGTGCAGCGGCTTGCCCTCGGCGTAGCCGGCGGCGCTCTGGATGCCGACGACGGCCTTCTCCTCGAACTCGGCCAGCGAGGCGGCGCCCGCGTAGGTGCAGGAGGAGCGGACGCCCGCGATGATCGAGTCGATCAGGTCCTCGACGCCGGGGCGGGCCGGGTCGATGAACATCCGCGAGGTCGAGATGCCCTCCTCGAAGAGCGCCTTGCGGGCCCGGTCGTAGGCCGACTCCTCGCTCGTGCGGTTGCGCACCGCGCGGGCGGAGGCCATGCCGAAGGACTCCTTGTAGTACCGGCCCTCGGCGTCCTGGTGGAGGTCGCCCGGGGACTCGTAGGTGCCGGCGAACCAGGAGCCGATCATCACGTTGGAGGCACCGGCGGCGAGCGCCATGGCGACGTCGCGGGGGTGTCGGACACCGCCGTCGGCCCAGACGTGCTTGCCGTACTTCTTCGCCTCGGCGGCGCACTCCATGACGGCGGAGAACTGCGGCCGGCCGACGCCGGTCATCATGCGGGTGGTGCACATGGCGCCGGGGCCGACACCGACCTTGATGATGTCCGCGCCGGCCTCGATGAGGTCGCGGACGCCCTCGGCGGCGACGATGTTGCCGGCGACGATCGGGACGTGCGGGTCGAGGCCGCGGACCGCCTGGATCGCGGCGATCATCGACTCCTGGTGGCCGTGCGCGGTGTCCACGACGAGGGTGTCCACACCGGCGTCGAGGAGCTGCTTGGCCTTGCCCGCCACGTCGCCGTTGATGCCGACGGCGGCGGCGATGCGCAGCCTGCCCCGGTCGTCGGTGGCGGGGGTGTACAGGGTCGCGCGCAGGGCGCCCTTGCGGGTGAGGATGCCGGCCAGACGCCCGTCCTTGTCGACGGCCGGGGCGTAGCGGCGGTTGGCGTGGTCCAGCTTGTTGAACGCCTCGCGGGGCTCGATGTCGGCGTCGAGGAGCAGCAGGTCCTTGGACATGACCTCGGAGAGCTGGGTGAAGCGGTCCACGCCGGAGAGGTCCGCGTCGGTGACGACACCGACCGGGCGGCCGTCCTCGTCGACGACGACACCGGCGTCGTGCGCCCGCTTGGGGAGCAGCGACAGGGCGTCCGCGACGGTCTGGTGCGGGGCCAGGACGATGGGGGTGTCGAGGACGTGGTGCCGGCTCTTGACCCAGGAGATGACGTCGGTGACGACCTCGATCGGGATGTCCTGGGGGATGACGACGATGCCGCCGCGGCGGGCGACGGTCTCGGCCATGCGGCGGCCGGCGATCGCGGTCATGTTGGCGACGACCAGCGGGATCGTCGTACCGGTGCCGTCGGGCGAGGAGAGGTCGACGGCCTGTCGGGAGCCGACCGCCGAGCGGCTCGGCACCATGAACACATCGTCGTACGTGAGGTCGTACGGCGGCTTGACGTCATTGAGGAAACGCACGTGCTGAACATCCCAGTCGTTCGGAGTGGCCCCTAGGCATTTCAGCCAGGGGAAAAAGCACGTAGTTCATTGTCCCACGCCCGTCCGTATACCAGTCCCGGGCGTTTCATCCGAGGCTTGCGGCACCCTCTTCGTCGGATCCTCCAGGAGGGTCGCCCCCGGAGGAGCCGGTGGGCGGGCGTACGGGGAAACCGCGCCCGGCACCCGGCAGGTACGGGGAGTCCTGTCGGCACCCGGTGAGACGCCAGGGGCGCAGGGCAACGGCGCCCGTCACCTCCGGGGCCGCGGGTCGGGACCGTGGGTGGTGGGGCGCCGGACGCCTCGGCGGGCCGGGTGTGGGGTCAGACGCCGTCCGGGTCCGCGCGCTCCAGGGCGGGGCGGGGGCCCGGGGCCGCCTCGGCGAGGAGGTAGTCCGCGGCGGCGCGGTCGGTGACGAGGCTGGTGACGAGCCCCGAACGCAGCACCGCCCCGATGGCGGCGGCCTTGCGCTGGCCGCCCGCGATGGCGACGACCTCGGGGATGCGGCGCAGCCGGTCCGCCTCGACCGTGATGCAGCGCTCGCCCAGGTCGCGTCCGACGCGGCGGCCCTCGGCGTCGAAGAGGTGCGCGGACATCTCGGCGGCGACGCCGAGGGAGGCGTAGTGGGCCCGCTCCTCGTCGGTGAGCATGTCGTGCACGGTGGAGATGCCCGGCTCCCAGGAGCCGATGGAGACGCAGGCGACGGTGACCTTGTCGAAGTACTCGAAGGCGCGGGCGATGCCGGTCTGGTTGCGCAGCGCGGCCGCCGTGGCGGGGTCGGGCAGCAGCATGGGGGCGTAGATGGGGTGGGCCTCGCCGCCCGAGACCTGGGCGGCTCTGCGTACCGCCTCGACGGAGCCGCGCTCGGCGGTGCCGGCGTCGTACACGCCGGTGAGCTGGACGACCGTGCACGGGGGCAGCCGGTCGAGCGCCGCCGCCATGTGGATCGTGGAGCGGCCCCAGGCCAGGCCCAGAACGTCTCCCTCGGCGACCAGCTCGCCGAGCAGGTCGGCCGCGACCTCGCCGAGGTTCTCCGGGTCGGGCGACTCGTCCTCGCCCTCCGCCGGGGACTCGACGACGACCGCGTGGCGGAGCCCGAAGCGGGCGCGGAGCGCGTCCGAGCGCTCGGCGTCCAGCTCGGCGGGTACGCGGATCTCGATGCGCACGAGGTCGCGTTCGAGGGCGGTCTCCAGGACCCGGGCCACCTTGAAGCGGCTCACGCCGAACTCCTCGGCGATCTGGATCTTGGACTTGCCCTCGAGGTAGAAGCGGCGGGCCATGGCCGCCGCCTGCACCAGCTCCGCGGGTCCCATCCGCAGGGCTGACCGTCCCGCCGAGATACCCGCCACCGCGATCTCCTCACTCCTGCTGTTCACGTACCGCTGCTCGCGTCTGCTCGCGTCACCGCTGGTCACACGTCACTGCTGTTCACACTCTGGCTCGACGTTCATCCTGTCAGATGCGACGGGCCCTGATCAGTCCTGTCGGCCCTCCGACGGGCCGCGTTCATCTCCCGGAGGCTCAGTGGCCACACGCCCACGCCGCCGAGGCGGTCGCGGCCTCGGCCTTCGCGCGGAGGGCGCGGACGGCCTCGGCGGGGTCCTGCGCGCCGTAGACGGCGGACCCGGCGACGAAGACGTCGGCCCCGGCCTCGGCGCAGCGCTCGATCGTGGACTCCGAGACGCCGCCGTCGATCTGCAGCCACAGCTCCAGGCCGTGCTTGGAGATCAGCTCACGGGTACGGCGGATCTTGGGCAGCATGATGTCGAGGAAGGCCTGGCCGCCGAAGCCGGGCTCGACCGTCATGATCAGCAGCATGTCGAGCTCGGGGAGGAGGTCCTCGTAGGGCTCGATGGGCGTGGCGGGCTTCAGCGCCATCGACGCCCGCGCCCCCTTGGCGCGGATCTCCCGCGCCAGCCGTACGGGAGCGGCCGCCGCCTCCACGTGGAAGGTGACGGAGCCGGCCCCGGCCTCGACGTACTGCGGGGCCCAGCGGTCGGGGTCCTCGATCATGAGGTGGCAGTCCAGCGGGATGTCCGTCGCCCGGCTGAGGGACTCGACGATCGGCACGCCCAGGGTCAGGTTGGGCACGAAGTGGTTGTCCATGACGTCGACGTGCAGCCAGTCGGCGCCGTCGACGGCCCTGGCCTCCTCGGCGAGGCGGGCGAAGTCTGCGGACAGGATGCTGGGATTGATCTGCGCCATGTGCCAAGCCTGCCATGTTCTTGGGCACTTCTTTGCCGCGGTGCGGTTTCGGTTCGCACGAGCTGCGGCCGGACCGGGTCGAAGGGCGTCACAGGGCGGGCATACGGGGCTTTTCGCCTGCCCCGCCGGCCGGACCGGCTCCGTCCGGCCGGCGTCGCCCGGCCGGTTTCGCGTCATCGCGGGGGTCGGGCCGGGGTTGCCCCGGCCTCTCCCCCTCCCTGCCGCCGGCGTCAGGCCGTGCGGCGCAGCAGGGCCAGGTACATCGCGTCGGTCCCGTGGAGGTGGGGCCAGAGCTGGACGTCGGGGCCGTCGCCGAGGGCGGGGACGTCCGGCATGAGGGGGCGCGCGTCGATCCACTCGGCCTCGACGGCGGGGCCGCCCCGGCCCTTGAGGACGTCCTCGACGACCACCCGGGTCTCGGCGAGGTGCGGCGAGCAGGTCGCGTACCCGACGATTCCGCCGACGCGGACCGCCGACAGCGCCTCGCGCAGCAGCCCGCGCTGGAGGGTGGCGAAGCCGTCGAGGTCCTCCGGCCGGCGGCGCCAGCGGGCCTCGGGGCGGCGGCGCAGTGCGCCAAGACCCGAGCAGGGCACGTCCATCAGGACCCGGTCGAAGGAGCCGGGGCGCCACGGCGGGCGGGTGCCGTCGGCGGCGATGACCTGGTACGGGCCGGGGTTGCCGGCCAGCGCTCGCTCCACGAGCCGGGCGCGGTGCGGCTGCTTCTCGGAGGCGAGCAGCGCGGCGCCGCGTTCCGCCGCGAGGGCGCCGAGCAGCGCGGCCTTGCCGCCGGGGCCGGCGCATCCGTCGAGCCAGCGCTCGTCGCGGCCCTCCAGGGGCGCGTGGGCGAGCGCGATCGCAACCAGCTGGCTGCCCTCGTCCTGGACGCCCGCCCGCCCCTCGCGGACCGCCTCGATGGCTCCGGGCTCGCCGCCCTCGGCCAGCCGGACGGCGTAGGGCGACCAGCGCCCGGGCAGCACCGATTCCTCGCCGAGGACCTCGTGCAGCTCCTGGGTGGTGGAGCGGCCGGGCCGGGCCACCAGCGTGACCTCGGGCCGTTCGTTGTCGGCCTCCAGCAGGTCCTCGATGCCGGCCCGTCCGCCGCCGAGGGCGTCCCAGAGCGCGGAGACCACCCAGCGGGGGTGGGAGTGGACGACCGACAGGTGGTCCTCGGCGTCCTTCTCGTACGGCGGGGCGACCCGGGCGACCCACGTGTCGAAGTCGTCCTGCGAGATCTTGCGCAGCACGGCGTTCACGAACTTGGCGCGGCCATCGCCGAGGACGACCCGGGCCAGCTCCACGGTCGCCGAGACGGCCGCGTGGGTGGGGATGCGGGTGCCGAGCAACTGGTGCGCGCCGAGGGAGAGGACATCGAGCACGGGCGGGTCGACCTCCCGCAGCGGGCGGTCGATGCAGGCGGCGACGATCGCGTCGTACGTCCCCTGGCGGCGCAGCGTCCCGTACACCAGCTCCGTCGCGAGGGCCGCGTCACGCGCCTCGAACTTCTCCGGCCCTTCCTTCTCGCGGGCCTTCTTCAGCAGCGGGGGCAGCACCAGGTTGGCGTAGGCGTCCCGCTCGTCGACGGCCCTGAGCACCTCGAAGGCGAGGATCCGGACGGGATCCTTCTGGGGGCGACGGTAGGGCTTGGGGGGACGGCGACGTGCCTGCTCGCTCAAAAGGTGCTCCGCTGACGAAGTGAGAGGTTGATCCCTCTCAGCCTACGTCCGCCCGCCACAGAGCCCCGCCCGGCCCGGTCGACCGGGCCGGACCCTGCCGCTCGGAAGCTCCTAGGCGCCGACGCGCTCCCCGGGGGCGATCCGCACGCCCCGCGCCCAGTCGGCGGCCTTCATCGGCTTCTTGCCCTGGGGCTGGACCCAGAGCAGCTCGACGGCGTACGAGCCGGTGCCGACGAAGACGTTGTTCTTGCCGGCCGCGAGCTGGCCGGGCGCCAGGTCCGTGCGGTCCGGTACGGGCAGGGCCTGGATCAGCTTGAGCCGCTCGCCGCGGAAGACGGTCCAGGCGCCGGGGGCCGGGGTGCAGCCGCGCACCACCCGGTCCACGCGGAGCGCCGGGGCGGAGAAGTCGACGTGCGCGTCCTCGACCTGGATCTTGGGGGCGAGCGTGACGCCCTCGGCGGGCTGCGGGACGGCCTTCAGGGTGCCGTCCTCGATGCCGTCCATGGTGGCGGCCAGCAGTCCGGCGCCGGCGAAGGCGAGCCGGGTGAGCAGATCGCCGCTGGTGTCGGTGGGCCGGACGTCCTCGGTGATCACGCCGTAGACGGGGCCGGAGTCGAGCCCTTCCTCGATGAGGAACGTCGACGCGCCCGTCACCTCGTCCCCGGCCATGACGGCGTGCTGCACGGGTGCGGCGCCGCGCCAGGCCGGCAGCAGCGAGAAGTGCAGGTTGACCCAGCCCTGGGCGGGGATGTCGAGGGCGACGCGGGGCAGCAGGGCGCCGTAGGCGACGACCGGGCAGCAGTCGGGGGCGATCTCGCGCAGCCGGGCGAGGAAGGCCTCGTCCCGTGGCTTGGCGGGCTTGAGCACCTCGATCCCGGCCTCCTCCGCGCGCTGGGCGACCGGACTGGCGACCAGGTGCCGGCCGCGGCCCGCGGGGGCGTCCGGGCGGGTGACGACGGCGGCCACCTCGTGCCGCCCGGAGGCGAGCAGGGCGTCCAGGGCGGGTACGGCGACCTCGGGGGTGCCTGCGAAGACCAGCTTCACTCGGGAAAACCTCGCATCTTCAGTGTCGACCCCGCCCACGGGTGCCGGCCGGCGGTCCGGGGGCCGCCCCCCGGGAAAGCGCGGCGTCGGGACTGACTGACTGTCCGTCGGGGCGGTCGGCGGGCAGCGCACCAGTCTAGGGCGCGGGGCCCGAGGGGGCGTACGTGAGCCTGAGCGCCCTGTGCATATGCGTGTACGCCCCCGCAGCGTGACCCAAGCTCGGGTGGCGCGTTGGTCAAGAGAGATTGACCTTAAGCGGGCCGCCCCTTCGTCGTGGCCCGACCCTATTCCACGCCGGTTCGAGAGGCTTTCACATGGCCGACCACGCAACCCACGACGCCCAAGCCCGGGCAAGTCTGCACCTGTTGGTGCGGGACATCGAGCGGGTCCGGCGGCAGGTGGACGCACTGCGCACGCTCACGGCCCAGTTGGGCAATGTCTACCGCCCGCGTCGCTCCGGCCCGTCCACGGGCTTCGTCGTCTACGGCCGGGCCCCCGCCCCGACCGTCCGCCTCGCGCAGGAGCTGCGGGACAGCGTCGAGACGCTGGTGACGGCGGCGGTCGACTTCGACCGCTCGCTCGGGTTCTCGTGGGACGCGGTGGGCTCGGCGCTCGGAGTCACGAAGCAGGCCGTCCACCGCCGGTACGGCGCCCGCCGCGCGCCCCAGCAGGCGGGCGGCGTCGTGGAGCAGGAGCGCGCGCCGGAGCCGGTCGTCCCGCCGCGCCCGCTGCCGGTGGTCCCCTCGGCCCGCCCGATGCCCCCGCAGCCCTCCCCCGCCGCCGTCCCCCAGTCCCTCCGCGAGGACCACCGCCCCCCGGCCTTCCCGACCCCCCGCAACGGCTGACCCCTCCCCCACGGCCGCCCGCCCACCCGTGGGCCGGGCGGCCGCCCCGCGCCCGGAGCGGGCCCGAGGCCTCGGCGGTCCGGGCGGCCCGACGAACGCCGCGCCGCCGTCTCTGCGGTCCCGCGGGCGCAGGCCCCCCGCCCGGAGCGGGCAGGAGGGCTCAGCGGCCCAGCGGCTCGCGCGCCCCGAGGCGCGGCGCCCCGCCACGTCGGCGACCGGACGGTCCAGGCCCCCCGCGGGGCCTCAGCCGATGTCCGGCGGGTCCACGCGGATGCGGACCGGGTCGCCGCCGCCGCGGGCCAGACGAGAGGCCTGGGCCTTTTTCAGGGCGGCCGCGAGGGCCGCGCCGTTGCCCGGGGGAACGCGGATCAGGGCCCGTTCCCACTGCTCTCCCGGTGGGGTGTCGCCGGGGCGGCGGGGCCCTCCCGGACGGGAGACCGGGAGCTCCACCGGCCCCAGGAGCTCCGCGCCGGCGGGGAGTTCGGCGGCGGCCAGGAACGTCGCCACCGCCTCCGGCGGTCCCGAGACCGCCGCCATCCGCGAGACCGGCGGAAAGCCCAGCTCCGCCCGCTCCGCCAGCTCCCGCTGGGCGTGCCCGACGGGGTCCCACCGGACGAGCGCCTGCACCGGCCGGAGCGTCGGCTCCGCGACCACCACGACCGTGCCGCCCTCGCCCTGCCCCCGCACCAGCGAGGCCGCGTCGATCCAGCGGCGCAGGGCCTCCTCGCCCGCGCGCAGGTCCGGGCGGCCCAGCATCGCCCAGCCGTCCAGGAGCAGGGCGGCGGCGTACCCGCCCTCCGCGACGGGCTCGGCCCCGGGGGTCGAGACGACCAGGGCCGGGCGGCCGGGCACCCAGTCCAGGACGTGGTCGCGCCCCGACGTCCGCACCGGCACCGCCGGGAAGGCGCGCCCCAGTTCCTCCGCCGTCCGCCGCGCCCCCACCACCTGGGCGCGCAGTCGCGTCGAGCCGCACTCCACGCAGTGCCAGTCGGCCGCGCCGCGCGCGCACCAGCCGCACCGCAGCTCGCGCTGCTCCGGCGCCTCCAGCGGCCCGGCGCAGTGCCGGCACCGGGCGGGGGTCCGGCACCGCTCGCAGGCAAGCCGGGGGACGTAGCCCCTGCGCGGGACCTGGACGAGCACGGGGCCGGTCTTCAGGCCCTCCCGTACCGCCTGCCAGGCCAGCGAGGGCAGCCGGGCGGCCCGCGCGGCCTCGTCGCGGGCGAGGTCGGTGTCGCCGACGGTCCGCACGAGCGGTGCGGCGGCCCGGACCTGGTCGCGGCCGGCGATCAGCGGCCGGGCCCAGCCGGACTCCACGAGCTGCGCGGCCTCGACCGTGCAGCTCGTACCGCCCAGGAGGAAGCCGCAGCCGTCGTGTGCCGCGCGCAGCAGCAGGACGTCACGCGCGTGCGGCTGCGGGGCGTGCGGCTCGCTGTGGCTCCCGTCGCCGTCGTCCCAGATGACGACCAGGCCCAGGTCCCGCACCGGGGCGAACATGGCGGCCCGGGTGCCGACGACGGCCCGCACCGAGCCCCGCCGCACCGCGAGCCACTGGGCGTACCGCTTCTCGGGGCCGGTCTCGGCCGTCAGCACGGCGTGCCGTCCCTCGCCGAGGACCCGGCCGAACGCCTCGTCGACCCGGCTCGCCGCCCGTCCGTCGGGGACCACGACGAGGGCCCCGCGCCCGGAGGCGAGTGTGGCGGCGACGGCGCGGGCCAGCTCCTCCGCCCAGTGCGGGCCCGGCAGCGCGTTCCAGACCGCGCGCGGCGCCCCGCCCCGCGCCAGGGACTCCAGGAACGCCGGGCCCTGGTCGTACCGCCCCCAGGTACCCGGCTCGGGCGCCGCGGGCGGTGGCAGCGGCTCCGGGGAGGGCTTGCCCTCCGCCCGTGCGCTGCGCGGCGGGACGGCCAGCTGCAGGACGTCGGCCAGGCTTCCCGCGTACCGGTCGGCGACGGACCGCGCCAGCCCGAGCAGCTCGGTGCTCAGGACGGGCTCGGGCGAGACGACGTCGGCCAGCGCGGCCAGCGCCCCCGGATAGTCGGACTCGGCGCGGCGCTCGACCAGGAAGCCGTCGATCAGCCGCCCGCCCTCGCGCCGCCCGTCCCGGACCTGATGCGCTCCGGCCCCGAACCGGACCCGCACCCGGACTCCCGGGCGGGCGACGGCGTCCAGCTCCTCCGGCACGGCGTAGTCGAAGAACTGGTCGAGGTGGAGCACGCCCTTGTTGACCACCACCCGGGCCACCGGCAGCTCGGCGGCCAGTTTGGCGCCGCGCCAGGTCCGCGGCTTGGCCCGCGGGACCTTGGCCTTGCGGACCGTCTCCCGGATGAGCGCGAGCTGCTCGGGCGGCTCACCGGCCGCCCCCTCGGGGTTCTCGTTCGCGCTGCTCACAGCCTCATACCTACCAGACCCCACCGACAGCCCGGGCCGGCGCCCGGCGGCCCCGCCTCCCCCCCCGGGCGGCCCCTGGGAAGGCGGAAGCCCGGCTCCCCCACGAGGGAGCCGGGCTTCCGGAGCCTGCCGTACGGAGCCGACGGCCGTCGCTTACAGGCCGGCGGCCGTGCGCAGCGCGTCGACGCGGTCGGTGCGCTCCCAGGTGAAGTCCGGCAGCTCGCGGCCGAAGTGGCCGTAGGCGGCGGTCTGGGAGTAGATCGGGCGGAGCAGGTCGAGGTCGCGGATGATCGCGGCCGGGCGGAGGTCGAAGACCTCGGAGATGGCCTGCTCGATCTTGTCGGTCTCGATCGTGTTGGTGCCGAAGGTCTCGACGAAGAGACCGACCGGCTCGGCCTTGCCGATGGCGTACGCGACCTGGACCTCGCAGCGCGAGGCGAGGCCGGCGGCCACGACGTTCTTGGCGACCCAGCGCATGGCGTAGGCGGCCGAGCGGTCGACCTTGGACGGGTCCTTGCCGGAGAAGGCGCCACCGCCGTGGCGGGCCATGCCGCCGTACGTGTCGATGATGATCTTCCGGCCGGTCAGACCCGCGTCGCCCATCGGGCCGCCGATCTCGAAGCGGCCGGTCGGGTTCACCAGGAGGCGGTAGCCCTCGGTGTCCAGCTTGATGCCGTCCTCCAGGAGCTGCTTGAGGACGTGCTCCACGACGAACTCGCGGATGTCGGGCGCGAGCAGCGACTCGAGGTCGATGTCCGAGGCGTGCTGCGAGGAGACCACGACGGTGTCGAGACGGACGGCCTTGTCGCCGTCGTACTCGATGGTGACCTGGGTCTTGCCGTCGGGGCGGAGGTACGGGATGGTCCCGTTCTTCCGGACCTCGGTCAGCCGCTTGGAGAGGCGGTGTGCGACGTGGATCGGCAGCGGCATCAGCTCGGGGGTCTCGTCCGAGGCGTACCCGAACATCAGGCCCTGGTCGCCGGCGCCCTGCTTGTCCAGCTCGTCCTCGTCGCCCTCGACGCGCTTCTCGTACGCCGTGTCGACACCCTGCGCGATGTCCGGGGACTGCGACCCGATGGAGACCGAGACGCCGCAGGAGGCGCCGTCGAAGCCCTTCTTCGAGGAGTCGTACCCGATCTCGAGGATCTTGTTCCGCACGAGGGTGGGGATGTCGGCCCACGCCTTGGTGGTCACCTCACCGGCGACGTGGACGAGACCGGTGGTGATCAGCGTCTCGACGGCCACGCGGGAGGTGGGGTCCTCGCGGAGAAGCGCGTCGAGAATGGTGTCGCTGATCTGGTCAGCGATCTTGTCGGGGTGACCCTCGGTCACGGACTCCGAGGTGAACAGACGACGGGACACAACGCTCCCTGGGGTTGCAGCGGCTGCTGGCTCAATGCATGGTGCGGACCGGCAGGGGGCTGCGCCCCTCGACGTTCCGCGGCCAGTCTATCGGTCATGGTCGCGTATGGGACCGGGTGTCTCGCAAGGTGGCGGTCCGAACGTGGGTGAATCGGCCCGGTCGGAGGACGAGGAGGCCCTGTCCGACCGTCCCAAAGGGCCGGTTTCGTCGGATTCTACGCGGAGAGCGGCCGCAGGCGCGGCGTCACGAGGTCCCAGACCGTCTCCGCGAGCGCCTCCTTCGGCCCGTACGGTACGGGCGTCTCGGCGCCGTCCGCGGCGAGGACCACGGCCTCGTTCTCCTCCGACCCGAAGGTCTTGCGCTCGCCCACCTCGTTGACGACCAGCAGGTCGCACCCCTTGCGGCGGAGCTTCTCGCGGCCGTGGGCGAGGACGTCGTCGGTCTCGGCGGCGAAGCCGACGACGACCTGGCCGGGCAGGGCCCGGTCGGCGGAGATCTCGGCGAGGATGTCGGGGTTACGGACCAGCTCGACGACGGGCGCCTCGACGTCGTCGGTCTTCTTGATCTTCCCGGGGGCGTAAACGGCCGGGCGGAAGTCGGCGACGGCGGCGGCCATCACCACGGCGTCGGCGTCGGCGGCCGCCTTGAGGACGGCCTCGCGCAGCTGGACGGCGGTGCCGACGTGCACGACGTCGACGCCGGCCGGGTCGGGGATGCCGGTGTTGGCCTCGACGAGGGTGACCCGCGCGCCCCGGGCGGCGGCGGCCTTGGCGAGGGCGTACCCCTGCTTCCCGGAGGAACGGTTGCCCAGGTAGCGGACCGGGTCGAGGGGCTCGCGGGTGCCGCCCGCGCTGACCACGACGTGGCGGCCGGCGAGGTCGGGGGCTGCGGCGCCGCGCGCCAGGACCCTTCGGCAGACCTCGAAGATCTCGGCGGGCTCGGGCAGTCGCCCCTTGCCGGTGTCGACGCCGGTCAGACGGCCGACGGCGGGCTCGATGACGACGGCGCCGCGGCGGCGCAGGGTGGCGACGTTTTCCTGGGTGGCGGGGTGCTCCCACATCTCGGTGTGCATCGCCGGGGCGAAGACGACGGGACACCGGGCGGTGAGGAGGGTGTTCGTCAGCAGGTCGTCGGCGAGGCCGTGGGCGGCCTTGGCGAGCATGTCGGCGGTGGCGGGGGCGACCACGACGAGGTCGGCGGCCTGCCCGATGCGGACGTGCGGGACCTCGTGGACGGTCTCCCAGACCTCGGTCGAGACGGGGTTGCCGGAGAGCGCGGACCAGGTGGCGGCGCCGACGAAGTGGAGGGCGGCGTCGGTCGGGACGACGCGGACGTCGTGGCCGGACTCGGTCAGCCGCCGGAGCAGCTCGCACGCCTTGTAGGCGGCGATGCCGCCGCTCACCCCCAGGACGACCTTCGGCTGTGCCACCACTGCTGCTCCCCGCACTCGGATGCGTACGACTCCATGAGACACCACAGGCCCGGCGGATGGTCCGCCGGGCCTGGGTTGACGAGCGTCACGCGCTCGTGGACGTGCTTACTGCGCCGGGCCCTCGATGGCCTCGGAGGTCAGCAGACCCGCGTTGATCTCCCGCAGGGCGATCGAGAGCGGCTTCTCGTGGACGTGGGTGTCCACCAGCGGACCGACGTACTCGAGCAGGCCCTCGCCGAGCTGCGAGTAGTACGCGTTGATCTGACGCGCGCGCTTGGCCGCGTAGATCACGAGGCTGTACTTCGAGTCGGTGGCCTCGAGCAGCTCGTCGATCGGCGGGTTGATGATGCCCTCGGGCGCGGTGATGGAAGAGGACACGCTCTAGCCTTCCGAAGAAACTTCTGGGTGAGCTGATCGGGACGATCAGATCCAGGTGATCAGTGATAGATCAGACAACGTTCATCAAGGCTAGCAGCTCACGCGCCACGTCCTCGACGGAGGTGTTGACCAGGGTGGTGTCGAACTCGGTCTCGGCGGCCAGCTCGATCTTCGCCGCCTGGAGCCGGCGCTCGATCACCTCGGGCGACTCGGTGCCGCGGCCGGTGAGGCGGCGGACCAGCTCGTCCCAGCTCGGCGGGGCCAGGAAGACCAGCTGGGAGTCGGTCATCGACTCCTTGACCTGGCGGGCGCCCTGGAGGTCGATCTCCAGGAGGACGGGCTCGCCCGCCTCCAGTCGCTCCAGGACCGCCTGCCGGGGCGTGCCGTAGCGGTTGCCCGCGAACTCGGCCCATTCGAGGAGCTCACCGTTGGCGACCAGCTTGTCGAACTCGTCGTCCGAGACGAAGAAGTACTGGACGCCGTGCTTCTCGCCCGGCCGGGGCTTCCGTGTCGTGGCCGACACCGAGAGCCAGACCTCGGGGTGGACCTTGCGCATATGAGCGACGACCGTGCTCTTGCCGACCCCTGAGGGGCCGGAGAGCACGGTCAGTCGCGGACGAACCTCTGCTGCCATGCAGCGATTATTCCAGTGGTTCACCCCCGCTTGCGCAGGGGAGAGGCTGCATGCCGGATATGTCCCGAAAGATCAGGCTCCGGTGCTGCCGAACTCGCGCTCCAGGGAGGCGATCTGGTTGGAGCCGAGACCGCGCACGCGGCGGCTTTCGGAGATGCCGAGTCGCTCCATGATCTGCTTGGCGCGGACCTTGCCCACGCCCGGCAGGGACTCCAGCAGCGCGGAGACCTTCATCTTGCCGATGACGTCGTTCTCCTGGCCACTCTTGATGACCTCGTGGAGCGAGGCACCGGAGTGCTTGAGTCGATTCTTGACCTCGGCCCGCTCCCGGCGAGCCGCGGCGGCCTTTTCGAGCGCGGCTGCGCGCTGTTCAGGGGTAAGGGGCGGAAGAGCCACGCCTACGTCACCTCGGATGTCGAACTGTCGGATACGGACCGGTGAGGAACCTAGTCGCCCCACACCAGTGGAGCAACGATCAACGCAGTCTCCGTTGAACGCTGACTCTGCCCCGGAGACTAGCGGCCTATGCCTCTCCAGTCAGCGAGAACAGCGGAAAAGTCCTGGTCAGCATCGACCGACCAGGACTTTCCCGGCATATCGACCGGCTTTTCGGCCAAGTTTTTGTCAAAGGGTGAGACGGCTCCGACCTGCGGATTGGTCAGATGTGCGGTTTCGCGGCCACGGCCTCGCGGATTTCGTCGGCGTAACGCTCAGCCGAGGCGCGCAGGGCGGCGGCGTCCGGGCCCTCCTTCAGGACGCCCCTGCTGACGTTCGGGACGACGTCGCGGACCGCCGCGCCGAAGACGGCCGGGAGGTCGGCGGGGGTCGCGCCCTGGGCGCCGATGCCGGGGGCCAGGAGGGGGCCGTTGATGGCGAGGTCGAAGGAGGAGAGGTCGCCGAGGGTGGCGCCGACGACCGCGCCGAAGGAGCCCATCGGGGTCTCCCCCGCGTTCTCCTCCGCGAGGTGGGCCAGCATGGTCGCGGCGACGGTCCGGCCGTCCTCGCGCACGGCTCGCTGGACCTCGGCGCCCTCCGGGTTGGAGGTGAGGGCCAGCACGAAGAGTCCGGCGCCGTTCTCGCGGGCGAGGTCGACGGCGGGGCGCAGGGAGCCGTAGCCGAGGTACGGGGAGACGGTCAGGGCGTCGGAGAAGAGCGGGGAGTCCTTGTGCAGGAAGGTCTCCGCGTAGGCGGCCATCGTGGAGCCGATGTCGCCGCGCTTGGCGTCCATGACGACCAGGGCGCCGGCCGCGCGCAGCTCGGTGACGGCCCGCTCCAGGACCGCGATGCCGCGCGAGCCGAAGCGCTCGAAGAAGGCGGCCTGGGGCTTGAAGACCGCCACCTGGCCGGCGAGCGCCTCGACGACGGTGCGGGTGAAGGTCTCCAGGCCCGTGACGTCGTCGTTCAGGCCCCAAGAGGCCAGCAGGGAGGCGTGCGGGTCGACGCCGACGCAGAGCGGGCCGCGCTCGTCCATGGCGGTCCGCAGGCGGGCGCCGAAGGAGGTGGGCCGGCCGACGGGCGTCGTCGAGGGTCGGGGGTCGGGCGACGGGAGTGCGGTCACTGGACGGCGGCCTTTCGGTTGTCGGCGCCGACGGCCTCGGCGAGGGTGGCGTACGGGGAGGTGGCGAGGCGGGCGGCGAGGCCCTTGTGGATCGCGCGGGCGTAGAAGGGGCCTTCGTAGATGAAGGCGCTGTAGCCCTGGATCAGGGTGGCTCCGGCGAGGATCCGCTGCCAGGCGTCCTCGGCGTTCTCGATGCCGCCGACGCCGACCAGGACGATCCGGTCGCCCACGCGCGCGTGGAGGCGGCGGAGGACCGCCAGGGAGCGCTCCTTGACGGGCGCTCCGGAGAGGCCGCCGGTCTCCTTCACCAGGGCGGGGTCGGACGTCAGGCCGAGGCCCTCGCGGGCGATGGTGGTGTTGGTGGCGATGATGCCGTCGAGGCCCAGCTCCAGGGCGAGGTCGGCGACGGCGTCGACGTCCTCGTCGGCGAGGTCGGGGGCGATCTTGACCAGGAGGGGGACCCGGCGGTCGGTGACCGTGCGGTCGGCCGCCTCCCGTACGGCGGTGAGCAGCGGGCGCAGCGACTCGGTGGCCTGGAGGTTGCGCAGGCCGGGGGTGTTGGGCGAGGAGACGTTCACGACGAGGTAGTCGGCGTGGGCGGCGAGACGCTCGGTGGACTTCACGTAGTCGGCGGCGGCCTCGGCCTCGGGGACGACCTTGGTCTTGCCGATGTTGACGCCGACGACGGTCCTGAAGACCGGCACGCGCGCGTGGAGGCGGGCGGCGACGGCGGCGGAGCCTTCGTTGTTGAAGCCCATGCGGTTGATCAGCGCGCGGTCGGGGACCAGCCGGAAGAGCCGCTTCTTGGGGTTGCCGGGCTGGGCCTCGCCGGTGACGGTGCCGATCTCGACGTGGTCGAAGCCGAGCATGGCCATGCCGTCGATGGCGACGGCGTTCTTGTCGAAGCCGGCGGCGAGGCCGAAGGGGCCGTGCATGCGCAGGCCGAGCGCCTCGGTGCGCAGCTCCTTGTAGCGGGGCGCGAGGGCGGCGGCGACGAAGGTGCGCAGGACGGGGACGCGGGCTGCCAGGCGGATCCAGCGGAAGGCCAGGTGGTGCGCCTCCTCCGGGTCCATGCGCTTGAAGACGAGGTGGAAGAAGAACTTGTACATGGAGGTGTCCTCACCAAGAGGGGGACACCGTTTCCGGTGTCCCCCTTGTGGGCTGCTAGTCGCGGGCCGCGGTCAGATGCGCCGCGTGTTCCTGGAGCGAGCGGACGCCCACGTCGCCGTGGCCGAGCGCCTCGATGCCCTGCACGGCCGCGGCGAGCGCCTGGACCGTGGTGAGGCACGGGACGCCACGCGCGACCGCCGCCGTACGGATCTCGTAGCCGTCGAGGCGGCCGCCGGTGCCGTAGGGGGTGTTGACGATGAGGTCGACCTGGCCGTCGTGGATCAGCTGGACGATCGTCTTCTCGCCGGCGGGGCCCTCGCCCTCGCTGAGCTTGCGCACGACGGTGGCGTTGATGCCGTTGCGCTTGAGGACCTCGGCGGTGCCGGAGGTGGCGAGCAGTTCGAAGCCGTGGGCGACGAGCTCGCGGGCCGGGAAGATCATCGAGCGCTTGTCGCGGTTGGCGACCGAGATGAACGCGCGGCCCTTGGTGGGCAGCGGGCCGTAGGCGCCGGCCTGCGACTTGGCGTAGGCCGTACCGAAGACGGAGTCGATGCCCATGACCTCGCCGGTCGAGCGCATCTCCGGGCCGAGGATGGTGTCCACGCCCCGGCCCTGGATGTCGCGGAAGCGCGACCACGGCATCACGGCCTCCTTGACGGAGATCGGCGCGTCGAGCGGCAGGGTGCCGCCGTCGCCGCTCTTCGGCAGCAGGCCCTCCGCGCGCAGCTCGGCGATGGTGGCGCCGAGCGAGATGCGGGCGGCGGCCTTCGCCAGCGGCACGGCGGTCGCCTTGGAGGTGAAGGGCACGGTCCGCGAGGCGCGCGGGTTGGCCTCCAGGACGTAGAGGATGTCGCCGGCCATGGCGAACTGGATGTTGATCAGTCCGCGGACGCCGACGCCCTTGGCGATCGCCTCGGTGGAGGCGCGCAGGCGCTTGACGTCGAAGCCGCCGAGCGTGATGGGCGGCAGGGCGCAGGCCGAGTCGCCGGAGTGGATGCCGGCCTCCTCGATGTGCTCCATGACGCCGCCGAGGTAGAGCTCGTGACCGTCGTAGAGCGCGTCGACGTCGATCTCGATGGCGTCGTCGAGGAAGCGGTCGACCAGGACCGGCCGGGTGGGGCTGATCTCGGTGGACTCGGCGATGTACGACTCCAGGCGGGCCTCGTCGTAGACGATCTCCATGCCGCGGCCGCCGAGGACGTACGACGGGCGTACCAGGACCGGGTAGCCGATCTCATCGGCGATGGCCTTGGCGCCGGCGAAGGTGGTCGCGGTGCCGTGCTTGGGGGCGGGGAGGCCCGCCTCGGCGAGGACCCGGCCGAAGGCGCCGCGGTCCTCGGCGGCGTGGATGGCCTCCGGGGAGGTGCCGACGACCGGCACGCCGTTGTCCTTGAGCGCCTGGGAGAGGCCGAGCGGGGTCTGGCCGCCGAGCTGGACGACGACGCCGGCGACGGGGCCGGCGAGCGTCTCGGCGTGGACGATCTCCAGGACGTCCTCCAGGGTGAGCGGCTCGAAGTAGAGCCGGTCGGAGGTGTCGTAGTCGGTGGAGACGGTCTCGGGGTTGCAGTTGACCATCACGGTCTCGTAGCCGGCGTCGCTGAGGGCGAAGGAGGCGTGGACGCAGGAGTAGTCGAACTCGATGCCCTGGCCGATGCGGTTCGGGCCGGAGCCCAGGATGATCACGGCGGGCTTGGTGCGCGGGGCGACCTCGCTCTCCTCGTCGTACGAGGAGTAGAAGTACGGGGTCTTCGCGGCGAACTCGGCGGCGCAGGTGTCGACCGTCTTGTAGACCGGGCGGACGCCGAGGGCGTGGCGGACCTCGCGGACGACGTCCTCGCGCAGGCCGCGGATCTCGGCGATCTGGGCGTCGGAGAAGCCGTGGCGCTTGGCCTCGGCGAGCAGCTCCGGGTGGAGCTTCTCGGCGGCGGTCAGCTCGTCCGCGATCTCCTTGATCAGGAAGAGCTGGTCGACGAACCAGGGGTCGATCCTGGTGGCGTCGAAGACCTCCTCGGGGGTGGCCCCCGCGCGGATGGCCTGCATGACGGTGTTGATCCGGCCGTCGGTGGGGCGGACCGCGTCGCGCAGCAGCTCGGCCTTGTCGCCGGGCTCGCCGACGAAGGTGAACTGCGAGCCCTTCTTCTCCAGGGAGCGCAGGGCCTTCTGGAGCGCCTCGGTGAAGTTACGGCCGATGGCCATGGCCTCGCCGACGGACTTCATGGTCGTGGTGAGGGTGGAGTCGGCCTGCGGGAACTTCTCGAAGGCGAAGCGCGGGGCCTTGACGACGACGTAGTCGAGCGTGGGCTCGAAGGAAGCCGGGGTCTTCTCCGTGATGTCGTTGGGGATCTCGTCCAGCGTGTAGCCGACGGCGAGACGGGCCGCGATCTTCGCGATCGGGAATCCGGTGGCCTTGGAGGCGAGCGCGGACGAGCGCGAGACGCGGGGGTTCATCTCGATGACGATGATCCGGCCGTCGTCCGGGTCGACCGCGAACTGGATGTTGCAGCCGCCGGTGTCGACGCCGACCTCGCGGATGATCGCGATGCCGATGTCCCGCAGCCGCTGGTACTCGCGGTCGGTGAGGGTCATCGCCGGGGCGACGGTGATCGAGTCGCCGGTGTGGACGCCCATCGGGTCGAAGTTCTCGATGGAGCAGACGACCACGACGTTGTCGTTCTTGTCGCGCATCAGCTCCAGCTCGTACTCCTTCCAGCCGAGGATGGACTCCTCGAGGAGCACCTCGGTGGTCGGGGAGAGCGTGAGGCCCTGGCCGGCGATGCGGCGCAGCTCGTCCTCGTCGTGGGCGAAGCCGGAGCCGGCGCCGCCCATGGTGAAGGAGGGGCGGACGACGACGGGGTAGCCGCCGAGCGTCTCGACGCCCTGGAGGACGTCGTCCATGGAGTGGCAGATGACCGAGCGGGCGGACTCGCCGTAGCCGATCTTGGCCTTGACGGCCTCGACGACGCCCTTGAAGAGGTCGCGGTCCTCGCCCTTGTGGATGGCCTCGACGTTGGCGCCGATGAGCTCGACGCCGTACTTCTCCAGGACGCCCTGCTCGTGCATGGAGATCGCGGTGTTGAGCGCGGTCTGGCCGCCGAGGGTGGGCAGGAGGGCGTCGGGGCGCTCCTTGGCGATGATCTTCTCGACGAACTCCGGGGTGATCGGCTCGACGTAGGTGGCGTCGGCGATCTCCGGGTCGGTCATGATCGTGGCCGGGTTGGAGTTGACCAGGATGACCCGCAGGCCCTCGGCCTTGAGGATGCGGCAGGCCTGGGTGCCGGAGTAGTCGAACTCGGCGGCCTGGCCGATGACGATCGGGCCGGAGCCGATGACCAGGACGGACTGGATATCGGTGCGCTTAGGCACGCTCGGCCTCCATCAGGGATACGAAACGGTCGAAGAGGTACGCGGCGTCGTGCGGGCCCGCGGCCGCTTCGGGGTGGTACTGGACGCTGAAGGCCGGCTGGTCGAGCAGCTGGAGGCCCTCGACGACCTGGTCGTTCAGGCAGACGTGGGAGACCTCGGCGCGTCCGTAGGGGGTGTCCGAGACCTTGTCGAGGGGCGCGTCGACGGCGAAGCCGTGGTTGTGCGCGGTGACCTCGACCTTGCCGGTGGTGCGGTCCTGGACCGGCTGGTTGATACCGCGGTGGCCGTACTTCAGCTTGTAGGTGCCGAAGCCGAGCGCGCGGCCCAGGATCTGGTTGCCGAAGCAGATGCCGAAGAGCGGGATCCTGCGCTCCAGGACGCCCTGCATGACGGCGACGGGGCCGTCGGCGGTGGCCGGGTCGCCGGGGCCGTTGGAGAAGAACACGCCGTCCGGGCGGACCGCGAAGACGTCCTCGACGGTGGCGGTGGCGGGCAGCACGTGGACCTCGATGCCGCGCTCGGCCATCCGGTGCGGGGTCATGCCCTTGATGCCCAGGTCGACGGCGGCGACGGTGAACTTCTTCTCACCGAGGGCGGGGACGACGTACGTCTCCTTGGTGGCGACCTCGGCGGAGAGGTTCGCGCCCTTCATCTGCGGGGCTTCCTTCACGCGGGCCAGCAGGGCCTCGTCGCGGACGCCCACCCAGGCGTCGCCGGAGAAGATGCCGACGCGCATGGCGCCGCGCTCGCGCAGGTGGCGGGTGAGGGCGCGGGTGTCGATACCGGAGATGCCGACGACGCCCTGGGCGGCCAGCTCCTCGTCGAGGGAGCGCCGGGAGCGCCAGTTGGAGGAGACGCGGGCGGGGTCGCGGACGACGTAACCGGCGACCCAGATCTTCGCGGACTCGGGGTCCTCGTCGTTGACGCCGGTGTTGCCGACGTGCGGCGCGGTCATCACGACGACCTGACGGTGGTACGACGGGTCGGTGAGCGTCTCCTGGTAGCCGGTCATACCGGTGGAGAACACGGCCTCGCCGAAGGTCTCCCCCACGGCCCCGTAGGCGCGGCCGCGGAAGATGCGGCCGTCCTCCAGGACGAGTACGGCGGGAAGCGCCCCCTTCCTCTGCGAGGCCGTCCCCGGATTGGAGGTTGTCATCGTGCGGTGCCTTCCGTCGGAGTGGTGCTGTTCAGCGCGATCATGGAGTTGACGGCCTCGACCCAGGCGGTGTGCTCCACCGCGCGGTCGGACCGGAAGCCGGAGTCGAGGAGCTGGTCACCGTGCTCCCAGGTGACGATCAGCAGGCCTCCCTCGGCGAGGACCTTGCCGGCGATGCCCTTGTCGAGCCGGGCCTCGCGCAGCCGGTCGGCGGGGACGAAGAAGTCGTTCGCCCCGGGACGTACGACCTCCAGGCCCGCGTCCGTCAGGGTGAGCTCGACCCGGCTGCGGGCGCCCAGGCCGTGGGCGACGATCCGGTCGAGCCACTGCCCGGCGGTGGTGGAGCCGTGGTAGCGGCCGGTCATGCTCAGTCTCGCCTCGCCCGGCGCCTCCGGCATTCCCGGCAGCTCGGGCAGGTCCGACTGGAGGCTGCCGCGCCACTTCCATCCCTGGCGCATCAGCCAGTAGACGAACGCGACGAACAGCGCCAGGCCGACCAGCCAGCCGATGCGTCCGGCCCAATTGGTGACCTCCGCCGATTTCTCCCCGGCGGCCAGGATGATCAGAGATGTCACGCCAGCTTCCCGTCCACGAGCGTCGCCCGGCCCCGCAGAAAGGTGTGGGTGACGCGTCCCGGCAGCTCGCGGCCCTCGTAGGGGGTGTTGCGGCTGCGGGAGGCGAAGCCCGCGGGGTCCACGGCTCCACGGTATGCCGGATCGACCAGGGTCAGGTTGGCGGGCTCACCTGCCGAGACGGGGCGTCCGTGGCCGGCGGCCCGTCCGATCCGGGCGGGGGCGAGGGACATGCGGTCGGCGACGCCGGCCCAGTCGAGCAGTCCGGTCTCGACCATCGTCTGCTGGACGACGGAGAGCGCGGTCTCCAGGCCGACCATGCCCATGGCGGCCGCGGCCCACTCGCAGTCCTTGTCCTCGTGCGGGTGCGGGGCGTGGTCGGTGGCGACGATGTCGATCGTGCCGTCGGCGAGGGCCTCGCGCAGCGCCATCACGTCACGCTCGGTGCGCAGCGGCGGGTTGACCTTGTACACGGGGTTGTAGGTGCGGACCAGCTCGTCGGTCAGCAGCAGGTGGTGCGGGGTGACCTCGGCGGTGACGTCGATGCCGCGGGACTTGGCCCAGCGGACGATCTCGACGGAGCCGGCGGTGGAGAGGTGGCAGATGTGGACGCGGGAGCCGACGTGCTCGGCGAGGAGGACGTCGCGGGCGATGATCGACTCCTCGGCGACGGCCGGCCAGCCGCCGAGGCCCAGCTCGGCGGAGACGACGCCCTCGTTCATCTGGGCGCCCTCGGTGAGGCGGGGCTCCTGGGCGTGCTGGGCGACGACGCCGCCGAAGGCCTTCACGTACTCCAGGGCGCGGCGCATGATCACGGCGTCGTCGACGCACTTGCCGTCGTCGGAGAAGACGGTGACGCCGGCGGCGGAGTCGTGCATGGCGCCCAGCTCGGCGAGCTTCTTGCCTTCGAGGCCGACGGTGACGGCGCCGATCGGCTGCACGTCGCAGTAGCCGGACTCCTTGCCCAGGCGGTAGACCTGCTCGACGACGCCGGCGGTGTCGGCGACGGGGAAGGTGTTGGCCATGGCGAAGACGGCGGTGAAGCCGCCGGTGGCGGCGGCGCGGGTGCCGGTGAGGACGGTCTCGGAGTCCTCGCGGCCGGGCTCGCGCAGATGGGTGTGCAGGTCGACCAGGCCGGGCAGCAGGACGCGGCCCTCGGCCTCGATGACGGTGGCGCCCTCGGCGGAGAGGCCGGTGCCGACCTCGGCGATGGTCTCCCCGTTGACGAGGACGTCCTGCGCCTCGCCGCCCAGCACCTGCGCACCGCGGATAAGGATCTTGCTCATGGTTACTTGCTCTCCTCGGTACGGTGGTGGGTCACGGCGGGCTCGTTGCCGCCCAGCAGCAGGTAGAGGACGGCCATCCGGATGGAGACGCCGTTGGCGACCTGCTCGATGACCGTGCAGCGGTCGGAGTCGGCGACCTCCGCGGTGATCTCCATGCCCCGGACCATGGGGCCGGGGTGCATGACGACGGCGTGCTCGGGCATCCGCGCCATCCGGTCGCCGTCGAGTCCGTAGCGGCGCGAGTACTCCCGCTCGGTCGGGAAGAAGGCGGCGTTCATCCGCTCGCGCTGCACCCGCAGCATCATCACGGCGTCGGACTTCGGCAGCACGCTGTCGAGGTCGTAACTGATCTCGCAGGGCCAGGCCTCGACGCCGACGGGCACGAGGGTGGGCGGAGCGACCAGGGTGACCTCGGCGCCGAGGGTGTGCAGCAGGTCGACGTTGGAGCGGGCGACCCGGCTGTGCAGGATGTCGCCGACGAGGGTGACCCGCTTGCCCGCGAGGTCCCGGCCGAGGCCGGCGTCGTGGCCGACGAGCCGGCGGCGGAGGGTGAAGGCGTCCAGCAGGGCCTGGGTGGGGTGCTGGTGGGTGCCGTCCCCGGCGTTGATGACGGGGGCGTCGATCCAGCCGGAGGTGGCGAGGCGGTAGGGGGCGCCGGAGGCGCTGTGCCGGATGACGACCGCGTCGACGCCCATGGCCTCCAGGGTCTGCGCGGTGTCCTTGAGGGACTCCCCCTTGGAGACGCTGGAGCCCTTGGCGGCGAAGTTGATGACGTCGGCGGAGAGGCGCTTCTCGGCCGCCTCGAAGGAGATCCGGGTGCGGGTGGAGTCCTCGAAGAAGAGGTTGCAGATCGTGCGGCCGCGCAGCGCGGGCAGCTTCTTGATCGGCCGGTCGGCCACCCGGGCCATCTCCTCGGCGGTGTCGAGGATGAGGACGGCGTCGTCGCGGGTGAGGTCGGCGGCCGAGATGAGGTGACGCATCATCGGGGTTTCGCTCCGTGTGGTGGCGAGTATGAGGGCGTGCGGGCGCGCAGGGGCGCGCCCTGGACCCGTCGGGATGCCGGTACGGCTAGGAGGCGGGCTTGCCGCCGAGCAGCACGGTGTCGCGACCGTCCTCCTCGGCGAGCTGCACCTTGACCGTCTCCCGCAGCGACGTGGGGAGGTTCTTGCCGACGTAGTCGGCGCGGATCGGGAGTTCGCGGTGGCCTCGGTCGACGAGGACCGCGAGCTGGACGGCGCGGGGGCGGCCGAGGTCGCCGAGCGCGTCGAGGGCGGCGCGGATGGTGCGGCCGGAGAAGAGCACGTCGTCGACGAGGACGACCAGCCGGTCGTCGATGCCGTCGGCGGGGATCTCGGTGCGCCCGATGGCCCGGGCGGGCTTCATCCGCAGGTCGTCGCGGTACATGGTGATGTCGAGGGAGCCGACCGGGATCTTCCGTCCGGTGATCTCCGCGAGCTTGTCGGCCAGCCGGCGGGCGAGGAAGACGCCACGCGTGGGGATGCCGAGGAGCACCACGTCGTCGGCGCCCTTGGCGCGCTCGACGATCTCGTGGGCGATGCGGGTCAGGACCCGCGCGATGTCGGGGCCCTCGAGAACCGGGCGTGCCGCATCGGTGTGCTGCTGTGCGTCCATATGAAACGGACCTCCTTCTCCGCCTCACGGGACGGCTCTTAAAGGACGTCGAAATTGCGCCTTCGACTGTAGCAGGGGCGGGCGGCCGTCCTGCTCACACCCCCGCCGACGTCCCGAGCGCCGTCCCTCGGGAGGGGTCGGTATGGACCATTCGGCTTGACGGAGACAAGTAACGCTGCGTAACCTCACAGTGAGTTACCAGCCACGCGGCGGAGCCGCACGTTGTCACAGCGTCCGGGGAGCTATATGTCCAGCGAATACGCAAAGCAGCTCGGGGCCAAGCTCCGTGCCATCCGCACCCAGCAGGGCCTTTCCCTCCACGGTGTGGAAGAGAAGTCCCAGGGCCGCTGGAAGGCCGTCGTGGTCGGCTCGTACGAGCGCGGCGACCGCGCGGTGACCGTTCAGCGTCTCGCCGAGCTGGCGGACTTCTACGGCGTCCCGGTGCAGGAGCTCCTGCCCGGCACGACCCCCGGCGGGGCCGCCGAGCCGCCGCCGAAGCTGGTCCTGGACCTGGAGCGCCTGGCCCACGTCCCGCAGGAGAAGGCCGGCCCGCTGCAGCGCTATGCGGCCACGATCCAGTCCCAGCGCGGGGACTACAACGGCAAGGTGCTGTCGATCCGCCAGGACGACCTGCGCACCCTCGCGGTGATCTACGACCAGTCCCCCTCGGTGCTCACCGAGCAGCTGATCAGCTGGGGCGTCCTGGACGCGGACGCGCGCCGCGCGGTCGCCCACGAGGACAGCTGATCCTCACCCGCTGACCGACCCAGCAGAAACGTTGCCGCCGGGGTGGCGGAAGGCTTCCAGACCTTCCGTCACCCCGGCGGTTCTTTTGTGCCCCCGGCGTGACCGTACGCACCCGCACGCGTCGGCCCCGGGCCGCGTACGGGCCTGAGAACGGCCCTCAGGCGCCCCACAAGCCTCACGGGCCCCACGCGGCTCAGAGGACCTGGGGCGCGGGCCCGCGGGCGGTGGAGGGGCCGGTGGGCGCCCGTGGGACGGGGGTACGCCGAAGGGGCCCGCGGCAGCGCGTGCCACGGACCCCTTCGACTGCCGGGAGGCGCCTGAGTCAGGCGTCCCGGCGCAGGCGCGGCTTCAGGTCCTTGAAGCGGCCCAGCAGGCCGTTCACGAACGACGGCGACTCGTCGGTGGAGAACTCCTTGGCGAGCTGCACCGCCTCGTCGATCGCCACCGCGTCGGGCGTCTCGTCCAGCCAGATCAGCTCGTACGCGCCGAGGCGCACGATGTTCCGGTCGGCGACCGGCATCCGGTCCAGGTCCCAGTCCACCGCGTAGGTCGCGATCAGCTCGTCGATCCGGTTCGCGTGGTCCGCGTACCCCTCGACCAGCTGCATCGTGAACTCGCTGACCGCCGGCTGGCGGTCGTCGGACCGGGCGTGCCGGACCCAGTCCGCGAGGACCTGCTGCACGGACGCACCGCGCTGGTCGGACTCGAAGAGGATCTGGAAGGCGCGCTTACGGGCGTTGCTGCGGGCAGCCACGGTTAGCTGTTCACCCGGCCGAGGTAGTCGCTCGAGCGGGTGTCGACCTTGATCTTCTCACCGGTGGTGATGAAGAGCGGGACCTGGATCTCGTGGCCGGTCTCCAGCGTCGCCGGCTTGGTGCCGCCGGTGGAGCGGTCGCCCTGGACACCCGGGTCGGTGTGCTGGATGGTCAGCTCGACGGCGGCGGGCAGCTCGACGTAGAGCACCGAGCCCTCGTGCTGCGCGACCGAGGCGGTGAAGCCCTCGATCAGGAAGTTGGCGGCGTCGCCGACGGCCTTGCGCTCGACCATCAGCTGGTCGTACGTCTGCATGTCCATGAAGACGAAGTAGTCGCCGTCCATGTACGAGAACTGCATGTCACGGCGGTCGATGGTGGCCGTCTCGACCTTCACACCGGCGTTGAAGGTCTTGTCGACGACCTTGCCGGAGAGCACGTTCTTGAGCTTGGTGCGCACGAAGGCCGGGCCCTTGCCGGGCTTGACGTGCTGGAACTCGACGACGGACCAGAGCTGGTCTCCGTCGAGCTTGAGCACCATGCCGTTCTTGAGGTCGTTCGTGGAAGCCACGGTTGCGGAATCTCCTGGACTGACGTGGACCACGGAGGCGTACGCGCCCTACAGCGCGAGCAGCTCCTTGGTCGTGATGGTGAGTAGCTCGGGTCCGCCGTCCGCCTCCTGGCGCACGACGAGCGTGTCATCGATCCGGACCCCGCCCCGGCCCGGGAGGTGGACCCCCGGTTCGACGGTGACCGGCACACAAGCGTCCAGTTTACCCATGGCCGAGGGTGCGAGCTGCGGGTCCTCGTCGATTTCCAGGCCGACCCCGTGCCCGGTGAGCGCGGGAACGGCTTCCGCGAGGCCCGCTCCGTCCAGGATCTGGCGGGCCGCGCGATCCACGTCGCGGTACTCGGCGCCGGGGGCGAGCGACTCCCGCCCGGCCCGCTGAGCGGCGAAGACGAGGTCGTAGAGCTCGATCTGCCAGTCCGCGGGCGTCGTCCCGATGACGAAGGTGCGGCCGATCTCGCAGCGGTAGCCGCGGTAGTTGGCGCCGAGGCAGACCGAGAGGAAATCGCCTTCCTCGACCCGGCGGTCGGTGGGCCGGTGGCCGCTGCGTCCGGAGTGCGGGCCGGTCGCCACGGACGTGGGGAAGGCCGCGCCGTCCGCCCCGTGGTCGACCAGGCGCCGCTCCAGCTCCAGGGCGAGATGACGCTCGGTACGGCCGACCAGGATGGACTCCAGGAGCTCCCCGAGGGCCTGGTCGGCGATCTCCGCGGCGATCCGCAGGCAGGTGATCTCGTCCTCGTCCTTGACGATCCGCAGCTGCTCCACGGCCCCGCGGAGGTCCGCGAGCCGGAGCCGGGGTGCGACCGAGCCCATGGCGCGGTGCCGGGCCACGGTCAGATGGTGCTCCTCGACGGCGAGGGCGTCCGCGCCCGCCCTGTCGGCGAGGCCGACGGCCTTGACGGCCGGATCGCCGCCGCCGATGGGCAGTACGGTCTGGCGGAGCGACTCGTCCAGCCGCCCGTCGGCCGGATCGCCGCCGGGCTGGAGCGGGCAGAGCAGCACGTCCTCGTCCGGGCCGACCAGCAGGACGGCTCCGGGAGGCGAACCACCCGCGAGATAGCGGACGTTCGCGGGGCGGGAGACCAGGGCCGCCGGGCTGCCCGCTGCCGCGCACCGGTCGCGCAGCCGCACACGGCGGTCCGCATACACCTCTGACATGTTCCGAGCCTACGAGGGCCGGGCCGCCCCGGCCTGCTCAGCGCCGCCGACCGGGCCATCGCCGGACGCTTCGGGCCACCGCCGCCCGCCGGCTACCAGGCGGGCGGGCTGGCTATGGAGCGGGCGAGCACCTCGTCGAGCACCCGGGCGGTGGTCTCGACGTCGTACTTGGAGTTGTCGATGATCGGCAGGCCCGAGCCGTACCACCCCGCCATCCGGCCGTGGATGGAGGCGACCTCCTCGTCCGAGAGGCGCCGGTTGCCGCTGCGCTCGGCGTTGCGCTCCAGGACGATCTCCAGGCCGGGCAGGAGCACGACGGGGAGCAGCCCGGGGCCGACGTGGCGCTTCCAGCCGCCGAGGCCAACGACGGGACGGTCGGGGAAGACGGCGTCGTCGAGGATGCAGGAGATGCCGTTGGCGAGGAAGTTGCGGGCGGCGAAGCCGCAGGTGCGGCGGGCGAGGCGGTACTGCGCCTCGGAGTGTTCGTTCCAGCCCGACTGGGGGTCGGCGAAGCCGGAGCAGACCCATTCGCGGACGTCGTCGAGGCTGATGTGCGCGGTGGGCACGCGCCGGCGCTGGGCCCAGTGGCGCGCCACGGTCGTCTTGCCGGCGCCGGCCGGGCCGATCAGCAGGACGGCGAGGGTGGCGGAGCCGGTGCCGGGCTCGGCGGGCACCCCGGAGGGCAGGGCGACCGGGGGCAGCTGGACGTGCGCGAAGGTGTCCCGGGGCGGGCCGGCGGGAGCGGAGGCCGGGTGGGGCGCGCCGGAGCGCGGCGAGCCGGCCTGCGGCGGGGCGGGGTGCTGGGGCGCGGAGCGGGCGGGGCCGGGAGGCTGGACGCCGGGGTGCGGCGGCATCCCGCCGCCCCATCCTTGCGCGGGCGGTCCCGGAGGCGGTCCCTGCGGCGCGGGGTGCGGGGGCGCCTGGCGCCCGCCCTGAGGCGCTCCCTGGTGTCCGCCCTGGGCCCCCGCCCACCCCGACTGCTCGTGCGGTGGCAACGGAGCCCCCACTGCGTGCTGCATCCGGTGCCACTCCGTCTCGTACGGCCGATACTTCCGGGAACGTTACCGCCCCCGGCCCCCGCAGGGGGAACGGCCGGGGGCGGTCGTGGGTGCCCGGTCAGCCGGTCGATTCCTCGGCGAGTGCCCGCAGCGCGAGCAGGTAGGAGCCGATGCCGAACCCGGCGATGGTGCCGCTCGCCACCGCGGCGACGACCGAGGTGTGCCGGAATTCCTCCCTGGTGTACGGGTTCGAGATGTGCACCTCGATGAGCGGGGCGGTCCGCTGGGCGGCCGCGTCGCGCATTCCGTACGAGTAGTGCGTGAACGCACCGGGGTTGAGAACGACCGGAATCGAACCGTCGGCCGCCTCGTGCAGCCAGCGGATCATCTCGCCCTCGTCGTTGGTCTCCCGGACCTCGACGTCGAAGCCCAGCTCGACGCCGAGGGCCCGGCAGGAGTCCGTGAGGCCCTTGTACGACGTGGCGCCGTAGATGTCGGGCTCGCGGGAGCCGAGCCGGCCGAGGTTGGGGCCGTTGAGCACCAGGACGGGACGGAGCTCGCTCACGCGGACACCTCGCCGTAGGCCGCGACGAGCACCGCCGGGTCGGGGCCCTCCAGGACGGTCGGCTTGCCGAGTCCGTCGAGGACGATGAAGCGCAGCAGGTCGCCGCGGGACTTCTTGTCGACCTTCATGGTGTCGAGCAGCTTGGGCCACTGGTCGCCGCGGTAGGTCAGCGGGAGTCCGACGGACTCCAGGACCGCGCGGTGCCGGTCGGCGGTGGCGTCGTCGAGCCGTCCGGCGAGCCGGCCCAGTTCGGCGGCGAAGACCATGCCGACGGAGACGGCGGCGCCGTGCCGCCACTTGTAGCGCTCGTTCTTCTCGATCGCGTGGGCGAGCGTGTGGCCGTAGTTGAGGATCTCGCGCCGACCGGACTCCTTGAGGTCACCGGAGACGACCTCCGCCTTGACCCGGATCGACCGGACGATCAGCTCGGCGGTGTGCGGTCCGGCGGGCGTGCGGGCCGCCTGCGGGTCCGCCTCGATCAGGTCGAGGATCGCCGGGTCGGCGATGAACCCGGCCTTGATGATCTCCGCCAGGCCGCTGACGTAGTCGTTGACCGGCAGCGAGTCCAGCGCGGCCAGGTCGCAGAGGACGCCGGCGGGCGGGTGGAACGCGCCGACCAGGTTCTTGCCCTCGGCGGTGTTGATGCCGGTCTTGCCGCCGACGGCCGCGTCGACCATGGCGAGGACGGTGGTGGGCACCGCGATCCAGCGCACGCCCCGCAGCCAGCTCGCGGCGACGAAACCGGCCAGGTCCGTGGTGGCGCCGCCGCCGACGCCGACGATGACGTCGGTGCGGGTGAAGCCGGTCTGGCCGAGCGCCTTCCAGCAGTAGGCCGCGACCTCGACGGTCTTGGCCTCCTCGGCGTTCGGCACCTGGATGGCGACGGCCTCGAAGCCCTGGGCGGCGAGGTCGGCGCGCAGCGCCTCGCCCGTCTCGGCGAGGGCCTCGGGGTGGATCACGGCGACGCGCTTGGCCTTGTCACCGATGAGGGCGGGAAGCTCGGCGAGCAGCTGCCGCCCGACCAGCACCTCGTACGGATCCGTGCCCGCCGAGCCGCCGACGTGGATACGGGTCACTTCCTGGTCCGTCATACGTCCTTCTTCAGCTCCAGTGCGTCGAGGACCGCGCTCGCGACCTCTTCGGGGGTGCGGTCGTCGGTGGCGACGACGACCCGTGCGACTTCGGTGTAGAGGTGGCGGCGGGCCTCCATCAGCTCGCGCCACTGGCGGCGCGGGTTGACGGCGAGCAGCGGCCGCGCGGTGTTGAGGCCGACGCGGCGGACCGCTTCCTCGACGTCCATCGAGAGATAGGCGACCGGGAGCCCGGTGAGGAGGGCACGGGTGCCGGCGTCGAGGACGGCGCCGCCGCCGAGCGCGAGGACGCCCTCGTGCTCGGCGACCGCGGTCCGTACGGCTTCCCGTTCCAGGGCGCGGAAGTGGTCCTCGCCGTCCTCGATGAAGATGTCCGCGATCGCGCGGCCCTGGGCGGCGACGATGTCGGCGTCGGTGTCGCGGTAGGGCGCGTCCAGCAGTTCGGCGAGGAGCGCGCCCACGGTGGACTTGCCGGAGCCCATCGGTCCGACCAGGACGACCAGCGGTGCGGTCACCGGATCTGGAGGTTGTCGAGGTAGGAACGGACGTTGCGGCGGGTCTCCGGGACGCTGTCGCCGCCGAACTTCTCGACCACGGCGTCGGCCAGGACGAGCGCGACCATCGCCTCGGCCACGATCCCGGCGGCCGGGACCGCACACACGTCGGAACGCTGGTGGTGGGCCTGGGTCGCCTCGCCGGTGACGACGTCGACGGTCGCCAGGGCGCGCGGGACGGTGGCGATCGGCTTCATCGCCGCCCGCACCCGCAGCAGCTCACCGGTGGTCAGACCACCCTCCGTACCGCCCGAGCGGCCCGACGTGCGCCGCAGACCCTCGTCGGTCCTCACGATCTCGTCGTGCGCCTGCGAACCGGGCACCCGGGCCAGCGCGAAGCCGTCCCCGACCTCCACACCCTTGATCGCCTGGATACCCATCAGCGCCGCCGCCAGCCGGGCATCCAGCCGCCGGTCCCAGTGCACATGCGAGCCCAGACCCACCGGCACCCCGTACGCCAGGACCTCCACCACCCCGCCGAGGGTGTCACCGTCCTTGTGCGCCTGATCGATCTCCGCGACCATCGCCTTCGACGCATCCGCGTCCAGACACCGCACCGGATCCGCGTCCAGCCGCTCGACATCCCCCGGCTTGGGGTAGACCCCGTACGGCGCCTTCGCCGCCGCCAGTTCGACCACGTGCGACACGATCTCGATCCCGGCGGCCTCCTTCAGGAAGGAACGGGCCACCGCACCGAGCGCCACACGAGCCGCCGTCTCCCGGGCGCTGGCACGCTCCAGGATCGGCCGGGCCTCCTCGAAGCCGTACTTCTGCATACCCGCCAGATCCGCGTGACCCGGCCGCGGCCGGGTCAGCGGCGCGTTACGGCCCGTCTCCTTCAGCTCCGCCGGATCGACCGGATCGGCCGACATGACCTTCTCCCACTTCGGCCACTCGGTGTTCCCCACCATCACCGCGACCGGAGAGCCCAGAGAAAGCCCGTGACGCACACCGCCGAGGAAAGTGATCTCGTCCCGCTCGAACTTCATCCGCGCACCACGCCCATAGCCGAGACGCCGCCGCGCAAGGTGGTCCGCCACCAGCTCCGTGGTGACAGGGACGCCGGCGGGAAGACCCTCCAACGTCGCGACCAGCGCGGGTCCGTGGGACTCCCCAGCGGTCAGCCAACGCAACCTGCTCAACGATGCTCCTCATGCTCGCGCCTGGCACTGCGACGGCGCGACCGGGTGCGCGGCCTGGCCCGCCGTACCCGATCCTTTCACGTCCGCGCGGCTCCCCAGGCCTCAGGTCCAGCTATCGGACGCTCGTCTCACCCCTGAAGACGCCTTTCGGTCGGGCGATGCCGGTCGGACCCGACCTAGCGTGCGGCCAGGGCCCGCTCGCCCGCCGCCCGCATCGCGGTCAGCGGCGCCGAGGGGACGCCCGTCATCTGCTCGACCTGGAGCACGGCCTGGTGGACGAGGAGGTCGAGACCGCCGACCACCTTGCCGCCGCGCTCCGACCAGGAGGCGGCGAGCGCGGTGGGCCACGGGTCGTAGAGGACGTCGAAGAGCGTGCCGACCGTGGTGGGGACGGCTCCGGCCAGGGCGTCGGTGGTGCCGGCCGGTGTGGTCGCGACGACGAGCGGCGCGGAGAACGCCTGGTCGGCGTCGTCCCAGGCGGCGGTGCGGACGTCGACGCCGAGCCGCTCGCCCCAGCCGCGCATCTCCCGGGCGCGCGCCTCGCTGCGGACGTACGCCGTGACGGGGCCGCCGCAGATCCGGGCGAGGGCGGCCAGGGCCGAGGAGGCGGTGGCGCCCGCGCCGAGGATCGCGGCGGACTCCACCTTCTCGACGCCCCGCTCCCGCAGGGCCGCGATCATGCCGGGGATGTCCGTGTTGTCGCCGAGGCGGCGGCCGTCCTCGGTGAGGACGACCGTGTTCACGGCCTCGACCGAGGCCGCCGTGTCACTGATCCCGTCGAGCAGCGGGATGATCGCCCGCTTCAGCGGCATGGTCAGCGACAGACCCGCCCAGGAGCCGTCCAGGCCGGCGACGAAGCCGGGGAGCCCGGCCTCGTCCACCTCGAAGCGGTCGTACGACCAGTCGTCGAGCCCCAGCGCGGTGTACGCCGCCCGGTGCAGCACCGGGGAGAGCGAGTGGGCGATGGGCGAGCCGAGGACGGCCGCCCGCCGCATTGCGGACATCATTCGCTCCCGGAGGCGTTGAACTTCTCGACGAGCTTGTCGTGCTCGGCGAGGGTCTTGGCGAACTCGGTCTTGCTCATGCCGTCGGTGGCGACGAAGTACATCCAGCCGTCCTTCGTCGGATTGAGGGCGGCCACCAGCGCCTCGGCTCCCGGGTTGCTGATGGGTCCGGGTGTCAGACCCTTCTGCTTGTACGTGTTGTACGGGTCCGGGTTGCTGTTGATCTCGTCGCGGCCGATCTTGATCTTGCTCTGGCCCATGAGGTAGTTGTACGACGAGTCGAACTGCAGGAGCTGGTTGGTCTCGGTGTTCTCGGGGCTCAGCCGGTTGTAGATGACCTCGGCCATCTTGGTGAAGTCGTCGTGCGTCTTGCCCTCGACCTGGACGAGGCTCGCGACCGTGACGAGCTCCCACGGCCCCTTGAGCCCGAGCGCCCGGGACTTGGTCTCCAGGTCGAGCTTGCCGTACTCCTGGCTCGCGCGGGCCACCATCTTGCGCAGGACGTCCTCGGGCTTGTTGCCCTTGGCGACGGGGTAGCTCGCGGGGAAGAGGAAGCCTTCCAGCGGGTCCTTGACGTCCTGGTGGTTCTTGGCCCAGTCCGGCAGGCCGAGGTCGTCCGCCTTCGCCCGGGCGATCTCCTTGGTGGTGCCCGCCGCGAGGTCGAGGCGCTTGTCGATCTGGTCGTAGACCCAGGTGTTCCGCTGTCCCTCGGGGATGACGAAGTTGGCCTGGCTCGCCGGGCTGAGCAGCAGGGCCACGGCGCTCTCCGCCGACATCTCCTTCTTGAGGGTGTAGACGCCGGCCTGGATGCTCAGACCCTTGGGGTTCTTCTGCTGCGCCGAGACGAAGGCGTCGACGCTCTTGACGACCCCGGCCTTCTTGAGGAGGTTGCCGATGTCGTAGCCGCCGGAGCCCGCGGGGATCTCGACCTGGACGGAGCCGCTGCCCTCGCCCGCGTAGTCGGGTGCCGCGCCGAACTGGCCCTGCCAGAACTGGTAGCCGAAGTAGCCGACGCCGCCGACACCGCCCGCGAGGACCAGGGCGACGACGAGGCAGGCCACGCCGTTCTTGCCCTTGCGGCCCTTGTCGCTCTTGCCGCCCTTGCCGCGCCGGTCACGGCCGCCCCGGGAGGAACGGCCGCCGGCCGGCTCCTTCTCGTCGTCCGGGTCGTCGTCGCCGGTGAAGAAGGGGTGCTTCTCCTCCTCCTGGGCCTCCGCCTCCCAGTCGGTCACCGGCTCCGGCGGCGCCTGCCGCCGGCCCGGGGGCTGCGGCGGCGGGTACGCCTCGGGGGTGCCGTAGAGGTCGGGGTCCTGGCCGCCGTACGGATCGGCCGGGGTGGCGCCGTACGGCATGGCCGCCTGGCCCGTCTCCCAGTTGGTGTCGTACTGCTGTGCGGGATACCCGGGCGTGTCGTACCCCTGCGCCTGGCCGCCGTAGGTCTGATCGGCATACCGCTGATCGTCGTACTGCTGGGGCGCCTGCGGGTGCTGGGGGTGCTGCGGCTGCTCGGGGTGGTACGCCTGCTGCTGGTACCGGGGGTCGTAGCCCTGGTCGGCGTGCCCGCCGTGACCGGCCTGGCCACCGCCCTGCACACCGTGCCCCTGTCCGTACAGGTCCTGGTGGCCGTACTGCGCCTGCTGCGGGTACTGCTGCTGGCCTTCCCACCCCTGGTCCCCGTACAGGGGATCCGTGGGGTGCCACGGTTCGGAGCCGGGGCTCCGGCCATACTCAGTCATCGATCCCCAAAACAGCCGCGAGGCGCCCGGACGGTCCGCCCCTCGTAGTGCGGCAGCTGTTCGAACACCGCCGCATCGCGCGGAACGTTACCGTATCGCGATCAGATGACCACTTCGACGCCCTCGCCGGGCGGATTACCTGATACCCGTTCGGACTCAAGAGCGTTCTGGAGGATGATCACAGCGGCGGCCTGATCGATGACGGAACGCCCCTTCTTGGCGTTCACTCCGGAGGCCCGCAGCCCCTGGGTCGCGCTCACGGTCGTCATCCGCTCGTCCACGAGCCGGACCGGCACCGGCGCGATCCCGCGGGCCAGCTCCTGCGCGAACCGACGGACCTTGGCCGCGGCCGGCCCCTCGCCCCCGGAGAGGGAGCGGGGCAGGCCGACCACGATCTCGAGGGGTTCGTACTCCTCGACGAGCAGGCGCAGCCGCCGGTGGGCGGCCGGGACATCGCGTCCGGGCACGGTCTCCACCGGCGTGGCGAGGACCCCGTCGGGGTCGCACGAGGCGACCCCGATCCGGGCGTCCCCGACATCGATCGCGAGACGACGGCCGCGTCGCATCAGGCGTTGTCCCCGACCATGCGCTCGACGGCGTCGATGGCGTCGCCGATGGCGGCGGGGTTCTGGCCGCCGCCCTGGGCGACGTCCGGCTTGCCGCCGCCGCCGCCACCGAGGGTCTTGGCGGCCGTACGGACCAGCTCGCCGGCCTTGAGACCGCGCTCGCGGGCGGCCTCGTTGGTGGCGATGACCGTCAGCGGGCGTCCGTTGGCCGTGGTGAACAGGGCCACGACGGCCGGGCGGTCGCCGGGGATGCGGCCGCGGACGTCGAGGACCAGCCGGCGCAGGTCGTCGGCGGAGGTGCCGTCGGGGACCTGGCCGGTGACCAGGGCGACACCCCGGACGTCCTTGGCGCCGGAGACCAGACCGGCGGCGGCCTGCAGGACCTTCTCCGCGCGGAACTTCTCGATCTCCTTCTCGGCGTCCTTCAGCTTGCCGAGCATGGCGGAGATCTTCTCCGGCAGCTCCTCGGAGCGGCCCTTGACCAGCTCCTGGAGCTGGGCGACGACCGTGTGCTCCTTGGCCAGGAAGTTGTACGCGTCGACGCCGACGAGGGCCTCGACACGGCGCACGCCACTGCCGATCGACGACTCGCCGAGCAGCTTCACCAGGCCCAGCTGGGCGGTGTTGTGGACGTGCGTACCGCCGCACAGCTCCTTGGAGAAGTCGCCGATCGTCACCACGCGGACCCGCTCGCCGTACTTCTCGCCGAACTCGGCAATGGCGCCCTGCCGCTTGGCCTCGTCGATGGACATGACCTCGGCGTGGACGTCGAGTTCCCGGGCGAGGACCTCGTTGATCTTCTGCTCGACGTCGGTGAGGACGGTGCCGGGGACGGCGTTCGGGGAGCCGAAGTCGAAGCGGAAGCGGCCCGGGGAGTTCTCCGAACCGGCCTGGGCGGCCGTCGGGCCGAGGGCGTCGCGGAGCGCCTGGTGCGTGAGGTGAGTGGCGCTGTGGGCGCGGGCGATGGCCCGGCGGCGGCGGATGTCGATCGTGGCGTAGGCCGTGGAGCCGACCGTCACCTCGCCGACCTGCACCGAACCCTTGTGCACGGAGACGCCCGGGACCGGCTGCTGGACGTCGCGGATCTCGACGACGGCGCCGCTGTGCAGCCGGATCCGGCCCTGGTCGGCGAGCTGGCCGCCGCCCTCGGCGTAGAACGGGGTGCGGTCGAGGACGATCTCGACCTCGTCGCCCTCGGTCGCGGCGGGCGACGGCACGCCGTTGACCAGCAGACCGACGACGGTGGTCTCGCCCTCGGTGTTGGTGTAGCCGGTGAACTCGGTGGCGCCGTTGCTGTCGGCGATCTCGCGGTAGGCGGTGACGTCGGCGTGGCCGGTCTTCTTGGCCTTGGCGTCGGCCTTGGCGCGCTCGCGCTGCTCCTGCATCAGGCGGCGGAAGCCGGTCTCGTCCACGGAGAGGCCCTGCTCGGCGGCCATCTCCAGGGTGAGGTCGATCGGGAAGCCCCAGGTGTCGTGGAGCAGGAACGCCTTGTCGCCGGCGAGGACGGTGCCGCCGGCGGCCTTGGTCTCCGTCACGGCGGTGTCGAGGATGTTGGTGCCGCCCTTGAGGGCCTTGAGGAACGCGGCCTCCTCGGCGAGGGCGACGGTCTCGATGCGCTTGCGGTCGGTGACCAGCTCCGGGTACTGCTCGCCCATCGTGTCGATCACGACGTCGACGAGCTCCTGGACGACCGGTCCGGTGGCGCCCAGCAGGCGCATGTTGCGGACGGCGCGGCGCATGATGCGGCGCAGGACGTAGCCGCGGCCCTCGTTGCCGGGGGTGACACCGTCACCGATGAGCATCACGGAGGTCCGCATGTGGTCGGCCACCACGCGCAGCGAGACGTCGCTGTCGTGGGCCTTGCCGTAGGCGACACCGGTGAGTTCGGTGGCCTTGTCGATGACGACCTTGAGGGTGTCGGTCTCGTACATGTTCTGCACGCCCTGGAGGATCATCGCCAGGCGCTCGAGACCGAGGCCGGTGTCGATGTTCTTCGAGGGGAGGTCGCCGAGGATCTCGAAGTCCTCCTTGGAGGTGCCCTCGCCGCGCTCGTACTGCATGAAGACCAGGTTCCAGATCTCCACGTACCGCTCATCGTTGACGGCCGGGCCGCCCTCGGCGCCGAACTCGGGGCCGCGGTCGTAGTTGATCTCCGAGCACGGGCCACAGGGGCCGGGAACGCCCATCGACCAGTAGTTGTCCTTCTTGCCGAGGCGCTGGATGCGCTCGGCCGGGACGCCGACGACGTCGCGCCAGATCTGCTCGGCCTCGTCGTCCTCCTGGTAGACGGTGATCCAGAGCTTCTCCGGCTCCAGCCCGTAGCCGCCGTGCTCCACCCCGCTGGTCAGCAGCTCCCAGGCGAGCTTGATGGCGCCTTCCTTGAAGTAGTCGCCGAAGGAGAAGTTGCCGCACATCTGGAAGAACGTGCCGTGGCGGGTGGTCTTGCCGACCTCTTCGATGTCCGGCGTGCGCACGCACTTCTGCACGCTGGAGGCGCGCGGGAACGGCGGCTTGACCTCGCCCAGGAAGTAGGGCTTGAAGGGCACCATGCCGGCGGGGACGAGCAGCAGAGTCGGGTCGTCCGCGATGAGCGACGCCGAAGGGACGACGGTGTGACCGCGCTCCTCGAAGAAGCTCAGCCAGCGGCGGCGGATTTCAGCCGACTCCATCAGTGGTCCTCATTCCGGTTGTACGGGATCGTGGGATGCGCGTGCGTGTGCTTGGTCGGGTGCGCCGTCGGCGCGGTCGGGTCGAGCGCCGCCCTGCGGCGCGGCCCGGGGAGTTCGCGGTCGTGGTCCACCGGCGCCTCGATGCCGAGCGCCTCGCCCAGTTCGGCTTCCCGCTGGACCATGCCGGCCCTGACGTCGAGGGCGAAGTCCTTGAGCTTGTGGCCGGTCTCGATCGCCTTGTTCGCGGCCTGCGCGGCGAGGCTCTCGGGGGTCAGCTGCTTGAGCTTCCGGTTGACCTTGGTGGTGGCCCAGACGCCGGCTGCGGCGCCGGCGGTGAACCAGAACGTACGGCGGAACATCTCGGGTCAGCCCTTCTGCTTCCGGCGCCTGGCGGACGGGACGGCGCGGCCGATGATCACGGTGCGGCGGGAGCGCGGCTCGGGTGCCGGGGGCGCGTCCTCGCGGCCGCGGCCGAGGGCCTTGCGGACGCCGTAGCCGAAGGCCGCGACCTTGACGAGCGGACCGCCGAAGGTGGAGGCGACGGTGGAGGAGAGCGCCGAGGCGTTGGAGGTGACCTCCTGGACGTCCGATGCGATCGCGTCGACCCGGTCGAGCTGGGTCTGCGCGGACCGGACGGTCGCCGAGGCGTCGGCGAGCAACGGCACGGCCTGCTCGGTCACGTCCGCCACGAGCTTGGTGGTCGCCTTGAGCGTCTGCGCCAGTCTCACCAGCACCACGGCGAGGAAGGAGACGAGGATCGCCCAGAACACGGCCACCAGGATCCCGGCAACCTCTCCACCGGTCACTCCGCACCGCTCCCTGCTGTCGTCGGGGCCTTGTATGTCGTCGGGGCCTTGCGAAAAGTCGTTCTCCGACCCTATCGCGCCCGCGGTCTTTCCCCGTACCGGATTCGGCGCCGCGGGACGCGGACCCGCCCGATCCGATTGTACGGAGTGCTGCCGGGTGAGTACGCTCCGTGTCCCATGCGAAGGAGCAATCTCCCGGCGGAGTTGAACCGGTTCGTCGGACGGGCCGGCGAGCGGGACGAACTGGCCCGGCTCCTGGCGGAGTTCCGACTGGTCACGGTCGTCGGGGTGGGGGGTGTCGGCAAGACCCGGCTGGCGCTGCGGGCCGCGTCGGCCGAGCAGAAACGCTACGCCGACGGGGCGTGGCTCGTCGAGCTGGCGGCGCTGCGCGACCCGGAGCTGGTGGACCACGCCGTCGTGGAGGCGCTGGGCCTGACCGATCACACCGTGCGGGCCCCGCGGGAGGTGCTGGTCGAGCACCTGGCGGAGCGCCGGCTGCTGCTCGTCCTGGACGGCTTCGAGCACCTCGTCGAGGAATGCGCGCTGCTGGTACGGGAGTTGCTGCTGTGTTCCCCCGGCCTGACCGTCCTCGCGGCGGGCCGGCGTCCGCTGCGGGTGGAGGGCGAGGCCGTCCTGAGCCTGGCGCCGATGGGTGTCGCGGACGCGGTGGCCCTCTTCGGGGAGCGGGCGGCGGCCGGTGGCGGGGGGCCGGCCCCGGGGGCGCCCGGCGACCGGGGCGCCGTCCGGGAGGTGTGCCGGCGGCTCGACGGGATTCCGCTGGCGCTGGAGCTGGCGGCGGCCAGGATGCCGCTGCTCACGGTGGAGCAGGTGCTGCACCGGCTGGACGACCGCTTCCGGCTGCTGTCGGTGGGGGCGCGCGGCGCGCTGCCGCGTCATCAGACGCTGCGTACGGCGATCGGCTGGAGCCATGAGCTGTGCACGCCCGAGGAGCGGCTGCTGTGGGCGCGGCTGTCGGTCTTCGCCGGGCCGTTCGACCTGGAGGCGGTGGAGTACGTCTGCGGCGGGCCCGAGCTGGCGCCGGAGCGGGTCCTCGACGTGTTGGGCGGTCTGCTGGCCCAGTCCCTCCTGACCCGCGAGGACGGCCCGGCGGGCCCGCGCTACCGCATGCTGGACACGGTCGCCGCGTACGGGGCGGAGTGGCTGGGGGCGCTGGGGGACACCGAGCGGATGCGCCGGCGGCACCGGGACTGGTACATGGGGCTCGCCACCTGGTGCGAGCTGGAGTGGTTCAGTCCGCGCCAGGCCGAGGTGGCGGCGAGCACGGAGGCGTCGCTGCCCAATCTGCGGGCGGCCCTCGAGCTGTGTCTGGAGCTGCCGGGCGAGGCGCATCTGGCGCGGCACCTGGCGGGGACGCTCTGGTTCTACTGGGTGGGGTGCGGGCGCCTGTCGGAGGGGCGGCACTGGCTGGACCGGGCGCTGGCGCTGGATCCGGAGCACTCCGAGCCGCCGGGTGCCCGGCTGAAGGCGCTGTGGGTGCTCGGCTATGTGGCGATCCTGCAGGGGGACGCCACGGCGGCGGTGGCGGCGCTGCACGAGTGCGGCGAGCGGGCCCGGCGTACGGGCGACGCGCTGGCGGAGGCGTACGCGACGCACCGGATGGGCTGTCTGGCGCTGCTCACGGACGACATGGTCCGGGCGGAGGAGCTGATCGGCCGGGCCCTGCGGGCGTACCGGCGGCTCGGCGAGCTGAACAGCAGCGTGCTGATGGCGCAGGTCGAGCTGGCGATGGCGCGGATCTTCCAGGGCGATCTGGAGGGGGCGGTCGCGCTCTGCGTGGAGGTCCGGGAGATCTGCGAGGAGCGCGGGGAGCGCTGGACGCGGGCGTACGCCCTCTATGTGCTGGCGTACGCGGCCTGGACGCGGGGCGCCCACGGGGAGGCGCGGACGCTGCTCGGCGAGTGCATCACCATCGACCACGCGTTCCACGATCTGGTGGGGCTGGTCCTCGCGATCGAGCTGCTGGCGCTGGTGACGGCGAGCGAGGGCGATCCGGAGGAGGCGGCGGTGCTGCAGGGGGCGACCCTGCCTGTGTGGGACGCGGTGGGGCTGCGGACCTTCGGTTCGGGGGCGTTCGGCACGCCGCGCGCGCTGTGCGAGCGGCAGGCCGGCGAACTGCTGGGCGCGGAGCGGTACGGGGCGTCGGTACGGGAGGGCCGGGGGCTCTCGCTGGAGGCGGCGGTGGCCCGGGCGCTCGCGGAGCGCCGGAATCCGGCGGCCGGTCCCGCGAGGACGGGGAAGGCTCCCCGGGCGCAGCGCCGGTGTCTGCCGGGAATGCGGAAGCCCGCCGGCTCCCCCACCCGGAAGGGCGGGGAGACGGCGGGCTGAGAACCGCGGGGTGCGCGGTACTACGGCCGCTGGATCAGCGGGCGTAGTACTCGACGACCAGCTGCTCGTCGCAGATGACCGGGATTTCCTTGCGGTTCGGGTCGCGGTCGAGGCGGAAGGCCAGGGCCTTCAGGTTGACCTGCAGGTAACGCGGGGTCTCACCGTCGGCGGCGAAGCCACCCTCGCGGGCCACCTGGAACAGGGGCTTCTCGCGGGAGCGCTCGCGGACCATCACGACGTCGTCGGGACGGACACGGAACGACGGCTTGTCGACCTTGGTGCCGTTGACCTGGATGTGACCGTGCACGACCATCTGGCGGGCCTGGTAGATGGTGCGGGCGATGCCCGAACGCAGGACCAGGGCGTCGAGGCGACGCTCGAGCTCGACGACCAGCGCCTCACCCGTCTTGCCCTCGGCCTTCTTGGCGCGGTCGTAGGCGCGCGCCATCTGGCGCTCGCTGATGTCGTACTGGGCGCGCAGACGCTGCTTCTCGAGCAGACGGACCTTGTAGTCCGAGTTCTGCTTGCGGCCACGGCCGTGCTCGCCCGGCGGGTAGGGGCGGGCCTCGAAGTACTTGACGGCCTTCGGCGTCAGCGCGATACCGAGCGCACGCGACTTCTTGACCTTGGGACGGGACTGGTTCGGCATGAACCAACCTCTCTATCTGTACGAATACGGCTTCACCAGGGTTAGAGGAGGTCGCATCCGCAGCCGGGGAAACCCGTCCGGTCCCTGAGGACCTGTCGGGCAGCCGCTCCCTGGTCTGGGCACGTACGTGCAGCACGCGAACGGCCCATCGCCTTGTCCCGGGGGTCCGGGGAGGTGATGGGTTGCCCGCGACACCTTCGAAGGTGCGCGACGCTCCTGGAGATCCCGCCGGGGCGGGGCTCCGGCTGCATGTCCCGTTCTGGTGGCGCCGGCCGAAGCCGGACACGGGACGCAGCACTCCGCACGAGTGTACCGGGTCGGGCGGGGGCCCGTGCACGCGCCCGGGGCCGGAGGCGTGCTGCCGTCAGCCGTCGCCCCGGAGGCGGTCGCGGACCTTCTCCACCACGTCCGCGTACCGCGCCTCGGCGCCGTACCTCGTCGGTTCGTAGTAGCGCTTGCCGTGCACCGCGTCGGGGGCGTACTGCTGGGCCGCGATGCCGCCGGGGACGTCGTGCGGATAGACGTATCCCTGGGCGTGGCCGAGCTTGGCCGCGCCCTTGTAGTGCCCGTCGCGCAGGTGGGCCGGGACCGGGCCGGCCAGGCCGTTGCGCACGTCCGCCTGGGCGGCGGAGATCGCGAGCGTCGCCGCGTTCGACTTGGGGGCCAGGGCGAGGGCGATCGTCGCGTGGGACAGGGTCAGCGCGGCCTCGGGGAAACCGATCATGGCCACGGCCTGGGCGGCCGCCACGGCCGTCGGCAGGGCGGTCGGATCGGCGAGGCCGATGTCCTCGCTGGCCGAGATCATCAGACGCCGGGCGATGAACCGGGGGTCCTCCCCCGCCTCGATCATGCGCGCCAGATAGTGCAGGGCCGCGTCCACGTCCGAGCCCCGGATCGACTTGATCAGCGCGCTCGCGACGTCGTAGTGCTGGTCGCCGTCCCGGTCGTACGTCACCGCCGCGCGGTCGACGGTCTCCTCGACCGTCCGCAGGGTGATCTCCTGCTCGCCCTTGGCGAGGGCCGCGCCCGCGGCCGCCTCCAGCGCGGTCAGCGCCCGGCGCGCGTCCCCTCCGGCGATCCGCAGCAGGTGCGCCTCGGCGTCCTCGGGCAGGGTGACCGCTCCGCCGAGTCCCCGCTCCTCGGTCAGGGCGCGGGCGAGGAGGTCGCGCAGGTCCTCGTCGGTGAGCGGTTCGAGCGTGAGCAGCAGCGACCGGGAGAGCAGCGGGGAGATGATCGAGAAGTACGGATTCTCCGTCGTCGCGGCGATCAGCGTCACCCAGCGGTTCTCCACCGCGGGGAGCAGCGAGTCCTGCTGGGCCTTGGAGAAGCGGTGGATCTCGTCGAGGAAGAGGACGGTCTCCTTGCCGTAGCCGCCGACCGCGCGGCGGGCCCCCTCGATGACCGCCCGGACCTCCTTGACGCCCGCGGTGATCGCGGACAGCTCCACGAAGCGCTTGTTGGTCGCCTTGGAGACGACGTACGCGAGGGTGGTCTTGCCGATGCCGGGCGGGCCCCAGAGGATGACCGACGAGGCGCCGGCGGGCCCTCCGTCGCCCTCGCCCACCAGGCGGCGCAGCGGGGCCCCCGGCTTGAGCAGGTGGCGCTGGCCGAGGACCTCGTCGAGGACGCGCGGGCGCATCCGGACGGCCAGGGGGCTGCTGGACGGGTCCTTCTCCTGGCGTTCTTCGGCTGCTGCGGTAAAGAGGTCGGGCTCCACGTCATGAAGCCTAGGTCACGCCACTGACAACGCCGTCGGGGCGGCCCGCGACGGGGCGGGAACCGCCCGTCGGCGCCTCCCGCGGCGGGGCGGTCAGCTGGTCCAGAAGTCCCACCAGCGCGTCAGGATCAGCATGCCGATGATCCCGATGTGCAGGACGGGCAGCACCCAGGTGAACTCGGCGAAGAAGGTCCGCAGGCCGCCGGGGGCGGGGATGACGCCCTGGCGGACGTTGTGCGAGGTCACGTACCAGAACATGACGATGGTGGCGACCCAGGCGAGGCAGCACCACAGGCACAGGGAGTTGATCTCGTACAGCGACTGGTACATCAGCCAGGTGCAGAACCCGACGCCGAAGAGGGTGCCGGCGTTCAGGCCGAGCCAGTACCAGCGGCGGTAGCGGGCACCCGCGAGGAGGGCGAGGCCGATCGCGACGACCATGGCGTAGGTGACGAGGCCCAGCATGGGGTTGGGGAAGCCGAAGACCGACGCCTGGTCGCTCTTCATGATGTTGCCGCAGGAGACGATCGGGTTGAGGCTGCAGCCCGGCGTGAAGTTCGGGTCCTCCAGCAGCTTGAACTTGTCGATCGTGATGACCCAGGCGGCGAGCACCCCGGCCGCGCCGGTGATCACCAGCATCCAGGCGAAGGCCCGGCTCGCGCCGATCGTGCCGCCGTCGCGCTCCACCTTGGCTGTCGTCATATCGCCGTTTCCGTCGTTTCGCTGGGCTGGGGCAAGGTCATTCTGCCGCACGAGGACCCGTACACGCCGTTCGGTGGACATAAGTGCGAGCAGGCCGTACGGGAGAGGGGCCTCGGCCGCTCCCCCGCGGTCCGGGCCCCTCTCCGTGTGCGTCCGCCTCCGGGTCAGGCCGACTTGGCGCGGAGCTCCTCGACCACCCTGTCCAGGGCGATGGGCTCCTGCTCGCCGGTCTCCATGTCCTTGAGCTGGACGAGGCCCTCGGCGAGGTCCCGCTCGCCGGCGACGAGGGCGTAACGGGCGCCGGACCGGTGGGCGTTCTTCATGTGGCTCTTCAGGCTCTTCGCGCCGTAGCCGAAGTCCGTCGCCACGCCCGCCTTGCGCAGCTCGGTGACGAGGCCGAACAGCACGCGGCGCGCCTCCTCGCCGAGCGGGACGGCGAAGACGCTGGTGGCCGGCGGGATGTCCAGCTCGATGCCCTCGGCCTCCAGGGCGAGGACCGTGCGGTCCACGCCGAGGGCCCAGCCGACGGAGGGGAGCGCGGGGCCGCCGATCATCTCGGAGAGGCCGTCGTAGCGTCCGCCGCCACCGACCGCGGACTGCGAGCCGAGGCCGTCGTGGACGAACTCGAAGGTGGTCCGGGTGTAGTAGTCGAGGCCGCGGACCAGCTTCTCGTCGTCCTCGAAGGCCACGCCGGCCGCCGTGAGCAGCGCGCGCACCTCGGAGTGGTAGGCCTTGCAGGCGTCGCAGAGGTGGTCGGCGAGCGAGGGCGCCCCGACGAGCTGCTTCTGGACCTCCGCCCGCTTGTCGTCGAGGACGCGCAGCGGGTTGATCTCGATGCGGCGGCGGGTCTCCTCGTCGAGGTCGAGGCCGCGCAGGAAGCCCTGGAGCACCTCGCGGTAGACGGGGCGGCACTCCTTGTCGCCCAGGGAGTTCAGCAGGATGCGGAAGTTCCGCAGGCCGAGCGAGCGGTACGCCTGGTCGGCCAGGATGATCAGCTCGGCGTCGAGCGCCGGGTCCTCGGCTCCGATGGCCTCGGCGCCGACCTGCGAGAAGTGGCGGTAGCGGCCCTTCTGCGGGCGCTCGTAGCGGTAGTACGAGCCGGAGTACCAGAGCTTGACGGGCAGGTTGCCCTGCTTGTGGAGGCTGGCCTCCAGGGCCGCGCGCAGTACGGAGGCGGTGCCCTCGGGGCGGAGCGCCAGCTCGGAGCCGCCCTTGGTGGTGAGGGTGTACATCTCCTTGGTGACGATGTCGGTCGACTCGCCGACACCGCGCGCGAAGAGGTTGACGTCCTCGAAGCCGGGCGTCTCGACGTAGCCGTAGCCGGACCGGCGCAGGGGGCCGGAGATGGCGTCGCGGACCGCCAGGTAGGTGGCGGAGTACGGCGGGATCAGGTCGAAGGTGCCCTTGGGGGCCTTGAAGGTGCTCACGTAGATCTCGTCACATTCCTCGTCGGGGAGCCTTCGTGCTCCCGAGGCCGGCGGCCACGTCCCGTAGGTACGGGTTGGTGGCGCGCTCCTGGCCGATGGTCGTCTGGGGACCGTGTCCCGACAGCACCACGGTCGAGTTGTCGAGGGGCAGGCACACGCGGGCCAGCGATTCGAGCATCTCGTCCATGTCACCACCGGGCAGGTCGGTGCGTCCGATGGAGCCGGCGAAGAGCAGATCGCCCGAGAAGAACACGGAGGGGATCTCCGTGGTCTGCGGCATCTGGAAGGTCACCGACCCCTTGGTATGGCCGGGCGCGTGGGCGACGGAGAACCGCATGCCGGCGAGGTCCAGCGCGGCGCCGTCGCTCAGCTCGTGCACGTCGTCCGGCTCGCCCACGGTCAGCTCGCCCATGAGGGGCATCCCGATGGAGCGGCCGAGGGCCTTCTCCGGGTCGCTCATCATGTAGCGGTCGGCGGGATGGATCCACGCGGGGACGTCATGGGCGCCGCAGACGGGGACGACGGAGGCGACGTGGTCGATGTGGCCGTGGGTGAGGACCACCGCGACCGGCTTCAGCCGGTGCTTCTTCAGCGTCTCCTCGACTCCCTGGGCGGCCTGGTGGCCGGGGTCGATGATCACGCACTCCTCGCCCGCTGCGGGGGCGACCAGATAGCAATTGGTCCCCCAGGCCCCGGCGGGGAACCCGGCAATCAGCACGATCGTCCTTAATTGTCGTCCGGCACAGGGTGCGACGGGGCGGAAGCGGCAGATCAGAGCCTACCGGCGCTGCGTATTCCACAGCCAACCCGTATACGGTACGGGCACATCCGGCCAGGACTGGAACAGACGACCTACAAGGAGCAGACCCGGTGGTCAGCAGCGATCAGCGGCGGCGGCAGCTCGCCCGGGAGAAGTACGTGCGCCAGCAGCAGCGGCGCCAGGAGCAGCAGAAGGCGCGGCGCCGCAACACCGTCATCGCGGCCGCCCTCGCCGTGGTGCTGGCCGCCGGCGGTGCGGTGTACGCCTCGGTCGCGCTGACGGACGGGGAGAAGAAGGGCGGGGACAGCGCGGCGCCCGGCGACACCACCCCGACGCCCTCGCAGAGCGAGTCGCAGGCGCCCGAGCCGGCCCTGGCCATCGAGAAGAAGGGCACGTACACGATGGCCCTGAACACGAATCAGGGCAACGTCTCGATCACGATGGACGCGGCGAAGACCCCGCGGACGGTGAACTCCTTCAAGCACCTCGCGGACAAGAAGTACTTCGACGGCTCGAAGTGCCACCGGCTCACCACGGACGGCATCTTCGTCCTGCAGTGCGGCGACCCGAAGGGCGACGGCACCGGCGGCCCGGGCTACAACATCCCGGACGAGAACCTGACCGCGCTGGGCAAGGCGGGCGCGGGCGGCACGGTGACGTTCCCCGCCGGGACCGTCGCCATGGCCAACACCGGTCAGCCGGGCACCGGCGGCAGCCAGTTCTTCCTGGTCTACAAGGACACCAAGCTGCCGCCCACCTACACCCCCTTCGGCACGATGGACGCGGCCGGTCTGAAGGTGGTCGAGGAGGTCGCGAAGGGCGGCGTCGAGGGCGGCGCCAAGGACGGCGCCCCGAAGAAGCCGGTCACCATCGCGAAGGCCACCGTCACCAAGGAGTGACGCGGGAGGGACAGTGGGCGCGAGCCTCGGCGTGACCATCCGATTTCGGTCGCGCGGAGTGCGGACAGCCGGGCGACCGGTCGCCTAGATTGGCGTTGTGCAGGGCGGGCGCTGCCCGCCCCCGGAAACTGTGGACGATGCCCAGGGGGCACAACCCCCTCGTCGGCATCATGTGGAGGAGGCGCTGTGAGCAGCGACCCGTGGGGCCGCGTCGACGAGACGGGCACCGTGTACGTGCGTACTGCCGAGGGCGAGAAGGTCGTCGGATCGTGGCAGGCCGGTACTCCCGAGGAGGCACTGGCCTACTTCGAGCGCAAGTACGAGGGCTTGGTGGTCGAGATCGGCCTCCTCGAGAAGCGGGTGAGGACGACCGACCTCTCCGCCAAGGACGCGACGACCGCGATCGATCACATCCGTCAGCAGGTGGACGAGCATCACGCCGTCGGCGACCTCGCCGCGCTGGGTGCCCGGCTGGACAAGCTGGTGGAGACGGTCGAGTCGCGCCGCGAGGAGCGCAAGGCCCAGAAGGCCAAGCAGACCGACGAGGCGCGCGGCGCCAAGGAGGCTCTGGTCAAGGAGGCCGAGGAGCTGGCGCAGAGCGAGCAGTGGCGCTCCGCCGGTGAGCGGCTGCGGGCCCTCGTCGACACCTGGAAGGGCCTGCCGCGGCTCGACCGGAAGTCCGACGACGAGCTGTGGCACCGCTTCTCGCACGCCCGCTCGGCGTTCTCCAAGCGCCGCAAGGCGCACTTCGCCTCGCTGGACGCGCAGCGCGAGGAGGCCCGCAAGGCCAAGGAGAAGCTGGTCGCGGAGGCCGAGTCGCTCTCGAACTCCAACGACTGGGGCGGCACGGCCGCCCGGTACCGCGAGCTGATGACGGAGTGGAAGGCGGCGGGCCGCGCCCAGCGCGAGCACGAGGACGACCTGTGGAACCGCTTCCGCGGTGCCCAGGACGTCTTCTTCGCGGCGCGCGGCGAGGTCTTCGCCGAGCGGGACGCGGAGCAGACCGAGAACCTCAAGCTCAAGGAGGAGCTCGCGACCGAGGCCGAGAAGCTGGTGCCGGTGACGGACCTGAAAGCGGCCCGTGCCGCCTTCCGCTCCCTCAACGAGCGCTGGGAGGCCATCGGCCATGTGCCGCGCGACGCCCGGCCCAAGGTCGAGGGCCGGATGCACGCGGTGGAGCGGGCGATCGGCGAGGCCGAGGAGACGGAGTGGCGCCGGACGAACCCGGAGGCACGCGCGCGTGCCGCGGGCCTGACCGGTCAGCTGCAGGACGCGGTCGACAAGCTGCAGAAGCAGATCGACGCGGCCCGCGCGGCGGGCAACGACGCCAAGGCCGACAAGCTGGGGCGTGAGCTGGAGGGCCGTCAGGCCCTGCTCGACCAGGCGCTGAAGGGCCTGCACGAGTTCGGCGGCTGAGACCACGGCCGCCCGCGTACGGCGAAGGGCCCCGACACCTGAAGAGGTGTCGGGGCCCTTCGCCGTACGGTACGGGCCCGGAGGGCGTGACCGGTGGTCTTACGGCCTGCGGGCCGAGGTGACGCGGTAGACGTCGTAGACGCCCTCCACGCCGCGGACGGCCTTCAGGACGTGCCCCAGGTGCTTGGGGTCGCCCATCTCGAAGGTGAAGCGCGAGGTGGCCACTCGGTCCCGGGAGGTCTGGACGGCCGCCGAGAGGATGTTGACGTGCTGGTCCGACAGGACCCGCGTGACGTCCGAGAGGAGCCGGGAGCGGTCCAGGGCCTCGACCTGGATGGCGACCAGGAAGACCGAGGACTGGGTGGGCGCCCACTCGACCTCGAGGATGCGCTCCGGCTCGCGGGAGAGCGATTCGACGTTGAGGCAGTCGCTGCGGTGGACCGATACGCCGCTGCCCCGGGTGACGAAGCCGATGATCGGGTCTCCGGGCACGGGGGTGCAGCAGCGGGCCAGCTTGACCCAGACGTCGTCGACGCCCTTGACGACGACACCGGGGTCGGCGCTCGAGCGGCGCTTGGCGCGGCCGCGCGAGGGCGGGGCGGTCTCGACCAGGTCCTCGTTGGCGGCCTCCTCGCCGCCGAGCGCCTGAACCAGCTTCTGCACGATCGACTGGGCGGTGACATGGCCCTCGCCGATGGCCGCGTACAGCGAGGAGATGTCGCTGTAGCGCATCTCGTGGGCGAGGGTGACGAGGGAGTCGCCGGTCAGGATGCGCTGGATCGGCAGGTTCTGCTTGCGCATGGCCCGCGCGATGGAGTCCTTGCCCTGCTCGATCGCCTCGTCGCGGCGCTCCTTGGAGAACCAGGCGCGGATCTTGTTGCGGGCCCGCGGGGACTTGACGAAGCCGAGCCAGTCGCGGGACGGGCCGGCGCCCGCGGCCTTGGAGGTGAAGACCTCGACCAGGTCGCCGTTGTCGAGGGTCGACTCGAGCGGGACGAGCCGCCCGTTGACCCGCGCGCCTATGGTGCGGTGGCCGACCTCGGTGTGGACGGCGTAGGAGAAGTCGACGGGGGTGGCCCCGGCCGGCAGCGCTATGACGTCGCCCTTGGGGGTGAAGACGAAGACCTCGTTGCGGGAGAGGTCGAAGCGGAGGGACTCCAGGAACTCGCTGGGGTCCTCGGTCTCCTTCTGCCAGTCCAGCAGCTGGCGCAGCCACGCCATGTCGTTGAGGTGGTCGTCCTTGCCGGTCTTCTTCGGCACGTCGGCGCGCACCTTGGAGGCGCCGGCGACGGCCTCCTGCTTGTACTTCCAGTGCGCGGCGATGCCGTACTCGGCCCTGCGGTGCATGTCGAACGTACGGATCTGCAGCTCGACGGGCTTGCCGTTGGGTCCGATGACCGTCGTGTGGAGCGACTGGTACATGTTGAACTTCGGCATCGCGATGTAGTCCTTGAACCGGCCGGGGACCGGGTTCCATCGCGCGTGGACGGTGCCGAGTGCGGCGTAGCAGTCGCGGACGGTGTCGACGAGGACACGGATGCCGACCAGGTCGTAGATCTCCGCGAAGTCACGGCCGCGGACGATCATCTTCTGGTAGACGCTGTAGTAGTGCTTGGGGCGGCCGGTGACGGTGGCCTTGATGCGGGCGGCGCGCAGGTCGGCCTGGACCTCGTCGGTCACTATCGCGAGGTATTCGTCGCGCTTGGGCGCGCGCTCGGCGACGAGCCGGACGATCTCGTCGTACATCTTGGGGTAGAGGATCGCGAAGGCGAGGTCCTCCAGCTCCCACTTGATGGTGTTCATGCCCAGGCGGTGGGCCAGGGGCGCGTAGATCTCGAGGGTCTCGCGGGCCTTCTTCTCCTGCTTCTCCCGCTTGAGATAGCGCATGGTGCGCATGTTGTGCAGCCGGTCGGCGAGCTTGATGACCAGGACGCGCGGGTCCTTGGCCATGGCGACGACCATCTTGCGCACGGTCTCGGCCTGCGCCGCCTCGCCGAACTTGACCTTGTCGAGCTTGGTGACGCCGTCGACGAGGAGGGCGACCTGGTCGCCGAAGTCGCGGCGCAGGGTGTCGAGGCCGTACTCGGTGTCCTCGACGGTGTCGTGCAGCAGTCCGGCCATCAGCGTCGCCGGGTCCATGCCCAGCTCGGCGAGGATGGTGGTGACGGCGAGCGGGTGCGTGATGTACGGGTCGCCGCTCTTGCGCTTCTGGCCGCGGTGCCAGCGCTCGGCGACCTGGTAGGCGCGCTCGACCTGGCGGAGCGTCGCCGTCTCGATCTTGGGGTCGTTGGAGCGGACGATCCGCAGCAGCGGTTCCAGGACCGGGTTGTACGGGGAGGAGCGCTGGACGCCCAGGCGGGCGAGGCGGGCGCGCACGCGGTTGGAGGAGCCGCCGGAGCGGGCCGGAGCGGGGGGCACGGGCCGCGCCGCGGACGGCTGGACCGGCGCCGGCGTGGGGGCCACGGGCGAGGGGCTGCTCTCCGCGGACGTGTTCTGGGGCGTGGCGGGGCCCGGCCCGGCCTTCTCGGCCTGCTGGTCGGGCTGCGCTGCGGAGAGTGGCTGGGCCTCGTCTGGCAAGAGCGCTCCTCGTGCGGTACCGGGTCCCCCGGACAGGCCCGGAAAGCCCATGGTATCGACCCGGGCGCCGGGGTGCGCACGCGTGGGGCCGGTGCGCGGGGCACCCTCCCCGCCGGGGGTCCCTTTCCGGGACATACCGGAGAACGGACGGGGCGCCCCGGGGATTCCCCCGAAGCGCCCCGCTCCGTACTCGTCCACGGCGTCAGACCGTGATCAGCGCCTCCAGGGGAGCGCCGCGCAGGGCGGGCTCCAGGCGGGCGCGCCCGGCGAGGAAGCCGAGCTCCATGAGGACCGCGACACCCGCGACCTCGGCCCCGGCCCGCCGGATGAGCTCCAGCGCGGCCTCGGCGGTGCCGCCGGTGGCGAGGACGTCGTCGATGACCAGGACCCGGTCACCGGGCAGCAGGTCCTCGGCGTGCACCTCGATCTCGGCGGTGCCGTACTCCAGCTCGTACGCCTGCTTCAGCGTGGCTCCGGGCAGCTTGCCCGCCTTGCGGACCGGGATGAAGCCCAGGCCCGCGCGGACCGCGACGGGCGCGGCGAGGATGAAGCCGCGCGCCTCCAGGCCGACGACCTTCGTCGCGCCGTGCGTGGCGCACAGCGTGGCGAGGGTGTCGGTCAGGGCGGTGAACGCCTCCGGGTCCGCGAGCAGCGGGGTGATGTCCTTGAACAGCACGCCCGGCTTCGGATAGTCGGGGACGTCCCTGATCCGGCTGAGGAGCAGAGCCGTGGTGTCCGGGGCCTCGGCTGTCATCCGCGGGGCTCCGACGCCTGCCCGCGACGGCCGCGCTGGCCGACGACGGCGGCTTCCGCCTCGTCCTGGAAGTGGTCCGCGTCCTCGGCGCCGTCGTCCGGGGACTCGCCCTTGGCGGCCGCGGCGGCCCGCTTGGCGACGACCCGCTTCCTCAGCGCCTTGATCGCGGGCTCGCGCTCCTTGAGGTCGGCGACGAGCGGGGTGGCGATGAAGATCGAGGAGTACGCACCGGCGGCGAGGCCGACGAAGAGCGACAGCGAGATGTCGTTCAGCATGCCGGCGCCGAGGAATCCGCCGCCGATGAAGAGCAGGCCGGCGACCGGCAGCAGCGCCACGACGGTGGTGTTGATCGACCGGATCAGCGTGCTGTTGATCGAGCGGTTCGCCAGGTCGCTGTAGGTGTAGCGGCTCTGCTTGGTGATGCTCTTCGTCCCCTCCTTGAGGGAGTCGAAGACCACGACCGTGTCGTACAGCGAATAACCGAGGATCGTCAGCAGACCGATGACCGTGCCGACCGTGACCTCGAAGCCCACCAGCGTGTAGATGCCCACGGTGATGGTGAGGTCATGGATCAGGGCGATGAGCGCCGCGACCGCCATTCTCCATTCGAAGGCGATGGCCAGATAGATCACCACGAGGATCATGAAGACGGCGAGACCGGTCCATGCCTTGTTGGCGATCTGCTCGCCCCAGCTGGGACCGACCAGCTCCGCCGCGATCTTGCTCTCGGGGATGTTGAGGTCCTTGGCGAGCTCGGCGCGGACCTGGTCGGACTTGGCGGTGTCGAGGCCGCCGACCTGGATGCGCAGCGCGCCGCTGCCGAGCTTCTGGACGACCGCCTCGTGGCCGGAGGCCTCCTCCGCGTGCTCCTGGGCCTGCGAGACGGAGATGTCCGACTTCGGGGTGGTGAAGACGGCGCCGCCCTGGAACTCGATGCCCATGTTCAGACCACGGACGGCAAGGGCCACGATCGCCGTGATCGTGATGAGGATCGACAGGCCGTACCAGAGCTTGCGGTTGCCGATGAAGTCGTAAACGATCTCACCGCGGTTGAGCCGGGCGCCGAGGCTGTTGGTCTTGGCCATGTCACGCCTCCTTCGGGTCGACAGAGCCGGCGGCGGGGGCGGCGGCACGGCGGGAGCGGCGCAGCGGCGGCTTCGCGCCGAGGCGCTTCGGGTCCAGTCCGGACCAGGCGTGGCCGTCGCCGTAGAACTTGGTGCGCGCGAGCAGCGTCATCAGCGGCTTGGTGAAGAAGAACACCACGACCACGTCGAGCAGGGTGGTCAGGCCGAGGGTGAACGCGAAGCCCTGGACCTTGCCGACCGTGACCACGAAGAGCACGGCGGCGGCGAGGAACGACACGAAGTCGGAGACCAGGATCGTACGACGGGCACGCGGCCAGGCTCGCTCGACGGCCGGGCGCAGCGTGCGGCCCTCGCGGACCTCGTCGCGGATGCGTTCGAAGTAGACGATGAACGAGTCCGCGGTGATACCGATGGCGACGATGGCACCGCAGACGGCCGGGAGGTTCAGCGCGAAGCCGATGGCCGGGCCGAGCAGCGACATGATCACGTAGGTGAGGAGGGCCGAGGCGCCGAGGCTGAGCAGGGCGATCAGCGACAGGCCGCGGTAGTACACGACCAGGTAGATCACCACGAGCGCCAGACCGATCGCACCGGCGATCAGACCCGCCTCGAGCTGCTCGCCACCGAGGGCCGCGGTGACGGTGTCGACGCTCTGGGTGTCGAAGGAGAGCGGCAGCGCGCCGTAGGACAGGATGTTGCCGAGGTCCTGGGCGGACTGCTGGGTGAAGCTGCCGGAGATCTCCGCGTTGGCGCTGAGCGCCGTGCGCACGGACGGGGCCGAGACGACCTCGCCGTCGAGGACGATCGCGAACTGGTTCTGCGGCTCCTGCTGCTGCGCCAGCTTGCTGGTGATCTTCGAGAACTTCTTGGCGCCCGCGTCCGTGAACTCCATGTTCACGATCCACATGCCGCGCTGCTGGTCGAAGGTGCCCTGGGCCTCGTCGACGTCCCTGCCGTCGACCTCGGCGGGGCCGAGGAGGTACTTGGCGTCGCCTTCGGCGCCGCACGCGACGGTCGGCTGCTCCGCGGGGACACTGCGGGCCGGGTTGGGCACGACCTTCTTGGCGCCGGCCTTCTCCGCCTTGGGAGTGCAGTCGAGCGCCGCGAACTGCTGCTGCAGCTTCGCGTCGGCCGAGTCGGCCGCGGGCGGGGTCGCCGCGGGCTCGGGGGACTTCGAGGCGTCCGGCGTGGCGCTCCCGGAGGCGCTGGGGCTGGGAGCCTTCTTCAGCGCTTCGCTGACGGCTCGTCCCTGCGTGGCGCCCGCGGACGGGGTGGCCGAGGTGCCGGCCTTCGGCGTGGCCGAGCCCGACGGTTCGGCGGACGGCTTCGCGGAGCCGGACGGCGTGGGGCTGCCGGACGGCGTCGGAGTCGTCGGTCCGCCCGGCGCCCAGGTCAGCACGGGTCGGAAGTGCAGCTGGGCGGTCGTACCGACCTGCTCACGCGCCTGCTTCTCGTTCACACCCCGGGGGATGTTGACGATGATGTTCTCGCGGCCCTGCGTCTGGACCTCGGCCTCGGAGACACCGAGACCGTTGACACGGCGGTCGATGATGCCGACCGCGGTGTTCATGTTGGTCTCGTTGACGGCCTCTTCCTTGCCCGGCTCCGCCTTCGCCTTCAGCGTGATCGACGTGCCACCGGCGAGGTCGATGCCCAGTCGCGGCGTGGTGTGACCCGACCAGAACATTCCGCCCGTGAGCGCGACCATCGCGATCAGGATCAGAGCCAGGGCACGCCCCGGCCTGCTCTGGCCCCCCGGGCCCCCCGCCGGCCTTCGGGCCTTCTTCGGTGCTGCCACCTTGTCGTTTCTCCCTGTCCAACCGTTCCGCGCCGGGTGTGCGCGTACGGCCACGAAGTGTGTGTGGGGACCTGCCCCCGCAGACGTGCAACCGTGCCGGGGACCGCGGACGCCGGGTGGGCGTCCTGGCGGTCCCCGGTCGCGACTACTTCCCGTCCGTCTCGCCGTCGGCCTTGACGTCCTTCTTGACCTCGCCGCCGGTCTCGGCCGCGTCCGCCTTCTTGGTCAGGTCGGTCTTGGCCTCCCCCGAGACCTCCACGGCGTCGTGCTCGGCATCCTCGGCGGACTCGGTCAGCGAGGAGGCGTCGTCGGGCACGACGGCGGCGTCGGCGTCGGGCTCGTCGCCGTGCACGATCCGGTTGTACTCCTCGTCGGCGAGAACCGCGCCGATGGAGTTCTTGGCGTAGACGGCGTGCACGCCGGGCGCGACCTCGAGGAGGACGGTCTCGTCACCGACCTCCTTGACGGTGGCGTACATCCCCCCAATGGTCCGTACGCCGGTGCCGGGCTGCATCTGGTTGCGCATCTCCGCCGCCGCCTGCTGCTTCTTCTTGGCAGAGCGGGTCATCAGGAACATGGCCCCGATGAGGACGATGAAGGGGAGGAGGGTCACGATACTCACGGGACGGGTTTCCTTCGCACGGACGCGGAGAAACCGCGGCCTGATCTTCGGGGGTGGGCGTGCCGACCAGAAAGGTCGGCATCGGCGGAGTCTAGGCGAGTCCGCATCGATGGAACAACGTCCAGCATCGCACCGCGGTTCCTCGTCCGACGAGTCTCCGCGCCGTCACCGTGCCGTCACGCCCCGAAGAGCCCCTGTTGTCCGCTTCCCCGCGCCCCCGGGGCCGCTGCCTGCGGCGGGACGAGCCCGAGATGGGTCCATGCGGCGGGAGTGGCGACCCGACCACGGGGCGTACGGGCCAGGAGTCCTTCTCGTACGAGGAAGGGCTCGGCGACCTCCTCGACGGTCTCCCGCTCCTCCCCCACGGCGACCGCGAGGGTCGACAGGCCGACCGGGCCGCCGCCGAAGAGCTTGAGCAGGGCCTGCAGGACGGCGCGGTCGAGCCGGTCGAGGCCCCGGCTGTCCACTTCGTACACCCCGAGGGCGGCGGCGGCGATCTCGCGGTCGATCACTCCGTCGGCCCTGACCTGGGCGTAGTCCCGGACGCGACGGAGGAGGCGGTTGGCGATGCGGGGGGTTCCCCGGGAGCGGCCGGCGATCTCGGCGGCTCCGGCGGTGTCGATCTCGACGGCGAGGAGGCCGGCGGAGCGGTGGATGACGCGCTCCAGCTCGGAGGGGTCGTAGAACTCCATGTGGCCGGTGAAGCCGAAACGGTCCCGGAGCGGGGGCGGCAGGAGTCCGGCGCGGGTGGTGGCGCCGACCAGGGTGAAGGGCGGGAGCTCCAGGGGGATGGCGGTGGCGCCGGGGCCCTTGCCGACGATGACGTCGACGCGGAAGTCCTCCATCGCCATGTAGAGCATCTCCTCGGCGGGGCGGGACATCCTGTGGATCTCGTCGAGGAAGAGGATCTCGCCCTCCTGGAGGGACGAGAGGATCGCGGCGAGGTCGCCGGCGTGCTGGATGGCCGGGCCGGAGGTGATCCGGATCGGGGCGTTCATCTCGGCCGCGATGATCATCGAGAGGGTGGTCTTGCCGAGGCCGGGGGCGCCGGAGAGCAGGACGTGGTCGGCGGTGGCGCCGCGCTGGCGGGCGGCCTTGAGGACGAGGTCGAGCTGCTGGCGGACCTTCTCCTGGCCGACGAACTCGCCGAGGTCCTTGGGGCGCAGGGCCGCCTCGACGGCCTGGTCGTCACCTTCGGCGGAGGCGTCGACGATCCGCTCCTCGGCGGCCGGTGCGGTGTCGTCGTCCCAGTTCACGTGTGTCTGCCTTCTCGGTCGTCTCGGTGCGGTACGGGTACGGGTACGGGTACGGGTACGGGCCGGGGTTACCGGGCGCGGTTGAGGGTCTGGAGCGCGGCGCGCAGCAGCTGCGGGACCGGGGCGGAGCCGGATTCGGCGATGGCGGCCTCGGCCTGCGGGGTGACGGCGGTGACGGCGTCCTCCGCCTCGCGGCTCGCGTAGCCGAGGCCGATGAGCGCGGCGGACAGCTGCTCCGTCCACGGGGCGGGGCCGGAGGCGGCGGCGCGCTGGGCGCCGACCAGGCCGCTGGTGCCGAGCGGCCGGCCCAGCTTGTCCTTCAGTTCGAGGAGCAGCTTCTGGGCGCCCTTCTTGCCGATGCCGGGGACGGCGGTGAGCGCTTTCTCGTCTCCGGTGGAGACGGCCAGGCGCAGGGCGTCGGGGCTGTGCACGCCGAGCATGGCCTGGGCGAGGCGCGGGCCGACGCCGCTGGCGGTCTGGAGGACTTCGAAGACCTGCCGCTCGTCGTCGTCGGCGAAGCCGTAGAGCGTGAGGGAGTCCTCGCGCACCACCAACGACGTGGCCAGCCGGGCTTCCTGACCGATCCTCAGGTCGGCGAGGGTGGTCGGGGTGCACTGGACGGCCATGCCCACACCGCCGACCTCGATCACGGCCGTGGTGGGGGCGAGTGCGGCGACGGGGCCACTGACGAAGGCGATCATCGGGTACGGCCTTTCGCGGTGCGCGGAGCGGAGGTCGGGGCGGACGGCACGGAAGCGGCACCGGAGGCGGTCCGGGCCGCGGCGGTGTGCTGGGCGACCGCCTGCTGGAGGCGGTTCTGGGCGGGGGCCCGCCAGATGTGGCAGATGGCCAGCGCGAGGGCGTCCGCCGCGTCGGCCGGCTTCGGCGGTTCCGCGAGGCGCAGCAGCCGGGTCACCATGGCGCCGACCTGCGCCTTGTCGGCCCGTCCGCTGCCGGTGACGGCTGCCTTGACCTCGCTCGGGGTGTGCAGGGCGACGGGGATGCCGCGCCGGGACGCGCACAGCATGGCGACCGCGCTCGCCTGGGCGGTGCCCATGACCGTACGGACGTTGTGCTGGCTGAACACCCGCTCCACGGCGACCAGTTCGGGAGAGAAGCGGTCGAGCCACTCCTCGATGCCGCGCTCGATGCCCACCAGCCGTACGCCGATGTCCGCGTCCGCGGCCGTCCGCACCACGCCCACGCCGAGCATGGCCAGGGGCCGGCCGGCGACGCCCTCGACGACGCCGATCCCGCACCGGGTCAGCCCGGGGTCCACCCCCAGTACGCGCACGCCACCACCCCTGCCTCGACCATCGTTCATGTGTTTGTGCAGGCTATCGGCTCGCACTGACAACCCCCCACGAACGGCGACGGGCCGACGGGAGTGTGTCCCCGTCGGCCCGTCCGAGACGGCCCGCCGTCAGGCGTCGACCTTCTCCATGACCTCGTCGCTGACGTCGAAGTTGGCGAAGACGTTCTGCACGTCGTCGCTGTCCTCGAGCGCGTCGATCAGCTTGAAGATCTTGCGCGCGCCCTCTTCGTCGAGTTCGACCTGCATAGTCGGGAGGAAGTTGGAGTCGGCGGAGTCGTAGTCGATGCCGGCCTCCTGGAGGGCGGTGCGGACCGCGACCATGTCGGTGGCCTCGCTGATCACCTCGAAGCTGTCACCGAGGTCGTTGACCTCCTCGGCGCCCGCGTCGAGCACCGCGCCGAGGACGTCGTCCTCGGTCAGCTCACCCTTGGGGAGCACGATGACGCCCTTGCGGTTGAAGAGGTACGAGACCGAGCCGGGGTCGGCCATGGAGCCGCCGTTGCGGGTCATGGCGACGCGGACGTCGGAGGCGGCGCGGTTGCGGTTGTCGGTGAGGCACTCGATGAGCACCGCGACACCGTTCGGACCGTAGCCCTCGTACATGATCGTTTCGTAGTCGACGCCGCCCGCCTCGAGACCACCGCCGCGCTTGACCGCGGAGTCGATGTTCTTGTTCGGGACGGAGCTCTTCTTCGCCTTCTGGATGGCGTCGAAGAGGGTCGGGTTGCCGTCGATGTCGGCACCGCCGGTACGCGCGGCGACCTCGATGTTCTTGATCAGCTTCGCGAAGAGCTTGCCGCGCTTGGCGTCGATCACGGCCTTCTTGTGCTTCGTCGTAGCCCATTTAGAGTGGCCGGACATCTGCCTGTCTCCTTCGCGTAACCCATTACTGAACGAACCCCAGAGATCCTACCGGGATCGTGTCACCGCGCCGCGCGCACCATGTCGACGAACAGGGCGTGGAGGCGGTGGTCTCCGGTGAGCTCGGGGTGGAACGAGGTCGCGAGGGCGTGTCCCTGTCGTACGGCGACGATGTGCCCCTCGTGCTCGGCGAGGACCTCGACCCGCGCGCCCACCGACTCGACCCAGGGGGCGCGGATGAAGACGCCCTCGACGGGGCCGTCCTCGATGCCGCGCACCTCGACGCCGGCCTCGAAGGACTCGTTCTGCCGTCCGAACGCGTTGCGGCGGACGATCATGTCGATGCCGCCGAAGGTCTCCTGGCCCGAGCGCGGGTCGAGGATCTTGTCGGCGAGCATGATCAGGCCGGCGCAGGTGCCGTAGACCGGCAGGCCGGCGGCGATGCGCTCGCGCAGGGGGCCCATGAGGCCGAACAGCTCCGCCAGCTTGGAGATGGTGGTGGACTCGCCGCCGGGGATGACCAGGCCGTCGACCTCGGCGAGTTCTTCGGGGCGCCGGACCGGCCTGGCCACGGCGTCAGCCGCGGCCAGGGCGATCAGGTGCTCCCGTACGTCGCCCTGGAGAGCCAGGACACCGATCACAGGAGTGTTCATGGGGGTTTACCAGCCGCGGTTGGCGTAGCGCTCGGACTCGGGGAGGGTGTCGCAGTTGATGCCGACCATGGCCTCGCCCAGGTTGCGGGAGGCGTCCGCGATGATCTTCGGGTCGTCGTAGAAGGTGGTGGCCTTCACGATGGCGGCGGCGCGCTTGGCCGGGTCGCCGGACTTGAAGATGCCGGAGCCGACGAAGACGCCCTCGGCGCCGAGCTGGCGCATCAGCGCGGCGTCGGCGGGGGTGGCAACGCCACCGGCGGAGAACAGCACCACCGGCAGCTTGCCCAGCTCGGCGACCTCCTTGACCAGCTCGTACGGGGCGCGCAGGTCCTTGGCGGCGGCGAACAGCTCGTTGTTGTCGTAGCCGCGCAGGCGGGCGATCTCGTTCTTGATCTGGCGCAGGTGGCGGACGGCCTCGACGACGTTGCCGGTGCCGGCCTCGCCCTTGGAGCGGATCATGGCCGCGCCCTCGGCGATGCGGCGCAGGGCCTCGCCCAGGTTGGTGGCGCCACAGACGAAGGGGGTGGTGAAGGCCCACTTGTCGGAGTGGTTGACCTCGTCGGCCGGGGTGAGGACCTCGGACTCGTCGATGTAGTCGACGCCGAGGGACTGCAGGACCTGGGCCTCGACGAAGTGGCCGATGCGGGACTTGGCCATGACGGGGATGGAGACGGCGCCGATGATCTCTTCGATCATGTTCGGGTCGGACATCCGGGCCACGCCGCCGTCCTTGCGGATGTCCGCGGGGACCCGCTCCAGGGCCATGACGGCCACGGCGCCGGCGTCCTCGGCGATCTTCGCCTGCTCGGCGTTGACCACGTCCATGATCACACCGCCCTTGAGCTGCTCGGCCATGCCGCGCTTGACGCGGGAGGTGCCGATCGCGGACGACTCGGCGGACGGGTTGCTGTCGGGAAGCGTGGTGGACACAGGGACCTCACTCGGGAAAGCGGTGTGGAGACATAGAGAGGAAACAGGCCACCTGCGGTCCACAGCAAGGGCCAATACCCACCCCGTGGATCGTTTTCGTTGCTTTCCCAGGCGAGACGGGTCAGGTCGGGCGATCGGCAAGGGCCACCGGCGGCTCGTCGTCCATTTCGAAGGCCAGCGGGAAGGGGGCGTGGCCCGCGAGGCGGAACAGACGGACCGTACGGTGGCGGCGCAGCGCGCGGGCGGCGCGTACGGAGTCGTTGTGGAACCTGCGGGCCATGGGGACCCGGCGGACGGCCGCCGCCAGTTCGTCGGCGGCCTCGTCGCCGCCGGGGGCCTGGCGTACGACCTCGACCTGCTCGGGCTCGCCGAACACGGCGCGCAGGGCCTGGCTCAGCTCGCTCTCGGCGACCTCGCGGTGGTCCTCCTCGGCCTGGCGGGCGGCGTGGGCCGCTTCGTAGAGCACGATCGAGGCGGCCGGGTCGAGCACTCCGGCGGTGGCGAGCTCCTGCGTGACCGAGGCCCGGCGGAGCAGCTGGGCGTCGAGGGCGGCGCGGGCGGCGTCGAGCCGGGAGTGCAGCCGGTCGAGCCGCCCGGCGGTCCAGCTGAGGTACAGGCCGATCGCGATGAGCGCGACGACAATCCAGATCAGGGTTACGGTCACGGGCGCACAGGCTACCGGGGCCGCGGCGGCGGCCCTGCCCGCAGGTGGTGGCCGGGCCCGGGGCCCGGCCGGTCGGCCCGGCCGGAGGCACGGTCACCCACCGGTCGGGGCGCCCGTCCGCAAGGGCCCGCCTAGCCCCCTCCCGCCGGGGCCCGGCCTGGGGCGCCCGTGGCGCCGGGCCGGCGGCGTCCGGCGGTCCGTCAGTCGCGGGCCGCCAGGCCGAAGCGGGCGCGCAGGCCCGTGCGTTCGTCCGCGGCCACCGAGGCCGCGCCGTCCGTCACCGTCTCGTACACGGCCAGGATGTCCGCGCCCACCGTCGACCAGTCGAAGCGCCGTACGTGCGCGCTCCCCCGGGTCCGGAGCTCCTTGCGGCGCTTCTCGTCCCCGAGGAGCCGGATCGCGGCGTCCGCCAGCGCGTCGGCGTCCTCGTTGGCGAACAGCTCGCCCGCGCCGCCCTGGTTCAGGACCTGGGCGAAGGCGTCGAGGTCGGACGCGAGGACCGGCGCCCCCGCCGACATCGCCTCCACGAGGATGATCCCGAAGCTCTCGCCGCCGGTGTTGGGTGCCACGTACACGTCGACGCTGCGCAGCAGACGGGCCTTGTCCTCGTCGCTGACCATTCCGAGGAACTCGACCCGGGCGCGCATCTCGGCCGGCAGCGAGGCCACGGCCTCCTCCTCGTCGCCGCGCCCCGCGACGAGCAGACGCGTCCCGGGCCGCTCCGTGAGGATCTTCGGCAGGGCCCGCATCAGGACGGGCAGCCCCTTGCGGGGTTCGTCGATCCGCCCGATGAAGCCGAGGGTCTCCCCCTGCCACTCCGCCTTCGGCTCGGCCCGCGCGAAGAAGTCGACGTCGACGCCGTTGGGGATGACGACGGCGTCGCCGCCCAGGTGCTCGACCAGCGTCCGGCGCGCGTACTCGCTCACGGCGATGCGCGCGCTGATCTTCTCCAGGGCCGGCTGGAGGATCGGGTACGCGGCGATCATCGCCCGCGAGCGCGGGTTGGAGGTGTGGAAGGTGGCGACGATCGGCCCCTGCGCCGCCCAGCAGGTCAGCAGCCCCAGCGAGGGGGAGGCCGGTTCGTGGATGTGGATGACGTCGAAGGTGCCCTCGTGCAGCCAGCGCCGTACCCGCGCCGCCGAGAGGAAGCCGAAGTTCAGCCGGGCCACGGAGCCGTTGTACGGCACGGGCACGGCGCGGCCGGCCGAGACGACGTACGGCGGGAGCGGGGTCTCGTCGTCGGCGGGGGCGAGGACCGAGACCTCGTTCCCGAGCCGGATCAGATGCTCGGCGAGGTCGCGGATGTGGAACTGGACGCCGCCCGGCACGTCCCAGGAGTACGGGCAGACGATGCCGATCCTCACGCGGTCCGCTCCCCGTCCGCGCCGGCGGCGCGCCGCTCGCCCGCACCGTCGCCCTGCTTCCCGGCCTGGCCGGCGGCGCGCGTGGCCCCGGGCTCGCCGCTTCGCTCGTCGAGATCCGCGAGCCACAGTCGTTGCAGCATGTGCCAGTCCTCCGGGTGGTCGGCGATGCCGGTGGCGAAGGCGTCGGCGAGCGCCTGTGTCATCCGGGACGTCTTCTCGGCCCGCGTGCCCGTCTCGGGGACGTCGACCGGCGGGTACACCTGCCCCTTCATGACCGGGGAGTCGTCGTACCAGAGCGTCACCGGCAGCAGCAGGGCGCCGGTGTGCTGCGCCAGCATCGCCGGGCCGGCCGGCATCCGCGCGGTGTCGCCGAAGAAGGTGACCTCGGTGCCGGACGACGACAGATCGCGGTCGGCGACCAGGCAGACCAGTCCGCCGGCCCGCAGCCGTCGCGCCAGGGTGCCGAAGGCGGCGCCGCCGGTGTGCGGCAGGACCTCCATGCCCAGGGACTCGCGGTAGGCCACGAAGCGGTCGAACAGCGTCTCCGGCTTGAGCCGCTCGGCGACCGTCGTGAACGGCACGCCGAGGGCGCGGGTCACCCACACGCCCGCCAGGTCCCAGTTGGCCAGGTGCGGCAGGGCGAGGACCACACCGCGCCCGGACGCCAGCCCGTCCTTCAGATAGTGGATGTCCTTGATGTCGACACTGCCCGCGACGCGCTCCTGGCTCCAGGCCGGCAGCCGGAAGGACTCCATCCAGTACCGCATGTAGGAGCGCATGCCGGCCTTCGACAGCGCGGCGAGCCGCTCCGGGCCGGCATCGGGCGCCACGCGCGCGAGGTTGGCCTCCAGCCGGAGCACGCTCGCGCCGCGCCGCTTCCAGACGGTGTCGGCGATCCGCCGGCCGAGGCGGGCCGCCACCGGCTCGGGAAGTCTCTTGACCGTCGACCAGCCGAGCCCGTACAGCCCGTCGGTCAACCGGTCCCGCAGGTCACCGGCGCCGCTCATGACGTCGCCTCGCTCCCCCGGCCGGCGCCCGCGTCCCCCCGGGCGTCCGCCTCCGCGGACTCGCGCCGTACCGTCACGACCCGCTGCCCGAGCGTCACCGCCGAGCCGACGGCCACGATCCAGAGCGCGATCGGCAGCAGGACGTCGATGCCGGGCACGCCGAACGCGTGCAGTCCGGCCAGACCGGCGGCGACCAGCGAGATCACCAGGCGCTCGGCCCGCTCGACGAGACCGTTGACCGCGACCGGCAGGCCGATCGCCTCTCCACGGGCCTTGGTGTACGACACGACCTGGCCGCTGGCCAGGCAGAAGATGGCGACCGCGCACAGGACGTTGTCGTCACCGCCGCCCGCGTACCAGAGGGCGAAGCCGCCGAAGATGGCGCCGTCGGCGACCCGGTCGAGCGTGGAGTCGAGGAAGGCACCCCAGCGGCTGGAGATGCCGGCCTGCCGGGCCATGTTGCCGTCGACGAGGTCGGAGAAGACGAAGAGGGTGATGACGATCGTGCCCCAGAAGAACTCTCCCCGGGGGAAGAAGACCAGGGCGCCCGCCATCACTCCGGCCGTGCCGATGAGCGTGACCGCGTCGGGGCTCACGCCCCGGCGGAGCAGAAACGCGGCGAACGGTGTGAGGACACGCGTAAAAAATGCACGCGCGTACTTGTTCAGCATGGCCTTCCCGACGTTCGGTGGGCCGCGGCCCCTACGACCACCGGCTCGCCCATCGTAGCCAGGACCCGCACGCGCCACCGTCGGGCACCCGGTCCGCCGCGTCGGGTACGACGTATGGACGCATGGTGACGTCGGTGCAAAGCTCGAAGGACAACCGCGGGCGTCGCCGGAGCTGCACGCGAAGCACCGTCCGCCGCGCCCCCTCCCCTCGCCCGCGCCCACCTCGACGTGCGAGCGATCGGGAGGAACATCATGGGCGACAAGGCGAACGCACACACCGGGGCCGCCGGCAGGGCGCCGACGGCCGACCGGCCCTCGGCGGTACGGAACGTGGTGCTGGTCGGCCACAGCGGATCGGGAAAGACCACCCTCGTGGAAGCCCTCGCGCTGGCCACCGGAGCGGTCAACCGGGCGGGACGCGTCGAGGACGGCGGGACGATCTCCGACTACGACGAGATCGAGCACCGCCGGCAACGTTCCGTACAGCTCTCCCTCGTCCCGCTGGAATGGGACGGGTGCAAGATCAATCTCCTCGACACCCCCGGGTACGCCGACTTCGTCGGGGAGCTGAGGGCCGGTCTGCGCGCGGCGGACGCGGCCCTCTTCGTCGTCTCGGCGGCCCAGGAGGCCGACGCCGTCGCCGGATCCACCCGCGCGGTGTGGGAGGAGTGCGCGGCCGTCGGCATGCCCCGCGCCCTCGTCGTCACCCACCTGGACACGGCCCGCACCGGCTTCGCCGAGCTCACCGAGGTGTGCGCCCGGATCTTCGGGGGCGACGACCCGGACGCCGTGCTGCCGCTCTACCTCCCCGTCCACGGCGCCGAGGCGCCCGACGGTCATGCCCCCGCCACCGGCCTGGTCGGGCTGCTCTCGGAGAAGGTCTTCGACTACTCCGGCGGCGAGCGGCGCGAGAACCCGCCCGACGAGGAGCAGCGGCCGCTCATCGCCGAGGCCCGGTCCCGCCTCATCGAGGGGATCATCGCGGAGAGCGAGGACGAGTCCCTGATGGACCGCTATCTCGCCGGGGAGCGGATCGACCTCACGACCCTGATCGCCGACCTGGAGAAGGCCGTCGCCCGGGGCACCTTCCACCCGGTGCTCGCCGCCGCGCCCGCCGCCGACGGCGGGAAGCAGGGGCTGGGGACCGTCGAACTCCTGGAGCTGATCACCCGCGGGTTCCCCACCCCCCTGGAGCGCGAGGTGCCCCCGGTGACCACGCCCGCGGGCGAACCCCGCCCGCGGCTCGTGTGCGACCCGGACGGCCCGCTCGTCGCCGAGGTGGTCAAGACGGCCTCCGACCCCTATGTCGGCCGGATCTCGCTGGTCCGCGTCTTCTCCGGGACCCTGCGCCCCGACCAGACCGTCCACGTCTCCGGGCACGGCCTGACCGACCGGGGGCACGAGGACCACGACGTCGACGAACGGATCGGCGCGCTGACCACCCCCTTCGGGAAGCAGCAGCGGCCGCTCGACCGCTGTTTCGCGGGCGATCTGGCCTGTGTCGCCAGGCTCGGCCGCGCGGAGACCGGCGACACCCTCTCCGCCAAGGACGATCCGCTCCTGATGGAGCCGTGGACGATGCCCGACCCGCTCCTCCCGCTCGCCATCGAGGCGCACAGCAAGGCCGACGAGGACAAGCTGTCCCAGGGTCTCGCGCGGCTCGTCGCGGAGGACCCGACCATGCGCCTCGAACAGAACCAGGACACCCACCAGGTGGTGCTGTGGTGCCTCGGCGAGGCCCACCGCGACCTCGCGCTCGAGCGGCTGCGCGACCGCTACGGCGTCCAGGTCGACGCCGTCCCGCACAAGGTGGCGCTCCGCGAGACCTTCGGCGGTCCGTCGGCGGGGCGGGGTCGGCACGTCAAACAGTCCGGCGGGCACGGCCAGTTCGCCATCTGCGAGATCGACGTCGAGCCGCTGCCCCCGGGCAGCGGCATCGAGTTCGTCGACAAGGTGGTGGGCGGCGCCGTGCCGCGGCACTTCATCCCGTCCGTCGAGAAGGGCGTACGGGCCCAGGCCGCGCGCGGGGTCGCCGCCGGGTATCCGCTGGTCGACGTGCGGGTCACCCTGCGCGACGGCAAGGCGCACTCGGTCGACTCCTCGGACGCGGCCTTCCAGACGGCGGGGGCGCTGGCCCTGCGCGAGGCGGCCGCCGAGGCGAGCATCCAGCTCCTGGAGCCGGTCGCGGAGGTCCAGGTCCTCGTCCCCGACGAATACGTGGGCCCGGTGATGAGCGATCTGTCGGGGCGGCGCGGCCGGGTCGTCGGCACCGAGCAGGCGGGGCCGGGGCGGACCGTGGTGCGCGCCGAGGTCCCGGAGATCGAGATGGGGCGGTACGCCGTCGACCTGCGGTCCGTCTCGCACGGCACCGGGCGCTTCGACCGCTCGTACGCCCGTCATGAGGCGATGCCGCCGCCGGTCGCGCACAAGCTCCGCGAACAGGCGGCGGCCGGGGTGTAGTCGGCGCGCCGGAGGCGAGTCCGGCGCGCGGTCGGCCGGCACATGGTCCGCCGGCGCCGCCCGCCGGACACGCCTCCGGTGGGCGGCATCCGGCCGTCCGCTCCCCAATCCGTGACGCATCCGCCGGTACCCGGTTACGCTGTGGTGCCCAGCTCAGAAGGTGTGCGGGGCACGGTAGTTGGGAACAGGCCGCAGAGGAACACGCGGTGAACCACGCGGGCACGCGGCGATGGGGGCGGCAGTGACGATCGGCAGTTTCGGACCCGGGGCGCAGATCCCTCTCCAGGGCTCGGACGGACAGACGGCGGCGACGCATGCCCTCGCCTCCGCCGCGTACCGCGACGGTCCGCTCGAGGAGATCCTCAAGGCCAACAACGACGTCCACCAGTCGAAGGTGGTCGAGGGCAAGTGGCACAAGCTCTTCCGGCCGGACCTCGGCGAGGCGTTCGCGCGCGCGGTGCAGGTGCGAATGCTCGGCGGTGCCCGTAACGCCCTGATCCAGTCCTTCGGCACCGAGCCGCAGCCGGTGGTCGAGCACTGTCTGGCCGCCACCCGCATCCGCAAGCAGCGTGACACCAAGCTGACGCTGGTCACCTTCGTCTTCGGTGTGGTCTTCCTGCCCGGCCTGCTGCTCTGGCTCGGCGTGATCCAGCTGCGCCGCATGGTCTCCGGCACGGAGAACCGGCGGACCGGAGCCGTCGGGACCGCGCTGCTCCTCGGCGCGGGTCTGCTGGCCGCGCTGGTCCTGTTCAAGCTGCCGTTCGGCGGGCTGCCGGCGTTCTACCTCCGGGCCATGCTGGTGGCCCCGGTCATCGGCTGGTTCCTGGCCAAGCGGATCTGCGAGTCCACCGCCCGGGACTTGCGGGCCCGCTGGGACGGTCTGCTCAGCGGCGGCGGGATCGCCGCCAGGATCCCCGAGGCGGTCCCCGGGGACCCGACCGAGAAGGCCGCCGAGGACCTCCGCCAGAACCTGGAGAAGCTGACCGCCGAGCAGCACTCCAACGTCGTCTTCTACGCCGGCCCCAAGGGAATACTGGGCATGGGCACCCGCTGGGGCAGCTGGACCCTCGCCGAGGAGCTGGTGCCGCAGGAGGGGCGGGAGATCCACGACTTCCGCGCCTGGGACGTCGTGCGCAAGATCCACGACGAGCTGTCGCTCCTGGAGCGCGGCTCCCTCAAGACCGGCTTCCCGAAGCCGACCGTCAAGCACTGGATCGTCTCGCCCATCGGCGAGGGCGCCGACGAGGTGGCCCGTCCGGCAGGCGACAACGTCGTCCACTTCCAGGTCAAGCCGCACGAGATACAGCGCATCTGCAACGACCAGCAGTTCGGCAGCGGCAACCGGCACTACCTCGGCGTGCAGTTCACGCTCTGGGACGGCCAGCTCGTCCTCACGATGATGATCACGGTCACCTCGCTGCTGCACACCCTGCGCGTCGAGGTCACCGGCCACGCGCTGGGTCCGGTCCACTCGCTCTTCACCACCAAGCCCAAGGCGAAGACGAAGGCGGTCTCCAAGACGGTCCGGTTCTGGGAGACGAAGGAGATCCAGCTGCCGCTGATCGAGACCGACGAGGTGGTCCGTCTCGCGGTCCGGGCCCCGCTGACGTGGTTCCCGCCGGTGCTCGACTTCCTCGGCGGCAAGCTCGTCCTGCCGGAGCCGTTCGGTCTGCGGCACGCCTGGGCAGCCCAACCCTGGCGTCACCGCTTCATGGCCGACGACGCGATCCGGGCCGCTACCCCGGTGATGCGCGCGGTCCATTCCGCGACCATCAAGGTGCTCGACGATCACGGCGTGGACACGGAGCGCTTCACCAACCGTTCGCTGATCCTGAGCGGCCTGGTCCAGGAACCGGCGCCGCGGAGGGCCGACCTCTACGACGCCTGACGCCGGTCGGGCCCGACCGGTCCGCGGATCGGGCCCCGGGCAGCTCCGAGAGGGGCAGCCTAGGAAGCGGCCGGCCAGGCGTCGGCGAGCATCGCGCGGGTGTCGGCGAGGAGCTGCGGAAGCACCTTCGTGTGCCCGACGACCGGCATGAAGTTGGTGTCGCCGCCCCAGCGGGGCACCACGTGCTGGTGCAGGTGGGCGGCGATGCCGGCGCCCGCGACCGAGCCCTGGTTCATGCCGATGTTGAATCCGTGCGCCCCGGAGGCGGACCGCAGCGCGGCCATCGCGCGCTTGGTGAACTCGCCGAGTTCGGCGGTCTCCAGCGCGTTCAGCTCGGTGTAGTCCGCGACGTGCCGGTAGGGCACGACCATCAGGTGGCCGCCGTTGTACGGATAGAGGTTGAGCACGGCGTACACCTGCTCGCCCCGCGCGATCACGAGCCCGTCCTCGTCCGATTTCGACGGAATCGAGCAGAACGGACAGCCGTCCTCGGCCCCCGGCCCGGTCGGCTTGTTCTCGCCCTGGATGTACGCCATCCGGTGAGGCGTCCACAGGCGCTGGAACGCGTCCTGCGTCCCCACTCCGATCTGCTGCTCCGGCTCAATCGTCATGCTGTGCAGCATATTGCTTCGCCCGTTCGGAAGATGTCGGCGGGGCGAGGATCCCGCCGGGCCCGCGATGCCGTGGCGGTGGAGGAGAGGCCGCGGGAGCAGCGGCGCCGGGACCGCCGGGCAGGACGACGAGAGGCCTCCGGGGGATCCCCCGGAGGCCTCCTGGCAAGGAGAGCGTCAGACCTGGACGCGGTCCTCGACGATCTTGGCGATCTTGGCGATGGCCTCGTCGCGCGGGATGCCGTTCTCCTGCGAGCCGTCGCGGTAGCGGAAGGAGACGGTGCCCGCCGCCATGTCCTCGTCACCGACGATGATCATGAACGGGACCTTCTGCTTCTGCTGGTTCCTGATCTTCTTCTGCATCCGGTCCGAGGAGGCGTCCACCTCGACCCGCAGGCCCTTCTTCTTCGCCTCGGCGGCGAACTCCTGCAGGTAGTCGACGTGCGCGTCGCCGATCGGGATGCCGACCGCCTGCACCGGCGCCAGCCACGGCGGCATCGCGCCCGCGTAGTGCTCCAGGAGCACGGCGAAGAACCGCTCGATCGAGCCGAAGAGCGCGCGGTGGATCATGACCGGGCGCTGCTTGGTGCCGTCCGGCCCGGTGTACTCCAGGTCGAAGCGCTCGGGCAGGTTGAAGTCGAGCTGCACGGTCGACATCTGCCAGGTGCGGCCGATGGCGTCGCGGGCCTGGACGGAGATCTTCGGGCCGTAGAAGGCGGCGCCGCCCGGGTCGGGGGTCAGCGGGAGGCCCTGCTTCTCGGCGACCTGCTGGAGGACCGCGGTGGCCTCCTCCCAGACCTCGTCCGAGCCGACGAACTTCTCCGGGTCCTTGGTGGACAGCTCCAGATAGAAGTCGGTCAGGCCGTAGTCGCGCAGCAGGTTGAGCACGAAGGTGAGGGTGCGGTCGAGCTCCTCGGCCATCTGCTCACGGGTGCAGTAGATGTGCGCGTCGTCCTGGGTGAAGCCGCGGGCCCGGGTCAGGCCGTGCACCACGCCGGACTTCTCGTACCGGTACACGGTGCCGAACTCGAAGAGGCGCAGCGGCAGTTCGCGGTAGGACCGCCCGCGCGCGTCGAAGATCAGGTTGTGCATCGGGCAGTTCATGGGCTTGAGGTAGTAGTCGGTACCACCGTCGAGCTGCATGGGGGGGTACATGCCCTCCGCGTACCAGTCGAGGTGGCCGCTCTTCTCGAAGAGGGCGCCCTTGGTGGCGTGCGGGGAGTAGACGAACTCGTAGCCCTCCTCCTCGTGCCGGCGGCGGGAGTAGTCCTCCATGGTCCGGCGGATGATGCCGCCCTTGGGGTGGAAGACGGCGAGGCCGGAGCCGATCTCGTCCGGGACGGAGAAGAGGTCCAGCTCGTTGCCGAGCTTGCGGTGGTCGCGCTTCTCGGCCTCGGCGAGGAAGTCGAGGTGCGCCTTCAGCTCGTCCTTCGACGGCCACGCGGTGCCGTAGATGCGCTGGAGCATCGGGTTCTTCTCGCTGCCGCGCCAGTAGGCGGCGGCGTTGCGCATGAGCTTGAACGCCGGGATGTTCCGGGTGGTGGGCAGGTGGGGACCGCGGCAGAGGTCCTTCCAGCAGAGGTCGCCGGTCTTGGCGTCGAGGTTGTCGTAGATGGTCAGCTCGCCGCCGCCCACCTCGACGTTGGCGCCGTCGTCGGTGGAGGCGGAGCCCTTGATGCCGATGAGCTCCAGCTTGTACGGCTCGTTCGCGAGCTCCTCGCGGGCGGCCTCGTCGGTCACCACGCGGCGGGAGAAGCGCTGGCCCCGCTTCTGGATCTCCTGCATCTTCTTCTCGACGGCCTTGAGGTCCTCCGGGGTGAAGGGCCTCTCGACGTCGAAGTCGTAGTAGAAGCCGTCACGGACCGGCGGGCCGATGCCCAGCTTGGCCTCGGGGAAGAGTTCCTGCACGGCCTGCGCCATCACGTGCGCGGTGGAGTGGCGCAGGATGTCGAGACCGTCCGGGGAGGAGATCTCGACGGGCTCGACGACATCGCCGTCCCGGACCTCGTAGGAGAGGTCCTTCAGCTCGCCGGCGACGCGGGCGGCGATCACCGACCGGTCCTCGGCGAACAGGGCGCCGGCGGTGGTGCCCGCGCTCACCGCCCGATCCTCGGCTCCTGAGGCGGACTGGACGGTCACACGGACATCAGACACTGGTGCTCCATACATAGGGGCGCGGGCAGATACGAAGTGCCGGCGCCGGCGGCGCGCGACAGAGACGAGGTGCCGCGTCGTGAGGGATCGTACCGAGCCGGGGGGCCTGTCCGCGAAACAGTTCCCCGCCGGCGCCGGCGGCCCGCTCCCCCGGTCACTCCCCGCCGCAGGCCTCCTCGAAGAAGTCGAGGTTCTCGTGCAGCGACTTCATCAGCCGGTCCCGCTCCGACTCGTCCACCTGCACCGGCACGACCCCGGTGGCGTCGGTCAGCCGGCGGAAGCCGCCCCGGCGCTCCAGGCGCCCCACGACCCGGATCGGCAGCCCCACCAGGTGGGCGTGGCCGGCCGTCCGGTACGCCTCCTCGTCCAGCGTGACCCGCACGTGCGGCACCTCCGCGCCCGCCAGGACGCGCAGGCGTACGGTCCCCTCGCCGCGGGGGCCGGAGCGGCGCATGCGGACGACGGCGCCGGTGATCCGCACCGGTACGGACGGCTCGTCGGTGAGGTAGCGGACACCGGCCTCGCGCAGCGCCGGCAGATCGCCCGGGGAGAACTCGACCGGCTCGGGGCGGGCGGCGCAGCCGGCCGGGGTCCCGGCGGCCGGGGCCCACTCCAGGGCGATCCGGGCCCCTTCGGAGCCCCGGACCAGGGTGACCAGGGCCTCGGTCAGCTCGCGGCTGACGCCCGCCTCCACGGCGGTGTCGAAGGCCTCCATGCCGCCGGTGGCCCGCTGGTAGTCGACGGCCTCCCGGGCGGCGTAGAGCGCGTGGTAGAGGCGTACGGCGACGGCCCGGCCCGGGTCGACGGGAACGAAGGCGGTCAGGCCCCGGCCGCCCTGCGCGGCGCCGACGACCACCGCTTCCAGCGAGGCCTGGGCCTGGCGGCGGTGGCGGGCGCCGTAGTACCCGGCCCGCGCCCGGACGGCGAGGGCTCCGGCCAGCAGGAGCTGGCGGGCGGCGGAGCCGAGCTGCTCCTGGACGCTCCACGGCACGGTGCCGGCGGGCCCCGGGGGCACGTCCCGCCACCAGCGGATCTCGTCGCTGGGCACGCTCAGGCCGACCAGGACCTCCCGGGCGGAGGGCGCGGCGCTCCGGGAGAGGGCGGTGAGGGCGTCCTCCAGGAGGTCCTCGCAGTCCGGGAAGGCGCGGCTCTCCGGCACCAGGAGGCTCGTCGAGGCGGGGCCCGTGCCGCTCGCCGGCGGGGTCCAGCGGCTGTAGCGGCCGGTGGCACCGCCGCGCCGGCGCCAGCCGTGGCGGGCGAGGAGCGCGCCGAGGACCCGCGGGTCCACCTGCCCGGGATCCGGCGGACCCTCCGTGTCCCCCCAGGGGGCGCCGGGCAGTTCGCCGGGGGTGGGGTGGGGGCGGAAGGGCGGGGGGACGGGCCCGTGGCCGGCCCCGCCCTCCGGTTCGTCGATCGGCCGGTGCATCAAGGTCTCCCTCCCACGCCGACGCGGGCCATGATCTCGCACAGGGCCCGGTCGTCGAAGATCCGCGCCGTCGGTATGCGCACGGTGGTGCGGTGCCGTCCCGTGACCGGGTGTCCGGCCAGGTTGATCCAGTAACAGCAGTGCCGCAGGTCGAGCCCGTCGTGCCCGGCCCGCAGCCAGTCCTCCTGGGATCGCGGGACGAGCATCACGACCAGGATCTTGTGCACCGACACGGGCGTCCGGGCGAGCTTCGCCAGGTGGCCGTTGTCGAGGGTGAACGAGAACGTGGCCCCGGGCGGCCGTGGCGCTGTCTGATAGGTGCATTTGAGCTGCACCTTGATGGTCACTTCGTCGTCGACCGTGTGGCCGGGAGAGCCGTGGCTCACGTGCCAGTCGATGCCGTTGTCCGGAAACGGCTGCGACAGCGAACAGCCCGCCGCCGCCGCGACCGCGTGGAGATAGCCCACCTGCAGGGTCTCCATGCAGGCGGTGGTGGCGAGTGAGCCGCGCAGCGGTGCTGCCCGTTGGGGCGGCAGCCCTCCCGATTCGGGCTGGGCGAGCGCCATGTCAATTCCCTTCCCCGTCATCTGTGTTGTCACCGGCCCGCGTACGGCGCAAACAGCCCGGGTATCACCGATTCGGGCAGGGCGATCGCCATCTGCCGCACACGTGCGAGGAGTTCGGGGATGACGCACTGGTATGAGGGGCCCCTGGCCGCGTTCGACACGGAAACCACGGGAGTCGACGTCGAGGAGGACCGGATCGTCTCGGCCGCCCTCGTCGTCCAGGACATGGCGGGCGGGCGCCCCAGGGTCACCCGCTGGCTGGTCAATCCCGGGGTTCCGGTGCCCGAAGCGGCCACCGGGGTCCATGGACTGACGGACATTCACCTCCAGCGGAACGGACGCTGGCCCGCGCCGGTGATGGAGGAGCTGGGGCGGGCACTCGCCGAGCAGTGCGCGGCGGGCCGCCCACTGGTGGTGATGAACGCTCCCTTCGACCTGACGATCCTGGACCGCGAGCTGCGCCGCCACCGCGCCTCCTCGCTGGGCCGCTATCTGCAGAACACGCCGCTGTGCGTGCTCGATCCGCGGGTCCTCGACCGGCATCTGGACCGCTACCGCAAGGGCCGCCGCACGCTGACGGACCTCTGCGAGCTGTACGGCGTGGAGCTGGAGGGCGCGCACGACGCGGCCGCCGACGCGACGGCGGCGATGGATGTCGTACGGGCGGTGGCGCGGCGTTTCGCGTCCCGGCTCGAACGGCTGTCGCCGGCGGAGCTGCACACCCTGCAGGCGGTGTGGCACGCGGCGCAGGCGCGGGGGCTGCAGGCCTGGTTCGCGCGCAACGGGACGCCGGAGGTGGTGGATCCGACGTGGCCGCTGCGTCCGGAGCTGCGGACGGCGGCGTGAGGCCGGGCGGTCCCTGGAATGCGGAAGGCCGGTCCGTCGTGGTGACGGACCGGCCTCTCCCGGTGGGCGATACTGGGATCGAACCAGTGACCCCTTCGGTGTGAACGAAGTGCTCTCCCGCTGAGCTAATCGCCCGGGAACGGGTTGAACCATACAGGTCCCGGCGGGTTTCCTTCAAACCCGCCGCAGCCGGGCGGCAAGACCGCGCCGGCCGCCGCGCATCATCAGGGCGTGGTTGGCGCGGAAGAGGGGCCGGGCGGGGAGCGCGAAGCGGCGCATCAGGGGATTGCGGACCTCGACCTCCTGCTCGTAGAGCGCGTGGGTTCCGGCCGGTTCCGCGGTCAGGGTCCAGCGGAACCAGCCCTCCAGATCGCCGCCGAGTCCGGCCTCCAGGACGTGCGCGACCGGGTCGTTGCGCCGGGCGCGGACGGTGACGACGAGGTCGTACGGCAGGACGGAGCGGAAGCGGGCGGTGCCGGTGGTGTCGTCGTGGGGGACGACCTCACGGACCTGCGGCCACCACTGGGGGTAGTCCTCGGCGCGTTCGAGGACGCCGTGGACCGCGTCGGGCGGGGCCGCCAGGCGCCAGACGCTGCGGAAGCGATAGTGATACCGGTCCATGCCCCCAGTGTGGACGTACTCAGGCCCGGATCTGAGTACCCGCGCGCATGGCCGCGGCATGTGCCCCGCGCCACACTCCCGATATGAACACTCCCCTGCCGCCCGCGGACGAACTGCGGCTCGTCGACCGCGAGCTGGCCGAACTCGACTCCCGTAGGGCCGTGTTGCTGGCCCGCCGGGCCTGGCTGCTGCAGATCCTGCACCCGCCCGTGGCACGGGCGGCGGCGACCGCCGGCCGCCCCGCTCCCCCGCGTCAGGACTCCACGCCGCGCAGCGCGCAGAACGTGCTGCTGACCCTCGGCGGGGCCCTGCTGACGATCGCCGCGGTCGCCTTCACCCTGGTGAGCTGGGGCTCGATGGGGATCGGCGGGCGCGCGGCGGTGCTGTTCGTGGTGACCTCCGCCGCGCTGGGCGCGCCGGTGGCGCTGCTGCGCCGCGGGCTGGCCTCCACGGCGGAGTCGGTGGCGGCGCTCGCGCTGGCGCTGATGGTGCTCGACGCGTACGCGCTGCACCGGGTGGCGTTGCCGGACGCGGACGGCCTGGGGTACACGGCGGTGGCGTCGGCGGTGCTCGCGGGCGCGTGGACGGTGTACGGCTCGGCGCTGGGGCGGCTGCGGATCCCGCTGCCGGTGGCGGTGGTGGCCGGTCAGCTCCCGCTGATCCTCGGCGTGCCGGCGTTGGGCGGGGGGCTGCTCGCGACGGCGTGGGCGGCGCTCGTGACGGCGGCGGCGGACGTGGCGCTGGTGCTGTGGGCGAAGCCGGCGGCGGTACGGGTCACGGCGGGCGTCGGCGGCGGCGTGCTCGGGGGCTGGGCGCTGCTGTCGGGCGGCTGGCTGTCGCTCACGTCCGCGGTTCCGGCGGCCGCGCTGCTGCTGGGCGGTGCGGCGCTCGCGCTGGGCCTGGCGTGGCGGGAGGCCCGGTCGGCGACGGGCGCCTCGGTGGTGGCGGGTCTCGCGGTGATCGCGGCGGCCGGCGGTGTGCTGCGCGGGGTGCTGCCCGGCGACTGGGAGGTGCCGGGGTACGTGGTGTGCGCCGTGGCGCTCGCGACGGTGCTGCGGTCGGCGGCGCCGCGTGCGGTGCGGCTCGGCCTGGCGGGCGCCGGGGGCGGCGTCCTGGCGCTGGGGGTGGTGTGGGCGCTGCCTCCGGTGGCGGCGGCGCTTCTGTCCCCGGCGGCGCGGACGACCGCGGTCTGGTCGGGCGGGCACGCGGAGCCGGCGCTCGCCTCGTACCCGTCGACGGCACCGCTGGTGCTGTCGGTCGCGGCGGCGGCCCTGGCGGCCGTACCGCTGCTGTGGGCGCGCTGTGGCGCCGTGTTCCTGGCCTGGGCGGTCCTGACGGTCCTGCCGCTGTCGTTCGGTCTGCCGTACGGGGCGGGCCTGACGCTCCAGGTCGTGACCACGGCGGCGGCCCTGCTCCTGGCGGTCCGGCCGGGTCCGGCGACCCGCGGGCTGCGGGCCCCCACGGCCACGCGGCCGGCCGGGGCTTCCGCACCGCTTCCGCCGACGGGGACGGCGGCGAGCGCTGCCGGCGAGGGCGGTGCGGGTGCCGGTACGGGCGTGCCGGCTGCCGGTACGGGTGCGGGCGGGCCCGGTCAGGCAGCCGGCGGATTCGGGCCGGCACCGGCGTGGGGGCCGTGGGGCTCGTGGGGCTCCGGGGCCGCCGTCGCGGCGGTCCGCGCCCCGCTGCCGCCGGGTGAGGTGCTCGGCTGGAGCGGGCTCGCCTGCGGTCTCGCCTCGGCGGCCGGCGCACTCGCGGCCGGTCTGGACACCCGCGGCGCGACGTTCGGGGTGCTGGGCGCGCTCCTCGCCCTCTTCACCGCGGTGGCGTTCCTCGGCGCGGGGGCACGGCAGGCCGTGGGCGCCTGTGCCGCCGTGGCCTCGGGGACCGGGCTCGTCCTGGCCGCGGCGGCGGCCGCGGGGCTCCCCGCTCACCACGCGGCGCTGTTCCTGCTGCTCGTCCCGGCGGCGACCGCGGCCGTCGGCGCGCGGCTCGGGCGGCTGCCGGTCGCGGTGCCGGTGGAGATCACGGGCGCGGTGGCGGGGCTGCTCGCGCTCGGCATGGCCGCTTCCCGGCCGGCGGTCCTGGCGCTCGTCCTGGCGCTGGGCGGGGTGATCGCGGCGGCGACGGCGGTGCGCCCGGAGCGGCGCCGCTTCGCCGGGTGGGCGGCGGCCGGGCTGTTCCTGCTCGCGACGTGGGTGCGGCTCGCCGTCTCGGACGTGGTGACGCCGGAGGCGTACACGCTGCCGGTCACCGTGCCCGCGCTGGTGGTGGGCGTGCTGCGCCGTCGCCGCGACCCCGAGGCGTCGTCCTGGACGGCGTACGGCCCCGGCCTCGCGGCGACGCTGGTGCCGAGCCTCTTCGTGGCCTGGACGGATCCCCACTGGGTGCGGCCGCTGGCGCTCGGGGCGGCCGCGCTGGTGGTGACGCTCCTGGGGGCCCGGTTCCGGCTCCAGGCGCTGCTGGTGCTCGGCGGCGCGGTGCTGGCCCTCGACGGACTGCACGAGCTGGCGCCGTACGTGGTGCAGGCCGTGGGGGCGCTGCCCCGCTGGCTGCCGCCGGCCCTGGCCGGCCTGCTGCTCCTGGCGGTGGGCGCGACGTACGAGCAGCGGCTGCGGGACGCCCGGCGGCTGCGTGAGCGGCTGGGGCGGATGCGGTAGCGGCCGGGGAACGCCGAAGGCCCGGAGACCGATCAGGTCTCCGGGCCTTCGGTCCGGGTGGTGGGCGATACTGGGTTCGAACCAGTGACCTCTTCGGTGTGAACGAAGCGCTCTCCCACTGAGCTAATCGCCCGGGCGCACCGCACACATTACCGCATGTCAGCGGGTCCCCTCGACCGCCCGACGGCTCACTGGTCGATCTTCCAGGGCATCACGAAGCCGAACTTCCAGAGGTAGATCCCGAGGAGGACGGCGACGATCACCAGGCCGATGGTGGTGAGGATGATGTTGCGTCGGCGGACCTTGGGGTCGAGGGCCCGCTGGGCGGCCTCGGTCACCTTGCGCTTGGTCCAGCGGAGCACCAGCTGGGCCCAGACGAACTCGGTCGCCCAGATCGCCATGCCGCCGAAGATGACCAGCCAGCCGGGGCCCGGCAGCGGCAGCATCACGATGCCGGCGCCGACCACGGCGAGACCCACGATGAAGACGCCGACCTGCCAGCTCAGATGCAGGGTCCGACGGGCCTTGATGAACTCGGGGGCCCGGGATCCCAGCTCGGACTCGCCGTCCGCCGCGGACTGCCCGGTCCGCTCGTCACTCTCCGCATTCATGGGTCCCAACCTACCGGATTTGTCGCCATCACCGGTTTGGCCGTATTACCCCAAGTTACACTCCCCCATACGAGCTACCTGAACGATCACAAAACAGACAGAGGGGTTTACAACGGCACCGTAGGTGGCATGTCGATTTCGCCGACGTGCGAATCCCCGAGCGCACACTGAGCGAAAGGCCCTGGCGCTTATGAACACCACGGTCAGCTGCGAGCTGCACCTGCGCCTCGTTGTGTCGAGCGAGTCCTCACTGCCTGTACCCGCGGGCCTGCGGTATGACACGGCCGATCCGTATGCCGTGCACGCCACCTTCCACACCGGAGCCGAGGAGACGGTCGAGTGGGTCTTCGCCCGCGACCTTCTCGCCGAGGGGCTGCACCGGCCCACCGGCACCGGCGACGTCAGAGTCTGGCCGTCCCGCAGTCACGGTCAAGGCGTCGTCTGCATCGCACTGAGTTCCCCAGAGGGCGAAGCCCTGCTCGAGGCCCCGGCGAGGGCCTTGGAGTCGTTCCTGAAGAGGACCGACGCCGCCGTGCCCCCGGGCACCGAGCACCGTCACTTCGACCTCGACACCGAGCTCTCCCACATCCTGGCCGACAGCTGAGCCAGGCCGAGAGCCGCACGGCGCCGTCCGACTCGGGGAGACGGCGCCGCGCGGAAAATCCCATACGAGCATCGGCGTCCTCACCGCGCAGCCGGCGCGGCCGAGGGCGCCGATGTCCGTTTCCCGGCGCCGCCCCTCTCCGTCGCCCCCGGCAGTCCCCCCGCTCGGCCCGCCCGGCCGGCAGGGCCGCCTCCGGGGCCGACGGGCCGGGCGGCGCTTGGTTTCGGACCCGTTCCTGCCCGCTTTCGGACCGGCGACGGACCAACCCCGGCTCCCCGCGCCCGAGCCGCTAGAGTCAGCGCAATTCCGCGGGCGCCCGCCCGCAGCAGGCCAGGGAGCGAATCGTGCTGATCCCCCACGACACCCGGATTGCCCTCGACGCCGTCGTCGGACTGATGAACACCGCTCCGCAGGGCGACCGCGTCGACGAGCTGGAGGACCTTCCGGCGCTGCGCGCCTTCGTGCGGAACCACGACATCAGCGGTGTGGGGGAGCTGGACGAGCACGACCTCAAGGCGGTCCGTGAGCTGCGCGGCCGGTTCGCGGCCGTCTTCGCCGCGCCGGAGGCCCGGATCGCCGCCACGCTCATCAACCAGCTCGTCGCGGCCGCGGGCACCACGCCCCAGCTCACCGACCACGACGGCTACGACTGGCACGTCCACTACTTCGCGCCGGGCGCCTCGGTCGCCGACCACCTGGGCGCCGACTGCGGCATGGCGCTGGCGTTCATCGTCGTCGCCGGGGAGCAGGAGCGGCTGCGGCGCTGCGAGGCGCCGGACTGCGGCCGGGCCTTCGTCGACCTCTCCCGCAACCGCTCGCGCCGCTACTGCGACAGCCGCACCTGCGGCAACCGTCTTCACGTGGCGGCGTACCGGGCGCGCCGCAAGGAAGCCGCGGGCTGAGCCGCCGGAACCGGGTCCCTCACAGCAGGAAGAGGTCGTCCACGGCGGCCAGCAGGAACAGGCAGCCGATCACCGCGAGGAAGATCATGAGCGGCGGCTGGGAGAGCGCGAACAGGCATCCGCGCGGCTCTTCGGTGGCGGCGGGGGCGTGATCCCGCGAGGTGTCCGACATGTCGGGGCGATCATGGCGCAGACACCCGTCGGGACCGCCCGCAACACGCTTCGGTCAGGCGGCAGTTCATCCCATCCCGTGGACGGGTCCGGCCGTCAGATCCCGTGCTTCTTCAGGATCGCCTCGATGTCGCTGAAGTCGTCCCCGCTCCCGGTCGTCCGCGGCTCGGGCGTCTTGCCGCGCTGCCCGCCGCCGAGCGAGGGCGCCGACGCGGCGGGCGCGACGGTCTCGCTCCGCTTGCCGCCGGTGGTCTCCCCGCGCTTCGCGCCCCTGCGCCGCTCGACGGCGCGCGTGGTCATGAAGAGCACCCAGGCCACACCGAGCACACCGAAACCGGCCCAGGCCCAGGGACTGAAGGCAGTCGCGGCGAGCCACTCCACGACTCCCGTCATCACCAGGCCCACCGGAACCAGGGCATAAGCCGCGATTCTGGTCGCGGTGAGGAACCGCTTGCGGTACGCCGTGATCGCGGCGATGCCCAGGCCCGCCGCGGACACCGCGGAACAGATGGTCTCGGCAAGCATCGGTCCTCCAGGAGCCGGGCGATACGTCCCTTCCATCCTGCACCGCCGGGGCCGGTCTCGGCCACGTTCCGGGCCCGACCTCAGGGAGATCTCCGGGTCGGACCCCGACGATCTCCTCCCCAGGTCCCGGTTGGGCGACGCCGCCGGGGGCTGGAAGACTGCTCCCATGAGCGACTCCACCACGCCCGCGGCCCCCTCCCCCGTCGTCCTGGAGGCCTGGTTCGACCTCCAGTGCCCCGACTGCTTCCAGGCCCTCGACGACCTGCGCGCGCTGCGCGAGAAGTACGGCGAGGGGGTCGACGTACGGCTGCGGCACTTCCCGCTGGAGAAGAACAAGTTCGCCTACGCCGCCGCCCAGGCCGCCGAGGAGGCCGCCGAGCAGGGCCAGGGCTGGCCGTACGTGGAGGCGCTGCTCGCCAGGACCGCGGACCTCGGCCGGCAGGGCGAGCCCCTGCTGATCGAGGTGGCCCGGGAACTCGGCCTGGACGCGGAGGAGTTCGACACCGCCCTGATCGACGGCCGGCATCTGCTCGCGGTCGACGCCGACGAGGCGGAGGGCAAGGCCATCAAGGTCACCGGCACCCCCACCTACGTCGTCGACGGGAAGCGCCTCGACGGGGGCAAGAGCCAGGACGGCCTGCGCGACCGCATCGAGGAGATCATCGACGGCCTGCGGACTGCCCTCTAGAGCACGGCCTTGTAGCTGTTGACGTGCGTGGTCCGGTAGCCGAGGGAGGTGTAGAGGCGGATCGCCGGGGTGTTGCCGGAGAAGACGTGCAGACCGAGCAGGCTCTGGCCCGCCTCGAGCGCGACCCGTTCGGCGAGGAGCATCAGCGCGCGGCCGTAGCCGTGGCCGCGCCGGCCCTCGGCCACCTCGATGTCGTAGACGTAGGCGCCCGTCCGCCCGGAGCTCAGCTCGCGGCGGCCGGTCCAGAGCTGTCCGACGACCTGTCCCTCGCGCACCGCCAGGTGAAGGGCGGTGCCGGGACTGGCCAGGCCCCGCGGCAGGTTCTCGCGGTGGCTGGCCTCCGCCTTGGCGCGCGCCTGGTCCGCCGGAACGCCCCGGTCCATCCAGCTGCGCGCGAACTCCTCCTTGGCCTTCACCGACCAGGAGACGTACTCCGCCTCCGTCATGGGGCGGACCTCGATGCCTTCGGGCAGGGCGGGCGGCTCCCGGGGCAGGTCCTTCTCCATGTTCCGGCTGCGCTCGACGTAACCGAGGGCGGTGGCCATCCGCAGCGCCGCCTCGGCGGCGGAGGGGACGGAGATCTGGACCTCGCGGCAGCCCCAGCCGCGCAGCACCTCCTCGGCGGCGAGCGCGGCGACCGTGCCCCGGCCCCGTCGGCGGTCCCGCTCGTCGATCCGCAGGTCCTCGATCACTCCGGACCCGGAGCCGAAGCCGGGGGCGGTGGAGAGGTGGAGCGAGCCGACACGACGGCTGTTCACGCATACGTCGAAGGGGCGCGAGCGCCCGCCGTCGCTGGTCTGCTGAAGCGGCCCGGCCGGCCGCAGGGTGGTGGTCATCAGAGGTGTTCTACCCACCCGCCGGGCCGCCGTCATCCGGATTTGCCCGGCGGGCGTCAGCCGAGGCGGGGATCGCGGTCCGCCGCCGCCCGCTCGTCGAAGATCCGCATCGCCTTCGCGGTCACCGGCCCGGGCGCCCCGGCCAGGTCGCGCCCGTCGACCCGGTGGACCGCCTGGATGTCGCGCAGGGTCGACGTCAGGAAGATCTCCTCGGCGCGGTCCAGAACGTCGAACGGCAGGTCCGTCTCCCGGGCGCCGGTCCACTCCACCGCGAGGGCGCGGGTGATGCCGGCCAGGCAGCCGGAGGAGACGGGCGGGGTGTGGATGCGGCCGTCGAGCACCACGAACACGTTGGAGCCGGTGCCCTCGCAGAGCTGCCCCACGGTGTTGGCGAACAGCGCCTCGGAGGCGCCCTGTTCGCGCGCCCTGGCGAGGGCGACGACGTTCTCGGCGTACGAGGTGGTCTTCAGGCCGGTGAGCGCACCGCGCTCGTTGCGCGTCCAGGGGACCGTGACGACGGCGGTGGAGTCGGCGCGGCGCTTCGTCTCGCCGACCGCGACCACGAGCCCGGCGCCGGCGTCGCCCCGCTCGGAGCCCAGCGGGGAGACCCCGCCGGTGTAGGTGATGCGGAGCCGGCCGAGCTCCACCGGGTTGGCCTCCAGGACGGCGGCGCAGGCGCGGCGGACCTCGTCGAGGTCGGGGTCGGGCAGGCCGAGGCCGCGTGCGGAGCGGGTGAGGCGTTCGAGGTGCGCGGTGAGGGCGAAGGTCCCGCCCCGCTCGGCCTTGACCGTTTCGAAGACGCCGTCGCCGACGGTCAGTCCGTGGTCCAGGACGGACACCCGGGCTTCCTCGGCGTCGTACAGCCCGCCGTTGACCCAGAGTTTCATCGAGAGATGGCCTTTCCGCTCGCCTCGTACGTACCCGACGCTACCGCCAGCAGGCGGGACGCCTTCAATTCGGTCTCCGCCCACTCGCGCTCGGGGTCGGAGCCCCAGGTGATCCCCGCCCCGGTGCCGAAGCGCAGCAGGCCCTCGGCGCGGTCGATCCAGAAGGTCCTTATCCCGACGGCGAGCTCGGCGGTGCGCCGGTCGGCGTCGACCCAGCCGATGCCGCCGCAGTACGGGCCCCGGGGCGAGGTCTCCAGGGCCTCGATGATCCGCAGGGCGCTGGACTTGGGCGCGCCCGTGACGGACCCGGGCGGGAAGGTGGCGTCCAGCAGCTCGCGCCAGCCGGCCTTCACGTCCAGCTCGCCGCGGACCGTGGAGACGAGGTGGACCAGGCCGGGGTGGGGCTCGACGACGCAGAGGTCGGGGACGGTGACGGATCCGGTGGCGCAGACGCGGCCGAGGTCGTTCCGTACCAGGTCCACGATCATCACGTTCTCGGCGTGGTCCTTCTCCAGGAGGTCCTCGGCGGTCCGCCCGGTGCCCTTGATCGGGCCGGACTCGACGGTTCCGCCGTCGCGGCGCAGATACAGCTCCGGGGAGGCGGTGGCGATCTCGACACCGTGGGCGGGCAGCCGAATCGTTCCGGCGTACGGCGCGGGGTTGCCGCGCGCGAGCAGTGCGGTGAGCGCGTCGACGTCGGCGCCCTCCGGCTCGGGCAGCGGCGCGGACAGCACCCGGCAGAGATTGGCCTGGTAGACCTCGCCGCGCGCGATGTGCTCCCGGATCCGGCGTACGCCCGCGGTGTACGCCGAGCGGTCGAGCGAGGACGTCCAGTCACCCGCGGCGGGGCCGCGCCAGGCGCCCGGGACCGGCCGGGGGACGGGCTCGGTCCGTACGTCACCGAAGCGGGCGCAGGTCAGGCGGCCCTCGAAGTCCGCCGAGACGGCCCAGAAGCCGGCGGAGTCCAGGGCCTCGGGGTCACTGGTGACATCCCGCAGGTCGGTCGCGACGAGGCCGCCGAAGCGGGCCAGAGGAGCAAGGTCGTGCACGGTGCGAGTCTAGGCCGGTCACGGCGCGAGGACCGGGGCCGGCCGGAGGGGCGGTACGCCGGGGGCTGCGAGCCACCCGGGGAACACGGGGAGTGAACGCCTGGCGAACGCTCGCGGGCGCCCGGCCGGGGCCTCGGACAAGCGGGCAGCTCAGCACGCTGCGGAAACGCGTTTTTGTGCTGGCCCGGGAATCCGCTAGAGTTCAACACGTCGCCGGGACGCGCAAGCGGACCGGAACCGACAAGCGGACGTGGCTCAGTTGGTAGAGCATCACCTTGCCAAGGTGAGGGTCGCGAGTTCGAATCTCGTCGTCCGCTCGATGTGGGGGATCTTCCCGACTCCCCGTATTCACTCCTGGTGGAGTGGCCGAGAGGCGAGGCAACGGCCTGCAAAGCCGTCTACACGGGTTCAAATCCCGTCTCCACCTCCAAGGACGATTAGCTCAGCGGGAGAGCGCTTCCCTGACACGGAAGAGGTCACTGGTTCAATCCCAGTATCGTCCACGGATCCGCAAGGATCACGGTCCGCAAGGATCCCCGCGCGATTAGCTCAGCGGGAGAGCGCTTCCCTGACACGGAAGAGGTCACTGGTTCAATCCCAGTATCGCGCACGCAGCACACCCCCTGGTCCTGTATAGTTCGGGACCGTCCCGCGCGATTAGCTCAGCGGGAGAGCGCTTCCCTGACACGGAAGAGGTCACTGGTTCAATCCCAGTATCGCGCACGGTAAAGAAGCCCCCGGCCGCCTGAGCGGCCGGGGGCTTCTTCGTGCCCGCTCCCCTTGTCAGGAGGAGAAGAGCATGCGGCCGAAACCGCGCTGGCGGTGGTGCCCGCCGTGGTGGCCGCCGTGGTGCGGGGCGCCCCAGGCGGGCGCGGCGGGGGCGGGCTGCGCCGGGTACGCCGGCGGGGCGGGGCGGGCGGCGCCTGCTGGACCCACTGCGACTCCAGGCGGGTCAGGGACTCCAGCTCGCCATAGTCGAGGAATATCCCGCGGCAGCCGCTGCACTGCTCGATCTGGACGCCATTGCGGTTGTACGTGTGCATCGCTGCATGGCACTTGGGACACTGCATGCTCGGCTCAACTCCCTGCCGTTCGAAATGGTGCCTTCACTCTAGGGGGACGCAGGCGGGGCCAACTCGGTTCGGAGTGCGCCGATTCGGACACAGGTGTCGATCATCACGCTCTCGACCTCGTCGAGGGAGCGCTCCTGTGCGGTGGACTTGGCGATGGCGAGAGCGGCGGTCTGCACGGTCAGGGCCCGCGCCGGGACGTCCAGTTGGGCCCACGGATCGTCCGGAGCGACGGCCGGGCCGCCCGCCGCGAGGTACGCGCCGAGGAACCGGGACCAGACGTCCGGGGGGAGGAGCCCGGCCGCGAACCAGGCCGCGGGGCGCGCCAGGTCCCAGGCGGGGTCGCCCGTACCGAGATCGTCGACATCGATCAGGCGCCAGGAGCCGTCCCCGGGGCTGCCCGGGGCGCGGACGAGCTGGCCGAGGTGGAAGTCGCCGTGGCAGAGGAACCCGGCCTCGGCGGCGGGCGGCGCGGGCAGGGTCTCCCGGGCGCGCAGCACCGCCCCGGCCGCCGGGTGCGGTCCCGCGGCCCGCATCCGCTCGACGGCCAGGGCGACCTTGACGCGGGCGCGCATCGGCGGAAGCCCGGCGGGGGCGGGCGTCCGGTGCAGCAGGGCGAGGAGCCGGGCCGCCTCCTCCCAGGGCGCCGCGTCGGGGTCGCCCGGGTCGACCGGGGCGCCGTAGGGCCAGGCGGTGACGGGGCGGCCGTCGACGGCGGTGCCGTGCGCGGACGGGAGGGGCGGCAGGAGGACCTCGCGAAGCCGCCGGTCCGCGGCGACGGCGACCCGTGCCCGGTGCGCGGGGCCTCCAGTCCCGGGCGCGTGCGCCTTCACGACGACGGGCCCGTGCCGGACGACGGTGCCGTCCTCCCGGTCGGCGAGAACGGCCTCGGCGCAGCCGCAGCCGTCCGGCCCCGCCGCGGCGGGGTGGGCGGCCGTGCGGGCGTGGGTGCGGAGGAGGGCGAGGTCATGGGCGTGCACCCGGGGAGCGTACGCCGGGGCCGCGTCTCGGCGCCGGGAAGGGCCCTCACTCCCCCGCGTACGCCCGTCGGGACCGGGGAGGGAGCCTCGCCTCACGCGGGCGTTCATCCGGGGCCGGGAGCTACCGCCCTCGCGGGCACGGGGGTCGGCCCGGCTTCCGGAAAGCGCGAGGGCCGGTCAGCTCCCCAGCTGACCGGCCACACGCTGCCGTCCGCCGCACCCCCGTCCCCACGGGGTTGTTGGCCGGATGTCCCCGACCCGGGCCGCTCACCCGGGTCCGGGGCGCCGCTCAGCGCCCCAGCATCACGCCCACGGACGACGCATGAGTGACCACCGCGTCCCAGCCGCCGAAGGCGACCACGAGCAGGGTCGCGAGAGGGAGGACCATGGCGGTCGCCACCAGGGGGTGACGTCGGCCCGAAGGGCGGGTGTTCATCCGCGGTGCCGTGTACGCCATGGGTCCTCTCCTGTCGTGTCTGACAGCGGCGGGTGTCTGACCTCGGGGGACGAGTGCTGCACCCGCCGCTTGACCTCAACACTAGGTTCCGGCGGCCGCCGGGACGTCATGCCCGCGTACCGACTTCCGGGCCTCCCGGAGGATGACGGCCCACCTCGCGGTGTACTCCCCTGGGTGGAGACGGCTCCTCAGGACTGAGGGTCTTCCCTGAGGGGCACCGGCTGTTCGACCAGGGCGAGGACCCGGCTGGCCATGAAACGGGCCGTCCGGACGACCACCCCGGTGCGGGTGACTTCGCTCACTTCCACCACCCCGCGACGGACCGCCGTCTCCACCCTCCGGCCCGCCCGGCTTGCCACCACTTCATACGTCCGCGTCGTGTCCCCCGCATCCACGACTATCTCCACGCGATCACCCTTCATCGATCCAATCCCCCTTCTGCGACCGGACATTGGGAAATCCCACGGCTTCGTCCGCGGCCGGAGGCCGCGTCCTGACCACCCCTCAAGTGTCCCCCTCAGCACTGACAATCGATCCGTGCGGGAGGGCGCGGCCTATGAGCACACCGGGGCGTGGATACGTAAGCTGTGCCTCGTCGAACGGACGAGGGGACGGACATGGCGATGATGCGGCTCCGGCGCGAGGATCCGCGGATCGTCGGGTCGTTCCGGCTCCACCGCAGGCTGGGGGCCGGCGGGATGGGGGTCGTGTATCTCGGCTCCGACCGGCGGGGGCAGCGGGTCGCGCTCAAGGTGATCCGGCCGGACCTCGCCGAGGACCAGGAGTTCCGCTCGCGCTTCGCGCGCGAGGTGTCCGCCGCCCGGCGGATCCGCGGCGGCTGCACGGCCCGGCTCGTCGCCGCCGACCTGGAGGCCGACCGCCCCTGGTTCGCCACCCAGTACGTCCCGGGACCCTCCCTGCACGACCGCGTCGCCGAGGAGGGCCCGCTGCGGGCCGCCGACGTGGCCGCGATCGGCGCCGCCCTCTCCGAGGGCCTGGTCGCCGTCCACGAGGCCGGGGTCGTCCACCGGGACCTCAAGCCGTCGAACATCCTCCTGTCGCCCAAGGGCCCCCGGATCATCGACTTCGGCATCGCCTGGGCCACCGGCGCCAGCACCCTCACCCATGTGGGCACGGCCGTCGGTTCCCCCGGCTTCCTCGCGCCCGAGCAGGTACGGGGCGCGGCCGTCACCCCGGCCACGGACGTGTTCTCGCTCGGCGCCACCCTCGCGTACGCGGCGATGGCGGACTCCCCCTTCGGGCATGGCAGTTCGGAGGTCATGCTCTACCGCGTGGTGCACGAGGAGCCGCAGCTGAACGGCGTACCGGACGCCCTCGCCCCGCTCGTACGGGCGTGTCTGGCGAAGGACCCGGAGGAGCGTCCGAGCACGCTCCAGCTGTCCATGCGGCTCAAGGAGATCGCCGCCCGCGAGGCCCAGGGGCTGCCGGCGTCCCGCCCGCCGGTGCAGCGGGAGCGCACGGAGCAGTCCACCGGCACCGGCAGCCGGCCCACGGAGCGGTACATCGAGGGCGGTACGCAGGGCGGCCGGGCGCAGGGGCCGGCGTCGCGTCCGTCCGGTCCCCGCACGGGCGGCAGGCAGGCGCCGCAGTCGAGGCCGAACAGCCGCCCGACGCCGTCGCGGCCCGGTGCCCGCACCACGTCCACGGGCCGCAGGCCCGCCAACCCCCGGCTGCTGCGGCAGCGGCTCTTCGTCTTCGTGGTGGTGACGCTGGTGGTGGCCCTGGGCATCGCCGCCGCGCAGGCCCTGCAGGGCTAGGGGGACTCTCCGGACACGGCCTGGGGCGCGCCCCAGGGCTGCCCGCCCGGGTCAGTCCTGGGGGCGGCCGCTCGCCACGGCGTAGAAGGCGACCGCGGCGGCGGCGCCCACGTTGAGCGAGTCGACCCCGAGGGCCATCGGGATGCGGACCCACTCGTCGGCGGCGCGCAGCGCTTGGGTGGACAGGCCATCGCCCTCGGCACCGAGCATCAGCGCCGCCCGCTCCAGCCTGTGCGGGGCAGCCGCGTCGATCGGCGTGGCCTTCTCGTCGGGGGTGAGCGCGAGCAGCTTGAAGCCCGCCTCCCGGACGGCCTCCAGTCCGCGGGGCCAGGTCTCCAGCCGGGCGTACGGGACGGAGAAGACCGCGCCCATGGAGACCTTCACGGACCGGCGGTAGAGGGGGTCGGCGCAGTCCGGGGAGAGCAGCACCGCGTCCATGCCGAGCGCGGCGGCGCTGCGGAAGATGGCGCCGATGTTGGTGTGGTCGTTGACCGACTCCATGACGGCGACCCGGCGGGCCGGGCGCAGGAGTTCCTCGGCCGTCGGCAGCGGTTTGCGCTGCATGGAGGCGAGGGCGCCGCGGTGCACGTGGTAGCCCGTGACCCGCTCGGCGAGGTCCGGCTGGACGGCGTACACGGGCGCGGGGACCTCGTCGATGACATCGCGCATGACGTCGACCCACTTGGCCGAGAGCAGCATCGACCGCATCTCGTAACCGGCCTGCCTCGCCCGGCGGATGACCTTCTCGCCCTCGGCGATGAACAGACCCTCGGCCGGCTCGCGTCTGCGTCGCAGTTCGACGTCGGTCAGGCCGGTGTAGTCGCGCAGGCGCGGGTCGTCGGGATCGTCGATGGTGATGAGTTCGGCCACGAGGTGATACTGCCTTGTCCGGGGTGCGGTGCCAATGTGCGGGGCGAGGGTGTACGGGGGGTGCGGCGGGGGCGCGGGCCGGGCCCGGCGCCCCCGGAGGTCACGGGACGAGCTTGTCCGGGCCCTCGCCGACGACCTCGCCGATGACGATGACCGCGGGCGGCCGGACCTCCCGCGCCTTGACCGTCTCCGCGACGGTGGCGAGCGTCGCGTCGACCCGGCGCTGGGCGGCCGTCGTGCCCTCCTGGACCAGGGCGAGGGGCGTCGCGGGGTCCTTGCCGTGGGCGACGAGCGCTTCGGCGATCCTGCCGATCTTGTCCACGCCCATGAGGATCACCAGCGTGCCGGTGAGCTTGGCGAGCGAGGCCCAGTCGACCAGGGAGCGCGGGTCGTCGGGGGCGACGTGGCCGCTGACGACGGTGAACTCGTGCGCGACCCCGCGGTGGGTGACCGGGATGCCGGCCGCGCCGGGGACGGAGATCGAGCTGGAGATGCCGGGGACGACGGTGCAGGCGATGCCCTCGACGGCGAGCGCCTGGGCCTCCTCCATGCCGCGGCCGAAGACGAACGGGTCGCCGCCCTTGAGGCGGACGACCGACTTGCCGGCCTTGGCGTGCTCGATGAGCGCGTTGTTGATGGCCTCCTGGGCCATGAACCGGCCGTAGGGGATCTTGGCCGCGTCGATGACCTCGACGTGCGGGGGCAGTTCGTCGAGCAGGTCGCGGGGGCCGAGGCGGTCGGCGATCACCACGTCGGCCTCGGCGAGCAGCCGGCGGCCGCGGACGGTGATCAGGTCCGGATCGCCGGGGCCGCCGCCGACGAGGGCGACGAAGGGGGTACGGGAGCGGTGCTGCGGGGCCGCGAGGGAGCCGTCCCGCAGGCCTTCGACGATCGCGTCGCGTACGGCGGCGGAGCGGCGGGGGTCGTGGCCGGTGAGGACGGCGACGGTCACGCCCTCGCTGCGGCCGGTGGCCGGGGTCCAGGCGGTGGCGGCCTCGGCGTCGTCGGAGCGCACGCACCAGGTCTTGGTCCGCTCGGCCTCGGCGGACGCGGCGGCGTTGGCGACCGGGTCGCTGGTGGCGACGAGCGCGTACCAGGCGTCGGCGATGTCCCCGTCCTCGTACCGGCGCCGTATCCAGGTGATCTCGCCGGCCTCGGCCATGGCCTCGACGGACGGGGTCGCGGACGGGGAGACGAGGGTGACGTCCGCGCCGGCCGCGATCAGGGCGGGGAGCCTGCGCTGGGCGACCTGGCCGCCGCCGAAGACGACGACGCGGCGGCCGGAGAGGCGCAGTCCAACGGGGTAGGCGGGGTGCTCGGCGTGCTCGGCCATGGGCGTGCGGCTCCTCGGGAGGGGCGGGGCGTATGCGAGGCCGCTGCGGCGGTGAAGCGGCTGGTGGAGCGGGGTGTTCGACCTGGGCCCACGATATCGGTCACTGCGGATGCGCGGCCTGTGACCCATGTCCCTCTCACGGTGGCGGGCCCGCGCTCCCCACTGGGAGGAACGCGGGCCCGCGCGCGCTGCCGGTCTACTTCTCCGTCACGCCCGCCGAGTCGAAGGTGGCGACCTCGTGCATCGCGCGCGCGGCGCTCTGGACGACGGGGAGGGCCAGGAGGGCGCCCGTGCCCTCGCCGAGGCGGAGGTCGAGGTCGACCAGGGGGCGCAGGCCCAGCTTGTTGAGGGCCGCGACATGGCCGGGCTCGGCGCTGCGGTGGCCGGCGATGCAGGCCGCCAGCGACTCGGGCGCGATCGCCCGGGCGACCAGCGCGGCCGCGCCGGTCGAGACTCCGTCCAGGATGACCGGCGTACGCAGCGAGGCGGCACCGAGGATCAGGCCGACCAGGGCCGCGTGCTCCAGGCCGCCGAGCGCCGACAGGACGCCGATCGGGTCCGCCGGGTCCGGCTGGTGGAGATCGAGGGCGCGGCGGACCACGTCCACCTTCCGCGCGTGCATCTCGTCGTTGATGCCGGTGCCGCGGCCGGTGACCTCGACCGGGTCGACGCCGGTGTACACGGAGATCAGCGCCGCCGACGCCGTCGTGTTCGCGATCCCCATCTCACCGGTCAGCAGCGCCTTGTTGCCGGCCGCGACCAGGTCCCGGGCGGTCTCGATGCCCACCTCGATCGCGGCGAGCACCTCCTCCCGCGACATCGCCAGACCGGTGGTGAAGTCGCCCGTGCCGGGGCGGACCTTGCGGGGCAGCAGCCCGGGCGTGGCCGGGAGTTCGGAGGCGACGCCGACGTCGATGACGCAGACCTCGGCACCGACCTGGTTGGCGAAGGCGTTGCAGACCGCGCCGCCGCCGAGGAAGTTCGCGACCATCTGGCCGGTCACCTCCTGGGGCCAGGCGGTGACGCCCTGGGCGTGGACCCCGTGGTCGCCGGCGAAGATCGCGACGGCGGCGGGTTCCGGGATCGGCGGCGGGCACATCCGGGACAGGCCGGAGAGCTGCGCGGAGATGATCTCCAGCATCCCGAGGGCGCCGGCCGGCTTGGTCATCCGCTTCTGCCGCTCCCAGGCCTCGCCGAGCGCCTTCGCGTCCAGCGGGCGGATGGAGGAGACGGTCTCCTTGAGCAGGTCGTGCGGCTCCTCGCCGGGCAGGGCGCGGCGGCCGTACGTCTCCTCGTGGACGACCCAGGAGAGCGGGCGGCGCTTGGACCAGCCCGCCTGCATCAGCTCGGGCTCCTCGGGGAACTCGTCGACGTACCCCACGCAGAGGTAGGCGACGACTTCGAGGTGCTCGGGCAGGCCGAGGGCCCGGACCATCTCGCGCTCGTCGAAGAAGCTGACCCAGCCGACGCCGAGGCCCTCGGCGCGGGCGGCGAGCCAGAGGTTCTCGACGGCGAGGGCCGAGGAGTACGGCGCCATCTGCGGCTGGGTGTAGCGGCCGAGGGTGTGGCGGCCGCCCCGGGTGGGGTCGGCGGTGACGACGATGTTGACCGGGGTGTCGAGGATGGCCTCGATCTTCAGTTCCTTGAACTGCTTCGCGCGGGCCTTCGGCAGCGACTGGGCGTACGCCTCACGCTGGCGCTGGGCCAGTTCGTGCATGCTCCGGCGGGTCTCGGCGGAGCGGATGACGACGAAGTCCCAGGGCTGGGAGTGGCCGACGCTGGGGGCCGTGTGGGCGGCCTCCAGGACGCGCAGCAGCACCTCGTGCGGGATCGGGTCGGAACGGAAGCCGTTGCGGATGTCGCGGCGCTCGCGCATCACGCGCAGCACGGCCTCCCGCTCGGCGTCGTCGTAGCCGGGCGCGGCGGGGCCGGCGGAGACGGGGGCGTTCATGTCACGGGGCTCGGCTTCGGGTTCGGTCGCCGGGTCGGTGTGTGCCTCGGGGCCGGGTTCGATTTCGGCTTCGGCTTCGGGCTCGGTCGCCGGCGCGGGCGCGGCCTCCGCGTCCGGCTCGGCGTGCGCCTCGGGCTCGGGCGCGGGCTCCGCCTCGGGGGCGGGCGCGGTGTGCGGCTCGGTCTCCGCCTCGGGGGCGGACGGTGCCTCGGCCACGGTCTCGGCGAGCGGCTCGGCCGCGGGCTCCGGCTGGGGCTCGGGGGCGGCGGCGGCCGGTGCCTCGGCCTCCGGCTGCGTCTCGGACTCGGGCTCGTTCTGCGCGGGGGCCGGCTCGGGCACCTCCGGGGCGCTCTGCGCGACGACGGGCTCCGGCATCGGCTCCGCCGCGGGCGCGGGCTCGGCCTCCGCGAGGGGCTGGGGCTCCGGCTGAGGGGCGGCCTCAGGCTCGGGCGCGACCTCCGCGACGGGCTCGGGGGCGGCTTCCGGCTGCGCCTCGGCGACCGGCTCCGGTTCGACCGGGGGTACGGGTACGGCGGCGGGGTCGCTGCCGTCGCGCGGGGCCGGGACAGTCGCCGGAGTCTCCTCCACCGGGGCCTCGTCCACCGGGTTCTCGGCGGCGGGCTCCACGACCGGGGCGGTCTCCACGGGCTCCACCGGCTCCACGGCCTCGGTGACCGGCTCCTCCGCGGCCCGGGCGGCGGCGGACTCCTCGACCGTCTCGGGGACCTCGGGCACGGCGGACGCCTCGGGTGTCTCCGGGACGTCGGGAGCCTCGGCGGCCTCGGGCGCGGCCTCGGCCACCGGGGCCGGCGCGAGGTGGGGGGCGGTCGGGACGGTGCCCTCGACCTGGACGAACTGGCCGACCGTTTCTGCGGGGGCGGCGGGGTCCTGCGGCGCGACGGACCGCGGCGGCTGCGGGTCCCACGGCTCGGCGCCCTGCGGCGGGACGTCGCCGAGCTGGGGGCCGGTCCGCGGCGCCGGGCTCTCCTGCGCGTCCTGGGGGATGTCGAGGTATTCGAGGCCGCTCGTCGGAGGGCCGTCCGCCAGGGCGGGCATCGGGCCGGGCGCCGTGGCGCCGACCACGGCCGGGGCGGGCTCGGGAGCCGGGGCGGGGGCCGGCGCGCCGGCGGGGCCGCGGTCGGCGAGCGAGCGGACGACTCCCCCGGTGTTGTCCGGCACCGGCGGGCCCATGTGCAGGGGGCGGCGCGCGGGCGGCGGGGTGGTCGCCGCGTGGGGCGGCATGCGGACGCCGCCGAGGTCGACGGAGCCGGAGTCGCGGCCGGCGGCCTCGTGGGCGCCGGTGTCCAGGATCCCGGGTTCGTAGCCGTGCGGGGTGGCGGTCTCGTAGGCGGGCCCGGGGGCGGCGGGCTGCTCCTGCGGTGCGACCGGCACGCCGTGGGCCGGGGTCCCGAACCCTTCGGCGGAGACCGTCACGCCGTGCGCGGGGGTCGCCGGGCTCTGGCCGGTGAACGGGGCGCCTTGTCCGCCGGTCGCGTGACCGTCCGCGGCGGGGAAGCCGTGCGCGGGCGTCGGGACGCCCGGCTGGGGGTGGTGCCCGGCCGACGCGTCGGCCGGGACCCCGTGCGCCGGGGTGGCGTGGGGGGCCTGCTCGGGCTGGTGGGCGGCCGGGGACGGGCCCAACGGCGCCTGGGCGGCGAGGGCGTCCGCGAGCGGCCCGGCCAGCGGGTCGGTGAGCGGGTCGACCATCGGCGGCTGCCCGGGGACCTGCGCCGGGGCGGCCGACGGAGGCACGGCGACGGGCGGCGCCGGTACGGCGCCCGGCTGGTGCTCGCTCCAGGCGCCCTGGGCGCCGGGCATCAGCAGGAGGTCGTCTTCTTCGGCTGCGCTCTCGGAGGGGTCCAGGAAGGTGTACGCGCCCGGGGCGGGGATGCCCGGCTGCTCGACCATGCCTGCGTTCTCCGGCAGCCCCTCGCCCGGGATCTGGCCGGTGTCCGTCATGCGTACCCCTCGCCCATCGCTTGTGCTCCTTCAACCGTCGCCCGTCGACAACAACGAGCGTGCGCGTCGCGCGGCACGAATGACGCGCGGACACCCAAGCATTGTCGCGGCCTTCGGCCGTCGTGGCAGGCAGATCCGCCACGGTGCGCTGTGGACTGCGCCACGTCGCGCGTCCCCCGGTTGCTCCCTCCCACGTGAGCGGCGCGAGCGGCCACTGCTGCCGGACATGGGCGAACAAAGCGCCGAACGTCCCGGGGCGGTACAACGATCGGCCAGCCTACCTGGCCCTGCGGGGGCGATCGATCACGGGGCGCGATCGATCCTGCGGCCGGAGAGCAGGAAGACGACCGAGCGCTCGCGTTCGGTCCAGTCGCCGGGGTCCAGGCCGACGCTCTGGAGCAGGGCGCACTCGACGGCGTAGCCGCCGTCGGCGAGGGCCGCTCCGAGGGCCTCGGCCTCGTCGCGGGTGGAGGCGTGGGTGACGATCCGCTCGGGCCTGCGGTCGGTGCAGGCGGTGACGACCGGGGCGCCGCCTCCGCCGATCCGTACGACATCGGGTTCGGGGAGTCGTTCCAGGACGTGCGGGGCGCGGCCCGCGACGACGTGCAGTTGGACGCCGGAGCGCCGGGCGGCGGCGTCCGCGCGGGCGCAGGCGGCCGGATCGGAGTCGACGGCGATCACGGCGGCGCCGAAGCGGGCGGCCTCGACGGAGAAGGCGCCGCCGCCGCAGCCGATGTCCCAGACGAGATCGCCGACCCGGGGGCCGAGGCGGGCGAGCTGGGCGGCGCGCAGGGTGGGGGTCCGGCCGTCGCCGGAGTCGTGCGCCCGGCCGGGCTCGGTGCCGTACTCCTCGGGGGGCAGGGCCCAGCCCCGTACGGCGGGGGTCTCGTGGCCCATGAGCCAGCCGCCGCCCTGGGCGGGGGAGGCGCCGCCGATGACGATGACGACGTTGGGATCGCGCCAGGCGTGGTCGGCGGCCTTGTCGGAGGTGAGGACGGTGACCTGTTCCCGGTCGGTGCCGAGCTCCTCGCAGATGACGAAGGTGCGGTGGACGCCGTCGAGGAGGAGGGCGAGTTCGGCGGGTCCGGCGCCGGGCGAGGTGAGGACGGCGACCTTGGGGTGGGCGCGGCAGACGTTGACCGCGCGGCGGAGGGTGCGCTGGTGGGCGACGACGACCCGGGCGTCGTCCCAGGGCATGCCGGCCCGGGCGAAGGCGGCGGCGACGGAGGAGACCGCCGGGACGACCTCGACCTCCAGGCCGTGTTCGGGGGCGCGCAGGGTGCGGACGACGCCGAAGAATCCGGGGTCGCCGTCGGCGAGGACGACGGCGCTGCCGCGGTGGCCGGCGATGCGGCGGGCGGCGAGGTCGACGCTGCCGAGGCGGATGCGTTCGGCGCGGGGCGGGACCTCGGGCAGGGCGAGGTGGTGGGCCGCGCCGGCCACGAGGGTGGCGGCCGAGAGCGCGGACCGGGCGCCTGCGGTGAGGGGCGAGCCGTCCCAGCCGATCACCGTGACCCGGTCGGCCATCGTCGTCTCTCTCCTCAGGTGGGTCGTGCGGTCGGCGGAGGTGGCGCGGCCGAGGGTGGCCGGGGGCCTCCAGGGGGGTGTCGAGCGTACCCGCCCCGCCGGAGGCTCAGCTCCAGTCGGCGTACGAGGAGTATCCGGCCTCGGCCATCTGGTCGGCGACGCCTTCGAGGTCCTCGGGGAGGAGGCCCCACACGATGAAGTCGGTGCGCAGGTCGGTCAGGCCGCCGTCCTCGGTGCGGGTGCGGGCTATGCAGGCGCCGCGCAGGACGCCCTCGCTGATGCAGCCGATCTTCTGGGCGACCTGCTGGGAGGCGGTGTTGTCGGCCGCCGTGCGCAGTTCCAGGCGTTCGAAGCGCTGGTCGCCGAAGAGCCATTGGGCGGTGGCGAGGGCGGCTTCGGAGGCGTAGCCCTCGCCGCGGGCCCAGGGCGCGATGATGTAGGAGAGTTCGGTGGAGCGGACGCGCCAGTCGGTGTGGGTGAGCTGGATGACCCCGACCAGGCGCTGGGTGAGGAATTCGGTGACGGCGAGGTCGATGCCCCGGCCGGCGGCGCGTTCGGTGGGCGCGTCGTCGTTGATCCAGGTGAGCGCGGCCGCTTCGGTGAAGGGCTGGGGGACGGCGGTCCAGGCGGCCACGAGTTCGTCGTTCATCATCTCGGCGAGGGCGGGCGCGTCGGCCTCCTCCAGGGCGCGCAGCACCAACCGGTCCGTGCTGATGGAGATGTCCGGAAAGGTGGTAGTCATGCGCAGCTCCATGCCGAGGACCGTCCGAATCGACCGTGAACGCACAGCATGCAGCATGCAGCCGTCCGTGCGCATGGGCGGGTCCGGAGTGCGCGGCGGGCGACGAAGGCCCCGCGCATCGGACGGGATGCGGGGGCCTTCGTCACAAGGACTGTACGACGGGCCTTACTTGGCGACGGCGCCGAAGGCCGGAACGACAGCGCCGTTCTTGTAGGTGTCCTCGATGTACTTCTTCACCTCGGGCGAGTTGAGGAGCTTGACGAGCTTCTGGACGCGGGCGTCCTTCTCGTTGCCCTCCTTGACGGCGAGGAAGTTGGCGTAGGGGTTGCCCTCCGCCTTCTCCAGGGCCAGGGAGTCCTGGGCCGGGTTGAGCTTGGCCTCGATGGCGTAGTTGCCGTTGACGACCGCGGCGTCCACGTCGTTCAGGGCGCGGGGCACGGTGGCGGCCTCCAGCTCCTTGAACTCCAGGCCCTTCTTGTCGGTGATGTCGGAGAGCTTGGCGTTGGAACCGACGCCGTCCTTCAGGGTGATCAGACCGTTGTCGGCGAGCAGCTTGAGCGCGCGGCCGCCGTTGGTGGTGTCGTTGGGGACGGCGACGGTCTGGCCGGCCTTGATGTCCTTGATGCTCCCGAGCTTCTTGGAGTAGAGGCCGAGGGGCTCCAGGTGGACGTTGACCACCGGGACGATGTGGGTCTTGTTCTTCAGGTTGAAGTCGTCGAGGTACGGCTTGTGCTGGAAGAAGTTGGCGTCGACCTGGCCGGACTCGGTGGCGGTGTTCGGCAGGACGTAGTCCGTGAACTCCTTCACCTCCAGCTTCAGGCCCTCCTTCGCGGCGAGGTTGTCCTTGACGTAGTTCAGGATGTCGGCGTGCGGCGTCGGGGACGCGGCGACGACGAGCGGCTTGTCGGCGGAGGCGGCCGCGTCCTTCGAGGAGGACGGGTCGGAGGCCGTGCCGCAGGCGGTGAGGCCGAGGGCGAGCGCGGCGGTGGCGGCGATGCCGGCGGTGAGCTTGATGTTCTTACGCACGAAGAGTGCCTCTTTCAGGTGGTGCGGTGGACGCCTGGACAACAAGTCCGGGCTTGTCTTCGCGTGGACGAAGTCGGTGGGGGTTACGCGGTGCGTCCCCGGCGGGCGAGGAGCCGGACCGCGAGGTCGCCGATGACCTGGACGACGGTGACGATCGCGATCAGGACGACGACGGTGACCAGCATGAACTGGGTGTCGAAGCGCTGGTATCCGTAGGTGATGGCCTTGGAGCCGAGGCCTTCGCCGCCGACCGCACCGGCCATCGCGGAGTAGCCGATGAGCACGATGACGGTGGTGGTGACGCCGGAGACGAGCGAGGGCAGCGACTGCGGCAGCAGCACCTTGCGGATGATCGTCGGTACGGAGCCGCCCATGGCCTGGACGGCTTCGACGAGGCCGTGGTCCACCTCGCGGATCGCGGTCTCGACGAGGCGCGCGAAGAAGGGGATGGCGCCGATGGCGAGGGGCACGATCATCGCGGTGGGCCCGATGAAGGTCCCGACGACGAAGGTGGTGAAGGGGATCAGGGCGATCAGCAGGATGATGAACGGCAGCGAGCGGCCGATGTTCACGATCACGCCGACGACCTTGTTGACCACCGTGTTCTGCAGCAGTCCGCCCTTGTCGGTGAGGACGAGGAGGATGCCGAGCGGCAGGCCGCCGAGGATGGTGACGAGGGTGGCCCACAGGACCATGTAGAGCGTGTCGACGGTGCCCTGCTCCAGCAGGGGCTGCATCTCCGACCAGGTCACTTGGCACCTTCCTTGACCAGTACGGGCGCCGCCTGGGGCGCCGTCTCCTCCTCGACGACGTCGACCTGGAGGCCCTGCTCGCGCAGGAAGCCGACCGGGACGACGTTCTCCTCGTACCGTCCGGGGAGTTCGATCCGCATCCGGCCGATCTGCTTGCCGCCCACGGTGTCCATCGCGGCCCCGAGGATCGAGATGTCGACGTTGTACGTGCGGGAGAGCTGGGAGATCACCGGCTGGGTCGCGGCCTCGCCGTGGAAGGTGACGTCGACGACCGTGCGGTCGGGGCCGGTGGGGGCGCCGCCGACGGGGAAGAGCTCGGCCGCCAGCTGGGAGCCGGGGGTGGCGAGCAGTTCGCTCACGGTGCCGGACTCGACGATCCGGCCCTTCTGCATCAGCGCGGCGGAGTCGCAGATGGTCTTGACGACGTCCATCTCGTGCGTGATGAGCAGGACGGTGAGGCCGAGCTGCCGGTTGAGGTCGCGCAGCAGCTGGAGGATGGAGCGGGTGGTCTCCGGGTCGAGGGCGCTGGTGGCCTCGTCGGAGAGCAGGACCTTGGGCTCGCCGGCCAGGGCGCGGGCGATGCCGACGCGCTGCTTCTGACCGCCGGAGAGCTGTCCGGGGTAGGCCTTGGCCTTGTCGGCGAGGCCGACGAGGTCGAGGAGTTCCAGGGCGCGGCGGGAGCGCTCGGCGCCGGAGACGCCGAGGATCTCGAGCGGGAGCTCGATGTTGTCCGCGACCGTGCGGGAGGACAGCAGGTTGAAGTGCTGGAAGACCATGCCGATGCTGCTGCGGGCACGGCGGAGGTCCTTGCCGGCGCGGCGGCCGCGGGCGGCGAGCGCGGTGAGGTCGACGCCGTCGACGGTCACGGTGCCGGAGGTGGGGCGCTCCAGGAGGTTGACGCAGCGGATGAGCGAGGACTTGCCGGCGCCGCTCTGGCCGATCACGCCGTACACCTCGCCCTCGCGGACGTGGAGGTCGACGCCGTCCAGAGCGGTGACCTCGCGGCCGCGCGACTCATAGACCTTGGTCAGGCCCGAAGTGGTGATCACAGGGGTTTCCGTCACTGTCGAGTGCGCGGCGCGGGGTCCGCCGGGCACGGGGCATTCGTCGTTCGGACAGTCAGGCGCGGGTCGGCTGGTTTCGGCGGGTGGCCGGGGGCAGCTCGTGCGCGGGGCAGGCACGGTCCGGCGCCGGTGGGCGGACGGATCGGCTCGGCCGTCGGGTCGTCTCGCTTCGGGGCGCGCGACTCAGGCGGGGGCCCTCAGAAGGCGCACATTCGACACATACAACGAGCACCGGGCGTGCTGATCGCCTCGGTCGCAAGGGTGCGGCTGCTCGTCGTGGTCATGGCTGCAAGTAAAGCACGCAGGCGTTCGACACCCTGAGGCATGTCCGAATAGCGGACTGGATTGCACCATCATGCGGACATACGGAGGGGCCCGGTCCGCGAGCGGAAGGCCCTCGCCGGACCGCCCGTGGCCTGCGCCGACGCCCGCCTCGCGGGGACCGTGGGGACCCCGGGCAGGGGGGTCGGCGGGCGGCCTGTTGTGGTCAAGGCCACGGTCGTGCGGGCCTGCCCGCGGCGAGGTCCCGGAGAGGGCGCCGGGGGGCGGGCGCGTCGGGTCTTTTGGCCCGTAATACCCTCGGGGCCATGCTTGACGCCCTGACGGTCGCCGTTTCGGTGGCCGCGCTCGCCCTCGCCGCCTGGTGCGGCTTCGCCGCCTTCCGGGACCAGCCCACCAAGGACTGGCACTTCATCGGCATGGCCGTGGTGACCGTCCTGGCGTTGGCGCAGCTGGTCGTGGGCATCGCGCGGCTGTCGAGCGGCGAGAAGGCCGACGAGGGCGCGACGATCTTCGTCGCGTATCTGCTGGGCGCGCTGTGCGCGGTGCCCGCGGCCGGGTTCATGTCGCTCGCAGAACGGAGCCGGTGGGGCTCGGCGACGGTGGCGGCCGGGGCGGTCGTGCTCGCCGTCCTGGAGGTGCGTCTCTTCGACATCTGGACGGTGGACTGACCATGACCGTGACGCGCGAGAACCGCACGCGGACGCGGCTCGTCCAGGGCCCCGGGATGCTGCTGGTCTGGCTGTACGGCGTGATGTCGGTGGGCGCGGTCTCGCGCTCGATCTACCAGATCGCGACCGAGTTCGACCGGGCGCCGCTGGCCTACGCGCTGTCGGCGGTGGCGGCCGTGGTGTACGCCTTCATCACCTACACGCTCGTGCGCGGCGGGGACACCGCCCGCAAGGCGGCGCTGGTGTGCTGCGCCGCCGAGCTGGTGGGCGTGCTGACCGTGGGGACCTGGACCCTGCTCGACCCGTCGGCGTTCCCGGACGCCACCGTCTGGTCGGACTACGGCTACGGCTACATCTTCATTCCGGTCCTGCTGCCGCTGAGCGGGATCTGGTGGCTCCGCCGCTCCCGCGCGGAAACCGTCTGAGCCGCCCGGGCCGGCCCGGCACCGGGCCGCCCGAGAGGGATCAGGCCGCCTTCTCCAGGGTCACCAGCGTGAGACGCGGTCCGATCTCGCGCGTGCCGACCGCCGCGTAACCCTTGCGGCGGTAGAGCCTGAGGTTCCCATCGCTGCGGTGGCCGGAGAAGAGCTGGTAGCGCTTGGGGGCGGCGTCGCCGGCGAATTGGCGCTCGATGGCGTCGAGCAGACGCCCGCCGAGTCCGTGGCGCCGCATCCGCGGGTGGACGAACAGATGGGCGATCACGACCGTTCCCGCCTCGTCGACCCGGCCGCGGACAGAGGCGATGATCTCGTCCCCGAGCCGCGCCACGAGCGCGTGACCGTCGGCCAGTTCGGCCCGCAGCGCGTCCAGGGTCTGCGTCAGGGGCTCGATGGACCAGTCGCCGTAGAGCTCCGCCTCGCTCTGGTAACACAGGTACTGGAGCTTGAGTATGTGCTCCGCGTCCTGCGCGTCTGCCGCTGAGATGGTCACGCTCATGCCCATGTGCGCATGCCTCCCGCTCACCTGGTCCGCCGGTCGGTCTCCCGCACCCTTCCCCTCGGGCGGGGCGCGGGAACCTCTGCCGCCAGCATTCTGCGCAAACATCCCAGGCAGCGGGAACGCATCGGCCCCAGACTTCCCTGTGAGATACCCAACTCCCCTGCGATTTCCCGGTAGGTGGGGTCGGCGGGGTCGAGCATCGCGGTGAGCAGACGCGGGCAGGGTCCGGGGGTGCGGCGGACGGCGGCGCGTACGGCGCGGCGGCGCTCGGCGACGAGGGCGGAGCTCTCGGGGGTCGTGTCCGGCCCGGTGGACTCCTCGCCGCGGTACGGGCGTTCGCGCAGGGCGGCGCGCCGGGCTCGGCGGGCCTCCGCGCGGACGGCTCGGCGGAGCCAGTCGGCGGGGCGGGTGGGCGGCTCGTCGTCCCGGAAGCGTTCGAGGAGCTTGAGCCAGACGGCCTGTTCGAGGTCGCCCGCGTCGACGCCGGCGGCGGGGGCCTCGGCACGCGACTCGGCCGCGAGCAGCGGGGCGAGGGTGCGCAGGAGACGGGGGTCGGGGGAGGTCATGCCCGGCACGACGGGACGGGGCGGCGGGCGGTTGCGGCCTCCGGCGCAAACCACCCGGGCGGGTGCCGTTCCGCGGCACGGACCGGCACCCGGGCGGACGGACGGCCGCCGCGCGGGTGCCGCCCTCCCGCCCGGCCCGGGCGCTTGGCCCGGGCCGGGCGCTTGGCCCGGGCCCCGCCGCCCCGCCGCCCCGCCGGGGTCAGCGCGAGCGGAGGTCCGCCGCCGCGAGCAGCGCCGTGTCCGGGTTGTCGGAGAAGATGCCGTCGATGCCCGTCGCCAGATACGCCTTCAGGGCCCCGAAGACGTCTCCGTAGGCGTTCGGGTCCGTACCCCGGCGGAACTCCGCGGGCAGGAAGCCGTTCTCGTTGCGCTGCGTGTACGGGTGGAGGATCAGGCCGCGGGCGTGCGCGTCGCGCACCAGGGTCGTCGGGGTGCCGAGCCGGCCGCTCGCGTCGCGCGGGATGACGAGGTCGAGGGTGGGGCCGATGCCCTGGGCGTACGAGGAGATCCAGCGCAGGCCCGCCGGGGTGATCAGGTCGGCGACCGTGCGGGGGTCGCCCGCCTCGACGAAGTCCCAGGGGCGGCTGGTGGCGCCCGACAGCAGGACCACGCGCGGGGAGTCGACCAGGCCGGCGAGCCGCCGGACGCTGCTCGGTTCGAAGGACTGCAGGAAGACCGGGGAGTCGGCGCGGTGGCGGCCGTACCGGCGCAGCAGTCTGGCGAGCCGCTCCTCCAGGCCGAGGCCGAGGGAGCGGAAGTAGGTGGGGTGCTTGGTCTCGACGTGCAGCCAGACCTCCCGGCCCCGGCGGCGTCCCTCGCGCTCGGCCCAGCGCAGCACCTCCTCGAAGGTGGGGATCGCCCAGCGGCCGTCATAGAGGGTGTTCTCCTGGCGGGTGCCGGGGATCCGCTCCTTGGCGCGCAGGGTCTTGAGCTCGGCGAGCGTGAAGTCCTCGGTGAACCAGCCGGTGAACGAGGTCCCGTCGACGGTCTTGGTGGTCCGGCGGGAGGCGAACTCCGGGTGGTCGGCGACGTCGGTCGTCCCGGTGATGTCGTTCTCGTGGCGGCAGACGAGGTGCCCGTCCTTGGTGGGGACGAGGTCCTGTTCGATCACATGGGCGCCGAGGTCGAGGGCGAGCTGGTAGGAGCCGAGGGTGTGTTCGGGGCGGTAGCCGCTGGCGCCGCGGTGGGCGATGACGGTGGGGACGGGCAGGGAGCGGTGGCCGCGGTCCCGTCCCCGGGTGTCGGCGGCGTGCGCGGTGCCGGCCGGCAGGGCCGCCGAGGCGCCCAGGACGGCCGCGCCCGCCGCGCCCGCCGCTCCGAGGACCGTCCGTCGGGCCGGGGCCGGGTGTGCTCCCTGGGTCATGAAGGGCTCCTTCAGTGTGATGTCCCGCACCTGTCAATCGATGGTCCGACGGTAGGCATCCACCCCCTCCACCGGGCAGACCCTGGTCGAACATGGCGGAAACACACGTCAACACCGTGTATCCGCTCCGTGAGCCCGATGTGCGCACCGAGGTGACCCGCGAGTATCGTCGCGACCTGCACAGACCGCCCGCCCCGACACCGGAGGAACCGTTGTCCCGTCTCGCACTCATCAAGGCAGTGCTCGGACCGATCCTGCGCCTGATGTTCCGCCCTCGGGTCGAGGGCGTGGAGAACATCCCGGGGACGGGTCCGGTGATCCTGGCGGGCAACCACCTCACCTTCATCGACTCGATGATCATGCCGATCTGCACGGACCGCCCGGTCTTCTTCATCGGCAAGGACGAGTACGTCACGGGCAAGGGGTTCAAGGGCCGGCTGATGGCCTGGTTCTTCACCAGCGTCGGCATGATCCCGGTGGACCGCGACGGCGGGCGCGGCGGTGTCGCGGCGCTGATGACGGGGCGTCGGGTGCTGGAGGAGGGCAAGATGTTCTCCATCTACCCCGAGGGCACCCGCTCCCCCGACGGCCGGCTGTACCGGGGCCGTACGGGCATCGCGCGCCTCACGCTCATGACGGGCGCGCCGGTGGTGCCGTTCGCCATGATCGGCACGGACAAGATCCAGCCGGGCGGTGCGGGACTGCCGCGGCCGGGCCGGGTGACGGTCCGCTTCGGTGAGCCGATGGAGTTCTCGCGGTACGAGGGGATGGACCGGGACCGCTACGTGCTGCGGGCCGTGACGGACTCGGTGATGGCCGAGGTCATGCGCCTGTCGGGCCAGGAGTACGTGGACATGTACGCCACGAAGGCGAAGGCCGCGTAGCCGCCACGGCGTGAACGCGTGGGGCCCCGTACGGCGTCTGCCGTACGGGGCCCCTTCGTGTGCGGGGTGTGCGGAACGCTCGGCGTCAGTGCTCGACGCCGTCCTCCAGCTTCTGGCCCTTGAGGAGGAACCAGGCCGCGACCGCCGTCGCGAGGAGGACCGCCGCGCCGACGCCCGCCGCGATGTTCAGACCGTCGACGAAGGCCTTCTGGGCCGCGGAGACCAGGGAGGTCGCCGTCTCGGGCGCGAGCCCCGCCGAGACCTCCACCGCGCCGCCCAGCGACTCGTGGGCCGCCGCCGCCGCGTCCGCGGGGACGCCCGCCGGGGCCGTGAAGCCCCGGTAGACGCCGGTGACGATCGAACCGAGGAGCGCGATGCCGAGCGCCGCGCCCAGTTCGTACGCGGTCTCGGAGACGGCGGAGGCGGAACCGGCCTGCTCCTTGGGGACGCTGGAGAGGATCACGTCGGCGGTGACGGTGAAGGAGAACCCGGCGCCGAGACCGACGACGAGCAGGGCCGCGCCGAGCAGCGGATAGCCGGTGTCCTGGTGGACCAGGGTGATGACGGCGAGCGCGAGTCCGATCGCGCCGAGGCCGCCGGCCACGATGCCCCGAACCGAGAACCGCCGGGCGTACCGGCCGGCGACCAGGCCGGTGGCCACCGCGCCGATGGCGGCGGGCAGTTCGGCCAGGCCGGCCTCCAGCGGGTCACGCCCCTGGACGAGCTGCAGGAACTGGGAGAGGAAGAAGACCAGTCCGGACAGTCCGAAGACGGTGAGCAGGTCGGCCAGGACCGCGCCCGAGAAGCCGCGGTGCTTGAACAGCCGCATGTCGAGCAGCGGCGCGGTCAGCGTGTGCTGGCGGCGGACGAAGGCGTAGAGGGCCGCGGCGCCGATCGCGGCGGACGCGCCGACCTCCCACGTCGGGCCGTGCGAGGCGAGTTCCTTGATCGCGTAGACGACGCCGATGACACCGACCAGCGAGAGGCCGACGCTGACCAGGTCCCACGGGCCGGCCACCGGGTTCCTCGACTCGGGCAGCAGCTTGATGCCGACGAGGACCAGGGCGGCCATCACGGGCAGGTTGATGAGGAAGACCGAGCCCCACCAGAAGTGCTGGAGCAGCGCTCCGCCGACCACCGGGCCGACGGCCGCGCCGGCCGAGGCGGTGGCGCCCCAGATGCCGATGGCGAGGCTGCGCTCCTTGGGGTCGTGGAAGATGTTCCGGATGAGCGCGAGCGTCGACGGCATCAGCGTCGCGCCGGCCACGCCGAGGAGCGCGCGGGCGACGATCATCATCTCGGGGCTGGTCGCGTAGGCGTTGAGCACGGAGACGGCGCCGAAGGCGGTCGCACCGATCAGGAGCAGCTTCTTGCGCCCGATCCGGTCGCCGAGGGAGCCCATGGAGACCAGGAGTCCGGCGATGACGAAGGAGTAGATGTCGCCGATCCACAGCAGCTGGGCGCCGGACGGCTTCAGGTCCTCGCTGAGCGCGGGGGTCGCCAGACCGAGTACGGTGGCGTCCACCGCGACCAGCAGGACGGCCAGGACCAGCACCGAGAGCGCGAGCCAGCGGCCGGGGCTCTTCACCTCCGTCCCCGTCGTCGGGCTCGTCCGCAGGGTCCTGCTCATCTCTCCACGCTCCGTCGTGCGCCACCGAGCAGCAACTCGGTGATCATGTACTGAAAGTCCTTGGTCGCGACCCGGCCGTCCATCACGGACCAGGCGCAGGCCGAGACGAGGCCGTAGAGGGCCTCGGTGAGCCAGGCGGGGCTCAGGTCGATCCGGAAGGTGCCCTCTTCCTGGCCGCGCCGGAAGAGGGCGCTGACCCGGGCGTCGAGCCGGGACCATCCCTCGTCGACGTCGTCGCCCTCGAAGAGCTGGTTCTCCGTGACGAGGAAGGCCAGCAGCTGCGCGTTGGGCTCGGTCGCGGCGACGAGCCGTCGCAGCGCCTCGTCGGCCGGCCCGTCGTCGAGCCGCGCGCTGTCGCACGCGGCCTCGAACTCCTCGAGGCCCATCGCCTCCAGCGCCCTGACCAGCGCGTCCCGCCCGGCGAAGTGCCGGTGCAGGGTGGCGCGGCCGATGCCCGCGGCCCGGGCGACCTCGTCCATGGTGGCGGTCGATTTCCGGGCGAGCAGGGCGGCTGCGGAGCGGAGCATCTGGGTGCGGTCGACTGACATGAGACAACCATACACCGAATGAGACGTTGATGTCTCATTCGATAATTCGACGCCTCACCCTCGTGGCGGAAGGAATCCTGTGACCATGACGAAGCCGCTCCTGCTGATCGATGTCGACGGGCCGCTGAATCCCTATGCGGCGCAGCGCGAACGCCGTCCGGCGGGGTACACCACGCACCGGATGAGCCCCACCGGCTGGACGGGCGCTAAGCCGCTGCGGGTGTGGCTGAATCCGGCGCACGGGGGCGAGCTGCTCGCGCTGGCGGAGGCGTACGAGCTGGTGTGGGCGACGACCTGGAAGGGCGAGGCGAACGACTGGATCGGGCCGCACCTCGGGCTGCCGGAGCTGCCGTTCATCGACTGGCCCCAGATGCACGGAAGGGCCCCTTACGGGACCTTCTGGAAGACGCAGTACATCCTGGAGTACGCGGCCGGGCGGCCGTTCGCCTGGATCGACGACGACATCGCTTCCCACGACCGCGCGTACGTGGAGCAGAACCACCTCGCCGCCGCCCTGTTGCTGCACGTCGACGAGCGGATCGGGCTGACCCGGCCGGACTTCGACGCGCTCGCGGAGTGGGCGGCGGCGCTGTGACGTTCCGAGAGGTGTGAAGAGGACGCCCGGGGGCTACTTCTTGGCGGCGGCCCAGGCGTGCTGGATGACCAGGTCGGCCTTGACCTCGACCAGCTGGGCGGCGACCGCCGACGGGGCCGTACCACCGCGTCCGTCGCGGGAGGCGAGGGCGCCCGCCACGTTGAGGACGGTGCGGACCTCCGGCGTGAGGTGCGCGGAGATCTTCGCGAACTGCTCGTCCGTCAGCTCGTCCAGCTCCTTGCCGTCCGCCTCGGCGACCTTCACGCACTCGCCGGCCACTTCGTGCGCCACCCGGAACGGCACGCCCTGCTTGACCAGCCACTCGGCGATGTCGGTCGCGAGCGAGAAGCCGGCCGGGGCCAGCTCCTCCATGCGCTCCCGGTTGACGGTGAGCGTGGCCATCATGCCGGTGAAGGCGGGGAGCAGGACCTCCAGCTGGTCGCAGGAGTCGAAGACCGGCTCCTTGTCCTCCTGGAGGTCGCGGTTGTAGGCGAGCGGCAGCGCCTTGAGGGTGGCCATGAGTCCGGTGAGGTTGCCGATGAGCCGGCCGGACTTGCCCCGGGCCAGCTCGGCGATGTCCGGGTTCTTCTTCTGCGGCATGATCGACGAGCCGGTGGAGAAGGCGTCGTGCAGGGTCACGAAGGAGAACTCCTTCGTGTTCCAGATGATGATCTCCTCCGCGATGCGGGAGAGGTTGACCCCGATCATCGCGGTGATGAAGGCGAACTCGGCGACGAAGTCGCGGGAGGCCGTGCCGTCGATGGAGTTGCCGGCCGAGCCGCGCTCGAAGCCGAGGTCGCGGGCGACCGCCTCCGGGTCGAGCCCGAGGGAGGAGCCGGCCAGGGCTCCGGAGCCGTACGGCGAGACGGCCGTACGGGTGTCCCACTGCCGCAGGCGCTCGGCGTCCCGCGAGAGGGACTGGACGTGCGCGAGGACGTGGTGGGCGAAGAGCACCGGCTGGGCGTGCTGGAGGTGGGTCCGGCCCGGCATGGCGACGTCCGGGTGGGCCTCGGCGAGGCCGACGAGCGCGTCCTGGAGGTCGGCGATCAGGCCGCCGATGATCCGGGCGTGGTCGCGGAGGTACATCCGGAAGAGGGTGGCGACCTGGTCGTTGCGGGACCGGCCGGCGCGCAGCTTGCCGCCGAGGTCGGCGCCGAGGCGCTCCAGGAGGCCCCGCTCCAGGGCGGTGTGGACGTCCTCGTCGGCGATCGTGCCGACGAACTCCCCCGACGCGACGTCCGCTTCGAGCAGGTCGAGTCCCGCGAGCATGCGCGTCAGCTCGTCCTCGGTGAGGAGACCCGCCGTGTGGAGCACGCGCGCGTGGGCGCGCGATCCGGCGATGTCGTACGGCGCCAGCCGCCAGTCGAAGTGGACCGACGCGGACAGCTTCGCGAGGGCCTCGGCCGGCCCGTCGGCGAAACGGCCGCCCCAGAGCCGGACGTCACCGTTGTTGCTGCTCACAGCTGCTGCTCCTCAGGAGGGTGGGTAACAGGCCGCCTCCCGGGCCCCTGCGGTGGGGAGGCGGCTGTGGAACGAGTCGTGGTCGCGCGAGGTCACGCCGGGAAGTGGGTATAACTATGCAGTCCTCCGTATGTTTCTGTCAACGCGGTGGTGCGCGGCGGGAAAAACCGCAGGCGGGAGGCGGGTTGTCCGCCCTAGGCTCCACCCGTGTTGACGAGTGGATTCGACGAGGCGGCGGAACGCCTGGCGCGGGGAGCGGCACCGGCCGAGGTGCTGGACACCTCCGACGGGCGGGCGTGGATTGCGCTGGACCTCGCGGTGCGCGAGGTGGCCTGGCGGTGGGAGACCCCCGCCTTCGGCGGCGGGTCGGGCGGCCGCGACGCCCTGCCGCCGCAACGGCCGGCCGGGGAGCGCGAACCCCTCGCGGTCGACTCGGAGGCCGGTCTCGCCTTCGCGCTCTGCCACCCGGACGGCCGGGTGCGCGAAGCCGCGCTGGCGCGGGCCGACGGGGTGCCGTCTGTGCTGCCGCTCATCGCGATCCGCTGTGCGGACTGGGTGGAGCCGGTACGGGATCGGGCCAGGGCCCTGCTCGGTGCGGCGCTTCCCGGCGTGGGGCCCGCCCTGCTGCCGGGGTTGTCGGCCGTGATCCTGGCGGTCGCTCGGCGGGAGCGCGGGGACGCCGCACGGGAGTCGCTGGTGGAGACGCTGCGCGGGGCCGAGCCGGACGTCCTCGAAGCCGTCCTCGCGAGCGAGGACCGGGCCGTGCGGCGCCTCGCCTATCAGATCTCCGTCGCGCGCGGCCACTTCCCCGCCGCCCGCCTCGCCGCGATCGCCGCCGCGGACGCGGACGTCGTGATCCAGGACGTCTGCTCCGAGGCCGCACTGGCCGCGGCGGGCGCCGACACCGGCGACGACGTCCTCCTTCCGCTCCTCGGCTCCCGTGGCTCGCGGGCGCGTTCCGCGGGGGTGACCGCGCTCCACCGGACCGGGCGGCACGGCCAGGCGGAGCCGTTCCTGTACGACCGGTCGCCGATGGTGCGGGCCTGCGCCCGCTGGGTGCTGCGCCAGGCCGGAACGGACCCGTTGGACCGCTATCGCGCCCGGTGCGCGGAAGGAAGGGAAGCCGGGGACCTCCCGCCGGGCGCCCCCGTCGGGCTCGCCGAGTGCGGGACTCCCGCCGATGCCGTACTCCTCTGGCCGCTCACCCGGCATCCGCGCGACGGGGTGCGGGCGCGGGCGGTGGCCGGGCTGCGGCTGCTGGCCGCCCGGGACCTCGTCCGTCTCGCACCGCTCCTCGACGACCCGGCCCCCGGCGTCGTACGGGAGACGGCGACCACCCTCGTACCGTGGGCGGCCTCCCTCCCGGTCGAGGAGCTGACGGCACGTCTGGCGGAGGACCGGCCCCGGCACATCCGGACCGGAGCGTTCCGGCTGCTCGCGGCGTGCGACTCGGTGGAGTGCCGGACCGTCATAGGGCGGCTCGTCGACGACCCGGACCCCAAACTCCGCTCGGCGGCCCGGGTGTTGACGGCGTACCGCGAACCGGCCCGCGCCCCGCTCTCCACGCCGGCGCCCGGGCCCGCGCCCGTGACGGCGAAGGCCGACGGGGGCGGGCGGGCCCGGCGTTGGCTGCGGCGGCTGCGGGGCGGCGGGGCGACCGGCTGATCGAGACGGAAGGCGTCGGGTCGCCCGTGGGCGGCAGGCGTCGGGACCAGAGGGAGAATCACGGTCATGGGAAAGACACACGAACACATAGACGGACGACTCCGCGCCTTCATCGAGGCCCAGCCGGTCTTCTTCACCGCGACCGCGCCGCTCGACGGCGAGGGGACCATCAACCTCTCCCCCAAGGGCCTGACGGGCTCCTTCGTCGTCCTCGACGAACGGACCGTGGCCTACCTGGACTTCGCGGGAAGCAACGCCGAGACCGTCGCGCATCTGCGCGAGAACGGCCGCATCACGCTGATGTGGTGCGCCTTCCAGGGACCGCCGAACATCGTCCGTGTCCACGGCCGTGGCGAGCCCGTCTTCCGGGACGACGACCGGTGGGAGGAGCTTCTCGGCCACTTCCCCGGCATCGACGTCACCCAGCACGGGCTGCGGGCCGTCATCGTGGTGACGGCCGAGCTGATCCGCGACACCTGCGGGTACGGAGTGCCGTTCATGTCGTACGACGAGGACCGCGACCTGCACGCGAAGCGGTTCGCGCGCGAGGACGACGCCTCGCTGAGCGCGTACTTCGGGAAGAAGGAGCACATCGCCTCCAGCATCGACGGGCTGCCCGGACTGCCCCTCCCGCTGCCGCCGCTCCCCCGCCCGGCCCACTGACGGTGGCGGCGGGCGGGCGGCGCGCCTAGCGTCGCGCCATGCGCACCCTTCTCGCCGTCGGCGCGGCCGTGCTCTCGCTGACCGCCCCCGCCGCCGTGCCCACCGCCGTGCCCGCCGCCTGGGCCGTGTCACTGCCCGAGCGGATGGCCGACACGGGCGGCGGCTCGCAGCTGATCACGGCCGAGGCCCCCGCCGCCGCGTCCACCACCGGGACCGTCACCTGGTGGGACCGGCGCGGCGGCCGGTGGGTGCGGGCGGGCTCCGCGAGCGCCCGGTTCGGTGCCAACGGGCTGGTTGAGGGGGCCGGGCGCCGGCAGGGGACGAACACGACACCGACGGGGCTGTACGACCTGCCGTACGCCTTCGGCAACGAAGCGCCGCCGCACGGGACCGTCTACCGTTTCGCCCCCGTCACCGAGCGGTCCTGGTGGTGCCAGGACAACGACTCCCGGGCGTACAACCGGTGGGTGGAAGGGCTGCCCCCGGACTGCCGGGCCGCCGAGGCCGAGCACCTCGTCTCGTACGGCTCCCGGTACGCGCACGCCCTGGTCATCGGCTTCAACTACCGCCGACCCGTGCGCGGGCGGGGCGCCGGGATCTTCCTCCATGTCAACGGGCGGGGCGCGACGGCCGGTTGCGTGTCCGTACCGGCCGACGCGATGCGCCGGATCCTGGCCTGGGCCGATCCGGCGCGGCGCCCGCACATCGCGATCGGAACCCACGGCGGCCGGACGGCGATCACCCGGTACTGACGGGCGGCCGCCGCCGGGCCCGCGTCAGCTCTCCTTCTGCGCCAGCCGCAGCAGGTGGTCGGCGAGGGCCTGGCCGCCCACCGGGTCGCGCGAGATCAGGAGCAGGGTGTCGTCGCCCGCGATCGTGCCGAGGATGGCGTGCAGTTCGGCCTGGTCGATGGCGGAGGCGAGGAACTGGGCGGCCCCCGGCGGGGTCCGCAGCACCACGAGGTTGGCGGAGGCCTCCGCGGAGATCAGCAGCTCGCCGGAGAGGCGCCGCATGCGCTCCTCCTTGGCGGACTCGCCGAGCGGCGCCTGCGGGGTGCGGAAACCGCCCTCGCTGGGCACCGCGTAGATCAGCTCACCGCCCGTGTTGCGGATCTTCACCGCGCCGAGTTCGTCGAGGTCGCGGGAGAGCGTCGCCTGGGTGACGCTCAGCCCGTCGTCCGCGAGGAGCTTGGCCAGCTGGCTCTGCGAGCGCACCGGCTGCCGGTTGAGGATGTCGACGATCCTGCGGTGGCGTGCGGTACGGGTCTGCGGAACGGACGGCCCTCCGTGCTCGGTTTCCTGCGCGTCGGTCATCGTCGTCTCATTCTCCGGTTCGTCCTTGCCCGTTCACCGCTCCGTCGAGGACGCCCGGCAATGCCTCCAGGAAGGCGTCCACCTCCGCGTCCGTGATGATCAGTGCCGGCATGAGCCGTACGACATCGGGGGCGGGCGCGTTCACCAGAAGGCCTGCGTCCTGAGCCACCTGCTGCACCTGGGGCGCGAGGGACTCGGTGAGCACGATACCCAGCAGGAGGCCCGCGCCGCGGACGTGGGAGACCAGCGGGTGGTGCAGGCCCTCGATTCCGTCGCGGAGCTTCTCGCCGAGCCGCTTGACCTCGTCGAGGATCCCCTCGCCTGCGAGGGTGTCCAGGACGGCGAGTCCGGCGGCGCAGGCGACCGGGTTGCCCCCGAAGGTGGTCCCGTGGTGGCCGGGCCCGAACAGCTCCGCCGCCTCGCCGAAGGCGACGGTCGCACCGAGCGGCAGCCCGCCGCCGAGGCCCTTGGCCAGGGTCACCACGTCCGGGTCGACCCCTTCGTGCGCCTGGTACGCGAACCAGCTGCCGCACCGGCCGACGCCCGTCTGGACCTCGTCCAGGACGAGCAGGGTGCCGGTGGCGCGGGTGATCTCGCGGGCGGCCCGCAGATAGCCCACGGGCGGGACGACGACACCGATCTCGCCCTGGATCGGCTCGATGATCACGAACGCCGTCTCCTCGGTCACCGCGGCCCGCAGCGCCTCCACGTCCCCGTACGGGACGTGGGTGACGTCGCCGGGCAGCGGCAGGAACGGCGTCTGCTTCCCGGACTGGCCGGTGAGGGCGAGCGCGCCCATGGTCCGGCCGTGGAAGCCGCCCGTGGTGGCGACCATGTGGCTCCGGCCGGTCAGCCGGCCCATCTTGAAGGCGGCTTCGTTGGCCTCGGCCCCGGAGTTGCAGAAGAAGACCCGGCCCGGGCGGCCGAAGAGCTGGAGCAGCCGCTCGGCGAGGGCGACGGGCGGTTCGGCGACGAAGAGGTTGGAGACGTGGCCGAGGGAGGCGATCTGGCGCGACACGGCCTCGACGACCGCCGGGTGGGCGTGGCCGAGCGCGTTGACGGCGATACCGCCGACGAGGTCGAGGTACTCCTTGCCGTCGGCGTCCCGGACCTTGGCACCCTCGCCATGGACCAGGGACAGCTTCGGCGTGCCGTAGTTGTCCATCAGCGCACCCCGCCACCGCCGGGTCAGCTCCGTGTTGGTCATGACTCCCCCTGTCCGTCCGGCACGACCATGGTGCCGATGCCCTCGTCGGTGAAGATCTCCAGCAGGATCGAGTGCTGGACCCGGCCGTCGATCACGCGCGCCGTCGTGACCCCGTTGCGCACCGCGTGGAGACAGCCCCGCATTTTGGGGACCATGCCGCTGGACAGCTCCGGCAGCAGTTTCTCCAGCTGGCTCGCGGTGAGCCGGCTGATGACCTCGTCGCTGTTCGGCCAGTCCTCGTAGAGACCCTCGACGTCGGTGAGGACCATCAGGGTTTCGGCGCCAAGCGACGCAGCGAGAGCCGCAGCCGCCGTATCAGCATTGACGTTGTAGACATGTCCGTCGTCCTGGGAACGGGCGATGGAGGAGATGACCGGGATCCGGCCGTCCTCCAGGAGCGCCTTGATGGCGCCGGTCTCGATGGCGGTGATCTCACCGACCCGGCCGATGTCGATCTGCTCGCCGGCGATGACCGGCATGTGCCGGGTGGCCGTGAGGGTGTGCGCGTCCTCGCCGGTCATCCCGACGGCGAACGGCCCGTGCTGGTTGAGCAGCCCGACCAGCTCGCGCTGCACCTGGCCGGCGAGGACCATCCGTACGACGTCCATCGCCTCGGGGGTGGTGACCCGCAGACCGGCCTTGAACTCGCTGACCAGGCCCGCCCGGTCGAGCGCGGCGCTGATCTGCGGGCCGCCGCCGTGCACGACGACGGGCTTGAGGCCGGCGTGGCGCAGGAAGACGACGTCCTGGGCGAAAGCCGCCTTCAGATCGTCGTCGATCATGGCGTTGCCGCCGAACTTGATGACGACCGTCTTGCCGTTGTGCCGGGTCAGCCAGGGCAGCGCCTCGATGAGGATCTGCGCCTTGGGCAGGGCGGTGTGCTTCCGGGTACCGGTCATGAGGAGTACGCGCTGTTCTCGTGGACGTAGTCGGCGGTCAGGTCGTTGGCCCAGATCACGGCGGACTCGGAGCCGGCGGCGAGGTCGGCCGTGATGGTGACCTCGCGGTAGCGCATGTCGACGAGGTCGCGGTCCTCGCCGACCGAGCCGTTCCTGCAGACCCAGACGCCGTTGATCGCCACGTCGAGCCGGTCGGGGTCGAAGGCCGCCCGGGTCGTGCCGATGGCGGAGAGGACCCGGCCCCAGTTGGGGTCCTCGCCGTGGATGGCGCACTTGAGGAGGTTGTTGCGGGCGATGGAGCGGCCCACCTCGACGGCGTCGTCCTCGGTCGCCGCGTTGACCACCTCGATACGGATGTCCTTGCTGGCGCCCTCGGCGTCGCCGATGAGCTGGCGGGCGAGGTCGTCGCAGACGGACCGCACGGCGTCGGCGAACTCCTCCTGCGCGGGGGTGATCCCCGAGGCGCCGGAGGCGAGGAGGAGGACGGTGTCGTTGGTGGACATGCAGCCGTCGGAGTCGACCCGGTCGAAGGTCAGCCGGGTGGAGTGGCGCAGGGCCGTGTCGAGGTCCTTGGCCGGGACGTCGGCGTCGGTGGTGAGGACGACGAGCATGGTGGCGAGGCCCGGGGCGAGCATGCCGGCGCCCTTGGCCATCCCGCCGACCGTCCAGCCGTCCTTCGTCACGACGGACGTCTTGTGGACGGTGTCGGTGGTCTTGATGGCGATGGCCGCCTTCTCGCCGCCGTGCGCGGAGAGCTCCTTCGCGGCCTTCTCGACGCCGGCGAGGACCTTGTCCATGGGGAGCAGGAGTCCGATGAGTCCCGTGGAGGCGACGGCGACCTCACCGGCGCCGGTCTCCGCGCCGGCCGCGGTCAGGACCTCGGCGACCTTCTCGGCGGTCGCGTGGGTGTCCTGGAAGCCCTGGGGGCCCGTACAGGCGTTGGCGCCGCCGGAGTTGAGCACGACGGCGGTCAGCTCGCCGTCGGCCAGCACCTGCTGGGACCACAGGACGGGCGCGGCCTTCACACGGTTGGAGGTGAAGACTCCCGCGGCGGCGCGGCGGGGCCCGGTGTTGACCACGAGGGCCAGGTCCGGGTTGCCGTTCTCCTTGATTCCGGCGGCGATGCCCGCCGCCGTGAATCCCTTCGCTGCGGTGACGCTCACGGAGCGACTCCAATCGTGAAAAGTCCGGTGTCCTCGGGAAGCCCGAGGGCGATGTTCATGCTCTGCACCGCGCCGCCGGCGGTGCCCTTGGCGAGGTTGTCGATGGCGCTGATCGCGATGATCCGGTGGGCGGCCTCGTCGAAGGCGACCTGGACCTGAACGGCGTTGGAACCGTGGACGGACGCCGTGGCAGGCCACTGGCCCTCGGGGAGCAGGTGGACGAAGGGCTCGTCCGCGTACGCCTTGGCGTACGCGGCGCGCACGGCCTCGGCGGTCACGCCCGGCTTCGCCTTCGCCGAGCAGGTGGCGAGGATGCCGCGGGACATCGGGGCGAGGGTGGGGGTGAAGGACACCCCGACCCGCTCGCCGGCGACCGCGCTGAGGTTCTGGATCATCTCGGGGGTGTGGCGGTGTCCGCCGCCGACGCCGTACGGGGACATGGAGCCCATGACCTCGCTGCCGAGCAGGTGGGGCTTGAGGGCCTTGCCGGCGCCGGAGGTGCCGGTGGCGGCGACGATCACGGCGTCGGGCTCGGCGAGCCCGTCCCCGTAGGCGGGGAAGAGCGCGAGGGAGACGGCGGTGGGGTAGCAACCGGGCACCGCGATGCGCTTGGATCCCTCCAGCGCGGCACGGGCGCCGGGCAGTTCGGGAAGGCCGTACGGCCAGGTCCCGGCGTGCGGGGATCCGTAGAACTTCTCCCAGTCGGCGGCGTCACCGAGCCGGAAGTCGGCGCCCATGTCGACGACGAGGGTGTCCGGCCCGAGCTGCTCGGCGACGGCGGCGGACTGCCCGTGCGGGAGCGCGAGGAAGACGACGTCGTGCCCGACGAGCGAGTCGGCGGTGGTCGGCGCGAGCACCCGGTCGGCGAGCGGCAGGAGGTGCGGCTGCAGCCCACCGAGCCGCTGACCGGCGTTGGAGTGCCCGGTCAGGGTGCCGATCTCGACGTGGGGGTGGGCGAGGAGGAGACGCAGGAGCTCTCCGCCCGCATATCCGCTCGCGCCTGCCACTGCTGCTCGTACCGTCATCGAAACTCTCCTCCTTGATGGCATGACTATACGCAGACCCGCAGTTTTATGCAAAGCTCGGCCGCGGGCGAGGCCACTGGGTGTCGCCGAGCCCCTGGGGGCGGGGCGGGGGCCTCAGCTCTGGACGCCCTCGACGATCCGCCGGGCGGTCGTGCCCGAAGGGCTACGGGGGAACGGTGCCGGGCGCCGCGACCCCGGCAAGATCGGCACGACACCCCTTAAGGGGTGCTGCGACGGCCGGTTCCCGCCCGCCGTCTCATCCGCCGCTTCGTACCGGTCGCCGTAGGAGATAGACCGCGGCGGCGGAGACCAGGACGGCCATGCACGCGATGAAGACCAGGCCGGCGCCCTCCAGGCCGATCGGGTCCGCCAGGAGGCCGACGCCGATCACCGGGACCGAGATGCCCGCGTACGCCACGACGAAGAGGGTGGAGATCACCGCCGCCCGCCGGTCCGGCGGTGACGCTCCGGCGACCGCGGCGAGGGCCCCGCGGAAGGCCAGTCCCTGGCCGGTGCCGCCGACGAGCGCGCTCAGGACCACGAGCGGGAAGAGCTCCCACCGCAGCGCGCCCGCGAGGAGGGCGAGGCCGGCGAGGAGCGCCGCGCAGCCCAGGGGCAGGGCGTGGGTTCCCGTCCGGCCGACCAGCAGCTGTCCGGCGGTCGAGGCGAAGAAGGCGAGGGCGACGACCAGTCCGCTGACGGCGTGGTCGTGCACGTCCAGGGACTGCGCGAGGAACGCCGGGCTGACCGAGGTGAAGACGCCGAAGAGCGCGAAGCCGACGAACGCGGCGGTCGCGGCGGGCGCGAAGACCGCCCGGACCTGCGGGGGAAGGCTGGGCCGCTGCGGCCGGACGGCGCGTACCGGCCGCCGCTCCCGTACGGTCTCCGGCAGCCGGAGCAGGACCACGGCCGAGACCGCGACCAGGGCGAGGTGCACGGCGAAGGGCAGATAGAGCGGCCAGGGGGCGTACTGCGCCAGCACACCGGCGAGGAGGGGGCCGCAGCCGAGGCCGCCCATGTTGGCGGCCGTCGCGACGAAGGTGGCGCGGGAGGTGTCGCCCTTGGGGGCCAGTTCCATCACGTACGCGGTGGCGGCGCCGGTGAACAGGCCGGCGGAGAGACCCGACAGCAGGCGTCCGACGTACAGCCAGCCGAGGCCGGTGGCGCACAGGAAGCAGACCGCGCTGAGCGCCGAGAAGCCCAGCCCCCACAGCAGGACCGGCCGCCTGCCGACCGTGTCCGACGCGTTGCCCGCCAGGAGGAGGACGCCGATGACCCCGAAGGCGTACACGGCGTAGACGACGGTCACGATCAGCTCGGAGAAGCCGAACTTCTCCTGGTAGAGGCCGTAGAGGGGGGTCGGCAGCGTGGTGCCGGCCATGCACACGGCGAACACCGTCCCGCCGAGGGCGCACCGGAGCCTGCCTCGGCGATCAGCGTCCATGCCGCCGACGTTAACCCCGCTCGCCGCGGCTCGCCGCGCGTGGCGTCCCATCGGGGGGCCGGGCCGACCGGCCGGGGTGCTCTCCGGCGGGTGCTGCTGCTCCCCGACGCGGGACGAGGATCTGTGGCGCGCGGAGTACCAGACCTGGTGGCGCGGGCGTCAAGCGGCGGTCGGCGGTCGCGAGGCCGGGGAGGGGCTGGGAGGGGCCGGGTGCGGTCTCAGTCGCGGGTCGGCCGCCCGGCGCCCTTCACGGCCCGCAGCACCACGAACTTCGGTTCTCCGGCGACCAGTTCGCAGGAGCCGAAGATACGGCGCAGGGTCACGTGGTAGCCGAGGTGCCGGTTGCCCACGACCCACAGCTCGCCGCCCGGGCGCAGCACCCGCCGCGCGTCGGTGAACATCCGGCGCGCGGTGCGGTCGGTGGTGGCCTGGTGGCTGTGGAACGGCGGGTTGGCGAGGACGAGGTCCACGGACTCGGCCGCGAGGTCCGCCGTCCCGTCGCCGACCGCGAACGTGGCGGTGCGGTCGGCCCCGAGGTGGGTGCGGAAGCTCTCCTCTGCCGAGGCGACGGCCTGGTACGACTCGTCGGTGAAGACGAGTTCCGCCTCGGGTTCGGCGAGCGCGACGGCGAGGCCGACGACGCCGTTCCCGCAGCCGAGGTCCACGACCCGGGCGCTGCCGAGGTTCCCGGGCAGGTGCCGGAGGAAGAAGCGGGTGCCGATGTCGAGACGGTCGGCGCAGAAGACGCCGGCCTGGTTGACGACGGTCCGGCCGGCGGCGGCCGGGGCGTCGGCGGGGAGTGCGTAGCGGTACGGCCAGGGGTTGGCGCCCCGGTCCAGGCCGGGGTCCGGGGTGCAGAAGATCAGCCGGGCCTTCTTCGCGGCGAGCGAGGTGCGCGTGGGGCCGAGGATGGTCTCGAAGAGCCGGAGCGTGGAGGTGTGGATCTCCTTCACCATGCCGGTCCCGAGGACCACGGTCCCTTCGTGCACGGCGGGCGCCAGTCGGTGCAGCTGGTCCTCCAGGAGCGCGAGGCTCTTGGGGACCCGGACGATCAGCACGTCGACGCGGGCGGGCGGCGGTTCCTGGGTGGTGAGCAGCCGTACCGCGTCCGGGTCGACGCCCGCGCGGGCCAGGTTCTCGGCGGTCGCCCGGCGGCCGAGGTAGGAGTCGCCGACCTGGACGAGCCGGCCGGGGCGTCGGGCGGCGAGCGCGGTGGCGAGGGCGCCCCAGCGGTCGCCGACGACCGCGACCGTGCCGGACAGGTCGACGTCCGTCTCGGCCAGGTGCCGCAGCAGGTATTCGTCGGAGGCGTCCCAGGCGCGGAGGGGGTCGCGCGGGTCCTCGGGAAAGCGGGTGAGCGGGAACGTGCCCCATGACGTGGTCAAACGGTTCATCGTGTTCTCAGGCTAGCCGGTCAGGGGACGGCTCCCCGCCGGAGGCCGCGACCAGCCCGCCCCACAGGGCGGCCAGGAGGCGCTCCGGGGTGGGGGCGTCGGGGAAGCCTGGGTCGGTGGCGAGCGCCGTGACCTGGGGCGCCAGTTCCGCCATGCGGCGCACGGTGGCGGCCCCGCTTCCGGCGGCCAGGACGACGCTGCGGAGGAAGAGGAGGGTGGCGGCGGCCTGCCAGACGGGCTCGGCCGAGAGGCGGGCGCGGGTGGACGGGGAGGGCCGGCCGGTGGCGGTGGCCCAGGGATCGGCGGCCAGGAAGCGGACGGTTCCCACGCCGGTGAACTCGGCCGCGGCCGCGCACATGGAGCACGGCTCCTGCGTGGACCAGAGGGTGTGGGTGTCCAGGTCCCAGCCCGTACGTGCTTGGGCCAGGGCGTTCATCTCGGCGTGGGCGAGCGGGGTGCCGAGCAGGGTGTCCGGGCCCTCGCCGCCCGGGTCGTACGCCCTGTTCCGGCCCTCGGCGACGATCGCGCCGTCGGCGTCGGTGAGGACCGATCCCACGGCCAGGCCCCCGGAGCGCAGGGCGCGGTGGGCCAGGGCGAGGGCGCGCCGGGGCGCCGCCGGAAGGGCCTCCCAGGCGACGGCGAACGCCGGGGCCGGTACGGCTGGGGAGGCGGCGGCCGGGTCGTGCGTCTCGGACATGCCCGCATCCTAGGGAGAGCCCTGAGACGGCGGGGAGAGCAGGCGATGGAGGGGCGGACGGTGGAGGGGCGGACGGTGGAGGGGCGGGCGGTGGAGGGGCGGCCGCTACCCCACGGCCGCCTGGAGGTGGAGGTGCCAGAGGCCGGGGCGGCCGGTCAGGGTGACCGTCGAGAGGGGGCGGACGTCGACGTTCCAGTACGTCGCCGGCGGGGCCTTCAGGGCGTACACCAGAGCCGCCCGTACGACGGCGGGTTCGGCGACGGCCACGATGGCGCCGTCGTCGGCCGGGCGGGTGTCGAGCCAGCCTCCCACCCGGGAGATGAAGTCCAGGAGCGTCTCGCCGCCGTGCGGAGCCGTACGCGGGTCGGCGAGCCAGGCGCCGACGGCGGCCGGTTCGAGGGCGGCGACCTCGGCGAGGGTCAGTCCCCGCCAGCGGCCCATGTCGCAGTCGCGCAGGGCGGGCTGGGCGAGCGGGGCGTAGCCGAGGGCCGTGCCGGTGGCCCGGCTGCGGGGCGTCGGCGAGCAGTAGCGGAGTTCTGCCGCGCCCAGGGGGATCAGCGCGTGCGCGGCGAGCTGTACCTCGTACCAGCCGGCCTCGTCGAGCGGCCGGTCGTCGTCGAACCGTTCGGCGAGCAGGGAGGAGCTGCGCGCCGCTGCGACGAGCGTGACCCGTAGACCCATGGCCGCGATCGTGAGGCCGTACGCCTGGCAGGTCAAGGGGGCATATGCGCCGCGTGCGGGGCGCGCCGATCGGGGCGGAAGGGACGCGGGAGGGTCAGTTGAGACCGAGAGCCATCCACATGTCCGGTTCCTGCAGCGGCTCGAAACCGACCTTCCTGTACACACCGTGCGCGTCCGCGGTCGCCAGCATGATGCGGCGCAGGCCGAGCGGCGCCAGGTGGTCGCGGACGGCGGTGACCAGAGCGGTGCCGAGGCCGGTGCCACGGGCGGGCCGGTCGACGTAGACGTCGCAGAGCCAGGCGAAGGTGGTGTGGTCGGTGACGATCCGGGCGTAGGCGGCGATCTCGCCGGTCTCGCGGTGATAGGCGGCGAAGTTGAGCGAACCGGCGATGGCCCGGTCCTGGGTGTCGCGGGGGCGGCCCTGGGCCCAGTAGGTGTCGGTGGAGAGCCAGTGGTGGATCCGTTCGGCGTCGAGCCGGGCGGGGTCGGTGGATATCTCGTAGGCACCGTGCGTGAGGGTGGGCGGCGCAGTGGCGGGATCGGTCATGCGGGAAGGTTTCCAGACGGCGCGGAGGATTGTCATTCGCCTTTCCGGCGGCCCCCGTCGGGGCCGGTGGTCGCGGGGCGGCACGGGGCGGTGACGCCACGGGGCGAGAGGGGCGCCACCGGGCCGCGTGGGCGTGGCGGGCAAGGGGGCGTCAGTGCGGGCAAGGGGGTGTCACCGGGCCGCGCGGGCGTGGCGGGCGAGAGGGGCGCCACCGGGCCGCGCGGGCGTGGCGGGCGAGAGGGACGCCACCGGGCCGCGTGGGCGTGGCGGGGCGTGTCCTCGTCACGCGGTGAGTTCGTCGACGGCGGCCCGCAGCCGCCGTACCCCCTCCGCGATCTCGGTGGGGCCGGCCACGCCCGCGAAGCTGAGCCGGAGGTGCCCGGCGGGCGGTTCGGCGCAGAAGTAGGGGCGGCCGGGCGCCACGGCCACGCCGGTGCGCAGGGCGGTAGCGTGCAGGGCGGGTTCGGAGAGGCCGCCGGGGAGGCGGAGCCAGAGGTGGTAGCCGCCGGCGGGGACGTGGGGCAGGGCCAGTTCGGGGAGGTGGCGGACGACGGCGGCGGTCATCGTGTCGCGGCGGCTCTTCAACTCCTGGGACACCGCGCGCAGATGACGGTTCCAGGCGGGCGAGCCGACGAGTTCGAGGGCGGCTTCCTGGAGGGGGCGGGGGACGAAGAAGCTGTCGACGACCTGGATGGCGCGGAGCCGTTCCAGGACGGGGCCGCGCGCGGCCAGGGCGCCCACGCGCAGGCTCGGGGAGGTGGCCTTGGTGAGCGAGCAGACGTGGACGACGACGCCGTCAGGGTCCTCGGCGGCCAGCGGCGCGGGCAGCGGGCCGGCGTCCTCGTGGACGAGCCGGCGGGCGAAGTCGTCCTCGATGACGAAGGCTCCGGCCGCGCGCGCGATCCGGACGACCTCGCCGCGCCGTTCGCCCCGCAGGACGGCGCCGGTGGGGTTCTGGAAGAGCGGCTGGCAGACGAGGACCCGGGCTCCGGTGGCCCGGAAGGCGGCTTCGAGCAGTTCGGGGCGGACGCCGTCGGCGTCGGCGGGGACCGGGACGGGCCGCAGGCCGGAGGCGCGGGCGACCGCGAGCATGCCCGGGTAGGTGGGCGACTCGACGAGGACGGGGCTGCCGGGCGGGGCGAGGGCCCGCAGGGCGGTGGTGATCGCGGACTGGCCGCCGGCGGTGACGAGGACCTCGGCCGCGGTGACGGTGCCGCCGATCTCGCGGGCGAACCACTGGCGGAGCTCGGGGAGGCCGTCGGTGGGCGGCCGGCCCCAGGCGCCGGGCCGCCGGCCCGCGCGGGCCAGGGCGGCGGCCATGGCCCGCTCCGGCTGGAGCGAGGGGTGGAGGTATCCGCCGTTGAACTCGACGACCCCCGGGGGCGGCGGGGAGAGGGTGACCAGCACGCCCGAGGCGTCGACGGCGCGGGGCACGAGCTCGGTGGCGGTGTCCGCGCTGAGCGTGACCTCCTGCCAGGAGGTGTCGCCGGTGACGGGGGCCGGTGGGCGGGGCTCCGCGCGGAAGGCGCCGGCTCCCGGGCGGGTGACGACCAGGCCTTCGGCGGCGAGCTGGGCGAGGGCGCGGGTGACGGTCACCGGCGAGACGCGGTAGCGCTCCACCAGCGCCCGACTCGACGGCAGCTTTCCGCCGGGTGAGTAGCGGTTCAGCTCGGCCCTCAGAGAGTTCGCCAGTTCACCCACACTGCTACGCTCATGCATGAGAGCACAGAATAGCGCTACCAACGCCGGACGGATAGCGGTTCACACCTCCCCGCAGGCCACCGCCGATCCCGCCTCCGGGAGGCTCGCCACCGGGTCCCCCGCCGCGCGACGCGCCGCCGGCCCCGCCCCGGCCGCCCCCTCCGCGGGCCCCGCCGCCGACGCCTCCCCGCGGCCCCGTGGCACGCTCCTCGCCGCACTGGGCGTGGTCGCCTTCTCGCTGACCTTCCCCTCCACCGCCTGGGGTCTGGAGAGCTTCGGCCCGTGGTCCCTGGTCGCCCTGCGCTCCACCCTCGCCGCGCTCATCGCGGGCGCCTTCCTGCTGGCGAGGCGGGTACCGCTGCCCGAGCGGCGCCACTGGGCCGGCCTCGCCGTCGTCGCCGGCGGTGTGGTCGTCGGCTTCCCGCTCCTCACCTCGCTCGCCCTGCAGACCTCGACCACCTCCCACGCCGCGGTGGTCGTCGGGCTGCTCCCGCTCACCACGGCCGTGTTCGCCGCCGTCCGCACCGGCCGCCGGCCCTCCCGTACGTTCTGGATCGCGGCCCTCTCCGGAGCGGCCGTCGTCATCGCCTTCACGCTCCAGCAGAGCGGCGGCGCCCTCTCCACGGGAGACCTCTACCTCTTCGGCGCGCTGCTCGTCTGCGCCGCCGGCTACACCGAGGGCGGCCGGCTCGCCCGGACCATGCCCGGCTGGCAGGTCATCGGCTGGGCCCTGATCCTCTGCCTGCCGCTGATGGCGGTCGGCTCGGTCGTGGCCCTCTCCCTCGAACCGGTGCGGCTGACCGCCCACGGCGTCATCGGCCTGGTGTGGGTGGCGGCCGGTTCGACCTTCTTCGGCCTGTACGTCTGGTACCGGGGCATGGCCGCCATCGGCATCCCCAAGGCCAGCCAGCTGCAGCTCGCCCAGCCGCTGCTGACCCTGGTGTGGTCGGTGTCCCTGCTCGGCGAGCGGCTCGCCCCGGCCGCCCCTCTCGCCGCCGGAGCGGTCCTGGTCTGCATCGCGGTGACCCAGCGCGCGAGGGGATGACCCGGCGGGCGGAACCCCGCCGACAGGACAGCGGAGGGTGCCGCGCGACACAATGGCGGACAGAGGCTCCACCGTGGAGCGGCTCCGGGCCGCCCGGAAGACGCGGACGGCCCGCAGGACCCGGACAACGCGGAAGACGGCCGCGAGGAGGCCCTCCGATGCAGGCGAGCGTGGGCGACACACTGCTGGTGCACGGCCGGACCGTCGGCAAGCACGACCGTACGGCCGAGATCACGGAGGTACTGGGGGAGAACGGCACTCCCCCGTACCGCGTGCGATTCGACGACGGACACGAGGCCCTGATGTCACCGGGCCCCGACTCCGTCGTACGTCACGAGAAGAGCTGAGACCCTCCGGCATTCAGGGCCGGCGTGCAGAGCCGGCGTTCAGAGTCGGTATCCGCAGCCGGCGTTCAGGGCGCGGGCGCGGCGGACGCGCCCCGCTCGGGGTAGTGGTCGCGCACCACGGCGGTCATCGCCCCGAGGGGGTCCGCCGCGACCTCCTTCGCCGAGAAGAAGCAGTGGCCGCCGACGGCGGCGTACCGCCCGGCGAGCGTCAGATGGCGGGACAGCTCCCCCGCGTCCTGCCAGGCGGACGGCTGCCCTGAGGCACCGCACTTGTACAGCGCCTCCCCGACGTAGAGACCGACGCCGGTGCCCCGCACCACCGCGTCCCACCAGGGGAGCGCCTTGGCGTAGTCGACGGCCTCGTGACCGATGTGCCAGTACAGCTGCGGGATCACATGGTCGATCCAGCCCTCCCTGATCCACTTCCGAGTGTCGGCGTGCAGGTCGTCGTACGTCTGCACGCCTCCGCGGGTGTCCGAGCCCTCCGGGTCGGTGGCGGCGTTGCGCCAGACCCCGAAGGGGCTGACCCCGAAGGCGACGCCCTCCCTCGTCTCCCTGATCCGCGCGGAAGTCTCGGAGACCAGCAGGTCGATGTTGTTCCGCCGCCACGCGGCCTTGTCCGGGAAGTCCCCGCCGTACCTTTCGTACGCCGGGTCGTCGGGGAACTCCTCGCCCGCCACCGGGTACGGGTAGAAGTAGTCGTCCCAGTGCACGGCGTCGACGGCGTAGCGGCGCACGGCGTCCAGCATCGCGTCCTGGACGAAGCGGCGGACCTCGGGGCGGCCGGGGTCGTAGAACAGCTTCCCGCCGTAGGGGAGCACCCAGTCGGGGTGCCGCCGGGCCGGATGGCCGGCCGCCAGCCGTGACGGGTCCGTGTGATGCGCCACACGGTACGGGTTGAACCAGGCGTGCAGCTCCAGACCGCGCCGGTGGGCCTCCTCGACGGCCGTGCCGAGGGGGTCCCAGCCCGGGTCACGGCCCTGGACCCCCGTCAGACACTGCGCCCAGGGCTCGTGCGGCGAGGGCCACAACGCGTCGGCGCTCGGCCGGACCTGGAGCACGACGGTGTTCAACCGCCGCTCGACGGCCGTGTCGAGGTGGGCGAGGAGCTCCGCCCGCTGCCGGTCGGCGCTCAGGCCGCTCCGGGAGGGCCAGTCGCGGTTCGCGATGGTGGCGATCCACATGCCGCGGAACTCCCCCGACCGGCCCGCCGCTGACCCTCTTCTCCCGTTACGTCCCATACCTCACCCCTCCGGTGTCGGACACGTCACACGTGCGCGGGCAGAGCATGCCCGCCCCGGACGATCGATCATCCGCTCAACCGGAGTAACGTCGTGGGGTCGAGGCGGACGCACCGGAATCACACGGGGCCCGCCGCCAGTGAAGAGCGAAAGGCACGAGGTGACGGACTCCATGGCCGACATTGAGCGCGTCGGAGTGGTGGGCTGCGGCCAGATGGGCGCGGGCATCGCGGAGGTGTGTGCCCGCAGCGGTCTCGAGGTGATGGTCGCCGAGACCACCGGCGAGGCGCTGGAGATCGGCCGCACGCGGCTCTACAACTCGCTGGCCAAGGCCGCCGAACGCGGCAAGATCAGCGAGGAGGAGCGCGACGCCACGCTGGCGCGGCTCAGCTTCACCACCGACCTGGGCGAGTTCGCCGACCGGGACCTCGTCATCGAGGCCGTGGTCGAGAACGAGCAGGTCAAGACCGAGATCTTCCAGGTGCTCGACCAGGTGGTGACCCGGCAGGACGCGATCCTGGCGTCCAACACCTCCTCGATCCCCCTGGTGAAGCTGGCCGTGGCGACCTCGCGGCCCGACCAGGTCATCGGCATCCACTTCTTCAACCCGGCCCCGGTGCAGAAGCTCGTCGAGCTGATCCCGGCCCTCACCACCTCCGAGGGCACGATCAGCCGTGCCCAGGCGATGGTGGAGAAGGTGCTGGGCAAGCACGCCATCCGCGCCCAGGACCGTTCGGGCTTCGTGGTGAACGCGCTGCTGATCCCGTACCTCCTCTCGGCGATCCGGATGTTCGAGTCCGGGATCGCGAGCCGTGAGGACATCGACAACGGCATGGAGCTGGGCTGCGCCCACCCGATGGGGCCGCTGAAGCTGTCCGACCTCATCGGTCTGGACACCGTCGCCTCGGTCGCGGACTCGATGTACGCGGAGTTCAAGGAGCCGCTGTACGCCGCTCCCCCGCTGCTGCAGCGGATGGTGGACGCGGGCCGGCTCGGCCGCAAGACCGGTTCGGGCTTCTACCCGTATCCCTGAGCCCCCGGGGCCCGCGAACGGCCCCGCCGCGCCCCGTGGCCCGCGCTCGGCCGAACGGCCCGTACACCGCACAGGTACGGGCCGTTCGGCCGTCCCGGACCCCGCGCGCGCCGGGCTGACGGCCCCGGCGCGCGGGCCCCGGGGGCCGCGCGCGGGCGGTCAGCCGAGGCGCAGGTGGTGCAGCATCAGCAGCCCGGCGGCCATGTTGGCGGCCGGGACCTCACCCCTGGCGATCATGTCGGGGACGAGCTTGAGCGGTATCCACGCACGGCGCGAGGACTCGAAGTCGTCCTCGGGCGGGCCGATGTACGTGGCGTGCTCGGCCCAGTAGAGGTGGTGCCGGGCGTCGGTGAGGCCGTTGGACGGCTCCACCGTGAGCAGATGGCGCAGGGGGCCGGGGCGCCAGCCCGTCTCCTCCTCCATCTCGCGGGCGGCGGCGGCCTCGGGGTCTTCGCCGTCCTCGACGACACCGGCGGCCAGCTCCCAGCCCCAGCTGCCGGTGATGAAGCGGTGGCGCCAGAGCATCAGTACCTCGTTGGCCTCGTTGACGGCGGTCGCGACGGCGACCGGCCGGAGCCGGATCAGATAGTGGTCGAGGCGGCGGCCGTCCGGGAGTTCGACGTCCGCGAGGTTCACCCGGAACCAGCGGTTCTCATACACCGATTGTTCGCTTAGTTTCGTCCACTGCACGTTTCTGCCACCTTCCGATTGGTCGGTGGCAATATGGCAGCAGGCGGGACCTCACAGCGGAACGCGTAGGGCCCCATCGATGAGTTCCGCCGCCTCCCGCGCGTCCGCGCCGTCGCTCGCGAGGAGGTGCTCCCGCACCAGCCGCAGCCGGTCGCGCAGCCGCTGGGACTCCATCCCCCGCGCCCCCTCCGTCATCTCCCGCGCCGTCCGCGCCGCCTGGTCGGCCTCCCCCTGGTGCAGCTCGATCTGGCACAGCATCGCCAGCCGGTGCACCCTCCCCCGGTCGTGGGCCGGGGTCCCCACCGCCGCCTGCGCGTGCTCCCGCGCCGCCGGGAGATCACCCAGACTGAGCAGCGCCTCGGCGACCTGCACATTGACGAGCCCGGGCTGGACGTAGCCGGTCTCGGCCGGCTCGTGCACCGGACAGATCCGCTCCGCCTCCGCCTCCGCCCGCCGTATGCACGCCAACGCCGCCGCCCCGTCGCCGAGATGGGCGTAGGCCTTCGCCTGCATCGCGGAGAGATCCGCGGCCAGCGCCGGAGTGATCCGGCGCCCGGCCGACCGCAGCGCCGCCTCGGCGAACGCCACCGCCTGCCGGTACTCCCCCATGAACAGCGACTGGTTGACGAGCAGCGCGACCACATAGGCGCCGAGCCCCCGGTCGCCGCTCGCCTTCGCCAGCCGCAGCGCCTGATGGAAATAGCGCTGGGCGAGCCCGAGCGCGTCGGAGTCGTACGCGCAGATCCCGGCCACCGCCACCAGCCCGCCCGTCGCCCGGTGCAGCTCCCGGCCGAGACCGTCGCTGTACGCACCGCGCAGCAGCGGCGCGGTCGCGGAGTTGAGGAAGCCGACGATCCGCACGCGGGTCGCGACGCCGCCCGCCTTGCGGTACATCTGCTCGTAGTGCGCACGGGCCGCGCGGAGCATCGTGACGTCGGCCATCGAGACGCGTGTCGGCCCGTCGCGGGAGACGTCGGCGTCCTCCGGCGGGTTCTCCCACTCCCACACCGGCATCACCGCTGGCGTACCGGTGACGGCCGGCGCCCCGAGCAGATGCGTCCGCTGCTGTTCGTCGGAGCGCCACAGGGCGGCGGCCCGCTCCACGAAGCCCGAGAGCGGCGAGCCGTGGGACGGAGCGGCGGCGCCGGGCACACCGAGTCCGATGTCGTCGAGGGTGACCGCGCGGCGCAGCCGGACCGCCAGCACCTCGCAGATCAGGTCGGGCACCTGCCCGCGCGGCCGCTGGCCCTTCAACCACCGGGCGACGGCGGTGTGTTCGTAGCGCAGGGCGAGACCCCGGGCGCGGCCCGCCCGGTTCACCTGGGCGGCCAGGCCGGCGTGGGACATGCCGGCCTCGTCCAGGACGGCGTCGAGCAGGGTGTTGGGCAGCATGGGCCCCTCCGGTGGCTCAGTGGCGCTCAGATTAGTGGAGGGCGGTTTCGCACGGGGTGTGAATGAAGTGCCCGTTTCTCCCGTCCGCGTACTCTGCCGCCGTACGTCCCGGACCGGTTGACTGATCGTCTCGCCGCAAGGCGACCGGGCCGCCGACTCCCCCTCTGGCAAGTGCGGCGGCCCGCCCGCGCCGCCCGCCCCGCCGATCTGCCCGACACTCCGTGGCGGGGCGGGTGGCGCCGGCCCACCGAACCCTCCTCCCGCCGGGTGCTCACCGGTGGGAGGTGGGCGCGGGCCGGGTACGGCGCAGCCCGGGTTCGGCGGGCTGCGCCGGCACCCGGGCACGGTCGTCGCGGACGACCGACAGGACCATGTCGTCGACGAGTCGGCCGCGGGTGCGCCGGAGCAGGGCGCTCCCCGCACGCCGGAGGGGGCCGCCCCCGTGCGTGGTGCACCGGGGCGGCCCCCTCCGGGGGTGGTTCACCGTCAGGCGCCGCGCAGGGTGGCGCCCGTGCGTTCGGCGGCGAGGGAGACCGCCGCGTCGCGGGCGGCGGTGGCCTCCTCGACGGTGAGGGTGCGGTCCGTGGCGCGGAACTTCAGGGCGTACGCCAGGGACTTGCGGCCCTCGCCGAGCTGGTCGCCGGTGTAGACGTCGAACAGGCGGATGGCCTCCAGGAGTTCACCGGCGCCCTCGCGCAGCGCGGTCTCGACCGTGGCGGCCGGGACGGCGGTGTCGACGACCAGGGCGACGTCCTGGGTGGCGACCGGGAAGGAGGAGATCCGGGGGGCCTTCAGCGGGCCCTCGGACGCCCGCTCCAGCAGGTCCAGGTCGATCTCCATCGCGCAGCTGCGCGCCGGCAGACCGAACGCCTTCACCACGCGCGGGTGGAGCTCGCCGGCGTGGCCGACGAGGACCTTCTCGCCGTCCACCTCGACGTGGAACGCGGCGCAGCGGCCCGGGTGCCACGGGGCGTGCCGGTCGGCGCTGATGATCAGCTCGACCCCTGCCTCGGCGGCCACGGTCCGGCCGGCCTCGACCGCGTCGGCCCAGTCGGACGGACGGCCCTTGCCCCACCAGCCGGCCTGCTCGCGCGCGCCGGTGAGGACGACGGCGGCGCGGCGCGGCTGCGCGGGCAGCGCGGCGTTGACCTCGGCGATCTCCTCCTCGGTGGGGCGGCGGTCGACGGGCAGCCGGACGGCGACGCCGGGCTCACCCTCGGGGCGGAAGACCGTACCGGTCTCGAAGAGCGCCAGGTCGTGGCTGCCCCGGCTGTCGTTCCGGCGGAGCGCGGCGAGCAGACCCGGGAGCAGGGTCGTGCGGAGCGCGGGCTCCTCGTCCGAGATCGGGTTCACCAGCTTCACGAGGCGGCGACGGGCGTCGTCCGCGTCGAGACCGAGGTGGTCGAGGGCCTGCTCCCCGATGAAGGGGTAGTTCAGCGCCTCGACGTAGCCGGCGCCGGCCAGGGCGCGGCCCACCCGGCGGTGGGTGCGCTGGCGCTCGGTGAGCCCGCGGCCGGCCGGCGGCTTGGGCAGCGTGGAGGGCAGGTTCTCGTACCCCTCCAGGCGGATGACCTCTTCGGCGAGGTCGTTCGGCTCGTTCAGGTCGGGGCGCCACGTCGGGACGGTGACGACCAGCTCGTCCTGGCCGTAGACGTCGCAGCCGATCTCCTGGAGGCGGCGGACGACGGTCTCGCGGCCGTAGCCCACGCCCGCCACCCGGTCCGGGTGGTCCGCCGGCATGGTGACCGTGCGGGGCGCGGACGGTGCCAGGATCTCCGTGACGCCGGCCTCGGCGGTGCCGCCCGCGAGGAGCACGAGCAGGTCGACGGTCCGCTGCGCGGCGGCGGCCGCCGCCTGCGGGTCGACGCCGCGCTCGAAGCGCTTGGATGCCTCGGAGGCCAGCTTGTGGCGGCGGGCCGTGCGGGCGATGGAGATCGGGTCGAAGTGCGCGGCCTCGATGACGACCTCGGTGGTGGCGCCCGCCTCGTCCGCGTGGTCGGCGATCTCGGTGTCGGCGCCGCCCATGACGCCCGCGATGCCGATCGGCCCGCGGCTGTCGGTGATGACCAGGTCGGCGCCGTCGAGGACGCGCACGGCGCCGTCGAGGGTGGTGATCTTCTCGCCGTGCTCGGCGCGGCGGACCCCGATGGGCCCGTCGAGCCGGGTGCGGTCGTAGGCGTGCAGGGGCTGGCCGAGCTCGAGCATCACGTAGTTGGTGATGTCGACGGCGAGCGAGATCGGACGCATGCCGGCCTTTTGCAGACGACGCTGCATCCAGATCGGCGTACGCGCCTCCGGCTCCAGGCCGACGACGGTGCGCGCGGTGAAGCGGTCGCAGCCGATCGGGTCGGCGATCTGCACGGGGTAGCCGTACGAGTTCGGCGCGGGCACGTCGAGGAGCGCCGGGTCGCGCAGCGGCAGGCCGTAGGCGATGGCGGCCTCGCGGGCGACACCGCGCATCGAGAGGCAGTAGCCGCGGTCGGGAGTGACGGCGATGTCGAGGACCTCGTCGTACAGCTCCAGGAGGACGGTGGCGTCGATGCCGATCTCGTGCTCCGGCGGCAGCACGATGATGCCGTGGGTGCCGTCGTCGCCCATGCCCAGCTCGTCGCCGGAGCAGATCATGCCGCGGGAGACCCGGCCGTACGTCTTGCGCTCGGCGATCCGGAAGTCACCGGGGAGCACGGCGCCGGGCAGGGCCACGACGACCTTGTCGCCCTCGGCGAAGTTCCGGGCGCCGCAGATGATCTCCTGCGGCTCGCCGGTTCCGTTGGCCTGGCCGACGTCGACGGTGCAGAAGCGGATGGGCTTCTTGAACTCCGTCAGCTCCTCGATGGTGAGGACCTTGCCGACCACCAGCGGGCCGGTCAGTCCGTCGCCGAGCCGCTCGACGGTCTCGACCTCGAGTCCTGCCGAGATGAGCTTGGCCTGGACGTCACGTCCGGTCTCCGTCGCCGGCAGGTCGACGTACTCCCGCAGCCAAGAAAGCGGGACCCGCATCAGATCTCCATCCCGAACGGCCGGGTGAACCGGACGTCACCCTCGACCATGTCTCGCATGTCATCGACGTTGTGGCGGAACATCAGCATCCGCTCGATTCCGAACCCGAAGGCGAAGCCGCTGTACTTCTCCGGGTCGACACCGCAGGCGACGAGCACCTTGGGGTTGACCATCCCGCAGCCGCCCAGCTCGATCCAGCCCTCGCTGCCGCAGGTGCGGCAGGGCCGGTCGGCGTTGCCGACGGACTCGCCGCGGCAGACGTAGCAGAGCATGTCCATCTCGGCGGACGGCTCGGTGAACGGGAAGAAGTTCGGGCGGAGCCGGGTCTTCATGTCGGGCCCGAAGAGCGCCTGGACCATGTGGTCGAGGGTGCCCTTGAGGTCGGCCATGGTCAGGCCCTCGTCCACGGCGAGCAGCTCGATCTGGTGGAAGACCGGGGTGTGCGTGGCGTCCAGCTCGTCGGTGCGGTAGACCCGGCCGGGGCAGACGACGTAGACCGGGGGCTCCCGGTCGATGAGCGTGCGGGCCTGCACCGGGGAGGTGTGAGTGCGCAGCACGACACCGGACTCGTCGCCGGTGGTCCCCTCGGGGCCCTGGACGAAGAAGGTGTCCTGCATCTGGCGCGCCGGGTGGTCCGGCACGAAGTTGAGGGCGTCGAAGTTGAACCACTCCGCCTCGGCCTCGGGGCCTTCGGCGACCTCGTACCCCATGGAGACGAAGACGTCGGCGACCCGCTCCATGAGCGTGGTCAGGGGGTGGCGGGCGCCGGCCGGGGTGCGGTCGTACGGCAGGGTGACGTCGACGGCCTCCTCGACGAGGACGCGGGCGTCGCGCTCGGCCTCGAGCTCCGCCTGGCGGGCGGCGAGGGCCTTGGAGACGACGCCGCGGGCCTGGCCCACGAGCTTGCCGGCCGCGGCCTTGGCCTGCGGCGGCAGGGCGCCGATCTCACGGTTGGCCAGCGCGAGCGGCGAGGTGCCACCGGTGTGCGCGGTCTTCGCGTGTGCGAGCGCGTCGAGGTCACCCGCGGCGGCGAAGGCGGCGAGCGCCTCGTCCCGCATGCGCTCGATCTCTTCCGGTTTCAAGGCCTCGACCTCGACCGGGTCGTACGACTTATTGGGTGCGGACATCTCTTCCCGTGCTTCCGTTTGGCTGGCTGGGCGGCCCCGCTCGACGACAAGGGCGCAAACGTGCCAAAGGTCGAGTCTAACGGGGTGCGAGGACGCGGATGAGCCCGTGGGCGGGCCGGGCGGCCGATGATCTCGTCAGGCGAGATAGGCCGGGGCACCCACGGGCAGGATAAATCGGAACTCGGCGCCGCCCCGGGGGCCGCGCCCGACGGTGATGGTGCCGCCGTGGGCCTCGACGATGCCCTTGACGATGTAGAGGCCCAGGCCGGTGCCCCCGCGCTTGCTCCCCCGCCAGAAGCGGGTGAAGACGCGTCCCATCGACTCTTCGGGGATGCCGGGGCCTTCGTCGCTCACGGTGACCGCCGTTCCCTTCTCTCCGTCGGTGGTGGCGCGGGTGGGTGCCACCTCGATGGTGACGGTTCCCTCGCCGTGGCGCACCGCATTTTCGAGGAGGTTGCCGAGGACCTGGTCGACCTTGTCGGGGTCGGCCCACAAATCGGGCAGCTGCGGCCGTACGCGGACGAAGAAGCGGTCGGGCGACTGGCCGCCGGCGGTGAGGGCCTGGATGTGGCGGCCGACGGCGGCGGCGATGTCGACGGGCTGGCGGCGGACCTCCAGGCGGCCGGAGTCGATCCGGGAGATGTCGAGGAGTTCGGCGATGAGCCGGGTGACGCGGTTGGCGTCGGCGTCGACGGTCTCCAGCATGAGCCGCTTCTGGTCGTCGGTGAACCGCTCCCACTTGGCGAGCAGGGTCGCCGTGAAGCCCTTGACGGAGGTCAGGGGCGAGCGCAGCTCGTGGGCGACCGTGGCGATCAGCTCGGCGTGGCTGAGTTCGGTGCGCCGCCGGGCCTCGGTGCCGCGCAGCGAGACGACGACGCGGCGCACGGGCCCGGTGGGGTGCTCGCGGACGTAGCGGGCGGAGACGAGGATCTCGCGGCCGCCGGGGAGGAGCAGGTTGCGCTCGGGCTGGCCGCGGCGGGTGGCGAGTCCGCCGTACGGGTCGGTGAGGGTCCACCAGCGGCGGCCCTTGAGGTCCTCCAGGGGCAGGACCTGCTCCAGGGGGGCGCCGATGGCCTCGTCACGGGGGACGGAGGTGAGGCGGGCGGCGGCGGCGTTGAAGCAGACGACGCGGCCGGTGGCGTCGGCGACGACGAGACCGTCGGGCAGATCGTCGGGGTCGACGCAGGTCCGGGCGCCGTGCTCGGAGGCACGCGGGCCGGAGCCCCGCCCGTCTGTGGACCTGTCCGTGCCGACCGTCATCCCCGTCCCCCACCCCTCCGTGTTGCGCAGTGGGCCCCCCGAGCCCGTCACCCTACTAGGTGGAGGTGACGGAGTGGACCCCCTCAGGCGGTGGTTCGGGGCCGCTGGGCCCGTGCGGAGGCGTACAGGCACACCGCGGCGGCGGTCGCGAGGTTGAGGCTCTCGGCCTTGCCGTGGATCGGGACGCGGACGACGGCGTCGGCGAGGGCGCGGGTCTCCTCGGGCAGACCCCAGGCCTCGTTGCCGAAGATCCAGGCGGTGGGCCCGCCCATGGTGCCGGCGTCCAGTTCGTCGTCGAGGTCGTCCTCACCGGCCCCGTCGGCGGCCAGGATGCGGACGCCCGCGCTCTTCAGACCGGCGACGGCCTGCTCGACCGGGACGCCGACGGCGACCGGGAGGTGGAAGAGGGAGCCGACGGAGGCGCGGACGGACTTGGGGTTGTAGAGGTCGACGGAGGCGTCGGTGAGGACGACCGCGTCGGCTCCGGCGGCGTCGGCGCAGCGCAGGACGGTGCCGGCGTTCCCGGGGTCGCGGACGTGGGCGAGGACGGCGACCAGCTTGGGCCTGGCGGCCAGGATCTCCTCGAACGGCGAGTCGAGGAAGCGGCATACGCCGACCAGGCCCTGGGGGGTGACGGTCTGGGAGACCTCGGCGAGGACCGCGTCGGAGGCGTGGTGGACGCGGGCTCCGGCCTCGCGGGCCGCGTCGACGATGCCGGCGTACCGCTCGGCGGCCTCGACGGTGGTGAAGAGCTCGACGAGGGTGGGCTCGCCCGCGCCGCCGCGGTGTTCGACGGCCTCGCGGACGGCCTGCGGGCCCTCGGCGATGAAGAGGCGGTCCTTGCCCCGGAAGTTGCGCTTGGCGAGCCGCCGGGCGGCGACGACGCGCGGCGAACGCGGGGAGATCAGCTCGGGGGTGCCCATGGGGTCGGCGGCTCTCTTTTCGTCCGTACGAGAGGGGTGCGAGGCGGGGTGCGGCGGCCGGCGGCGGTCCGGGACGCGGGCTCAGCGGGCCCGGGCGGGCCCGGCGCTCCCGGAACGCGCCGGACCCGCAGGCGCGGGGCCTGCGGGTCCGGGCGGAAGTACTGCGGCCTGGAAGATCAGGCGGCGGCCTTCGGGGCGTTGACGTCGGCCGGCAGAGCCTTCTGCGCGACCTCGACCAGCGCGGCGAACGCGTTGGCGTCGTTGACGGCCAGCTCGGCGAGGATCTTGCGGTCCACCTCGATGTTGGCGGCCTTCAGACCCTGGATGAGGCGGTTGTACGTCATGCCGTTCTGGCGGGCAGCGGCGTTGATGCGCTGGATCCACAGCTGACGGAAGTCGCCCTTGCGCTTCTTGCGGTCGTTGTAGTTGTAGACCAGCGAGTGGGTGACCTGCTCCTTGGCCTTGCGGTACAGGCGCGAACGCTGACCGCGGTAGCCGGAGGCCGCCTCGAGGATCGCCCGGCGCTTCTTGTGGGCGTTGACTGCCCGCTTGACGCGTGCCACTTGTTAACTCCTTGTAGCGGGGCCGTGGTTGGACTCACACGACCCGGAAACGAATGGGGCCCGGACTGGGCCGGTGGCTCCCGGTCACCGGGAGCCGGAGATCAGTCAGATGCCCAGCATCTTCTTGATCTTGGCCGCGTCGCCCGGGGCCATCTCGGCGTTGCCGGTGAGGCGGCGCGTCAGCTTGGACGACTTGTGCTCGAGCAGGTGGCGCTTGCCGGCGCGCTCGCGCAGCACCTTGCCGGAGCCGGTGATCTTGAAGCGCTTCTTGGCACCGGAGTGCGTCTTGTTCTTCGGCATCGCGCCGTATCTCCTCGTCAGTGGCGCTCCCCCCGGTGCGGGCACCGGACGACCGGGAGCGTCAATTCTTGGTGTGGTGGTTCCGGGCGAAGCCCGGGGCTGCCTGGCGGGCAGCCCCTCGGGTCACGCCTCGGGGTTCTCGGCCGGGGCCTCGGCGGAAGCCTCGACCACGGTCTCCTCGGCCGGAGCCTCGGCGGACTCGTCGGACGAAACGCCCTGACGCTCCGCCTTGCGCGCGGCCTGAGCCTCGCGCGCCTCGGCCATGGCCTCGGTCTTCTTCTTGTGGGGGCCGAGAACCATGATCATGTTCCGGCCGTCCTGCTTCGGGTTGGACTCGATGAAGCCAAGCTCCTCGACGTCCGAAGCCAGTCGCTGCAGCAGACGGAAGCCAAGCTCCGGGCGGGACTGCTCACGACCACGGAACATGATCGTGATCTTGACCTTGTCGCCCTGCTTGAGGAACCGGACGACGTGACCCTTTTTGGTGTCGTAGTCGTGCGGGTCGATCTTCGGCCGGAGCTTCATCTCCTTGATGACCGTGTGCGCCTGGTTCTTGCGCGCCTCACGGGCCTTCATGGCCGACTCGTACTTGAACTTCCCGTAGTCCATGAGCTTGCACACGGGCGGACGGGCGGTCGCCGCGACCTCGACCAGGTCGAGGTCGTACTCCTGTGCGAGCTCCAGGGCCTTGGCAAGCGGAACAATCCCGACCTGCTCGCCGCTGGGTCCGACAAGTCGCACCTCGGGAACGCGAATCCTGTCGTTGATGCGGGGCTCGGCGCTGATGGATCCTCCTCGGTAGCACCACGCGACCGCCTGGCGGACGGACGCGCATGTCTGTTTCTGTGAGACCAACCGCGCCGGAACGTGAAAAACGCCCCGGACGGGACACAGGCGGGGCTCCGCGAAAATACCGGAGCACCGCCGCGGTCAACCGCGGGGCGCACATCGGGCGGCTCCATCGTCCGTACGGAACGATGGGCGCCACCTGACCGGTGACCCGCCGCCCGCGAGGGCGGCCAGGTGGGAAGTCGGAGCCTCCACTTGTGGGCCGGGCACACACGTGTCCGGCCGGTCGTTACACAAGGTTAGCACCGACCGGGGCGGTTTGCTAACGGAGGACCGGGACCGCTCCCCCGCCCGCCGCGGCTTATCGTGTGGGGCATGAGCGAAACGCCCCACACCGAGTCCGCGGACTCCCCCGACTTCGACGCCATGACCCGCGACATCGCGGAGGTCCCGGCCGTCGAGGTGATCGTGACGGTCGCCGTCAACCTGATGAGCGCCGCCGCGGTGAAGCTCGGGCTCACCGAGGAGGGCGAGGAGCACAAGGACCTCGACGAGGCCCGCAAGCTGATCCACGCGCTGGCGGGTCTGCTGGACGCCGGCGCGACGGAGATCAGCTCGTTCCACGCGGCGCCGCTGCGGGACGGTCTGAAGTCCCTGCAGCTCGCCTTCCGCGAGGCCTCCTTCGTCCCGGACGAGCCGGGCCAGGGCCCGGGCGAGAAGTACACCGGTCCGGTGTACGGCTGAGTCCACCGCTCGATCCAGGGCCCGCCGGTGGCGGGCCGCACCGCTCCGCCACTGTGCGGCGGAAAGCCACGCCGAGGGGCGGGCGCCGGTTCCGGCCGGCGCCCGCCCCTCCGTCGTCCGCGCGCTCAGTCCGCGTGGGCGCTGATGTAGAAGGGCTCGCCGGGCGGCGTGGCCGTGGCGGGCAGGAGCGCCAGGTCGAGGCCGCGTACGAGGCGGGCTCTGAGCGTCTCGTCGGCGGCGAGCAGCCGGGCGACCCGCTGGGCGGCTTCCGCCGGGGCCGCGTCCGGCGCCAGGACGAGGGCGAGGGTGCCGTCGGCGCTGCCGGGGCCGAGGTGGGCGCGCAGGACGGCGGGCTCGGCGGCGACGGCGGCGCGCACCGCCTCGCGTACCGCCGGGTCGTCCAGCGGGTCCGCGCTCCGGCGGCCCTCCGCGAGGGCGAGCAGGGCCGGGCCGGTCACCTGGTACGGCACGGGCCCCGCCAGGTCCAGGACGAGGGTGTCCGCCTTCTCGTGGGCGAGGGCCTGGAGCGCCTGGTGGAGGGGGACGGCGACGGGGCGGGCGGCCGGGTCCCAGAGGGCGAGCGCGGCGAGGGAGGTGAAGGCGGGGAGCGCGCGCCGGTCGCCCGCGGTCAGCGTCGGCACGGCCATGTCGCTGGTCTTCTCGCGGCGCAGACCCGTCTCGGGGTCCTCCTCGACCTCGCCGAGGACGGCCACGACGGGCACGAGCAGACGCGCGTCCCGGAGCGCCTCCAGGACGGGGCCGTGCGCGGTTCTGTCCGCCGCCCAGGCGGCCAGGGCCTGGGAGAGCCGCGGGTCGGCGGTGCCGTCGTCGTCGGAGAAACCGGGGTCAGGGATGTTCTTGAGCGCCACGCGACGAGCCTAGCCGCCGCGGTCGGGGGGTTGTTCCCCGGCCGGGGAACGGGAGCGCCTGCGGCCGGTCCGCGAGCCGGGCCTGGCGGTCGGGCCGGGGAGCGCCTGCCGGTCCGGTCCGCGAGCCGGGCGGGGCGAGTCGGGCCGGGGAGCGCCTGCCGACCGGCTCGCGAGCCGGGTGAAGTCCGGGCGGGCCGGGGAGCGCCTGCCGACCGGGTCCGCGAGCCGGGTGAAGTCCGGGCGGGCCGGGGAGCGCCTGCCGACCGGGTCCGCGAGCCGGGCGGGGCGGTCGGGCCGGGTGTCTCGGCGCGGGACCGTCAGCGGGGTGGGCGGGGGCCGGTGAGGCCGGTGCGCCAGAGGACGGCCGCGGCCACGAGCAGCAGCACGCCGACGCCGCCGGCGACGGGGGCGAGCAGGCCGGTCGGTTCGCCGTCGTCGGCGGCGGGGCTCGGCCCGGGGCCGAAATAGCGCCCGCCGAAGCCGGCGGCGGCGTTCTTGGGGTCGGCGCCCCGGAGTGCGGCCCCGGCCTCGATGGCGGCGGCGGGGTCGACCGTCCCGTACCCCTTGGCGTCGCTGCGGCCTGCCTTGGGCCGGTTGCGGGCGGTGTCCGTGAGGAGCTTCTTGACCTGGGCCGGGGTCAGGTCGGGGTGGGCGGAGCGGACGAGCGCCACGGCGCCGGAGACGAACGCGGCGGCGGCGCTGGTGCCCCAGCCCTGGTAGTAGCGGCGGTCGGGGTCGGCCATGACGATGTCGACGCCGGGCGCGCTGACGGTGGCGTACCAGCGGCTGGTGGAGAAGGAGGCGTGGGTGCCGTAGCGGTCGACGGCGGTGACGGCGATGACGCCGGGGTAGGCCGCCGGGAAGGAGATGTGGTCGCCCTTCTCGCCGCCGTTGCCGGCCGAGGCCACGACGGAGACGCCCTTCGCGAGGGCGTACTGCACGGCGGCGTCCTCGCCGGCGTCGGGGTGCGCGGACTCGGAGTCGTCGCCGAGGGAGAGGTTGATGACGTCGGCGCCGTGGTCGACCGCCCAGCGGATGCCTTCGGCGAGGGCGGTCCCCCGGGACTTGCGGGCCTTGTCCCGGGCCTTGTCGGTGCCTTCGAGGATGACCCGGACGGGCAGGATCCGCGCCTGGGGCGCGACGCCGAGGACGCCGTCCTGGCGGTCGGGGCCGTGGCCGTGCCCGGCGATGATGCCGGCCATGGCGGTGCCGTGGCGGGCCCAGGCGCGATCGCCTTCCCGGGCGCCGAAGCCGATGAGGTCGGTGCCGGTGAGGACCGAGCCGGCGAGGTCGGGGTGGTCGGCGTCGACGCCGGTGTCCAGGACGGCGACGGTGACGCGCTCGCCCCGGGTGGTGCGCCACGCCTCCTCGGTGTGCAGGGCCTCCAGGCCCCACTGCTGCCCGCGGATGGTGTCGGCGTGGGCGGGCGCGGCGGTGGCGGGGAGGACCGCGAACGCGGCGGCGAGGAGGGCCGCGGCGGCGGCGCGCGCGCGGGTACGGCGCCGGACGGGGCTCCGGGTGGGGCGTGCGGTCACCGGTCGTCGTCCTTCTGGGCGGCCGCGGCGACGGTCGCGCGCAGGCCGCGCTCGATGCCGTCGGCGACGCCCTTGGCCTCGTGGCCGAGGCCGGCCTGGGCGGGGGCGGTGGTCCGGTCGGCCGCCATGGCCTCGGCGGCGGGCTCGGGGCTGACCGGGCGGCCGTCGGCGAACCCGGAGACCGAGAAGACGACGACGGGGAGGTCGGGCAGGGCGCGCGTCCACCAGCTGGCGCGCTGTCCGGCGCCGAAGCGCTCGGCGACCGTGCCCGGGGCGGAGAGCGGTGGGGGCGCGTCGTCGCCGATCAGGGGCCCGTCGAGGGAGCGCATGGTGGCGGGGTCGGCCGGGGTGAACGCCAGGCCGACGGTGATGACGCTGGTGGCGGTCGCGTCGGTGTACGTGGCGCGCAGGACGCGGTCGCAGCCGGGGGGCCGCAGGGCGGTGAGGACGCTGGCGGGCAGGACGGCGGGCGTGCAGGGGGCGTCGGGGGCGACGACGACACGCGTCCAGGAGCGGGCGGCGTCCCCGGGTCCGGCTTTCGGGCCGGCGAGGGTACGGGGGAAGAGGGTGTCCACCGGGGCGTTGTGCCAGAGGGCCCTGGCCTGCGAGAAGCCGGGGGGCTCGGGGGGCTCGCCCACGTGGCCGGCGGCGAGGACGGTCCCGGCGACGGCGCCGCCGATGAGTCCCAGTCCGACGACGAGGCACACCCCGGCCGCGATCAGGCGTCCGGTCCGGCGCTCCTGGACGGGCCGGAGCCGCGTGGTCGTCTCGGCGGGCGTCTCGGGCGGCACGGTGTACGCCTGGTAGGCGCCGTACGTCCCGTAGGCCTGCCGGGACCGCCCGGCGGCCGCGGCCCATGTCGCCTGCGCCGCCGCTTCGGTCCCCGTCTCCGGTCGGGAGCCGGCCCGGTCGCCGTGCGCGGGGTCGGCGTGCGGGCCCCTCGGCGGGGCCGGGCGGCGCGGGTCGCCGGTGGCGGGGGCGGGCAGGGGGTGGCCGGCGCGCCGGGGCGCGGGTACGGAGCCGTTGGCCGGGGCCGTACGCGGGTCCCGGCCGGTGTCGCGGATCGGGCGCAGCCGGGCGGTCGTCTCGACGGAGGGGGCCTCGGCGGGGCGGGGCGGTATGCCGCGTCCGCGGTCGCCGGGAAGGGGGCCGCGGGCGTCGCCGCCGGCGGCCGGGGGCCCGGCGGGGCGGGGCGGGACGGGGGCGTCCAGGGCGGCCGTCGCACGTGCGGTGCCTGCCGGGGCGGGGGCGCCGGGCGCCGGAGCCTGCGCGGACCGGTTCGGCGAAGGGGCCTGGGCGGACGTGCCCGGCACGGAGGGAGCGGCGGACCGGCTCGGCGCCGGGGCGGCGGACGTGCCCGGTGCGGGGGTGCTCGGGGCGGGGGGCGTCTGGGGGAGCAGCGCCTCGCTGATCCGGGACCTGGGAGGGTGCGCGTCGGTGGTCATACCCGTCCCCCTGGTCGTTCTGGCAATGGCCGTCACTCTACGGGCTGTTCCCCCCTGCACGGGAACCGAGGGGCTACCCTGCCGTAAACCTGTCTGGCAAGCTCGGCCCATGACTCCCCGCGCCGCCGACCGGGCCCGGTACGACCGGGCCACCGCCCATCTCGACGCGCCCGTGGCGATCGTCGATCTGGAGGCGTTCGACGCCAATGCCGAGGATCTCGTCCGGCGGGCCGGCGGCAAGCCGATCCGGGTGGCGAGCAAGTCCGTGCGGTGCCGGGCGCTGCTGGAGCGGGTCCTGGCGCGCGAGGGCTTCGCCGGGATCATGTCGTTCACCCTCGACGAGTCGCTGTGGCTCGCCCGCGCCGGGTTCGACGACGTGCTGCTCGCCTATCCGTCCGCCGACCGGACCGCGTTCGGCGAGCTGGCGAACGACCCCAAGCTCGCCGCCGCCGTCACCGTCATGGTCGACGATCCGGCGCAGCTCGACCTGGTCGACCACGCCCGCGCGGGCGGCGAGGAGGAGATCCGGGTCTGTCTGGAGCTCGACACCTCCCTCCGGCTGTTCGGCGGGCGGATCCGGGTCGGGGCCCTCCGCTCCCCGCTGCGCGAGCCCGCCCAGCTGGCCGAGCTGGCCCGGTCGGTGGCCCGCCGTCCGGGCTTCCGGCTGGTCGGGATCATGGCGTACGAAGGTCATGTCGCCGGGGTCGGGGACGCGGTCGCCGGGCGGCCGCTGCGCTCCCGGGCGATCCGGCTGATGCAGTCCGCCGCCCGCAGGGAGCTGGCGGAGCGGCGGGCCGCCGTGGTCCGTGCCGTGCGGGCGGTCGCGCCGGACCTGGAGTTCGTCAACGGCGGCGGGACGGGCAGCGTGCAGCACACGGCGGCCGAGGAGGCGGTGACCGAGATCGCCGCCGGGTCGGGGCTCTTCGTGCCGCGCCTCTTCGACAACTACACGTCCTTCTCCGGCCGCCCCGCCGCCCTCTTCGCCCAGCCGGTGGTGCGCCGCCCGGGCGTCGGCGTGGTGACCGTGCTCGGCGGCGGCTACCCCGCGTCCGGCGCGGCGGGGCCGGACCGGCTGCCCGTCCCGTACCTTCCGGAGGGGCTGCGGTACGACCCGCAGGAGGGGCCGGGCGAGGTGCAGACCCCGCTGCTCGGCTCCCCCGCCGACGATCTGCTCATCGGCGACAAGGTGTGGTTCCGGCACGCGAAGGCCGGTGAGCTGTGCGAGCGGTTCGACAACCTGCGGCTGGTCGAGGGCGACCGGGTCACGGCGACCGTACCGACGTACCGGGGCGAGGGCCGCACGTTCCTCTAGGAGGCCGTACGTTCCTCTCGGACGTGTGCTGCGGGGGGTGTCAGGAGCCCGGGGTGATCGGGGCGCCCACGCCTCCGTTGGTCGTGCTGCCGAGGGGGAGGATCCCGCGCACGATCTCGTCCATCGCGGCGAGCGGCGGCCCGGCGGGCCCCGCGTCGAAGGCGAAGCGGACCAGGACCGGGGACTCGCTGCCCAGCGGGGAGGGGAAGGCCACGGACTGGACGTAGGCGCCGGGGCCCTTGCCGGTGGTGACCTGCCAGCGCACCAGGTAGCCGGTGCGGCCGGCGACGACGGTGGGGCGGGCGGCGACCTGCCGGTGGGAGACGATCCCGCCGTAGGGGTGGTTGCCGTAGACGTCGTCCTCGAGGAAGGCGTCCGCGGCCAGGGCGATGTCCTCCTTGGCGAGGGCCTCCGGGGTGGCGGCGTCCGTACCCGACGCCGTGCGGGAGTCGACGGTGCCGCGGCGGCAGTCGACGCTGGGCGCGCCGGGGCAGGTGTAGGTGCCGGCGGTCGTGACCGTCGGCATACCGCCGGCGGTGTACCGCGGCTTCTCCCATCCCTTGATGACGGGGAGGCTGATGCCGTTGAGCTGGTCGACGACCCGCGTCGGGTCCTCGTCCTCGTCGTCGGTCGCCGGGCCGCTGGAGGAGGTGGTGGTCGGCGCGGCCGAGGTGGTCGTCGGGGTCGCCGGGGGCGGTCCCGCCTTCTCCGGGCCCTCCTCGTCGCCGCCGAGGACGACGCCCACGACCACGCTCGCCGCGACGGCGGCGACCGCCACCGCGCCGAACACGACCGCCCGGCCCCGTCGTGCGGGTGCGGGAGCGACGACCGGCATCGGAGCGGTGACCGGCAGGGGCCGGGTGTGGGCGCTCCAGGTCGTACCGTCCCACCAGCGTTCGACGGAGGGCGTGGTCGGGTCCGGATACCAGCCGGGAGGGGTCATCATGCTCATCCGGCCACCCTAGAGGTCGTGTTCGAGGGGCCGTACACGGAGTCCGCCGGGCCGGCCGCCACCGCTGTGCGTACCCGGGACAGCCGGGCGTCGTGGGACGCCCGGCTGTCCCGTCGGCAGGACATCCCCTAGAGCGGGGTGACGTACGCGCCCGAGATGCCGCCGTCGACGAGGAAGTCGGTGGCGTTGACGAACGACGAGTCGTCGCTGGCGAGGAAGGCGACGGCGGCCGCGATCTCCTCGGCCTCGGCGAACCGGCCCACCGGGATGTGCACGAGGCGGCGCGCGGCGCGCTCCGGGTCCTTGGCGAACAGCTCCCGCAGGAGCGGGGTGTTGACGGGCCCGGGGCAGAGCGCGTTGACCCGGATGCCCTCGCGGGCGAACTGCACGCCCAGCTCGCGGGACATGGCGAGCACGCCGCCCTTGGAGGCGGTGTACGAGATCTGGCTGGTGGCGGCGCCCATGACGGCGACGAAGGAGGCGGTGTTGATGATGGAGCCCCGGCCCTGCCGCCGCATGTAGGGCAGGGCGGCCTTGCAGCAGAGGTAGACGGAGGTGAGGTTGACGTCCTGGACGCGCTTCCAGGCCTCCAGGCCGGTGGTGAGGATGGAGTCGTCGTCGGGCGGGGAGATGCCCGCGTTGTTGAAGGCGATGTCGACGGAGCCGTAGGTGTCGAAGGCGGTCTTGAAGAGCGCCTCGACCTGCTCGGGGTCGGTGACGTCGACCTGGACGAAGGTGCCGCCGACCTCCTCGGCGGCGGCCTTGCCCGCGGTCTCGTCGATGTCGCCGCAGACGACGTGGGCGCCCTCGGAGGCGAGGCGGCGGGCGGCGGCCAGGCCGATGCCGCTGCCGGCCCCGGTGATGACGGCGGTACGGCCGACGAGGCGCCGGCAGACGATCGGGTCGGTCATGGGGTTCAGGCCTCCGTGCTTTCCGTGCTGATGAAGACGTTCTTGGTCTCGGTGAAGGCGGTGAGGGCGTCGGGGCCCAGTTCACGGCCGAGGCCGGACTGCCGGTAGCCGCCGAACGGGGTCCAGTAGCGGACGCTGGAGTGGGAGTTGACGGACAGGTTGCCGGCCCGGACGCCCCGGGAGACGCGCAGCGCGCGGCCGACGTCCCGGGTCCAGATCGAGCCGGACAGGCCGTACTCGGTGGCGTTGGCGAGCCGGATCGCGTCGGCCTCGTCCTCGAAGGGCAGGACGACGGCGACGGGGCCGAAGACCTCCTCGACGGCGCAGGGGGCGTCCTCGGGGACACCGGTGAGGACGGTCGGCGGGAACCAGAAGCCGGGGCCCTCGGGCGCCGTGCCGCGGAGGGCGGGCGCGGAGTCGGGGACGTACCCCCGTACGCGCTCCAGTTGGGCGCGGGAGATGAGCGGGCCCATCTGGGTCTTCTCGTCGGAGGGGTCGCCGACGACGATCTCCTCGATCGCGGGGGCGAGCAGGTCGAGGAAGCGGTCGTGGACGGAGCGCTGGACGAGGATGCGGGTGCGGGCGCAGCAGTCCTGTCCGCTGTTGTCGAGGAAGGACATCGGCGCCGCCGCCACCGCCGCTTCGAGGTCGGCGTCGGCGAAGACGATGTTGGGGCTCTTGCCGCCGAGTTCGAGCGTCACGCGCTTCACCTGGTCGGCGCACTTCGCCATGATCGATTTGCCGACGCGCGTCGAGCCGGTGAAGACGATCTTGGCGACGCCCGGGTGTCCGACGAGCGCGTCGCCCGCGACGGCCCCCTCGCCCGGCAGGACCTGGAAGAGCCCCGCGGGGAGCCCGGCCTCAAGGGCGAGTTCGGCGAGCCGGAGCGCGGTGAGCGGGGTGGTCTCGGCGGGCTTCAGGATCACGGCGTTGCCGGCGGCGAGGGCGGGGGCGGTGGCCCAGGCGGCGATCGGCATGGGGAAGTTCCAGGGCGCGATCACGCCGACGACGCCGAGGGGTTCGAGGAGGGTGAGGTCGATCCCGCCGGCGACGGGGATCTGGCGGCCGTTGAGCCGCTCCACTCCCCCGGCCGCGTAGTCGAGCAGGTCGCGGACGTTGCCGGCCTCCCAGCGGGCGTTGCCGAGGGTGTGTCCGGCCTCGCGGACTTCGAGGAGGGCCAGCTCCTCGGTGTGGGCGTCGACGACGGAGGCGAAGCGGCGCAGCAGCCGGGCCCGGTCGGCGGGGGCCGCGGCGGCCCAGCCGCGCTGGGCTTCGGCGGCCCGGGTGACGGCCGCGTCGACGTCTTCGGCGGTGGCGGCCGGGACGGTCGCGACGACCTCTTCGGTCGCCGGGTTCAGGACAAGCAGTTCGTGCGGCAACTCGTTCCTCACATGCGTTCGAAGGAGCGGCGCAGTTCCCAGTCGGTCACCGCGGCGTCGTACGCGTCGAGTTCGACGCGGGCCATGTTGCGGTAGTGGGCGACGACCTCGTCGCCGAATGCGGCCTTGGCGATGGGGCTGGTCTCCCAGAGTTCGGCGGCCTCGCGCAGGGTGGTGGGGACGTGCGCGTAGTCGGCGGTGTAGGCGTTGCCGTCGCAGGCCGAGGGCAGTTCCAGGCGCTGCTCGATGCCGTACAGGCCGGCGGCGACGAGGCCGGCGACGGCGAGGTGGGGATTGACGTCTCCGCCGGGGAGGCGGTTCTCGAAGCGGATCGAGCGGCCGTGGCCGACGACGCGCAGGGAGCAGGTGCGGTTGTCGACGCCCCAGGCGACGGCGGTGGGGGCGAAGGAGCCGGGCTGGAAGCGTTTGTAGGAGTTGATGTGGGGGGCGTAGAGGAGGGAGAAGTCGCGCAGGGCGGCGAGCTGTCCGGCGAGGAAGTACCGCATGACGTCCGACATGCCGCCGGGTCCGTCCCCGGCCATCGCGTTCCGCCCGTCCGCGTCCTGGAGCGAGAGGTGGATGTGGCAGGAGTTGCCCTCGCGCTCGTTGTACTTCGCCATGAAGGTGAGCGAGACGCCTTCCTGGGCGGCGATCTCCTTGGCGCCCGTCTTGTAGACGGCGTGCTGGTCGCAGGTGACGAGGGCTTCGTCGTAGCGGAAGACGATCTCGTGCTGGCCGGGGTTGCACTCGCCCTTGGCGGACTCGACCGTCAGCCCGGCAGCCGCCATCTCGTTGCGGATGCGGCGCAGCAGGGGCTCGACGCGGCCGGTGCCGAGGACGGAGTAGTCGATGTTGTACTGGTTGACCGGGGTCAGCCCGCGGTAGTTCGCGTCCCAGGCCTGCTCGTAGGTGTCCTTGAAGACGATGAACTCCAGCTCCGTGCCGACGTGCGCGGTGAAGCCGTGTTCGGCGAGCCGCTCCAGCTGGCGGCGGAGGATCTGGCGGGGCGCGGCGACGACGGGTGAGCCGTCGTTCCAGGCGAGGTCGGCGATGAGCATCGCCGTACCCTCGTTCCAGGGGACGCGGCGCAGGGTGGCGAGGTCGGGGATCATGGCGAAGTCGCCGTAGCCGCGGTCCCAGGAGGACATCTCGTATCCGTCGACCGTGTTCATCTCGGTGTCGACGGCCAGGAGATAGTTGCAGCCCTCGGTGCCGTGGTCGAGGACGTCGTCGAGGAAGAACGGTGCGGCGAACCGCTTGCCCTGGAGCCGCCCCTGCATGTCGGGGAAGGCCAGGACGACTGTGTCGATCTCACCGCTCGCGACGAGGGCACGCAGCTCCTCGACGGAGAGCGGGGCTTTGCGGTCTGCCACGGGATTACTCCTCCTTCGGCCAGCCGGGATCCATAAGGTATTGCCGGAGACCATTGCTTGGGAAGGGGAAACCGCGACGTGGCGAAGATCGGTGGGGAGACGGACGCGGCCTCGGCCGCGGTGGCGCACGTGCCGGACCGGCTGACGCCCGTGCTGCGGCCGGTGCGGGCGGGCAACGGATTCGAGGAGGCGCTGGAGCAGATCCTCCAGGTGGTGCGGCTCGGGCTGGTGCCCGGCGGGGAGCGGCTGCCGGCGGAGCGGGAGCTGGCCGACCGGATGGGGATCAGCCGGGTCACCCTGCGCGAGGTCCTGAAGGTGCTCCAGGAGCAGGGTCTGGTGGAGAGCCGGCGGGGGCGGTACGGCGGAACGTTCGTGCTGCACCGGCCGCAGACGGGGGGCGAGGACGAGCTGCGCCGCCGGATCGCCTCCGTCGACGTCGAGGACACCCTGCGCTTCCGCGAGGTCCTGGAGGTCGGCGCGGCGGGGCTGTGCGCGGCGCACGGGCTGACGAGCGAGGGCGCGGAGCGGCTGCGCGCGGCCCTGGCGGCCACGCACGACGCCCCCCTGGCCGACTACCGCCGCCAGGACACCCTGCTCCATCTCACCCTGGCCGAGCTGTCCGGGTCGGCGACGCTCACCGCGCAGTACGCGGGCGTCCGGGCGGCCGTGAACGACCTGCTCGACTGCATCCCGCTGCTGGTGCGCAACCTGGAGCACTCCCAGCACCAGCACACCGCGCTGGTGGAGGCGGTGCTCGACGGCGACGCGGACGCGGCCCGCGAGGTCATGCGCGAACACTGCGGCGGTACGGCGGCCCTGCTGCGCGGTTTCCTCACCTGAGGGCCCACGGCGGCAGTCGGGGCCGGCGCGGTCCGTCGGTGTGGGGCGTCGGCGTAACCCGAAAGTAACGCACGGGGGTTGCGTTCCCGCCGACCCGGCGCAAAGGTATGGCACCAATCCATTGGGCCCGCTGCGGGGAGCTGACGCTGCCATGACGCTCGAAGACACCACCGGGGACACGGCCGGAGCCACGACCGCGCCCGACGACTATCTCGACCGCCGCGCCCTGCGGCGCGGCAGCGCCGGCTGGCTGCTGCTCACCGGACTCGGCGTCGCCTACGTCGTCTCCGGCGACTTCTCCGGCTGGAACATCGGCCTGTCCAAGGGCGGCTTCGGCGGGCTGGCCATCGCCACCGTCCTGATGGGCGCGATGTACGCCTGTCTCGTCTTCGCGCTCGCCGAACTCTCCGCCATCCTGCCCACCGCCGGCGGCGGATACGGCTTCGCCCGGCGGGCCCTCGGCACCTGGGGCGGGTTCCTCACCGGCACCGCGATCCTCATCGAGTACATCCTCGCGCCCGCCGCGATCTCCATCTTCATCGGCGACTACGTCGAATCGCTCGGCCTCTTCGGTCTCGAGTCCGGCTGGCCGGTCTACCTCGCCTGCTTCGCGGTCTTCATCGGGATCCACCTGTGGGGCGTGGGCGAGGCGCTGCGGTTCAGCCTCATCGTGACGGCGATCGCGGTCGCGGCGCTCGTCGTCTTCGCGCTCGGCGCGCTGAGCGGCTTCCACGTCGACGGACTGAACGACATCCCGGTCGACGGCGAGGCGTTCGGCGCCAACTCCTGGCTGCCGTTCGGACTCCTCGGGATCTGGGCGGCCTTCCCCTTCGGCATGTGGTTCTTCCTCGGCGTGGAGGGCGTGCCGCTGGCGGCGGAGGAGGCCAAGGACCCGGTCCGCTCCATGCCGAGGGCGCTCGCGATCTCGATGGGCGTCCTGGTGCTGCTCGCCGTGGTGACCTTCTTCGCCGCGACGGGGGCCCGGGGCTCGGCCGCCATCCAGGAGGCGGGCAACCCGCTCGTGGTGGCCCTCCAGGGCGACGGGGAGCCGACGGCGCTCAGCCGGTTCGTGAACTACGCCGGGCTCGCGGGGCTCGTGGCCTCGTTCTTCTCCCTCATCTACGCCGGTTCCCGGCAGCTCTTCGCCCTCTCCCGGGCCGGCTACCTGCCCCGCTTCCTGTCGCTGACCAGCCGCCGCAAGTCGCCGTACCTGGGCCTGCTCATCCCCGGCGCGATCGGCTTCGCGCTCGCGGCGGGCACCGGGAACGGGGCGCGGATGCTGAACATCGCGGTGTTCGGCGCCACCATCTCGTACGCCCTGATGGCGCTCTCGCACATCGTGCTGCGCCGCCGGGAACCGCAGCTGCACCGGCCGTACCGCACCCCGGGCGGCGTCCTGACCTCGTCGGTGGCGTTCGTGCTCGCCCTGTCGGCGCTGGTGGCCACCTTCCTCGTCGACAAGGACGCGGCCTTCATCGCCCTCGGGGTGTACGTGATCGCCCTCGCCTACTTCGCGTTCTACAGTCGGCACCATCTGGTGGCGAAGGCGCCGGAGGAGGAGTTCGCGGCGCTGGCGGCGGCCGAGGCCGAACTCGAGCGCGACTGAAGTACCGTCCCCCTATCGCAGGAGTGTCCCCCGTGCCCAAGCCGCTCATCGGCGTGACCACCTATCTCGACCCGGCCCGCTGGGGTGTGTGGGAGATGCCGGCGGCGCTGCTCCCCGCGCAGTACCCGCGCCTGGTCCAGGCGAGCGGCGGTCTCGCGACGATGCTCCCGCCGGACGATCCGTCGGCGGCTGCGGGGGTCGTGGCCCGGCTCGACGGCGTGGTGGTGGCGGGCGGCGCGGACGTCGAGCCGGTACGGTACGGGGCCGCGCCCGACCCGCGTACCGGACCGCCGGCCCGGGCCAGGGACGCCTGGGAACTGGCCCTGATCGAGGCGGCGCTCGCCTCGGGGACGCCGCTGCTGGGCATCTGCCGGGGCATGCAGCTGCTGAACGTGGCGCTCGGCGGCACGCTGGTGCAGCACCTCGACGGCCATGTGGAGGCGGTCGGCGTGATCGGCCACCACGCGGTCAAGCCGGTCCCGGGGACCCGCTACGCCTCCCTGGTGCCCGAGCTGACGTCCGTCCCGACCTACCACCACCAGGCGGTGGACCGCCTCGGCGACGGCCTGATCCCGTCGGCGTACGCGGAGGACGGCACGGTCGAGGCGGTGGAGCTCCCGGAACCGGCGTGGGCCCTCGGCGTCCAGTGGCACCCGGAGATGGGCGAGGACCTCCGGGTCATGCGCGGCCTGATCACGGCGTCGAGCGCCGGGGGTGTGGTGAGGGGCGGGGAGGCGAGCTCCCGGACCCGCTGAGGAGCGCGGCCTGATCACGGCGTCGAGCGCCGGGGCGTGGTGAGGCGCGGGGAGTCGAACGCCCGGACCCGCTGAGGGCCCTTGCGGGGGCGCGGGGGTCTGCGCGCGCACCCACGAGCACCCACGAGCACCCGCGGGCACCCCGGTCGTCTCACCCCGTCGGCGTCGCCCGCGTCAGCGACAGCAGGTCCCGCGCCGGGCCCGTGGGCCGGTGCCCCGTCGGCCAGACCGCGCGGAGGTCGCGGCGGAGCAGGGCGCCCGCGACGGGGATCGCGACCAGGCGGCGGGAGGCCAACTCCTCGGCGACCGCCAGTTCGCTCAGGACGGCCGGACCCGCGCCGCTCACCGCCGCCGCCTTCACCGCCGTCGTGGAGGCCAGCTCCATGAGCGGCTTGGCGAGCCCGCCGTGGGCCGAGAGCGCCGAGTCGAGGACCTGCCGGGTGCCCGAGCCGCGCTCGCGCAGGATCAGCGGGGTCGCGGCCAGCTCGGCCGGGTCCAGCGGCCTGCGGCGGCGGGCCCAGGGATGGGACGGCGCGGCGACCACGGCGAGCCGGTCGTGGGCCACGACCGCCCCGTCCAGGCCGTCGGGCACGGCGAGCCCCTCCACGAACCCCAGGTCCGCCTCGTCCGCGAGGAGCCGCTCCGCGACCACCGCCGAGTTCCCCGCCAGCAGGGACACCGCCGTGTCCGGCCGCTGCGCCCGCAGGGCGATCAGCCACCCCGGAAGCAGGTACTCCGCGATCGTCATCGACGCGGCGACCCGCAGCCGCGAGTCCCGGCGTCCGCGCAGCGCCTGGGCGCCCGCGTCGAAGGCCTCCGCCGCCTCCACGATCCGCCGCGCCCAGTCCGTCACCAGCGCCCCCGCGTCCGTGAGCCGCGAACCCCGCGGCGAGCGGTCCACCAGGGCCACCCCGAGCTGCCGCTCCATCGAACGGATCCGGCTGCTCGCCGCGGGCTGGGTGATCCCGACCTCGCGGGCCGCCCGTCCGAGGCTCCCGTGGCGGGCGACGGCCAGCAGGAGTTCGAGCGCCCCGAGGTCCGGGACCCGGTGGGAGAGGGGCGCTCCCCCGTCGGAGGGGTGCTCGCCGCTGGCGCTGTGCATCTGGCCGGTCATAAATCCAGCTTATGGCGTCATAGGCTCATGATCCCTGGTGGGGCGGCCCCGGCCGGACGACGGTGGACGCATGGCAACACTCGCACCCTCCCGTCCGGCCCCCCTCGCCACCACCCCCGGCGTGCGGGCGGCCGCGGTCCGTCACCTCGGCCCCAACTGGTACGCCTCCGTGATGGGCACCGCCGTCGTCGCCACCGCCGGAGCGAACCTTCCGGTGCACGTTCCGGGACTCCGCACCGCCTGCACGGCCGTCTGGGCGCTCTCCTCGGTCCTCCTCCTGGCCCTGCTCACGGCCCGCGCCCTGCACTGGATCCACCATCGCGACCGGGCCAGGGAGCATCTGCTCGACCCGGCCGTGGCGCCTTTCTACGGCTGCCTGTCGATGGCCCTGCTGGCGGTCGGCGGCGGCACGCTGCTCCTCGGCAGGGACTGGATCGGCCTCCCGGCGGCCCTCGCGATCGACACGGTCCTCTTCACCGCCGGCACGCTGATCGGCCTGGCCGCCGCCGTGGCGATCCCGTACCTCATGGTGGTGCGCCACCACATCGAGGCCGCCTCTCCGGTGTGGCTGCTCCCCGTCGTCGCGCCGATGGTCTCCGCGGCCCTCGGCCCGTTGCTGCTGCCCCATATGCCCGCGGGGCAGGCCCGCGAGACGCTGCTCATCGCCTGTTACGCCCTGTTCGGCATCAGCCTGCTCGCCACCCTCACCATGCTGCCGCTCGTCTTCGGCCGGCTGGTCACCGGCGGCCCGCCGCCCTTGGCGCTGACCCCCACCCTCTTCCTGGTCCTCGGCCCGCTCGGCCAGTCGACGACCGCCGCGAACACCTTCGCCGACGCGGCTCCGGGCGTCCTGCCCGCCCCGTACGCCCACGGCTTCGGCGCGTTCGCCGTTCTCTACGGCGTGCCCGTGATGGGCTTCGCGCTGCTGTGGCTGGCGCTCGCCGGCGCCCTCGTGCTGCGGGCACGGCGCAGGGGCATGGGGTTCGCGCTGACCTGGTGGGCGTTCACCTTCCCCGTCGGCACGTGCGTGACCGGCGCGGAGGGGCTGGCACGGCACACCGGGCTCGACGCCTTCCGCTGGCTCGCGATCGCGCTGTACGCGGTCCTCGTGGCGGCCTGGCTGGTGGCCGCCACGCACACCCTGCGCGGGCTGGTCAGCGGCGCGCTGCTCGCAGGGCCCGGGTCAGCACGGTCGGCGCCTCGGCGAGCGAGGGTCCGTACCACGTGAGGTGCCGTCCGCTAACGAGGGCTGCGGGCAGGCCGGGGAAGGCCTCGGGCCCGTCGTCGGGCGTGAAGCGGTACGGCTCGTCGGGCAGCACGACGAGGTCGGCACCGGCGGCGCGGAGTTCGTCGAGGGGGAGGCGGGGGTAGCGCTCGGCGTGGTCGGCGTACAGCTGACGGACGCCGAGCCGGGCGAGCACGGCGCCGGCGAAGGTGTCCCGGCCGAGGACCATCCAGGGGCGGCGCCAGATCGGCACGACGGCGGCGGGCCGCGCGGACCCGTCGGCGGGGCCCCCGTCGAGCGCCCGCGGGTCCACGGCCGCCCACGCCTCCTCCGCCTCGGCGAGCCAGCGCGGGCGCGGGTCGGCGCCGCAGGCCCGCAGGACCCGGGCCAGCTCGGCGAACGCCTGGTCGAGGTCGCGGATCTCGGTGACCAGGACGTCGAGACCGGCGGAGCGCAGGGCGGCCAGGTCGGGGGCCCGGTTCTCCTCCTCGTTGGCGATGACGAGGTCGGGGCGCAGGGCGGTGATCGCGGGGACGTCGGGGTTCTTGGTGCCTCCGACGCGGACGACGTCGAGGCCGGCCGGGTGGGTGCACCAGTCGGTGGCGCCGACCAGCAGGCCGGGGGCGGTGACGGCGATGGCCTCGGTCAGGGAGGGGACCAGGGAGACGACGCTGCGTACGCCGCGCGGGGGTCCGGCCGCGGTCATGCGTCGCTGGCCTCGATGTGTTCGGCGACGGCGACGACCAGCAGCCGGGTGCCGGCCTCGGTCGCGCGCCACCGGTGCCGCACGCCGCCGGAGAGGTAGAGGGTGTCGCCGCGTTCGAGCCGGTACGCGCGGCCTTCCGCCTCGACCTCGGCGGCGCCGTCGGCGACGTACAGCAACTCGTCGTTGCGGTGCAGGAATTCGCGGCCGGCGTCCTGCTCGCCGGTGAACTCCAGGGCGTGCAGCTGGTGGCGGCCCCGGACCACGGACCGTACGCCGGGGGGCAGCTCGCCGGCGGACTCGTGCGAGCGGACGATGTCGACGGTGCGGGCGGCCTCGGCCGCGGCGAGCAGTTCGCCGGCCGTGGTGTCCAGGGCGCCCGCGACGAGCTGGAGGGAACGGGTGCTGGGGCGGGCCCGCTCGTTCTCGATCTGGCTGAGGAAGGGCACGGACAGCCCGCTGCGGGAGGCGACGACGGCGAGGGTGAGCTGGAGCGCTCTGCGGCGCCTCTTGACGGCCGCGCCCACGCGCAAGGATTCCTTGTCGTCCATGCCGGCTCCCTCCCTCGTGCCTCGGGCTCGTACCCCGTACGGGCGGGTCGCCTCGTACTCGTCGGTTACCTGCACCTTACGCAGCTTTGGGGCAGGGTTTCGCGTCGTGGCGAAAAGGGGTGGCCGCCGAATACGCTCGGCGACCACCCCTTTTCGGACAGCAGTCGTAAATCCCGTTCCGGTGCCCGTCCCGGACCCTCCGAGGAGATCCCGTACGGGTCCGTCACGCTCCCGGGCGACCCCTACTGCGGGGTCAGCTTCTCGGCGAGACCGGGGTTCTTCTCCAGCCAGCCGCGGACCGCATCCTGTTCCTTGCCCTTGCCGGTCTTCTGGATGACGGCTTCGAGGTCCGTGAGCTGCTTCTCGGTCAGCTTGAAGTTCTTCAGCCAGGCGCCGACCTCGGGGTTGTCGGAGGAGAAGCCCTTACGGGCGAGGGTGTGGACGCCGTCGCCCTTGCCCCAGCTGCCCTTGGGGTCCTCGAGCTTCTTCAGGTCGTACGTCGAGTACGCCCAGTGCGGCGACCAGAGCGTGACGACGACCGGCTCCTTCTTGTCGTACGCGCGCTTCAGCTCCGACAGCATGCCGGGGGTCGAGCCGTCGAGGACCTTGTACTCGCCCTCGAGGCCGTAGTCGTCCAGGACCTTGTCCTTGAGGATGCCCATCATGCCGGCGCTGGGCTCGATGCCCACGATCCGGCCCTTGAACTGTCCGGCCTTGCCCTTGAGGTCGTCGAGGGAGTCGACGCCCTTCATGTAGGAGGGCACGGACAGCTCCAGGGAGGTGGGTCCGTACCAGGAGCCGAGGTCCTCCAGCTTGTTCCGGTACTTCTCCCAGTACTGGGCGTGGGTGACGGGGAGCCAGGCGTCGGTCTGGAAGTCGATCTGACCGCCCGCGAGGCCGGTGTAGAGCGCGCCGGCCTCCAGCTGCTTGGTGTCGACCTCGAAGCCGCGGCGCTCCAGCAGTTCCTTCCAGAGGAAGGTCGAGGCGATGCCCTCGTCCCAGGGGATATAGCCGAGGCTGATCTTCTTGCCCTGGCCGACGTTCTTGCCGCCGTCGGCGGTGGTCGTCGACTCCCCGGCGCCGAAGAAGCCCATGCCGCCGGCGACGAGCGCGAGGATCACGACGCCCACGAGGGCCGTGACGGGCTGCGGCCGGTGGCTCCAGATCTTCGCCCCGGTGCGGGAGGCGACCGCGGCGCGGGCCTTGGCCAGCGCCCGGCGGCCGAGCGGCGAGACCTGACGGCCCAGCGCGCCGGTGATCCGGTCCAGGTACATGGCGAGGATGACGATGGAGATGCCCGCCTCGAAGCCGAGGCCGATGTCGACGTTGCCGATGGCGCGGTAGACCGCGCCGCCGAGCCCGCCGCCGCCGACCATGCCGGCGATGACGACCATGGAGAGGCCGAGCATGATCACCTGGTTGACGCCGGCCATGATCGTGGGCAGGGCGAGCGGCAGCTGCACGCGCAGCAGCGTGTTGCGCGGGGTCGTGCCGAACGCCTCGGCCGCCTCGACGAGTTCGCCGTCGACCTGGCGGATGCCGAGCTCGGTCATCCGCACGCCCGGGGGCAGCGCGAAGACGATGGTGGCGATGATGCCGGGGACGACGCCGACGCCGAAGAAGATGATGCCGGGGATGAGGTAGACCATCGCCGGCATGGTCTGCATGAAGTCCAGGACCGGGCGCAGGACGGCGCTGACGGTCTTGGAGCGGGCCGCCCAGATGCCGAGCGGTACGGCGATCACGAGGGTGACGAGGGTCGCGACGAGCACCAGGGAGAGGGTCGACATGGCGTCGTCCCACAGCTCGATGGAGTCCACGAGCGCGAAGCCGGCGAAGGCGAGCACACCGGCGGTGAGGCCGCGCAGCCACCAGGCGACGACGGCGAGGATGCCGGCGAAGAGCAGCGGTTCGGGAGCGGCGAGGACCGCGTCGATCCCGTCGTAGAGACCGGTGACGCCGGTGCTGATGGCGTCGAAGAGCCAGGAGAGCTGGATCTGGAGCCAGTCGACGGCGCTGTCGACCCACTGGCCGAGGGGGAGCCTAGGCATGGGCGGGCACCTCCTCGACGTCGGCGGCCGGGGCGTCGCAGGCGGTGGGGGGCCTCTGCTCGTCACCGATGAAACCGATGAGACGGGACTGCGGTACGACACCGAGGAGGGTGCCGTCGGCGTCCTTGACGGCCACGGGGTGCGGGACGCGGGCGCTGACGGCGCACAGGTCCGCGACCAGCGTGTCGGGGCCGACGGTCTCGCAGCCGCAGGCGTCGGCGGCGGCCCGACGGGTACCGGCGGGGGCGGCCGCGGGCTCGGCGGCGTCGGCGGTGGACGCGGCGGGACCGGGCACGGTGGGTGCGGCGTCGGCGGTGGACGCGGCCGGACCGGGCACGGCGGCCGTGGGCTCGGGGTCGGTCATCACGGCGGCGGCCGTGAGCACGCGGGAGCGGTCGACGTCCTGGATGAAGGAGGCGACGTAGTCGTTGGCGGGGCGGAGCAGGATGTCCTCGGCGGAGCCGAGCTGGACGATCCGGCCGTCCCGCATCACCGCGATCCGGTCGCCGAGGCGCATGGCCTCGTTGAGGTCGTGGGTGATGAAGACGATGGTCTTCTTCAGCCGCTTCTGCAGTTCCAGGAGCTGGTCCTGCATGTCACGGCGGATCAGCGGGTCGAGGGCGCTGAACGACTCGTCCATCAGAAGCAGGTCGGTGTCGGTCGCGAGCGCGCGGGCGAGGCCGACGCGCTGCTGCATACCGCCGGACAGCTCGTCGGGCCAGGAGTCCTCCCAGCCGGCGAGACCGCACAGCTCCAGCGCCTCGGCGGCGCGGGCGAGGCGCTCGGTGCGCGGGACGCCCTGGACCTCCAGGCCGTAGGCGGCGTTCTCCAGGACGCTGCGGTGCGGGAAGAGCGCGAAGTGCTGGAAGACCATGCTGATCTTCTGCGAGCGCACGGCGCGCAGGTCGCGGGGGCTCAGCGCGGTGAGGTCCTTGCCGTCGAACAGGACACGGCCGGCGGTGGGCTCGAGCAGCCCGTTGAGCATGCGCAGCAGGGTGGACTTGCCGGATCCGGACAGACCCATCACGACGAAGATCTGGCCCGGCTCGACGACGAAGGACGCGTCGATCACGGCCGCGGTCGTGCCTTCCGCACGGAGCTCGTCGCGGTTCGCGCCGTCGGCGAGCTTCTTGACGGATTCATCGGGTCGTCTGCCGAACACCTTGTACAGGTGATCGGCCTGGAGCCTGGACACATATACCTCACGCGTAGCAACGAATACGGCCCTCCCCCGAGGACTCCGTCCTGGGGGACCCCCACCCCGCGGCCGGGCCGTGGAGCGGGACGGGTTCGGCCCGCGTCCCCCTGCACACGGGATTCGATCGTTGAATCCCGTACCGGGTCCGCTCCGGGCCCGCGCCTGCCCGGGCCCCCTGACACCAAACGCAAAGGTGACGGGCGTCACGACGGAAACCGGCTCCGGGCGGGAACCGCGTGGTGGGGTGGGGGTCGATGTCGTCACGGGGTCGATGTCGGTGGGGTGCGGCATGATCGGGGGGTGACGACGCCACGCCTGATGCTTCTCGACACCGCCTCCCTCTACTTCCGCGCGTACTTCGGCGTGCCGGACTCCGTCCGGGCCCCGGACGGCACCCCGGTCAACGCCGTACGCGGACTCCTCGACTTCATCGGCCGGCTCGTACAGGACCATCGCCCCGACGAGCTGGTGGCGTGCTGGGACGACGACTGGCGTCCGCAGTGGCGGGTGGACCTGATCCCCTCGTACAAGGCGCACCGGGTGGCCGTGGAGACGGAGAAGGGCCCGGACGAGGAGGAGATCCCGGACACGCTGTCGCCGCAGGTGCCGGTGATCGAGGCGGTCCTGGCGGCGTTCGGCATCGCCCGGATCGGGGCGGCCGGCTACGAGGCGGACGACGTCATCGGGACGCTCGCGGGCCGGGCGAAGGGGCCGGTGGACATCGTCACCGGCGACCGCGACCTGTTCCAGCTCGTCGACGACGAGCGCGGCGTGCGCGTGCTGTACCCCCGCAAGGGCGTCGGCGACTGCGACCTGGTCGACGACGAGATGATCCGTACGAAGTACGGGGTGCGGCCCGACCAGTACGCCGACTTCGCGGCCCTGCGCGGGGACGCCAGCGACGGACTGCCCGGCGTGAAGGGCATCGGCGAGAAGACGGCCGCTCAGCTGATCACCGAGTACGGCGATCTGGCGGGCGTCCGCGCGGCCGCAGTGGACCGCACGTCGAAGCTGACGCCGGCGAAGCGGCGCGGGATCGTGGAGGCGGCGGCCTATCTGGACGTGGCCCCGACGGTCGTCCGGGTCGCCGGTGACGTACCGCTGCCGGAGTTCGACCCGGCCCTGCCGAAGGCGCCTCACGACCCGGCGATGCTGGCCGCGCTGGTGGAGCGGTGGGGGCTGGGCGGGGCGGTGGGCCGGCTGCTGACGGTGCTGGAACGGTGACGAAAGCTCCTGGGCGGAGATCCCGGAGGATGCTAGCTTAGGTAAACCTAAGTTCATCTCGGTACACCGAAGCCAGGGAGACGTCGTGGCAGAGCAGCCGGCGCGCAAGGCACCGAAGGCCCACGAGGCACGTGTCGTGCGCACGGAGCGGATCACTCCGCACATGGTGCGGGTGGTGCTGGGCGGGGCCGGACTCGACGCGTTCGAGGTCGGCGACCACACCGACCACTATGTGAAGCTGCTCTTCGCCCCCGAGGGCGTGAGCTATCCGGAACCGTTCGACATGGACCGCATCCGCGCGGAGTTCCCGCGCGAGCAGTGGCCCACCACCCGGACCTACACGGTACGGAACTGGGATCCGGTCCAGCGCGAGCTGACGATCGACTTCGTGGTCCACGGCGACGAGGGCCTGGCCGGCCCCTGGGCGGCGCGGGCCCAGGCCGGCGAGATCATGCGGTTCCTCGGACCGGGCGGCGGATACGCCCCGGACCCGGCCGCCGACTGGCACCTCCTCGTGGGCGACGAGAGCGCGCTGCCGGCGATCGCGGTGGCTCTCGAACGGCTCCCGGAAGGGGCGGTCGTCCAGGCCTTCCTGGAGGTCGCCGACGCGACGGAGGAGCAGAAGCTCGCGACCGGCCCGGGAGTGGAGCTGACCTGGCTCCACCGGGGTGACCGCCCGACGGGCGAGGCCCTCCTGAAGGCGGTGCGCGGCCTGGAGTTCCCGCCCGGCGACCTCCACGCCTTCGTCCACGGCGAGGCGGGCTTCGTCAAGGACCTCCGCCGCCACCTCCGCCTGGACCGCGCCGTCCCCCGCGAACGCCTCTCGATCTCGGGCTACTGGCGCCTGGGCAAGACGGACGAGGCCTGGCGCGCGATCAAGCGCGACTGGAACGACCAGGTCGAACGCGAACAGGAATCCTGACCCGCCAGGGCCCCGCGAGACTCGGACCGCCTCAGGGGGCCCTCCCCCTCCCCCTCCCTCCCCTCCACCTCCACCCGCCTGGGTCCCCGGCTTCGCGGCGGGCCCCTTCCCCTCCTCGATCACCCCTCCCCGACCGGGAGTTGGCGACGGTAAGGCCGCAGGTCCCGACTTGTGAAGCCACGGTCCGGACGTCACCTAGGCTGACGCGATGAGCCCCACGCACCCGATGCCCGCGATCGACCGAGCCGTAGGGGCCGTGCTGGGCTCCGCCGTCGGGGACGCCCTCGGCGCTCCCTTCGAGTTCGGGCTGCCGGGGGGCTTCAGCGCACGCTTCCCCGAGGGTGTCGGCACGATGTGCGGAGGCGGCGGCTGGGACCCGGGCGAGGCCACCGACGACACCCAGATGGCCGTGCTCGTCGGAGAGTCGCTCCTCGACCGGGGCGGCCTCGACCTGCCGGACGTCTTCGACCGGTTCCGCACGTGGGCGGCGGCCGAACCCAAGGACATCGGGCTCCAGACGGAGGACGTCCTCACGAGCGGCGACCCGTGGGACACGGCGGCCGCCCTCCACTTCCAGACCAACGGCCGCGCAGCGGGCAACGGTTCCCTCATGCGCGCCTCCACCTCCGCCGTGTACTTCGCCTCCGCCGGCCGCGAGGCCACGATGGACGCGGCCCGCCCCCTCGCCGCTCTCACCCATGGCGATGGCGCCGCCTGGGAGGGCACCGCCATCCTCCACGAGCTCGTCCGTGTCGCGCTCCTCGGCGAGGACCCCCTCGAGGTCCTGCCCGCCACCCTCGCCGCGGTCGCCCCGCCCCACCGGGAGCGCTGGTCGCGCGTTCTCGCCCCTTCCTGGCACCCGGACGACGCCACGGAGTTCAACGGCGCCGTCTGGCCCTGCCTCGCGTCTGCGGTGTGGTCCCTGCGCACGACCACCTCCTTCGAGGCGGCGCTGTCCGTCGCGATCGACCTGGGCGGGGACACGGACACCGTGGCAGCGGTCACCGGCATGCTGGCCGGCGCGGTGCACGGCCCTTCCGCGATCCCGCCCCGCTGGACGGCGCCCCTCCACGTCCCGCTCCCCGGATTCGGCGACCGCGTCCTGCGCGCCCCCGAGCTCGGCGACCTGGCCGTGTCCCTGGCCCGCGCGGGAGCCGCACGCTGACGCTGTCTCCCCCGCCACCCCGGGAGCCCCACGTCGGCACCGCTCCCCCGTTCCCGCAGCTCAGTGCTCGGTCGTGCCGCTGCCGGTCGCACGGGCCCGCACCGTCGCCAGGACCTCGCGGTCCGGTTGGAGGGTGAGGCTGGGCACGGGGCGTATCTCCCCCGGGTCGACGGTGACGGTGAACCTGCGGGCGAGGACCGCCAGGACGAGGACGGCCTCGACCATGGCGAACCGGGTGCCGAGGCAGACGCGCGGTCCGCCGCCGAAGGGGAACCAGGCGTATTCCGGTATATCCTCGGCGGCCCCGCCCTCTGTGGTGTCCCAGCGCTCGGGGCGGAACTCCTCCGGGTCGGGGAACCAGCGCCCGTCGCGGTGGGTGGCCCACTGGCTGCTCCACACCCGTGTGCCGGCGGGTATCGGCATGCCGCCGAGTTTCGCGCCTTCCTTGGCGATGCCCGTGAGGAGCCAGATCGTCGGGTAGAGCCGCAGGGTCTCCTTGACGACGGCCTGGGTGTAGGTCAGCCGGGCGTAGTCGTCGAAGCCGGGCTCCCGGTCGCCGAGGACCTGGTCCAGCTCCTCGGTGAGGGCGTCTCGGACTCGCGGGTTCTGCGACAGGAGCTGCCAGGCCCAGACGAGGGTGGAGCTGGTGGTCTCGTGGCCGCCGATGTAGAGCGTGACGGTCTCGTCGCGGATCTCCCGGTCGGAGAGGCGGGCCCCGGTCTCGTCCTGGGCGGTGAGGAGCCGGCTGAGGAGGTCGGGCCGCTCGCCGTCCCCCTCGCGGTGGCGTGCGACGATCCGGCTCACCTCAGCGTCGATGACGGCGGTGGCCCGCTTGATCCTGGCCCGCCCCGGGGTGGGGACCCAGTCGGGGAGCAGGGCGCCCAGGCCGCTGAACTCGGCGCCGATCTCCTTCTGCGCGATGTCCATCGCGCTGCCGATGGCCTCGGCGTCGGCGGCGGTGTCGACGCCGAAGATGGTGCGGACGGCGATGAGTTGGGTGAGGGCGGCCATCTCCTTCTTGATGTCGATCCGCCGGCCATCGGCCCACCGGTCGGCGAGGTCGACCGCGCACTCCGCCATCGTGGCGGCGTAGGAGCGCACCTGCTTGGGGCGGACGGAGGGCTGGACGAGGGAGCGCTTGCGGCGCCAGTCGGCGCCTTTGGCGACGACCACGCCGTTGCCGAGGAGGGTGCGGAAGGCAATGCCGAGGTCGGGCTGGTCGAAGGTCCGCTCGACTTCGGTGAGGAGTTCGCCGATGGTGTCGGGGTGGGCGATGAAGAGGGCGCGCCCGCGGCCGAACTGCCAGCTGACGAAGTCTCCGCGCTCGCGCAGCCGCTCGAAGAAGGCGAGCGGGTCCTTGCCGAACTCGGGGAGGTTCCCCAGCAGCGGCACGCCCCGTGGCCCCGACACGATCGTAGGTCCGTCGGTCGCCCTGTCGGCGGCGGCCGGACCGGCTTGCGTGGTCACGAGCGTTCCCTCCCCCTGGTGTTGCCCGGTGTGTGTCTCCATGGAATCGGAGAGGACCGACCCTCCGCCACCCCTGTGGACAACTGCCTGTGGATGACGGGTGGGCAGAAAGCCGGAGGGGCCCGTGACGTCAACCACGGGCCCCTCCCGGCTACTTCGGCGTCCCGCGTACAGCGGTCTTCGTGCCCTTGGGCGTCAGCTCACGGAGCTGTACGCCACGACACCTCTCAGCAGCGCCTCGACGGCCTTGCGCGCGTTCTTGGAGACGGTGCTGTCGCCGTCCTTCGGCGCTGCCGCCGCGATCTGTCCCAGGACGTCGATGACCTGCTTGCACCAGCGCACGAAGTCGCCGGCGGGCATCTCGGCTTCCCGCAGCACCTCGTCGAGCCCCCGGTCGGACGCCCACTGGTGCGCGGCCCAGGCGAAGCCGAGGTCGGGCTCGCGCTGGCCGACCCCCTCCGCCTGGTTGATCTTGAACTCTTCCTCCAGGGCGTCGAGCCGCCCCCAGATCCGCACCATCTCGCCGAGGGCGGCCTTGGCGTTGCCGGTCGGCAGCTTCGGCGGGACGGCGTCGTCGGCCTGCCGCGCCTCGTACACCAGGGCCGAGACGCAGGCGGCGAGTTCGGCCGGGTTGAGCCCCTCCCAGACGCCTTCGCGGAGGCATTCGCTGGCGAGCAGGTCGAGTTCGCCGTAGAGGCGGGCGAGCCGCTTGCCGTTGTCCGTGACGTCGTCGCCCCGGAGGTAGTCGAGCTCGGTGAGCAGCGCGACGATCCGGTCGAAGGTGCGGGCGATGGTGTTGGTGCGGCCTTCGATGCGCCGCTCCAGCTGGCGGGTGTCGCGCTGGAGGCGGTGGTAGCGCTCGGCCCAGCGAGCGTGGTCCTCGCGCTCGTCGCAGCCGTGGCAGGGGTGGGCGCGCAGCTCGGTCCGCAGCCGGGCGATCTCGCGGTCGTCGGCGGCGGGCGAGCGGTCCCTGCGGTGCCGCTCGGGGTTGATGTGCCCGGCCTTGGTGCGCAGGGCGGAGGCGAGGTCGCGGCGGGACTGCGGGGAGCGCGGGTTGAAGGACTTGGGGATCCTCATGCGGTCCAGGGCTTCGACCGGAATGGGGAAGTCGATCGAGGCGAGCCGCTTGACCTGCCGCTCGGCGGTGAGGACGAGCGGGCGGGGCCCGTCGTGGTGCTCGAAGCCGCGGTGGCCGTTGGTCCGGCCGGCGGGGATGCCCGGGTCGAGGACGAGCGCCAGCCCGGCGAACTTCCCGGTGGGGACGTGGATGACGTCGCCGGCCTTGAGGCGTTCCAGGGAGGCGGCGGCCTGGGCGCGGCGCTGTGCGGCGCCCTGCTTGGCCAGCTCCGTCTCGCGGTCCTTGAGGTCACGGCGCAGCCGTGCGTACTCCTCGAAGTCCCCGAGGTGGCAGGTCATGCCCTCCCGGTAGCCCTCCAGGCCCTCTTCATTCTTCTGGACCTGCCGGGAGATGCCGACGACGGACCGGTCGGCCTGGAACTGCGCGAACGACGTCTCGAGGAGTTCCCGGGAGCGGTGCCGCCCGAACTGGTCCACCAGGTTGACGGCCATGTTGTACGACGGCTTGAAGCTGGAGCGCAGCGGGTACGTGCGGGTGCCGGCGAGGCCGGCCAGGTGGCCGGGGTCGAGGCCGCGCTGCCAGAGCACGACCGCGTGGCCCTCGACGTCGATGCCGCGGCGGCCCGCGCGGCCGGTGAGCTGGGTGTACTCACCGGGGGTGATGTCGGCGTGCTGCTCGCCGTTCCACTTGACCAGCTTCTCCAGGACCACGGACCGGGCGGGCATGTTGATGCCGAGGGCGAGGGTCTCGGTGGCGAAGACCGCCTTGACCAGGCCGCGGACGAACAGCTCCTCGACGACCTCCTTGAACGTGGGCAGCATGCCGGCGTGGTGGGCGGCGATGCCCCGCTCCAGCGCCTCGAGCCATTCGTAGTACCCGAGGACGTGCAGGTCCTCGGTGGGGATGGAGGCGGTCCGCTCCTCGACGATCTCCCGGACGCGTCGGCGGGCGTCGTCGTCGTTGAGCCGCAGGCCGGCGTGGAGGCACTGCTGGACGGCGGCCTCGCAGCCGGCGCGGCTGAAGATGAAGGTGATGGCCGGCAGGAGCCCCTCGGCGTCGAGCCGGTCGATGACCTCCGGCCGGCCCGGCGTCCAGATGCGGGAGCGCTGGCGGCGCTCGCGCTCCCGGTCGGCCTCGCGGATCATCTTGCCGCGGCGCCGGTCGCGGGGGTTGTACGTCCGGGAGTTCTCGGTGTGGGCGAGGCGCAGCAGGTCGGGGTTGACCTCGCGGCGGGACGCGCCGCGGCCGCCGTGGTCGGTCTCCTCCTCGAAGAGGTCGTACATCCGCCGGCCGGCCAGGACGTGCTGCCAGAGCGGCACGGGGCGGCTCTCGGAGACGATGACCTCGGTGTCGCCGCGCACGGTGTCGAGCCAGTCGCCGAACTCCTCGGCGTTGGAGACGGTCGCGGAGAGCGAGACGAGGGTGACCGATTCGGGGAGGTGGATGATCACTTCCTCCCAGACGGCGCCGCGGAAGCGGTCCGAGAGGTAGTGGACCTCGTCCATGACGACGTACCCGAGGCCGGAGAGCGCCTGGGAGCCCGCGTACAGCATGTTGCGGAGGACTTCGGTGGTCATCACGATGATCGGCGCGGCGGCGTTGACGCTGTTGTCGCCGGTGAGCAGGCCGACCTTGTCGTTGCCGTACCGCTTGACGAGGTCGGCGTACTTCTGGTTCGACAGCGCCTTGATGGGTGTCGTGTAGAAGCACTTGCGCCCTTGGAGGAGGGCGAGGTGGACGGCGAACTCGCCGACGATGGTCTTGCCCGAGCCCGTGGGTGCCGCGACGAGCACGCCTTTGCCCGCCTCGAGTGCCTGGCACGCCTCGATCTGGAAGGGGTCCAGATCGAACTCGTACATCTCGCGGAAGGGGGCCAGCGCGGTGGCCTGCTCGGCATTGCGGGCCCGGGCGGCTGCGTACGCTTCGGCTGGTGTGAGGTCCTCTGTCATCTTGTCGTCGAGCCTACCCGCCACCTCTGACAGTGACGCGATCTTTAACGACCTGCCGTGCGGAGCACGGGAAGCGGAGGCGCGGGGGCACGGAGCGCCGTCGTCGTACGACGTTCCGTGAGCGCCGACGGCCGGGGACCACCCCCGGAGACGGGTCTCCCCCCGGACGCCTGTCCGGGGGGAGAGGACCCGGTCGGTCAGGTGATGTCGTCGTAGCCGATCTGCCGGTGCGCCCGGGCGCCGTCCGAGTCGCCGGTGGCCTGCTCGGGAAGGGCGGGCGCGGCGCTGACCGGCTCGACCGCTGCGACGGCCTCGGGGTTGAGGTCGAGGACGGAGGCCTCGTCGTCGTCGAGTTCGGCGTCGGGGTTGTTGCGCCTGCGGCGCCGGTCGTTGAGGAGCGAGAAGCCGACGGCCGCGAAGTAGAGGATGGTGATCGGCCCGGCGAGGGCCAGCATGCCGATCGGGTCCGTGGTGGGGGTGATGACGGCGCCGAAGACGAAGACGCCCATGATCACGCCACGCCACCAGCCGGCCATCCGTCGGCCGGTGAGGACGCCGGTGAGGTTCAGCATCACCAGCACGAGCGGCAGCTCGAACGCGAGGCCGAAGACGAGCACCATCCGCAGGGTGAAGTCGAGGACGTCACCGAGCGAGAGGATGTTCGCGGATCCACCGGGCGTGAGGCTGATGAGCACCTTCACGCTGATGGGGAGGATGAGGTACGCGAGGTAGGCGCCGGCCGTGAAGAGCGGGACCGCGGCGCCGACGAAGGCGTAGGTGTACTTCTTCTCGCTCCTGTGCAGGCCGGGCGCGATGAAGGCCCAGAGCTGATACAGCCAGACCGGGCTCGCGACGACGAGACCCGTGACGAGGCTGACCTGGATCGTGGTGCTGAAGGGCGCGATCAGCGTGTTGAAGGAGACGATCGCGCAGTTTCCGCCGTCGCTGGTGACGCCCGACGGGCACTTGGGCACCGACCTCGTCAGGAACTGCATCAGGTCCTCGCTGTACACGAGGGCCACGACGGTGACCGCGGCGATGGCCAGCAGGCCTTTCGCCATGCGGTTGCGAAGCTCACGCAGGTGTTCCACGAGGGGCATGCGGCCCTCGGGATCCTTCTCCTGCTTGCGGGCAGACTTGAGCAACCCACGTCCTCATCTCGTGCGGCAGCCGCCGCTCGGTGCGGCGGCCGCGGCGGACCGGGTCAGCGCTTGGTGGTGTCCGTCGGCTCGGCCACCGGACGCGCGCTGGTCACGTCGCCGGGCGCGGCCTGGATGGTCCGGGGCACGGCCTGGTCCGGGGCGCCGGGGTGCGGCGGGTCCGCGGGGGCGCTCTGCTGGTCGTCCGACTTCATCGCCTTGGCCTCGCTCTTGAGGATGCGGGCCGACTTGCCCAGCGAACGGGCCATGTCGGGCAGCTTCTTCGCGCCGAAGAGCAGGATGATGACGACGAGGATGAGAATGATCTCGGTGGGGCCGAGCCTACCCATAGCGTTTACCTTCTTCACCGAGGCGACATTGAGTGCGTGTCCGGCGGGTCGGACATGCGTCCGGCCACCGCGCTGTCTGCGATCGTAACCCGCAGGAGTAAACGCCGGGCAATGCCTGTGCATACTCACCATTGCGGCCCCCGCTGCCTCGCGAAGCCGCTTCGTGCAGCGTACGGCAGGGATCAGCGCAGCGTGTCGCCGGTACGGGCCAGGTCGGCGGCCGCCTTCTCGAGGTCTTCCGCCGCGCGATTGATGCGCTCCGTGGTGCCGGCGACCTGGCGGCCGAGCCGCTGGGCCTCCACGAAGACCTTGATGCCGAGGACACCGAGGACGGCGATCCCGAGGAATCCGAGTGCGATGGCGAGCATGGGCCAGAACATGGGGCGAGCCTAGGGGTAGTACGGACGCCGCGCCGGACGGTACCGCCGCGGGGACGGGAACCGGCCGGCCACGGCGGGAAACGGAACGCGCGGGGCCGGGCCCGGTCTCAGACGGTGGAGTGCAGACGCAGGGTCCGCACCCCGCCGCCGGTGAGGAGTTCGATGATCCGCTCGCCGGCCGGCTTGCGGACCGCGCTGCCGCACTCGGGGCAGGTGAAGGAGTAGAAGGTGGTGCGACGGCTGGCCCCGATCGCGAGGCGCAGCGCGCTCGCGGAGAGTTCGCAGCGGGAGCGGCAGTCGGGGCAGGCGGCCTTGAAGAAGACCGGTGCGATCGACGCCGTCATTCCGTGCATCACGGACATGTCCCTCTTCTCTCATCCTTCTGGGGGGAATGTCACATTCCCCTCGATTCCCGGCCTTCCCCCGTCGCCCCCGGGGGCGGGGGTCACTCCACGCCGTCGTAGGCGGCCAGTGCGGCGGTCGCGGCCGCCCTCGCGCTGTCGGCCAGTTCGGGCGGGGAGACGATCCGCCCGTCGCTGCCCAGCCGCAGCGCGAGCCGGCGCAGCGAGGCGGGAGCGGGGGTCCGGAGGGTGATCCGCAGCCCGCCGTCGGCCAGCTCCTCGGCCCGGTCGTGCGGGTAGTACTCCGCCACCCAGCGGCCGCCGGGACCGACCTCCACGACGACCTCCGGGTCGTCGGCGGACGGCTGGACCAGACCCTCGGAGAGGTCCCGGAGCTCCAGCTCCGGGGGCGCCGCGTGCTCGTCGAGGATCCGGATCTCGGCGACGCGGTCGAGCCGGAAGGTGCGCCGCGCCTCGGAGAGCCGGCACCACGCCTCCATGTACGTGTGCCCGACGGCGAAGAGCCGGATGGGGTCGACCTCCCGCTCGGTCAGCTCGTCCCGCGCGGGTGAGTAGTAACGCACCCAGAGCCGCCGCCGCTCCGAGATGGCCCGGTCGACCTCGGCGAAGACCCCGCCTTCGGACTCGAAGGTCACGGAGAGGCGGGAGCTGGCGCCCGCGGCCTCCCCGGCCGCCGCCTCCAGCTTGGCGGTGGCCCGCAGCAGCGCCTCGCGGTCGCTCTCGCGCAGGCCGGGCAGGGTGGACACGGCCCGGGCGGCGACCAGCAGCGCGGTGGCCTCGTCGGCCGCCAGCCGCAGCGGGGCCGCCACGTCGTCGGGGTTGTGCCACCAGATCCGGTCGCCGTCCGTGTCGATGTCGAGCAGGTCGCCGCCCCGGAAGCTGGTGCCGCACATGGGCAGCACGTCGAGGTCGGAGATCAGCTCGTCCTCGCTGATGCCGAAGGCGCGGGCGACGTCGGCGACATGGGCACCGGGGCGTTCCCGTAGGTAGGTGACGAGGGAGAGCATCCGCCTCGTCTGGTCGATCGCGTTCGCGGCCATGCCGTACGTCTCCCCTTCAGCCCTTGGCCACGGCGCGCAGCCGGTCCATCACATCGGCCCGCAGATCCGCGGGTTCCCGGACGACGACATCGGGGCCGAACTCGACGAGCCAGGCGTCGAGGCCGTGCCCGTACGGGATCTCCAGCTCGTCCCAGCCGTCCGTCCCCTCCTGTACGGACTGGGCGCGGGCCCGCAGCGGATAGCCGCAGCCGGCGCGCAGCCGGATCCGTGCGGAGCGGGTGGCGGTCTCGCCGGCCCAGCTCTCGACGGTCTCGCGGACGGTGACGACGTCGGGAACGGGCGCGGTGAAGGCGCCGGCCCGCGAGCGGACCTTGCCGGTGATGCGGGAGAGGCGGAAGACCCGCTCGGCGCCGCGTTCGCGGTCCCATCCGGCGAGGTACCAGTGGCCGCGCCAGCATTCCAGCGTCCATGGTTCGACCTGGCGCGTCTCGGGGCGGGCCGCGGTGGCCTTGCGGTAGTCGAAGACCACGGGCCGCCGGTCGCGGCAGGCGAGCATCAGGGGCTCGAAGGCGGCCTCGTGGACGGGGATCCGCGGTTCGAGGGCGCTGTGCTGGATGTCGTACGAGTCCTCCGCCTCGGGCATCCCGGCGGCACGGAGCTTCTGCAGGGCGCCGCTGGCGGCGCCGGCGAGGCGGGCCTGCTGCCAGACCTTGGCGGCGAGGCCGAGCGCGGCGGCCTCCTCGGCGTCGAGGGTGATGGCCGGCAGGCGGTTGGAGTCGCGGCGGGCGAGGTAGCCCGTCTCGCCCTCCAGGTTCTCGACGGTCTCGATGACCAGGCCGAGTTCGCGCAGATCGTCCTTGTCGCGCTCGAACATCCGGTTGAAGGCGTCGTCTCCGCCGGCTTCGAGGTAGGCCTCGATCGAGCCGCGCAGCTCGCGCTTGCTCAGCGGGCGGCGGGTTCCGAGCAGGCACAGCGCCAGATTCATCAGCCGCTCGGCCTTGGCAATCGCCATCGACGCCCTGCACCTCTTCTGCCGGATTGACTTCTCGGACGTCCGACCGTACCGCCCCGGGGTGTCGCGGCAAAAGCCGAGGGCCCATGCCGGACGGCATGGGCCCTCGTGGTGATCGGTTCCGGGTCAGGATCCGGTCACACCGGGTCCGATCAGACCGCGACCAGGTCGCAGACGAAGATCAGCGTCTCGCCCGGGGCGATCTTGCCGCCCGCGCCACGGTCGCCGTAGGCGAGGTGGGCGGGGATGATCAGCTGGCGGCGGCCGCCGACCTTCATGCCCTGGACGCCCTGGTCCCAGCCGGCGATGACCTGGCCGGCACCGAGCTGGAACTGCAGCGGGGTGCCGCGGTTCCAGGAGGAGTCGAACTCCTCGCCGGTGGAGAAGGAGACGCCGACGTAGTGGACGGAGACGGTGGCTCCGGCCTTCGCCTCCGGGCCGTCACCCTCCCAGATGTCCTTGATCTCCAGGTCCTTCGGCGGCTCGCCGCCCGGGAAGTCGACCTCGGGCTTGTCGATGCTCACTGCAGTGTGCTCCTCAAACTGATGAACTGGACAACCGGGACAGTCTTACATCCCCGCCCCCGCTTACTTGGCAAGGATGTCCACGGTGAAGACGAGGGTCGACTTGGCGGGGATCTGCTCGTTCGCCTGGTCGCCGTAGGCCATGTCCGGCGGCACGACCAGCAGCACCCGGCTGCCGACCTTCTTGCCTTCGAGGCCCTTCTGCCAGCCGGGGATGACCTGGGAGAGCGGGAAGCTCACCGGGGCGCCGCGGTTGTAGCTGCTGTCGAACTGCTTGCCGTCCTTCCAGAGCACGCCCTGGTACTGCGCGGTCACGGTGTCCGCGACGGTGACGGCCGGTCCGGTGCCCTCGATGATGTAGTTCGACACCAGCTTGGTGGGGGCCGGCTTCTTCGGGACCGTCAGCGAGGGGGCCTTGCCGTCGGTGTTGGTGCCCACCTTCGGCAGGTCGACGTTGTCCTGCGCGACGACGGTGCCCTTGGCGGAGACGGGCACGGTCTTGCTCTTCACGATGTCCATGACGAAGACGAGCGTGGCGTTGGCCGGGATGTCGCCCTGTCCCTGGGCGCCGTAACCGAGGTTCGGCGGGATCGACACCTCCAGGCGGCTGCCGACCTTCTGGCCGTCGAGGGCCTTCTGCCAGCCCTCGATGACGCCGCCGCCTCCGATGTTCACGGCGAACGGCTGGCCGCGGTCGAAGCTGTTGTCGAACGGCTTGTCGCCGTCCCACAGTTGCCCGAGGTAGTTGACGTCGGCCTGGTCGCCCTTCTTCAGGACCGCGCCCTTGCCCTCGCTGATGACGTTGACCTTGAGGTCCTTGGGCGGGGTGCCCTCCCCCTTGGCGAGGGTGGGCTTCTCTCCGAACTTCTCGCCCGCCGTGATGGCGGGGAGACCGTTCTTCATCGAAGCAGCATCGGAGCCCTTGTCGTCGCTGCCGCACGCCGCTGTCGAGAGCAGCAGCAGCGGGACGACGAGTAGGCCGGCAAGTCGGCGCACGTGTTCCTCAGATCTCAGACGGCACAGTAGTTGCACGACACTCTAGGGCGTGTTTCGGAAGTAGCGTCGTCCGCCCGCAGGGCGGGGCCGGGGGCGTCTGGTGCGTGCGATCGCAAGGCGGAGGAAGGAGAGCGCAGCGGGCTGCGCCGACGACCGACAACGCAGTGTGGGGGCACCTCCCGTGCCCGAAGGGCTACGGGGGAGTGCGTGCCAGGCGTTCCCGGCCAGACGGGACTTTCGAAACACGCCCTAGGGGACCTCCCGGGCATGCCGAGGGCCCCGCACGTGGACGTGCGGGGCCCTCGGGGGATCCGGCCGGACCGGCCTTACATTCCGGCGATCAGCTTTTCCACCCGGTCGTCGACCGACCGGAAGGGGTCCTTGCACAACACCGTGCGCTGTGCCTGGTCGTTCAGCTTGAGGTGGACCCAGTCGACGGTGAAGTCCCGTCGCTGCTCCTGGGCGCGGCGGATGAAGTCGCCGCGCAACCGCGCCCTGGTGGTCTGTGGGGGCACGGACTTGCCCTCGAAGATCTTCAGGTCGTTGCAGATCCGCGCGGTCTGGCCCTTCTTCTCCAGGAGGTAGTAGAGCCCGCGGCGGCGGTGGATGTCGTGGTAGGCGAGGTCTATCTGCGCGACCCGGGGGTTCGACATGGTCATGTTGTGCTTGGCGCGGTACCGCTCGATGAGCTTGTACTTCATGACCCAGTCGATCTCGGTGCCGATGCGGTCGAGGTCCTCGGCCTCGATCGCGTCGAGCGTGCGGCCCCACAGCTCCAGGACCTGGGCCACCGTGCCCGTGCGGATGCCCCGGCGGTCGACGAAGTCCGCCGCCTTTTCGTAGTACTCCCGCTGGACCTCCAGGGCGGAGGCCTCGCGGCCGCTGGCGAGGCGGACCTTGCGCTGTCCGGTGATGTCGTGGCTGACCTCGCGGATCGCCCGGATGGGGTTCTCCAGCGTCAGGTCGCGCATGACCGTGCCGGCCTCGATCATGCGCAGCACGAGGTCGGTGGCGCCGACCTTGAGGAGCATGGTCGTCTCGGACATGTTCGAGTCGCCCACGATGACGTGGAGCCGGCGGTAGCGCTCGGCGTCGGCGTGCGGCTCGTCGCGGGTGTTGATGATCGGCCGGGAGCGGGTGGTGGCCGAGCTGACGCCCTCCCAGATGTGCTCGGCCCGCTGCGAGACGCAGTAGACCGCGCCGCGCGGGGTCTGCAGCACCTTTCCGGCGCCGCAGATGAGCTGTCGGGTGACGAGGAAGGGAATGAGGATGTCCGCGAGCCGGGAGAACTCTCCGTGGCGGGCGACGAGATAGTTCTCGTGGCAGCCGTAGGAGTTTCCCGCCGAATCGGTGTTGTTCTTGAAGAGATAGACGTCGCCGGCGATTCCCTCCTCGTGCAGGCGGCGTTCGGCGTCGACGAGCAGGCCTTCGAGAATGCGCTCGCCGGCCTTGTCGTGCGTGACCAGTTCGGTCACGTTGTCGCATTCGGGTGTTGCGTATTCCGGATGCGAACCCACGTCGAGGTACAGGCGGGCGCCGTTCCGCAGGAAGACATTGCTGCTGCGGCCCCATGACACGACACGGCGGAAGAGGTAGCGCGCCACTTCGTCAGGTGACAGTCGGCGCTGTCCCCTGAACGTGCACGTGACGCCGTACTCGTTCTCCAGCCCGAAAATGCGGCGGTCCATGTCTGAACATTACGCCTGATGGCCTGAGCTGAAACCGGGTTGGGCGGCCCCGTTTCGATCATTTTCCGATGAGTGCGTGTTCTTTTCGGTGTGTCCGGCGTGACCGCCGACGTCGCTGACGGCGTGTCGCACGCTCCGGCCTGGGGCGGCGAGGGCCCGGCCGGTGGCGAGCAGCACCAGGAGGGCGGTGAGACCGCCGGCCGCGGCCACCGAGAAGCCCGCGGTGATCCCGGCCAGTTCGACGACCGGACCGGCGACGGCGGAGCCGAGGGCGGCCCCCACGCCGAACGTGGTGACGAGCCAGGAGAAGGCCTCCGTGACGGTCCCGGTGGGGGCGTGCCGGTCGACCACGATGAAGCCGCAGGCGAGCGCGGGGGCCAGGAAGACACCGGCGAGGGCGGCGAGGGCCGTCATCGGGACGACACCGGGGGTGAGCATCAGCGGCACATAGCCCAGCGCGAGCAGCCCGACGATCACCGTCAGGCGCTTCTCGGGGGACCCGGACCAGTGGCGGGCGCCGTACAGGACGCCGCCGACGAGGGCGCCGAGGCCGACGGCGGCCATGATCCAGCCGTAGGCGGCCGCGTGGCCCCGGTCGTCGGCGTAGGCGAGCCCGGCGACCGTGATGGAGCCGAGCGCCAGGCCGACGAAGAAGAACGAGCCGAGCAGGGCGAGCAGGCCCGGTGAGCGCAGCGCGCCCAGCCAGTGCGCCTCGCGGGGCTCCGAGCGCCAGGCGCGCGAGGGCTCGGAGAGGACGACGGAGAGGGCGCCGAGGACGCCCAGGACGTTGATGACGAGGAGGGCGGCGGCCGGGGACCACACGGCGACGAGCAGGGTCACCAGGAGCGGGCCGACGGTGAACATCACCTCTTGGGCGACGGCGTCCAGGGCGTAGGCCCGGTGGACCCGGTCCTCGCGGCCCAGGACGCTCGGCCAGAGGGCCCGCAGGCCGCCTTCGAGCGGCGGGGTGAAGAGTCCGGCCACGACGATGGCGGCGTAGGCGAGGGCGATGTTGCCGATGCCCGCGACCGCGAGGGCGGCCATGCCGAGGGCGGAGAGGACCGCGGCGGGCAGCTGGACCCGGGGCTGGCCCTTCAGGTCGACCGCGCGGCCCAGGAGCGGCTGTCCGACGGCGGTGGCGACGCCGTAGGCGGCGACGAGGCCGCCGGCGAGGCTGTAGCTGCCGCCTTCGGCGCGGGTGAAGACCACCGTGGCGATCGGGCCGGTGCCGTTGGGGAGTCGGCCCACGAGGGTGCCGGTGAGCAGCCGGAGGGCGTGCGGCGCCCTGAGTATGTCGCGGTAGCCGCCGCTCGCCTGGGCCTCGGTGGCCATGTCCGTCTCCTCTCCCCCGGTGCCCGAGCCGAGGTTTTACGTATAACTTCCTGCGTCATACGTACCATGGCTCCAGCCCCAGGGTCCACCTCGCGGGCCCCGACCGCATCCACGGAGGCACGCGTGCGCACCCCGGAACCGCCCGGCGCGGCCAGGCCCACGAGCCGGGACGTCGCCCGCGCCGCCGGGGTGTCCCAGGCCACCGTCTCCCTGGTCCTCGGCGACAAGTGGCGCGGCCGGGTCTCCGAGCGCACCGCCCAGTCCGTACGCGACGCCGCCCAGGGCCTCGGCTACCGCCCCAACCTCGCCGCCCGCAACCTCCGGCTCGGCCGCACCCGCACGGCGCTCCTCGTCGTCCCGGCCCTCACCAACGAGTTCTTCGCGCGCGTCTACACCGGAGCGGCCACCGTCGCCGCCCGGCACGACTTCGGCGTGGTGCTCTACCCCTCCCCCGACGGCGTCGGCCCCGCCAGGGACCCCTTCGCCTCCGCCCGCGCCGCCCTGGACGGCGTCATCGCCTCCTCGATGGCGGCCGACGCCCTCACCGCGATCCGCGGCACGGACCTGCCCCTGGTCATGCTCGACAGCGACCCCTCCGACGCCGGGGCGGCCGCGCACGTCAACCTCGACATCGCGGACGGCATGCGCCAGGTGGCGGAGCACCTGCTCGGTCTCGGCCACCGCCGCCTCGTCCACCTCGCGTCGGCCGTGCCGTCCTGGACCTTCGACGTCCGGGCCGCCGCGCTCGCCGAGGCCCTGCGCGACGTCTCCGTACGCACCGTCCGCGCGCCCCTCGACGTGGACGGCGCCCGGGCCGCCGCAGAAGCGGCCCTGACCGCCCCCGGGCCCCGGCCGACCGCTCTCGTCTGCGACGACGACATCCTGGCCGCCGGGGCGTGCAAGGCCGCCCGCCGGCTGGGTCTGCGCGTGCCCGAGGACGTGTCCGTCACCGGCTTCGACGACCTGGCGCTGGCCACCGCCGTCGAACCCGAGCTGACCACCGTCCGCCTCCCCGCCGAACGGGTCGGCGAGGACGGCATGACGGCCCTCCTCGCCGTCCTCGACGGCCGTGCCCCGGACTCCGGCGGCCTGCCGGTCACCCTGGTGGTCCGCGGCTCCTCCGGCCCGCCACCGGCCCCCTAGGTCGTTGTGGCGACCTGATCGCCAGAGACCGCCTAGGGCCCCGGGACAACGCGACGGCCCCGGACCGCCTGCGCGGGCCGGGGCCGTCGTCCGGGTCGACGGAGGAGCTACTCCTCGGTCTCCTCCGGGATCTCGTCCGAGGGGTCGTCGGTCTTCGCGATCGCCGCGTTGTCCGCCTCCATCAGGCGGACCAGCTGCCGTCCGACGATCCGCTTGAACTTGCGCTGCTGTGGCCGCGTGCGGTCCAGGACGGCCACCTCCAGGCGCTCCGCGGGGATCTCCCGCTCGCTGCCGTTGGTGTCGCGGGACAGCGCCTGCACGGCCAGCTTCAGCGCCTCGGCCAGGGACATGCCGTCGCGGTGCCGCTGGTCGAGGAAGCTGCCGATCTGCTCGGCGTTCCCGCCGACCGCGACGGAGCCGTGCTCGTCGACGATGGAGCCGTCGTGCGGCAGCCGGTAGATCTGGTCGCCCTCGGGCTCGGTGCCCACCTCGGCGACGACCAGCTCCACCTCGTAGGGCTTCTCCCCCGCGCTGGAGAAGATCGTGCCCAGCGTCTGGGCGTAGACGTTGGCGAGGCCCCGGGCCGTCACGTCGTCCCGGTCGTAGGTGTAGCCCCGCAGGTCGGCGTAGCGCACACCGCCGATCCGGAGGTTCTCGTACTCGTTGTACTTGCCGGCGGCCGCGAAGCCGATCCGGTCGTAGATCTCGCTGAACTTGTGCAGCGCGCGGGACGGGTTCTCGCCGACGAAGACGATGCCGTCGGTGTACTGCAGGACGACGAGGCTGCGGCCTCGGGCGATGCCTTTGCGGGCGTACTCCGCCCGGTCGGCCATGGCCTGCTGGGGTGAGACGTAGAACGGGGTCGACACCGGCTATCCGTCCCTTTCTTCTGGGCGGCTGAGGGTCCCCCGGACGGAGTCGGGGGAGGAAGGACGAGCGGAGACTCAGAGCAGCGCGGCGCGCGGTCCGTCGGGCTGCTCCAGGCGCCGGTCGGTGACCGAGCGGGCGAGCGCCGAGGACTCCTCCTCGCTCAGCCTGCGGAAGCCCTCGTCGGAGATGACGGTGACGATCGGATAGATGTTGCGGTAGAGGTCCGGGCCGCCGGTCGCCGAGTCGTCGTCGGCGGCGTCGTACAGCGCCTGGACGACCAGCGTGGTGGCCTGTTCCTCCGTCAGGCCGGGGCGGTAGAGCTTCTTCATGGAGCCCCGGGCGAAGATCGAGCCGGAGCCGGTGGCCGCGAAGCCGTGCTCCTCCGAGCGGCCGCCCGTCACGTCGTAGGAGAAGATCCGGCCCTTCTCCTTGCCCTCGTCCCAGCCGGCGAAGAGCGGGACGACGGCCAGGCCCTGCATCGCCATGCCGAGGTTGCCGCGGATCATCGTGGAGAGACGGTTCGCCTTGCCCTCCAGGGAGAGCGTCGTGCCTTCGACCTTCTCGAAGTGCTCCAGCTCCAGCTGGAAGAGCTTGACCATCTCCACAGCCAGGCCGGCGGTGCCGGCGATGCCCACGGCCGAGAACTCGTCGGCCGGGAAGACCTTCTCGATGTCGCGCTGGGCGATCATGTTGCCCATGGTCGCCCGCCGGTCACCCGCGAGCACGACGCCGTCGGCGAAGGTGGCGGCCACGATGGTGGTGCCGTGCGGCGCCTCGACGATCCCGTCCGGGAGCTTCCGGTTGCGCGGCAGGAGCTCCGGCGAGTGGTCGGACAGGAAGTCCAGGAACGAGGACGACCCCGGCGTCAGGAAGGCAGCTGGTAGACGCCCGGTGCTACGAGTGTTGGCTTCCACGCGTGTCCCTCCAAATATTGAGATGGCCCGCCGCAGAGTGTCGGGATCGTCTCCCGACGTGCCGATGGCCGAATTGCAGTTGAAGCACAGTACGCCACGGACCCTACCCGCCAAGTGACGGTGATCCACCTGAATCCGGCGGGGGATGCCGGACGGATCGGCGGGCCTGCGCGGCGGGCCGTTCCGGCCCGCGCTCGGCTTCGGTGGTGCCCTCTCGCCCCCCCATGGCCGCGCACCCGCCGCACGGGACGGCGCGCGGGCGTCCTTTTCGGACCGCACCGCGCGCGTCGCTCCGTCACCTGGGTGTGCCGCCCCGCTCCACCTTCGATGTGAAGGTGGAGCGCTCTTACTGGCCGCCCTTTTGCACGAACGACCGCACGAAGTCCTCGGCGTTCTCCTCCAGGACGTCGTCGATCTCGTCGAGGACGGAGTCCACGTCGTCCGAGAGCTTCTCCTGGCGTTCCTTGAGGTCGGAGCTTTCCTCCGCGGTCGTCTCCTCGACCTCCTCCGTGGAACGCGTCGCCTTCTGCTGTCCGCCGCCGGTGTCCTTGGTCGCCATATCCCTCACCCCGCTCGAATCGGCCCGCTCGGTTGGGTCTCTCTCAAGATCAGACCCTACAAGCCAGGTCTGACATCGGCCCTGTGGTCGCCGCAACGTCCGGGCACTAGTTCCATGATTCCCAGTGCCCGGCCATTTCAGCCGTGCAATCAGTTGCCGGACAGGAAACGGACCAGTTCCTCCGCGGTCCGGCACCGGTCGAGCAGTTCCTTGACGTGGTTCCTGGTGCCCCGCAGGGGCTCCAGCGTGGGAACGCGCTGGAGGGAGTCCCGGCCGGGCAGGTCGAAGATCACGGAGTCCCAGGAGGCGGCCGCGACGTCGTCCGCGTACTGCTCCAGGCAGCGGCCCCGGAAATAGGCCCTGGTGTCCTCGGGCGGCTTCGTCTCGGCCCGCTGGACCTCGTCCTCGGTCAGGAGCCGCTTCATGCGTCCACGGTCCACCAGGCGGTTGTAGAGGCCCTTCTCGGGCCGCACGTCGGCGTACTGCAGGTCCACGAGGTGCAGCCGGGCCGCGTCCCAGTCCAGGTTGTCGCGGCGGCGGTAGCCCTCCATCAGCTCCCGCTTGGCGATCCAGTCCAGCTCGCCGGCGAGGCTCATCGGATCGTTCTCGAGGCGGTTGAGGGTGTCCTCCCAGCGGACCAGGACGTCCTTGGTCTGCTCGTCGGCGTCGGCGCCGAAACGCTCCTCCACATACTTCCTGGCCAGCTCGAAGTACTCCATCTGGAGCTGCACGGCGGTCAGCGTGCGACCGCTGCGGAGCGTGATCAGATAGCTCAGGCCCGGGTCGTGGGAGACGTCGTGCAGGGTGCGTACGGGCTGGTCGACGGCGAGGTCCACGTTGATGAACCCGTCCTCGATCATGGACAGGACCAGGGCGGTGGTCCCCAGCTTGAGGTAGGTGGAGATCTCCGAGAGGTTGGCGTCCCCGATGATCACATGGAGGCGGCGGTACTTCTCGGCGTCGGCGTGGGGCTCGTCCCGGGTGTTGATGATGGGCCGCTTCAGCGTGGTCTCGAGGCCTACCTCGACTTCGAAGTAGTCAGCGCGCTGACTGATCTGGAAGCCGTGCTCCCGGCCGTCCTGGCCGATGCCGACGCGGCCGGCGCCGGTGACGACCTGGCGGGAGACGAAGAACGGCGTCAGATGGCGCACGATGTCCGAGAAGGGGGTCTCCCGCTTCATCAGGTAGTTCTCGTGCGTGCCGTAGGAGGCGCCCTTGTTGTCGGTGTTGTTCTTGTAGAGGTGAATCGGCTGGGCGCCGGGGAGCTGGGCGGCTCTCTCGGCGGCCTCGGCCATGATCCGCTCCCCGGCCTTGTCCCAGAGGACGGCGTCGCGGGGATTGGTGACCTCGGGGGCGCTGTACTCGGGGTGGGCGTGGTCGACGTAGAGCCGTGCTCCGTTGGTGAGGATCACATTGGCCAGGCCGATGTCCTCGTCCGTGAGCTGGCTGGAGTCGGCGGCCTCGCGGGCGAGGTCGAAGCCTCGGGCGTCCCGCAGGGGGTTCTCCTCCTCGAAGTCCCAGCGGGCGCGGCGCGCCCGGTGCATCGCCGCCGCGTAGGCGTTGACGATCTGGGACGAGGTGAGCATGGCATTGGCGTTGGGATGCCCCGGAACGGAGATCCCGTACTCCGTTTCGATGCCCATTACTCGCCGTACGGTCATGCGGCCCTCCTTGCCCGGCGGCGCGCCCATTCGGGTGCGGCGCTCAAGTACCGCGCTTTCTCGTGCGTGTGCGGTGCCCGTCCCCGCACTGCGCGATTCGGCGGTACCGAAGAGCCTAGAGCGACTCCGCGTCGGTGGGGAGATCGATTACGTCATTGTGTACGTCGGTGGTGGCGAAAAGCGACGGCTGCGGATGTCCGACTTCCGGACATCCGCAGCCGGTGTGCGTTCCTACAGATACTGACCGGTGTTCGCCACGGTGTCGATGGAGCGACCCGTGTCGGCGCCCTGCTTTCCGGTGACAAGGGTGCGGATGAAGACGATCCGCTCGCCCTTCTTTCCGGAGATACGGGCCCAGTCGTCGGGGTTGGTGGTGTTGGGCAGGTCCTCGTTCTCCTTGAACTCGTCCACGCACGCCTGGAGGAGGTGGGAGACGCGGATGCCCTTCTGGTCATGGTCGAGGAAAGCCTTGATGGCCATCTTCTTGGCCCGGTCGACGATGTTCTGGATCATCGCTCCGGAGTTGAAGTCCTTGAAGTAGAGGACTTCCTTGTCGCCGTTGGCGTACGTCACCTCGAGGAAGCGGTTCTCCTCGGATTCGGCGTACATCTGTTCCACGACCGATTGGATCATGGCGTGGGCGGCGGCCGGCTTCGACCCGCTGTGCTCGGACAGGTCGTCCGCGTGCAGCGGGAGGGTCGACGTGAGGTACTTGGCGAAGATGTCCTTGGCCGCTTCCGCGTCCGGACGCTCGATCTTGATCTTGACGTCGAGCCGGCCGGGCCGCAGGATCGCGGGGTCGATCATGTCCTCGCGGTTGGAGGCGCCGATGACGATGACGTTCTCCAGGCCCTCCACACCGTCGATCTCGGCGAGCAGCTGCGGGACGATGGTGTTCTCCACGTCCGAGCTGACACCGGATCCGCGGGTGCGGAAGAGGGATTCCATCTCGTCGAAGAAGACGATGACGGGGGTGCCCTCGCTCGCCTTCTCCCGGGCACGCTGGAAGACGAGGCGGATGTGCCGCTCGGTCTCTCCGACGTACTTGTTGAGCAGCTCGGGACCCTTGATGTTCAGGAAGTACGACTTCCCGGCGGGCTGCCCGGTCACCTCCGCGACCTTCTTGGCAAGGGAGTTGGCGACGGCCTTGGCGATGAGCGTCTTGCCGCAGCCGGGCGGGCCGTAGAGCAGGATGCCCTTCGGCGGCCGCAGTTCGTGCTCCTTGAAGAGGTCCGGGTAGAGGTACGGAAGCTCGACCGCGTCGCGGATCAGTTCGATCTGGTTGCCCAGGCCGCCGATCTTGTCGTAGTCGACGTCCGGGACCTCTTCGAGGACGAGCTCCTCGACCTCGCTCTTCGGGATCACTTCGTAGACGTAGCCGGACCTGGGCTCGAGCAGCAGGGCGTCGCCGGGGCGGATGGTGATGTCCAGCAGCGGCTCGGCGAGCCTCACCACCCTCTCCTCGTCGGTGTGCCCCACGACCAGGGCGCGCTCGCCGTCCTCGAGGATCTCCTTGAGGGTGACGATGTCCCCGGCCCGCTCGAATTCCATGGCCTCGACCACGTTGAGCGCTTCGTTGAGCATGACTTCCTGGCCGCGCCGGAGCTCTTCGAGCTCGACGCTGGGGCTGACGTTCACCCGGAGCTTGCGGCCCCCGGTGAAGATGTCGCAGGTGCCGTCCTCGTTGTCCTGCAGAAAGACACCGAAGCCCGCCGGCGGCTGCGCGAGCCGGTCGACCTCCTCCTTGAGGGCCACGATCTGGTCGCGGGCCTCACGGAGCGTGTTGGCGAGCCGCTCGTTCTGTGCGGATACGCCGGCCAGGTTGGTCTGCAGCTCGACGATCCGCTCTTCGAGAATCCTCGTATGACGCGGAGAGTCGGCGAGCTTGCGGCGCAGGACGGCGATTTCCTGCTCGAGATAGGCAACCTGGCCGGCGGGGTCTTCAGACCCCCGCCCCGGCCGGATGCCGCGGTTGATGTCGTCGTCGTGGGCTGCCACGGTCCTCACCTCCTCCAAGGGGAGCTGGACGCTTCCTGACCCTACCTGCGTGGGTGGTGATTGAAACCCCTAGATCACAAAGACATCGGGGTGTGTCCGATCTTCACCCTTGCGCTTCCCCTCACGCCAAGGGAATACCCACCCATCAACATCGGAAAGCCGACGGTTGTATCGTCATCGGTGGTCAACACCCGTCAGGCTTGGCCGGACTTAGCAGGAACGCTCACTTTCACAGCTCAGGATCGGCAGGAGACATGACCGTGCGGCACGAGGTCCCGACGGCGGGCGCCGGTGAGGCGCTGGAGGTCTGGATCGACCAGGACCTCTGTACCGGGGACGGGATCTGCGTGCAGTACGCGCCGGAGGTCTTCGAGCTGGACATCGACGGGCTCGCCTACGTGAAGAGCGCCGACGACGAGCTGCTGCAGGAGGCGGGGGCCACGACGCCGGTGCCGCTGCCGCTGCTGACCGACGTGGTGGATTCGGCCAAGGAGTGCCCGGGCGACTGCATCCACGTCCGCCGGGTCGCGGACGGGGTCGAGGTCTACGGTCCCGACGCGGAGTGACGGTGCGCGCACGGCACGTGGGTCAGAGGGCGACCGGATCGGTGTGGGCGGTGCGGACGAACGCGCTGCCCTTCCAGCGCCATTCGACGCGTTCCCGCTGGTCGGGGCAGCAGCTCGGGACATCGAGCGAGGAATAGCCGAGGACGGTGGCGACGACCGCCCCGTCCCGTACGGCGAGGTCGGCGACGGTGCTCCGCCGCGCCGGGTCCAGGAGCGTGGCGACCACGCGCGCGGTGGCGTCCTTGGCGCGGGTGAGGACGTAGATCCCACTGGGAGGCGTGCCGGAACCGGCTTCGCAGTGCACGACTGCGACGGTCTCGGGGTTCCCGTCGCCGTCGAGGTCCCCGCGGCTCTGCCGGGCGACGGTGGTGGGCGCGCGTCCGCAGTCCAGGGGGTAGTCGGCCGCGGCGGCGTCCGGGGCGGGCGCGGCGGCCGGGGCGGCCTGGGGTCCGGCCGCGGTGGTGGCGGTCGCGGGGCCGGGTTGCAGCAGGCCGGCGGCGGCGACGACGGCGGCCATGGCGGTCGCGGTGGCCAGCCAGTGCACCGGCCGGGCGTGGGTGTGCGCGAGGTCCGGGACGGCGGAGGGCTGCACGCGAGAAGTCTCCTGTGAGGGTGGCGCGGAAGGAGTTGCGGGCATCGTGCCACACGTCACAGGAGGGGGGAACAGCCGGGGTGGAAACGGTCTTCGATGCGGAAGCGAACACTCGAACATAAGGATGCCGCCGTCGAGTTCCCCGCCGTGGGGCGGGAACTCGGCGGCGGCACGCCTGCGTTGCCGGGGCGTCGGGCCCCGGGTCGTGTCGGGGGGCGTCAGCCCTTGTTGGGGCCTTCGTAGTCCTCGCCGTAGGCGCCCTTGGCGGGGCGGCGGCGGCGCATCGGCGGCTCGACGCCGTCGGCGAGGCGGCGGGCGGTGACGAGGAAGCCGGTGTGGCCGATCATCCGGTGGTCCGGGCGGACGGCGAGGCCCTCGACGTGCCAGTTGCGGATCATGGATTCCCAGGGCTGCGGCTCGGCGTAGCAGCCGAACTCGCGGATGGACTCCACGGTGCGCGCGAGCTGGGTGGTGGTGGCCACGTAGCAGCAGAGGATGCCGCCGGGGACGAGCGCCTTGGAGACGGCCTCCAGGCACTCCCACGGGGCGAGCATGTCGAGGATGACCCGGTCGACGTCGGTGTCGGAGAGGTTGTCCTGGAGGTCGCCGACCGTCAGCTGCCACGCGGGGTGCGGGCCACCGAAGTAGCGCTCGACGTTGCCCTTGGCGATCTCGGCGAAGTCCTCGCGGCGCTCGTAGGAGTGCAGCATGCCGCTGTCCCCGATGGCGCGGAGCAGGAAGCTGCTGAGCGATCCCGAGCCCACGCCGGCTTCGACGACGCGTGCGCCGGGGAAGATGTCGGCGAAGGCGAGGATCTGCCCCGCGTCCTTCGGGTAGACCACGGCGGCGCCGCGGGGCATGGACAGGACGTAGTCGGGGAGCAGGGGGCGCAGCGCGAGGTAGGCGACGTTTCCCGTGGTACGGACAACACTGCCCTCGGGAGCACCGATCAGCTCGTCGTGGGGGAAGGAACCCTTGTGGGTGTGGAAGTTCTTCCCGGCCTCGAGCGTGAACGTGTAGTGGCGTCCCTTGGGGTCGGTGAGCTGGACCTGGTCCCCGACCTTGAAGGGCCCGCGACGGCGGGCGGCACCGGTCGGTTCGGACATGTGACCAGAGTACCGGGGTTACGAGGACGGTCTTGCCATGGCCTTGACGAAGGCGCGCTCCACGTCGGCGGTGGAGAGCACGCCGTAGATCTCCCCGGTCTCCTCGACGACGAGGTACTCGGTGGCCGGGCTGGTGCGGAGGTGGTCCAGGAGGGGCTGGCCCGCGAGCTCGCTGGGGACCCTCATGCCGTCGTTGAGGTCCTGGGCGAGGCCGCTGACCGCGACCCAGGGGCGGCGGTGCTGCGGGACGCCGGCGATGGCGCTCTCGCGGACGAGTCCGGTGGGGACGCCGTGGGCGTCGACGACGACGAGGGCGCGGGCTCCCGCTTCGTTGGCCCGGCGCAGGGCTTCGGAGAGGGGTGTGGCGGGTTCGACGGGGATGGCGCGGCGGGTGAGGCTGCGGGCGCGCAGGTCGGGGAGGTGTTCGCGCAGCCGGGCCATGCGCAGGCTGTTGCCGGCGCCGGTCCAGATGATGGCGGCGAGGATGGCGGCGAGGAGCGCGTCGGTGACGGTGCTCATGCCGCTGATGTCGTCGGTGGAGTTGCCCAGGAGGCCGGTGCGGGTGAGCAGGGGCAGGCCGATGAGGACGGCGACGGCGAGGGCGCGTCCGACCCAGGCGGCGGCGACGGTGCCGCTCATGGGCTTGCCGGTGATCTTCCAGATGACGGCGCGGAGCATGCGGCCGCCGTCGAGGGGCAGGCCGGGCAGCAGGTTGAAGACCGCCACGATGAGGTTGGAGATCATCAGGCCGGCGAGCAGGACGCCGGGGACGGTGCCGGGTTCGACGGCGTACAGGGAGACGTAGAAGAGCCCGGCGAGGACGAGGGAGAGGAGCGGGCCGACGAAGGCGAGGACGAATTCGCGGCCGGGGGTCTCGGTCTCCTTCTCGATCTCGGAGACGCCGCCGAAGAACTGGAGCTGGATGCGGCGGACCGGGAGCTTGAAGCGGAGGGCGGCGAGGGTGTGCGCCAGCTCGTGGACCAGGACGGAGGCGTAGAAGGCGATGGCGAAGAAGAGGGAGACGAGATAGCGGGCGCCGCCGAGGTCGGGCAGGACGCGCTCGATCTGGTCGCCGAAGACCCAGGTGATCAGGGCGGCGACGAGGAACCAGCTGGGGGCGACGTAGACGGGCACGCCGAAGGGGCGGCCCATGAGGAGCCCGCCGCCGGGTTCGTCGGTGCGCCGGGGCCTGCCCTTGCCCGTGCCGGAGGGGCCTCCGGCGGGGCCGGGTGCGGCGGGCTTCGCTTCCGGTTCCGTTTCGCCGGACTGCGGCCGGTGGTTCTCGCCGCGCTCGTCGTCCTGGTTCACGGGTTCCTTTCGTCGCCGGACTGCATGACCCGCGTCACTGCGTCACGGTTCGATCATGCAGTGCGACGGGGTCTGCCGTCGATGGTATTCCGCTCGCTGTCGGTGGCGGGCCGTAGGGTCTGAGTCATGAGTACGAGCGAGCAGCCGCCGACCGGGTCCCGGGCGCCCATGTCGTTGTCCCCGTCACGGGCGAGCGACTTCATGCAGTGTCCCCTGCTGTACCGGTTCCGGGTGATCGACAGGCTGCCGCAGAAGCCGAGCGAGGCGGCCACCCGGGGGACGCTGGTGCACGCCGTCCTGGAGCGGCTCTTCGACGATCCGGCGGCGCACCGGACGGCTCCCCGGGCGAAGGCGATGATCCCGGGGCAGTGGGACCGGCTGCTGGAGTCGAAGCCCGAGCTGGCCGAGCTGTTCGCCGAGGACGCGGAGGGCGAGCGGCTCGCGCGCTGGCTGGGCGAGGCGGAGCGGCTGGTCGAGCGGTGGTTCACGCTGGAGGATCCGACGCGTCTCGAGCCGGCCGAGCGTGAGCTGTTCGTGGAGACGGAGCTGGATTCGGGGCTGCGGCTGCGCGGGGTGATCGACCGGATCGACGTGGCGCCGACGGGCGAGGTGCGGATCGTCGACTACAAGACGGGGAAGGCGCCCCGGCCGGAGTACAGCGAGGGCGCGCTCTTCCAGATGAAGTTCTACGCGCTGGTGATCTGGCGGTGGAAGCGGGTGGTGCCGCGCCGGCTCCAGCTGGTGTACCTGGGCAGCGGGGACGTGCTGACGTACGACCCGGTGGAGGCGGATCTGCTGCGGGTGGAGCGGAAGCTGCTGGCGCTGTGGGAGGCGATCCGGGAGGCGACGGAGTCGGGTGACTGGCGGCCGCGGCCGACGAAGCTGTGCGGCTGGTGCGACCACCAGGAGCTGTGTCCCGAGTTCGGGGGGACTCCCCCGGTGTATCCGCTGGAGATCGTTTCGCCGCGCCCGCCGGAGTCGGGCGAATCCGGGCAGGGCAGAATGGACGGGGTCCAGCCCGCCCCGTGAAGGAGTTCCTGTGGCTATCCGCGTCCTACTGGTCGACGACCAGCCGCTGCTGCGCACCGGCTTCCGGATGATTCTGGAGGCGGAGCAGGACATCGCGGTCGTCGGTGAGGCCGGGGACGGTCTTCAGGCCCAGGACCAGGTCCGGGCGTTGCAGCCGGACGTGGTGCTGATGGACATCCGGATGCCCCGGATGGACGGGGTCGAGGCGACGCGGCAGATCACCGGCCCGGGCCGGGACGGTCCGGCGAAGGTGCTGGTGCTGACCACGTTCGATCTGGACGAGTACGTGGTGGAGGCGCTGCGGGCCGGGGCGAGCGGTTTTCTGCTGAAGGACGCTCCGGCCAACGAGCTGGTGCAGGCGATCCGGGTGGTGGCGGCGGGCGAGGCGATGCTGGCGCCGTCGATCACGCGCCGGCTGCTCGACAAGTACTCCGCGCACCTTCCGTCGGGCGACGAGCAGGTCCCGGACACGCTGAACACGCTGACCGACCGTGAGGTCGAGGTGCTGAAGCTGGTGGCGCGGGGGCTGTCGAACGCGGAGATCGCGGCGGACCTGTTCGTCAGCGAGACGACGGTGAAGACGCACGTGGGGCACGTGCTGACGAAGCTGGGTCTGCGCGACCGGGTGCAGGCGGCGGTGTACGCGTACGAGAGCGGGCTGGTCCGTCCGGGCGCCCAGTAGCGGCGTACGAGGAAGGGCCCGGCGCGCGTCCCCGCGTGCCGGGCCCTTCGTCGTCGTGCGCCGGTGTCCCGGTCAGCTCTTCTTGATCTCCCAGAAGCGGAAGACGGTGGAGGCGTCCAGGGTCCACTCCAGGCCGGTGACGTTGTCGCGGGCGACGGCGTACTGCTTGCCCTGCCACAGCGGGAGCAGGGGCAGCTCCTCGGCGACGAGGTCCTGGAGCCGGCCGAAGTCCTGGGCCGTGGCGGCGCGGTCGGCGGCGGCCGCGGTCTTCGGGATGAGGGTGCCGGTGATGGTGGTGTTCTCGTACCGGTTGCCGAGGACGTTGCCCTTGCCGAAGAACGGGGTGGTGAAGTTGTCGGCGTCGGGGTAGTCGGGCACCCAGCCCTTGACGTAGACGCCGTACTTGCCGGCTTCGATGTCCTTCTCGTACTGAGCGAACGCGACGGACTTCACGTCGGCGTCGAACAGGCCGCTGGTGTTGAGCTGGCCGGCTATCGCCTTGAGCTCCTGGTCGGTGGCGGGGCCGTAGCGGCTGGGCGTGGACCAGAGGGTGAGCTTCACCTTGTCGGTGATGCCGGCCTTGCGGAGGGCCTTCTTCGCCTTGGCGGCGTCGGGGCTGCCGTAGGTGTCGAAGAAGGCGGTGTTGTGTCCGGCGATGCCGGCCGGGACGATCGAGTAGAGCGGCGTGGCCGTCGACTTGTAGACGTCCTGGACGAGGGCCTCGCGGTCGACGAGGTGGGCGATGGCCTGGCGGACGCCCAGCTTGCCGACGACGGGGTCCTTGACGTTGAAGACCAGGTGCTGGACTTCGGCGCTGGTGCCCTGGACGATCTCGATGCCCTTGTCGGCGGTGGTCTCGGAGGCTTCGAGGGCGGCGATGTCGTCGGCGGCGAGGCCGCGGTAGGCGACGTCGACATCGCCCGCGGCGAAGGCCTCGGAGAGGGCTTCGCGGTCGCCGGAGTAGAGCTTGAGGCTGACGCCGCCGTTCTTCGGCGTGGCACCGCCCTTGTAGCCGCCGTTGACGGAGAAGACGGCCTCGGTGTCGCTGAGGGAGTCCAGCGTGTACGGGCCGGAGCCGACGACCTTGCCGTCGGTGCGCAGCGCGTCGGCGGCGTACTCGCGGTGGTCGACGATGGAGCCGGCCCCCGAGGCGATCTTGCTCGGGAAGGTGGCGTCGGGGACCTTGAGGCGGAAGACGACGGTCCGGTCGTCGGGGGTCTCGATGGTGTCGATCGTCGAGAGCAGCGGTGCGGGCCCCGACGGGTCGTCGATCCTCAGCGCGCGCTCGAAGGAGAACTTGACGTCCTTCGAGGTGAGGGGGTTGCCGTTGGAGAACGTCAGACCCTCGCGCAGGGTGCAGCGGTACACCGTGCTGCCGGCCTGGAAGCCGCACTCCTCGGCGGCCTCCGGCTCGGGTACGGAGGCTCCCTTCGGGAAGCCGAGGAGGGACTGGAAGACGTTGTTGAACAGGAGCCAGGAGCCGGGGTCGTAGCCGGCGGCGGGGTCCGTGGCCAGGATCTCGTCGGACATGCCGACGCGGACGCTGCCGCCGGAGCCGCCGGAGTTCCCGCCCTGCTCCGCGCCGCAGCCGCTGAGCAGGGCGGCGGACAGACCCGCGGCGAGCGGAGCCGTCAGCCACTTGTTGTGCTTCACAGAACGTGCCTCTTGATCTCTTGCCAGGCCGGCCGCGCGCCCTGCGCGGCCGGTGTAACCGAGCTGGGTGAGGGGGTCAGGCGGTGCCGCGGCCCAGCTCCCACAGGAGCAGGTCCGAGGAGGTGTTCAGCGCCCATTCGACGCCGGTGACGTCGTCGCGCGCGGCGACGTACTGCTTGCCCTGCCACAGGGGGAGGACGGGGACGTCCTTGGCGACGATCTTCTGGATCTCTCCGAAGACGGGGCTCGCGGCGTTGCGGTCGGCCGAGCGGCGCGAGCGGGGGATCAACTGGTCGCGTACGGCCTTGTTGACGTAGGGGGTGTTGAGGAAGTTGTCCGTGTCGAGGAAGGGGGCGACGTAGTTGTCCGGGTCCGGGAAGTCGGGGAACCAGCCGAGGCCGTAGACGGGGTAGTCGCCGCGCTTCTGCGCGGTGCGGAACGTGGCCCACTCGGTGCCCTCGACGGTGACGTCGAAGAGGTCGGTGGCGTTGAGCTGGTCGCGCAGCGCCTCGAACTCCTTCTTCGTGGCGGAGCCGTAGTGGTCGCTGGTGTAGTGCAGGGTCAGCTCGACGGGCTTCTTGATGCCGGCGTCCCGCAGGATGCCGGCCGCCTTGGCGGTGCTGGGCTCGCCGTAGGTGTCGAAGAAGGCGGTGGAGTGGCCGGTGACGCTGGAGGGGATCAGCGAGTAGAGCGGCTTGGCGGTGGGGCCGTAGACGTCGTCGACGAGTTCGCCGCGGTCCACGACGGCGGCGATGGCCTGCCGTACGGCCTTGTTCCTGACCGAGGGGTCCTGGGTGTCGAAGGCGAGGTAGCGGATCTCCAGGCCGGGGACCTCGGTGAGCTCGACGCCCTCCTGGGGCTTGTCGGTGAGTTCCTTGATCTGGTCCTGCGACATCGAGCGGGCCATCATGTCGATCCGGCTGTCCCGCAGGGCCTGGCCCATGCTGTCCGCGTCGGCGAAGGAGCGCAGCTCGATCTTGTCGTTGCGCAGGGTGATGTCGCCCTTGTACGCCGGGTTGCGGGTGAAGACCACCTTGGTGATCTTGTCGCCGTCGTGTTCGGCCTTCATGGTGTACGGGCCGGAGCCGTCGACCTCGAAGCCTTCGCGCAGCTTCTTCGCGCCGTACGTCTTCTTGCTGAGGATGCCGGCGACCGGGGTGGAGAGCTTGTACGGGAAGGTCGCGTCGGGCGTCTTGAGGTGGAAGACGATCTCGCGCTCGCCGTTGGCCTCGACGGTGTCGATGTTGGCGAGGAGGGCGGCGGTGCCGTTGTCGGACTTGATGCCGAGGACGCGCTCGACGGAGAACTTGACGTCCTCGGCGGTGACGGGGGTGCCGTCGGCGAAGGTGAGGCCCTCGCGCAGTTCGCAGCGGTAGCTTTCGCTGGCCCGGTCGCTGAAACCGCAGCTCTGGGCGGCCTCGGGGACGGGCTCGCCGCCGCCGCGGGGCACGTGCATGAGGGTCTGGACGGTCTGCCGGAGGATGTTCCAGGCGCCGGTGTCGTAGGCGAAGGCCGGGTCCAGGGGGGCCGGTGCCTCGGCGGTGGCGACGAACTGGTCCGTGGTGCCGACGACGATGGCTCCGGCCTCGTCCGAGCCGCCGCAGGCGACGAGCAGGGGGGCGAGCATGCCGGCCGCCAGGGCGGGCAGCACCAGAGTCTTGCGGTTCATCGTGGTCGTTCTCCTCATCCGGCACTGGGATGCAGCGGGTACGGACACTCCGCCGCTGCCGCCCGGTCGGGGCGGGCGATCGGGCCGGGATGGTGAGCGATCGGTCCTGCGTTCACGGCGACTTGGGTGTGCGCCGGGGCACGCGGAGGGTGCGGCGAAGTACTCGCGAAAGGTTAGTCGGCGGCGCCGGTCGGGCCGGACCGCCGACGGTCCGGGAGGTCACCACACAGTGATCATGAATACGGCGGACCCGATAGTCATGCGTGGGAACGTATCGCTACGGAGGGTGCGAAACGGGACACAGAGGAAGGGCGCAACCACCGCGATCCGGACACGGTTCACAAGAAGGCCACCCGCCGGTCGGTACGCTGCGTGACCAAGGTCACGCGGCGGTCCGGAGGCGGGTGGCCGGAAGAGCTCGGTGAGGTGGCGCGGACGGGATGCCCGGAGAAGCGCCGTCGAAGGCGCGGAGGGCCGGGCCGGCCCGGGTCCTCAGGGGCCGGTGATGAGGGTCCGCAGGAAGGGGACGTCGACGTCCTCCAGGGAACGGACGACGACCCGGCCCTCGGAGGGTGCGATCGGGGCGACGGAGGGCACCGCCACCACCCGGCAGCCGGCCGCCTCCGCGGCCGCCACGCCCGTCGCCGTGTCCTCGATGACGGCGCACAGCGCCGGGTCGGCGCCGACGCCCCGGGCGGCCGTGAGGTAGGGCTCCGGGTGCGGCTTGGTCTGGACGACCTCGTCTCCCGCGACGCTGAGGGTGAACCGGTCGCGGCCGAGGGAGGCGAGCACCCGGTCGATGATGCGGCGGTGCGAGGCGGAGACCAGGGCGGTGGGGATGTCGTGGTGCGCCAGCTCGGCCAGCAGGCGCTCCGCGCCGGGCATGAGCGGCACACCGCGCTCGATGCGCTGCTCGAACTTCTCGTTGAGCAGGACCGTCAGCTCGGCGAGGGTGATGTCGGCGCCGGTGGCCTCGATGAGATAGCCGGCGCTGCGGGTCATGGGCCCGCCGACCACGATGTCGCGCCAGGTCTCGTCCAGCCGGTGCCCCAGGGCGGCGAAGGCCTCGACCTCGGCGTCCCACCAGAACCCCTCCGTGTCGACGAGGGTGCCGTCCATGTCGAGGAAGACCGCTTGCAGGGCGGAGCTTCCGTTGGCGTGGAACAAGGACGCGGGGACCGTACTGGTCATCCGGCACACCTCCATGGAGGGACGAGAAGGCCGGTCTCGCCCCCCAGCTACGGGGAGGGAGACCGGCCTGCGCTGGACCGACCAGTGTACGTCCCGATCATCCCGGGCGCTCGGAATCGGCCCGTGACGTGCGTCGCGGTGTCGCCGTGACCTTGCGGGCTCGTGGCGACCGCGGCGCTCAGCGCGCGTTGAAGTACTTCGCCTCGGGGTGGTGGATGACGATCGCGTCCGTCGACTGCTCGGGGTGCAGCTGGTACTCCTCGGACAGCTCGACGCCGATCCGCTCCGGCCGCAGCAGCTCGGCGATCTTCGCCCGGTCCTCCAGATCGGGGCAGGCGCCGTAGCCGAGGGAGAAGCGCGCGCCGCGGTACTTGAGCGCGAACATGTCCTCGACGTCGGACGGGTCCTCGCCGGAGAAGCCCAGCTCGGCGCGGACGCGGGCGTGCCAGTACTCCGCGAGGGCCTCGGCGAGCTGCACCGACAGGCCGTGCAGCTCCAGGTAGTCGCGGTAGGAGTCGGACTCGAAGAGCTTGGCGGTGGCCTCGCCGATCCGCGAGCCGACGGTGACGACCTGGAGGCCGACGACATCGGTCTCGCCGGACTCCTCCGGGCGGAAGAAGTCGGCCAGGCACAGGCGCCGGCCGCGGCGCTGACGCGGGAAGGTGAAGCGGGTCCGCTCGTTGCCCTGCTCGTCGAGGATGATCAGGTCCTCGCCCTTGGACACGCACGGGAAGTAGCCGTGCACGACGGCCGCCTCCAGGAGGTTCTCGGTGTGCAGGCGCTCCAGCCAGCCGCGCAGCCGCGGCCGTCCCTCGCTCTCGACCAGCTCTTCGTACGACGGTCCGTCGCCGGCCCGGTTCTGCTTGAGGCCCCACTGGCCCTTGAAGAGGGCGCCCTCGTCGAGCCAGGAGGCGTACTCCTTGAGCTGGATGCCCTTGACGACCCGGGTGCCCCAGAAGGGCGGCTCGGGGACGGGGTTGTCGACGGCGACGTCCGAGCGGCCCGCCGGCTCCGCCTCCTCGACCTCCACGGCGGAGGCGCGCGCGGCGACCCGGCGCTGCTTCAGCTCGGGCAGCGCCGCGCCCGGGACACCGCGCTTCACAGCGATCAGGGCGTCCATCAGGCGCAGGCCCTCGAAGGCGTCGCGGGCGTAGCGGACCTCGCCCTGGTAGATCTCGTGGAGGTCCTGTTCGACGTAGGCGCGGGTGAGGGCGGCGCCGCCCAGGATGACCGGGAAGTCGGCGGCCAGGCCGCGCTGGTTCAGCTCCTCCAGGTTCTCCTTCATGATCACCGTGGACTTGACCAGGAGGCCCGACATGCCGATGACGTCGGCGCGGTGCTCCTCGGCGGCGTCCAGGATCGCGGAGACGGGCTGCTTGATACCGAGGTTGACGACGTTGTAGCCGTTGTTGGACAGGATGATGTCGACGAGGTTCTTGCCGATGTCGTGGACGTCGCCGCGGACCGTCGCCAGCACGATGGTGCCCTTGCCGTCGGCGTCGGTCTTCTCCATGTGCGGCTCCAGGTAGGCCACCGCGGTCTTCATGACCTCGGCGGACTGGAGCACGAACGGCAGCTGCATCTGTCCCGAGCCGAACAGCTCGCCGACGACCTTCATGCCGTCGAGCAGCGTCTCGTTGACGATCTCGAGGGCCGGCTTGGTCTGGAGGGCTTCGTCGAGGTCGGCCTCCAGGCCGTTCTTCTCGCCGTCGATGATCCGCCGCTTGAGGCGCTCGTCCAGCGGCAGCGCGAGCAGCTCCTCCGCCTTGCCCGCCTTCAGCGACTTCGTGGTGGCGCCCTCGAACAGCGCCATCAGCTTCTGCAGCGGGTCGTAGCCCTCGGCGCGCCGGTCGTAGATCAGGTCCAGGGCGGTGGTGACCTGCTCGTCGTCGAACCGGGCGATCGGCAGGATCTTCGACGCGTGGACGATCGCCGAGTCGAGTCCGGCCTTCACGCACTCGTCGAGGAAGACGGAGTTCAGCAGGATCCGGGCGGCCGGGTTCAGGCCGAAGGAGATGTTGGACAGGCCCAGCGTGGTCTGCACGTCCGGGCGGCGCCGCTTCAGCTCCCGGATGGCCTCGATGGTGGCGATGCCGTCCTTGCGGGACTCCTCCTGACCGGTGCAGATGGTGAAGGTCAGCGTGTCGATGAGGATGTCCGACTCGTGGATCCCCCAGTTGCCGGTCAGGTCGTCGATGATCCGCTCCGCGATCGCGACCTTGTTCTCGACGGTGCGGGCCTGGCCCTCCTCGTCGATGGTGAGCGCGATCAGCGCGGCTCCGTGCTCCTGGGCCAGCCGGGTCACCTTGGCGAAGCGGGACTCCGGTCCGTCGCCGTCCTCGTAGTTCACCGAGTTGATCACGGCGCGGCCGCCGAGCTTCTCCAGGCCCGCCCGCAGGACCTCCACCTCGGTGGAGTCCAGCACGATCGGCAGGGTGGAGGCGGTCGCGAACCGGCCCGCCAGCTCCTCCATGTCGGCCACGCCGTCGCGGCCGACGTAGTCGACGCACAGGTCCAGCATGTGCGCGCCCTCGCGGATCTGGTCGCGCGCCATCTCCACGCAGTCGTCCCAGCGGCCCTCCAGCATGGCCTCGCGGAACTTCTTCGACCCGTTGGCGTTCGTCCGCTCGCCGATCGCCATGTACGCCGTGTCCTGGCGGAAGGGGACGGTCTGGTAGAGGGAGGCGGCGCCGGGCTCGGGGCGCGGCTCGCGGGCGGCCGGGGTGAGGTCGCGCACCCGCTCGACGACCTGCCGCAGGTGCTCCGGGGTCGTACCGCAGCAGCCGCCGATCAGGGAGAGGCCGTAGTCCCGGACGAAGCTCTCCTGCGCGTCGGCCAGCTCGGCCGGGGAGAGGGGGTAGTGCGCGCCGTTCTTGCCGAGGACCGGCAGGCCGGCGTTGGGCATGCAGGAGAGCGGGATGCGGGAGTGCCGGGCGAGATAGCGCAGGTGCTCGCTCATCTCGGCGGGGCCGGTGGCGCAGTTCAGGCCGATCATGTCGATGCCGAGCGGCTCCAGCGCCGTCAGCGCGGCGCCGATCTCCGAGCCGAGGAGCATCGTGCCCGTCGTCTCCACCGTCACCGAGCAGATGAGGGGTACGTCGGCGCCGAGGGCGTCCAGCGCGCGGCGGGCGCCGATCACCGACGCCTTGGTCTGCAGCAGGTCCTGGGTGGTCTCCACCAGCAGCGCGTCCGCGCCGCCCGCGAGCATCCCCTCCGCGTTCTGCTGGTAGGCGTCCCGCAGCGCGGCGTAGGGGGCGTGGCCCAGGGTCGGCAGCTTCGTGCCGGGGCCCATGGAGCCGAGGACCCAGCGCTGCCGGCCGGTGCTCGCCGTGAACTCGTCCGCGACCTCCCGGGCGATGCGCGCGCCGGACTCGGACAGTTCGTAGACCCGCTCCGGGATGTCGTACTCCCCCAGCGCCGCGAGGTTCGCGCCGAAGGTGTTGGTCTCGACGCAGTCGACGCCCGCCGCGAAGTACTCCTCGTGCACCGACCGCACGATGTCGGGCCGGGTCACGTTCAGGATCTCGTTGCAGCCCTCGAGGTTCTCGAAGTCCTCCAACGTGGGGTCCTGCGCCTGGAGCATGGTGCCCATCGCACCGTCCGCGACGACCACTCGACTGGCGAGTGCCTCACGGAGGGCGGCGGCGCGGGTCCGGCTGTCAGCGGAAGGGGTCGGCGACGAGGCCATGGATGAGCTCCCTGGGATGCGACGGCTGTCGGCTTTGCACGCTCGGTGGAGGGTGCACGGGGCCAGACTAGCCCCGCGGGTGCCGGGGTGGGCATGGCATCCCACGTGCCGGACGGCATCCTGTGTGCGGGGGCTCCCGTCCGCGTGTCGTCGTGGCGGACACTGTCGGGTACCACTCGGTCGGCATCGACCGATAGTGTTCAGCATTGTCGAACGGCATGATCCACGGGATCCTGTCCGTAGGACCCCGCGACCTGGCGGGATCGAGGAGAGGGAGAAGGGCCGGGCGATGGCGAAGAACATCCAGTCGCTTGAACGGGCGGCGGCGATGCTGCGACTGCTCGCCGGCGGCGAGCGCCGGCTCGGCCTGTCCGACATCGCCTCCTCCCTGGGGCTGGCGAAGGGGACGGCGCACGGCATCCTGCGCACGCTGCAGGCCGAGGGCTTCGTGGAGCAGGACGGGCCCTCGGGCCGCTACCAGCTCGGCGCGGAGCTGCTGCGCCTGGGCAACAGCTATCTGGACGTGCACGAGCTGCGGGCCAGGGCGCTGGTGTGGACGGACGACCTGGCCCGCTCCAGCGGCGAGAGCGTGCACCTGGGCGTGCTGCACCAGCAAGGCGTACTGATCGTGCACCACGTCTTCCGCCCGGACGACAGCCGGCAGGTCCTGGAGGTGGGGGCCATGCAGCCCCTGCACTCCACGGCGCTGGGCAAGGTCATCTCGGCGTACGACCCGGTGGCGCACAGCGAGGTCCTGGAGGTGCCGCGGGAGGCGTTCACGCCCCGGACGGTCACCGGCCTGGAGGAGTTCGAGACGCTGCTCGACACGACCCGGGCCCGGGGCTGGGCGGCGGACGTGGAGGAGACGTGGGAGGGCGTGGCCTCCGTGGCGGCGCCGATCCACGACCGGCGGCGGATGCCGGTGGGCGCGGTGGCCATCACGGGAGCCGTGGAGCGGGTCTGCGGCGACGGAGAGCTGCGCTCCGAGCTGGTCGCGGCGGTGCGCGACTGCGCCCGCGCCGTCTCCCGCGACCTGGGGGCCGGCCGCTTCTGAGAGGTTCGTACGACAACGGGGAACCCGCTGGTAACGATCGCGTTATCGGCGGGTTTTTCATTTCCCGGACCCTTGACGCGCTGTTAACCGGAGGGCAAAACTTCCGTTCATCGGTCGGCATTGTCGAACACCTACCGGCAATACGCGCTAGAGTGTGGCAGTGCCAAGGGCCGGCAACCGCCCTCACACGAGGGCGCGGACCACCGGAGGGACCCGGGGTTCGCCTTCCCCTGGACGAAGGACAAAGGAGTCGCGGGTGTCCAGCTCCGACATCTTCATCGGCGAGACCATCGGGACCGCCGTTCTCATTCTGCTCGGCGGTGGCGTCTGCGCCGCCGTCACGCTCAAGAGCTCCAAGGCCCGCAACGCGGGCTGGCTCGCGATCACCTTCGGGTGGGGCTTCGCGGTCATGACCGCCGTGTACATGACCGCTTCCCTCTCCGGTGCCCATCTGAACCCCGCCGTCACGGTCGGTATAGCGGTCAAGGACGGGGACTGGGGCAACGTCCCGGTCTACATCGCCGGCCAGATGCTCGGTGCCATGATCGGCGCGGCGCTGGTCTGGGTGGCCTACTACGGCCAGTTCCGGGCCCACCTCACCGACCCGGAGACGCTCGGCGAGAAGCCGCTGGAGGGCCCCGGCCCCGTGCTCGGCATCTTCTCCACCGGGCCCGAGATCCGGAACGTGTGGCAGAACCTCGCCACCGAGATCATCGGCACGGTCGTCCTGGTCCTCGCGGTGCTGACCCAGGGCCTCAACGACAGCGGCAAGGGACTCGGCGTCCTCGGCGCCCTGATCACGGCCTTCGTCGTCGTCTCCATCGGCCTCTCGCTCGGCGGCCCGACCGGTTACGCCATCAACCCGGCCCGTGACCTCGGCCCGCGCCTCGTGCACGCTCTGCTGCCGCTGCCGAACAAGGGCGGTTCCGACTGGAGCTACGCCTGGATCCCGGTCGCCGGTCCCCTGATCGGTGGCGCCCTCGCAGCGGGTATCTACAACATCGCGTTCGCCTGAGCCGTCCTTCTTCCAGACTTCCCTTGGAGTAACCGTGACCGACGCACACACCGCCGGGTCTTCCTCCCACGGCAGCGGCCCCTTCATCGCCGCCATCGACCAGGGCACCACCTCCTCGCGCTGCATCGTCTTCGACAAGGACGGCCGGATCGTCTCGGTCGACCAGAAGGAGCACGAGCAGATCTTCCCGAAGCCGGGCTGGGTCGAGCACGACGCCGCCGAGATCTGGGCCAACGTCCAGGAAGTCGTGGCGGGCGCCATCGACAAGGCCGGCATCACCTCCGCCGACGTCAAGGCCATCGGCATCACCAACCAGCGCGAGACCACCCTGCTCTGGGACAAGAACACCGGTGAGCCCGTCCACAACGCCCTCGTCTGGCAGGACACCCGCACCGACGGCCTCTGCAAGGAGCTCGGCCGCAACGTCGGCCAGGACCGCTTCCGCCGCGAGACCGGCCTGCCGCTCGCGTCGTACTTCTCCGGCCCGAAGGTCCGCTGGCTCCTCGACAACGTCGAGGGTCTGCGCGAGCGCGCCGAGCGCGGCGACATCCTCTTCGGCACCATGGACTCCTGGGTCATCTGGAACCTCACGGGCGGTGTCGACGGCGGCCACCACGTCACCGACGTCACTAACGCCTCCCGCACCATGCTGATGAACCTGCACACCATGGCCTGGGACGACAAGATCCTTCAGTCCATGCAGATCCCGTCGGCCGTGCTGCCCGAGATCCGCTCCTCCGCCGAGGTGTACGGCACGGTCAAGGGCGGCGTCCTGGACGGCATCCCGGTCGCCTCCGCCCTCGGCGACCAGCAGGCGGCCCTGTTCGGCCAGACGTGTTTCGCCGAGGGCGAGGCGAAGTCCACGTACGGCACCGGCACCTTCATGCTGATGAACACCAGCGACAAGATCATCAACTCCTACAGCGGGCTGCTGACCACCGTCGGCTACCAGATCGGCGACCAGAAGCCGGTCTACGCCCTGGAGGGTTCGATCGCCGTCACCGGTTCGCTGGTGCAGTGGATGCGCGACCAGATGGGCCTGATCAACTCCGCCGCCGAGATCGAGACGCTCGCCTCCTCGGTCGAGGACAACGGCGGCGCCTACTTCGTGCCGGCCTTCTCCGGCCTGTTCGCCCCGTACTGGCGCTCCGACGCCCGCGGCGTGATCGCCGGCCTCACCCGGTACGTCACCAAGGCGCACATCGCCCGCGCCGTCCTCGAGGCCACCGCCTGGCAGACCCGCGAGATCACCGACGCGATGACGAAGGACTCCGGCGTCGAGCTGACCGCGCTCAAGGTCGACGGCGGCATGACCTCCAACAACCTGCTGATGCAGACGCTCTCGGACTTCCTGGACGCGCCGGTCGTGCGTCCGATGGTCGCCGAGACCACCTGCCTCGGCGCCGCCTACGCCGCCGGCCTGGCCGTCGGCTTCTGGCCGGACACCGACGCCCTGCGCGCCAACTGGCGCCGGGCCGCGGAGTGGACCCCTCGCATGGACGCCGAGAAGCGCGACCGCGAGTACAAGAGCTGGCTGAAGGCCGTCGAGCGCTCCATGGGCTGGCTCGAAGAAGAGAACTGACGAGGAGTAGATCGACATGACCACCCTGCAGAGCGTCCCCGCCCTGGGGACGCACCCGGCTGCCGGTTCCCTCCCGAGCCGCGCCGAGACCCGGGAGCAGCTTTCCAAGGCGACGTACGACCTCCTGGTCATCGGCGGCGGCATCCTGGGCATCTCCACCGCCTGGCACGCCGCGCAGGCGGGTCTGCGGGTGGCCCTGGTGGACGCCGGCGACTTCGCCGGCGCCACCTCCTCCGCTTCCTCCAAGCTCCTCCACGGCGGCCTGCGCTATCTGCAGACCGGCGCGGTGAAGCTGGTGGCGGAGAACCACTTCGAGCGGCGCGCGGTCTCCCGCCAGGTGGCGCCCCACCTCGCCAACCCGCTCACCTTCTACCTGCCCGTCTACAAGGGCGGCCCGCACGGCGCCGCCAAGCTCGGCGCGGGCGTGTTCGCGTACAGCGCCCTGTCGGCGTTCGGCGACGGGGTCGGGCATCTGCTGAGCCCGTCGAAGGCCGCGCAGGACGTGCCCGAACTGCGCACGGACAACCTGAAGGCCGTGGCCGTCTACGGTGACGACCAGATGAACGACGCCCGCATGGCCCTGATGACGGTCCGCGCCGCGGTCGCCGCCGGGGCCACCGTCCTCAACCACGCCGAGGTCACCGGTCTGCGCTTCACCCGGGGCCGGGTCACCGGCGCGGAGCTGAAGGACCGCACCAGCGGGGACGAGTTCGGCGTCGACGCCCGGCTCGTGCTCAACGCCACCGGCCCCTGGGTCGACCACCTGCGGAAGATGGAGGACCCGGCCTCGGCCCCGTCGATCCGGCTCTCCAAGGGCGCGCACCTGGTCCTGAAGCGCACCTCCCCGTGGAAGGCCGCGCTGGCGACGCCGATCGACAAGTACCGCATCACCTTCGCCCTCCCCTGGGAGGACATGCTGCTGCTCGGCACCACGGACGAGGAGTACGAGGGCGACCCCGGCCAGGTCGAGGTCACCGAGAAGGACACCGCGCAGATCCTCGACGAGGCCGCCTTCTCCATCCGCGACCAGCAGCTGTCGCGCGATCTGATCACCTACTCCTTCGCCGGTCTGCGGGTGCTGCCCGGCGGCCCCGGCGACACCTCCAAGGCCAAGCGGGAGACCGTCGTCACCGAGGGCCGGGGCGGGATGCTGTCGGTGGCCGGCGGCAAGTGGACGACCTTCCGCCACATCGGCCGTACGGTGATGCGGAAGCTGGAGTCCCTGCCGGGCGGCCCGCTCGGCGAGGACTACGAGCCGGTCTCCGCGCTGCCGAAGCGGCTTCCGCTGCCCGGCATAGCCAACCCGAACGCGGTCGCGCACCGGCTGCTCTCGGACGGCCCGGCGCCCGGCCCGCGCATGGCCGCGGACACCGCCAAGCACCTGGCGACGCACTACGGTTCGCTCTCCTTCGACATCGCCCGGATGGCGAACGAGAACCCCGAGCTGGCCGAGCGCGTCCACCCGGACGCGCCGGAGATCTGGGCGCAGGTCGCCTACGCCCGGGACCACGAGTGGGCCGAGACGGCGGACGACGTGCTGCGCCGCCGTACGACGCTGACGATCCGTGGTCTGGCGACGGACGAGATCCGCGCCAAGGTGGAGGACGTCCTGCGCGCGTGAGCGGGTGAGCGGGTGAGCGGGTGAGGGAGGGGTGGGCTTCCGGACGGAAGTCCACCCCTCCCGCGTGTGCGGCGGGTGTCGGAAGGTTCGTGTGCCGACGGGAATTACTGGGTAGTCGATCATGGCGACGAAGGCCCTCGGTGGTGCACGAGGGCTGCGGACGGGTCGACGGAAAGCCGTAAGGTTGGTCCGTACGACAGGAACTTCGAAAAGGAGGCGCTGGGTGATCGAGCTCGAGGGGGTTCCCGAGCTGATCGACCCGGTCATGGTGGCCGCGTTCGAGGGCTGGAACGACGCCGGCGACGCCGCCTCCACCGCGGTCGCCCATCTGGACCGGGAATGGAAGGGCGAGGTGTTCGCGGCGCTGGACGCCGAGGACTACTACGACTTCCAGGTCAACAGGCCCACGGTATGGCTGGACAACGGCGTCCGGAAGATCACCTGGCCGACGACCCGGCTCTCCGTGGTCCGGATCGGCGGCGACAAGCCGCGCGACCTGGTCCTGGTGCGCGGGATCGAGCCGTCGATGCGCTGGCGGTCGTTCTGCAACGAGATCCTCGGCTTCGCCCACGAGTTGGGCGTGGAGATGGTGGTGATCCTCGGCGCGCTGCTCGGCGACACCCCGCACACCCGGCCGGTCCCGGTCAGCGGCGTCACCTCCGACCCCGACCTGGCGCGGACGATGGACCTGGAGGAGACGCGCTACGAAGGCCCGACCGGCATCGTCGGCATCCTCCAGGAGGCGTGCACGCACGCCGGGGTGCCCGCGGTCAGCCTGTGGGCCGCCGTGCCGCACTACGTGTCGCAGCCGCCCAACCCGAAGGCGACACTGGCGCTGTTGAACCGCCTGGAGGACCTGATCGACCTGCGCATTCCGCTGGGCGAACTGCCCGAGGACGCGCGGGCCTGGCAGCTGGGCGTGGACCAACTGGCTTCCGAGGACAGCGAAGTGGCGGAGTACGTCCAGACGCTGGAGGAGGCGCGGGACACGGCGGAGCTGCCGGAGGCCTCGGGCGAGGCGATCGCCCGGGAGTTCGAGCGCTATCTGCGGCGGCGTGAGCCCGGTCAGGGGCCGGGCCAGGGGCACGGAGTGGCCACCGAGGGCGGGGACACCTCGTATCTGCGGGACCCGTCCAGCGGCCGGACGCGACCGCCGAAACCGGAGCAGCCGGGGCCGGAGTCCGCGCCGGAGCTGCCGGGGGTCACGGGGCCGGACGCGACCCCGGAGCCGCCCGGGACGCCGAAGGTGTCACCGGCCGACGGCGCCACGGACGGCCCGGGGAACAGTCCGGAGGACACGCCGGATGCCGACCCGGGGACCGGCGGCACGGACCGTGGCAACACGGACGGCACGGAGGACGGTCCGGCCGGCGAGGCCGGGGACGGGTCCGCGGGCGACGCGGAGAAGTAAGGCGTACGGGAGAGGGGCCGCACCGGGATCGGTGCGGCCCCTCTCCCTTCTCAGGCGATGCGGCGGTGCGGGTGTTACAGCGCCACGCCGAGGAGGGCGTCGACGGCGCGGGAGACGAGGCCGGGCGCGGACTCGTCCGTGCCGCCCTCCTCGTTCTGCCGCGCGGCCCAGCGGTCGACCGCCGCGAGGGCGGCCGGGGCGTCGAGGTCGTCCGCGAGGGCTTCGCGGATCTCCTCGACGAGCGCGTCGGCGGACGTGCCGTCGGGGCGGGAGACCGCGGCGCGCCAGCGGTCGAGGCGCTCCACGGCGTCCCGGAGCACCTGGTCGGTCCACTCCCAGTCGGCGCGGTAGTGGTGCGAGAGCAGGGCCAGTCGGATGGCGGCGGGGTCGACGCCCTCACGGCGGAGCGTGGAGACGAAGACGAGGTTGCCCTTGGACTTGGACATCTTCTCGCCGTCCAGGGCGACCATGCCGGCGTGGACGTACGCCTTGGCCATGGGGAACTCGCCGGTGAGCGCCTGGGCGTGGGAGGCGCCCATCTCGTGGTGCGGGAAGATCAGGTCGGAGCCGCCGCCCTGCACGTCGAAGCCCATGCCGAGGTGGTCCAGGGCGATGGCGACGCACTCGATGTGCCAGCCGGGCCGGCCGGGGCCGAGGCTGTGCCCGTCCCAGCTCGGCTCGCCCTCGCGGGCGGCCATCCAGAGCATCGGGTCGAGGGGGTTCTTCTTGCCGGGGCGGTCCGGATCGCCGCCGCGTTCGGCGGAGAGGTGCCGCATCAGCTCGGTGTCGTAGTGCGACACCTGGCCGAAGTGCGGGTCGGCCTCGACGGAGAAGTAGATGTCGCCGTCCAGTTCGTAGGCGGCGCCGGAGTCCCGCAGCCGCTCCACGAGCGGCACGATGCCGGGTATGGCCTCGACGGCTCCGATGTACTGCTGCGGCGGAAGCATCCGCAGGGCCGTCATGTCCTCGCGGAAGAGGGCGGTCTCGCGCTCGGCGAGGCCGACCCAGTCGATGCCGTCGCGGATCGCCCGCTCCAGGAGCGGATCGTCCACGTCGGTCACGTTCTGGACGTAGTGAACCTGCCGCTTGGTGTCGAGCCACACGCGCTGCACGAGGTCGAACGCGTTGTAGGTCGCCGCGTGACCCAGGTGGGTCGCGTCGTACGGCGTGATGCCGCAGACGTAGATACGGGCGACGGGACCGGGGGCGAGGGTCACTCGTCCGCCGGTCGCGGTGTCGTGGATCCGGAGGTCGCGGCCCTTGCCGGGCAGGGCGGGGACCTCAGAAGCGGGCCAGGCATGCATGCCATGAGCCTAACCGGACAGCTGTTCCGGATACGAACCGGATCCGGGATCTTGACCTGATAGGCGGTCTTGCGGCCCAGGGGCCTGGCGTGCATACCCCAGGGGGGTGCGGCACGGGCAACAGGCCGTGGCCGGATCCGATCGGTCAGACCGGAGGCCAGGGGATGGCCGGCCACTGTCCCGACGGCTCGGGGTGCCGGCGGCTCGTGCGCAGAGCGGTGACGCGGCCGCGCAGCGCCTGCACCTCGGCGACGGTGAGCAACTGAGCCAGCCGGGTGGCGAGAGCGGTGCCCGGGGCGAGGGACCGGTCGAGCCGGTCCAGCACCTCGGACGCCTCGGCGGGCAGCTCCTCCCCCGCCCAGCCCCACAGCAGGGTGCGGAGCTTGTCCTCGACGTTGAAGGTGACGCCGTGGTCGATGGCGTACAGACGTCCGTCCGGGACGGGCAGCAGGTGGCCGCCCTTGCGGTCGCCGTTGTTGATGACCGCGTCCAGGACGGCGAGGCGGCGCAGGTCGGGACTGTCGGCGTGCACGAGGAGCGCGGTGCGGCCCTCGCCGGTCCTGGCGGGCCCGACGGCCTTCCAGCCGTCCCCCGGCTCCTCGTCCTCGGTGAGCGCGAGCAGGTTCGCGGTGGGGTCGGCCTCGATCCAGAGCTGGACCATGCCCTGTCCGTACGGTCCGTCGCGCAGCACGGTGGGCGGTACGAGCCCCCAGCCGGTGGCCTCGGAGAGCTCGTACGCCGCGACCTCCCGCTGGGCGAGCGTGCCGTCGGGGAAGTCCCACAGCGGCCGCTCCCCGGCGACCGGCTTGTAGACGCACGAGGCTTCCTCTCCGTCGTGGGCGACGGAGCAGAAGAGCACGGCGTTGGAGGCCTCGCGGACCTGCCCGCGGACGGTGAGCTCGCCCCGGGCGAGCAGCTCGATGACCGGCAGCGGCGGCGCGGTCGGCAGGCTCGGCACGTCGGTCATGCTCCGCGCCGGTAGCCGTTCTGGCGCGGGCAGACGTGCCCCTCCGGGTCGAGCGGAAGACTGCACAGGGGGCAGGGCGGCCGGCCGGCGTTGACCACGTCGAGGGCCCGCTTGGCGAAGGCTCTGGCCTGGGCTCCGGTGAGCCGGACCCGCAGCATCGGGGGGCCGTTCTCCTCGTCCTGCAGCAGGCGTTCCTCGGCCTCGGCGAGGTCCTCGTCGGTCTCGGCCTCGAGTTCGACCAGGGCCTGGGCCTCGACGATCATGCGCTGTTCCTCGCCGTCCCAGGCCAGCGCCATGGTGCCGACGCGGAACTCCTCCTCGATGGGGGCGTCCAGCGGGGCGGTGTCGGCGATGTCGGCGGGAGCGACCGCGGGGACGGGGGCGTTGCCCCCGGTGCGGCGCACCACTTCGTCGAGCAGCTCGTCGATGCGTTCGGCGAGCGCCGCCACCTGGGTCTTCTCCAGGGCCACGCTGGTGACCCGGCCGGCCCCGGACGCCTGCAGGAAGAACGTACGGCGGCCAGGCAGCCCGACCGTACCGGCCACGAAACGCTCCGGTGGGTCGTAGAGGAACACCTGACGGGACACGTCCCTGTCTCCCTTGCGTCTCGACGGTTCGAGGGCCCTGTGGAGGGCCTACAGCGGCCTGTCCACCCTACTGCGCGGATGGATCACGGTGCGCCCGCACCGCCACCGACCTCGGCGGCCCCGCCGCGGTCGGTGCCCTCGCCGCTCTCGCGGGGCGCGAGGGCGGCGAAGTCGCCGGTGTCGCCGAGGCGTACGAGGAAGGGGCGCAGGCGCGTGTAGCGGATCACGGTCAGGGAACACGGGTCGACATGGATCCGCTGGAAGAGGTCGAGGTGGAGGCCGAGCGCGTCGGCGACGACCGACTTGATGATGTCGCCGTGCGAGCACATGGCGTAGACCGCGTCCTCCCCGTGCTCGGCCTCCACGCGCGCGTTCCAGTCGTGTACGGCGTCGACGGCCCGCGCCTGCATGGCCCGCATGGACTCGCCGCCGGGAAAGGACGCCGCGGAGGCGTGCGCCTGGACGACCTGCATCAGCGGCTCGTCGCCGAGTTCGGCGAGCTTGCGCCCCGACCAGTCGCCGTAGTCGCACTCGTTGATCCGCTCCTCGGTGTGCAGCGGCAGCCCGGGCCGGGCGTCGAGGAGGGGCCGCACGGTCTCCTGGCAGCGCTGCAAGGGGCTGCTGACGACGGCCGCGAGCGGCACCCCGGCCAGCCGGCCGGGCAGGGCGGCGGCCTGCGCGGCCCCGCGCTCGTCGAGCGCCACCCCGGGCGTCCGCCCGGCGAGGACTCCGGAGGTGTTGGCGGTGGAGCGTCCGTGTCGGACGAGGATCAGGGTGACCATGGCGGCAAGCGTAGGCGGTGCGGCGCGCGTGGGTGAGTGCCGGAAGGACCGCGGGGACGGAACGGGGCACGCGCGCGTGGAGCCGGGGCGGGCGGGCCGCGCCCCCCAAGCGTGTGTGACGGGCCCCGGCGGGGGAGAATACGTCGCATGATCGTCGACTCCGCCCTGTACAAAGGCGGTGCTCGCGCCGTGGGGCCGTCCGATCTGTCGGACGCCCTCGCGGAGGCGCGGGCCACCGGGGACGCCTTCCTGTGGGTGGGCCTGCACGAGCCGACCGCCCGCGAGTTCGATCACGTCACCGCCGAGTTCGCCCTCCATCCGCTCGCGGTCGAGGACGCCCTGAAGGCCCATCAGCGGCCCAAGCTGGAGGTGTACGACGACTCGCTCTTCGTCGTCCTGAAGCCGGTGCTGTACGAGCCGGAGAGCGACCGGGTCAGCACCGGCGAGCTGATGGTCTTCATAGGCGATTCGTTCGTGGTGACCGTCCGGCACGGCGACGGCGCGCCCCTCGCGGCCGTGCGCCAACGCCTTGAGGCCGAGCCGGAGGTGCTGCGGCACGGTCCGACGGCGGTGCTGTACGCGATCAGCGACGCGGTCGTGGACCACTACATCGACGTGGCGGGTGAGCTCCAGGTCGACCTGGAGGAGCTGGAGGCCGACGTGTTCGCGCCGAGCGGCGGCTCCGCGTCGAACACGGCGGAGCGGATCTACACCGCCAAGCGCCAGGTCCTCGAGTTCCGGCGGGCCGGCGGGCCGCTGGCGGGGCCGATGGAGCGGCTGGCGGCCGGGACCGTACCGTTCGTGAGCGAGCACGCGCAGCCGTTCTTCCGGGACGTGAGCGACCACCTGATACGGGCCAACGATCAGGTGGAGGGGCTCGACCGGCTGCTCTCGGACGTGCTGTCGGCGCATCTGGCGCAGATGGGCGTGCGGCAGAACGACGACATGCGGAAGATCTCGGCCTGGGCCGCCATGGCGGCGGTCCCCACGATGGTCGCGGGGATCTACGGCATGAACTTCGACCACATGCCGGAGCTGCGGTGGGTGGGGTCCTATCCGGCGGTGGTCCTGGTGATGGCGGGCGCGGTGTTCGGCCTGTACCGGCTCTTCAAGCGCCGGGGCTGGTTGTAGCCGGTCCGTTCCGGCACTCCCCCGCACCCGCCGGCTCCGCCGAGGCGCCGGCCGTCAGAAGGCCGGGGCGGGGACCGGCGGGCCGCCCAGGGCGTCGCGCCGTTCGGGCATGGCGAGGTTCACCATCTTGTGCCAGCCGCCGACGCGTTCGTACGCGTACATGCCGTGGATGCCGGCGACGAGGGCCGCGGACTTCGCCTTGGGCCACTTCAGGATGCGGCCCATGTGGCCCATCACCGCGAGGCTGACGTCGCGGTAGATCCGGATCTCGGCGAGCGCGGACTCGTGCAGGGTCCGGTGGATGAGGCGGCCGTGACCGGCGTACGCGAGGCGCAGCAGCTCCTCGTGGCAGTACGCGAGGTGGTTCACCTCGTCGTCGCAGATCATGTGGATGGCCTTGCCCAGCTCGGGGTGGTTCCCGAAGTAGGTGACCAGCATGTCCATCTGGTCGGCGGCCCGCTGTTCGGTGACCCGGCTGTGGGAGAGGTAGACGATGATGTCCCGCTCGCTCAGCGGTTCCTCGCGGCGCAGCGTGTCGTGGGCCAGGCCGATGCCGTGGCGTTCCAGCAGCATCGTGTAGTCGGTCTCCGGCGGCACCGGTACGGGCTCCAGGCCCCGCTTCCTCAGCAGCGCGTTGAAGATCCGGCCGTGCTTGTCCTCGTCGGCACCGTGCCGGGTGATCTTGGGGGCCAGCTCGCGCATGCCCGGGGGGACGAGCGCCGCGATCCGGGCGTTCTCCCAGCCTCCCTGAGCCTCACCGCTGGCGGCGATCGAACAGAAGAGCTGGAAGGCCTCGTCGTCGTCGACGATCTCCTGGAACAGGCCCTTGGCCGTGAGCATTGCCGCCTCCTGACTGTGGGCGTCCGCACGCCGCACGTCCGCAGACCACGAGTCAAATGCGCTCCGGCGGCGCGGGCAACACGAGGGGCCGCGGGACTCGGCCGAAAGACGGAGCCCGCGATCCGTAACCGGCCGCGCGGTGGAGCGTTGTGCTCCGTGACGGCCGTGGCGGGGAAGACCCCCCGAGCCCCCACCACGGCCGCAGACTTCCCGCCCCGCGGGCCTCCCGGGCCCGGGCCCTTACGGGTCCGGCTCCCGGGTCGGGGTCAGGCCAGGCCCGCCCGTTCGAGGGCCTCGGTGCCCGCCCGCAGCGCCGCCACCCGCTCGTCGAGGGTGAAGCCGGCCGGGGCCAGGGTCAGCGTGGTGACGCCGGCGGCGGCGTAGGCCTTCATCCGGTCGGCGATGCGCTCGACGGAGCCGAGCAGCGTGGTCTGGTCGATCAGTTGGCGCGGCACGGCCGCCGCGGCGCCCGTCTTGTCGCCCGCCAGGTACTTGTCCTGGATCTCCGCGGCCTGCTTCTCGTACCCCATGCGCTGGGCGAGCTGGTTGTAGAAGTTCTGCTTCCTGCTGCCCATGCCGCCCACGTACAGCGCCGTGTACGGACGGAAGAGGTCCGCCAGGGCGTCGATGTCGTCGCCCAGGGCCAGCGGCAGCGTGGGGTGGACGTCGAAGCCGTCCATGGTCAGACCGGCCTTCTCGCGGCCCGCGCGCAGATGGCGCAGCGCGGTGTCCTCCAGATGCTCGGCGGACGGGAAGATCAGCAGCGCGCCGTCGGCGATCTCGCCGGTCTGCTCCAGGTTCTTCGGGCCGATCGCGGCGATGTAGAGCGGGATGTGCTCGCGCTGCGGGTGGACGGTGAGCTTGATCGGCTTGCCCGGGCCGTCAGGCAGCGGCAGCGTCCAGTGCTCGCCCTCGTAGCTGAGCCGTTCACGGGTCATCGCCTTACGGACGATCTCGACGTACTCGCGGGTGCGGGCCAGCGGCTTGTCGAACTTGACGCCGTACCAGCCCTCCGAGACCTGCGGCCCCGACACGCCGAGACCGAGGCGGAAACGGCCGCCGGAGAGCGAGTCGAGGGTGGCGGCGGTCATCGCCGTCATGGCGGGCTGGCGCGCCGGGATCTGCATGATGGCGGAGCCGACGTCGATCCGCTCGGTCTTGGCCGCCACCCAGGCGAGCACGGTGGGGGCGTCGGAGCCGTACGCCTCGGCGGCCCAGCAGACGTCGTACCCGAGGCGGTCCGCCTCCTGGGCCACGGCGAGATTGTCGCCGTCCATACCGGCGCCCCAGTAGCCGAGGTTGATGCCGAGCCTCATGACCGCTCCCTCTTTACTGATCAGTAACGTCCCTTGGGGCGGACTCTAGCGCGCGGGCACGGGATCCGTCAGGAGGAGGTTGTCCACAGGCTCTCTCCGCGTGGGGCCCTGGCCAGTAATCTCGCGCCCATGGAGCAGAGGCATCTCGGACGTACCGGCCTGCGCGTGTCCAGGATCGGGCTCGGCACCCTCACGTGGGGCCGGGACACCGACGAGCACGACGCCGCCGACCAGCTGAAGGCGTTCTGGGACGCGGGCGGCACCCTGGTCGACACGGCCGACGTGTACGGCGGCGGCGAGGCGGAGTATCTGCTCGGGCAGCTCATAGAGCGGCTGGTGCCGCGGCGGGATCTGGTCATCTCCACCAAGGCCGGCAGCGTGCCGGACCCCGACCGGCGGATGGACGGCTCGCGCGGCCATCTCCTGGCGGCTCTCGACTCCTCCCTGGAACGGCTCGGCACGGACCACGTCGACCTGTGGCAGCTGCACGCCTTCGACCCCCACACCCCGCTGGAGGAGTCGCTCCAGGCGCTCGACATCGCCGTGAGCAGCGGCCGGGCCCGCTATGTGGGGGTGTCGAACTTCTGCGGCTGGCAGCTGGCCAAGGCGGGGACCTGGCAGCTCGGCGCCTCCGGCGCGGGCAGGACCCGGCTCGCGGCGACCCAGATGGAGTACTCCCTGCTGCAGCGGGGCGTCGAACGGGAGGTGCTCCCGGCCGCGCTCGACCTGGGGATAGGGCTGCTGCCGTCCTCGCCGCTGGGGCGCGGTGTCCTGACGGGCAAGTACCGGCACGGGACGCCGACGGACTCCCGGGGCGGCTCGGAGACCATGGCGCCCTTCGTGGAGCCGTACCTCGACGACGCGGCGAGCCGGATCGTGGACGCGGTCACGACGGCCGCGGACGGACTCGCGGTGACGCCCTTGCAGGTCGCCCTCGCGTGGGTGCGGGACCGGCCAGGGGTGACCGCCCCGATCGTCGGCGCGCGCAACGCGCGGCAGCTCACGGCCGCCCTGTCAGTGGAGACCCTTAGTCTTCCTGACGAGATCTGCCGGGCTCTCGACGACGTGTCGGCGCCCGTGCACCGCTATCCGGACCAGGACTGGAGCACCCTGTGACCGAGCCTTCCCGGGAGACCCCTCCCGAGGCCGCCGAGCCCGTGCCGGGCGAGAACGACGACGCCCTCGCGAGCACGTCCGCCCCGGACCCCGTGGCGGCCGGCGCGGAGACCCACGCGGACGCGGACCCCGAAGCGGGGACGGGCGACACGGCCACGGGCGAGGGGGCGGCGGCCGACGCCGGGACCGCCGACGCGGAGAGCACCGACGCGGAGACCGCCGACGCCGGGACGGCCGCCGACGATGCCAGGACCGCCGAAGGTGCCGCCGGGGACGGGGCCACGGCGGCCGAGGTCTCCGAGGCGCAGGCCGAGCTGGCCGCGCAGCGGGAGCTGCGGGCCCGGATCGAGCAGCGCAAGGCGGAGAAGGAGGCGCCGATCGCCGCGGGCGCCAAGCTCAGTGGCAAGGCCGCCGACCTCCTCGCCGCCGTACGGGCCGTCGAGTCCGGTACGACCTCGGGCACCGCCTTCTTCGAGGAGCCGGAGACCGCGCCCCGGCGCCCTGCCCCGGCCGCGCCCGCCACGCCCGCGCCGGCTCCGGCGCCCCTGCGGCCGGCGCCACGGGAGACGGCGGCCGCCCCCGAGACCGTGGCGGCCGTGCGGGAGGTCCTGGTCCGCGGCGGGGCGCCGGACGCCCTGGCCGGGCAGGTGTCCGCCCTGCTCGGCGAGGGCGCCCCGCAGGCGCTGCTCGACGACCCCTGGCGGCTGCTCTCCGTGCCCGGGGTGCGCCCCGAGCACGCCGACGGCTTCGCACGGGCCCTGCTGGGCGCCGAGTGCGGGCCGGGCGACTCCCGGCGGGCCGTCGCGCTCGTCGTCTGGCTGCTCGAACGGGCCGCGGAGCGGGGGCACACGGCCCTGGAGGCGACGGACGTGAAGGCCGAACTCGGGAAGCTGTCCCTGCCCGACCCGGACGGGGCGGTCCAGGAGGCGATCTTCGAGGGGGCTGTCCTCGTCTTCCAGGAGGAGGAGGCGCCCGCCGGGGAGGAGGCGCCGGACGAGGAGGAACCGGCCGCGCCGGAGGAGGCGCCGGGCACGCCGGTGCCCGTGCTGCTGGGGCTCGACCGGTACGCCCTCGCCGAGGAGAGCCTGGCCGACGGCCTGGCCCGGCTCGTCAAAACCGTCTTCGCCGAGGTCTGGGAAGGTCCTGACCTGGTCCGCGCCGCCGGAGCGCACGGCCTGGTGCTCCACACCGGCGGCGAGGCGGCCCGCGCCGAGGCCGTCGCGCTCGCCGGGGCGGCCCGGGAGCGGGGGCTGCGGGTCGCGGTGGCCACGCACAGCGAGAACGGCCGGCGGCGCGTCGGCGGCGACGCGCTCACCCTCGCCGCGCTCCTCTCGGGGGAGGCGGGCCCCGGCCGCGACGCGGAGGGCGCGCTCGCCCTGGACCTGCTCGTCGTCCTGGACGCCCCGCAGCTCGACGTCGAGGGCGGCGCGGCGCTCGTGGAGTCCCTGCCGGACGGCTGCCGTCTGGTGCTCAGCGGCGACCCCGGGGTCCTCGGCTCCGCGGGCGCCGGCCGGGTCTTCGCCGATGTGCTGGCGTCCCGCGCGTGCCCGCAGGTGGCCTCCCGGGTGCCCGACCCGGGCCCGCTCGGCGAGCTGGTCTCGGGCATCGGCATCGGCGAGCTGAACCAGGTGGAGGCTCCGGGCAAGGAGGTCGTGATCGTCCCGGTCCGGGACGCGGGCGAGGCCGTCCACCGCACGGTGCAGCTGGTCGCCGACTCCGTCCCCCGGGCGATCGGGGTGCCGCCCGAGGACACCCAGGTGATCACGGTCGGCCACGGCGGCTCGGCGGGGACCCGGGCGCTGAACGCCGCACTGAAGCAGCGGCTCAACCCGGGCCCCGGCCGCTTCGGGGGCTTCGACCCGGGCGACCGCGTGGCCTATGTCCCGGCTCCGGGGCGGACGGTGGCGGGGACGGTCGTCTCGGCGGACGCGGAGGGGCTGCGCCTGACGTCCGAGAGCGGCGAGGAGCTGGTCGTACCGAAGGAGCGGGTGGAGTCGGCGCTGCGGCACGGCTGGGCGCTGACGGCGCACCAGGCGGCCGGGGCGCGCTGGCCGGCCGCGGTGGTGGTCCTGCCCGGCGACGCGGCGCAGGGGCTGAGCCGGGCCTGGGTGTACACCGCCTTCGGCCGCGGCGAACGGCATCTGTCGGTCGTCCACGGCGTGGACCAGGCGCTGCCGAGGGCGGTCGCCGAGGGCGTGCCCGCGGACCGCACGACCCGGCTGCGTCCGCTTCTCGAAGCGCTGCTGGCCGACACCGAGGAGTAGCGCCCGCCGGCCGGCCCGTGGGGGGGTGCGGGAACGACGCGAGGGTGGAGCGCCCGGTGCCGGGTGCTCCGCCCTCGCGAGGGGTCGGTCAGGCCCTCTGCGGCCTGAGGTCGTCGTCCGGTTCGTCGTCGAAGACCGCGCTGACGTCGAAGCGGCAGACGATCCGCTCGGGATCGGCGTGCTCGAAGGGGGCGCTCAGCCAGTCCCCCGGTTCCGGGAGCTCCTCGGCGGCCGAGACCCAGAGGGTGGAGTCCCCCTCTTCGAGGCCGAACTCCTTGTGCCGGGAGGCGATTTCGTCCGGCTCGAACTCGCCGAAGAGCAACCCCAGCGCCGCGTGGGTGCCCGCGGCGACCACGGAGGGCATGGCCGCGCCTTCCTCCTCGCTCTCCAGGTCGGCGATGCGCTGTGCCTGGGCGATCAGCCGCTGCGGCTCGACCACGGCGTAGTCGCGCCGGATCAGCACGCTGAGGGCGTGCGGCTCCTCGGGTCCGGCGTACGGCGGCAGGGAGTCGTCGGCGCCTGGGATCTCGAAGGGGGTGACCTCGTCGTACCGGTCGTAGAGCCGCTCGTCGTAGGACTCGGCGGCCGCGGCGAGGGCGTTGAAGGCTTCGTAGACGGCCGGGTCGTCGTCCCCCGTGCGGCGTTCGACCGCCGCGAGGTGACGGTCCAGTGCGGCTTTGACCGCCTCGGCGGCGGCACGTACCTCGGCAGCGGTGGGCTGCGCAGCATCAGACATGGGACAGACGCTATCCGTACCGGGCCCGTGCCCGCACAATAGATGCGATGCCGGAATACGAATTTGTCGACGTGTACGTGCCGCGAGGGGTCTCCCGCAAGGAGGCGACGCGGCTGTTGACCGACCATGCCGAGTACGGGCACTGGGAGTTGGACCGTCTGAGCCTGCACCGGGACGGCAGCCGCAGAGTGCGGCTGCGACGGCGCATCATCCGTCAGGTCCGCGCCACCTGGTGATACGACGAGGGGCCCCGCCCGGGCGGGGCCCCTCGTGTGCGCCCGGCCACCCGGCGTGAGCCGGTGGCACGGGGGCGCGCCTAAGCCGACTGGCGGGCGCGGCGGTAGATCACGGAGCCGGCGAGCAGCAGGGCCGCGCCGGCCGGGACGATCAGTCCGAGCGGACCGGAACCGGTCTCGGCGAGCTCCTCGGTGGCCGCCGGCTGCGTGATGGTCTGCGTACCGGGGGTGTTCGGCCCCTGCGGGGTGCCGGGGCCGCCGGGCCAGCCGGACCCACCGTCGTCGCCGGGGTTGCCGGGCGTTCCCGGAGTGCCCGGGTTGCCAGGGGTCCCGGGGTTACCCGGGTTGCCCGGGTTTCCAGGGTTGCCCGGGTTACCGGGGTTCCCCGGGTTTCCGGGGTTCCCCGGGTTTCCGGGGTTGCCCGGGTTACCGGGGTTGCCCGGCTCCCCCGGGGGCGTCGGCTCGATGCCGTTGCCGCACTCGTTGCCGAAGGGCGGATTGATCGCGCCGATGCCCGTGATGCTGTTCCCGCAGACGTTCACCGGGACGTGGACCGGGGCCTGCACGTGGTTGCCGGAGGCGATCCCCGGGGAGTTGGCGGTGCCCCCCTCGGCCGAGGCGCCGCGGTGCCGGCCGGACGGGCCCGCCGGCTTGGAGACGTTGGCGCATGAATTGCCGAACGTCGGATTGATCAGCCCGACCACACTGACGGTGTTCCCGCAGATGTTCACCGGGGCGTGCACCGGCACCTGGACGGAATTGCCGGACGCGATGCCCGGGGAATTCGCCGCCGTACCGCTCGCACCGGAATCGGCGTGTGCGTAACCGCCGCCGAGGGCCATGACCCCGCCCGCGGCCGCAACGGTGATCAGGCCCTTGCGCGTGACCTGTCGCATAGGTTCTTCCCTGCCTTTTGGCTCTGCCTGCTCGGCTTCAGAAAAGGCCCCGGGCTCGGCGCCCGGGGCCGGAAATGCCCACCGGCCCCGGAGTGCATGGCACGCACTCCGGGGCCGGCCTGGGGCTCAGACCCTCTGGGGGTCGAGGCTCAACGTCAGGCGTTGACGCAGGTGTTGCCGAAGGCGGGGTTCAGCAGCCCGATCACGGAGACCGTGTTGCCGCACACGTTCACCGGGACGTGAACCGGCACCTGGACGACGTTGCCCGAGAGCACGCCGGGGGAACCGATGGCGGCACCCTGGGCACCCGAGTCGGCAACGGCCATGCCCGCACCCGCGAGAACGAGACCGCCCGTGGCAGCCGCAGCAGCGACGACCTTCTTGATCATTATTCCTCCTTGTTGGCAATGCGATCCCAACCGCGGACCGCACCACCTGTAACGAGGAGGACCCATTGGGGCTACGAGCCTATGAGCGCATTCACCCTTTCCGGTCAATTAGCACGCACGACCGAATAGCGCAGGGTTCGCCACTCACGCCCCTCAGGAGGCGTCGATGAACCGGTCGAGGACCCGGACGCCGAACTTCAGACCGTCCACCGGGACGCGCTCGTCGACGCCGTGGAACATGCCGGCGAAGTCCAGCTCCGGCGGCAGCTTGAGGGGGGCAAAGCCGAAGCAGCGGATGCCGAGGTCGTCGAAGGACTTGGCGTCGGTGCCGCCGGAGAGCATGTACGGCACGGCCCGGGCGATCGGGTCCTCCGCCTTGAGCGCCAGCTGCATGGCGTCCACGAGGTCGCCGTCGAAGCTGGTCTCCAGCGCCTTGTCGCCGTGCACGTCCTCGCGCCGGACCCGCGGGCCGAGGATCCGGTCGAGGTCGGCCAGGAACTCGTCCTCGTACCCCGGCAGGAACCGCCCGTCGACGTGCGCGGTGGCCTGGCCCGGGATGACGTTGACCTTGTAGCCGGCGCCGAGCATGGTCGGGGCGGCGGAGTTGCGCAGGGTGGCGCCGATCATCTTGGCGATGCCGCCCAGCTTGGCGAGCGTGGCCTCCATGTCCTCGGGGTCGAGCGGGGTACCGAGCGCGTCGGAGAGCTCGTCCAGGAAGGAGCGCACGGTCTTGGTCATCCGTACCGGCCACTGATGGCGGCCCAGGCGGCCCACGGCCTCGCACAGCTCGGTGATGGCGTTGTCGTTGTTGGTCATCGAGCCGTGGCCGGCCGTGCCCTCGACGGTCAGCCGCATCCAGTGCATGCCCTTCTGGGCCGTCTCGACCAGATAGAGCCGCAGGTTCTCGTTGACGGTGAAGGAGAAGCCGCCGACCTCGCCGATGGCCTCGGTCACCCCGTCGAAGAGGTCCCGGTGGTGGTCGACCAGGTGGCGGGCGCCGTAGGTGCCGCCGGCCTCCTCGTCGGCGAGGAAGGCGAGGACGATGTCCCGGGGCGGCTTGCGGCCGCTGCGCAGCCGGTCCCGGACGACCGCGAGGGTCATCGCGTCCATGTCCTTCATGTCGACCGCGCCCCGGCCCCAGACGCAGCCGTCGGCGACCTCGCCGGAGAAGGGGTGGTGCGTCCAGTCGTCCGCGTTGGCCGGCACCACGTCGGTATGGCCGTGGATGAGGAGGGCCGGCCGGGACGGGTCCTCGCCCTCGATCCGGGCGACGGTGGAGGCCCGCCCCTGGTGCGATTCGATGATCTTCGGATCCAGGCCGACCTCGGCCAGCTTCTCCGCGATGTACTCCGCCGCCGCCCGTTCGCCCGGGCCGGAGTGGTCGCCGTAGTTGCTGGTGTCGATGCGGATGAGGTCGCGACAGAGGTCGACGACCTCGTCCTCGCCGGTGACGCTCCGGGCCGTGTTCGACTCGCTCACGCTGCTTCCTCCCACTACGTGCCCCACATGGTTGCTGGTGGTCTCCCCCCATCCTCCCGCGCCCGGGCCCGGGCACCCAAGGGCAGCCCCCGGCGGACATGTGCCCGTCACATGTGCCGTACGCGTTCCGCACCGGCCGGGGCCGGGGAAGGGTGGTGATCTGCCACTCCGAATGTTTGCTATGGTTTTCCACGTCGGAACGGCCCAGCGGCCGGAAAGACAGACACCTTGTCCGGGTGGCGGAATGGCAGACGCGCTAGCTTGAGGTGCTAGTGCCCTTTATCGGGCGTGGGGGTTCAAGTCCCCCCTCGGACACCAGCGGAAGACCCCACGTCTCGTGGGGTCTTTCTTCGTTACGGCGGTGGGACCGTGAGACGCAGAGCGAGGGCCATCGGGGCGCCGTTGCCGCAGCGGGGGGGGATCGATCCCGCGCGGGTGCGGCTGCCCGAGGACACGGAGGGCCGCTGGGCGACCGTCGGTGATCATCTGCGGGACCGCTTCGGCGGCGCCATCGGTGCCGGGCGGGTGGACGAGATGCTGCGGGACGGCCGCTTCGTGCGGCTGGACGGGCCCGTGACCGGCCGGGAGCCGTACGCCGCCGGACTGAGCATCTGGTTCCACCGCGACTTCCCCGCGGAGGAGCCGGTGCCGTTCGGGATCGGAGTGGTGTACCGCGACGAGCGGATCGTGGTCGCCGACAAGCCGCACTTCCTGGCGACGATGCCCCGCGGCCGGCACGTGACCGAGACGGCGCTGGCGCGGCTGCGCCGGGAGCTGGCGCTGGCGGAGCTCCAGCCGGCGCACCGGCTGGACCGGCTGACGGCGGGGCTGGTCCTCTTCGTCGTGCGACCCGCGGACCGGGGCGCGTACCAGACGCTGTTCCGGGACCGGCTGGTGCGCAAGGAGTACGAGGCGGTGGCGCCGTACGATCCGGCGGTCGCGCTTCCGGTCACCGTGCGGAGCCGGATCGAGAAGGAGCGCGGGGTGATGGCCGCCCGGGAGGTGCCGGGCGAGCCGAACAGCGAGAGCCGGATCGAGCTGGTGGAGCGGCGGGGGGCGCTCGGGCGCTACCGGCTGCTGCCGGCCACCGGGCGCACCCATCAGCTGCGGGTGCACATGAACGCCCTGGGGCTGCCGATCCTGCACGATCCGGTCTATCCCGTGGTGCGCGCGGACGGGCCGGAGGACTTCACGCGGCCGCTGCAACTGCTGGCGCGGACGCTGGAGTTCACCGACCCGGTCTCGGGCGTGGAGCTGCGGTTCGAGAGCCGGCTGAGCCTCGCCGGGCTCAGTGGCCCCGGCTGACCCACTCCTGGAGGTGCGGGGCTTCGGCGCCGATGGTGGTGGTGTCGCCGTGTCCGGTGCGGACGACCGTCTCCGGCGGGAGGGCGAGGAGGCGGTCGCGGATCGAGTCGACGAGGGTGGGGAAGTGGGAGAAGGACCGGCCGGTGGCGCCGGGTCCGCCCTGGAAGAGGGTGTCGCCGGTGAAGACGGTGGCCAGGTCGGGGGCGTACAGACAGACCGCTCCGGGGGCGTGGCCCGGGGTGTGCAGGACCTTGAGGTCGGTGCCCGCGATGGTGAGGGTCTGGCCGTCGGCGAGTTCGCCGTCGGGGGTGTGGTCGGGGTGGGTCTGCTTCCACAGGGGCTGGTCGTCGGGGTGGAGCAGGATGCGGGCGCCGGTGGCGGCGGCGAGGGCCGGGGCGGCGTCGATGTGGTCGTTGTGCGCGTGGGTGCAGACGATGGCGCGGAGGGTACGGCCGTCGAGGGCGGCGAGGATGGCGGTGGCGTCGTGGGCGGCGTCGATGACGATGGCCTCGGTGTCGTCGCCGACGATCCAGACGTTGTTGTCGACGTCCCAGGTGCCGCCGTCGAGGGAGAAGGTGCCGGAGGTGACCAGGTGGTCGATGCGGGTGGCCATCAGAACACCACCACCGAGCGCAGGACATCGCCCTCGTGCATGCGGGCGAACGCCTTCTCCACATCGCCCAGGCCGATGGTCTCGGTGACGAACGCGCCGAGGTCGATGCGGCCCTGCTGGTGCAGGTCGATCAGCATCGGGAAGTCCCGGGAGGGCAGGCAGTCGCCGTACCAGGAGGACTTCAGCGCACCGCCGCGGCCGAAAACATCCAGGAGCGGGAGGTCCAGACGCATCTCAGGGGTGGGCACACCCACCAGGACGACGGTGCCGGCCAGATCGCGGGCATAGAACGCCTGCCTGTACGTCTCCGGGTGGCCGACGGCCTCGATGACGACATCGGCGCCGAAACCCCCGGTCAGTTCGCGCACCGCCTCGACCGGATCGGTGGAACGGGAGTTGACCGTGTGGGTGGCGCCCATGGAACGGGCCGTCTGCAGCTTCCGGTCGTCGATGTCGACGGCGATGATCCGCGCCGCACCGGCGAGGCGGGAGCCGACGATCGCCGCATCCCCCACACCACCACAGCCGATGACCGCGACACTGTCGCCGCGGCCGACGTTCCCGGTGTTGATCGCCGCGCCGATACCGGCCATGACACCACAGCCCAACAGGCCGGCCACCGCCGGAGCCACGGAAGGGTCGACCTTGGTGCACTGGCCCGCGGCGACGAGGGTCTTCTCGGCGAAGGCACCGATACCCAGGGCCGGGGAGAGCTCGGCCCCACCGGCGAGCAGCGTCATCTTCTGCCGGGCGTTGTGCGTGTCGAAGCAGTACTGCGGACGCCCCCGCAGACAAGCCCGGCACACCCCGCACACCGCACGCCAGTTCAGGATCACGAAATCGCCCGGAACCACCTCGGAGACACCCGCGCCGACCGACTCGACGACACCCGCGGCCTCATGACCGAGAAGGAAGGGAAAGTCCTCGCTGATGCCACCCTGCTTGTAATGCAGGTCGGTGTGACAGACCCCGCAGGCCTGGACCTTCACCACGGCCTCACCCGGACCCGGATCGGGAACGACGATCGTCTCCACCCGTACGGGCTCGTTCCGGCCGGGGGCGACGACCCCCTGGACCTGCTGCGCCATCGTGCACTTCCCTTCCTCGGTAAGCCTCTTGGCTACCACTATCTCCTGACGAACGGTGAGACCCCCGCAGATCGTGCCCGCGGGGGTCTCACTGTTTGTCAGGTGTCCGTGCCGAGGTCAGCCCTTGAGGGAGGCCTCGGTGGCGCGGACCCGCTTGCGGACGAGGAACCAACCGCCGACGAGCAGGAGGCCGATCAGCGGGAGGCAGTTCACGGTGGTGCGGCTGATGCCGCCGTCCATCCACATCAGGACGAGGACGGAGCCGAGGAACACCAGCGTGACGATCTGGGTGTACGGGGCCCAGGGCAGGCGGTAGGAGGGGCGGGTGACCCGGCCTTCCTTGGAGCGGTTCACGAACAGCAGCGAGCAGACCATGATCATGGCCCAGGTGCCGATGATGCCGACGGAGGCGAAGTTCAGCACCAGCTCGAAGGCCTCGCCGGGCATGACGTAGTTCAGGCCGACGCCGAGGACACCGAAGGCGGCGGTCAGCAGGATGCCGCCGTAGGGGACGCCGCCCTTGTTCATGACGCCGGTGAACCGGGGCGCGGAGCCCGCCAGCGACATGGAGCGCAGGATCCGGCCGGTCGAGTAGAGACCGGAGTTCAGGCTGGAGAGCGCGGCGGTGAGGACGACGAGGTTCATCACGCCGGCGGCGCCGGGGATGCCCAGCTTGTCGAAGACGGTGACGAAGGGGCTCTGGTCGCCGGAGTACGCGGTGTACGGCAGGAGCAGGGCGAGGAGGACGACGGAGCCGACGTAGAAGAGGCCGACGCGCCACATGATCGAGTTGATCGCCTTGGGCATGATCTTCTCGGGGTTCTCGGTCTCGCCGGCGGCGACGCCGCACAGCTCGACGGAGGCGTAGGCGAAGACGACGCCCTGGATCAGCAGCAGCATCGGCATGACACCGCTGGGGAAGATGCCGCCGTTGTCCGTGATGGTGGACAGGCCCGGGGTGTGGCCGCCGACCTCGTGCGAGGTCGCGATCAGGAAGATGCCGATGAGCATGAAGGCGACGAGGGCGCCGACCTTGACGATCGCGAACCAGAACTCCATCTCGCCGAAGTACTTCACCGAGATGAGGTTGGCGGCGAGGACGACCGCGAGGGCGATCAGGGCGAGGATCCACTGCGGGACGTCGCTGAACATGGCCCAGAAGTGGGCGTAGGTCGCGGCCGCGGTGATGTCGGCGATGGCGGTGGTCGACCAGTTCAGGAAGTAGAGCCAGCCGGCGGTGTAGGCGCCCTTCTCGCCCATGAACTCACGGGCGTAGGAGACGAAGGCTCCGGAGGAGGGGCGGTAGAGCACCAGCTCGCCGAGGGCGCGCACCACGAAGAAGGCGAAGACGCCGCAGACCGCGTAGGCGATGAAGAGGGACGGTCCGGCGTTGGCCATGCGGCCGCCGGCGCCGAGGAACAGGCCGGTGCCGATGGCGCCGCCGATGGCGATCATGTTGATGTGCCGGGACTTCAGGTCCTTGCGGTACCCGGCGTCACCGGCGTCGACGTGGGGGGACGCCCCGGGCGCGGGGGGCAGGCCCGCCGGTGGGGTGGCGGACAGCGTGTCGGCCGCAGGGGAGATGCGGTCACTCATGGACTTGTTCGCCTTCGTGAGGGGGAGGGTCTGTGCGGTACCCGGCCACGCGCGCGGGAGGTCGTCCTCGACGCGGCCAGCGCACATCGTCACGGCAAGACGGGGGTTCTGACAGTGGCCAATGTCACTGAACGCCCTTATTTGAGCTACTTCTGAGCTTGCGCCGGGGTGTACGGGGCGAGATCGGGCGGTTGACGCGCGTTTACGGCGCGAGGACGTCCAGCTCCTTGAGGGCGCCGACCGCGATCTGCCGGGTCAGCTCCTCGGCGCGGGCCGCGTCCCGCTCCCGAACGGCCTCGGCGACCTGGACGTGGAGGGTGACGGCGGCCGGGTCGGGGTCCTCGAACATCACCTGGTGGTGGGTGCGGCCGGTGAGCACCTCGGCGACCACGTCGCCGAGCCGGGCGAACATCTCGTTGCCGGAGGCGTCGAGGACCACGCGGTGGAAGGCGATGTCGTGGACGAGGTACTCCTCCAGCCGGCGACCGCGCGAGGTGGCGACCATGCCGAGCGCCTGCTCGGTCAGCTCGCGGCACTGCGCGGGGGTGGCGTGGAGGGCGGCGAGGCCGGCTGCGACCGGTTCCACGGCGGAGCGCAGGACGGTGAGCGAGCGCAGCTGACGGGGCCGGTCGGCGCCGGCCAGGCGCCAGCGGATGACCTGGGGGTCGTAGACGTTCCACTGCGGGGTGGGCAGGACGGTCACCCCGACGCGGCGGCGGGACTCGACCAGGTGCATGGATTCCAGGACGCGCACGACCTCGCGGACGACCGTCCGGGAGACGTCGAAGCGCTGGGCCAGCTCGTCGGTGCGCAGCACGCTGCCGGGCGGGTACTCCCCCGCGGTGATCGCGAGGCCCAGGGTGGCCAGGACGTGCGAGTGGAGCCCCGGGGCCGGTGTCGTCATGGGGTCAGCCTATGCGGCGACGCGATCACCGAACTAGAAGTATGACTTTTATGTCACAGGCTCTTGAATACGTCGTACTCAATGGGTTTCATGAGCGCGACGGAATCGATGTCGAGGAAGACAGCGAGGCACCACCCATGAGCACCACCCCTCTGACGGCGCCCCTGGTCGTCGTCGTGATGGGCGTCGCGGGCACCGGCAAGACCACCATCGGTCCGCTGGTCGCCGACGCCCTCGGCGTCCCCTACGCCGAGGGCGACGACTTCCATCCGCCGGCGAACGTCGCCAAGATGTCCGCCGGCGTCCCGCTGGACGACGAGGACCGCGGCCCGTGGCTCGACGCGATCGGGCGATGGGCGCACGGCAGGGCCGGGCTCGGCGGGGTGGTGAGCAGCTCCGCGCTGAAGCGGATCTACCGGGACCGGCTGCGGGCGGCCGCCCCGGGCGCGGTCTTCCTCCACCTCACCGGTGCGCGCGAGCTGATCGAGCGGCGGATGGCCGAGCGGAAGGGCCACTTCATGCCGACCGCGCTGCTCGACTCGCAGTTCGCCACCCTGCAGCCCCTGGCGGACGACGAGGCGGGGGTCGCCGTGGACGTCTCCGGCTCCCCCGAGGAGATCGCCGCCCGGGCCGTCGCCGCGCTGCGCCGGCTCGGCGGCTGACGCCGGAGCCGTCGCGGCGGCGCGGGACGTGCATCCGCGCCGCCTGGCCCGATCACCGGTCCTCTGAGCCGTATCCGCGCCGCCGGAACCGTCTCCGCGCCACGGGCGCTCCCCCAGCGCCCGCTCCTCCCCTACGACCGTCCCTAAGGAACCACCGTGACCAGTCTCAGCGTCGAGACGCTGGCAGCGGACGCCGTCGAGCCGATCACCTCGGCCGGCAACGCCCAGCTCGGCATCGCCGTGCTCGCGGGCATCGCCGTCATCGTCCTGCTCATCACCAAGTTCAAGCTGCACGCCTTCCTGGCGCTGACCATCGGGTCCCTGGCCCTGGGCGCGTTCGCCGGCGCCCCGCTCGCGGCGACCATCGAATCCTTCACCTCCGGCCTCGGCAAGACCGTGGCCGGTGTGGGCGTGCTCATCGCGCTCGGCGCGATCCTCGGCAAACTGCTCGCCGACTCCGGCGGCGCCGACCAGATCGTCGACACGATCCTCGCCCGGGCGAGCGGCCGGGCCATGCCGTGGGCGATGGTGCTGATCGCCTCCGTCATCGGGCTGCCGCTCTTCTTCGAGGTCGGCATCGTGCTGCTGATCCCGGTGGTCCTCCTGGTCGCCAAGCGCGGCAACTACTCGCTGATGCGGATCGGCATCCCCGCCCTCGCCGGCCTCTCGGTGATGCACGGACTGATTCCGCCGCACCCCGGTCCGCTGGTCGCCATCGACGCGCTCGGCGCCGACCTCGGCGTCACACTCGCCCTGGGCGTGCTGGTCGCCGTACCGACCGTGATCATCGCCGGTCCGGTCTTCTCGCGGTACGCCGCCCGCTGGGTGGACATCCCGGCCCCCGAGAACATGATCCCCAGCCGTCCTTCCGAGGAGCTGGAGAAGCGTCCCGGCTTCGTCGCCACCGTCTCGACCGTGCTGCTGCCCGTCGTCCTGATGCTGGTCAAGGCGCTGGTCGACATCGTCGTGGACGACCCCGCCCACCCGGTGCAGAAGGTCACCGACGTCATCGGCTCGCCGTTGATCGCGCTGCTCGCCGCCGTGCTCGTCGGCCTGTTCACGCTGGGCCGGGCGGCCGGCTTCACCAAGCAGCGGCTCTCCACGACCGTCGAGAAGTCCCTCGCCCCGATCGCGGGCGTGCTGATGATCGTCGGCGCCGGCGGCGGCTTCAAGCAGACCCTGATCGACGTCGGCGTGGGCCAGATGATCCTGGACTTCTCCGAGAACTGGTCGATCCCCGCGCTGCTGCTCGCCTGGCTCATCGCCGTGGCGATACGGCTGGCGACCGGCTCGGCGACGGTGGCGACGATCTCCGCCGCCGGTCTCGTGGCCCCGCTCGCCGAGGGCATGGGGACGAGCGAGACGGCCCTGCTGGTGCTGGCGATCGGCGCCGGCTCGCTCTTCTTCAGCCATGTGAACGACGCCGGGTTCTGGCTGGTGAAGGAGTACTTCGGCATGACCGTCGGCCAGACGATCAAGACCTGGTCGGTGATGGAGACCATCATCTCGGTGGTCGGCATCGTCTTCGTCCTGCTGCTGTCCCTGGTGTTGTAGCGGGCGCCGGACGGAGCGGCGGGAACGGGCGGCGAGGGCCGGTCGTGGCTGACAGACTGTCGGCCATGACCGGCCCTCACGCGCTCAAGCCGTTCCTGCTCGCCTTCCCCGGACCGCTGCGCGACCGGCTCGTCGCCGCGGTCCTCTCCGGCGAGAAGGTCTCCACCACCGGGCTGCTCGCCGAATGGGAGGCGGAGGGCGAGGACCTCCCCGAGGTCGGCGAGCGCTCGGCCCTGATCGACTCGGACGGGCGCGAGGTCGCGGTGGTGGAGGTGGTCGGGGTCCGGACGCTGCCCCTCGGCGAGGTCGACCTGCGGCACGCGCGCGACGAGGGCGAAGGGCACACGTCGGTGGCCGCGTGGCGCGCGGACCACGAGCGGTTCTGGCACTCCGAGGAGATGCGGGAGGCGCTCGGCGATCCCACCTTCACGGTGGACGACGCGACGCCGGTGGTGGCGGAGCGGTTCCGGGTCGTGGAACTGCTGCCGCCCGCCTGAGGCTCGCGGACCTCCGCCCACCGCCCTCCGTTACGACACCGCCTGCGCCGCCGCCCGGCCTGCCGCGCGGCCCGAGAAGATGCAGCCGCCGAGGAAGGTGCCCTCCAGGGAGCGGTAGCCGTGCACGCCTCCGCCGCCGAAGCCGGCCGCCTCGCCCGCCGCGTACAGGCCGGCGAGCGGCTCGCCGCCCTCTGTCAGGACCCGCGAGGAGAGGTCGGTCTCCAGTCCGCCGAGCGACTTGCGGGTCAGGATGTTGAGCCGTACGGCGATGAGCGGACCGGCCTTGGGGTCCAGGATGCGGTGCGGGGCGGCGGTACGGATCAGCTTGTCGCCCAGGTACTTCCGGGCCCCTCGGATCGCCGTGACCTGGAGGTCCTTGGTGAACGGGTTGGCGATCTCCCGATCGCGGGCGGTGACCTCGCGGCGCAGTTCGGCCTCGTCGATGAGCGGCTCGTCGGTGAGCGCGTTCATGCCCCGGACGAGCGCGGCCAGATCGTTCTCCACGACGAAGTCGACGCCGTTGTCCATGAACGCCTTCACCGGGCCCGGGACGTCCGCCCGCGCGCGGCCGATCACGTCGCGGACCGACTTGCCGGTCAGGTCGGGGTTCTGCTCGGAGCCGGAGAGCGCGAACTCCTTGCCGATGATCCGCTGGTCGAGGATGAACCAGGTGTGGTCGTGGCCGGTGCGGGTGATGTGTTCGAGGGTGCCGAGGGTGTCGAAGCCGGGGAAGAGCGGGACGGGCAGCCGGCGGCCGCGCGCGTCCAGCCAGAGCGAGGAGGGCCCGGGCAGGATGCGGATGCCGTGGCGGGCCCAGATCGGGTTCCAGTTCTCGATGCCCTCGGTGTAGTGCCACATCCGGTCGCGGTTGATGTGGTGGGCCCCGGCCTTCTCCGCGATGCCGAGCATCAGCCCGTCGACGTGGGCGGGGACCCCGGAGAGCAGCTTGGCGGGCGGGGTGCCGAGCCGCTCGGGCCACTGGGCCCGGACCAGGTCGTGGTTGCCGCCGATGCCGCCCGAGGTGACGATCACGGCCTGTGCGCGGTAGGAGAAGGCGCCGGTCACCTCGCGGCTGCTCGCGGCGCCGCGGGCGGCGGACGAGGGGGCGAGGGTCTCGCCGTGGACGGTGTCCACGGCCCCGGCCGTGCGACCGAGGCCCGTCACCCGGTGGCGGAAGCGGAACCGGACCCGGCCGGCGGCGGCGCCCTCCCGGACCCGGCGCTCGAACGGGGCGACGAGGCCCGGGCCGGTGCCCCAGGTGATGTGGAAGCGGGGGACGGAGTTGCCGTGGCCGGTGGCGCCGTACCCGCCGCGCTCGGCCCAGCCGACGACGGGGAAGAAGCGCACCCCGCGCGCGTGCAGCCAGGACCGCTTCTCGCCGGCGGCGAAGTCGACGTACGCCTCCGCCCACTTCCGCGGCCAGCGGTCCTCCTCGCGGTCGAAGCCGGCGGTGCCGAGCCAGTCCTGGTGGGCGAGGTCGCGGCTGTCCTTGATCCGCATCCGGCGCTGCTCGGGCGAGTCGACGAGGAAGAGCCCGCCGAAGGACCAGTGGGCCTGTCCGCCGAGGGACTGCTCGGGTTCCTGGTCGAGCAGGATCACGCTCCGTCCCGCGTCGACCAGTTCCGCGGTGGCCACGAGTCCGGCGAGCCCGGCTCCGATCACGATCACATCAGCGTCGTACGACATGGTCCGAATATTGGATACACCGATGTATCCAGTCAACCGTCCGGCACCGATCGACCGCATCTGTTTTCTCCGCGTCGGGCACGACCCGCCACTGATTGAATGACGTCATGAGCGCCGCGGATGAGGTACTGGACGTCGTGGACGAGTCCGACCGGGTGGTCGGGCAGGCTCCGCGCGGTGAGGTGTACGCGCGGGGGCTGATCCACCGCTGCGTGTTCGTCCGGGTCCGGGACGCCGAGGGCCGGACCTTCATCCACCGCAGGACCCCGGGGAAGCTGCTCTTCCCCTCGATGTACGACATGTTCGTCGGCGGTGTGGTCGGCGCGGGCGAGTCGTACGACGCGGCCGCCCTGCGCGAGGCCGAGGAGGAGCTGGGGGTGCGCGGGCTGTCCCGCCCCGAGCCGGTGCTGCGTTTCCTCTACGACTCCGGCGGCGTCGCCGGGAAGTGGTGGTCGGCGGTCTACGAGGTCCGGTGCACCCTGCCGGTGAACCCGCAGGTGGAGGAGGTCGCCTGGCACGGCTTCGTCACCGACGCGGAGCTGGAGCGGCGGCTGCCCGAGTGGGAGTGGGTCCCCGACGGCCTCGCCGCGTACGAGCGGCTGCGCGCGCACAGGAGGCGCTGAAGAGCGGCGGATAGGGTGCCGGGGTGAGCGATTTCGTACGGAGCCTGCGCCTGTGGTTCGCCCCCCAGCGGATCCGGGAGGAGGGTGACACCCCCGACTACCGCTTCTCGCTGGCCAACGAGCGGACGTTCCTGGCGTGGATACGGACCTCGCTCGCGCTCGTCGGCGGCGGATTCGCCGTCGACCAGTTCCTGCCGGATCTGCGCTGGGGGGTACGGGTCGGGCTCGCGCTGGCCCTGCTCGCCGCCGGGGTGCTGTGCGCCCTGCGGGCGGTCAACCACTGGGTGCGCTGCGAGCGGGCGATGCGGCGCGGCGAGGACCTGCCGGTGTCGCGGTTCCCGACGGTGCTCGGTCTCGCGGTGGCCCTGGTGGCCCTCGCGATGGTGGTGGTCATCATCTTCGGGTGGGCCGGGCGGTGACCGGCGCGTCGGGGTCCGCGGGGGCGGTCGACGCGAAGGACCCGGGGCTGCAACCCGAGCGGACCCGGCTCGCCTGGCGGCGTACGACGCTGGCCTGCACGGTCGTGGCGGTGCTCGCCGTACGGGCGGCGATCGACGACGAGATCACGGCCGGGGCGCTGGTCGGCATGGCGCTGTCGGCTCTGGTCTGGATCGGCTTCCTCGCCGTCGCCCACCGGCGCATCGGAGCGCTGGACACGGCCCGGCCCCGCGCGCTCTCCCGCCGGGGCGCTCTCCTCGCGGCGGCGTGCACGGTCGCCCTGGCCGGGCTCGCGGTCGCGGTGGTGCTGTGACGGGGCGTACGCCATTCGCACCGGCCCTTGCGCTGAGGGGCGCGGGCGGCTGCCAGCGGCGTGCGCCGGAAGCGTCGTACGCCGTGCGTCAGTCGGGCCACTCCACCGTGACCACCACTTTTCCGTTCAGTCCCCCCTCGGCGTTGGCGCGCTGGGCGTCGGCGGCCTGGTCCAGCGGGAACGACCGCGCGACCCGTACGGACAGGACGCCTTCGTCGACCAGGCCGGCCAGGGCGGCGAGGTCGTCGGCGTCGGGGCGGACCCAGAAGTAGCGGCCGCCGAGGGCGATGACCTCGCCGTCCGCGATGGAGGCCAGGCGCCCCTCAGGGGCCAGGATCCTCGGCGTGAGCTTGAGGAAGGCGCCGCCGATGGTGTCGACGACCGCGTCCACCCCTTCCGGGGCGAGCGCGCGGACCTGCTCCACGAAGGTGTGCTCGTCGTAGAGCACAGGCTCCGCGCCCAGTTCCACGACCCGGTCCCGACCCGCCTCGCGGGCCGCGCCGATGACGCGGCAGCCGAGGTGGCGGGCGATCTGAACGGCCATGGAGCCGACCCCGCCGGCGGCGGCGTGGACGAGGACGATCTCCCCGGAGCGGACGCCGAGGGCCCGGTGCAGTACCTGATAGGCCGTGAGGCCGACCAGGGGGAGGGCGGCGGACTCCTCGAACCCCACGGTCCGGGGCTTGCGGGCGAGGGTGCGGACCGGGGCGGCGACGTACTCGGCGAAGGTGCCGTGCGCGAGGAAGTCCTCGCGGACGTAGCCCATCACCTCGTCGCCGACGCCGAACTCGGTCACGGAGACACCGGGCTGGACGACGACCCCGGCCACGTCCCAGCCCGGGATGACCGGGAACACGGCGTCCAGCATGCCGTCCAGGTACCCGGCCTGGGCCTTCCAGTCGACGGGGTTCACGGCGGCGGCCCGCACCTTGACGAGGACGTCGTCGGGGCCGACCTTCGGGTCGGGCCGCTCGCCGTACTCGAGCACCTCGGGTCCGCCGTACCGGCTGTAGCTGATCGCCTTCATACCCCGAACCTTCGAGGCGGCCCCGGTGCCCCGCAAGCCGGGCTCCCCCGGCGGAGCGACCCGACACCCCCACCCAGAACCGGGATGACCGGGGCAAACGGGACTAGCCTGGTGCCGTCACACCGCACCCTCACAGAGGCGATGTCATGACCGTTCTCCACCACGAGCACCCGACGCACGAGCACACCCACGGGGCCGCGTGCGGCCATCCCGCGGTCGAACACGAGGACCACGTGGACTACGCCCACGACGGGCACCTGCACCGCGAGCACTCCGGCCACTGGGACGAGTGCGAGCGGGCGGAGCACCTCGCGCACGAGGGGCACACGCACGAGCACGGGCCGGCGTGCGGGCACACCTCGGTGATCCACGGTGATCATCTGGACTACCTGCACGACGGGCACCGGCACGCGGCGCACGACGGGCACTGGGACGACCACTGAGCCTCGCCTCGGGGCCGCTGAGCCCGCCGCTTGCGGCGCCGGCCGGCGCCGAGCCGTACGTCGTGAGGCTCGCGCCGTCCGTCCACGCCTTCGTGCAGCCCGACGGGGGCTGGTGTCTGAACAACGCCGGGTTCCTCGGCGCAGGCGGGACCGGCGGGGAGACCCTGCTGGTGGACACGACCGCCACGGAGCGGCGGGCCCGGCTGCTGCGCGCGGCCGTGCTCGCCGCCGGTCTGCCGCTCCCCCGGACGATCGTGTCCACCCATCACCACGGCGACCACACCTACGGCAACGGCGTGTTCCTGCCCGATGCGCGCGTCATCGGGCACGAGAACTGCCGGACCGAGCAGCTCGCGGCCGGGCGCCAGCTGCATCTCCTCTGGCCCGGGACCGACTTCGGCGACATCGAGGTGGCGCCGCCGACGCTCACGTACCGCGAGCGGCTGACCGTGCACGTGGGTGACCTGGAGGTACGACTGCTGCACCCGGGCCCCGCGCACACGACCGGCGACACGGTCGTCCACGTCCCGGAGGCGGGGGTGGTCTTCACCGGCGACCTCGTCTTCCAGGGCGGCACGCCCTTCCTCCCGATGGGCTCACTGGCCGGCTCCCTGCGCGCCCTGGAGCTGCTGCGCTCGCTGGACGCCCCGACCGTGGTCCCCGGGCACGGCCCGGTGACCGACCCCTCGGCGTACGACGCGACGGAGCGGTACCTGCACTGGGTCGCCGCGCTCGCCCGCGAGGGGTACGCCCAGGGGATGACGCCGCTGGAGACCGCGCGGCGGGCCGATCTCGGCGAGTTCGCGGCATGGCGGGAGAGCGAGCGGCTCGTCGCGAACCTGCACCGCGCCTACGCGGAGCTGGCCGGCCTCCCGGAGGGCTCGCCGCTCGACCCCGCGCTCGTCTTCGGCGACATGGCGGCGCTGAACGGGTGCGTGCCGGTGGCGTGCCACGTGTAGGGGGTGTCCCGCGGGCGGGCGCCGGAACCGCGACCGGGGGTGTCACCAGCGGGGGACCTCCGGGGTGGTCCAGTCCGGGCGTGCCCTCCGCATCGCCGCCGCGTCGTCGCGGTCGCGGAGGGAGCCGTCGTTCTCCTGCCAGCGGCGGTGGAGGGCGGCGAGGCGCTCCCGGTCGAGTGCGATGCCGAGGCCGGGGGCGTCGGAGACGGTCAGGCGGCCGTCGCGGAAGACGGGGCGGGTGGTGACGACGTCCTCGGTCTGCCAGGGGTAGTGGGTGTCGCAGGCGTGCCGGAGGTCGGGGAGGGTGGCGGCGACCTGGGTCATGGCGGCGAGGCTGATGCCGAGGTGGGTGTTGGAGTGCATCGAGAGCCCGACGCCGTACGTCCGGCACAGCGCGGCGAGTTCGCGGGTGCGGTGGAGGCCGCCCCAGTAGTGGTGGTCGCAGAGGACGATCCGTACCGCGTCGCGGGCGAGCGCCTCGGGCAGCTCCTCGAAGGTCGTGACGCACATGTTGGTGGCGAGCGGGACGTCCGTGCGGGCCGCGACCTCGGCCATCGGCGCCGTGCCGCTCGTCGGGTCCTCCAGATACTCGAGGACGTCCTTCAGCTCCCGGGCGACGGCGAGGGAGGTCTCCACGGACCAGGCGCCGTTCGGGTCGAGACGGAGCGGGCGGCCGGGAAACGCCTCGGCCAGGGCGCGGATCGCGGCGATCTCCTCGTCGGGCGGGTGGACGCCGCCCTTGAGCTTGAAGGAGCGGAAGCCGTACGTACGGTCGAAGCGGCGGGCCTGGGCGACGATGCCGGCCGGGTCGAGCGCCGCGCCCCAGTCGTCCGTACCGGCCCCGCCCTCCCGGCGGTCGTCAGCGCCGTCGTCCGCGCCGGTGGGGTGGGCGGCCCAGCGGTAGAAGAGATAGGCGCTGTACTCGACGGAGTCGCGGACCTTGCCGCCGAGGAGAGCGTGGACGGGGAGGCCGAGGGAGGTGCCGAGGGCGTCCAGGCAGGCCACCTCGAAGGCGGAGACGACGGAGAGCCGCAGCTTGTCCGCGGTCTGCACGCCGCGCAGCCCACCCGCGTCGACCCGACCGTCGGCAGCGCGGGAGTCACCGCACACCTGCTCGGCGAGCGCGAACAGGCCGTTCACGTCCGTGACCGTACGGCCGGGCAGCGCCTCGGCGAGCGGGCGGGCCAGGTCCAGGTACTTCCCGTCGCCGTAGGTCTCCCCGAGGCCCGTGACCCCGCCCCGTGTGATCACTTCGACCACGAGGCGGGGGGTGAAGGGTTGGTGGACGCCCTGGGTGTTGAGCAGCGGCGGGTCGGAGATGAGGATCGGGGTCAGCCGGACGTCGTCGATGATCAGCCGTGAATCCATATGTGAACCCTATTCATGAACAGGATCGGGTGGCCAGACCCGCGCGGCCATTTCCGGCCCCGCCCTGGACGACATACCGACTGGTCGGTCATCATGGTCGCCGATCCCTCGACGCCCCCCGGAGGTACGCACGATGAGCTCAGCCCAGCCGCCAGGTCTCGACCCCGAGCAGCTGCGCGGACACCTCGACCGCGAGCGCCCCGGACTGGTGGCCGGTCCGCTCACCGCCCGGCTGATCGAGGGCGGCCGGTCGAACCTCACGTACGTCGTCACCGACGGCACCGGCCAGTGGGTGGTGCGCCGGCCGCCGCTCGGCCATGTCCTGGCCACCGCGCACGACATGAAGCGCGAGCACCGCGTCATCTCCGCGCTCCACCCCACGGCCGTCCCGGTCCCGGAGACGGTCCTGCTCTGCGAGGACGACAGCGTGCTCGGCGCGCCGTTCTACGTCATGGAGTTCGTCGCCGGAACGCCGTACCGCTCGGCCGGGCAGCTCGCCCCGCTCGGCGCCGAACGGACCCGCGCCGCCGTCCTCGGCCTGGTCGACACCCTCGTCGACCTGCACGCCGTCGACCCCGAGGCGGTGGGCCTCGGCGACTTCGGGCGCCCCGAGGGCTTCCTCGACCGCCAGCTGCGTCGCTGGGGCAAGCAGCTCGACGCCTCCCGCAACCGCGATCTCGCGGGCATCGACGAGCTGCACGCCGCCCTCGGCCGGAACCTGCCCCGCTCCCCCGCCGCCACCGTCGTCCACGGCGACTACCGCCTCGACAACGTCCTGATCGGCGAGGACGACCGGATCAAGGCGGTCCTCGACTGGGAGATGTCGACCCTCGGCGATCCGCTCACCGACCTCGGCCTGCTGGTGATGTACAGCGCGAAGCTCGACCTCCCGCACTCCCCCGTCAGCACCACCGCGGCCGCGGCCGGGCACCCCGACCCCGCCGAGCTGATCGAGCGGTACGCCGCCCGCTCGGGCCGCGACACCTCCGCCCTCGCCTGGTACACCGCCTTCGCCTGGTTCAAGCTCGCCGTGATCCTGGAGGGCATCCACTACCGCTACACCCTCGGCCAGACCGTCGGCGCCGGCTTCGACCGCATCGGCGACCTCGTCCCCGTCTTCATCGAGCACGGCCTCACCACCCTCCAGGAAGGCTGACCCGCCATGGACTTCGCATTCGACGCGCGCACCGAGGAGCTGCGGGCGAAGCTGCTCGCCTTCATGGACGAGCACGTGTACCCCGCCGAGCGGACCGCCGAGGAGCAGCGGGCGCTGCTCCCCTCGCCGTGGGACACCCCGCGGGTGGTGGACGAGCTGAAGGCCGAGGCCAAGCGGCAGGGGCTGTGGAACCTCTTCCTGCCCGACGAGGAGTACGGAGCCGGGCTCACCAACCTGCAGTACGCGCCGCTGGCCGAGATCACCGGCCGCAGCCCGCACCTGGCCCCCACCGCCCTCAACTGCGCCGCGCCGGACACCGGCAACATGGAGGTGCTCGCCCAGTTCGGCGACGAGGCGCAGAAGAAGCAGTGGCTGGAGCCGCTCCTCGCCGGGGAGATCCGTTCGGCGTTCGCGATGACCGAGCCCGAGGTGGCCTCCTCGGACGCCACCAACATCGAGACCCGGATCCTCCGCGACGGCGACGACTACGTGGTCAGCGGCCGCAAGTGGTACATCTCCGGGGCGATGAACCCCGACTGCAGGATCTTCATCGTGATGGGGAAGACCGACCCCGACGGCGCGGACATCCGCCGCCAGCAGTCGATGATCCTGGTGCCGCGCGACGCCCCCGGCGTGGAGGTGCGACGGGCCATGAAGGTCTACGGCTACGAGGACCACTCCCACGGCGGCCACGCCGAGGTGCTCTTCCACGATGTGCGCGTCCCCGCCGCGAACCTGATCGGCGAGGAGGGCGGCGGTTTCGCCATCGCCCAGGCCCGCCTCGGCCCGGGCCGTATCCACCACTGCATGCGACTGATCGGCATGGCGGAGCGCGCCATCGAGCTGATGTGCCGCCGGGCCGTGTCCCGGACCGCCTTCGGTAAGGCCATCGCCCAGCAGGGCGTCGTGCAGAACTGGATCGCGGACGCCCGGGTGACGGTCGAGCAGCTGCGGCTGCTGGTCCTCAAGACGGCCTGGCTGATGGACACCGTCGGCAACCGGGGCGCGCACACCGAGATCCAGGCCATCAAGATCGCGACCCCGCGCGCGGTGGTCGACATCCTCGACAAGGCGGTCCAGGTGCACGGCGCGGGCGGCGTCTCTCAGGACCATCCGCTGGCCGAACTCTGGGCCGCGGCACGGACGCTGAAGCTGGCGGACGGGCCGGACGAGGTGCACCAGCGGTCGCTGGCGCGCCGGGAGCTGAAGAAGTACCTGTAGCCGCAACGGCGTCGGACGGAGGTACGGCGGCCGGCCGATCGTCCGGCCGCCGTACCGCGTCGGCGGGGGGCGGGTCAGGGGCTGACGAACGGCTGGTGCTCGGCGAGGGCCAGGGAGCGGACGAAGGCGGTGACCCGCAGGGCGGTGCGGGCGAGCAGCCGGGTGAGCGGTGCCCGGGACGGTCCGTACGCGGCGCTCCACAGCCGGGGTACACGGTCCATACCTCCACCGTGACCCCGTTGCCCCGGCCGGTCCACCGCAGGGCGGTGGACCGGTGTGCCGTCAGGGCCGCAGCGCGCGCAGGAGCAGGTCGGCGAGCTGGTCGGCGACCTGCTGGGGAGTGAGCGGGCCGTCGGGGCGGTACCAGGTCGACAGGTGGTGGACCGAGCCGAAGTGGTAGTCCACGACCAGGTCGGCCGGGGTCGCGGCGGAGAACACCCCGGCCTGCTGCCCCTCCTCGATGAGCGCGCGGAAGCGCTCGTGGTAGCGCCGCCGCTCCGCCCTGACCTGCTTGTTCTTCTCCGGGCTCAGGTGGTGCATGGAGCGGAAGAAGATCGACGCGTCGTCGAGGTTGTCGATCGTGGTGACGACGACGTCGGCGGCGGCGTCCCGCAGTCGCTGTTCGACCGGGGCGTCGGCGTCGGCGAAGGCGTCGAGCCGCTCCTGCTGGAGGCGCAGGACCCGGGAGTAGACCTCCTGGAGGAGGTCCTCCTTGGAACCGAAGTAGTGGTAGAGCGCCCCCTTGGTGACGCCCGCCGCCTCCACGATCTCCTGGACGGAGGTGCGGTCGTAGCCCCGCTCCGCGAAGAGCCGGGTGGCGGCGGCCAGCAGCCTCTGGGGGACGGGAACGCCGCTCCCGTCCGTGGTCCTGGCCATGCGCCGCCGCCTTTCGCTCGTGCTCGTCGTCATTTCGGGGAACGCAGTTCCCGCCTGAGGATCTTCCCACTTGTCGTCTTGGGCAGCTCCGGCTGGATCTCGACCTCGCGCGGGTACTTGTACGCGGCGAGCCGCCGCTCGCAGTGGGCGGACAGTTCGGCGGGGTCGGCGCTCGCGCCCGGGCGCAGGCTGACGTACGCCTTCACCGTCTCCCCGCGGTAGGCGTCGGGGACGCCCACGACGGCCGCCTCGCGGACGGCCGGGTGGGTGTACAGCACGTCCTCGACCTCGCGCGGCCAGACCTTGAACCCCGAGGCGTTGATCATGTCCTTCTTGCGGTCGACCACGTACAGCCAGCCGCCCTCGTCCATGAAGCCGATGTCGCCGGTGCGCAGCTCGCCGTCGGGGAAGCCGGCGGCGGTCGCCTCGGGCAGGCCCCAGTAGCCGGGGACGACCTGGGGCCCGCGGACGGCGATCTCGCCCGGTGTGCCGAGGGGGACCTCGGCGCCGTTCTCGTCGAGGACGCGCACGATCGTGTCGGGGCCGGGGACGCCGACCGAGAGGGTCCCGGAGGCCGGGTCGACGGGTGCCTCCTTCTCGGGCGGTACGGAGGCGCAGGGCGCCGTGCACTCGGTGAGGCCGTAGCCGTTGCGGATGTACGGGCCGAATCCGGCGCGGAACCGCTCCACCAGCGCGGGCGGCAGGGGAGCCCCGCCGGAGGAGATGACGCGGAAGGAGGAGAAGTGGTCGGGGGTGGCGCCGGGGTGGGCGCCGAGCGCCATGAAGGCGGTGGAGGGGCCGACCGTGTAGGCGGGCCGGTGCTCCAGGAAGGCGTCCAGGACGACCCCGGCCTCGAAGCGGTAGGCGAGGACGAGGGTGCCGCCGTTGGCGAAGCAGGCGGCGAGTTCGCAGACGAGGCCGGTGATGTGGAAGAGCGGGGCGAGCGCGAAGTAACCGGCTCCCGGGGGGACGGGGTGGCCGGTGCGCTGGCGTTCGGCGTTGTGGATGACGCCCCGGTGCAGGTTGAGCGCGCCCTTGGGGGTGCCGCTGGTGCCGGAGGTGTAGCTGATCAGGGCGATGTCGTCCCCGTCGAGCTCGCGGTCCCGGGGCGCCGGGTGCCCGGCGCGGGCCACGGCCAGCAGGTCGTCCGTCTCGGTGGGGACCCGGTCGAAGCCGAGGAGGCGCGGGTCGTCGCGGGTCTGGAGATCGCGCTCGCAGGCGGTGAGCGCGATCCGTACGGGAGTGTCGGCGGCGGCGTCCCGCAGGTGGCTCTCCCAGGCGCGGTCGGAGCAGATCAGGGCGATCGCCCCGGAGTCCCGCAGGGCGTGGCCGACCTCGGCCGCCTTGTACATGGGGTTGACCGGGACGACGGTGGCGCCGGCCTTCCAGGCGCCGAGCAGGGCGAGCACGAAGTGCGGGCTGTTCTGGAGCATGATCGCGACCCGGTCGCCGCGCTCCACGCCGTGGGCGGCGAGATGGCCGGCGACCGAGTCGGAGAGGGTGTCGGTCTCGCGGTAGCTCAGCCGCCCGTCGAAGTAGGCGAGGGCGGGGTGGTCGGGGGTGCGGACGGCGGCGGTCCGGAAGGCGTGCAGCACGGTGGGGGGCGGCGATATCGGCGCCCGCTGGGCCTCGCTGAGCTGCGCGAGCCAGGGCCTGGCCGCGTAGGGGCCCGGCCCGGGCGAGGGCGTGGGGCTCGGCGACTCGGCCGGGGTCATGCGCCGGCCCCTTCCCACTTCCGCTGGATGTGGTTCATGTTGCCCAGCCAGCGCTCCGGGTCGTTGGCGCGGGCCCGGTAGAAGTCGGCGACCTCGGGGTGCGGCAGGACGAGGAAGCGGTCGGCCCCGATGGCGTCGAAGAGGGAGTCGGCGACGTCCTCGGGCTCGATGGCGGTGGGGGCGAGGACGAGCTTCCCGGCGGATCCGGCGGCGGTGAGCATGTCCGTACGCACGCCCTGCGGGCAGATGGCGTGGACCTTGACCCCGCGGTGGCGGTAGGTGAGGGAGAGCCACTCGGCGAAGGCGTACACGCCGTGCTTGGAGACGCTGTAAGGGGCGGCGCCGACCATGGTGAGCAGGCCGGCGGCGGAGACGGTGGACACGAACCGGCCGCTGCCGCGCTCCAGCCAGTCGGGCAGCAGGGCCCGCGCCGCGCGGACGTGAGCCATGACGTTGACGTCCCAGGCGGCGGCCCAGACGGCCTCGTCGGCGAAGGCGTCGCCGGGTGAGGCAAGGCCGGCGTTGGCGCACCAGACGTCGACGGTGCCGCCGAGAGCCTCGCGGGCCTCCTCGACGATCGCCGAGGCGTCCCCGGCCACCGCGACGGCACCGATCTCGTCGGCGACGGCCTTGGTGCGACCCGGGTCGAGGTCGTTGACGACGACCCGCGCGCCTTCGGCGGCGAACCGGCGGGCCAGGGCGGCCCCGATACCGCCTCCCGCGCCCGTGACGACCACTCCAGCGCCCTGCACCGTACTCATCGAGATCCGCCTCTCCGTTGTGACAGTGTCAGCAGACTAACCAGTCGGTATGTTGCGGGGGAAGCCCCTTCGTGCGATGTCGGGCGTCGCGCCGCGCACGCCTCGTTCCCCGGGGGCCGGGTGCGCGCTAGCGTGCGTGGCCATGTCAGGAAGGGCGATCAAGGAGGTTTCCGCATGAGCCTGTCCAGACGGAATCTGCTGTCCGCCGGGGGCGCGCTGGGGGCGGCCGGTGCGCTGGGGGCGGCCGGTGCGCTGGGGGCGGGCGCCGCGCCGGCGGCGGCGCACGAGGGAGGGGCAGGGCGCGAGGGAGGGGCGGGGCGCGAGGGCCGCCACCGGGTCCGTACCGGCTTCGAACGGCTGGCCGCCGACGGGTACGCGCTCCTCGCCGGGCAGCGGGTCGGCGTCGTCACTAACCCGACCGGGGTCACCTCCGACGTCCGCCACATCGTCGACGTGATGCACGCCGACGACCGGGTGGACCTGCGGGCCGTCTTCGGGCCCGAGCACGGCTTCCGGGGGACGGCCCAGGCCGGCGGCTCCGAGGGCCGCCACGAGGACCCGGCGACCGGGCTGCCCGTCTACGACACGTACCTGAAGAGCGGGCAGCCGCTCGCGGACGTCTTCACCGCCTCCGGCGTGGACACGGTCGTCTTCGACATCCAGGACGTGGGCGCGCGTTTCTACACCTACATCTGGACGCTCTACGACTGCATGGTGGCGGCCGCCCTGGCCGGGAAGCGGTTCGTGGTCCTGGACCGGCCGAACCCGGTCACCGGCCGGGCGGCGCTCGGACCCGTCCTCGACCGCGCCTTCGCGACCTTCGTGGGCCGCGAGCCGATCGCGCAGGCGCACGGCATGACGGTGGCGGAGCTGGCCGGGCTCTTCGCCGGGGAGTTCCTGGCGAAGCCGGTGGAGCTGGAGACGGTACGGATGTCCGGCTGGCGGCGCACGGAGTTCTTCGGGTCGACCGGGCTGCCGTGGGTGCCGCCGAGCCCCAACATGCCGACCCCCGAGACCGCGCTCGTCTACTCCGGCACCTGCCTCTTCGAGGGGACCAACCTGTCCGAGGGCCGGGGCACCACCCGCCCCTTCGAGCTGCTGGGCGCCGAGGGCGTCGACCGGCGGTGGGCGGAGGCGGCGAACGCGCTGGAGCTGCCCGGCGTGCGCTTCCGCGAGGCGTACTTCGCCCCCACCTTCTCGAAGTTCCAGGGCCGGACGGTCGGCGGGGTGCAGGTCCATGTGCACGACCCGGCCGCCTTCGATCCGGTACACGCCGGGATCGGGCTGCTGATCAGCGCCAAGCGGTCCTGGGCTGGCTTCGCCTGGCGCCCCGACCACTGGATCGACAAGCTGACCGGCTCGACACGGGTGCGGACCCTCGTCAACGCGGGCGCGGACACCGACGAGGTGGTGGGGGCCTGGGCCGCGGACCTGGCCGCCTTCCGGGCGGTACGGAGGGAGTACCTGCTCTACCGCTGAGCCGGGGGCGGCCTCGGGAGCCGGGGGCGCCGGCCCGGGGGACGCCCGGCCGGGCGCCGCGGCCTCGGGAGGCGGGGCACTGCGGCCGGGCGCCCTCCGCGGCGTCCGGCCGCCCTCCGCGGGACGTCTGACGGCCGCCGCGCGTGGGCACAATGCCCGTGGAGCAGCGCACCTCGACGGGGAGGGACGGGACGGGCCATGGCCGGACCGGCGGCGGCGGAGCCGTACCGCGAGATCATCTTCGACAAGGACGGCGACGGCGTGGCCGGGCAGCGCGAGGCGCTCGCGGGGCTCGCGGCCCGGGGAGTCACGGATCTGGTGGTGTTCGCCCACGGGTGGAACAACACCCCGTCCACGGCGCGCGGGTTGTTCCAGGCGTTCTTCGCGCCCTTCCCCGCCCTGCTGCGCCCCGGGGCGCGGGTGGCGTACGTCGGCGTGGCCTGGCCCTCCGTCATGTTCACGGACGAGCCGATCCCCGACGTCGAGGCCGTGGCGGCGGCGCACCCCGGCAAGGAGGCGGTGGCGGCCCGGCTCGGCGTCCTGCTGCGGGAACAGCCGGACGACGAGGCCGCCTTCGCCGAATTCGGCTTGCTCCTCCGGGAGTTGACCGGGGTCGGCTCCGACCCCGGGGCGGCCGGACGGCGCTTCACGGAGCCCCCGGACGGGTCCGGCGGCGCGGAGGCGTCCGAGGGCCCCGAGGTGCCCGACTTCCTGCTGGGCGATCCCGTCGCCGTCTGCGCGATGTTCGTCGACGCGATGGAGGAGGCGGCCGGACCGGGAAGCGTGCCCGCGCCCCGCGAGGCGGCGTTCGGCGGCGGTCTCGGGCGGTACTGGAAGGGGGCGCGGGAGGCGCTGCGCCAGGCCACGTACTACACGATGAAGCGCCGGGCGGGCACGGTCGGCGAGCGCGGGCTCGGCCCGCTGATCGGCGCGCTGGCCCGTTCCTCGCCCGGCCTGCGGATCCATCTCGTCGGGCACAGCATGGGCGCCCGGCTGGTCGCGTTCGCGCTGCGCGGACTGCCGGCCGGCGCCGGTAACGTCCGGTCACTGACGCTTCTTCAGGGCTCCTTCTCGCACTACGCGTTCGCGGCGAGCCTGCCGCACGAGCCCGGGCGCGGCGGGGCGCTGCGCGACCTCCAGCGGCGGGTCGACGGCCCCGTGGTCGCCTGCTACTCCCGCCACGACACCGCCCTCGGGGTGTTCTATCCGCTGGCCTCCCGGCTGGCCCGGGACGCCGCCTCGCTGCTCGGCTCCGACAAGCGCTGGTGGGCGATCGGCCACGACGGCATCCAGGCGGTGCGGGGCACGGCCGCCGTGACGCTCGCGGCGGCGCTGGACGGCGGGCTGCCGGCGTCGGGATGCGTCAGCGGGGACGCGGCGGAGGTGGTCGGGGGCCACAGTGACATCCGCCACCCGGAGCTGGCGCGGGTGGTGGCGCTGGCCGCCCGGATCGGAGGCTGACCCCCCGCCGCGAACATCGCGCGGCCCGGGGGCCGGCTCCGGCGAACGACGACCGGACGCCACGGCCCCCACGGCGAACGCCGAACGGACGCGGCGGCCGCCGCCGAACGCCGGAAGCGGAACGGTCGGAGCGCCGCCGCCGGGACGAAATCGCGCCATTCGTACGGGGGGACGGCGTCGCCGGGCGGGGCGGGATCGGCCCTTCCCGTACCCGTCCGCGATGGCGTCGACAGGGGGGTCCCCACACGCGCCTCCGCTTGGTGGTCGGCCTCCCCGTCCACCGCCCGACCCCGGCGCGACGGTTCCTCGCGCTGGTTGACGAGGGTGCCGCGGACGGCCGTGCGGGAAGCCGTCCGGTGTCTCGTATGGGCCCCGTCGAATTTTGGATGGAACAGGACGGGGCACTCGTTCGTCCATCCCATAACGTCCTTGACGCCGAAGTACGAGCGACGGAGGTGCGGAGCGATGGCCGGTTTCCGGAGTCTTGCGAGACAGGTGCGCGATCCGGGGTGCGACACGGCCCTGCGGAGGTACTCCCTGCGCAAGTGCCTGGAGCGGTTCGCCCCCTACGGGCACCGTGCGACCTGGGACCACCTGTGCCGCAGGCACAGGTTCGGGCCCGAGGACCGGGAGCTCGATCCTGGGCGGCTGGTGGCCGCGCTGGAGGAGCTGGAGGAGGCGCGGGCGGTGTGGCTCGCGTACGAGAGGGAGTTCGCCGAGCGCCGCCGGCGCGAGAAGCACGACGGGCTGCGCCGCCCCGGCGCGCTCGACGACTGGCACCGCCGGACCTGGGGCGGCAACGGAGTGGCGCGGTGCGACGATCCGGCGGTTCATCCGTCGGAGCCGCTGGCGGAGGTGCTGCGGCGGTTGATCACGGCCCTGGAGTCGGGTCCGGGCGAAGCCTGCCCGGTGTGCACGGGGCGGCGGATCGACTGGCGGCCCGACCTGGACGACGAACCGTGGTTCGGGCCGGTGTGCGGTGAGTGCGGTGTGGTCGTGCCCCGGGCGGTCCTCACCTCGCGGGCGCTGGCGCGGGCGCGCGGCGAGGCCCTGCCCCAGCTGGCGTCGGTGGCCTGAGGCGGGGCGAGGTGCCGATCCAGGCCTGTCTCAACGGGGGCCGCGGGCCGGGGGACGCGGCGGTCGTGCCGATGTCGCCGGGTGCCCTGGCCGAGGAGGCGGTGCGCGCGGTCGCGGCGGGGGCGGTGGACCTCCATGTCCACCCCAAGAGCCCGTGCGGCGGGGACACCCTGTCGCCCGGGGTGCTGGCGGACACCCTGACGGCGATCCGGGAGGCCGTCGACGTCCCGGTGGGCGTGACCACCGGCGCCTGGGCGGAGCCCGATCCGGTACGGAGGGTCGAGCGCGTCCGGTCCTGGACGGTGCTCCCCGACCACGCCTCGGTGAACTGGCACGAGGCGGGTGCGGAAGAGGTCGCGGCGGCGCTGCTTGACCGGGGTGTCGGCGTGGAGGCGGGTCTGTGGTCGGGCACGGACGGCCCCGCCCGGTTCCTCCGCTCGCCGCTCGGGCCGTACGTCCTGCGGGTCCTGGCCGAGGTGACGGATCCCGATCCGGCGACGGCCGAGTCGACCGCCCGCGCCCTGTTGGCCCGACTGGGCGCCTCCGGCTCCGCGTCGACGGCGGGTGACGCGGTCCGGCGGGCGCCCGTGCTGCTCCACGGCGAGGACGGCGGCGCGTGGCCGGTCCTGCGGCTGGCGGGCCGTCTCGGTCTGGCCACCCGGATCGGCCTGGAGGACACGCTGTTCCTGCCGGACGGCCGCGCGGCGCGGGACAACGCCGCGCTGGTGCGGGCGGCGCTCGCGGAGGGGGCAAGTTAACAGGCGAAAAACGGTTCGCCCAGGGGGATTCGGCACCGGCAGAGTGTCCGGCGATGCCTACACCGCCCGAAGAGCCGGAGAACTGACATGTCGACGCTGCGCGTCACCGCCGAACTGCTGACCGTCCACCCGCATCCGAACGCCGACGCCCTGGAGCTGGCCCAGGTGGGCCTCTACCGCGCCGTCGTCGCCAAGGGCGCGTACCGCAGTGGTGATGCCGCGATCTACATCCCGGAGCAGGCCGTCCTCCCCGCCGCCCTCGTCGACGAACTGGGGCTGACCGGCCGGCTCGCCGGCAAGGCGTCGGACCGGGTCAAGGCGGTACGGCTGCGCGGCGAACTGTCGCAGGGCCTGGTGTGCCGGCCCACGGCCCTTGCGGACGTGGACCTGGCGCGGGCCGCCGAGGAGGGGACCGATTTCGCCGAGGTCCTGGGGATCACGAAGTGGGCGCCGCCGATACCGCCGACGATGAGCGGGGACGTGGAGTCCGCGCCGGATCTGCTGCCCTGGGTCGACATCGAGAACCTCCAGCGCTATCCGGGGATCTTCGAGCCCGGCGAGCCGGTGGTGCTGACCGAGAAGCTGCACGGCACGGCCTGCCTGATGACGTACGTCGCCGAGGACGGGCGGGTGCACGTCTCCTCGAAGGGGTTCGGCGGCAAGGGCCTGGCCCTGACGGAGGATCCGCGCAACCTCTACTGGCGGGCGATCACGGGCCACGACGTCCCTGCCGTCGCCGCGCGCCTGGCCGCCCGTCTGGGCGCGCGCCGGGTCGGGCTGTTCGGCGAGGTGTACGGCTCCGGGGTCCAGGACCTCGGCTACGGCGCCGACGCCCGCTCCCAGGGTCTGGGGTACGCCGTCTTCGACGTCTCGGCCGAGATCGACGGCGAGGTGCGGTGGCTGGACCCGGCCGCCGTCCTGGAGCCGGGTGAACTGCCGCTCGTACCGCGGCTGTACGAAGGGCCCTACGACCTCGACACGGTGCTGGAGCTGGCGAGCGGCCGGGAGACGGTGTCGGGGCGGGCGCTGCATCTGCGCGAGGGCGTCGTGATCCGCCCGGCGGTCGAGCGGTACAGCCCCGTGACGGGCGGCCGCGCCATCGCCAAGGCGGTCAGCCCGGCGTATCTGACGCGCAAGGGCGGGACCGAGTTCGAGTAGGGACCGGCCGGCGACGGCCGGAGAACGAGACCAGGGGCCCGCCCACGGGGGTGGCGGGCCCCTTTCCCTGCCCGCTGCGGCGCGTGACAGGCCCCCTTTCCCGGCCCGCGGCCCGCTCCTACTCGTCCGCCGCCACCCGCTCCGCCATCAGGCGCGAGCCCGTCATGCTGCGGCCGAACGCGTCGTCCGGGTTGGACAGCACGCAGGTCTCAAGCGACAGGCACCCGCAGCCGATGCAGTCGCTCAGGTGGTCCCGCAGCCGCCCCAGCTGCTTGATCCGCTCGTCCAGCTCGGTGCGCCAGGCCGCCGACAGGCGGGCCCAGTCGTCGTGCGTGGGCGTGCGTTCCTCGGGGAGCTCGGCGAGCGCGCCGCGGACGGTCGCCAGCGGGATGCCGACGCGCTGCGCCGCCCGGATGAAGGCGACCCGGCGCAGGGTGTCGCGGCCGTACCGGCGCTGGTTCCCGCTGGTACGACGGCTGGTGATCAGGCCCTTGGACTCGTAGAAGTGCAGGGCGGACACGGCCGCTCCGCTACGCGCGGACAGCTGACCGACGGTGAGCTCGTGGATCTTCTCCGGAATCTGTGGCACCCCTCGAACCCTACTGGTGGGTCCCGTTCGTCCGTTGACAGGAGCCCACCCACCCCCACATGCTGAGCAAGCGCTTAGACATGGGCACGAGAAGGGACGAGGAAACATGGCAGAGCCGAGGATCTTCACCTCACCGGAGGAGCTCCGCGCCGCCGTCGGCGAGCAGCTGGGCCACAGCGACTGGCTGGAGATCGAGCAGAAGCGGATCGACCAGTTCGCCGACGCGACCGGTGACCACCAGTGGATCCACGTGGACCCGGAGCGGGCCGCGGCCGGCCCGTTCGGCACCACCATCGCGCACGGCTATCTGACGCTCTCGCTGCTGCCGACGCTCGTCCCGCAGATCATGCGCGTCGAGGGCATGAAGATGGGGCTCAACTACGGCACGGAGAAGGTCCGTTTCCCCGCCCCCGTACCGGTCGGCTCCCGGCTGCGCGCCGACGCGGTGCTGACGAAGGTGGAGGAGGCCGGGGGCGGCGTGCAGGTGACCGCGAAGGTGACGATCGAGCGCGAGGGCGGCGACAAGCCGGTCTGTGTCGCCGAATCGGTCTCCCGCTACTACTTCTGAGCGCCGACCATCCGCAGCACGAGGTCGGCGTAGAGCGCGCCGACCTCGTCCGGCGTCCTGCGCCCCTCGGCGTTGAACCAGCGTGAGACGTCGATGCAGAGCGAGAGCACCGCGACGGTGGTGCCGGCCACGTCGGGGACGTCGAACTCCCCGGCCGCCACGCCCTCCTCGATGATCCCGCGGACGGCGGCGTCGGACTCGCGGCGCAGGGCCACGATCTCGGTGCGGTGCTCCGGGCCGAGCGCGTCGAGTTCGTACTGCACCACGCGCGCGGTGGTGTGCCGCTCGGCGTGCCAGCGCACGAAGGACCGGACGGCGTCGGCGAGCCGCTCCCCGGCGGTGCCCTCGCCGTCGGCCGCGGCCCGGAGGATCTCCAGGGCCTTGTCGTGGCCGATCCGGCTGATCCGGTGGAGCAGCTCTTCCTTGGTCTTGTAGTGGATGTAGAGCGCGGCCGGGCTCATACCGGCCCGGCCGGCGATGTCGCGGGTCGTGGTGGCGTGGTAGCCGCGTTCGGCGAACGCCTCGACGGCCGCCACCAGCAGCCGCCTGGCCGCTTCGGGCGTGACCTCGCCCCACGGCACGTCCTCGCCGCCGGGCGTCTCCTCCGTCGCGTCCGCCGCGCTCATCGTTCGCCCCTTCTCCAGCCCGTCAGGACGAACACCATACAACGAGGGTGAGCAAGCGCTTAGAGGCGCGTGCCCGGAGCTTCCGGAACGTGCTCAGAGCTTCTGGAAGGGGTCGTGCTCGGCGAGGAGCTTCTCCAGCCGCGCCTGGTCGACCCGGCTGACGATCTGGCCGGCCTCCTGGCGGTCGCGGACGACCTTGGCGAGGGTGAAGGCGGACGTGGTGAGGTAGAGGACGGCGATGGCGAGGAAGGACCGCACCCAGGCGTCGGCGTCCAGGTTGAAGATGCCGATGCTCACGGCCGCGAGGGCGAGCCCGAAGGAGATGACGGCCTGCAGGTAGTAGGCGGCCGTGTTCTGCTGCTTGACCGGTGTGTCGCTCATGGGGACAGCATCGGACGGATGTGGCACCCGCCACATCCGTCCGGATACTCAGCGTGGGTACTCAGCGGCACGCGGTACGGGCTGCTCGGAGCGCTCCGAGGTTTCAGGGCGCTCCGAGCGGTGGCGCTCGGGGACGGGGGCGCCCGGCCTGCGGCTCGGCGGGCTCAGAACGCCGAGACGCCCGTGAGCGCCCGCCCGATGATCAGCTTCTGGATCTGGCTGGTGCCCTCGTACAGCGTCATCACGCGTGCGTCGCGCAGGAGTTTGCCGACCGGGTACTCGTCGATGTAGCCGTAGCCGCCGTAGACCTGAAGGGCGTTGTTGGCCGCCCGGACGGCGGCCTCGGAGGCGTACAGCTTGGCCTTCGAGGCGGCGGTGGCGAAGTCCTGGCCCCGGTCGATCAGATCGGCGACGCGCCAGGTCAGCAGCCGGGCGGCGTCCACGTCGACCGCGATGTCGCTGATCATCTCCTGCACCAGCTGGTAGGAGGCGATGGGCTTTCCGAACTGCTCGCGCTCCCCCGCGTAGCGGACGGCGGCGTCGAGCGCGGCCTGCGCGATGCCGACACAGCCGGCGGCGACCGACATCCGGCCCTTGGCCAGGGCGGACATGGCGAGGGCGAAGCCCTTGCCCTCCGGCCCCAGCAGCGCGTCGGCCGGCACCCGGACGTCCTCCAGGACCAGTTCGGCCGTCGCCTGGCCGCGCAGACCGAGCTTGCCGTGGATGGTGCGCCGGGTGAGGCCGGGGGTGTCGGTGGGGACGAGGAAGGCGGAGATGCCCCGGTGACCCGGGGCGTCGCCGGTCCGGGCGAAGAGGAGCGCGACATCGGCCCAGGTGCCGTTGGTGATGAACATCTTCGAGCCGTTGAGCACATAGGTGTCGCCGTCGCGGACGGCCCGGGTGGCGAGCGCGCCGGCGTCGGAGCCCGTGCCGGGCTCGGTCAGGCCGAAGCAGCCGAGCGCGTCGCCCGCGGTCAGCCGGGGCAGCCACCGGCGCTTCTGCTCCTCGCTCCCCCAGGCGGCGATCGTCTTCGTGACGAGACCGAGCGAGACGGAGACGATCCCGCGCACGGAGGAGTCGCCGCGCCCGAGCTCCTCGGTGACCAGGCAGTAGGCGAGGTGGTCGCCGCCCGAACCGCCGTACTCCTCGGGGACGGTGAGGCCGAGGAAGCCGAGCGCCCCGAGCTTCTTCACGATCGACTTGTCGACGTTCTCGGCGCGGTCCCACTCCACAGCGTGCGGGGCGACCTCGCGCGCGACGAAGTCCTCGGCGAGCCGCCGTACGGCTTCCTGCTCCTCGCTCAGCTCCAGATTCACGGTGCCACCCCACTCGACTTTAATTACCACTGCTAGTTTTTAGCGTCACGCCTACTATGTGCGCCATGGCCCGACCGCGCAAGCCCCTCCTGAGCAGAGACCGGATCGTCGAGACGGCGAGCGCGCTCGTGGACGCGGAGGGCCTCGCCGCCGTCTCCACCCGGCGACTCGCGGCCGAGCTGGGCGTGAGCGGGCCGTCGCTCTACAACCACTTCCGCACGAAGGACGAGATCCTGGACGCGGTCGCGGACGCGGTCAGCGCGAAGGTAGATCTGTCGATGTTCGACGAGGCCGACGGCCGGGACTGGCGTACGGCGCTGCACGACTGGGCCGCCTCCTACCGCGCGGCCCTCGCCGACCACCCGAACATCGTCCCCGTCCTGGCCCAGGGCCCGGGGCGCCGCCCGGCGGGACTGCGCGTGGCGGACGCCGTCTTCGGCGCGATGGTCCGGGCGGGCTGGCCGCCGGCCCAGGCCACCTATATCGGCGCCCTGATGCGCTACTTCGTCACCGGCTCGGCGCTGGGCTCCTTCGCCCGTGGCTTCGTGGACGACGAGACGGCCTACGACCCGGCGGACTACCCTCACCTCGGCCAGGCGCACCTGCTTGCGGAGCACCGGCAGAAGGTCGACGACGGCGCGTTCGACACGGGTCTGAGGGCGCTGCTCGACGGGCTCGCGCTGCAGTACGAGACGGGGGAACGGGGAGCATGGGCCAGACAGGAGTCGACGAGCGGCTCGTAGCGGCGGTCACGGACGGCGACGCGGAGGCCGTCCGCGCCCTGCTGGCCGCGGGAGCGGACCCCGGCGCCCGGACCGGGGAAGGACTGCCCGTGCTCTGCGCGGCGGTGGCCGCCCACGACGCCGGGACCGCCCTCGCCCTGGTGGAGGGCGGCGCGGACCCGGACCAGGAGCTGCCGGACGGGACGACCCCGCTCGGCCGGGCGGTCGAGGGCGGCTCCCCGGCCGTCTTCGAGGCGGTCCTGGGGACCGGACCCCGGCTGCGGCAGGCGCCGCCCGCGCGGGAACGGCTCCTCGGCCTCGCCCGCCGGTGGCACGGTACGGGGGCCGAGGCGGGGCTCCGGTGCGCGACGGGCACCGCAGGCCCCGCGCGGACCCTTCTGGTCGAGGACTCCGAGGACCGGACCGTGGAACAGGTGACGCTCGGCGGGCGGACCGTACGGGACGGGCACGGAGCGATCCTGACCGCGCTGGAGTGGGCCTTCCGTGTCCTGACCCCGGTGGACGAGCTGGTGGAGCGGGCGGTGGCCTCCCCCTACGCGAGCCCGGACCACGTCGCCTGGTGCGCGGCGCGCGGGGTGCTGACCGAGCGACGCAGCCGCGAGACCTGGGCGGCGCTCGCCGCCTACCGCCACCACCCGGACCCGGCGCGCCGGCTCTTCGCCGTGGACGTCCTCTGGAGGACCGCCGTCTTCCAGGGGAGCCACCGCAACTCCTACGCGAAGGACACCGCCGGGCTCCTCGCCGAATGGGCTCCGCACGAGCCGGACGCCGAGGTCCTCACGCGGATCCTCGACACCTACAACCATCTGGAGCACCCCGGCCACGAGCGGCTCGGCCTGCTCTTCGCGGATCACCCGCATCCGCCCGTCCGGGCCGAGGCGGCGTGCGCCCTGGCCGGCGAGGAGGCGCGCTCCTCCGCCGCCCGGGCGGCGCTGCTCGGCCTGGCACGCGACCCCGACGCCCGGGTGCGTGCCATGGCGGGCGACATGCTGGCCCGGACGCACGACCTCACGCCCGAGGTCACCGACGCCCTGCTCGCCCTGGTCGCGGACCGGGACGACGAGGTGCGCGGGCGGGCCGCGGCGGCGCTCGCCGGCAGCCGGGACCGCTCCCCCGCCGCCGCGGCCGCGCTGTGGGGACTCCTCGACGAGGACGATCCGTCGCTGCGGCTGGAGGGCGCCTTCGGTCTGGCCCTGCGCGACGACCCGCGGACCGAGGAGGCGTACCGGCGGGCGGGGCCGTCGGCCGGTACGGAGTTCGAGCACGATCACCGGCCCACGCAGCTGCTTCACTACCGGTGGCGCGCCCGGGACCGTTCGGCGGACGCCGAAACGTGAGTGCGGCACCCTGGAGCCATGGCCGCCCACGACCTCGCCGCCCTCGCGGCGCTCCTCGCCGACGAGACCCGTGCCGCCTTCCTCCTCGCCCTGCTCGACGGGCGGGCCTGGACGGCGGGCGAACTCGCGCGCCACGCACGCGTGGCGCCGTCCACCACCAGTGAGCACCTCGGGAAGCTCGTCGCCGGCGGCCTCCTCGCCGAGGAACGGCAGGGCCGGCACCGCTACGTCCGCCTGGCCGACTCCGGGGTCGCGCACCTGGTGGAGGACCTCGCCGCCCGCGCCGAGCCCGTCCGCAAGGACGCGCCGCGTTCGCTGCGGGCCGCGAGCGCCGGGCACGCCATGGCGCGGGGGCGGACCTGCTACGACCATCTCGCCGGACGGCTCGGCATCACGATCACGGAGGCGATGACCGGACGCGGACTGCTGCGCCAGGACACCGGGTTCGCGCTCACCGACGGGGGCGTGGAGTGGTTCACGGCGCTGGGCATCGCGCTGGAGCCGACGCGGCGCCGCCCGATCGCCCGCGGCTGTCTCGACTGGACCGAACGCAGACCGCATCTGGCGGGGGTCGCGGGCGCGGCGCTCTGCCGTCACGCGCTCGACGCCGGATGGTGCGTACGGATCGGCTCGGAACGGGCGGTGAAGGTCACCGGCACGGGGGAGCACGCGCTGCGGGACACCCTGGGCATCGAGCCGGAGACAATTCGGTGAGCGCCGAAGGGTCCAGGGCCTACCGTCACCCCATGACCAACTCTCCCGCCCCCGCCGCCTCCCGGCTCGCGCTCGCCGCCGCCGGTGTCACGGTCGTCCTGTGGGCCTCGGCCTTCGTCTCCATCCGCAGCGCCGGAGCCGCCTACTCCCCCGGCGCGCTCGCGCTGGGGCGGCTGCTCGCCGGGGCCGTCGTGCTCGGCTGCGTCCTGCTGATACGGCGGGAAGGGCTGCCGTCCCGGCAGGCCTGGCCGGGCATCCTGATCTCCGGACTGCTCTGGTTCGGCGTCTACATGGTGGTGCTGAACTGGGGCGAGCAGGAGGTCGACGCCGGGACCGCCGCGATGGTCGTGAACATCGGCCCGATCCTGATCGCCCTGCTCGGGGCCCGCTTCCTGCACGAGAAGCTGCCGCCCCGGCTGATCGCGGGCATGGCGGTGTCGTTCGCGGGGGCGGTGACCGTCGGCCTCTCCATGTCGGGCGAGGGCCACGCCTCGGTCCTCGGCGTGCTGCTGTGCCTGCTCGCGGCGATCGCGTACGCGGGCGGGGTCGTCGCCCAGAAGCCCGCGCTCGCCCACGGCAGCGCCCTGCAGGTCACCACGTTCGGGTGCCTGGTCGGGGCCGTGGGCTGTCTGCCCTTCGCCCCGCGGCTGCTCGACGAGCTGGGCCGGGCGCCGCTGTCGGCGACCCTGAACATGGTCTACCTCGGGGTGTTCCCGACCGCGCTCGCCTTCACCACCTGGGCCTACGCCCTGGCCCGGACGACCGCGGGAAGGATGGGCGCGACGACGTACGCCGTGCCGGCGCTGGTCGTGGTGATGGCGTGGGTGTTCCTCGGCGAGCTGCCGGGACTGCTGACGCTCGCGGGCGGCGTGCTCTGCCTGGCGGGCGTGGCGGTCTCCCGCTCCCGGCCGAAGCCGCCCGGGGCGGTGCCCTCGGCCGGGAGCGCCGACGCGACGCCGGAGAAGGTCTGACGCCCGCCCCCCCGGTGGGCGGGCGCCAGGACTCCCGAGCGCTGGTACGGGGTTGTCGGGCGCTGGTCAGAAGATGACGAGCGCCCGGCCGCCCTTGCCCGCGAGCATGTTGTCGAAGGCGCCCGGGATGCCGTCGAGGGTGATCCGCTCGGTGACCAGGGTGCTCAGGTCGAGGCGGCCGGCCCGGATGTGCTCGGCGAGGACCGGCAGGTCCTTCGCCGGGTCGGAGTTGCCGTAGACGCAGCCGGACAGGGTCCGTCCCCAGTGGAACAGCTCCAGGGCGTGGAAGGTGACCTGCTGGTCCTTGCCGCCGATGCCGACGACCGTGGTGCGGCCGCCGCGCCGGGTGGAGTCCCAGGCGGTACGGATGGTGACGGCGCGGCCGACGCACTCCACGGCCACGTCGGCTCCCTGACCACCCGTCAGCTTCCGGATCTCCCGGGCGGTCGTGTCGGAGGCGACGACGTACTCGGTGGCTCCGGCGGCCCGCGCCAGGGCCTCCTTCTCGGGGGACACGTCGACCGCGATGATCGGCGAGGCGCCGGCGATCCGGGCGGCCTGGAGGGTGGCGAGGCCCACGCCGCCGACGCCGAAGACGACGACGGACTCCCCCTCCCGTACCCGGGCGGAGTGGTGGACCGCGCCCCAGCCGGTGAGGACGGCGCAGCCCAGGAGGGCGGCGTCGGTGAGCGGGACGCCGTCCGGGGCGGGCAGCACGCAGGAGGCGGCGACGACGGTCTCCTCGGCGAAGGCGGCGACGTTGAGGCCGGGGTGGAGTTCGGTGCCGTCCTCGGTGACGGCGTGGACGTTCCCCGCTCCCTTCAGGGCGTCGACGCAGAGCCACACCTCACCCAGCGCGCAGGGGTGGCAGGCGCCGCAGGACGGGGCCCAGTTGAGGACGACCCGGTCGCCGGGGGCGATGTGGGTGACGCCCTCGCCGACAGAGACGACCGTGCCGGCGCCCTCGTGACCGAGGACGGCCGGGACCGGCAGCCGCATGGTGCCGTTGGTGAGGGAGAGGTCGGAGTGGCAGACGCCGGCGGCGGCCAGCCGGATCCGGACCTGGCCGGGGCCGGGCTCGGGGAGTTCGATGCCGGTGATCTCCAGCGGAGAGCCGACGGCGGGCAGGACGGCGGCGCGGATCACGCTCACGCTCGGGGCTCCTCGGGGCTCAGAACTGGAGGGACTTGGTCTGGAGGTACTCGGCGAGTCCATGGGCGCCGAGTTCGCGGCCGACGCCCGACTGCTTGTAACCGCCGAAGGGCGCCAGCGGGTTGAAGCGGCCGCCGTTGATGTCGACCTGGCCGGTCTCCATCCGGCGGGCGAAGGAGACGGCCCGCTCCTGCTCTCCCCAGACGGCGCCGGCGAGGCCGTAGACGGTCCCGTTGGCGATCGCGAGGGCGTCGTCCTCGTCCTCGTACCGGAGGATCGAGACGACCGGGCCGAAGATCTCCTCCTGCGCGATGGTCATCTCGGGGGTGACGTCGGCGAAGACGGTCGGGGAGACGTAGTAGCCGGTCTCCCGCGGGGCGTCGGGGCCGCCGGCGACGATCCGGGCACCCTCCTCGACGCCCTGCTCGATGTAGCCGCGGACACGCTCCCGCTGCTTGGCGTTGACGAGCGGTCCGACGCGTTCGCCGGGGACGTAGGCGGCGACGGCCTCGGCGGCGAGGGAGACGGCCTCGTCGTACTGGTCGGTGTGGACCAGCATCCGGGTCCACGCGCTGCACGTCTGGCCGGAGTTGGACATGACGTTGGCGATGCCGACGGTGACCGCCTTGCGGAGGTCGGCGCCGGGCAGGATGACGTTCGCCGACTTGCCGCCGAGCTCCAGCGCGACCCGCTTGACGGCTCCGGCGGCGGTGGCGCCGATCCGCTTGCCGACGGCGGTCGAGCCGGTGAAGGAGACCAGGTCGACGTCGGCGTGCTCGGCCAGCGCCTGGCCGGCGACCGGGCCGAGGCCGGTGACCAGGTTGAACACCCCGGCCGGGACACCGGCGTCGTGGACGGCCTCGGCGAAGAGCTGGGCGGTCAGCGGGGTGTCCTCGGCGGGCTTGAGGACGACGGTGCAGCCGGCGGCGAGCGCGGGGGCGACCTTGGCGACGATCTGGTGGAGGGGGTAGTTCCACGGGGTGATCGCGCCGACCACACCGACCGGCTCGGAGTAGACGGTGGAGTTGCCGACCTTCTCCTCGAAGGGGTGGGTGGCGGCCAGCTCGGCGTAGGAGCCGGCGACGGCGATCGGCAGTCCGGTGTGGACCGCGGCCGCGAGCTTGGGCGGGGCGCCCAGCTCGGCCGTGACCGTGGCGGCGATCTCCTCGGCGCGGGCGGCGAGCGCGTCGCGCAGGGCGCCGAGGCGGGAGGCGCGCTCGGCCGGCGGGGTGGCGGCCCAGGCGGGCAGGGCCGCGCGGGCGGCGCGCACGGCGGCGTCGACGTCCTCGGCGGTGCCCGCGGGGACCCGGGCGATGACCTGCTCGTCCGCGGGATCGATCACCGGGATGGTGTCCGTGGAGGAGGCGGGGCGCCACTCCCCGCCGATGTACATCGCGTCGTGGGCCTTCATCCGCTGTCTCCTCACGTGACCGACCGGGCGCCGTCCGAACCCAAACTAGCGCTGATAGTTTTGCGGCGCCAGGGCCCCCGGACGTGCGCCGCGTCTCAACGGCGGAAGGCGGCCGCGCGGAAGGCCGCCCTGCGGAAGGCGGCCCTGCGGGAGGCCGGCCTGCGTGGCCGGTCAGAAGTCGGCGAGGGTCGGCTCGTCAAGGCGCGCCACGGATTCCTGCGCGAAGCGCCGTTCGTACACGTCCCTGATCCGCTCGATCCGCGGGTCACGGACCGTGGCCTCGGCGGCCGGGTAGAGCAGGATCAGCTCGTACGAACGCTCCCGCTCGATGGTGCCGTTCCCGTCCCGCCACTGGCCACGGCCCTCCTGCACCGTCAGGCCGCCGGGGAAGGCGGGCGTCACCTCCGTGTCCACGAAGGCCATGAACTGCCGGTCGGTCACGTCCGCTCCCCCGTCGGGGCGTTCGGTCCCGAAGAAGAGCCGGGTCTCCACGTACGGCTTGCCCCGGCTCTTCGGCGTCCCGGCGGTGACGGCGTCCGGCGCCGTGACCGTGGCGGTCGTGGCGGCGGCCGGGGCCGCCCCCCGCGTCCCGTCGAGCGTGGCGTACGCGGTGGGCGCGGCGGCGACGAGCAGCAGCCCGGCGACACAGGCGGCCACACGGCCGCGGGTGGTGGTGAACGGGCGGTGGGTCATGGGCCTCTCCCTGGGTCGTGGCGCCACGGGCGTGGTGTGCGCGCCGGCGGTGTGCGCGGGCGCGCGGAGGCGCCGACGGGCGCGCGCCGGGTGGCGCGGCCCGCCGGCTTCCGGCGTGACGCGGTCAGATCTCCTTGTCGAGATCGGTGAGGTGGGCGTAGACGACGACGTTCGACTCGTACCCCTTCTTCGGGTCGAACGAGCCTCCGCAGGTGAGCAGCCGCAGCTCGGGGCGGCCCCGGGACCCGTACACCTCCTTGTCCGGGAAACCGGCCTTGGTGTACGTACGGACCTTGTCCACCGTGAACACGGCGACGCGGCCGTCGGCCCGGGCGACGCGGACGGTGTTGCCGGGGCTGAGCACGTTGAGGTTGAGGAAGATGGCGGGCCCGCTGCGGGTGTCGCGGTGGCCGACGACCACCGCCGTGCCGCGTTCGCCCGGGGTGGGGCCGCCGCGGTACCAGCCGACGACGCGGGGGTTGTCGACCGGCGGGGTGGCGAGCCGGCCGGCGCCGTCGAGGCCCAGGTCGACGACCGGTGCCTCGATGGTGATCGCGGGGACGGCGAGACTGGTGGGTCGCGAGCGCCCCAGGGGCGCGGGCGGCGACCCGGGGCCCGCCTCCGCCGCGGGTTTCGGCTTGGCCGCGGCGGTGCCCGGCGACCTGCCGGGAGCCTTGCTCGCGGGCGGGTTGGGGGGCTTGGCCGCGGGCTGCGGCCGTGCCCCTGCCGCCGGCTCGACGGCGGGCTTCGGCCGGGACGGAGGCTCGGGCGCGGGATCGGGGGGCGCCTTCGGCTTCTGGTCGGCGTGGAGCCCGGTTACGGCCGGGGCGGCAGCGGACGCCGCCGCCCCGTGCGCGGCCGGGGCGGCCGCGATCGGTGGGCCCGACGGTTCCCCGTCCTGGGCCCACCAGATGCCGCCGACGACCAGTGACAGGGCCACCACCACCGTCCGGGCGAGCCGGAGGAGGCGCCGCTGCCTGCGCGTGTAGCGGGACCTACGCGGCGCCATCGGTGCGGCGGCGCGACCGACGGAGACGGACGAGGATCAGTCCGGCCGTGCCGGCGAGACCCGCGGCCAGTGCCGTGCCGACGCCGAAGGCGGAGCTCTCGTCGCCGGCGAGTTCGGCGCTGCCGCCACCGCCCGCTCCGACGGGACCCTGCGGGGGCCTGCCCTGGTGGCCGTTGCCGCCGCCGTTGTCGCCGGGTCGGTGGTTGTCGCCGTTGGAGCCGGGGCGGTGGTTGTCGCCGTTGCCGCCCTGGCCGCCGTTCGGGCCGTCGAGGAAGTCGGCGCAGTCGACCTTGAAGATCTTGCTCTTCTTGGCGCCCAGCTGACCGGCCCAGGTCCACTCGACCTTGTACGTGCCGTCGCCGAGCTCCAGGTCAGGAGTGAAGCCGTTGCCCTCGGAATCGATGGTGATCGCACCGCTCCTGACAACGCCACCCCGCGGCGGCTGCGGCGAGATCGTCCAGCTCAGGGACTGGAGCCCGTCGAAGCTGAGGGCGGCGAAGTAGAAGGTGCAGACCTTGGGCTCGTGGCGCTGGTCGTTCTCGGGGCTGCGGGGCGGCTCGTCGGGGCGCCCGGCGTGGTGGACCTTCACGTCGCCGTTGTCGCCGGGGGCGGCGACGGCGGCGGGCGCACCGGCCAGGGCCGCGGCACCGAGAGCGAGGGTCGCGACGGCTGTGGAGAGAAGGGGGCGGACAGCCTGAGCGGTCATGCGGGGGTTCCTCCAGTCATGAAGACGGTCGGATGAATCAACCGATAATCTGACTATCTGTCATTACGAGGAAGCGGAGAGTGGCCGCAACGCCGCGACACTCCCCGACATTCACTCCCCCGGCGCAAGCACGCTCACGGCCCGTGACGGCTGACCGGGACCTGCGCCCCGCGCCGGGCCCCGGCCCCCACTTCCCCGGCCCCCGCCTCCCGTCCCCTGTCTAGACGGTTCCGAAGAGGATCCCCGCCCCGAGGACCACCAGCGAGGTCAGCGCGGCCCACTTGACCGTGAACTTCGTGTGGTCGCCGAACTCGACCTTCGCCATGCCGACCAGGACGTACACCGCCGGCACGAGCGGGCTCGACATGTGCAGGGCCTGTCCGGCGAGCGAGGCGCGGGCGATCTCCAGCGGCGAGACCCCGTGGGCGGCGCCCGCCTCGGCCAGGACCGGGAGCACGCCGAAGTAGAAGCCGTCGTTCGACATGAAGTACGTGAGCGGCAGGCTGAGCACGCCCGTGACCAGCGCCATGTGCGGGCCCATGGCGTCGGGGATCGCCCCGACGAGCCAGTCCGCCATGTGCTCGACCATGCCGGTGCCGGTGAGGACGCCGGTGAAGACGGCCGCCGCGAACACCATGCCGGAGACGTTGAGGACGTTGTCGGCGTGCGCCGCGATCCGGGCCTTCTGCTCCGCCATCTTGGGGTAGTTGACGCTCAGCGCCAGCGCGGCCCCGATCAGGAAGAGCACCGGAATCGGCAGGAGTTCGAGGATCATCGCGGCGAGCAGGGCCACGGTGAGCGAGGCGTTGAACCAGTACAGCCGGGGGCGCAGCGTCGGGCGGTTCGGGTCGAGCCCCTGGAAGCCGTCCTCGCCCGTCCCTCCCACCGCCGGGGAGGCACCGGCACCGGCGCCGTCCGTGCCACCGGAGGCACCGGTACCGGCGCCGTCCGTACCACCGGAGGCACCGGCCCCATCCGTACCGCCGGAGGCACCGGCCCCGTCCGTACCGCCGCCGGTCGTGACCAGGACCGTCTCGGGCTCCGTCACCAGCGCCTCGTCCAGGGTGAGGTAGCCGATCCGGTTCCGCTCGCGGCGGCCGAGGACGTACGCGAGGACGAAGACGAAGAGCAGACCGGCGCCGAGGGCCGGGATCATCGGCACGAAGATGTCGGCCGCGTCGAGCTTGAGCGCGGTGGCGGCGCGGGCGGTGGGGCCGCCCCACGGCAGGGTGTTCATGACGCCGTTGGCGGTGGCGGCGACGCCGGTCATGACGACCAGGCTCATCCCGAGCCGCTTGTAGAGCGGATACATGGCGGAGACGGTGATCATGAAGGTGGTGGAGCCGTCGCCGTCGAGCGAGACGATCGCGGCCAGCACCGCCGTACCGACCACGACCCGGACGGGGTCCGCCTTGCAGAAGCGCAGGATGCCCCGGACGATCGGGTCGAAGAGCCCCACGTCGATCATCACGCCGAAGTAGACGATCGCGAACATCAGCATCGCCGCGGTGGGCGCGAGCTTGCCGACACCGTCGAGGACGAAGTCGCCGAGCTGCGCGCCCTGCCCGACGAGGACACAGAACAGCGCGGGGATCAGGACGAGCGCCGCGATCGGCGACATCCTCTTCATCATGATCAGGACCAGAAAGGTCGCGATCATGGCGAAGCCGAGGACGGTCAGCATGGAGGACACCTCACGTTCACCTTCGAACTCCCACCGGGAGGACTCCACCGGTGCGGCGGTCCGGATGACGTTAGGTGCCCCCTTCCGCCGTTAACAAGATGTCGACGCGTGAGCAATACGAGCAAAAGCCCAGGTCACGGCGGGAGCGCTACGTACGGGTGTCACGGCAGGGGTGTCACGGCGACGGGGAAGCCGTTGAGCACGGCGGTGCCCGAGAGGGGGTCCAGCCGGGAGCCGTCGAGGAGCTGGTTGACGTTGACGCCCGGGCGGGCGGCGGCGACGGCGAGCCGGGTGCCGGGGCGGTCGTGGCCCCAGCCGTGCGGCAGGCTGACCACCCCGGTCCGCACGGTGTCGGTGATCTCCACCTCGACGTCCAGGGCGCCGCCCTCGGCGGTGACGCGGGCGGGCTTCCCGTCGGCGAGCCCGAGCCGGTCGGCGTCCCGCGGGTGGACCTGGAGGGTGCACCGGTTCGATCCGCCGTTGAGGGAGGGGACGTTGTGCAGCCAGCTGTTGTTGGAGCGCAGGTGGCGGCGGCCGACGAGCACGAGCCCGTCCCGGCCGGCGTCCAGGGCCGCTCGCAGCCGGGGCAGGTCGGCGGCGAGGGGCGGCGGGAGCAGTTCGACGCACCCGCTGCGGGTCTTGAGGAGATGCGGCAGGCGGGGCCGCAGCGGACCGAGGTCGACCCCGTGCGGCTGCCGGCGGAGCGCGTCGAGGGTGAGGTCGTACGGTCCGAGGCGGAGCATCAGGTCCAGGCGCCGCTCGGCCCCCGTGGCGCCGGTGAGCAGGGCGGCCTGTTCCCGCGGGTCGGCGCCGAACAGCGGCGAGTGCTCCTGGGTGACGGCCTTGGCGAGGGCGGTGTCGACGGCGAGGTCGTCGACGGCGGAGGGCGGGGCTCCATGCATGCCGGAGACGGCGAGGATCAGCCGGGCGTGGATCTCGCACTCGTCCATGCGCCCCTCCTCCAGGGGGACGGCGGCCGGGGTGAAGCGCGCCTGATTACGGACGGCGAAGCCGTTGAAGGCGAAGTCGAAGTGCGCGCTCTGGGAGGGCGGCGGCGGGGGCAGGACGACATCGGCGTGGCGCGTGGTCTCGTTGAGGTAGGGGTCGACGGCGACCATGAAGTCGAGGGCGCCGAGGGCCGCGTCGAGGCGCTGTCCGTCGGGGGCGGACAGGACGGGGTTGGCGGCGATGGTGACGACGGCCCGGATCCGCCCCTCGCCCTCCGTCTCGATCTCCTCGGCGAGGGCGGCCGTCGGCAGTTCGCCCTTGGCCTCGGGGTGGCCGGAGACCCTGCTGGCCCAGCGGCCGAGCGCGAAGCCCTTGCCGGGTCCCGCGGGCCGGGGCGCGGGAGCGGTGGCGGACAGCGGGAAGAGCGCCCCGCCGGGGCGGTCGAGGTTGCCGGTGAGGACGTTGAGGACGTCGACGAGCCAGCTGGCGAGCGTTCCGTACGCGACGGTGGAGCTGCCGATGCGTCCGTAGACGGCCGCCGAGGGCGCGGCGGCGAGTTCGCGGGCGACCGCGCGGATGGTGGCGGCGTCCAGGTCGCAGGCGTCCGCGACGGCCTCGGGGCTGAACTCCGCGAGCGCGGCGCGGACTTCCTCGACGCCTTCCACGTGCCCGTCGAGCGCGCCGAGGTCGGTGAGGTCCTCGGCGAAGAGGGTGTGGGTGAGCGCGGCGAGGAAGAGCGCGTCGGTGCCGGGGCGGATGGCGAGGTGCCGGTCGGCGAGGGCGGCCGTGCGGGTGCGTCGGGGGTCGACGACGGTGAGGGTGCCGCCGCGCTTGCGCAGCGCCTTGAGCTTGCCGGGGAAGTCGGGGGCGGTGCACAGACTCCCGTTGGACTCCAGGGGGTTGGCGCCGAGCATCAGCAGATGGGCGGTGCGGTCCAGGTCCGGCACGGGGACGGCGAAGGGGTCGCCGAAGAGCAGCCCGCTGGAGACGTGCTTGGGCATCTGGTCGAGCGTGGAGGCGGTGAAGAGGTTCCTGGTCCCGAGCGCGCCGATCAGCAGGGGCGGGTAGAGGGCGCCGGCCATGGTGTGGACGTTGGGGTTGCCGAGGACGATGCCCACCGCCTGTGGCCCGTACTCCTCCACCAGCGGCCGGATCCGGGCGGCGATGAGGTCGAACGCCTCCTCCCACGAGGCGTCCCTGAGGACCCCGTCCGTACGGACGAGCGGGCCCTTGAGCCGGTCGGGGTCGGCGTCGACCTCGGCGAACGAGGCGCCCTTGGGGCAGATGAAGCCCTGGCTGAACACGTCGTCGCGGTCGCCGCGCGCTCCGGTGACCCGGGGCCCGTCGAGGGTCAGCGTCAGCCCGCAGGTGGCTTCGCAGAGGGGACAGATGCGCAGGGCCGTGGACATGGAGGTCTCCCTGGGGCGTCGGCGGGTGCCGCCGAGCATACCGACCGGTAGGGATGAAGGGGAGGGGTTCCGCGAGCGGCCTGGACGCGGGGCGGGGGCGGGAGCGGGGGGCCGTTACGCGAGCGAGGGGGGTTACGCGAGGGAGGGGGCGAGGTAGGCGTGCAGGAGCTCGCGGGTCTCGGCGATGAGGGCCGGGTCGCCGGTGGGGCCGACGCGGAAGGCGAGGTGGAGGAGGGCGTCCGTGGCCTCGACGCCGACCAGGACCTTGCGGCGCAGGGCCTCGTCGGCGGGGCGGTCGAGGGTGGCCGCCAGCAGGGCGCAGAGCCGGTCGGCGACCAGGTGGTTGGGGTCCTCGTCGCCGGGTTCGCCGGGGCTGGGGACGCCGAAGTCGACCAGGGCGAAGCCGGGCACGGACCGCTTCATGGCGATGTACTCGTCGAGGACGGTGTCGATGGCCCGGCGGGCGTCGACGGCCGGGAGGGCGGCGAGGCGGGCGGTGATGCGCTCGGCGTACCGGTCGAGGTTGCGGTGGGCGAGGGCGGCGGCCATGGCGCGCTTGTTGCCGAAGAAGCGGTAGACCGAGCCGATGGGGACGCCCGCGCGGAGGGCGACGGCCCGGGTGCTCAGCTGTTCGTAGCCGGTCTCGTCGAGGAGTTCGGCGCAGGCGTCGAGGATCCGGGCGAGGCGGTCGGCGCTGCGCTGCTGGACGGGCGCGCGACGCAGGGCGGGCTGGGCGGGCCGGTCGGGCGGACTGGGCTGGGGCACGGGGACCATGATGCCGTTCCGCGCCGGGTCAGGCGATGAGGAGGCCGATACCGCCGAGGGTGTACACGATCATCAGCGCGAAGAGGGGAAGCTGCCCGGCCAGTGCCCGGGCGGGCGGGAAGAGTCGCACGGCGCGGTCGTGGGCGGCGATGACGCCGAGGACGTGGCCGGTGACGACGGCGACGACCTGGAGGGTGGCGAGGCCGCCGGGACCCAGCGGTGGGGCGGGCGAGGGGGCGTTGTCAGTGCCCGCTGCCATCATGACGGTACGTGGTCCTTCGGTGACCAGGAGTGTGAAGTAGTGGGCGACGAGATAGCCGAGCGCGATCGGCAGGAGGGAGTGGGCGAAGGACGAGAGGGGGTGGGTGAGTTCGGGGGACATCAGGCGCAGGGCGCCGGCGCAGAGGCCGTAGAGGGCGGCGACGAGGGCGACGGCGGCGAGCAGTCCGAGGGTGGCGGTGAGGGTGGGGCCGAGTGGCGAGGTCTGGAGGGTGGTGAGCCAGCGGGGGTGGTCGGAGAGGCCGTCGTAGGCGGTGGAGCCGAGGAGGACGCAGACGGTGGCGACGAGGCCGGGGGCCTGGGGGGTGGAGTCGAGGCCGTCGAAAGGGGAGCGCAGGACGAGTCGGCCGTCGGCGCGGCGGCCGAGCGGGGAGAGCCGGGCGAGGAGGGAGGAGTAGAGCTCGAAGGGGTCGGCCCGGGCGAACCACCGCTCGCCGTATCGGGCGGCGCCGAGGAGTTGGACGGCGGTGAGGACCGCGAGGAAGGTCAGGAGGGTGGGGGTGGACGTGGGGTCGGGGGCGGCGAGTTCGAGCCAGGCGAAGGCGAGGAGTCCGGCGGCGGCCGGCCGGGTGCCGAGCCGGGCGGGCACCGGGTGGGGGTCCCCGGTGGGGCGGAGCGGGCGGAGGAGGGAGTGGAGCGCGCGCAGGGGGTTGAGGAGGCGCCAGACGGGTCCGAGGAGCAGGGAGGCGGGGACGAGTCCGACCCAGAGCAGGACGTAGACGGCGCCGGGGGCGGGGTTGCGGTCGGGGTCGTCCGGGCCGAGGAGGAGATGGAGGAGGACGGTGATCGCGGCCGCCAGGCCGAGGGCGCGCAGGGCGGTGCGGGTGGCCGGGGCGTCCGCGAGGCGCTGGAGGGCGGCGGGCAGGGGGCGGCCGGCGCGGTCGCCGCGGAACCGGGAGGTGGACCAGAGCAGGCCGAGGGCGAGGAAGGAGACGAGGAGGGCGGTGAAGGCGCCGGCGTAGGCGTAGAAGGGCGAGAGGGGCAGGTCGTGCTGGGCGCCGACGCCGTGCGCGAGGGCAGTCATCGGACGAGGAGTTGGGTCAGCACGAGTCCGGACTCGTGGGTCTCGACCTCGAAGAGGCCGGTGCGGTCGACGGTGAGGGTGAGGGAGGCGGGGCGGCCCGCGGGGAGCGGGAGTTCGCGGTCGTAGCCGTGGACGTGGAGGGTGTCGGCGCGGTCGCTGGTGACGCGGAGGGTGAGGCGCTCGCCCTTCTTCAAGGAGACGCGGGAGGGAGGGGGTTGTACGGACGTGCCGTCGACGCGGATGTCCACGGTCCGGCCGGCGGGCGGGTCGGGGGCGGCCGTGGGGGCGGTGGAGGCGGTGGTCGGGGCGAAGCCGGCCGTGGCCTGGACCGGCCTGCCGTCGACGGCCCAGACGGTGTGGTCGTCGGCGTGGAGCCGGACGGTGAGGCTCCGGGCACCGGGCGGAACGTGGTGCCAGGGGCCGTAGGCGCGGGCGGCCTCCCGGCCGTCGACGAGCAGCCGGGCGTATCCCCTGCCCGGGACGGCGGCGCCGCCGACGCTCTCCGGGGTGAACCGGAACCTCTCCACGGCCAGGTGGACGTTCCAGCCCCCCTCGGAGTCGGGCCGCACCTCCAGCCGCACGCCCGGCGCCCTCCCGGCCGGCGCCTCCCGCAGCCGGTGCCCTGCCTCGTCCTTCGCCGCGAGCAGCGTGCCACTGCCCGCGGTGGCCTCCTGGTGCCCGGTCCCCGGCTTGTGATGCGTGGTGGCCCGCCCCCCGCACCCGGCGACGAGAAGAACGGCGAGAACCGCGACCAGCACCGGCCGGCCCGCCCACCGGCCCGCCCACTGGACGAACCACCGCCGCGGCCCGGACCGGCGGACGCGCGGGGCGCCGTCGCCGGCCGGGGCGGGGGCGGCGCCAACGTGGGCGGGGGCCCCGGCGACGGCGAGCCCGACCGGCCCGGACCCGGGCGGAACGGGCCCCACCGGCGCGGACCCTGCCGACGCGCGCGCGAGCGGAACGGACCCGACCGGAAAGCGCGACCCCTGGCCCGCCGGTTCGCGCTGCCCGCCGGTCGTCTCGGGGCGGGTCATTCGGTCGCCTCCGCGCCCGAGCGGGGTGCCCCGGCCGCGGGGTCGTCCCGGCGCGAGCGAGGTGGCCCGACGACCGGGGTGCCGTGGGCGGGCTCCGGCCGGAGGGCGTCGCCGTCCCGGCCGTCCGGCCGCGTGCCCTCCGTCCTCTTCCCCGTGGCGGGGCCGGAGGCCGCAGGGCGGGTGGAGAGGGTGGCGGACCAGAGGATCCAGGCCACGGCCAGGAGGGTGCGGAGCCAGGCGGGGCTGAGGGGGATCCAGGGGATCATGAGGACGGCCTTGTCGAAGGCGTCGAGGAGGGTCAGGGCGCCCAGGGTGAGGGTGGTCCAGGCGAAGGCGGGGCGGGCCGGGCGCAGGGTGAGGCCGAGGGCCGTCCACCAGGCGCCGGTCAGGAGGAGGGCCAGGGCGGGCAGGGGCCCGGAGGCCAGGCCCAGGGTCGAGCCGGCGACGTCGAGGGCGAGGCCCACGAGGCCGAGGAGGGTCGCCGCGCCCGCCAGGCGGCTGCCCCGCAGCCTGCGCCACCACAGGGCCCCGCCCACCAGCGCGAGGACCACCGCGGACCCCAGGGCGAGCTGGGTCTCGACGCGCTGGACGCCCCGGGCGCCGTACCAGTCGCAGCCCGCCGGAAGCCGTCGCGTCTGGACGTCGTAGTCGGCGCAGACCAGCAGATGGGCGAGCTTGGACGGTTCGCCGACGAGCCGGTCGGTGTTCCCCGAGACCTCGCCCCGGCGCGCCCCGCACTCGGGCAGGGTGCCCGGGGTGGAGGCGCCGGTGCCGGCCTGCCAGCAGTTCCCGCCGCCCTGGCCGTCCCACCACACGTCGGTGCGGTTGGGTCGGGAGGCGCCCGACCGGTCGACGCCCAGGTGGTTGCCCGCGTAGCGGTTGTGGTGGGAGGTGTCGGTCTGCTTGCCCCAGGCCGACTCGCCCCGGATGAAGGCGGGGACGGCGCTCAGGAAGAAGGCGGCGCGCTGGTGCCCGTACACCCAGTTGTTCTCGTAGAGGTTCCAGTTCCCGCCGGCGGTGATGATGCCGGTGCCCGGGGGCATGGAGATCTGCGGGCAGACGACGCCCTGTTCGTAGCCGCGCTCGACGGGCGGCGCGGCGCAGGTGCCGTCGGCGACGTACCGGTAGTAGTTCTGGTTGTTGTCGTGGATGAGGTTCCGCTCGAAGCGGGCGTGGTTCTGCGGCAGTCCGGGGTGGCCGGGGAAGGCCGAGTCCATGGAGGCGCCGCCCATGTTGTGGTCGAACTCGTTGTCGTGGACCCAGACCGAGTCACCGGCCGTGCCGGAGTAGCCGACCATGTTGTGGTGGCTGCGGCAGCCGGTGATCTCGATGGAGTAGCGGGGGACGTCGTAGCCGCGGCCGTTGTTGATGTCGGAGGCCGAGCCGGGGTAGATGCCGGAGTCGCCGTTGCCGTACGACTCGCAGTTCTTGTAGAGGCCGTGGTCGGAGGCGAAGGTCAGGAAGCCGTACTCGTCGTTCCATCGGGTCAGGACGTCGTCGATGACGAAGCCGTCGGCGGCGAGGACGTACAGCGAGTTGAAGGTGGTGCGCTGCGCGGTGAAGTTCCGGAAGTAGATGCCGTCGGAGCGGTCGGCGCGCACGGCGTTGAGCTTGGTGTAGGCGGCGTCGACGACGACGTCGAGGCGGGAGGCTCCGGTGCCCTCGATCTGGAGGTCCTTCTTGCCGAGGACGGCGACCAGGTTCTGGTTGTGCGGGCACCGCCGCTGCTGTTCGTACGACAGGATCTGGTAGCCGAGCGAGGAGCGGGGCGCGTCCAGGGAGGCGCAGGCGCCGGTCGGCGTGGCGCGGGAGGGCTCCTCCTCGTACAGGCCGGGCAGCACGGCGATGGTCATGCCGGGGCGGTCGACGGCGTCGACGGCGTCCTGGAGGTGGCGGTGTCCCCCGCCGGGGCCGCCCCGCGCGCAGCGGGCGAAGAGGGCGAGGTTGCGGGCCTTCAGCGCGGCGGGGAAGCGGGCGATCCGCCGGTCGAAGTCGGCCCGGTCGGTCTTGCAGACCAGGAGGTCGGGCTCCCCCGTGCGCAGGACCGGCACGCTGCCGGAGCCGTCGGGGAAGGTGACGGGCCGTTCCTCGTGGGCCTGGGCCCCCGGGGCGGCGAGGAGGGAGGCGGCGAGCGCCGCCAGGACGACCGAGAGCGTGAGGAGGAGCCTGCGGGTCCACGACATGCGCTGGAGAGTAGAGCAATGTTCATGTTTTGGAACCCCTCGTGCACGGACTTCGTCCCACTCCCGCCGCGGTGCACCGTTGACGCGAGCGGGGGCGGAATCCTACGGTCATGCATAGGATTCTTTGAGGGCAGAGGACAGGAGCGCGCGATGACCACGGAGAGCACCGAGCGGGCGAGAAAGACGGCCGAGGGGCTTCGGTACACCACCGGCTTCGGCAACGAGCACAGCTCGGAGGCGGTCCCCGGCGCGCTGCCGCACGGCCGGAACTCGCCGCAGCGGGCGCCGCTGGGCCTGTACGCGGAGCAGCTGAGCGGGAGCGCGTTCACCGAGCCGCGCGCGCACAACCGCCGCTCGTGGCTGTACCGGATCCGTCCCTCGGCCGCGCATCCGCCGCTCGCCCGGGTCGGCAACGGCGCCGTACGCTCCGCGCCCTTCACCGAGACCGTGCCGGACCCCAACCGGCTGCGCTGGAACCCGCTGCCCGACCCGGCCGAGGGCACGGACTGGCTCGCCGGCCTCTGGACGCTCGGCGGCAACGGGGACGCGACCCAGCGCACCGGCATGGCCGTGCACCTCTACCACGCCAACGCCTCCATGGACCGCGTCTTCAGCGACGCGGACGGGGAGCTGCTGATCGTCCCCGAACGCGGCGGCCTCCTCCTCCGGACGGAGCTGGGCCTGCTCTCCGCCGGTCCCGGCGAGGTCGCGCTGATCCCCCGCGGGGTCCGCTTCCGCGTGGAGCTGCTCGACGAGAGCGCCCGCGGTTACGTCTGCGAGAACTACGGCGCACCCTTCCAGCTCCCCGACCTCGGCCCGATCGGCGCCAACGGGCTCGCCCACGCCCGCGACTTCCGTGCGCCCGTCGCCGCCTACGAGGACGTCGAGGGCCCGGTCGAGGTCGTCAACAAGTACTGCGGCAACCTCTGGTCGGCGACGTACGGCCACTCACCGCTCGACGTCGTCGCCTGGCACGGCAACCACACCCCGTACGTCTACGACCTGCACCGCTTCAACGTCATCGGGACGATCTCCTACGATCACCCGGACCCGTCGATCTTCACGGTGCTGACCTCGCCCTCCGACACCCCCGGTCTCGCGGGCGTCGACTTCGTGGTGTTCGCCCCGCGCTGGCTGGTCGGCGAGGACACCTTCCGCCCGCCGTACTTCCACCGCAACGTGATGAGCGAGTACATGGGCCTGATCGAGGGCGCGTACGACGCCAAGGCGGAGGGGTTCGTGCCGGGCGGCGGCTCGCTGCACAACATGATGTCCGCGCACGGTCCCGACCGGGAGACCTTCGACCGGGCGAGCGCGGCCGAGCTGAAGCCGCAGAAGATCGACGACGGCCTGGCCTTCATGTTCGAGACCCGCTGGCCGCTCACCGCCACCGGCCAGGCCGCGAACGCCGACCATCTGCAGAGCGGTTACGACGACGTGTGGCAGGGTCTTGAGCGCCACTTCCGGTCGTAGTACGGAGAAAACCGTGACCGCCTTCGCTCCCGACTCACTGGTCCTGAACCGCAAGCTGCCGCTCTGGTACCAGGTCTCGCAGTCCCTGCGCGCCTCCATACTGGGCCGCACGCCCGACGCCTCGCTGCGGCTGCCCACCGAGGAGCAGCTCGCCGCCCATTACGGCGTGAGCGTGCTGACCATGCGGCAGGCTCTCAAGGAGCTGGAGGAGGAGGGGCTGATCAGCCGCCACCGGCGGCGGGGCACCTTCATCGAGCCGGGGGCGAGGCGGTCCACCCCGCGCCGGCTGCTCGGCTCGATCGACGCGATCGTGGCGCAGCAGTCGGGCGAGCTGACGACGGTCCTGGGCCACGGCGCCGAGCCCGTCCCCGGTGAGCTCGCCGAGTACTTCCCGAACGAGTCCGAGGTGATGGCCTATCGGCGGCTGCGCTGTGACGGGGAGAGCGGCGAGCCCACCAACTGGGCCCTGAACGCGGTCCGCCAGGATGTCGCGGCCCGGCTCGACCCGGCCGATCTGGAGCGCTGGCCGATGACGAAGGTGCTGCGGGACGTGGTCGGCGTCCGGATCAGCCGCATCACGGACACGGTCGAGGCCCGGCTCGCGGACCCGGAGACGGCGGGCCTGCTCCAGGTGCCGCTGCTCTCGCCGATCCTGCACTACACCGGGGTGACCTACGGCGAGGACGGGCGAGTGGTGGACGTGGCCCGCATCTTCTACCGGGGCGACCGGTTCTCCTTCACGGTGACGGTCGAGGCCCACTGACCATCCCGGCCCCCGCCCGGGCCGCACGCCCCGACGCGCTGGTGCGCCGCCGGGGGGCCGCTCACTAGGGCGTGTGTCGGAAGTAGCGTCGTCCGCCCGCAGGGCGGGGCCGGGGGCGTCTGGTGCGTGCGATCGCAAGGCGGAGGAAGGAGAGCGCAGCGGGCTGCGCCGACGACCGACAACGCAGCGAGCGTGCGTGCCAGACGTCCCCAGCCAGACGGGACTTTCGAAACACGCCCTAGCATGCGGCACGTGACGGACGAAGAACCCCCTGCGGACGAGGCGCCGCTGCTCGACGAGCTCATGCCGTGGTCCGTGGCGCCGTTGCGGCTCGGCCGGTCGTGGATCGTGGCCCCAGACGTCCGTACCCTGCGCGCTCGCTGGGACCGCCTGGTGGCGGCCGAGGGCGCGGAGCGCGAGCGGCTCTTTCGGTCCAGCAGGGCCCGCACGCCGTCGAGTTCGGTCGCCGCGCTTCCCGGGCAGCGGACCGGCACCGGCCGTCTCGCCCGTGAGTCGGGTCCGTGCCCGGCGCCCGTCCGTCTGGCGCACGGCCCGTTCGACGAGCAGTGGCTGATCCCGGACCACCGGCTGATCGACACCGCCCGGCCCGAGCTGTGGCGGGTGGCCGACGCCCACCAGCTGTTCGCGGTGGAGCAGGGTTACGTCCCCGCTCCGGGGCCGGGCGGCGGCCCCGCGCTGCTGGTGACCGCGGCTCTGCCCGACGGCCGCTCCCCCGCCGGCCGTCCGGGCCGGATCCGCCCGCTCTTCCGCCGCCCCGGCGGCCGGGAGCCGAACGTGGCGCCCGGTCTGCTGGCGCTGCTGGGCGAGCGGTACGGGCACGAGGTCGCCGCCGAGGAGCTGCTGGCCTGGGCCGTGGCGGCGGCCCGTCCCTCCCCCGTGGGGCCCAGGGTGCCGCTGCCCCGGGACCGGGCCGTCTGGGTCCGTGGCGTGGAGCTGGGCCGGCTGCTCACCGGCGTCCAGCTGCGGGGTGCCCGGGGCGGCGAGAAGCCCCGGCTGCCGGGGGGCTGCCGGCCGTACGTACGGGCGGCGATCCCGGCCCGGCCGACGACGCCGGTGTACGACCCCGAGGAGGAGGTGCTGGAGCTCGACGGGGGGCGGATCTCCCCGGTGCCGGCCGAGGCGTGGGAGTTCCGGGTCGGTGGCGTGCGGATGCTGGAGCAGTGGTGCGCGCACCGGACGGCGCCGGCCGAGCCGGGGACCCTGGAGGCGATCGGTCCGGCGGCCTGGCCCCAGGAGTGGACCTCGGAGCTGCTCGAACTGATCACGGTCCTCGCGCTGCTGGCCCGGCACGAGCCGGAGCGTGCCTCCCTCGCCGCGGCCCCCTCGCTGACCCGCGCCGACCTGCGGGCGGCCGCCGTGCTGCCCGTGCCGCAGGGTGCGCGGAGCCCCGCGTCCGTCCTGGACCACCAGGAGGAGGGCCCCGAGGGCCAGTTCGCGCTCCTGTAGGCGGGCGATGTCCGACGCTTCCCCCGGGTGGCCTGCGTGGGCGCGGTGACATGTCCCGCAGTGACAAGGGCGGTGTCCACCGGGTAGGCAGAGCTGTCATGAGCACTCAGCCACTCCCCCTGGAGGGGATCACGGTCGTCGCGGTCGAGCAGGCCGTCGCCGCGCCCTTCGCCACCCGTCAGCTCGCCGATCTCGGCGCCCGGGTGGTGAAGATCGAGCGGCCCGACGGCGGGGACTTCGCGCGCGGCTACGACACGGCGGCCCGCGGGCTCGCCTCGCACTTCGTGTGGTGCAACCGTGGCAAGGAGTCGGTCGCGCTCGATCTGAAGCAGCCGCGGGGCCTCGCGCTCGCCAGCCGTCTGGTGGCCGGCGCCGACGTCTTCGTACAGAACCTGGCGCAGGGCGCGGCGGCCCGTCTCGGCCTGGACGCGGCCACGCTGTGCGCCGCCCACCCCCGGCTGATCGCGGTGGACGTCTCGGGGTACGGGCCGGGCGGGCCGTACGCGCAGAAGCGGGCGTACGACATGCTCGTGCAGTGCGAGGCGGGGCTCGTGTCGGTGACCGGGACCGAGGAACGGCCGGTCAAGTCGGGGATCCCGGCGGCCGACATCGCGGCGGGGATGTACGCGTACGCGGGTGTCCTCGCCGCGCTGGTGCGGCGCGGGACCACGGGCCGGGGCGGGCCGGTGGAGGTGTCCCTGCTCGACTCGCTGGCGGAGTGGATGGGGCATCCCCTGCACCACGGGATGCACGGGGGCACGGCCCCGGCGCGCACGGGTCTGGCGCACGCCGTCATCGCGCCGTACGACGCCTATCCGACGGCGGACGGGAGCCTGGTGCTGCTGTCCGTGCAGAACGACCGGGAGTGGCGGCGGCTCGCCACGCGGGTCCTGGGCCGGCCCGAGCTGGCGGAGGATCCGGCGTTCGCCACGAACACGGCCCGGGTGGCGGGACGGGCGGAGACGGACGCGGTGGTCGCCGCCGCGCTGGCGCCGCTGACGGCGGCGGAGGCGTTGGACCGGCTGGACGCGGCGGGCATCGCCTGTGCCCGTCTGAATACGGTGGCGGATCTGGCCGGCCATCCGCAGCTGGCGGCGCGCGACCGCTGGCGGTCCGTGGACTCGCCGGTGGGGCCGCTGCGTGCGCTGCTGCCGCCGGTCGTCTTCCCGGACGGTCCTGACCCCCGGATGGACCGGATCCCCGCCCTGGGCGAGGACACGGAGAGGGTGTTGGGGGAGCTGGGGGTCACTGCGGCCGAGCTGCGGGGGTTGCGCGGGGACGGGGTCGTGGCGTGACGGGGGGTGACGGTCTCGGAGCGGTCGGGGCGGGTGGCCGGGCACCGGGGTGTCCGATCACCGTCTTCGGGGTTGCGCCCAACCGCTCCCGGACATGCCCCCGGACGGTGTCGGGGGGAGGAACGTCTGCCCGCAACCCTTTCGCGGGGCCTCCGGAGTCGTCCGGAGGCTCAGCCCCGGCTGCCGAAGAGCGAGCGGCGCAGTCGGCGCAGGGGTGCGAAGAGCGAGACGCGCGCGCTCTTGCTGCGTCGGCTGTGCGCGAGGTCACGGGTCGTCAGTTCACGCATCAGCAGCGTCGCCTCGGCCGCCTCGCGCTGGGGCACGGCGGGACCGCCGAGCACCGCGAGATGGCGGTCGAGCCGCGAACTGGTCGCGTTGTTCCCGCATGTGATGGCAGGCACTCGCGGCCTGCTGCGCATTGCTATCTGTTCCATGTCACTCCCCACCCTAACGAGGGCACCCGGCCCGGGCAGGTTAACCCTATCGCCCCACCGTCACACCCGTGTATCCCGGCGGCAGGATTCACCACACTCGTACGGGGGTTGACGGTTACCGTCTGAATCCATCTGATTCCAGGGCGAGTTGGACAGCGATCGAACACCTGCCGAACTGTCACGAACCATCCTGCACGCAAGGGCCTCGGCCATGGTCATCCGGCGGGCTGTGATCTCCACCACCAAGATCACCGCCCGCTGGTTCCGTGGAGTTCGAAATACCCCGGACGGGGGCAGAAATGCACCACCGGGCCGACAACGGACAGGGGAACGCGCCATGACCGTGATCGCGGGGCGGTACCGGCTGCTGGACATCCTGGGCGAGGGCGGGATGGGGACCGTCTGGCGCGCCAGGGACGAGGCGCTCGGCCGCGAGGTCGCCGTCAAGGAGGTCCGCGCCCCCGCGGGCCTCCCCGCGGGCGAGGAGAGCCGGCTGTACGCCCGGCTGGAGCGGGAGGCCTGGGCGGCCGCCCGGGTCTCGCACCGGAACGTGGTGACGGTGTACGACGTGGCGACCGAGCACGGCCGCCCATGGATCGTGATGGAGCTGATCCGCGGGCTCACCCTTTCGGACGTCCTGGACGCGGAGGGTCCTATGCCGCCGCGCCGTGCGGCGCACATCGGCGCCGAGGTCCTGGCCGCGCTGCGAGCCGCCCACGCGGCGGGGGTGCTGCACCGGGACGTGAAGCCGGTCAACGTCCTGATGGGCAACGACGGCCGGGTGGTGCTGACCGACTTCGGGATCGCGACGGTGGACGGCGCCTCGACCCTCACCGTGCCCGGGGAGCTCGTCGGATCCCCCGAATTCCTGGCTCCCGAGCGCGCGTTGGGCGAGAGACCCGGCCCGGCCTCCGATCTGTGGTCGCTCGGGGTGCTGCTGTACGCCGCGGTGGAGGGCAATTCCCCCTTCCGCCAGGACACGCCGCTGAGCACCCTGCGGGCGGTGGTGGACGAGGAGCTTCCGCCGCCACGCCTGGCGGGTCCCCTCGGGCCGGTGATCGAGGGGCTGCTGCGGAAGGACCCCCGGGAGCGGCTGTCCGCGGCGGAGGCCGAACGGCAGCTGCGCCTGGTGGGCGCGGGCGGTTCGCCGCGTACGGAGCCGGTACGGGCGGCGTACGGCCCGGTCGGCCCGACCGTCTCCTCGTCGGCCTCCCCGTCCTCCTCCTTCGGCGGGACAGGGCGCCCGTCGGCCGCCGGGGCCCCGGGGTCCGGCGCCGGCGAGCGGAGGCCGGGCCGCCCGGGGGTGCTGCTCGCCGCCGGCATCGTCCTCCTGCTGATCGCCGGGGGGTTGCTGGCGTACGCGCTGCTCCGGGCCGAGCGGCCGGGCGGTGGCACGGGGGCCGGGGCGGGCGCGGGCGCCACGAGCGGTGACCCGGGACTCACCCCGCCGCCGGCGCGCACGACGGGTGCCCCGGGCGGCTCCCCCGGCACGGCCACCATGACGACGACCACGACCGTGACCACCGCGACCACGACCGTGACCGCCACGCCGCCGGCGCAGACGGTTCTCGTGTACGTGACAGCCGTGCGCGGCAGTTACACCGGGCCGTGCCCGCCGCCGGCCGCCGAGGCCCCGTCCTTCACGGCCACGGTCGCGGTGGGGCGTACGCCCGCCTCGGTGGAGTACCGCTGGGCGACGGAGAGCGGGGAGAGTTCCACGGGTGCCTGGCGGAGGCTGGAGTTCGCGGCCGGCGGTCCGCCGCAGCGGAGGGTCGGCCACACCGAGCCGGCGCACCGCGCGGACGGGGCGCGGCGGGACCGGATCCGGGTGGAGGTCCGGGCCCCGGTCGAGGTCCGGTCGAACTGGGTGCGGACCTCCGTGACGTGCGAGGAGGCGACCCCGTCGGGCGGGGCCGCCTCCTCGGACGGGGTGCTTACGCCACGGCCCTGAAGGCGGGCAGGTAGCCGCCGGACTGGCCGGAGGCGGTGGGGTGGTACGACTCGCCGATGTTGAGCCAGTTGACGCTGTGCAGCCAGGCCGAACCGGAGCAGATCTCGTGTCCGGTGAAGGCGGGGACGACGCTCGCGAAGGTGTAGCCGTGGTCGGCCGCGCGCTTGGCGGTGGCGGCGTTGAGGTGGTCGGAACCGCCGTTGATGGCGCGCCGCTCGTTCTCGCTCAGTCCGGCGACGCAGCTGCCGCCGATCTTGTAGAAGCGGGGGTAGCCGAGGACCACGACGCGGGCGTTGGGGGCCTTGGCTCTGATGGCCGAATACACCGCGTCGAGGCGCCCGGGGAGGGTGGTGTCGACATAGCTCTTGGCTTGATTCACCCGGTTGATGCATGTGGCCTCCGACTGGAGGACGCAGGTGGTCATGACGTCGGCGAAGCCCGCGTCATTGCCGCCGATGCTGAGGGAGACCAGGTCGGTGGCGGCGGAGAGGGGTCCGAGCTGTCCGCTCGTGACATCACCCGTTCGGGCGCCCGAGCACGCGGTGAAGGCGAACGACGAGGGTGAGTTGGCGTTCGCCCAGAGGACGGGGAAGGCGCGGGTGGAGCGCTTGCAGTCGCCACTGGCGCTGTCGTAACTCCCGGCTCCGACACCGGAGGAGTACGAGTCGCCGAGTGCCACGTAGTCGACGGCGGCGGCTTCGGCCGCCTGGGCGTTCCCCGCGCCGGTCAGGGCGAGGACGGCGCCGAGCAGGAGCGAGGACGAGATGGCCGCGAATCGGGACAGTTTCATGGAACCTCCCTGTAGCAGTACCTCTGCGTTACTAGGTAGTAGCAGCGCATGCGGCCAGCTGGAAGTGTCCATGCCAAGAACATTTGGCGAGATCTCCCCGACACCCCGTCACCCACCGTCGTGATCAGGCCATCTGGCGGGTCGTCCGCCGGGCCCCCCGCCCGCCCGGTGCCGGGCCGACAGGCTCCCGGGGCGGAGCCGCGCCCGCGACCCGCGGACCGTCCCGTTCAAAACGCTGTGCGTTCCCTGCCCGATTGCCGGATCATGACCGCCATGTCTCTGACCCAGGCGGAGCCCGCCGAGCCGACCGACCCCCAGCGGGCGCTGCCGATCCGGCTCAACGTCGACGACAGCGACTCGCCCGCCGATGTCGTCGACGCGCTGTTCCTCGGCCGCTTCGCCACGGGCGAGCAGCCGCACTCCCACAGCACCACCCTGGACCGGGTCAAGCCCGCCGCGACCCTGCTGCCCGCAGGGGCGAAGGTGCTGCGCGCGGCCAAGGACGACGACCGCAGCGCCGTGCTCGCCGAGGGCGAGGGCTGGACGCTGCTGGTCAGCCGCTGGAACCGCGGCGCGGACGTCACCGTCACCGCGACCGGAGCGCACCTGGCGGAGCAGGTCCTCAAGGAGGCCACGGACGGCGCCAAGGACGAGCCGGAGCCCCAGCCGGAGAACGTGACGATGGGGTTCTGGTACGTCTCGCCCCGCCGCGGCCCGCACCGCACGACCCGTCAGATCAGCGCCGGTACGTGGGAGGAAATCCGGCCCAACTACACGGCGCCGGTGGCCACGGGGATGGACCGGCTGATGAAGGTCACCCCCGACGACATCGCGGGCCGGCTGCTGCTGCTCCACGGCCCGCCGGGCACGGGCAAGACGTCCGCACTGCGGACCCTGGCCCGATCGTGGCGGGACTGGTGCCAGGTGGACTGTGTCCTGGACCCCGAGCGGCTCTTCAACGACGTCGGGTATCTGATGGACATCGCCATCGGCGAGGACGAGGGCACGGCGAAGGGGCGGTGGCGACTGCTGCTCCTGGAGGACTGCGACGAGTTGATCCGCGGCGAGGCGAAGCACACCGCCGGCCAGGCGCTGTCGCGGCTGCTCAACCTCACGGACGGCCTCCTCGGCCAAGGCCGCAACGTCCTCGTCGGTGTCACCACCAACGAGGACCTGGAGCGGCTGCATCCGGCGGTGGTCCGCCCCGGGCGCTGCCTGGCCCGCATCGAGGTCGGGGGCCTGACCCGGAACGAAGCGGTGGCGTGGCTCGGCACGGAGGAGGGGATCGGCGCCGACGGCGCGACCCTGGCGGAGCTGTACGCGCTGCGGCGCGGCACGACCCCGGCCGGCGTCCCGGAGTCCCGCCGGCCGGACGCGGGGCTCTACCTCTAGGGCAGTGCCGGGGTGCGGCTGCACGTGCGGTACGCGGCGCGCGGGGGCGCGGCGCCCCAGGGTCCGGCCTCGCCTGCTGGGGCGCCGCGTCTCACGGGCGCTGCCTCACGTGCCGTACGCGGCCCGCAGGGCGTCCTCCACCGCCTTGGCCGCCGCCTCGCGGGTCAGGCCGAGCCGGTGGGCCTCCCCCGCGTACGACGCCGCCGCCGTCGCCGCCAGCCGTTCCGCCGCGTCGCCCGCCGCCGCGACGAACGTGCCGTGGCGGCCGCGCGTCTCGATGACGCCGTCCACCTCCAGCGCCTTGTACGCCTTGGCGACCGTGTTCGCCGCCAGTCCGAGGTCCTCCGCCAGCCCCCGTACCGTCGGCAGCTTGTAGCCGACCGGCAGGACGCCGGAGCGGGCGCGCTCCGCGATCTGGGCGCGGAGCTGTTCGTACGGGGCGGTCGGGGAGCCGGTGTTCACGGTGATTCGCAATGTCACCCGCTGATTCTGCCTCCGCCGGGCCCGAAAATGGGAGGCGGCCCCACCACCCGCGGCCGTAGCGTGCGGGCCCATGACTGTGATCGTGCGCGATGTCCGGCCCGAAGACGCGGAGGGCTTTGCCCAGGTGCGGCACGCGGCCCTGCCGTTCATGCTCGCCACCCCCGCGCAGGTGGCCTTCGACTGGGCCCATGCCCATCCCGACGCCCATGCGCGTCCCCTGGTCGCCGAGGTCGACGGGGAGATCATCGGCACCGCCCAGCTGCGCTACGCGCACGACGCCCCGGAGCCGGGGGTCGGTTCCGTCAACGTCTACGTCCACCCGGAGAGGCGGGGACTCGGGGCCGGGTCGCTCCTGCTGCGGGCCTCCGAGGAGCACCTCGCCGAGGTGGACGCCACCACGCTCTACAGCTGGGTGCTGGACGAGCCGCCGAACCGCGCCTTCGCCGAGCGGCACGGGTACGCCCCCCGCCGCTCCGCGCACTTCCTGCGGCTCGACCTGACCGCCGCCGGCCTGCCGCCGCTCCCGGAGACGTCCGCCGGGGTGGAGATCCGCACCGCCGCCGACTTCGCCGCCGATCCGCGGCCGCTGTTCGCGCTCGACGCGCTGACCACCGCGGACGAGCCGGGTGACGTGGGTGCCGAGCTGACCGACTACGCGCACTGGCTGGCGACCACCTGGAACCATCCCCTCTTCGACCCCGGCCTGACCACGGTCGCCGTGGTGGACGGCCGGCCCGTCGCGTTCAGCGCGGCCCAGACCGACGGCCGGGGGCGCTACAACTCCGCGATGACCGGCACCGATCCGGCGTTCCGGGGCCGGGGGCTCGCCAAGCTCGCCAAGACGCACTCCCTCCACCGGGCCCGGGCGGCCGGCTGCACGGAGGCGTTCACCGGGAACGACGCCGGCAACGCACCGATGCTGGCGATCAACACCTGGTTCGGCTACGAGGTCTGCGCGACGGAGGTCCGTCATGTCCGCACGCTCGGTTGAGGTGGTGCTGGTCAAGGCCGGGCGGACGAAGATCCGTTACCCGGCCGACGTCCTCGCCGACGACGGCACCCGGCTCACGGTCCGCGCCCCCTGGGCGGCGGAAGGGGTGCGGGACTTCGGCTTCGTACGGTTCGAGCCGGGCGACGTCTTCGTGGAGCACTACTGGCGCGACCGCTGGTACGCCGTCAAGGAGGTCCGTGACGGGGACGGCTCCCTCAAGGGGTGGTACTGCGACATCGCCCGGCCGGCCCTGATCGACGACGCGGGCGGCGAGGTGGTGGTCGAGGACCTCGACCTGGACCTGTGGGTGTCGGCGGACGGCAGCGAGGTGCTGCGGCTCGACGAGGACGAGTTCGAGGCGAGCGGGCTCGCCGTCCGTGACCCGGAGGCGGCGGAGTGCGCCGTCGTCGCCCTCGACGAGCTGGAGGTACTCGGACGCGAGGGCCTGGCGCAGCTGCTGCGGTAGCGCGCCCGCCGCGGCCCGGGGTGGGGGAACCGGGCCGCGGCGGGCGGCGGGGCGGGGGCGCCGCGAGGGGTCCGCGGCACGGCTGTGCCCGTGCGGGCGGTGCGCCGGCGGTACGCGGGCGCCCCCGGACACCGCTCGGAAGGCCGTCAGTACAGGGTGACGTCCGAGTCCTGCGCGGCGAGGAAGCCGGGCATCGGCAGGCCCATCGGGCCGGTGGGCGTGAGCTGCATCAGGGTGGCCTTCACCCGGGCCGCGCCCGCACGGTAGGCGGGCTCCTTCACGACCCCGGAGTTGCTCCACGTCCGCACCCGGCCGTCGCAGACGGCACGGGTGCCGCCGATCCCGGCGGAGAGGTTCTGCTGGACGAGGGTGCTGCCGACGAAGACGGGGCCGGCGCTGTCGTCGAAGCAGCGGTAGGTGCCGGAGACGGTGACCGTGCCGTCGTCGGCGACGGTTCCGTACGCGTCGACGGACAGGTCGTCGACCTGCTCCGCGTGGGCGGTGGACGCGGTGGCGGCCATGAGCAGGCTGGTGGCGGCGAGGACGAGACGGAGACGCATGGGCGCGGTCCCTTTCGAAGTGGGGGGAACGTTGCCCGCCAGGGATATCGGATCAAGCCGCCCTATGTCCGAAACTCACCCTTTCGGGGGCGCGTTGGGACCGGACGCGACCGGTCGCGGTCTGGCATACCGTCGTACGGTCATACCTTCCGCTTCCTCAGCAGCGGCCAGACCAGCAGGAGCAGGACGACGGCGTACACGGTGACGGAGAAGGGCGTGTCGACCAGGCCCGTCAGCGCACCGTCGCTGATCTGGAGCGCGCGGCGCAGTTGCTGTTCGGCGGCCGGGCCGAGGATGACGCCGATGACGGCCGGCAGCACGGGCAGTCCGTAGCGCCGCATGCCGAAGCCGACGAGTCCGATGACCAGCAGGATCACAAGGTCGAGCGCCTCGCCGCCCACCGCGTACGCGCCGACGGCGGCGAAGAAGAGGATGCCGGCGTAGAGGTACGGGCGCGGGATGCGCAGCAGCTTCGCCCACACCGGGGCGAGCGGCAGATTCAGCGCGAGCAGCAGGACCATGCCGACGAAGAGTGAGGCGATCAGGCCCCAGACCAGGTCGGGTTCGCGCTCGAAGAGGAGCGGGCCCGGCTGGATCCCGTACTGCTGGAACGCGGCGAGCATGACGGCGGCGACGGCGGTCGTCGGCAGCCCCAGGGTCAGCATGGAGACGAGCGTTCCGGCGGCCGACGCGGAGGCGGCGGACTCCGGCCCCGCGACGCCTTCGATGGCCCCCTTGCCGAACTGGTCCCGGTGCTTCGAGAGCCGCTTCTCCGTGACGTACGAGAGGAAGGTCGGGATCTCCGCGCCGCCGGCCGGGATCGCGCCGAACGGGAACCCGATGAACGGCCCGCGCAGCCAGGCCTTCCAGGTGCGCCGGACATCGTCCTTGCCGAGCCACGGCCGCCCGACCGGGAGCGGCTTGCCCGAGGTGCGGCGCAGATGGGCGGCGACCCAGAGGGCCTCGCCGATCGCGAAGAGACCGACCGCGACGATGACGACGTCGATGCCGTCGGCGAGCTGGAGCGAGCCGAAGGTGAGGCGCTGCTGGCCGGTCATCTGGTCGAGGCCGATCAGGCCGATCGTCAGACCGATGAGGAGCGAGGCGAGGCCGCGGATCCGGGAGGAGCCGAGGACGGAGGTCACCGCGATGAAGGCGAGGACCATGAGGGCGAAGTAGTCGGGCGCGCCGATGTCGACGGCGAGTGCGGCGACGGTCGGGGCGAGCGCGACGAGCAGGAGCGTGCCGATCATGCCGCCCGCGAAGTGGCCGATGGCGGCAGCCGCGAGCGCCTGCGCGCCCCGGCCCGCCTTGGCCATCGGATTGCCCTCGATGGCGGCGACGACGGCGGCGCTCTCGCCGGGGGTGTTGAGCAGGATGGAGGTGGTGGAGCCGCCGAACATGGCGCCGTAGTAGATCCCGGCGAACATGATGAAGGCGCCGGTCGGTTCGAGCCCGTACGTCACCGGGAGCAGCAGGGCGACGGCCATGGCCGGGCCGATGCCGGGCAGGACGCCGATGGCGGTGCCGAGGAGCACGCCGAGCGCGGCCCAGAGCAGGTTCATCGGGGTGAGGGCCGTACCGAAGCCGTCGATGAGCGAGTTCACGGAGTCCATGGTCAGAGCACTCCCATCAGCGGGCCGCCGGGCAGCGGGACTCCGAGCAGGTGGTCGAAGACGAGGTAGGTGAAGAGGGAGAGCCCGGCGGCGATGAGGGGATCGCGGCGGGGGTGGCGGCTGCCCAGCGCGTAGGCCGCGCCCCAGAAGAGCAGGGCGCCGGCGACGGGGAAGCCGACGGGCCCGATGAGGACCGCGAAGGCGAGGAAGACTCCGGCGAGGAGCAGCACCGTGCGCCAGTCGCCCGGCTCGGAGAGGTCGACGTCCTCGCCGCCCTCGGCCTCGCCGCGGCCACCGCGCAGCACGTCGACGGTGAGGAGGACGGCCACGACGAGGAGTCCGACGCCGACGACGATCGGGACGGTCCGCGGGCCGACGGGGCCGCGCTGGGCGACGTCGACGGTCATGGTGAGGGCATCGGTGAGGACGAGGACGCCGATGAGGAGGAGCAGGAGGCCGACACCGAGCTCGGAGCGCTCGCGCAGCCGGCCCTTCCGCGCGGGCGCCGCGGGGGTGTCGGGGGGGCCGGGGGTCTCAGGTGCCTCAGGAGATTCGAGGGTCCCGTGGGTCTCAGGGGCCTCAGGAGTCTCGGGGGCCCCGGGGGCATCGGAAGTCCCGGGGGTGTCGGGGGTCTCGGGGGTGGTCACAGTCCCAGCTCCTTCAGTACGGAGCCGACGCGCCGGTCCTGTTCGGCGAGGAACGCGCCGAAGCGTTCGCCGGGCAGGAAGGCGTCGTTCCAGCCGTTCTTCTTCAGCGACTCCCGCCACTGCGGGGAGGCGTGCAGCTCGCCGACCAGGCCGACGAGCTTCTCCCGCTCCGCCTCGGAGAGGCCGGGCGGGGCGACGATCCCGCGCCAGTTGGTGAACTCGGTATCCAGCCCCGCCTCGCGCAGGGTGGGGGCGTCGAGCCCGGGGACCCGCTGGGCGCCGGTGACGGCGAGGAGGCGCAGTTCGCCGGACTCGATCTGGTCGAGGTACTCGCCGACGCCCGAGACGCCGAAGGCGACCTTGTCGCCGAGGATGGAGGCGAGGAGTTCGCCGCCGCCGTCGAAGGGGACGTAGTTCACGGTCTTCGGCGCGATGCCGGCCGCCTGGGCCATCAGCATCGGGGCCAGGTGGTCGGGACCGCCGGGCGAGGACCCGCCGCCGACGGGCAGCTTGCCCGGATCCTTCTTCCAGGCGGCGAGAAGCTGCTGGATGGTCCGGTACGGGGAGTCCTTCCCGACCACGACGATGTCCTGCTCCTCGGTGAGCCGGGCGATCGGAGTGGTGTCGGCGAGGGTCTTCGGGGTCTTGTTGGTGTGGACGGCTCCGACGACGCCGAGGCCCATGGACATCGCGAGCCGGCCGTTGCCGTGCTCGCCGACGAGCCGGGTGAGGCCGACGGTGCCGCCGGCGCCGGGCAGGTTGAAGACCTCGATGCCGGTGGTGAGACCGGCGTCCTCGGCGTTCTTGGCCACGGTGCGGGCCGTGATGTCGTACCCCCCGCCGGGGGTGTTGGGGACCATGAACCGCAGGCCCGGTATCCGCGTGCCGGTGTCGGAGCCGCTGCCGGGCGTGAGCAGCGGCGGCCCCACGAGCACCAGCAGCGCCGCCCCGAACAGGGCGAGGGGAGTGCGCAGACGCACGTGTGCCGCCTCTCGGTAGGTGGGTGAAGTGGCCCACATGTTGCCCGCGCGTGAGGAAGCTGTCTCCCTTCCGCAATCAACGGACGTTGTGGTCCTTGTGGTCGCGACCTAGCGTGTCGGGGTGACGAAAGTGCTGGTGGTGGACGACGACTTCATGGTCGCGAAGCTGCACAGCCGTTATGTGTCGGCCGTGGACGGTTTCTCCGTCGTGGGTGTCGCGCACAGCGGCGCCGACGCGCTGCGCGCCGCGGACCTGTTGCGTCCCGATCTGGTGCTGCTCGACATCTTCCTGCCCGATATGGACGGGATCAGCGTGCTGCGCGAGCTGCGCGGGGCGGGTCTGGGGGTCGACGCGCTGTTCATCACGGCGGCGCGGGACGCGGGCATGATCCGTTCGGCGCTGCGGGCGGGGGCGTTGCACTATCTGATCAAGCCGTTCAACCAGGCAGCGCTGCAGGAGCAGCTGCGGCACGTGGCGGCGCTGCGCAGCCGCCTTGCGGAGCTCGACGAGGCCCGGCAGGAGGACGTGGACCAGATCTTCGGCGCGCGGCCGCCGGGCTCGCGGGAGCTTCCCAAGGGCCTCGCGGCGCCCACGGCGGAGCTGGTGGACGGCATCCTGCGGGCCCATCCGGAGGGCCTGTCGGCGACGGAGTGCGCGGAGGCGGGCTCGCTGTCCCGGGTCAGCGCCCGGCGCTATCTGGAGTACTTCGCGGAGACCGGCCGCGCGGAGATCACCTTGCGGTACGGGGGCACGGGCCGCCCGGAGCGACGCTACCGCCGCCTGGGCGGCTGACACCGCCCGCGCGACGCCCGGAGCCGACGTCCCGAGCCGACGTCCGCGACCGCCACCCGTACGGCTCCGCGCCCGTAGGCTCCGCACTGGTCCGGCCGCCGTCCCGCACCGGCGTCCCTGGCCGGGAGCACGCACCGGTCCGGCCGCCGTCCCGCCCTGGTCGGGAGCACGCACCGGTCCGGCCGCCGTCCCGCCCGTGCGGTTCACCGCGCCGGGCCGCCCGGTGTCCGGCTCACCGTCCGGCCCAGGGCGGCCACCGCCCGGGCGAAGGCCGGGGCGTCGGCGACGGCCGCCCCGCCGGTGTCGTTGTTGAAGAACGCGTACACCTCGGCCTCGTCCGGCCAGGTCCCGGCGATCCGCCCGGCCCAGGAGGCGAGCGCCTGCCGGCCGTAGCGGGGCGCCGGCCGGGCGAGGCCGGCGTGGAAGCGCACGTACCCCCACGGGGCGGTCCGCCACAGCGGGGTCACCGGGCGTGATCCGCGGTCGGCCCAGCACAGCGCGCTGCCGTGCCGTTCGAGCACCGCCCGCAGCGGGCCCTGCGCCTCCCACCAGGAGGGATGCCGGAGCTCCACGGCGACGCGGACGTCCGCGGGGAAGCACCTCAGGCAGGCGTCCAGCGCGTCGACGTCCTCCCGGAATCGCGCCGGCAGCTGGAGCAGCACGGGCCCCAGCCGGTCGCCGAGCCCGGCCGCGTGGTCCAGGAGCCGGCGCACCGGTTCCTCGGGGTCGTGGAGCCGCTTGAGGTGGGTCAGATAGCGGCTGGCCTTGACCGCCATGACGAAGCCGTCCGGTGTCCGCTCCCGCCAGGAGGCGAAGGTCTCGGCCGTGGGGAGGCGGTAGAAGGCGTTGTTGTTCTCGACGGTCGCGAAGGACCGGGCGTACTCCTCCAGCCACAGCCGCTGCGGGACCCCGGGGGCGTAGAGCGCCCCGCGCCAGTCCCGGTACTGCCACCCCGAGGTTCCCACGCGTACGGGCACGGTCCACCCTCTCGGAAACGGCCGGCTCCACCCTCCGCGGGACGGAACGGCCGGTCTGTCCGTGGTGCCTTCTCCGGTGCTTCCTCCGGCGCTTTCTATCGTGCCGCTTAGGCGCTCCTTAAGTCGACCATAAGGATCCCCCTCACCCGCTCCCAGCAGCCCGTTTCACCGGTGCGGACGGCTAGCTTGCTCACCGACCCCACGTTCCCCCCTCCCGAAGGAGTCGCCCTCATGACCGCTCGCCGTACGGCCGCCACCGCTCTCGTCCTCGGCATCGCGCCGCTCGCGCTGGCGGGTCTCGCCGCCGCCCCGGCCGTCGCGCACGGGTCGATGACGGACCCGGTGAGCCGGGTCTCGGCCTGTTACGCGGAAGGTCCCGAGAGCCCCGACTCCCCCGCGTGCAAGGCGGCGGTGGCGGCGAGCGGGGCGCAGGCGTTCTACGACTGGAACGCGGTGAACATCGCCAACGCCGCCGGCAAGCACCGCGAGCTGATCCCGGACGGCAAGCTGTGCAGCGCCGGCAACGACAAGTACCGGGGCCTCGATCTGGCGCGCGGCGACTGGCCCGCGAGCAAGCTGGACTCCGGGGCGCACACCTTCCGCTACAAGGCGACCGCTCCGCACCGCGGCTCCATCGCGCTGTACGTCACCAAGGACGGGTACGACCCGTCGAAGCCGCTGTCGTGGTCGGACCTGGAGGAGAAGCCGTTCGCGACGGTGACCGACCCGCGGCTCGAGGGCGGGGACTACGTCTTCGGCGGGACCGTCCCGAAGAAGTCCGGCCGGCACCTGATCTACTCGATCTGGCAGCGCTCGGACTCCCCCGAGGCGTTCTACACCTGCTCGGACGTCGTCTTCGGGCAGGACAACGGCGGCGCGGGCGGCGGTCCGGCCCCGACGGCGAGCGCGCCGAGCGAGGAGCAGATCGAGGACGGGAAGGACCAGTCCTCGGTCGAGCACGGCGGGCACGGCGACGACGACGCGGGGACCGGCGCGGGCGAGACCGCGGCGGCGCCGGCCTCGGCAGGGGCCGCGCCGGGCGGGTTCGGTTCCTCCGAGGCCGGGGCCGGAACAGAGGCCGGGACGGAGGCGGGAACGGAGGCCGACGGTTCACGCACCGGGACCGGGGCCGCGCCCGGCGCCTCCGCGCCGAACGCGCCCGCCGCCGCCGGCTCGGGCGAGAACCTCGCCGAGACCGGTGGCGACAGCTCGACTCCGTACATCGCGGTCGGCGGCGCCGCCGTCCTGGCGTTCGGCGCGGCCGTGCTCTTCGCCACGGTCCGCCGCTCGTCGCCGTCGACGGGCCGCCACGGCCGCTGATGCGTCAGCCGACGACCGACAGGCAGGTGGTCGGGGTGGCGCGGGCCGGGTCGAGGGCGTTGGCCACCTCGTGGAACGCGACCCGGTCCAGCGTCCCGATCGCCACGTGCTCGGAGAGGTCGAGGGCGCACTTGTCCTGGATGAGGACGTTGGTGACGTGGGCGCCGTCGAGGAACTGCGAGCGGTACGGGGTCACGACCTGGTCGTACTGGGTGGCGATGACCGTGTAGGTCACGCCCGGCACGGTGTCCCCGCCCTGGTTGAGCTTGGTGAGGAACGGCGAGCCGGCGATCTGGTCGGCGAGACCGGGGGTCTTCTCGTCGATCAGGTCGGCGACGCCGGGGAAGTACGGCAGGAGCCGGGTGAGGCCGAGCAGGGTCGTGCCGTGGTTGTCGGGGGCGATGCCGACGAGCGCGCGGACCTTGTCGGCCCCGCCGAGGAACTTGAGGTAGTAGCGGGGCATCATGCCGCCCTGCGAGTGGCCGACGAGGTCGGCCTCGGCGGCGCCGGTGGCCGCGAGCACCCGGTCCACGTAGGCGTCGAGCTGTTCGGCGGACTTGTCGATCGGTCCGAGGCCGTGGAAGAAGGGCACGTTCGGCAGCTGTCCGTAGTCGAGCGAGAAGACGCAGTACCCGCGGTTGACCAGGTACGGCGCGAGGCCCAGCCAGTTGTCGATCGAGTTCCCGAAGGTGCCGTGGACGAGGACGATCGGGCGGGGGTGGGCGGCGGAGGGCTTGCAGGAGAAGTCGTTCCAGCCCCTGCCCGCGGCGGCCGTGACGGCGGCGGGGGACGCGGTGCCGGACGGGGCGGCCGCCGGGGTGGGGGCGGCGGCCTGGGCGGAGGCGGTGGGTGCGAGGGTGGCGGCGGCGGTCAGCAGTAGGACGGACACGGCTCTGAGGGCGTTTTTCCAGGGCAGCATCGTGCGATCTCCTTGTGGCTCAAGGGAAATCCAGGCGAACGATGACAGCGAGCCCTGCGGTCCGGACCACAAGTGGGGATGCTCTGCTCATGCCAAGCTACGCACGGGTAGCCTTTGCTGGGAAGTTACGCGTCGGTAAAAACTGACCGTTCGTCAGTACGGAGCAACGGCCGGGCCTCAGGCCGCCAGCGAGCCCGGTATGACCGCCCGCGGACCGAACTTCGCCCGCGCCCGGTCGGCCACCGCCTCGAGCCGACGGGCCTTCTCGTCCGCCGGGTCGAAGGTCAGCTGCCGCGCGGCCCCCTCGGCGGGGGCGAGCCCTTCGGCGCGCAGCGCGATCCCCCGCACCCGTGCGCGCTGCAGTCCGAACGACGCGTGGATCGTGTACACGAGGTCGGCGAGCGCCGCCGTGTGGGCGGTCGGTTCGCGCAGGGTGCGGGTACGGCTGCTGGTGGACCGGTCCGCGTACCGCACGGTGACCGCCAGGGAGCGGCACACCTGGCCCTCCGTCCGCATCCGGGCACCCAGCTCCCCGGCGAGCGAGAGCAGCGCCCTGCGCTGGGCCGACGGGTCCAACTCGTCATGGGGGAAGGAGTGTTCGGCCGCCATCGAGCGGGAGGCGGCGTTCGGTACGACCGGCGTGCGGTCGACGCCCCGCGCCCGCTCCGCCAGTTCGCGCCCCGCCTTCGCGCCCACCAGCCGCTGGAGCACGGCGAGCGGCGCGTCCGCGACCCGTCCGATGGAGTCGAGTCCGTAGGCGCAGAGGGTACGGGCGGTGGTGCGGCCGACCCCGTCGAGCGCGACGACCGGGCGGTCCCGCAGGAAGCGCTCGGGGTCCTCCACGACCAGGGTGACGCCCGGGCGGGCCTCCCGGGCCGCCATCCGGGCCAGCATCGGGTTGGGCCCGGCGCCGACGACGCAGTCGACGCCGTACAGGGCGAGCGCCCTGACCCGTATCACCGAGGCCAGCTCCGCCGGGCTCCAGCCGAAGTAGCGCAGCGCGCCGCGGACGTCGGCGAGCAGGGTGTCGGGCGGGGCGGCCTCGACGACCGGGGTGAACTCGCCGACCAGGGCGAGCAGGCGCGGAAGCATCGCCTCGTACAGGGGCTCCAGCCGGAACCGTACGCAGAGGATCATCCCGCGCTCCCCGGACTGCTGTGCCACAGCTTGCGGCGCGGCGGGGTCACCGCGCCGTCGCCGGCGGGCCGGAGGTCCGCCCACGGGTTCATCTCGAACCCGGTGGACATCCTGATCCGGCGGCCGCTGTCACCGCCCTTGCCCTGGCCGTCGCCCTGGCTCTGTCCCTGACCCTTCCCCTGGCCGTCGCCCTGGCTCTTCCCCTGGCCGTCGCCGTTCCCGTCACCGTCGCCGTCGCCGTCGCCGTCGCGGCGGGAGGAGGGCCCGCCGTCACCGTTCCCGTCGCCATAGGAGGGCGGGGGCTCCGCGAGCCGCTCCCCCACCGCCTCCAGACCGCCGGCCGCCCGCAGCTCCGCCAGTTCGGCGAGGTTCCACGCCGCGGACCCGACCACGCTGAGACTGCGCGGGCCGCGCCGCTGCACCACGCCGCGGACGAGCAGCAGCCAGGAGTGGAAGACGGTGTGCGCGCAGGCCTCGTGGGAGTCGTCGAAGAAGGCGAGGTCGACCAGGCCCGTGCCGTCGTCGAGCGTGCTGAAGATGACGCGCCTGCCGGAACGGATCGGCGGGGTCTGGGTGGCCGCCTTGGCGCCCGCGACCAGGACCGTCTCCCCGTGCCGGGCCTCGCGCAGCCGTTTGGCGGAGACCACGCCGAGTTCGCGCAGGAGGACGTGGTGGTCGCCCATGAGATGGCGGGAGGCGTCCATGCCGAGGACGCCCAGCTCGGCGCTGAGCCGCTCCGACTCGTCCAGGTCGGGCAGGCCGACGGGGGCGGTCTTCATGCCCTGGGCGAGCGGGAGCTGACCGCCGTAGGAGGCGGCTCCCCGCTGGGTCCGGTGGAGTTCGGTCAGATGCAGCAGCAGATCGCGGCGGTTGGCACCGAAGGCGTCCAACGCGCCCACCTGCGCGAGCCGTTCGGCCACCGGCTTGCGCGGCCGGGCCCGCTCCCAGAAGTCGAGCAGCGAGGCGTAGGGCTGCCCGGCCTCGATGCGCGCGCTCTCCGCCTCGCTGATGCCGTGGACGTCGGAGAGGGCGAGCCGGAGGCCCCACACCTTCGGTGATTCAGACACCAGTTCGATACGGTGGCCGACGGCGGACGCGTTCACGTCCAGGGGCAGCACCGGCACCCCGCGCCGCCGCGCGTCCGCGAGCAGCAGCCGCTTCGGGTACATCCCCGGGTCGTGGGTGAGCAGCCCGGCGTAGAAGGCCGCCGGGTGGTGCGTCTTGAGCCAGGCCGACTGGTACGTCGGCACGGCGAAGGCCACCGCGTGCGCCTTGCAGAAGCCGTACGAACCGAAGGCTTCCACGATCTCCCAGGTGCGGGCGATCGTCTCGTAGTCGTACCCCCGCCGCTCGGCCCGCTGGGCGAACCAGATCCTGATCCGGCCCTGCGACTCGGGGTGCGAGAGCCCGCGCCGCACCTGGTCGGCCTCGCCCCGGCCGCAGCCGGTCATGATCCGTACGATCTCGATGATCTGCTCGTGGAAGACGACCACGCCGTACGTGTCCTTCAGCGCGTCCTCCAGGTCCGGATGCGGGTAGCGGGCGGGGGCCCGGCCGTGACGGGCCTCGATGAAGGGGCGGACCATGTCGGCGGCGACCGGCCCGGGCCGGAAGAGGGAGATGTCGACGACGAGGTCGTGGAAGGTGGCGGGCTGGAGCCGGCCGACCAGATCGCGCTGGCCTGGCGACTCGATCTGGAAGCAGCCGAGGGTCTCGGTGGACTGGATGAGCCGGTACGTCTTCGGGTCGCCCGGCGGCACCCGCTCCGGGTCGTCGAGGTCGATCCGCTCGCCCGTGGTCCGCTCGATCTCGGTGACGGCGTGGGCCATGGCGGACTGCATCCGCACCCCGAGGACGTCGAGCTTGAGCAGCCCGAGGTCCTCCACGTCCTCCTTGTCGAACTGGGACATGGGCAGACCCTCGCCGCTGGTGGGCATGACGGGGGTACGGGTGAGCAGCGAGGCGTCCGAGAGCAGCACCCCGCACGGGTGCATCGCGACGCCGCGCGGCAGCTTGTCGAGGGCCTCGACCAGCTCCCAGAGCCTGCCGTAGCGCTCCTTCTCCCCGGCGAGGGCGCGCAGCTCGGGCAGTTCGTCGAGGGCGGCGAGCGCGTCGCGGGACCGGATGTGCGGGAACGCCTTGGCGAGCCGGTCGATCTCGGCGGGGTCCATGGACAGGGCCGCGCCGACGTCCCGGATCGCGTGGCGGACCCGGTAGGTCTCGGGCATGGCGACGGTGGCGACCCGCTCGGTGCCGAAGCGGTCGATGATCGCGCGGTAGACCTCCAGACGGCGGGCGGACTCCACGTCGACGTCGATGTCGGGCAGGGCGGTGCGGTTCTTGGAGAGGAAGCGCTCCATCAGCAGCCCGTGCTCGACGGGGTCGGCCTGGGCGATGCCGAGGAGGTGGTTGACGAGGGAACCGGCGCCGGAGCCCCGGGCGGCGACCCGGATCCCCATCCTTTTGACGTCGTCCACCACCTGGGCGACCGTCAGGAAGTAGGTGGCGAAGCCGTGGTGGGCGATGATGTCCAGCTCGCGGTGCATCCGGTCCCAGTAGGCGCGGCGCCCGTCGTAGCCGCGCAGCACCATGCCGGCGGCGGCCCGGGAGGCGAGGACGCGCTGGGCGGCGCGGTGCTCGGCGCCGACGAGGTACGGCTCCGGGAAGTGGGCGGACCCGATGCCGAGGTCGTCCTCGGGGTCGAGCAGGCAGTCGGCGGCGACGGCCCGGGTCTGTTCGAGCAGCCGGTGGGCGGTGTCGCGGCGGAAGCCCGCGGCCTCGACGACCCGCTCGGCGGCGGCCGCCATGGCGTCGGCGTCCTTGAGCCAGGCCTCGCCGCTGTCGAGTTCCTTGCGGGGGTCGACGGGGACGAGGCGGCGGGCGGAGTCGAGGACGTCGGCGACGGGCCCCTGGCCGGGGTCGGCGTAGCGGACGTCGTTGCCGAGGACCGGGCGGACGCCCTGCTCGGCGGCGAAGCCGACGGTACGGGCGGCGAGCCGCAGCGAGCCGGGGCCCGTACCGGACCGGCCGTGGTGGACGGCCTCCAGGCGCAGCGCGTCGCCGTACCGCTCGCGCCAGGGGGCGAGCAGCCGGGCGGCCCGGTCGGGGCGGCCGGCCGCGAGGGCGCGGCCGACGTCGGAGGCGGGGCCGAGGAGCACGGTGAGACCGTCGCCGTGGTTGGCGTCCCAGGGCAGCAGGGGCTGGGGCTGCGCTGCGCCGGCCGCGTGGGCCGCGGTGATCATCCGGCAGAGCGCGGCCCAGCCCTCCCGGGAGCGGGCGAGGAAGACGGCGCGGGGCGCGGACTCGTCCACGAAGGCGCCTCCGCGCACGGGGACGCGCCGCGCGGAGGTCCCGTCACCGCGCACCGGCCAGGCGGCGGACCCGGCGGGGGCGGTACCGGCGCGGCGGCCGGGGACGCCGGCGCCGTCCGGGCCGAGGCCGTGGGGGCCGTGGGAGCCGTGGGAGCCGTAGCCCGTGCCACCGGAGCCCGCGTACCCGTTCCGGCCGGGGCCGGTCGGGGCGGGTCCGTCGAGCGCGAGGTCGGCGCCGAAGAGCGGACGTACCCCCGCCTCCGCGCAGGCCTTCGCGAAGCGGACCACGCCCGCGACGGTGTCACGGTCGGTGAGGGCGAGGGCGTCCATCCCGCGCTCGGCGGCGCGCTCGGCCAGCCGCTCGGGGTGCGAGCCGCCGTAGCGCAGGGAGAAGCCCGACGCGGTGTGCAGATGCGTGAACCCCGGCATGCGCACCTCCCGCATCGATTCGTACGTACGTTCCCACCCCCCTCGTCTTCACCATAGACCATTTCGAACGTGCGTACGATACGTCGGGCGCACCGCTCCCCGTCATCCGTTCGGACCCAGCCCACCTGCGGGAACGCCCGGCTCCCCGGAGCGTGGGGGCATGAGTCTCGCCGAGGAACTGAAGAGCGCCGTCACCCCGCGAGCCGCCCTGCTCGTCGTCGGGGTGCTCGCCCTCCAGCTGCTGTTCATCGCCTCGTACGTCGGGGCTCTGCACAACCCGAAACCGAAGGACGTGCCCTTCGGCGTGGTCGGGCCCCAGCAGGTCTCCGCCCAGCTCATCGGGCGCCTGGAGCGGCTTCCGGGCAAACCCCTTGATCCACGGACGGTCACGGACCAGGCCGAGGCCCGGAAGCAGATCATGAACCGGGAGATCGACGGCGCCCTGGTGGTGAACCCCGCCGGCACCACCGACACCCTGCTGGTCGCCTCCGGCGGCGGCACGGTGCTCTCCTCCGCCCTTGACGCGCTCTTCACCCGGGTCGAGGCGGCCGAACGACGCACGCTCAGGACCGTCGACATCGCCCCGGCCTCGAAGCAGGACTTCGACGGCCTCTCGGCCTTCTACCTGGCCGTCGGATGGTGCGTCGGCGGCTACATCTGTGCCGCGATCCTCGCCATCAGCGCGGGCTCCCGCCCCGCGAACCGCGAGCGCGCGCTCATCCGGCTCGGCGTCCTCGCGCTCTACTCGGTCCTCGGCGGGCTCGGCGGCGCGGTGATCGTCGGCCCGATCCTCGGCGCCCTGCCGGGCAGCGTGGCGGCCCTGTGGGGTCTGGGCGCCCTGGTCGTCTTCGCCGTCGGCGCGGCCACCCTGGCCCTGCAGTGCCTCTTCGGCATCGTCGGCATCGGCCTGGCGATCCTGCTGATCGTGATCGCGGGCAACCCCAGTGCGGGCGGTGCCTTCCCGCTGCCGATGCTGCCCCCGTTCTGGAGCGCGATCGGCCCGGCCCTGCCTCCGGGCGCGGGCACCTGGGTGGCGCGTTCGATCGCGTACTTCAAGGGCAACGACGTCACCGGTCCGCTCCTGGTCCTCTCGGCGTGGGCGGTCGTCGGCAGCGTGATCACGCTGGTGATGTCCTCCCTGAAACGGAAGCCGGAGGCGGAGCGCGTCGCGGGCGAGCGGGCGAGGTGAGCCGACCGGGCCCCGGGACGTGACCGGGCCCCGGGGACGTGACCGGGCCCCGACCCCCTCGCACTCGGGGGGCCGGGGCCCGGTCGCGTATCGGTGTTCCTATCCCCTGCCGGGGATCAAGCCGCCTGGCATCAGCCGAAGGCCTTGATGCCGTTCCAGTTGACCGACAGCACCGTCTTGACGGGTGCGTTGGTGTTGGTCTTGGACGGGTGGTAGATCTTGATCGTTCCGTCGGCGGTCGTCCGGGTCCAGATGTCCGGGATCCCGTCCCCGCTCACGTCCGGGATGCCGATGGCGGTGTTCACGTTGACCTCGGTCCAGCTGGTGCCGTACTGGACGTCACCGTTGAGCGAGTTGGCCGCGACCATCAGCGAGTTGAGGTCCACGCTGCCGGCCCCGCCGGCGCCGGGCTTGCCGTGGCGGACGTACATGTTGCCGTTGTCGAGATTGCGCCACAGCAGGTCGGGCGTGCCGTCGATGTTGATGTCCGCGAGGTTGACGATGTCGCGGCGCTCCCAGGCGTCGGCGTTCATCAGGGTCGCCGTCTGGAAGGTGGCGCCGGTGTAGCCGGACAGGACCCAGAAGGAGACACCGGCCCGCAGGACCAGGTCGGCCTTCTTGTCGCCGGTGATGTCGCCGACGGCCTTCAGTTGCGTCCAGGTGGAGGGCGCGGGCGTGTTCGACGGCAGCTTGATCTTGAGCCGCTCGCCGACGTCGAAGGTGCCGTAGCCGTCGCCCGGGTAGAGCCAGAAGCCGCCGTCGGGCGTCCGCGCGAACAGGTCGGTGGAGCCGTCGCCGGGGTAGGCGTCGCTGTGGTGGGCGATCAGGGCCGCCTTGCCGGTGGCCGGATCGAACCAGTGCCCCTTGGGGTGCAGGGCCACGGTGCCGTCGGCGCCCTTGCCGTACGAGCCGGCCAGACCGGCGTACAGCTCCCCGCCGGGCCCACCCGGGTAGGAGAACAGGTTGCCGTTGGCGTCGATGACGAGCAGGTCGGCGATGCCGTCGCCGCCGACGTCACCGGGGCCGTCGGCCGTGTCGCGCGGCGGCACGTAGAAGGCGTAGTCGGTCCGGGCGCTGACGTTGCCGTTCGCGTCCAGGGCGAAGATGTGCAGCCAGTTCGGGCCCGCGTGCGGGGGCTTGAGCGCCGGGTCCGTGAAGGCGCCGTTGACGGCGGGCACGTCCGGGTAGTACATGCCCTCGAAGCCGTACCGGAACTTCGCCGCGCCTTCGGAGCGGAAGGTGATGGAACCGGTCCCGCCGAACTTCACCGACGCCCAGGTCGCGCCGTCGGAGGTGGCCCGCTTGAACGGGGTGGTCTCCTCGTCGACGGTGGGCTGCGGGGGTGAGGTCGGGTCGATCGTGATGCGGCACGGCTCGGTGGTGTTCGGCGGGAAGTACGTGGACACGGCACCGACCTGGTCGATGGCGTGGACGTCCCACGAGTAGGACGTGTTGGCCGTGATGTCCTTGATCAACGGGTCCGTGGCGGCGATGATCCGCTGGGCGGTGCCGCTGGAGTTCGGGGTGATGTCGACCGGGGCCGGGACCGTGCCGCCGGTCTTCCAGAAGCGGAACCGCAGCTTGGAGAGGTTCCCGTCGCCGTCCTTGGCGTTGGCCGACAGGGTGATGTTGGTCTTGCCGATGGTCACACCCGCACCCGGACCGGGCACACAAGACCCACCAGGGGTGCTGGTACCGGCGGTGGGCTCACTCGGGGGACGTTGTAGTCGACCTCGAGGGTGGCGGAGGTGGCGCGGAACTTGCGCCAGGTCTGGGTGTCGCCCTCGCTGGTGGCGCGCATGCCGAAGGTGATGTTCGACCAGCCGTTGTCGGCGCCCTTCTGGGCGGCGGCCTTGACGTTGGCGTTGTCGAACGCCTCGTAAGCGTCCCCGCAGGAGGTGGACCAGCCGTGGGCGAAGGACTTCGACTGCAGGTGGGTGGACCAGGACGGCTGCGCGTTCCAGGTCGTGCCCGTGGAGATCGAACCGGTCAGGTAGAACTTGAACTCACGGTCCGTGCAGGACCAGGAGTGGTTGTTCAGCACCTTGTACGACGCCCGCGTGACGGTGGCGCCCTTGATCTTCGGATCGAACTTCATCCGCCAGAAGGAACGGCCCAGGCCGCCGGTGTCGCTCTCGTAGCCCACGCGGGCGTCGGAGGTGCCGGAGGAGAAGTTCGTACCGTTCCAGAAGCTGCTGTTGGGGTACTTGCGGTAGGCGGTGGTCCACGCCTGCCAGGCGGCGTTCATCGTCGGGTCGACGAACAGCGGGAACTTCACGCCGGGCTTGGTGAACAGACCCGTCTCGGCCACGTTCAGCGACAGCCGGGCGGTGCCGGTCTTGTCACCGTCGAGCGAGACCGGGAGCTGGGCGGAGTGGGCGCCGGGCTCGATACCGGTCAGACCGGACAGCTTCAGCACATCGGTGGGGCTGGCCACGGACGTACGCGGGGCGCTCTCGGGCGCTTCCGGGTCCTGACCGCTGGAGTCCCACGCGAAGGGGGTAGGAATCGAGGCGACTTCCTTGCCCGCCTTGTCCAGGACGAGGACGCGGCCCTTGGGGGCGTCCAGCTGGAAGGTGGCCGTCGTGGACTGGAGCCCGTACGCGACCGACTTCAGCGCCTCCTGCTTCGCCGCTTCCGGAGTCTTCACGATGAGGAGCTGGGCGACACCGCCTTCCTCACGCACGACCAGGAGCAGGTCGACACCGGGAAGAACTTCGGAGTAGAGGGCGCGGGGGCCGTCGAGGACCGGCTCGGGCAGCGCGCCCGGCCAGGTGTAGGCGACGGTGTGGCCGGCAACGTCCATCTCGGCGAGGACGGTCTGACCGGGCTGCGGGGCACGGGCGAAGGAACGGTCCGCACGCGACGCGTCCTTGCTGCCGCTCGAGAAGCGAACCGGGACGGCGGCGTTGACGGGGCGTACTCCCAACCCGTCGGCGGCGCTCCCGGCCCGCGTGAGGGTGTTGTCGATCGGCGCCCACTCGCCGTCGGCGTTCTTCGCCCGCTGCGGAGCCGCGCTCATCTGCGTGCGCATCTGGCCGCTGGGCAGCGCCCACGTCTGCTCGGTCGCGGTGGTCGCCGTGTCGACGAGCACCTGCTTCCGTGTGCGCTTGGCCTCGGCGACGGCAGCGGACTCGTCACGCGGACCGGTCGACGCCGGCTTGGCGTCGGTGGCCTTGTTGCCCTGGGCAACAGGCGGGGTCTGAGGCTGCCACCAGGGAAGCAGTGCGGTGGTCAGAGCGGCCAGAACGAGGCCGAGGGTCAGGGACAGCCTCGTGCGCGTGCGCACGAAGGGGCTGAGTAGTCGAGAGGGCGGCGCGGACACAGTGGTCAACTCCCGTGGAAACAAGGCGGACAGGGGCAGCACGGACACCCCGTACGGCAGACCACGGGGCACAAGGCGCGCACACGATCACACGCGACGCACAGGCCGTCCACACATTTGAAATTTATGAATCCGTTATGCACCCGAAGAAACCGTCGACCGGCTCGCCAATTCCGTCGCCCTTGCGGCTTTCGTGGGTCGCGTACGGCCCGAACGACCCCGAACACACGATCCACCTGAATGGTCGTCATTGACCGGTACTGAGGCGAACTGCGGCGTGAGCCACCTCACTTGACGGCGTCTCAAGCCGTGTCATCGATCTTGAGCGTAGGGCCTCGATGACGGAGAGTTCGCACGCACGTGCCTGCCGCAGCCGCGTGCTTTTGGTGTTTTCCACACCATTCTCCGTTGTCTGAATTTCCTGGGTGGGAGTCGACGCAATGCGTTCTTCAGGTCCACCGTCATGGCTGGGGCGGGGACGCCTAGCCGTGACGGAGTCACAAAGACGGCGCCGGCGGTTGAGCCGCACGGCGACTGTCCTTTTGTTGTCCTCGATGCTGACGGTGACGAGCCTCAGTACGCAGGCGTTGGCGATCCCCGGCGACGGCATGAGCCGCGAGGAGCAGACCGCGCAGGTCGACCTCCCGGACATTCCGAAGAGCACCGAACTCGACGGTGACGAGACGGCGCAGAAGGCGCTGACCACGGCTCCTGAGGTGCCGGTCACGCCGTACGTGCCGAAGAACGTCACCCCGTGGGTGGCCGATCTCGGCAAGGCGACGCTGACCGCGACCAGCGAGCCCGGGGCCACTGTCCCGGTGTCACAGAACCTGCCGATCGCCATCGGCGTTCCCGAGGGTGGGGACCCGGCGGCTCTCGCGGGCGAGTGGAGTGTCGACCTCAAGCCGGTCGAGGCGTCGCAGGACGCGGGCGTCTCCGGCATGATCATGAAGGTCACGCCTCCGGCGACGGCCGACCCGGCCGCGCAGGTCGCGCTGACCGTCGACACCACCGGCTTCGAGGACCTCTACGGTCCGCAGGCGGCTCAGCGTTTCGGTCTGACGCTGCTGCCGGAGTGCGTGTACTCGGACCCGACCGCGGGTGAGTGTGCCGACGACGGCACCTCCACCATGGCCGGCAAGGACGAGGGCGTCGGCTTCGAGCGTCTGAACAGCTCGATGGAGGAGGTGGCGGCCAAGGACGCCCCCACCAAGACCACCGCGGCGAAGGACGCCAAGACCCGCAAGGTCCTGACCGGCACGATCCCGGTCGCGAAGCTCCTGGAAGAGGGAAGCACCGGCGCTTCGGCCCGGAAGGCTTCCTTCTCTGCTGCGGGTACGGAGACCGGCGGCAACGCGGTCGGCATGCTCGACACCGGCTCGTCGGTGCAGGGTGACTTCACCGCTTCCCCGCTGCTGTCGTCCGGCGCCTGGTCGGCCGGCTCCTCCTCCGGTGCGTTCACGTACAACTACCAGGTGCAGGTGCCGGAGACCGCCGGCGGCCTGATGCCGAAGATCGGCCTGGGCTATTCGTCCCAGTCGGTCGACGGCCGGACATCGGCGACGAACAACCAGGCCTCCTGGATCGGTGACGGCTGGGACTACAACGCGGGCTCCATTACCCGTACGTACGCCAACTGCCGTCAGGACTCCAAGCGCGCCGGCTCGAACAACGCGACCCACAAGACCGCGGACCAGTGCTACGGCTCGGAGAACGCCACCCTCAGCCTCGGCGGGATGACCACCGAGCTGGTGTGGGACGCGGCCAAGGGCACCTGGTTCACCGCTAACGGTGACGGCTCGAAGATCGAGCGGCTCAAGGACACGTCCAAGGACCCGCGCTCGGGCATGAAGGACGCGGACGGCGAGTACTGGGTCGTCACGACCAAGGACGGGACGAAGTACCACTTCGGCCTGAACAAGCTCCCGGGCTGGTCGGACAACGGCACCGCCGCCGACGACCCCTACACCGACTCGGTGCTGGCCGTCCCGGTGTACGGCAACCACGCGGGCGAGCCGTGCTACAAGGCCGGTGACTGGAAGAACTCCTTCTGCAACCAGGCCTGGCGCTGGAACCTCGACTACGTCGAGGACATCCACGGCAACGCCATGTCGCTGTGGTGGAAGCGCGACCTGAACTACTACGCGCGGAACTTCAACTTCAAGGCCCCGGTCGAGTACCACCGCGACGGCTACCTGACGCACATCGACTACGGCCAGCGCAAGGACAGCATCTTCTCCGCCCCGGCTCCGGCGCGCGTGAACTTCTCCGTCGAGGAGCGCTGCTTCACCGAAGGCACGCTGACCTGTATCGAGGACAACTTCAAGTCGAAGGACATGGGCAAGTACCGCATCTGGTACGACACCCCGGCCGACCTCCGCTGCGCGCCAGTCACCTCCACCTACAAGCAGAAGTGCTGGAACGCGGGCCCGACCTTCTGGACGCGCAAGCGCCTGGACAAGATCACCACCACCGCACAGCGCAAGGCGGGAGACCCCGCGCGTCAAGCTGTGGACGAGTACAAGCTGAACCAGAACTTCGCCTCGCTGAAGACCGGCCCGAACACGGCCCTGTGGCTGGAATCGGTCCAGCGGACTGGCTTCGCCCGTAACGGCGCCACCGACGCCAGCGTCACGCTGAACACGGTCAGGTTCGAGTCCAACGCCGAGGACATGCCCAACCGGGTCAAGGCGTTCAACCCGCAGCGTCCGGGCTTCTCCCGCCTGCGTATCGCCCGTGTCATCAACGAGTACGGCGGCGAGACCTTCGTCACCTACAAGCCGATCGAGGGCCAGTGCGCCACCGGCACCGGCCTGCCGACGAAGGCGGACACGACCGCACTGAAGGCGAACAACCGCCTGTGCTACCCCTCGTATTGGAACCCGGACCCCGAGGTCGAGGACATCGACTGGTTCCACAAGTACGTGGTCGAGTCGATCGAAGAGCTCCCGAACGTCGCCGGCTCGTACGGAACGAAGACGTTCTACGAGTACAAGAACGCCGGCTGGAAGCTCGCCGACCAGGAGTTCACCAAGAAGTCCACGCGCACGTACTCCCAGTTCGCGGGCTTCGAGCAGACCACCGTCCTGACCGGCCCCAAGCCGTCGGACGCGGACAGCGGCGAAGGCTCCACGGGCGAGAACACCCCCGGCGTCGACGCACCTCAGACCAAGGCCGTCACCCGCTACTACCGCGGCATGGGCGACACCGTCCCGGTCAAGGACGTCCACGGCGTCGAGATCGCCAAGGACAAGGAGCCGTTCGCCGGCCGGATAGCGGAGGAGTTGACCTACTCCAACGCCACGGACGCGGACACCGACTGGCTCTCCCGCTCCAGCACCAAGCTGGAGGCCACCGAGCTCGGCAAGCGGGACCGCGAGGACGGCCTGACCGACCTCAAGGCCTGGCGCGTCACCGAGCCGGAGGAGATCGCTTACACCAAGTCCTCGGGAACGGGTGACGACACCCGCACCCTGCGCGAGGTCCGCACCAAGACCACGTACGAGGGCACTCACGGTCTCCCCACACTCGTCGAGTCGCTCGGCGACACCGGCAAGACCGGCGACGAGTCATGCACCAAGACGGAGTACCTGCACAGCACGGCCAGGAACATCATCGGCCTGTCCAAGCAGGTCCTCGTCTCACCGACAACCTGCGCGAGCGCGAATTTCGCCGACCTGTCGACCCTGGTCGACGCGAATCGCACCAGTTACGACGGCACCGCCTACGGCACCGCGCTCGCCGACACCACCCGTGGTCTCGCCACCGAGTCGTGGTCGCTGAACGGTGCCGGGACCGACTTCCAGACGGACGGCACCAAGGGCTTCGACGCCATCGGCCGTGTGACCCGTGAAACCGACCCGGACGGCAAGCTGTCCACGATCACCTTCGACCCGCCCGCGGGCCAGGTATTCAAGGTCACCCAGTCGAACTCGCTGGGTCACACCCAAATCCAGGAACTGGAACCCGGGCGCGCCACCACGCTCAAGACCACGGATGTCAACGGGCACGTCAGCCAGGCTGTCTACGACCCGCTGGGCCGCCTCGCCGAGGCCTGGGCCCCCGGACGCACCCCGTCCTCCTCGTCGGTCCCCGACTTCCGTGCCGTCTACACGATCCCGAAGCCGGAGGTCGACCCGGAAGACCCGGACCGCGAGATCCGCAAGCCTCCGTACGTCTCCACGTATGCCCGTGGCTACGAGGATCGGATCGAGACCTCCGTCACCCTCTACGACGGACTCGGCCGTGAGCGGCAGTCGCAGGAGGAGGCAGACGGCGGCGGCCGTCTGATCACCGACACGCTGTACAACAGCGCCGGCGAGGTCTGGCAGACCAACAACGCCTACCTCAACGCGGGCGCTCCGACCGGTGAGCTGTTCACGCCGCTCGCCGACACCGCGATCCCGAACATCACCCGCTACGCCTACGACGGTCTCGGCCGCGTAGTCGAGGAGATGCCGGTCCTCAAGGTCGTGCCTCCGGGTACCACCGAAGCCGTCTCGCGGCCGGTGCCGGAGAAGGCGATCCGCTACGAGTACGGCCCGGACTGGTCGAAAGTGATCCACCCGCAGGGTGATTCGTCCTACCGCGTCTTCACCGACGCCCTCGGTCGTACCGTCCGCACCGACACGATGAACCCGGCGGCACCCGACGGGTACACGTCGACGCGCTACCAGTACGACACGCGTGGTCAGTTGGCGAAGGCGACCAGTTCCGCCGACACCACTCACCCGTGGTCGTGGACGTACGACCACCGCGGCCGGATGGCGACCTCCACCGACCCCGACACAGGCACCACGCGCACCGAGTACGACCACCGTGACCGCGTCCTCACGAGCACCAACGCGCGCGGCGTCAAGGTCTGGAACGGCTACGACGAGCTGTCGCGGCCGAAGCAGCAGCGCCTCAACGGCTCCACCGGCACCCTGCTGGCGGACTTCACCTACGACACCGTCAGCGGCGGTAAGGGCATGCCTGCCTCCGCCACTCGCTACACCGACGGCCTTGCGTACACCCAGAAGGTCAACGGCTACACCAAGGACTACGATCCGACCTCGACCACGCTGAGCCTGCCGCAGTCGCTCGCCGACACGTGGGGCCTGGCCAAGGACTACACCTACGGCTACACGTACTCCGACAACGGCATGCTGGACGAGGCGACTCTTCCCGCCGCCGGCAAGTTCGCGGCCGAGAAAATGGTGGTCCGTTACAACAAGGACGGTCTGCCGCTCTCCCTCTCGGGCAAGGACTGGTACGGATCCGAGATCGTCTACTCGCCGTACGGCCAGATCATGCGCTCCACCCTGGGCGCGCAGCCGTACCGGGTCTGGACACAGAACTCGTACGACGAGTCCACCGGCGAGCTCAAGGAGCAGTCGGTCTATCGCGAGCAGAACACCCCCGGCCTGGTCGGCGGGAACCTGGTCTCCAACAGGGGGTACACGTACGACCCGGCCGGTAACGTCACAGGCATCCGTGAGCACGCGGTCGGGATCGAAGAGCGTCAGTGCTTCACCTATGACCCGCTGGGCCAGCTGAAGACGGCCTGGACCTCCAAGGACCAGACGGCCTGTACCACTCCGAAGAACACCGACGGCACACTCAACGTGGCGGCGGGCAAGGACAACTCCGGCTACTGGCAGGAGTACGAGTACGACCTGTTGGGCAACCGCAAGAAGCTGGTCGAGAAGGACCTGACCGGCAATACGGCGAAGGACGCCACGAGCACCTACGCCTACGGCAAGGCTGACGGATCCCAGCCGCACACCCTCAGCAAGGTCTCCAAGACCTACACCACCCCCGAGGGTGCGCAGGTCATGGCCGAGGCGGAGCGGCTGTACGAGCTGACCGGTGAGACCAAGTCCGTCACTTCCCTCCAGAACGGCGACAAGCAGTCCCTGTCCTGGACCTACGACGGCAAGGTCGATCGCATCACGGGCCAGGGCACCGGTGGCAAGACCCCGTACGTGGGTCTCGCCGACAAGTGCCTCGACCTCAAGTCCGGCCTCGCGGTCGCGAGCCAGGCCATCCAGCTCTACCAGTGCAACAGCACTGTGGCGCAGAACTGGCACTTCGACCCGGCCCCCGGCCAAGCGGACGCGAACCTGGGCGCCCTCGAGGTGTACGACAGCTGGTGCATCCAGCCGGCCGCCAACACCGCGGGCTCGGCCGTCCAGCTGCAGAAGTGCAACGGCACCACCGCCCAGCAGCTCAAGCGGAGTGCGTCCGGGCAGCTGACCCACGTCGCCTCCGGCCTGTGCGTGGCTGTCCAGGGCGCGGCGAGCGCGAACGCGACGCCGATCGTGCTGGCTACCTGCGACGCCGCTTCGACGGCGCAGCAGTGGCTGCCGCAGAACGACACCCGTCACATCTACGGCCCCACCGGTGAGCGCCTGCTGACCATCCAGGGCAAGCAGGCCACCCTGGATCTGGGCGAAGCCCAGGTGACCGTTCAGCAGGGCGGAGTCCTGGTCCGCAGCGAACGCACCTACACGGTGCCCGGCGGCGCCGTGCTTCGGTACGCCAACGGCACCGGCGGTGAGGCGCTGGTGGCCCTGGCCTCGGATCACCAGGGCAGCGCCTTCGTAGAGGTCGCTCTGGGCAGCGGCCAGCCGGTCCGCGTCCGCAAGCAGGACCCCTTCGGAAACCAGCGCGGCGCCGACACCGCGGGCCAGAACTTCCAGACGCACCAGGGCTTCCTGGGCAAGATCAGGGACGACGCCTCCGGCTTCCAGCCGCTGGGCGCCCGTCTCTACGACCCTGTCGTCGGTCGCTTCCTGTCCGCCGACCCGTTGATGGACCTGAACGACCCGCTGCAGTCGAACGGGTACGCCTACGCGCACAACAACCCGGTCACGCACTCCGACCCGACCGGTCTGGCCATCACCCTGACCGCGTCGGAGAAGGCGGCGGCCCTCGCGGGCGCGGGCCTGTCGGCGGCGCAGGTCGCGCAGGCGCAGTCCACCATGGGCAAGTCCCTGACCTCGGTCATCCTGTCGGCGGCCTGGGGTGCGCTGAAGGACTTCATCGGCATCAACGACGCCATGGCCTGCTTCGGCGGTGACATGTGGTCGTGCGGCAGCCTGATCGTCGGGGCCATCCCGTGGACCAAGCTCGGCAAGATCCCGTCCGTCCTGAAGGCCGTCAGCCGCACCATCGACGCCATCCAGGCGTTCAAGAAGGCGAAGGCGGCAGCCGAGCTCGTGCTCAAGGCCGCCAAGGCCGCCGAGGCCGCGGCTTTGAAGGCCAAGAAGGCCGCGATCGAGAAAGCCAAGAAGGAAGCCGCGCAAAGAGCCAAGAAGAAGGCCGCCGAGCAAGCGAAGAGGAAGGCCGACGCGGCAGCCGCCGCGAAGAAGAAGACGGGTAACCCCGTCCAGAAGAAGGCCCAGGTCAAGGCGGCCCCCAAGGCCTCGTCCCAGCCCAAGCGCTCGGGAGGCGGCAAGGTCAGCCTCTCCAAGCCGGGCGGCAAATCCGGTGGTTCCTCCCGCAGCAAGGGCGGATCCAGCGGCAGCGGTGGTTCCGGCAAGGCCGAGGAAGGAGGAGGCGGCGGCTCCTGCTCGATTGCCAACAGCTTCGTGCCGGGCACGAAGGTCCTGATGGCGGACGGCTCCACCAAGCCGATCGAGAAGGTCAAGGCCGGCGACAAGGTCAAGGCGACGGACCCGAAGACCGGGGAGACCCGGATCGAGACGGTCACGGCGGAGATCAAGGGCCAGGGCCTCAAGCGTCTCGTCACCGTCACCATCGACATCGACGGCAAGAAGGGATCCAAGACGGCCAAGGTCACCGCGACCGACGGCCACCCCTTCTGGGTCCCCGAGCTCGGCGAGTGGATCGACGCCACTGACCTGAAGTCGGGTGAACGGCTTCGGACCAGTGCCGGTTCCGACGTCCGGGTCACCGCGGTCCAGCGCTGGACCACTCAGGGCGCCACGGTGTACAACCTGACGGTCTCCAACCTGCACACGTACTACGTGCTGGCGGAGAACACGCCCCTGCTGGTGCACAACGCGTGCGGCGAAGCCGATCACGCGGAAGAGTGCTACTGCAACTGGGGTGAGCCGGTCGTCCCGCGTACCGACGCCCCCGACCCGGGCTCGTCCTGGGACAGTGCGCCCAACTCCGGGAACTCCGGAACGACGACCCGCGATGTCCACGGCTCGGATCGCACCGCAATGCGGGGCGTTGACGTCAACAACGTGTGGCAGAACGGGACGATGTTCAATCAAACCGATGGTCAAATCGTCAAGGTTCTGGACAACGGAAACGGTACATTTGACATCGTGGTGCGGGACATGAGCAATCCCAGCGGCGCGCCCACCACTGTCATGAAGGACGCGACGCAGAACTACGTCAACAACCAGACCCGAAGTGGGCGGTGGTCGTGACCGACGAGCGAGCTGCTTGGACCGGCGTCGTGAGCGAGCGGCTCAGATGCTGCATCTGCGGGCAGTCGACCGACGATGCGTCGGACTACGTCCTCATCGAGATGACCGCACCCTCCGCCGAGACGCGGCAGTGGTTCGGTGCCCACGCCGAGCATGTGAACGGAGTACTCGCGGAAGGGTTTCAGGTCGAGGTGCACATGATGTGATCCTCGGCGTGAGCGCCCGGAAGGTTTCTGACGCTCTCCTCAGCTGAACGACCAGCAGCGCTGCCCACCGGACACCGTTCGGTGGGCAGCGCTGTTTCCGTCGTCACCGCCCCGCATGGGGACGTGCCCATCCCGGATGGGGCTACGAAGAGGCGACTTCCGGCTAGTAGACGCTGACCCCGTACGCGCTCAGCGCCTCCCTGACCGGCTGGAAGAACGTCGTGCCGCCGGAGGAGCAGTTGCCGCTGCCGCCGGAGGTGAGGCCGATCGCGCGGCTGCCGGAGTAGAGCGGGCCGCCGGAGTCGCCCGGCTCGGCGCACACGTTGGTGCGGATCATGCCGTAGACGATGTCGCCGCCGCCGTAGTTGACCGTGGCGTTGAGGCCGGTGACCGAGCCGCTGTGGGTGCCGGTGGTCGAGCCGCGGCGGGTCACGGACATGCCGACGGTGGCGTTCGCCGCGCTGGTGATGTCCACGTTGCCGACGGTGCCGGACTTGGTGACCGAGCTGTTGGTGTAGCGGACGATGCCGTAGTCGTTGTTCGGGAAGCTGGAGCCCGAGGTGGAGCCGAGGACGGTCGTTCGCGCGGAGTTGGAGTACCAGGTCCCGGCGCCGTCGGTGCAGTGACCGGCGGTCAGGAAGTAGTAGTTGCCCGCGCTGTCGCGGACGTTGAAGCCGAGCGAGCAGCGCCAGCTGGTGGCGTAGATGGCGTCGCCGCCGGATATCAGCTTGTTGAACCTGCCCGGGGTGCGCTCGACGCGTATCGCGCCGGCGTTGGCGCCCGCCTGGCGCTTGATCTTGGCGATCTCCGCCGGGGAGACCGTGGAGTCGGCGGTGACCACGAGGGTCTTGGTGGCCTGGTCGACGTGCCAGGCGGTGCCCGCGACGTCGGCGGCCAGGACGGCCTCGCCCGCGGCGGAGAGCTGCGTCGCGCTGAACGTCCCGGCGGTATCGGCGTTCGCGGTGGGGACGGCGAGGGCCGCCGCGGCGACGAGACCGGTGGTGACGGCGATGAGACGGGTGCGTCTCGCGGTGACCGTGCGGGGGGTGGTGCGCTTGATCCTCACTTCGCGTTCCTCCAGAGGGGAATCGGGGGTCCGCAGTGGGGTGTCGGACCCGTGAGGCGCGGCCCCAGGGGCCGGCGCTGTGGGGGAGTCTCGGCCCGCCCGGTCGGCGCCGCAAGGGCGCCTTTCGGCCGTACGGCGCTCAACTACCGCGTCAGCGCACCTGATCGGATCCCCGTTCCGCCGTCCGCGCCACGACCCCGGCCTCCGCCGGGCCCACGCCGCCCCTCAGGCCCCGGCCACGCGCCTCTCCCCCGCCGGCACCGCCGTGTCGAGGGTGTTCCCCGGGGGCGGGAACGGGCAGATGAAGTGATCGACGAAGGCGCACGGCGGCAACAGCGCGCGGTTGAAGTCGACCGTCACCGAGCCGTCCGGCGCGGGGGCGGGCGGCCGCAGGAAACGGAAGCGGTAGCTGTCCCGGCCGCTGGTGGCGTCCGCGAAGACCGCCCAGAGCGTGCCGTCGTCCTCGACCGCGACCTGGAGGACGTGCTCGGCGCCGTGGAGCGCGAAGGACAGGTCGCCGGCGAGGCCGAGCCCGCGCTCCTTCCCGTCGGCGTTCTCCACCCGGACGCTGCGGGCCCTCTCGTACGGGCGGAAGGTGCCGGGCACCACATAGCGCTCGTCGTACGGCGTGGCCTCGATGCCCCGGAAGGAGCGGCGGGCAGGCGACTCCGGGTCGAAGTCGCGTACCGCCCAGTCCCCTTCACGGCGCAGGACCACCAGCCGTCGGCCCGCCGACTCGGCCCGGGACTCGTGGATCGGTGCGTGGTCGGCGGTGAGCCGGACGGTGCCGATCAGGGGCTTTCCGTCGACGGTGACGGCGTCCTCGGCGCCCGCCGTGAGCAGCACCTCGTCACCGTCTTCCCGCCACTGGCCGGGAACGGCCGGAATTCGCCCCTCCGGGTGATCGGAGAGCCAGTAGGTGCCGGTGAGGGAGAGCGGTCCGTACGGCGAGGCGACCGCGGCGACGCGCTGGTCGTGCCAGCGCTGCCAGTCCTGCTGGGGATCGGTGGTCATGGTGTTCCACCCTTCCACACGGTCCGGGGAACCCCGAGAGCCGGCCGTGGCGCCGCGACGGGGTACCCCCGTACGGAAGACCACGGCCGGGTCGGACCGGCCCCGCCGTGTCCGGAAGACCGAGCTTCAGCCGTCCGACGGGTCGTCAGCAGTCGCAGCCGCAGCAGTCACAGCACTCACAGGCGCAGTCGCAGCCGTCCTCGTTGCGGCAGCAGCCCTTGCGCTTCTTCCGGGACCACGGCCCCTCGTACTCCTTCGCGCAGCACAGCTGACAGGTGCAGAACAGCCAGGTGAAGGCGGCACAGCCGGCGAGGAACCCGCGCGGCGTGGGCCGCTGCGGCTCGCCGCCGCCCCCGCCGCCGAACTGCGGCGGCAGCCCGCCGTACCCGCCCGAACCACCGGCGCCGGCCGCCCCGCCCCCGTACGGGTTCCCGCCGTACGGGCCGTACGGATTGCCCCCGCCCTGTCCGCCGCCACCGCTCCCGTACGGGTTGCCCCCGCCCTGTCCGCCGCCACCGTTCCCGTACGGGTTCCCGCTCCCCTGCGCCGGGGCCGGCGTCCCGTGTGCGCAGGTGGTCGTGCCGAAGGCCCGGTCCACCGAGTTGCGCAGCTCGTGTGCCAGGAGCATGTGCGCCAGCGTCCCGTCGACGAACCGCGTGTCCCGCAGGGCCAGGCGGATCCCGTGCAGGGCGTCGTCCGCGAGCCGTCGCGCCTCCGTAAGGGAGGTGCCCGTCGCCGTGAGCGGGTTCCAGGCGCCGGAGGCGGCGTCGGCCTGGCGGTCCTCGACGGCGTCCAGGAGGTGGGCGAGGCGTCCGAAGAGCCGGCCGGCCTCGGCCAGCGGCGCGGTGTTCTCCGGCCGGCCCGCCAGCACCGCGGTGTGCGCGAAGGCGGCCGCGGTCGCCGTCTCGGTCGGCTCGGTCACGACGAGGAGCGAGGTGCCGGGGCCGGCCAGCGACTCGATGCCGCCCTGCCGGTCCACCGCGTCGACCAGGACGTCGGTGTCGAAGCCGAGTTCGCGCCCGGTCCGGGCGCCCGCCAGGTCCCAGGACCTGGCCACCCGGCGGGCCGCCGCGGCGACCGGGCGGCGGGCCAGCAGCCCGTCCCGGTCGGCGACGTGGTCGCGCACCTTCGCCGAGGCGAGCACCAGCGAGACCGTGGCGGCGAGCCGGGCCCCCTCGCCGTGGGCGACCGGGGCCCTCTTCATCTGGCGCAGCGGGCAGGGTCCTGCTGTGCGCCGCCCGCCCGGCACGGCGCCGGTCCTGGTGCCGGTCTGAGCCTCCGTCAGGACCGAGACGATGAGGCCGTCGTAGTTGGTGACGACCCTCGCGAACTGGCCGTGGTCGGCGCGCAGCGCCAGGCAGAGGCCGCAGAGATGGGCCATCCACTCGGTCTTGAGGCCGTCGGTGAGGCGGTGCGTGCAGGGCCTGACGATTCCGAACAAGAGACTCCCCCGTGAGTCGTGCGCAGGTGTCCCGCGCGCGTGCGCCAGGCATCGTATCGAGCCGTGGCGTTCACCCGTACGCCCGCCACGTCACCCTTCCGGCCTGACGTTCATATTTTAAGTTGCACACCCCGGCCAATCCTCCGTCAGGCCCCGCATACCGCAGGTTTCCTGACGATTCGCCAGGAAACGGGCCTCACGTTCTGCACCAGTACCGTCACGAATCTCCTGCGCGGCGACTATCCACTTGGCGCGCGATCCGCATGATGGACCACGATAGGGAATGCGGAACCACAAGTGACCGCGCTGAAAGGAGGCGTCCATGGGATCGGTGCGCAAGGCGAGTGCCTGGCTGGGACTCGTCGAGGACAACGACGAGCGTTACTACGACGACGAGTACGCCGAGGGTGCCGAGAACGGTGACGCCTGGGTGACGGACCCGCGGGTGCGGGTGGCGTCCGACTCGGCGCAGGAGCAGGGCCGCCGGATCGCGACCGTCTCCCCGGACGGCTTCCGGGACGCCCGGGGCATCGGTGAGCTGTTCCGGGACGGGGTCCCGGTCATCGTGAACCTCACCGCCATGGAGCCTTCCGACGCCAAGCGCGTGGTGGACTTCGCGGCGGGTCTCGCCTTCGGTCTGCGGGGATCGATCGAGCGCGTGGCGACGCGGGTCTTCCTGCTGACCCCCGCCGACACGCAGATCGTCAGCGGGGACTCCGCCGGGCGTGCGCAGGACGGTTTCTTCAACCAGAGCTGAGCGGGGTGCTCCCCGGCCGGACCTGTCTCGTCCCGACCGGTGAGCGCCCCGCCCGGCCGTACGTCGCCGCTCCCGTTCAGCGCGCGGTGCGCCCGGATCCGGCCCGCTCGACGTGTTCACGTTCGACCGGCCGACGGCCCGCGGACTCCCGCGCGGCTGCTTCGCGCCCGAGGGCCTCGCAGCCGACGGCCGCGCGGCCCGCGGCACCACCCTCCGCTCCTTCACCGACACCGTGCCCGCGACCGGCGGGCTCCGCCGCACCGCGCCCGCGTCCCACGGGCTCGCTGCGCAGGGGCTCGCGCGTCGCCGGCACTCGTACCGCGTCGCGGGCGTCCGCGATCACCGGGAAGGCGGCCGGGTCCTCCGCCTCCACCGGGCACTCCATGACCCGGGGCAGCCGCAGCGCCATCAGCGCGCCGAGGAGCAGCAGCCCGGCACTGACGAGGAGCGTCACGTGCAGGCCGTTCACGAAGGCGTGCCGGGCCGCGTGGTACAGCGCCGTCCCGGCCGTGCCGCCGAGCCGGTCGGCGACCTGGTAGGCCTCGCCGAGCGAGTTCGCGGCGGCCCGGCCCGCTTCGGCCGGGACGCCCGGCACGGCGGCGAGGCCGGGGCCGTACGACGCGTTCATCACGCTGCCCAGCAGGGCGATGCCCATGCCCGCGCCGAGCTGGTACGAGGTCTCGCCGATCGCCGCCGCCCCGCCCGCGCTCTCCGGCGGGGCCTCGCTGAGCATCGACTCGTACGCCGAGAAGAGCGTCGTCTGCAGGCCGAAGCCGAGCAGGACGAAGCCGACGGTGAGCAGCAGCGGCCGGTCGTCCTGGCCCATCATGACCAGCAGCAGGACGGCCGCGGCCGTGAGGACGAAGCCCCAGCCGACCATCCGGCGCGGGCCGATGCGGCGCAGCGTGTACGAGCCGGTGGCGCCGGCCGCCATGGCGGCGAAGGTGAGGGGCAGCAGGCGCAGCCCGGTCTCCAGGGGGCTCAGTCCGAGGACCAGCTGGAGGTACTGGACGGCGATCAGCTCCAGGCCGACCAGGGCCAGCATGGCGAGCACGATGCAGCCGACGGAGGTGGTGAACGCGGGCCGGGAGAACAGCCGCATGTCGACCAGGGGATGCTTCCGGCGCCGCTGGCGCCGTACGAAGAGGATCAGGAGCGCCGCGCCGAGGAGCAGCGGCCCCGCGGTCTCGAGGGAGAGCGGCGGGTCGCCGGCGCCGATCCGCTTCACGCCGAGGACCGCGCCGAGGACGCCGGCCGCCGCCATCAGCGCGCCGAGGATGTCCCAGGGGCCGTCGCCGCCGCCCTTGGACTCCGGGAGCAGCCAGCGGCCGGCCGGGAGGATCAGCGCCATCAGCGGGATGTTGATCAGGAAGACCGAGCCCCACCAGTAGTGCTCGACGAGGAAGCCGCCGAGGACCGGTCCTGTGGCGGCGCCGACCGCGGCGACGGCGGTCCAGATGCCGATGGCGGTGGCGCGCTCCCGCCGGTCGGGGAAGACCGCCCGGAGGATCGACAGGGTGGCGGGCATGATCATGGCGCCGCCGACACCGAGCAGGGCGCGGGCCCCGATCAGCACCTCGGGGACGGTCGCCAGGGCGGCGACCGCGGAGGCGACCCCGAACAGCGCGTAACCGAGCAGGAGCACCCGGCGCCGTCCGACCCGGTCGCCGAGCGTGCCGAAGAGGATCAGCAGTGAGGCGCAGATCAGGGGGTAGGCGTCCACGATCCAGAGGAGCGCGGTGGAGCTGGGGCGCAGGTCCTCGGTGAGGGAGGGGACGGCGACGTGGAGGACGGTGGCGTCCAGGGCGACCAGCAGCAGGCTGACGCAGAGGACGACGAGGACGACCCAGCGGTTGGCACCGCCGCCGGCGGCCCGGAGCCGTGCTCCGGCCGTGATCGTCCGCTGCATGTCCGTACCTCCCAGTGAATCTCTCGCGCTCGGCGGTCGCCGACCGGGGCGCGCGGCCTCGTGGCGGCCCGGCATCGACGGGCGAGTGAGCCGTCAGCGTACGCGAGTTCAAGGCCCGAGCGCGTGGTGCAGCTCTCACCCCGGCGGGCCGGGGAGTGTGTCGTACGCCACTCCGGGGCGCCGCGTGTCGCGTGGAATTCCACGCGGACAAGCGTGTGGGGCATTTCCCCGGCGTACAAACAGACTTCCGGAAAGTCGCCTCCGGCATTAGGGCGGAAGCTCATCGGATTCTCAGACCGGGGCCGGGAAAAACCCCCCGGTTGAGACCAACTCCACATCACATCGTCATCACGAAGAGACCGGATCGACCAGGGTCGCTACTCACTCCCTGTAACGTCGATTGGGTGCGTACCGACATCTTTGCCCGGCTGGACCGGGAGCCGGAACCGCCGAAGATAGAGGTCCCGCGGATGACCCGCACGCGTCTCGCCCTCTTCGGCGGGACGTCGGCGTTCTATCTCGCCATCGTGGTGGCCGTGCTGCTGTCGTCCTGGCTGGTGACCCTCGACTGGAAGATCATGCTCTTCCGTCCCTACCAGCAGTGGCCGGAGCTGCACGCCTTCCTCGACTACTACGTGGTCCTCGGTCAGCGCGGCCCCACAGCCGTGATGGTGGCGGCCTGGCTGGGCTGGCGCTCATGGCGCCAGCACACGCTGCGTCCGCTGCTCACCCTCGGCGCGGCGCTGCTGCTGCTGAACATCACGGTCGGCGCGGTCAAGATCGGACTCGGCCGTCTCGGCCCCCATTACGCGACGCAGATCGGCTCGGCCGAGCTCTTCGCCGGCGGCGATATATTTCCGTCGGGACACACCGCCAACGCGGTCGTGACCTGGGGAATCCTGGCCTATCTGGCCACGACTCCGCGGGCCCGGCGCTATCTGTCGGCCCTCTCGGCCGTGGTCGCCCTGGGCGTCGGCCTGACCACCGTGTATCTGGGGACGCACTGGCTCAGCGACGTACTGCTGGGCTGGGCCGCCGGCCTGCTGATCCTGCTCGCGCTGCCCTGGTGCGAGCCGCTGATCGCCTGGGCGGAGGCGCTGGTCCTCAGCCTGCGGGACCGGGTGCGCGAGCAGCTGCGGGCCCGTCGCCGTCTGGTGCCCTCGCTGCCCGTCGCGACCGGCGGCCCGCGTCCGGCGCCGTATCCGCGGCGTCCGGCGGCGGCGGAGGAGCCGGTACGGGAGGTCGTCGGGTCCAGAACCGGCAGGGCGGCCCCGGCCGGGCGCGGAGAGGGGCGGCTCGCCCCGCCGCTGGCCGCCCGGCCGCACGCCGTGCGCTCGGAGCGGACCCCGGTCACCCCGGCGGGCAGCCGTCGGCCGCCGCACTCGCGGCCGCTCACGGGTGGCTGAGAACCGCCAGGAGCATCCCGGCACGACCGCATGGAGAAGGGCCCCGGCTTCGGCCGGGGCCCTTCCCTCTGTCCGGCGGTCGCGGCCGCCTCCCGGGTCCGGGAGGGCGTGCGTCCGCGCTAGCCGAGCCAGCAGCGGGTGACGGTGCCGTTGTCCACCTCGAAGTTGAGACGCCCTTCGAGGTACTCCATGGTGATGATCGAACCGGGCGGAAGAGAGCGCACCACGCTCCAGCCACGGGCCTTGGCGAGCTGCTCGGCGCGTTCGGCGTCGAGCCCCACGTAGGACTCCGCGGAGCCGTCTTCGGGCGGTACGGGAGAGGTCGGCTTGGGTGTCATGTGCCCACGGTAGGCGGCGTCGGACGGTGACGGAAGCGCGGGGTGTTCGAGAGGCCCGAACTACCTCATGTACCTCACCGGTCACGCTTGTGTCACAGGTTCTCGACATATGTTTGACAAGAACATCATCACTCGATCAGGCGGTTTCCGGCCGTTTCTCCGGCAATTCAGGGACTCATAGCGAAGGTGCCGCAGAAGCCCGGCAATTCCCCTGTCCGGCCCGTGCGGACGGAATTGACGGAGCGCCACACCCCCGGGCCGCATTACGACGGCCGACGGCCATTCGACCCCGCACACCACGGCGGATCAGCTCTCGACCGAAGCCGTATCGGGATCCGCGCCGAGAACCGGCTCAGGCGCCTGAGCGGCGCTCTGAGCAGGGGCGCGGCCGCCGGGAGCCCGGCCGAGGGCGCGGTCGATACGGTCTCTGATCGTCCGCATCCGTTCGTCCAGGCCGGGCGGATCGATCACCTCGAACTCCAGGCCCATCAGCGCCACGTGCATCAGCAGATAGTCCGGGTTCGCGGCACCGGTGCGGAGCAGGCAGGCGTCCTCGCCGTCCGCCTCCAGGACGCCGTCCATGGGCCCGACGACCGTGGCCGCCTCCGCGAGGGGGACGTGCAGCCGGAAGGTCGCCTCCAGGGCGTAGGCGGCCGTGGAGACGCCCTTCGAGACATAGGCGGCGAGGTCCTCGGCGGGCGGTTCGCGGGGCGGGAACCGCGGGCCGTGGGGCGGCGTGGGCTCGATCCGGTCGGCACGGAACGTACGCCAGCCCACCCGGTCCACGTCCCAGGCGACCAGGTACCAGCGGCGCTCGGTGCACACCAGGCGGTGCGGCTCGACCGTGCGGCGGCTGGTGGCGCCGCCGTGGTCCCGGTACGCGAAGCGGAGCCGTTCGCTGTCCCGGCAGGCGGCCACCAGCTCGGTGAGGACCGCCGGGTCGACCGGGCTTCCCGGTGTGCGGAGCATCGGCACGGTGTAGGCGTTCAGGGCGCTCACCCGGCGCCGCAACCGGCCGGGCAGGACCTGCTCCAGCTTGGCCAGGGCGCGTACGGAGGTCTCGCCGATGCCCTCGATGCCCTGGCCGGCGGCCGTGCGGAGCCCGACGGCGACGGCGACGGCCTCCTCGTCGTCCAGGAGCAGCGGGGGGAGTTCGGCGCCCGCGCCGAGCTGGTACCCGCCCCCCGTACCCGGGCTGGCGTTGACGGGATAGCCGAGCTCGCGCAGCCGGTCGACGTCCCGCCGCACGGTCCGCGGGGTGACACCGAGCCGGTCGGCGAGATCGGCGCCGGACCATTCGCGGTGGGCCTGCAGCAGTGAGAGCAGGCGCAGCAGTCGTGCGGAGGTCTCCAACATGGGGCCGAGTCTGCCAGCCGTCGCGGACAGCTACGGTCCTCGATGAAGGGCGCCAACCTCGGAGTACGGAACCACCCCCGACCGCCCGGTGCCGCCGAGCCGGGCACCGAAGCCGGGGGCGCCGGGCCGGGCGGGGTCAGCGGAAGCGGCGGACCAGCGTGCCGGCCTTCGCCTTCGCGGTGTAGACGGCGTCGATCGCGGTGCCGATCGTGCGGTGCAGGGCGTCCCGCACGGCTCCGTGGTGGCGGGCGCGGGCGCCCCGGGCGGCCAGGGCGGACCAGATCTCCTCGTGCCGGGCGGCGATCCGGACCGGGTCGAAGCGCTCGGAGGCCGCCAGGGCGGCGCGCGCGGTCTTCGCGCGCAGTTCGTCGTCGTCGATCAGCTCCCGCAGGGCGCGGGCGATCGCGGCCGTGTCGTCGACCGGCACGAGGCGGCCGTCGACGCCGTCCTCGATGATCTCCCGGGGGCCGTGCGGGCAGTCGGTGGAGACGACCGGCAGTCCGCACCGCATCGCCTCGACGATGGTCATCCCGAAGGACTCCCGCCGGGAGGTGACGGCCGCGAGCGAGCCCTTGGCCCACTCCGGCTCCATCGGGTTGGCGGTGCCCATGAGGAAGACGTTCTCGCCGAGACCGAGCCGCTCGATCTGCCGGGCGAGCGTCTTCTTCAGGTTGTCGGCGGCGTCACCGGTGCCGTAGATCCGCAGCCGCCAGTCGGGACGGGCCGCGGCCACCTCGGCGAAGGCGTCGATGAGCACGTCGTACCGCTTGACGGGGGTCAGCCGCCCCGCCGCGACGACGATCTTCGCCGCGGGGTCCGCCGGCGGCACGCTCGGCGCGGGGACGCTGTTGGGGACGGCGTCGATCCGGACGTCCGGCCGGGCGAGCGCGCGGTACGAGCGGGCGTCGGCCTCGGTGACGGTGGTGACGGCGTCCAGGAGGGCGTAGTGGTGCCCGATGTCGCGGCGCAGCCGGTAGCTGTGGCCGTCGAGGATGAGGTGCTCCTGGCCGACCAGGACCGGGCCGCGCCGGGCCTGCCGGGCCAGCTGCACGTTGAGGCCGGGGCGCGTGGCGACCACCACGTCGGCCTCGACGGTCCTCAGGTGCTCGCCGATCCGGGCGTCGGTGAGGGCGCTGTACTGCTTCCACCGGCCGTCGCCGCGCGGGAAGACCCGGGCGGGCCGGGAGAAGTCGGGGTGACCGCCGTCGTAACCGGGGCTGTTCTTCCGCAGGTCGACGAGGTGGCGCAGCGTCACTCCGGCGGGGACGCCGAGGATCGGTTCGTCGCGGTGGCGGAACACCGAGACGATCTCCACCTCGTGACGCTCCGCCAGCACCTGGGCGAGGGTGAACGTCGTCCGGATGGTGCCGCCGATGTGGTAGCCGTTGTGGAGCAGAAAGGAGATGCGCATCGTGCTGCCGGTTCCCCCCGGTGAATGGGTCGGTCGTGGCGACTGTACTGCGTGGCCGCCCGCCCCTTCACGGTCGGTAGCCGCCTGGGAGGCGGCGGCACGGCCGGTGCCGCCGCCTCCCGCCCGGTCCAACCGGCCTACAGGGGTGCGATCTTCAGCATGGTGCCGGTCACGATGCGGTTCGGGTCGGCGCCGATCAGGGTGCGGTTCGCCTCGTACAGCGCCTTCCAGCCCCCGCTGATCCCGAAGCGCCGGGCGATCGAGCTGAGGGTGTCCCCCGGCTGGACCACGTGGGCGCGCCCGCTCAGTCCGTACCGTCGGGAGCAGACCGGCCAGGCGTTCCAGCCCTGGATCCGCAGGACATCCTCCGCGACCGTGATCTGCTGCTGACGGGTCGCCAGGTCGGCGCGCGCGGCGTGGCGCAGGCCGCCGAACTCCACCCAGGTCGACTGCCGGAACTGCAGGCCGCCGTAGAAGCCGTTGCCGGTGTTCGTGTTCCAGCGGCCGCCGCTCTCGCACTCGGCGACGCAGCCCCAGGGCCACTGGTCCTCTGCGCACGAGGCGGCCGACGCGGGCGGGGCGCCGGACGCCGGCGGGCCGCCCGACCCCGGTGCGGTGCCGGGATCCTCGGTCGCGTCGGGGGCGTCCGCGCCGCCGGGGTCCGCCGGGCCGTCGGAGTCCGCCGGCCCGCCGGGGCCCTCGGTCCTGGGCGGGTCCCAGGGAGCGTCGGAGCCCCACGGGCCGTCGGCCCACGGGATCCCCGGGGCCCACGCGGTGTCAGGGGCCCACGGGACGACCGGGATCCAGGGCGCCGACGGGCGCCCGGGGACCCCCGGCAGAGCGGGAAGCCCGGGCACGCCCGGGGCTCCGGAGGCTCCGGGACGCGGCGGAGGTCCGTCCGCTTGGGCCGGCGCCGGGAGCAGGGCCAGCAGAGCGGCGGAGCACACACCGGCTGTCATCCATACGATTTTCGACATCGACGCAGGCTAGGCAGCCCGCCCGCCTCCCGGGCCCGTGCCGCGCGGTACGGGCCGCGCCGCCCACCCGGTCGGAGGTACCGGCGCTCGCGCAACTTGGCGCGCCGCGACGCGTGACCCCGGCAGAGCCTCTCCCGTTGAACTCGTCATGAGACGAGCCGGGATCCGCCCGGTGTCGCACGTACCGAGTCCAGGGAGCCCCCCGTGCCGCGCATGCTCGACGTCAGCGAGGACGTACGCGCCGAGATCGGCGACGAAGAAGCCGACCGGCTGCTCGCCGGCGACAATGCCCCGGGCAGCTACGACTGCACCTCCTGCCGCACGCCGGGCGACTCCGAGCAGGAGCGCACGAGCACCGTGCTGTTCGTCGGCGAGGAGACGGCCGTCCTGGCGTTCGCCCACGCCAGCTGCATCCCCTCGCAGGTCGTCCAGGTCGCCGAGGAGCAGCTCCAGGGTGCCGTCCGTTCCATCGCCGCGACGGACGCGGCGGACGCGCTCACGGCCGCCCACCCGGAGCAGGCGGTCCTCGGGGTGACCAGTGGTCTCGTGCTGATCGAGGGGGAGCTGCACCCGGCGCTGGTCGTCGAGCCGACCGCGCCCGTCGCGCGTCCGGGGTCGGACGGGCTGAGCGACGAGTTCCTGCCGCTGCTGATCGAGCAGGGTTTCGCGCCGGTGTCCGACCTGAACCGGAAGCCGGGCACGCTGCCGGGCTGGTCGGTGCTCGTGGCCATGGGCCAGCTGCACTCCGTGCTCCAGCCCGGTGCGGGCGGCCACGGCCAGGCCGCCTGGTGGCAGGCCCACCAGCCGCTCCAGGTGACGGAGGGCTGGCGCGCGGCGGCGAACAAGTCGCATACGGTCCTGGTCTTCGCCGCGCCGGTGGGTTCGATCGGGCAGCAGCCGCGCGAGGACCTGCTGCGCGACGCGCTGGAGAAGGCGGCGGCCAACGGCCGTCTGGTCGCGGCCGCGATGCCGCTGGCCGGCACGTGAGGGAGCACGGTCGTCCCGGCTTAGGGGCGGCGGGGCACGGCCCCGGGGGTCCGACGGTCCCCCGCCCCCGGCGGGCGGCTCTTTCCGAGGGCCGCCCGCATCCGACGGACGACGGTGTCGTTGGCACATACGTGCACACATACGACCCACTCCGTCAGCCCTATCCGAGTCAGATCCCTTCGATGCGTCCCGCGCAGGACGTGATGGCGGGCGAGTCGGCGACGCCGATCTACGACGCCCTGTACTCGGAGTACCGCCGGTCGTTCCGCGCCCTGCCGGGTGACCGCAGCGGCGAGGAGGATCTGACCTTCCGGGCCTTCGGTACGCAGGTGGGCTCGGGACTGCACGGGCACTACGGCCACCGGCACGCGGCGCAGCCGACGGCGTGGTCGGCGCAGCACCACCACCTCCCGGCGGCCCTTCCGCCGGGGCCCCGCAGGGGTCTGTAGGACGGCGGGGGTACGGGGATACGGCCGAGGGCCGGGGCGATGCGCCCCGGCCCTCGGCCTTTGTCGTCCTCCGCCTCCGCGAAGGACGCGCGACCGCATCGCGGTCCCGCGGCTACTTCTTGCGGCCGCGCTTCTCGCGCACGCGCACCGAGATGTGGATCGGGGTGCCCTCGAAGCCGAACTCCTCGCGCAGCCGGCGCTCGACGAAGCGGCGGTAGCCGTGCTCCAGGAAGCCGGAGGCGAAGAGGACGAACCGGGGCGGCTTGGTGCCCGCCTGCGTGCCGAAGAGGATGCGGGGCTGCTTGCCGCCGCGGATCGGGTGCGGGTGGGCGGCGACCAGCTCGCCGAGGAAGGCGTTCAGACGGCCGGTGGGGACGCGGGTCTCCCAGCCGGCGAGCGCGGTCTCGATCGCCGGGACCAGCCGGTCCATGTGGCGGCCGGTCTTGGCGGAGACGTTGACCCGGGGCGCCCAGGAGACCTGCTGCATCTCGGTCTCGATCTCGCGCTCCAGGTAGTAGCGCCGCTCCTCGTCCAGCTCGTCCCACTTGTTGTAGGCGATGACGAGGGCACGCCCGGACTCGACCGCCATCGTGATGATGCGCTGGTCCTGGACCGAGATGCTGTCCGTGGTGTCGATCAGGACGACGGCGACCTCGGCCTTCTCGATCGCGGCCGCGGTCCGCAGGGAGGCGTAGTAGTCCGCGCCTTCCTGGAGGTGGACCTTCTTGCGGATGCCGGCGGTGTCCACGAACTTCCACGTGATGCCGCCGAGCTCGATCAGCTCGTCGACCGGGTCGCGGGTGGTGCCGGCCAGCTCGTTGACGACGACGCGGTCCTCGCCGGCGACCTTGTTGAGGAGCGAGGACTTGCCGACGTTCGGACGGCCGATGAGCGCGATGCGGCGCGGGCCGCCGACGGCGTTGCCGAAGGTCTGCTCGGGGGCCTCGGGCAGCGCCTCCAGGACGGCGTCGAGCATGTCGCCCGTACCGCGGCCGTGCAGGGAGGAGACGGGGTGCGGCTCGCCGAGACCGAGCGACCACAGGGCGGTGGCGTCGGCCTCGCCGGACGGGCCGTCGACCTTGTTGGCGCAGAGCACGACGGGCTTGCCGGCCCGGCGCAGCAGCTTGACGACGGCCTCGTCGGTGTCGGTGGCGCCGACGGTGGCGTCCACCACGAAGACACAGGCGTCGGCGGCCTCGATGGCGTACTCCGCCTGGGCGGCGACGGAGGCGTCGATGCCGAGGACGTCCTGCTCCCAGCCGCCGGTGTCGACGACCTTGAAGCGGCGGCCGGCCCATTCGGCCTCGTAGGTGACGCGGTCGCGGGTGACGCCCGGCTTGTCCTCGACGACGGCCTCACGGCGGCCGATGATCCGGTTCACCAGGGTCGACTTGCCGACGTTGGGGCGGCCGACGACGGCGAGTACGGGGAGCGGGCCGTGCCCGGCCTCCTCGATCGCGCCTTCGACCTCCTCGACGTCGAAGCCCTCGTCCGCGGCGAGCTCCATGAACTCCGCGTACTCGGCATCGCCAAGCGCCCCGTGGTCGTGCTGGTCGTTCATGAAGTCCGTTCCTTGATCATTCGTGGTCGGTGGGGTGCCCGAGCCTCGGGGCCCACTACTCAGAGTCTCGCTCAGCGCCCGGTGAGGCGCCTGGCGTTTTTCAGGTGGGCGGTGAGCCGCTCCTGAATGCGTATGGTGGCGTCGTCGAGCGCCTTGCGGGTGCGGCGGCCGCTCCCGTCCCCCGCCTCGAAGGCGTCGCCGAAGACGACGTCCACGCCGCTGCGCAGCGGAGGCAGTGCCTTGACCAACCGTCCGGGGCGGTCGGAACTTCCCAGCACCGCGACCGGGACGATCGGCGCACCGCTGCGGAGGGCGAAGTAGGCGAGCCCGGCGCGCAGCGAGGCGAAGTCGCCTTCGCCGCGGGTGCCCTCGGGGAAGATCCCGAGGACGCCGCCGTGGTCCAGGACCGCGAGGGCGTTGGCGATCGCGGTCCGGTCGGCGGTGGCCCGGTCCACCTTGAGCTGCCCGATCCCTTCCAGGAAGGGGCCGAGGGGGCCGATGAAGGCTTCCTTCTTGATCAGGAAGTGCACCGGCCGGGGGGCGGTGCCCATCAGCATGGGCCCGTCGATGTTGTGGGCGTGGTTGACGGCGAAGATGACGGGCCCGGAGGCCGGCACCCGCCAGGCGCCCAGGACGCGCGGCTTCCACAGGCCGTACATCAGCCCGATGCCGATGCCGCGCCCCACGGCGGCGCCCTTCGCGGAGGGCAGGGTCACCGCGCGGCCGCCCTCTTCTCCTCGACCAGCGTGACGACGCATTCGATGACCTGGTCGAGGGTGAGGTCGGTGGTGTCGACCTCGACGGCGTCGTCGGCCTTGGCCAGCGGGGACGTCTTACGGCTGGAGTCGGCCGCGTCCCGCTTGACCAGGGCCTGCCGGGTGGCGGCCACGTCGGCGCCCTTCAGCTCGCCGGAGCGGCGTGCGGCGCGGGCCTCGGGGGAGGCCGTGAGGAAGATCTTGAGGTCGGCGTCGGGGAGGACGGTCGTACCGATGTCCCGTCCCTCGACGACGATGCCGCCGTCCGCGCTCCGGGCGATGGTCCGCTGGAGTTCGGTGATGAGGGACCGCACCTCGGGGACGGCGCTGACGGCGCTGACCTTGGCGGTGACCTCTTCGGTACGGATGGGTCCGGCGGCGTCGGTCCCGTCGACGGTGATCGTCGGGCGGGCCGGGTCCGTACCGGAGACGATGACGGGCTTGGCGGCGGCGTTGGCGACGGCGTCGGCGTCCTGGACGTCGACGCCGTTGCTGATCATCCACCAGGTGATGGCGCGGTACTGGGCGCCGGTGTCCAGGTAGCTCAGCCCCAGCTTGGCGGCAACCGCCTTCGAGGTGCTCGACTTGCCCGTGCCGGAGGGCCCGTCGATGGCGACGATCACGGTTTCCACGGTGGGGAACACCTTCCTGGGTACGCGGTGAGGCCCATCGGATGCGGGGGGCCACCCCAAGGTTACCGATTCCCGCGCACCCATTCGGCCCAGCGGGCGGGACGACCGCGTCACCCCGCCCGCAGCGCCCAGCCCCGCTCCTGCAGCGCCGCCCCCAGGACGGGGGCCGCGGAGGGCTCCACCATCAGCTGGACCAGGCCCGCCTGCTGCCCGGTGGCGTGCTCGATGCGGACGTCCTCGATGTTGACACCCGCGCGGCCCGCGTCCGCGAAGATGCGGGCCAGCTCGCCCGGCTGGTCGCTGATGAGGACGGCGACCGTCTCGTACTGGGCCGGGGCGGCGCCGTGCTTGCCGGGGACGCGCGCGCGGCCCGCGTTGCCCCGCCGCAGGACGTCCTCGACGCCCGTGGCGCCGCCGCGGCGCTCGGTCGCGTCCGCGGACTGCAGCGCGCGCAGCGCCTGGACCGTCTCGTCCAGGTCGGCCGCGACGCCCGCGAGGACGTCGGCGACCGGTCCGGGGTTCGCCGAGAGGATCTCCACCCACATGCGGGGGTCGGAGGCCGCGATCCGGGTGACGTCCCGGATGCCCTGGCCGCAGAGCCGTACCGCGGTCTCGTCCGCCTCCTCGAGCCGTGCGGCCACCATCGACGACACCAGCTGCGGGGTGTGGGAGACGAGCGCGACCGCCCGGTCGTGGGCGTCCGCGTCCATCACGACCGGTACGGCGCGGCAGAGCGCGACCAGCTCCAGGGCCAGGTTCAGGACCTCGGTGTCGGTGTCCCGGGTGGGGGTGAGCACCCAGGGCCGTCCCTCGAAGAGGTCGGCGGTCGCGGCGAGCGGCCCCGAGCGCTCCTTGCCGGACATCGGGTGGGTGCCGATGTAGGCGGTGAGGTCGACGCCCAGCTCCGTCAGCTCCCGCTTGGGGCCGCCCTTGACGCTCGCGACGTCGAGGTAGCCGCGGGCGAGGCCGTCCCCGATCGCGGCGGCGAGGGTGCGCGCCACGTGCGCGGGCGGTACGGCGATGATCGCGAGGTCGACGGGCCCCTCGGGCGCCTCGTCCGTGCCGGCGCCGAGGGCGGCGGCCGTCCGGGCGCGGGCCGGGTCGTGGTCGCGGAGGTGGACGGCGACGCCCCGGCCGGCGAGGGCGAGGGCGGCGGAGGTCCCGATCAGTCCGGTGCCGATGACGAGCGCGGTCCTCACTGGGCGATGTCCTTGCGCAGGGCCGCGGCGGCGCCGAGGTAGACGTGGGCGACGTCCGGCTTGGGGAGGTCGGACTCGACGTGGGCGAGGAGGCGTACGACCCTCGGCATGGCGCCCTCGACGTCCAGCTCCTGCGCGCAGATCAGCGGGACGTCGACGATGCCGATCCGGCGGGCCGCGGCGGCCGGGAAGTCGCTGTGGAGGTCGGGGGTGGCCGTGAACCAGATGCTGATCAGGTCGTCGGCGGTGAGCCCGTTACGCTCCAGGACGGCGGTGAGCAGCTCCTCGACCTGCTCGTGCATGTGTCCGGCCTCGTCCCGTTCCAGCTGGACGGCGCCTCGGACCGCTCGTACCGCCACGTCGTGCTCCTTCGAAATGCGATCAGTGCTCCGATCAGCGTAGTGACCCTCTCAGGGGCCGGTTCGCGGCGACCGCCCTCCGAGACAGGGTCACTGTCGCTCCGGCGGGGCCGGGACGCCACTCGGCGCGGGCGGCCGTGCGGGGGAGCCGGGGGGCCGGGTCCAGGCGTGTTGCCGCGCGGCGGCGGGGTGCGTCGCCAAGCTGGAGGGCATGAATCCAGAAGCTCCCGACGTCGCACCGGCCCCCGACGTCACGCCCCGCCGTTCCGTGCTGTTCGCCGGCGCCGGTTCGGTCGCCGCCCTGGCCACCGGCTGCGGCTCGGGCGGGGGCGAGGACGGCACCGCGACGGCCAGTCCGACGGCGGGCACGGACGGCTCACCGTCGCCGTCCGCGTCCGAGCCGGCCGCCTCCTCCCCCACGGCGTCCGCGCCGGCCGGTGACGCGCTGGCGCGCACCACGCAGATCCCCGTGGGGGGCGGGGCCGTCTTCAAGGAGCGCAAGGTCGTCGTCACCCAGCCGAAGGCCGGCGAGTTCAAGGCCTTCTCGGCGGTCTGCACCCACCAGGGCTGCCTGGTGAACAAGGTCGCGGACGGCACGATCGACTGTCCGTGCCACGGCTCCAAGTTCCGCGTCGCCGACGGTTCGGTGGCCGTGGGCCCGGCGACGCGGCCCCTGCCGGCCGAGCGGATCACCGTGTCCGGGGACCGGATCACCCTGGCGTAGCCTGTCGCCCATGACTCCGGCAGAACTGGTGCGCGACCATACGATCTACTCCTGTGTCATGGGGTCGCGCGCCTTCGGTCTGGAAACCGAGGGGAGCGACACCGACCGTCGGGGCGTCTTCCTCGCCCCGACCCCGCTCTTCTGGCGCTTCGACAAGCCCCCGGCCCAGGCGGAGGGCCCGGGTGAGGAGCAGTTCAGCTGGGAGCTGGAACGCTTCTGCGAGCTGGCCCTGCGCGCCAACCCCAACGTCCTGGAGTGCCTGCACTCCCCCGTGGTCGAGTCCATCGACGCCACCGGCCGCGAGCTGGTCTCGCTGCGGGAGGCGTTCCTGTCCCGCCGGGCGCACCGGACCTTCGTCCGGTACGCGGGCGGGCAGCGCAGGAAGCTCGACGCCGACGTCCGCCAGTACGGCGCGCCGCGCTGGAAGCACGCCATGCATCTGCTGCGGCTGCTGATGAGCTGCCGGGACCTGCTGCGGACCGGTGAGCTGACCATCCACGTCGGCGACGAGCGGGACCGGCTGCTCGCGGTGAAGCGCGGCGAGGTGCCGTGGCCCGAGGTGGAGTCCTGGATGGCCCGCCTCACGGAGGAGGCCGACAGCGCCTCCACCACGAGCCCCCTGCCCGCCGACCCGGACCACGCGCGCGTGGAGGACTTCCTGACGCGCGCCCGCCGCTCCTCAGCGCTCCGCGTCCTCCAGCCGGACGCGGACGACGAGATCGTGCAGGGCGTCGTGCCCGCCGGGAGCCTCGGGCAGCCCTGAGCCGGCCTGGGCCGCGTCCAGGACACCGTGGAGCGCCTCCACGTCCCCGCGCACCCGTTCGGCGTCCACTTCGGCGGCACCGTGCTCGGCCGCCGCCTTCGCCTCGATCAGGTCGGGTACGTAGACGGGGGCCTCGGCCACCTCCCCGACGAGTGTGGGCAGGTGGGCCTGCACCTCGCCCGCGCGCATCAGATGGATGCCGGTGAGCAGGGCGCGCAGCGTGTAGAGGAGCGGCTTCAACTCCCCCGTCCGCTCGAACAGCCGCCACTGCGTGCCCGCGAAGCCGCGGTAGTGGTGCGCGTGGTGTGCGGTGAGCACCCGCGGGGCGAGCGCGGTCAGCTCGGCGTGCACGTCGGTGGTGTGGGCGACCAGCGGGGAGAGCAGCTGCTCCAGTACGTAGCCGTTGCGCCGCAGCATCAGCCGGACGAACTTCCGCAGGTCGTGCGTGACGAGGTCCATCTCGACCCCGTCGCGGTCCCACATCCGGGTCCGTGTCTCCTCGGGTTCGCGCAGCCCGATCAGCCCGGCGACCGGCAGCAGGTGGACGCCGCGCAGGTCCACGTCCGAGTCGCGGGAGGGGAAGCCGTACAAGTGGGCGCCGGAGACGGTGGCGAAGACCAGCGGGTCGGGCTGTTCCGCCACGATCGCGGAGAGGTCCGTGGCGGGGGTGAGGGCGAGCGTCATGGATCAAGCGTCCCAGAGGGCGCCCAGGGTCAGGAGGTCGGAGCGGTACTCGATCCGGTCCGTCCAGGCCGCCGGCCAGGCGCCCGGGCCCAGGTGGGCGCCGGCGAAGGCGCCTGTGAGGCAGGCGATCGAGTCGGAGTCGCCCCGGGTGCAGGCGGCCCGGCGCAGGGCGGTGAGGGGCTCGTCGGGGAAGAGCAGGAAGCACAGCAGCCCGGTGGCGAGGGCTTCCTCCGCGATCCAGCCGTCGCCGGTGGCGGCGCACGGGTCCAGCTCCGGGTCGGCCGTGCGCTGGACGGCGTCGAGCCTCTCCAGGACGGCGAGGCACTCGTCCCAGCCCCGCTCGATGAAGTGGCGGGCCGACGGGTCCTGCGCGTACGTCCACAGGTCGCCGAGCCAGGTCTCGTGGTAGCGGGAGCGGTTCTCGTAGGCGTACGAGCGCAGGTGGCCGACGAGCCCGGTCGGGTCGACGCCCTGGGCCAGCAGGTACACGGCCCGGGCCGTGAGGTCGGAGGCGGCCAGCGCCGTGGGGTGTCCGTGGGTGAGCGCGGCCTGGAGCTGGGCCGCGCCGGCGCGCTGCTCCTCTCCGAGACCGGGAACGAGGCCGATCGGGGCGACCCGCATGTTGGCGCCGCAGCCCTTGGACCCGGTCTGGCTCGCCCGCTGCCAGGGGATCTCGGTCGACAGCAGACCGCAGGCCACCATGCAGGTGCGTCCCGGGGCGCGGTCGTTGTCCGGGGAGCGGTACCAGGCGACGAACTCCTCCCGGACCGGCCCGGCCATCCCGGCCGGGGAGAGCACGCCGTGGTCCATGGCGGTGCGCAGACCGCGGCCCAGGGCGAGGGTCATCTGGGTGTCGTCGGTGACGTACGCCGTCCCCGTCCCCTGCCCCTCGCCGGGGAGTGCCATCTCCCGCCAGGGGCCGCACTTCGCCAGGATCGACGGGACGTCGTTGAACTCGGTCGGGAAACCCAGCGCGTCCCCCAGCGCCAGGCCCATCAGTGCGCCGGTCGCGGCCTGCTTCGTCGTCGTCATCATGGGGTGGTTCGTCCTTCCGGTCGCAGGAGCGGCGGGTGGAGGGCCGTGGCCTCTCCCGCCCGGTAGAGAGCGGCCGGTTTCCCCCGTCCGCCGGTGAGGCGCGGTGGTCCTTCCACGGCCCGGACGAAGCCGGGGGTGGCGAGGACCTTGCGCCGGAAATTGGGGCGGTCGAGTTCGACGCCCCAGACCGTCTCGTACACCTGCCGCAGCTCGCCGAGGGTGAACTCGGGCGGGCAGAAGGCGGTGGCGAGGCAGGTGTACTCGAGCTTGGCGCCGATCCGGTCGCGGGCGTCGGCGAGGATCCGGTCGTGGTCGAAGGCGAGCGGCCCGTGCGTGCCGTAGGGCGCCCATCGCGCCCGTGCCGCGTCGCCGCCGCCGTGCGGCTCGGGCGGGTCGGGGACGAGGGCGGTGTAGGCGACCGAGACGACCCGCATCCTGGGGTCGCGGTCGGGTTCGCTGTAGGTGCGGAGCTGTTCGAGGTGGAGCCCGGCGACGGTGTCCGCGGCGAGGCCGGTCTCCTCGGCGAGTTCGCGGCGCGCGGCCTGTTCGGAGGACTCGCGGGGCAGGACGAATCCGCCCGGCAGGGCCCAGTCCCCGGCGTACGGCTCCTGGCCGCGCTCCACCAGCAGGACGTGGAGGTGCTCCTCGCGGAGGGTGAAGACGGCGAGGTCGGCGGTGACGGCGAACGGCTCGAAGGCGTGGCGGTCGTAGCCGTCGGGGGCCTGGGCGGGGGCCTGGGCGCGGTTCATCGGCGCTCCGGAAGGGGGTCGGCGAGGTGCCAGCCCTCGGCGAGGAGGGCGTCCACGGCGGCGACGGCGGTCGCCAGCCGCTCCTCGTGCGGGCCGGTGAGGACGGCGGTCCGGCGGCCGCTGTGGGCGAGCTGGGTCACGAAGCGGGCGGTCATCCAGGGGCGCAGGTGCTCGCCGTCACGCAGTCCGTCGTCCTCGAAGTCGACGCCGTGGTGGTCGGTGAGCAGCCAGAGGTGCTGGCGGCCGCGGGCGGCGATCTGGCCGGTGTCGGCGCTGGCCGTACCGATGTACCGCTCGTGCCAGATGGTGGTGGCGAAGGCGTCGGTGTCGCAGATCAGGACGGGCGATCCGGCGCGGGCGGCCTCCTCCTCCAGCTCGGCCTGGCGCTGGGCGATGACGGGGAAGTCGCTGGAGCGGAAGGTGACGTCCGGCCACGTGGCGCCGGGGCGTTCGGCGCGCAGTTCGGCGAGCTTGAGTTCGCTGTACGCACGGCCGTACTCCGGTACGTACCCGGTGCGGGACCACACTCCGCCGCGCTTGCGGTAGTGGTCGGCGAGGGCGAGGGCCAGGGTGGTGGTGCCGGTGGACTCGGCGCCGAGGACGACGATCCGGCGGGTGAGCGCGGCCCGTACGGGCGGTTCGAGGAACTCCCAGTTGCCCACGGGGTCCTTGCGGACGGCGGTGCCGGAGACGGGGAAGAGCGCACGGTCCGGGTCGACGCAGACGGCGTCGGCGCCGAAGCGGCGGCCCAGCTCCTCGCCGTAGGGCTCGGAGGTGAAGACGGCGTCGACGGGTTCGGGCACGGCGGCACGGAAGACGGCCATGTGGGCGGCCCACACGTCCGGGTCCTGGAGGTCGACGGGGATGTCGTCGACGGCGCCGACGACGAGGACGTCGGGGTGGGTCTCGCGCATCCAGGCGACCCGGTCCTCCAGGGGCAGGGTCTCCACGGAGGAGGCGCAGACGAGGACGGTGAGGCGCTCGCAGCGGTCGCGGGCGGTGCGGACGAGGTGGTGGTGGCCGGCGTGCGGCGGATAGAACTTGCCGAGGACCAGGCCGTGGCCGTAGCGCTTCATGCCGCCGCCTCCACCGGGATCGCGCGCCGGGTGGTGAGGTCGCGGTTCCAGTTGCGCAGGCCGAGGAGGCAGAGCGTGAGGAAGCCGGCGTACAGCAGGGAGGTCAGGTACAGCTCCTTGTGGGCGTACAGGGGGATGTACACGAGGTCGGCGGCGATCCAGAGCCACCAGGACTCCAGCCGCTTCCGGCACTGGCCGTAGGTCGCCGCCAGGGAGAGCGCGGTGGTCAGGGCGTCCCAGAAGGGGACGGTCGAGTCGGTGGCGCGGTCCAGGAGCAGGGTGAGGGCGAGGGTCCCCACCGCCCCCGCCGTGATCAGCCACGTCCACTCGGTGCGCGAGGTGCGGCGCACCGGGAGGGTGTCGGAGCCTGGTCCACCCCCGTGGGTCCAGGTCCACCAGCCGTACACGGCGAGGGCGATGAAGACGATCTGGAGGCCGGCGTCGGCGTAGAGCCCGGCCTGCGCGAAGAGAAGGATGAAGAAGAGGTTGTTGGCGATGCCGAGGGGCCAGTTGGCCAGGTGCTGGCGGGCGACCAGCCAGACGCAGAGCGCTCCGCTGCCGAAGCCGAGGACCTCGGTCCAGCTGACCGGGGTGTCCAGGACCGTGAAGAGCGGCTGCTGCAGGGGTTCGAGGATGTTCGCGAGGCTCACGCCCGCCTCCTTAAGAGTCACCTTGACTATAAAGGGGGACGGGCTTCGGCCACAAGTGCGATCGGGACATGCGAGAAGCCCGTGACCGCCGGGCGGGCGGTCACGGGCTTCTGCGCGGGTCGTCCGAGGACGACGGTGCTACATGCCGACTTCCTTCATCAGCATGCCGACCTCGGTGTTGGTCAGACGGCGGAGCCAACCGGACTTCTGGTCACCGAGCCCGATCGGGCCGAAGGAGGTGCGGACCAGCTTCTCGACCGGGAATCCGGCCTCGGCGAGCATGCGGCGCACGATGTGCTTGCGGCCCTCGTGGAGGGTGACCTCGACGAGGTAGTTCTTGCCGGTCTGCTCGACGACGCGGAAGTGGTCGGCGCGGGCGTAGCCGTCCTCCAGCTGGATGCCCTCCTTGAGCCGCTTGCCGACCTCGCGGGGCAGCGGGCCGGTGATGGCGGCCAGGTAGGTCTTCTTCACGCCGTACTTCGGGTGCGTGAGGCGGTGGGCCAGCTCGCCGTGGTTGGTGAGCAGGATGATGCCCTCGGTCTCGGTGTCGAGCCGTCCCACGTGGAAGAGCCGGGTCTCCCGGTTGGTGACGTAGTCGCCGAGGCACTGGCGGCCGTCGGGGTCCTCCATGGTGGAGACGACGCCGGCGGGCTTGTTCAGCGCGAAGAAGAGGTACGACTGGGTGGCGACGGTCAGGCCGTCGACCTTGATCTCGTCCCGCTCCGGGTCCACGCGCTTGCCCTGCTCCAGGACGATCTCGCCGTTGACCTCGACACGGGCCTGCTCGATGAGCTCCTCGCAGGCGCGCCGCGAGCCCATGCCGGCGCGGGCGAGGACCTTCTGCAGCCGCTCGCCCTCCTGCTCGGCGCCGGGGAAGGTCTTCGGGGTCCGGATCTCCGGACGGTCGGCGTACCGGTCGCGGTTGCGCTGCTCGATCTTGGCGTCGAGTTCGCGCGAGCGCGCCGGAACCTGCCGCTGGCCGTGCGGGCCGCGGCGGGGCGGGGTGCCGCCCTGGGGGGCCTTCGGGCCGCCCTTGGCGCCCCCGCGGGCCGCGGAGCCGCGGCCCTTCTTGGGGCCGTCGGAGGGGCCGCCGGTGCCGCCCACGTCGTAGCGACGCTCCTCGGGGCGCGGGTTGCGGGGGCGGCCGCCGCCCTGCTGGTCGTCGCGGCTGTTGCCGGCGCCGCGGTAGTTGCCGCGCCCGCCTCCGCCGCCGCTGCTGCCGCCGCGGCCGCCGCTGTTGCCACCACGGCTCCCGCCGTTGTTTCCGCTGCTGTTCCTGCCGCTGCTGCTTCGCATCAATCTTCCGTCGTCTTGTCGTCTGCGTCCGGGTCGAACGACGGAACCCCTTCCAGCGTCTCCGCCTCGATCGCGTCCGCCTCGGGGAGGAAGGGCGCGAGTTCCGGGAGCTCGTCCAGGCCGCGCAGGCCCATCCGCTCCAGGAAGTGGTTCGTCGTCCTGTACAGGATCGCACCTGTTTCGGGTTCCGCGCCCGCCTCCTCCACCAGACCGCGCTGGAGGAGGGTCCGCATGACCCCGTCACAGTTGACCCCGCGGACCGCGGAGACCCGCGAACGGCTGACCGGCTGGCGGTACGCGACGACGGCGAGGGTCTCCAGGGCCGCCTGGGTGAGCCGGGCCTGCTGGCCGTCCAGGACGAACGCCTCGACGGCCGGGGCGTACTCCGCCCGCGTGTAGAAGCGCCAGCCGCCGGCGACGGTGCGCAGTTCGAAGCCGCGGCCCTGGGCGGTGTACTCGTCGGCCAGCTCGCGCAGGGCGTCGCCGACCTCGCGGCGGGAGACGTCGAGGACCTTGGCGAGGTGGTCCTCGGTGGCGGGCTCGTCCACGACCATGAGGACGGCTTCGAGGGAGGGTTTGAGGTCGCTCACGCGCGGGCCTCCGTTTCGTGATCGGGTTGTTCGTCGAACTCGTCGGTGACCCGGGTCTCCCCGTCGCCGCCGGTCCAGGAGACGGTGAGTTCGCCGAGGGCCTCGTCCTGGTCGAGGGCGACGGCACGGTCCCGGTAGAGCTCCAGCAGGGCGAGGAAGCGGGCGACGACGGTGAGGGTGTCGGGGGCGTCCCGGGTGAGCTCCCGGAAGGCGAGGGTGCCGCGCTCCCTGAGGAGGGCGACGACGATCCCGGCCTGTTCGCGGACGCTGACGAGGGGGGCGTGGATGTGGTCGACGTACACCTGGGGCTTGGCCTTGGGCTGCATGGCCTTGACGGCGAGCCTGGCGAAGCCCTCGGCGCCGATGCTGATGACGACCTCGGGGAGCAGTTCGGCGTGGTGCGGCTCGAGGCCGACGGTCCGGGGGTATCTGCGGCCCTCGGCCTCCCACCGGTCGCCGAAGATGTCGGCGATCCGTTTGTACGCGCGGTACTGGAGGAGCCGGGCGAAGAGCAGGTCCCGCGCCTCCAGGAGCGCGAGGTCGGCCTCGTCCTCCACCTCGGCGGCGGGCAGCAGCCGGGCGGCCTTGAGGTCGAGGAGGGTGGCGGCGACGACGAGGAACTCGGTGGTCTGGTCGAGGTCCCAGTCGGCGCCCATGGCCCGGATGTGGGCCATGAACTCGTCGGTGACCTTGGAGAGGGCGACCTCGGTGACGTCGAGCTTGTGCTTCGAGATGAGCTGGAGCAGCAGGTCGAACGGCCCCTCGAAGTTTTCCAGCCGCACGGTGAACCGCCCACCGTCGGCGGCGGCGCCTGGGTCGGGGGCGGGAGCGGGCGGGCCGGGGGCTTCGGGGCCAGGGGCGGCGACCTCGGGGGCGGCGGTCTCTCGGGCGGTGGCCCGGGCTGCGGGCGCCTCGGGGGCCGGGACGGCCTCGGGGCCGGGCGCCTCGGAGCCGGGCGCCTCAGGGAGAAGCGCCTCGGGGGCCGGTACGGCCTCGGGGCCGGGCGTCTCGGGGCCGGGCGGCGCCGGCCGGGTCGGGCCCGGGACGTTCGTGCTGTGCGGGTCTTCGCTTCCGGCCGGGCCCGCCGGTGGTTCCGCGACGGGCCGGGGCTCCCCGTGCCCCCTCCCCGGGGCCGCGGCCACGGGGCCCGCCGCCTCGGGCGGGGGCTCGGGGGCCGCGGGGGGCGTTCCGGGGCCCCTGCCGAGGGCGCGGCGGGGCGGGCGGGACGTTTCGGCGGGGGGCGGGGGCATCGGGGTCCAGGGAGGAGCAGGGGCGCGGCAGGCCCGCAGGCTACCCTCAGCGGCCGCGCAGGCGGCGCACGAGGATGCTCGCGTCGCCCCGGGACTCCAGGTCCGCCAGGACCACCGCGACCGCCTCGCGGACGATCCGGCCCCGGTCCACGGCGAGCCCGTGCTCGCCGCGCAGCACCAGACGGGCATGCTCCAGGTCCATCAGCTCCTCGGCGGAGACGTAGACCGTGATCTTCTCGTCGTGACGCTCCCGGCCGCTGGGCCGCCGGTTCGGCGACCGGCCCCGTCGGCGGGCCGCCGGCGCGACCGGCGCCGAGGGCTTCGCCTGCGGCGCGGTCTCCGCGGGATCGGCCGTCCGGGCCCGCGGCTCCGCCGTCTCCGACCCCGCCGCCGAATGCTCCGCCGACGCCGAGCCCTCGGCCGCCTCCGGGCCGCTCTCGCCCGCCGGAGCCGGCACGCGGGCCTCACCCCTGCGCGGTGACGACGCCTGCAGCGCCATCCCCCCGGTCGTACGGAACAGTTCGTCGGCGCCGGGCAGACTCACTCGGCGTGACACCGGGCGAGCACCTCCCTGGCGAGCTGACGGTAGGCGGCGGCGCCCACGGAGTTCGAGGCGTACGTCGTGATCGGCTCGCCGGCGACCGTGGTCTCCGGGAAGCGCACGGTCCGGCCGATCACCGTGTGGTACACGTGGTCGTCGAAGGCCTCGACGACCCGCGCGAGCACCTCACGGCTGTGCACGGTCCGGGAGTCGTACATCGTGGCGAGGATGCCGTCGAGCTCCAGCTCGGGGTTGAGCCGCTCCTGGACCTTCTCGATCGTCTCGGTCAGCAGGGCCACACCGCGCAGCGCGAAGAACTCGCATTCCAGCGGCACGATGACCTTGTGAGCCGCCGTCAGCGCGTTGACGGTCAGCAGACCGAGCGAGGGCTGACAGTCGATCACGATGTAGTCGTAGTCGTTCATCAGCGGCTTCAGGGCGCGCTGGAGCGTGGACTCGCGCGCGACCTCGCTGACCAGCTGCACCTCGGCGGCCGAGAGGTCGATGTTGCTCGGCAGCAGGTCCATGTTGGGAACGGCGGTCTTGAGCAGCACCTCGTCCGCTGACATGCCCCGCTCCATGAGCAGGTTGTAGACGGTGAGGTCGAGCTCCATCGGGTTCACGCCGAGACCGACCGACAGGGCTCCCTGCGGGTCGAAGTCGACGAGCAGCACCCGTCGCCCGTACTCCGCGAGCGCGGCACCCAGGTTGATGGTCGACGTGGTCTTGCCGACGCCGCCCTTCTGGTTGCACATCGCGATGATCTTCGCGGGTCCGTGATCGGTCAGCGGGCCCGGGATCGGGAAGTACGGCAGGGGCCGTCCGGTGGGGCCGATCCGCTCGCGGCGCTGCCGGGCAGCGTCGGGTGCGAGGGTGGCCGCGTACTCCGGGTCGGGCTCGTACTCGGCGTCAGGGTCGTAGAAGTGCCCCTCGGGCACCTCGTCGTAGGCGGCGAAGTGGGTGGACTCTCGGCCACTCTCGTTGCCGGCCGTGGCGTTCACGTGTAGGCCGTCCATCATCTTCATCGTGTGGGCTGTCGTCATGGGCTGATGTGTCGCGAAGGTTCGCACAGCGACGGAGCCGACAGGGGCTCCTGGCCGGCCACCCCCGGGAGTAAATGTCGACTCATTCACAAGTCGTCTTACCTCCTTGGATGTGACCAGGAACATTTATCGATAGGTCAGCGTGGCGCCATGCCGACGGTTTGCGACTCTATGGCGTGTCACCGCTCCGCAGCAACACAATCCGCCGGACCCGGCCCGATGTGTCGGCAACCGAACACCCCTCTGTCAAGGGCGCGCAGCCACGCATCCACACGTTTCGGGGGTGTGCGAAACGGTTAAAGGGTTACGTTCGAGGCGAGTTGACCAGGGCCGTAGACGTGGCCGGACACACATCCGGCCGGACCTTGGTGCACAAGGTCCGGCCGGATGCATGAGGTTGACGGCGCTCCTCGTCGGGAGGCCGGTGAGCGTCAGCCCAGGAGGCTCGTCAGCTCGACGTGCGCGAGGCCGTGCGCCTGCGCGACTTCCTTGTAAACGACCTTGCCGTCATGGGTGTTGAGGCCCAGGGCGAGGGCGGCGTCGCGGCGCAGCGCCTCGGCCCAGCCGTTGTTCGCCAGCGACACGATGTAGGGAAGCGTGGCGTTGGTGAGGGCGTACGTGGAGGTGTTCGGGACCGCGCCCGGCATGTTGGCGACGCAGTAGAAGACCGAGTTGTGGACCTGGAAGGTCGGCTCCGCATGGGTGGTCGGACGGGAGTCCTCGAAGCAGCCGCCCTGGTCGATCGCGATGTCGACAAGGACACTTCCGGGCTTCATCTTGGCGACGAGCTCGTTGGTGACCAGCTTCGGGGCCTTGGCGCCCGGGATGAGGACGGCGCCGATGACGAGGTCGGCCTCGACGACGGCCTTCTCCAGCTCGAAGGCGTTGGAGACGATCGTCTTCACCTTGGTGCCGAAGATCTTGTCGGCCTCGCGGAGCTTGTTGATGTCGCGGTCGAGCAGGGTCACGTGGAAGCCCATGCCGACGGCGATCTGGGTGGCGTTCCAGCCGGAGACGCCGCCACCGATGACGACGGCCTCGCCGGCGTGGGTGCCGGGGACGCCGCCGGGGAGCACGCCGCGGCCGCCGACCGAGCGCATCAGGTGGTAGGCGCCGACCTGCGGGGCGAGGCGGCCCGCGACCTCGGACATCGGGGCGAGCAGCGGCAGCGCGCGGTTCGCGGTCTCGACGGTCTCGTACGCGATGGCGGTGGTGCCGGACTCCAGCAGGGCGTCCGTGCACTCGCGGGACGCGGCGAGGTGGAGGTAGGTGAAGAGGGTCTGGTCCTTGCGGAGGCGGTGGTACTCCTCCGCGATGGGCTCCTTGACCTTCAGCAGGAGGTCGGCGGTCTCCCAGACCTCGTCGGCCGTGGGCAGGATCCGCGCACCGGCCGAGACGTACTCCTCGTCCGTGATCGAGGAGCCGGCTCCGGCGTTCTGCTCGACGAAGACCTGGTGGCCGTTGCGGACGAGCTCGTGGACACCGGCGGGGGTGATGGCCACGCGGAACTCGTTGTTCTTGACCTCGCGGGGGATGCCGACCTTCATCGTCGATCACGGTCCTTGAATCAGGGGGGATAACTGGGGGCACTGCGATACATACCCGGCCGCATCGTGGCGCACCGGGACACACCACGATCGAACGCGGCTCACCCAGTCTAATGAAGGAGTTCCCGCTGTCTAGCCTTGCAAAGCATTAATCTTCGAGACAGCCACTGCGGATTTCGCAGGCGGAGGGTGCGGTTCCAAGCAGTCTTTCGGCTGCTGAGCGGTGCAGCCGGGCGGCGGCGGGGTCGCCGAGCCGGTCCAGGGTGTCGGCGAGCCGCAGCTGCAGGGCCGCCTGGAGCCGTACGTCCTGGGCACGCCGGGCCCACTCGACCGCCTCCTCGCAGGTCCGCAGGGATTCCTGCGGCCGTCCGGCGTACTCCTGGACCCGGGCCGCCTCGCTCAACGCCCGGGCGTAGGCGGGGAGATCGGACTGCCGGCGGTAGCCCGCGGCGGCGGCGCGCCAGTTCCGCAGGGCCTCGCCGTAGCGGCCGGCGTAGGTGTGCACCGCGCCGAGCCTTGCGTAGAGCCGGGCCTGGTCGGCGCGCTCGTCGCGGGCGAGGCGCTGGGCGAGCGCGCGGCCGTACCAGTCACCGGCCCGCTGCCAGTCCCCCAGCTCCTGGTAGGAGCCGCCTACGGATTCCATCGCGCGGCCGATCGCGTATGGGTCGTTCGCGGCCCGTCCGGCGTCCAGCGCTTCCCGGTAGCGGGCGAGCGCGTCCCGGGTCCGGCCGCTCCCGGCGTCGAGATCGGCCAGGTTCAGCAGGGCGGCGGCCCGCTCGCGGTGCAGTCCCCGGCGCTCGGCGACGTCGAGGACGAGCCGGTGCAGGCCGTAGAGGTCGGGGGCGGCCGCCTCGGCCCCCCGGTGGGCGGCGAGCGCGCGGACCAGGGCGGCGACCAGGCGGCGGGCCAGGGTGTCGAGCTCGCCGTCGGCGACCGCGAGCCGGGCGGAGGCGAGCAGGACGGGCCTGCGGCCCTCCAGCCATTCGGCGGCGGCGGGGGCGTTCGGGAAGCGCAGGGCCCGGGGCAGGCCGGCCAGCTTCCTGCGGGCGGCGGAGCCCTCCGGTTCGGTGACGGCGCGGCAGGACTGCAGGAGCCGTACGGTCCGCTCCAGCATCCGGGCCCGGGCGAGCTGCACCTCGGCGGGCCGGTCGCGCTCCTCCAGCTCGGTGCGGAGCAGGGGGACGAGGTGCGCGGGGATCTCGTACTCTCCTCCGTCGCGCTCCCCGAGGAGCCCGAGGGTGGCGAAGTCGGCGAGGGTGGTGGCGGCGGCGGAGACGGAGCAGCCGGCCAGGGCGGAGGCGGTGTGGGCGTCGGCGCGGCCGAGCGGGGCGAGGCAGAGGAGCCGCAGGGTCCGCGCGGCCGGGGCGGGCAGGGACTCGTGGACGAGCTGGAAGGCGCGGGTCACCGGGTCGCCCGGCAGGGCGCGCAGTCGTTTGGCGAGGTCGGCGACGGAGGACTTGGGGCGGGCGGCGAGCCAGCTGCCGGCGAGGACCAGGGCGGCGGGCTGGCCGCCGCACTCCTCGGCGAGGGTCTCGGCGGCCTGGGGGTCGACGGTGACCCGCACCGATCCGGTGTAGGTGGTGAGCATCTCGATGGCCGACTTGGGGTCGAGTCCGCCGACCGTGCAGGGGCGGACGTCCGGGATGCCGGTGAGGGGGCCCTGGGCGACGGCGACGACGAGGGCGTCGGGATGGTCGGGGATCAGGGGGTCGACCTGGGCCGCGTCGACGGCGTCGTCCAGGACGAGGACGGTCCGCCGGTCCGCCAGGGCGGTGCGGACCAGTTCGGTCAGCTCGTCCTCGGCGGCACCGGGGGGTTCCTCGACGCCGAGGTCCTCCAAGAGGCCGCGGGCGGCCAGCGCGGTGGGGACGGGCTCGCCGCCGGGCTCGGTGAGCCGGGCGCGGTACACCCCGTCGGGGTATCGGGCGGCGAGCCCGGCGACCAGCTCCTCGGCGAGGGCCGTCCGCCCGGAACCGGGCCGTCCGGCGATCAGCAGGACGCGCGCGCGGGGGGCTTTGCGGCCGGTCAGGGTGTCGAGCCCGGTCCGTTCGATGTCGGCGCGCAGCGCCTTCAACTCCCGCTGTCGCCCGAAGAATCGACGCACCCCGCCCGCTGTCACCGCCTGATCCGTCACGGGCCACGCTCCCGTCCACCTGCGCACGAGCCGATCCCGCGGGGATCTCCGCACGGGCGATCCCGAGCGTAGTTCAGGGCACGGCCCCGACCCGGCGGAGCGCGGCGGGCAGGTCCCCCGATCGGATCAGCAGATCGTCAGATCGGAACCCTCGGAGACGACCCGGGGGCGGAATTCCTCCCGGCCGCCGACCGGGCCGGTGTACCCCCGCCGGCCGCCGGGGTCCGAGGGTCCGGGCCGGCCGCCGCCGGGGTCCGAGCGTGAGCCCGCCCTCCGCGCCCGGCCCGTCTACCCGACCGCCCCGGCCCTACGCCTGCCCGCGCCCACCCCGACGCGCACGCCGACGCATGCGCCCGCGCGACGCCTGCGTCCGCGCCTACGCCTCGAAGGGGCGGGCCGGCCACGGCGAGTCCGCCGGCCGCAGGGTGGCGACGCCGCCGTCCACCGCGCGCGCGGCCGCCAGCGACAGGACGCCCACCACCAGGCAGTTGTTGTGCAGCTCGCCGGCGAGGGCGCCGCGCACCAGGTCGTCCAGGGGGACCCGGGCCAGCTCCATGTCGGCCTCCTCCTCGGCGACCTCGTAGCGCTCGCCCTCGGCCGCCGAGAGGTCCCGGGCCAGGAAGATCCGTACCGCCTCGTCGCAGCCGCCCGGCGTGGTGTAGACGTCGGTCAGGACCCGCCAGTCCTCGGCCTTGACGTGCGCCTCCTCGTACAGCTCGCGCTGCGCCGCGTGCAGCGGGTTCTCCCCCGGCACGTCCAGGAGACCGGCCGGGATCTCCCACAGTTTCATCCGCACGGGGTGCCGGTACTGCTTCAGCACCAGGACGCGGTCCTGCTCGTCGAGGGCGACGACCGCCACCGAACCGGGGTGGACCTGGTAGTCGCGGCGCGCGACCGTGCCGCCCGGCATGACCACGTCGTCCGCGCGGACACTCGTCTTGTTGCCCTGCCAGGGGGTCGTCGTGGCGACGACCTGCCACTCCTCGGGGGTGTCCTGCAACTCCATCTGCGTCCTCCCACACACGAAAACCGGGGTACGGATCCCTCAGGACCCGTACCCCGGCAACGTTAACCGCTCGCGGCTACTTGCCCGTCTTGCGCTCCACGGCCGCCTTGACCAGGCCGGCGAAGAGCGGGTGCGGACGCGTCGGGCGCGAACGCAGCTCCGGGTGGGCCTGCGTGGCGACCAGGTAGGGGTGCACCTCGCGCGGGTACTCGACGTACTCGACGAGCTTGTTGTCCGGGGACGTGCCCGAGAAGACGAGGCCCGCCTTCTTCTCCAGCTCCGCGCGGTAGGCGTTGTTCACCTCGTAGCGGTGGCGGTGGCGCTCCTCGACGTACGGCTGGTCGGCGTAGACCTCGCGGACGATGGAGCCCTCGGCGAGCTTCGCCGGGTAGAGGCCCAGGCGCATCGTTCCGCCCAGGTCCCCGGCGCCCTCGACGTACGCGAGCTGCTCCTCCATCGTCGAGACGACGGGGTGCGCGGTCGCGGGGTCGAACTCGGTCGAGTTCGCCTCGGGGATGTCGGCCAGGTTCCGCGCGGCCTCGATGACGATGCACTGCAGGCCGAGGCAGATGCCGAGCAGCGGCACCTTGTTCTCGCGGGCGTACTGGATGGCGCCGACCTTGCCGCTCACACCGCGGTCGCCGAAGCCGCCGGGGATGAGGATCGCGTCGACGTCGCCGAGCTGCTTCTGCGCGTCGGCCGGGGTCTTGCAGTCGTCGGAGGTGACCCACTTGACCTTGACGCGCGCCTTGTTGGCGAAGCCGCCGGCCCGCATGGCCTCGGTGACCGAGAGGTACGCGTCGGGCAGGTCGATGTACTTGCCGACGAGCGCGACGGTGACCTCGTGGTCGGGGTTGTGGACGCGGTCGAGCAGGTCGTCCCAGGTGGACCAGTCCACGTCGCGGAACGGCAGGTCGAGCTTGCGGACGACGTAGGCGTCCAGGCCCTCGGTGTGCAGGACCTTGGGGATGTCGTAGATCGACTTGGCGTCGATGGCGGCGACGACGGCGGCCTCGTCCACGTCGCACATCAGCGAGATCTTGCGCTTGATGGCGGTGGGGACGTCGCGGTCGGCGCGCAGCACGATCGCGTCCGGCTGGATGCCGATGTTGCGCAGGGCGGCGACGGAGTGCTGGGTCGGCTTGGTCTTCAGCTCGCCGGAGGGGCCGATGTAGGGCAGCAGCGAGATGTGCACGACGAAGACGTTGTCGCGGCCGACCTCGTGGCGGACCTGGCGGACCGTCTCCAGGAACGGCAGCGACTCGATGTCGCCGACGGTGCCGCCGACCTCGGTGATGACGACGTCGACGTCGTCGGTCGCCATGCGGCGGATCCGGGACTTGATCTCGTTGGTGATGTGCGGGATGACCTGGACGGTGTCGCCGAGGTACTCGCCACGCCGCTCCTTGGCGATGACCTGGGAGTAGACCTGGCCCGTGGTGACGTTGGCGGAGCCGTCGAGGTCGACGTCGAGGAAGCGCTCGTAGTGGCCGATGTCCAGGTCGGTCTCGGCGCCGTCGTTGGTGACGAACACCTCGCCGTGCTGGAACGGGTTCATCGTGCCGGGGTCGACGTTGAGGTACGGGTCGAGCTTCTGCATCGTGACCCGCAGGCCCCGCGCCTTGAGGAGCGCACCCAGGCTGGAGGCGGTCAGGCCCTTGCCGAGGGAGGAGGCGACACCCCCGGTGACGAAGATGTGCTTGGTCGTCGTGGTTTTGGGCGGCATCGCCAAGAGGGGGCTCCCGTGGTCGCGTTCTGGAGGTGCGTACCGGCGTCCCCTCCGGAAGAATCGGGGGGTGCCGTCGCTGCGGTTTCGGGGGCCTCGGCTTTCGCCGTTTCCCACCGGTCCACGGGGTACCAGGGTATCAGCGACGAAGGGAGGCCGCTTCCGGCCACACGGGGCAGTCGGGTGCATACGGACGGCTACACCACAGGTCACGGTGGCCTCACCCGTTCGGCGCAACGCCGTTATCAGGGCGTTGCCGCCGCTGCTTAGGGTGCGACGTATCCTGCTCGGACACTCCCTGCCGAGGCGGACCGGCCATCGGCAGCACCCCCGCCAGTCAACCGGAAGCACGGGGCTCGTCAACCATCCCTTGACTGCTGGCACCATCTGTAGGAAGCGCCCCGCGGGGCGGACGTGGCCGTTCGACTGGAGATTGCACGTGGCCGGGCGCATCGAGGATTACGCACTCATCGGAGACATGCAGACCGCGGCACTGGTCTGCCGGGACGGCAGCGTCGACTGGCTCTGCCTGCCACGCTTCGACTCGCATGCCGTCTTCGCCGGGCTCCTCGGTACGGAGGAGCACGGTTTCTGGCGGGTCGCGCCCGCCGTGGCCGAAGGCGCCACCCCGGCGCCGGCCGACCGGCGCCGCTACGTCGGCGACTCCCTGATCCTCGAATCGGAGTGGGACACGCCGCGCGGCACGGTCCGGGTGACCGATTTCATGCCCCCGCGTGACGGCGCGCCCCAGCTGATCCGGATCGTCGAGGGCGTCTCCGGGCGCGTGCCGATGCACTCCGCGCTGCGGATGCGGTTCAGCTACGGCCGCGTGGTGCCGTGGGTGCACAAGGTCGGGGACCGTACGGTCGCCGTCGCCGGGCCCGACTCCGTGTGGCTCGACACCGAGATCGAGACCCACGGCAAGGACCTCACCACCTACTCCGACTTCACCGTCACGCCCGGTGACCGGATCACGTTCACGATCAGCTGGCAGCCCTCGCACAAGGAGCCGCCCGCCCTGCCGGACCCGGAGGGTTCGCTGGAGGCGACGGCCGACTTCTGGCGCGACTGGGTGGCCCACTGCACGTACCACGGCCCGTACCGCGAGGCGGTGGTCCGCTCCCTGATCACGCTGAAGGCGCTGACGTACGCGCCCACCGGCGGCATCGTCGCCGCGCCGACCACCTCCCTGCCGGAGGAGATCGGCGGCGTCCGCAACTGGGACTACCGCTACACCTGGCTGCGCGACGCGGCGATCACGCTGTCGTCGATGCTGCGCACCGGCTACCGCGAGGAGGCGCGCGCCTGGCGGGACTGGCTGCTCCGCGCGGTCGCGGGCGACCCGGAGAACCTGCAGATCATGTACGGCATCGCCGGCGAGCGCGAGCTGGGCGAGGCCGAGCTGGACTGGCTGCCCGGGTACGAGAACTCCGGCCCGGTCCGGGTCGGCAACGGCGCGGCCAACCAGCTCCAGCTCGACGTCTACGGCGAGGTCACCGAGGCGCTGCACCTGGCCCACATGACGGGCCTCTCGCGCAACGACTACGCCTCTCTGCTCCAGCTGAAGCTGATCCGCTACCTGGAGACCCACTGGAACCAGCCGGACGAGGGCATCTGGGAGGTGCGCGGCCCGCGCCGCCACTTCGTGCACTCGAAGGTGATGGCCTGGGTGGCGGTCGACCGCACCATCAAGCTGATCGAGTCCGGGGACGCCGACGGCCCGCTGGAGCGCTGGCGGCAGCTGCGCGACGACATCCACCGGGACGTGTGCGAGAAGGGCTACGACAAGGACCGCAACACGTTCACGCAGTCGTACGGCTCCAAGGAGCTGGACGCGTCGCTGCTGCTGATCCCGCAGATGGGCTTCCTGCCGCCGGACGACAAGCGGGTCATCGGCACCATCGAGGCGATCCAGCGGGAGCTGTCCACCGAGGACGGCTTCGTGCTGCGCTACCCCACCGCCGGCGCGGAGGCGGGCGTCGACGGCCTGGAGGGCGACGAGGGCGCCTTCCTGGCCTGTTCGTTCTGGCTCGCCGACGACCTGGCGATGATCGGCCGGGTGGACGAGGCGCGCCGGCTCTTCGAGAAGCTGCTCTCGCTCCGCAACGACCTGGGGCTGCTCGCGGAGGAGTGGGACGCGCGGCTCCAGCGCCAGGTGGGGAACTTCCCGCAGGCGTTCAGCCACGTCCCGCTGATCGACACCGCCCTGCGGCTGACGGCGAGCGGCGCGTACGGAGGTTAGGGAGGCCGGGCGGGGTCCGGGGCGTCGAGAAGCGGGCCGACGACCGCCGCCCTACGATGAAATGGTCCTGTCCCCCCTCGGAAAGGGGGGCGTCCCATGGCTCCCCCGAAGACCGTTCCGCCCACCGCCCTCGCCGCGCTCCGCGAGGCATCGGCCGGTGAGGTGCTCGTACCCGGTGATCCGGGCTACGACGAAGCCAGGACCGTCCACAACGCCATGATCGACCGCCGCCCCGCGGTCATCGCCCAGTGCGCCAACCCCTCCGACGTCTCGCGCGCCGTTCTCTTCGGCCGGGAGGCCGGGCTGCCGATCGCGGTGCGCGGCGGCGGGCACAGTGTCGCCGGGGCGTCCGTCGTCGACGAGGGCCTGGTCGTGGACCTGCGCCGGATGCGCGCGGCGGACGTGGACCGCGACGAGCGGACCGTACGGGTCGGCGGCGGCGCGACGATGAGCCATCTGGACCGGGCGGCCGAGCCGTTCGGCCTGGCCACCACCGGCGGACGGGTGTCCACCACCGGGGTCGGCGGCTTCACCCTGGGCGGCGGATCGGGCTGGCTGGAACGGAAGTTCGGTCTGGCCTGCGACAACCTGGTCGCCGCCGAACTGGTCACGGCGGAGGGCAAGCACGTCGTGGCGAGCGACCGGGAGAACCCCGAGCTGTTCTGGGCGCTGCACGGCGGCGGCGGGAACTTCGGCATCGCCACCTCCCTCACCCTGCGGCTGCACGAACTCCCGGCCATGAGCATGGCCATGCTGTTCTACCGCCCGGAGGCCGCGCCCGAGGTGGGCCGCGCCTTCCGCACGGTCTTCGCGTCCGCCCCCGCCGAGGCCGGCGGCGGCATGATCTACTTCCCCGCGCCGCCCGAGCCCTTCATCCCCGAGCACCTGGTCGGCACGCTCGTCTGCGCCGCGCTGATCACGTACGCCGGTCCGGTCGACGAGGTCCACGAGCTGGCCGCGCCGCTGCTGGCGCTGCGGCCCGAGGTCGAGGTCGTCACGGACATTCCGTACGCGGATCTCCAGTGCATGATCGACGACCCGCCGGGGCTGCGGAACTACTGGTCGGCGGAGTACCTCCGCGAGTTCCCGGACGAGGCGGTCGACGCCTTCTGCGCCCGCGCGGCGCGGATCCCGATGCCCACCACCACCCAGCACGTGCTGTTCCCGATGGGCGGCGCCGTGGCGGACGGCCCGTCCCGGTTCCCGTTGCCGTGGCGCACCGCGCCCTGGGCCGTGCACCCCTTCGGGACGTGGGAGAAGCCGGAGGACGACGCCCGGGTGGTGGCCTGGGTGCGCGACGTGCGGGCCGACGCGAGGCCCTGGTCGGTCGACGCCGTGTACCTCAACTTCATCGGCGCCGAGGGCGAGCAGCGCGTCGTCGCCGGCTTCGGCGCCGACAACTACCGTCGGCTCGCCGCCGTCAAGGCGGAGTACGACCCCGACAACGTCTTCCGCCTCAACCACAACATCACCCCGGCCCCGGCGGCCGCGTGACCCCCGCCCCGCGGCCCCGCCCGGGAAGGCCGCCCACGATGGTCCCGGCGGCGCCGGTGACGTACGACACACTCGACAGAGGGTCGGGCAAGTGGCGCCGGGGCGCGACGAGTTGTCGCCCCCGGGAACGGACCGGGCCGACCCGCGAGCGCCCGGTGATGCCGCGGGAACAGGGACGCGGGTAGCGTCCGGGCCCATGGACAGTCAGGGCGGGATCACCGTGCAACGGGCGCTGGAGCTGCCCGGGCTGCGCGGCGGGCTCCCGGAGGTCGTCGCCGGCGCGGACCGGCTGCACCGCACGGTGCGCTGGGTGCACGCCGGCGAGGTGCCGAACATCGCGTCGCTGCTCAAGGGTGGTGAACTGCTGCTCACCACGGGGCTGGGCCTCGGCACCCGCCCGGCGGAACAGCGCGCCTTCGTGCGCCGCCTCGCGGACCGGGGCATCGCCGCGCTCGTCGTCGAGCTGGGGCCGCGCTTCTCGCGGCTGCCGGCCACGATCGTGGAGACGGCCCGGGCGACCGGCCTGCCGCTGGTGCAGCTGCACCGCGAGGTGCCGTTCGTGGCGGTGACGGAGGAGATCCACACCGAGATCGTCAACGGCCACTACGCCCTGCTCCGGCAGGCGGACGACGTGCACCGGCGGTGTACGGACGCGCTGCTCGGCGGGGGCGGGGTGCCCCAGGTCCTCCAGATCCTGGCCGAGTTCACGGCGAACCCGGTCTTCCTGGAGACGGCGGACGGCCAACTCCTGTACGCGGCGGGGAGCGAGTCGGCCCCCGCGGATCCGCTCCAGGTGTGGGACGGGCTGCGCGGGCAGCGGGCGGCGCGCGAGTCGGGGCCGCCCACGGGCGCGGTCCTGGTGGACGTGCCGGGCGGCGGCGGCCCGGGCACCGGCGCCGTCCGCGCGCGGCTCGCCCTGCTCGCGGTCGCCGGTCCCCTGTCCCTCGTCCACCGGATGGCCGCGGAACGGGCGGCCGGGCTGCTGGCGGTCGTCCTGATGCAGGCGCGCCAGGAGGAGGAGCTGGCGGCGCGGGGCAGGGGCGACTTCCTGACGGACCTGGCCGAGGGACGGATCACGCCGGAGGACGCGCCGGCCCAGGCGCGGGTGCTCGGCTTCAAGCCCGGGGACGGCCCGCTGCTCCCGGTGGTGATGCGCCTGGCCCCCGAACTCTCCCCCTCGGGCAACTGGGCGCTGCTCGCCCGGGCGGTCCTGGAGGAGCTGGCGTCGGTGGGCGTCCCGGTACTGCTGGGCGTCCGTCCCGTCGAGGGCCGGGTGCCGCTGCTGCTCGGGCTGCGGACGGAGTCGGAGCGTACGGCGGTGGCGGACCGGGTCGCGGCGGCGCTGCGGGCCGGGGTGGAGCGGGCGGGCCTGGAACGGGCCGGCGCGCACGCGCCGGTGATCGTGGTCGGTGTCGCGGGCGGCTGGGCGGCGGCCTCGGCGAGCCTGCGCCACGCCGCCGAGACGGCGACGGCGGCGCAGGGCCTCTCGGACCGCCCGTGGTACGACGCCCGGCGTCTGGACATCGACCTGCTGCTGTGGCGGCTGAGGGACCACCCGGACCTGGCGGCCTTCGTGGACCGCGCGATCGGTCCCCTGCGCGACCACGACCGCACGTCCCGACCGCCCCTGCTGCCCACGCTGGAGACGTATCTGGCCCACGCGGGCCGCAAGGCGGAGACGGCGCGGGAGCTGCATCTGAACCGCCAGACGCTCTACAACCGCCTGGCCCGGATCTCCGAACTCCTCGGCACGGACCTGGACGACCCCCAGACGGTCCTGGCCCTGTCCCTGGCGCTGCGGGCACGCCGGCTCACGGCGTAGGGGGGCGCGCGGAAGCGCGGGGCGGCGGCGGCTGGCACGCGCCCTGATCCAGCTTGATCGACAAGCGCCCCCTCGGGGGCCGGCGGCACCGGGAAGCGCGGGGCGGCGGCAGGGGGCCCGGCGTCAGCGTCGGCCCGACAGTTCGTCGTAGACGCTGAGGACGTGCGCGATCGTCTCGTCCTCCGTCGGCCACGTCCCGGCCTGGACCCGCCCCGCCGCGGCCAGGTCCATCCGCCGGTCGGTGTCCTCCAGCAGCCCCCGCACCGCCTCGGCCAGCGCCGGAGCGTCCCCCCGGGGGACCAGCTCGGCCGCGTCGCCGACCAGTTCCGGGACCCCTCCGACGGCCGTCGCCACCAGCGGTACGCCCAGCCGCAGCGCCTCCTGTGCCAGCAGGGACCGGGCCTCCCACCGCGAGGGCAGGACGGCGACGTCGGCCGCCGCGAGGAGCTCCGCCACGTCGTCCCGGCGGCCGATCAGCCGGACCGCCAGCCGCTCGGTCTCGATCCGGCGCTGGAGGGCCGCGCGTTCGCGCCCCTCCCCCGCGATCACGAGCAGCGGCTGGGGGTCGAGCTCCCGCCACCGGCGGGCGGCGTCGAGCAGCGTGTCGTACCCCCGCTCGGGCTCCAGCGCGCCCACGGCCATCAGCAACGGCCGGTCCACGGCGCCCAGTTCCGCCCGGGCCTTCCCGTCGTGCAGGCAGACCGGCGCCCGTGAGGCGGGGACGGTCACCGGTGCGAGACGGGCGTCCCGCGCGCCGCGCCGACGGGCGCGGTCGACGAGCTCGGAGGAGGTCGCGAGGACGACGTCCGCCGTCCGCGCGGTCCTTCGTTCCAGCAGCCGCAGCAGCCCGCCCCGCGCGCCCTCCACGTGGTTGCGGGTGTGCCAGGTCGTCACGAGCGAGGGCGCCGTCCGGCCGCCGCCCGAGAGGGCGAGGGCGGCCCGGACCGATGCGTGCAGTCCGTGCGCGTGGACGACGTCCGCTCCGGCACTGGCGCCGCGGAGGGCCGCGACCGTCGCGGGGTCGTTGCGGCGCGGCACGGGGACGAAGCGCGCGCCGGCGCCGATGAAGTCGTAGACGCGGTCGAGTTCGGCCGGGGCGCAGACGGTCACCCGCACGCCCCTCGCCACCAGCCCCGAGGCAAGTGATCTGACGTGAGCGCTGCTGCCCGCGCTGCCGCCGCCCAGCACTTGGACCGTACGGAGCTGTGTCACGCGCCCAAGGATGCCAGTCCGTACGCACGTTCCGGCACCGAAGACGCTTCGTTGTCGTGTCGTTCCCGTGTCGGAGGCGGCAACACCCCGCGCACGTTCACCCACACGGGTGAACGTGCGAGGTCACCGGGCTGCCGCCCCTGACCGCCTCGCGGGGCCGACCACCCGGCACCGGCCTCGCGGGCTCCCTCAGCCGTCCGCCCGGGCCGTCGCCAGAAGCTCCTCCGCGTGCGCCCGCGCCGTCTCGGAGTCCTCCTGCCCGGCCAGCATCCGCGACAGCTCGCGGACCCGGTCCTCGCCCTCCAGGACGGTGACGCCGGACCGGGTCACGGACCCGTCGTCGGTCTTCTCGACCAGCAGCTGACGGTCCGCGAAGGCCGCCACCTGCGGAAGGTGCGTGACGACCACGACCTGCGCCGACTTGGCGAGCTTGGCCAGCCGCCGCCCGATCTCCACGGCCGCCTTGCCGCCGACGCCCGCGTCGACCTCATCGAAGAGGTACGTCGGCACCGGGTCCACCCCGGCGAAGACGACCTCGACGGCGAGCATCACCCGCGACAGCTCGCCGCCGGACGCGCCCTTGGCGATCGGCCGCGGCGGGGCCCCGGGGTGGGGCGCGAGCAGCAGCTCCACCTCGTCGGCGCCGGACGGCCCGTAGGCCACGGACCGGCCGCCGACCTCGACGCCCGAGGCCTCGTCGACGGACTCCGTCTGCCGGATGTCGAAGGACACGCGCGCGTGGGGCATGGCGAGGGAGGCAAGTTCGGCGGTGACCGCGTCGGCGAACCGGGCGGCCGCCTCCGTACGGGCGTCGGTGAGCGCCTGCGCGAGGAGCGACAGCTCGGCCCGCAGCGCGTCCCGCTCGGCCGTCAGCTCGCCGATCCGGTCGTCGTCGCTCTCCAGCTCGGTCAGCCGGGCCGCGCTCTCCTGCGCCCACGCCAGGACGGCGGAGACGTCCGCCCCGTACTTCCGGGTGAGCTGGGTCAGCGCCGCGCGCCGCTCCTCCACGACGGCGAGCCGCCGCGGGTCGGCGTCCAGATCGTCGGCGTACCCGGCCAGCTCCCCGGCGACGTCGGCGAGCAGGATGGAGATCTCCCCCATCCGGTCCGCGAGCGAGGCGAGCGCCGGGTCGTGCGCGCGCACGGCGTCGAGCGCGCGACCGGCACCGGCGACCAGGGTGGTCGCGTCGACGGCCTCCGGGTCCTCGGGGTTCCCGGCCAGCGCTCCGTGCGCGAGGGCGGCGGCGGAGGCGAGGGCCTCGGCGTGACCGAGGCGTTCCGCCTCGGCGGCCAGGTCCACGTCCTCGCCGGGCAGCGGTGCGACGGCCTCGATCTCACCGAGACCGAAGCGCAGCAGATCGGCCTCCTGGGCCCGCTCGCGGGCGCGAGTGGTGATCTCGTCCAGCTCGGCGGCGACGGCCCGCAGCCGCCGGTACGCCTCCCCGTACGCGGCCAGCGGCACGGCGACGGCGTCGCCCGCGTACCGGTCGAGCGCCCCGCGCTGCCGGGCCGGCTTGAGCAGGCCCTGCTGGTCGGTCTGGCCGTGGACGGCGACGAGTTCGTCGGCGAGTTCGGCGAGCAGCCCGACGGGCACCGAGCGACCGCCCAGATGGGCCCGTGAGCGCCCCTCGGCCGAGATCGTCCGGCTGACGAGCAGCACGCCGTCGTCCAGCTCGGCGCCCGCCTCCTCGGCCCGTACGGCGGCGGTGGCGCCCGGAGGCACGCTGATCCGCCCCTCGACGACGGCGGACGCCGCGCCGATCCGCACGAGGGCCGGGTCGGCGCGCCCGCCGAGCAGCAGCCCCAGGCTGGTCACGACCATCGTCTTGCCCGCGCCGGTCTCGCCGGTCACCGCGGTGAAACCGGGTGACAGCTCGACCACCGCGTCGTCGATGACCCCGAGCGACCGTATCCGCATCTCCTCCAACACGGGGAAGACCTTACGAGGTCCGGCCCCCGCTGTGCGACGACCCCTGCCGCAACAGCCCGAACCCGCAGGTCACCGGGGAGTCGGCCGACCGTTTCTGTCACCCGTGGGAGTGGGCGGCCCGGGGCGGGGCAGGCTCAGTGGGGGGCGCCGCGCCAGCCCGACACGGGCAGGGCGAACTTCGCCACGAGCCGGTCCGTGAAGGACGCGTGGTGCAGCCGTGCGAGGCGTACGGGCACGGCCCCGCGCCGCACCTCCACCCGCGCCCCGGCGGGGAGTTCCACGGTCCGCCGTCCGTCGCACCACAGCACGCCGTTCGGGGTGTGCGGCTCGACCTCCACGGCGAGCACCGACTCCGGGGTGGTCACCAGCGGCTTGGCGAAGAGGGCGTGCGCCCCGATCGGCACCATGAGCAGCGCCTCGACCTCCGGCCAGATCACCGGTCCGCCGGCCGAGAAGGCGTACGCCGTGGAGCCGGTGGGAGTCGCGCAGATCACTCCGTCGCAGCCGAAGCCGGTCACCGGACGCCCGTCGATGGCGAGGACGACCTCCATCATGCGTTCCGGGGAGACCTTCTGGACGGCCGCCTCGTTCAGCGCCCAGTCCCGGTGCAGCACGTCGCCGTTCTCGTACACGACGACGTCGAGGGTCATCCGCTCCTCGACCTCGTACGCCCGCGTGACGACCCGGTCGACGACCTGGTCGAGGTCGTCGCGCTCGGCCTCGGCGAGGAAGCCGACCCTGCCCAGGTTCACCCCGAGCATGGGCACGCCCGAGGCGCGGGAGAGCTCGGCTCCGCGGAGCAGGGTCCCGTCGCCGCCGAGGACGACGATCAGCTCACAGCCGTCGAGCGCGTCGGGGTGCGCGTCCGGCACCATCTCGACCGACGGCGGCAGCGGCAGGTCGGCCGCCTCCGCCTCCAGGACGCGCACCCCGATCCCGCTGCGGAGCAGCCCCAGGACGACGAGTTCGGCGCTGCGCACTGCGGCCGGCCGGCCGGTGTGTGCGAGCAGGAAGACGGTACGCGTACCTGTGTTCAACGAGGTCCCTCCGCCACGGCGCGGTCGACATCCGCCGGATCGAGCGCGGGCGCCCCGGCCCGCAGCCACAGAAAGTACTCGACGTTGCCCGAGGGGCCCGGCAGCGGGCTGGCCGTGACGCCGAGGACGCCGAGGCCGAGGTCGCCCGCCTGGCGTGCCACGTTCCGTACGGCCTCGGCCCGCAGTTCGGGGCTGCGGACGACGCCGCCGGTGCCGAGGCGCTCCTTGCCCACCTCGAACTGCGGCTTGACCATGAGCACGAGGTCGGCGCCGGGGGCGGTGCAGGCCGCCAGCGCGGGCAGGACGAGGCCGAGCGGGATGAAGGAGAGGTCTCCGACGACGAGGTCGACCGGCTGCCCGTCGATCGCCTCCACCGTCAGCTCCCTGACGTTGGTGCGGTCCTTGACGGTGACGCGCTCGTCGCTCTGCAGCGACCAGGCGAGCTGGCCGTAGCCGACGTCGACCGCGACGACGTGCGCGGCGCCCGCCCGCAGCAGGACGTCGGTGAAGCCGCCGGTGGACGCCCCGGCGTCGAGCGCCCGGCGGCCTTCGACCTTCAGCCCCAGCGGCACGAAGGCGGCGAACGCGCCGGCCAGCTTGTGGCCGCCCCGGGAGACGTAGTCGGGGTCGTCGGCGTCCTGGGCCACGACGATGGCCGCGGCGGTCTCGACCTGCGTGGCGGACTTGGTGGCGACGGTCTTCCCGACGGTCACCCGCCCCGCGGCGATCAGCTGGCCGGCGTGCTCGCGCGAGCGCGCGAGCTTGCGGCGTACCAGCTCGGCGTCGAGGCGGCGGCGTGCCACTCCTGCCACGTTCGGTTCAGCTCCTGTGGTCGTACGGATCGGATGACGGGTTCGGTCCGGGGCGCACGGCGTCGAGCGAGGTCAGCTCGTCGCGCAGCCCACGGTGTACATCCTCGTACACCTCCAGGTGTCCGTCCGCCGTGAGGTGGTCGAGATCGCCGAGCCGCCCGAGGACCCCGTCCACGCCGCCGTGTCCGGTCGCCTCCCGCGCCACCCCGAGGGGTGCGGGCCCGGCGGGCCCGAAGTCCGCGTCGGCGAGGGGGGCGGAGAGTCCGGGGCGGGGGCCGTCGGGCCGCGCGGCGCCGGGACCGGAGGGCTCAGGGGCAGCCGGGTGCGCGGTCGCGGGGCGGGGAGCCTCGGGGCGCCCGGCCTGAGGGGCGTCGGCCTGCGCGGTCGCGGGGCGGGGGCCGTCGGGGCCCGCTCCGTCGGCGTCCGGTCGCGGCGGGGACGGCGGTACGGGCTCCGGCTCCTGGTCGGTCGCCCGTTCCGGGCCCGGCGCCGGCGGCGGTTCCGGCATGACGTCGTTCATCCCATGACGCTATCGCGAAGCCCTGGGGTAACGTCGATCATGATGGCCACGATCACGGAGTGCCGGAGCGCACTCGACAGACTTTCGGACAACCTGGCGCGGGCGAACGGCGAGGTCCGCGGCGCCGCCGCGCTCGACCGCACCCTCAGCTGCCACATCACGGACCTCGACACGACGTTCACCGGCCGCCTCGAAGGCGGCCGGATCGAGGTCGAGGACACGGTGGAGGGCCCGCCGCCCGCCAAGGCGCAGATCCGTCTGGCCATGACCGGCGACGATCTCGTGGCGATGGTGGCCGGCGAGCTGAACTTCGCCAAGGCCTGGGCCTCCGGCCGGGTCAAGCTGGAGGCCGGCCTCCGCGATCTGCTGCGGCTGCGGTCGTTGCTGTAGCGGGGTCGACACCGGCCCACGGGCCATCGGACACCGCGGTCTCCCGGGCGCCGCGTGCCCGCCGGTCGCCCCCTGCCCCGGCCGCGGGCCCCTGACCGCGGGTCCCTCAGCCCCCGGTCTTCACGTCCCCGGCCACCGGCCCGCCGCCCGCCGGCCCACCGGCCGGACGCCCCCGTCCCCGCGCCTTTCGCCCCGCGGGCACCACCAGCGGGGTCCCCGTCTCCGGGTCCTCGATGACCTGGCAGCGCAGTCCGAAGACCCGCTCGACCAGCTCGGCGGTCACGACCTCGGACGGCGGCCCCTCCGCGACCACCTCGCCGTCGCGGACGGCGATCAGGTGGGTGGCGTAGCGGGCGGCGTGGTTCAGGTCGTGCAGGACGGCCACCAGGGTCCGGCCCTGCGTCTCGTGCAGCTCGGCGCACAGGTCGAGGACGTCGATCTGGTGCTGGATGTCGAGGAACGTCGTCGGCTCGTCAAGCAGCAGCAGCGGCGTCTGCTGGGCGAGCGCCATCGCGATCCAGACCCGCTGGCGCTGACCGCCGGACAGCTCGTCGACGTACCGCTCCCCCAGCTCGCCGACCCCGGTCGCGGCCATCGACTCCTGGACGATCCGCTCGTCCTCCGGGGACCACTGCCGCAGCAGGCCCTGGTGCGGGTAGCGACCGCGCGCCACCAGGTCGGCGACCGTGATGCCGTCGGGCGCGAGGGACGACTGGGGCAGCAGCCCGAGAGTCCTGGCGACCTTCTTCGCGGGCATCGTGTGGATGGTCTGCCCGTCGAGCAGCACCCGGCCCCGGCTGGGCTTGAGCATCCGGGAAAGGGCGCGCAGCAGGGTCGACTTGCCGCACGCGTTCGGCCCGACGATGACGGTGAAGGAGTTGTCGGGGATCTCGACGGACAGGTCCCGGGCGATGACCCGCTGGTCGTAGGCGAGCGTGACCGAGTCGGCGCTGAGCCGCTGCGCGGGCGCATCCGGCCGGGACCGGGCCGGGCCCCCCGCCCGGATCGGCGCGTCTGTCGCCGTCGCTGTCGGCGTCCCGGTGCGCGTCTGACCGTGCATGCCCGTACTCCTGCTCCTGTGGTTCCGGTCGTGGTTCGTGTCCGCGCTCACAGCCGGCCCGCCTTGCGTTCGGTGACGAGCAGCCAGAGCAGATAGCAGCCGCCGAGGATCCCGGTCACGACTCCGACCGGCAACTGGCGGTCGCCGAAGGCGTTGGTGGCGGTCCAGTCGGCGATCAGGAGGAGGGCCGAGCCCATGAGGGCGGAGACGGCGAGGTTGGGGCCCGGGGCCCGCGTCAGCCGGCGGGCCAGCTGGGGGGCGCTAAGGGAGACGAAGACGATGGGGCCGGCGGCGGCCGTCGCGACGGCGACGAGGAGAACGGCGGAGCCCATCAGCACGATCCGGGTCCGTTCGACCCGCACCCCGAGCGCGAACGCCGCGTCGTCGCCCATCTCCAGCATGCGCAGCGACCGACCGTGCGCGAGGACCAGCGGCAGCAGCAGACAGCAGACCGCGAACAGCGGCCGGAACTGGGTCCAGTCGCGGCCGTCGAGCGATCCGGTCATCCACACCACCGCGCGCGTGGCGTCGACCAGGTCGGCCTTGGTGATCAGGTAGTGGATGACGGCGGTGAGCATGGCGGCCGCGCCGATGCCGACGAGGACGAGGCGGTAGCCGTGGACCCCGCGCTTCCAGGCGAGGAGGTAGATCGCGGCGCCGGTGACGAGACCGCCGACGACGGCTCCGCCCGCGGCGGCGAGCGCGTCGCCCTGGAAGAGCACGATGACGGTGAGCGCGCCGACGGTGGCGCCCTGCCCGAAGCCGATGACGTCGGGGCTGCCGAGCGGATTGCGGGAGATCGACTGGAAGACCGCGCCGCCGATGCCGAGCGCGGCCCCGACGAAGACGGCAACGAGGATACGCGGCAGCCGCAGCTCCATGACGGCGAACTCCTGCACGGCGGTCCCGTCGCCGAACAGGGTGGTGACAACGTCGCGGGGGGCGATGGGGAAGTCGCCGGTGCCGAGGAGGACGACGGCGGCGGCGAGGGTGAGCACGAGCAGCCCGAGCACGGAGACGGCGACGCGGGGCTCGTAGCGTACGGAGAGCCCGCCGCCGGTCCGTATCGACTTGGTGGTCACAGCTGGGCCATCCTCTTGCGGCGGACGAGTCGGATGAAGACGGGGCCGCCGACGAGCGCGGTGACGATGCCGACCTGGAGCTCCGAGGGGCGGGCGACGAGCCGGCCGATCACGTCGGAGCCGAGGAGCAGGACCGGCGCGAGCACGGCGGCGTACGGGAGGATCCAGCGCATGTCGGGGCCGGTGAGGGCGCGGACGAGGTACGGGACCATCAGCCCGATGAAGACGATGGGGCCGCAGGCGGCCGTCGCCGCGCCGCACATCAGGGTGACGGACACCATGGCGATGACGCGGGTGCGGTTGAGGTGGGCGCCGAGGGCGCGGGCCGTGTCGTCGCCCATCTCCATGGCGTTGAGGGGCCGGGAGATGAGCAGGGCGAGGACGACGCCGACGAGGGTGAACGGGGCGACCCGGCGCACGGTCTCCATGTCGGCGGAGGCGAGCGAGCCGACGGTCCAGAAGCGGAGCCGGTCCAGGGCCGCGGAGTTCAGCAGCTGGACGGCGTTGACGTAGCCGTAGAGCGCGGCGGTGGCGGCGGTTCCGGCGAGCGCGAGACGCACGGGTGTGGCGCCGCGGCTGCCGCCGAGGACGTACACGACGACGGAGACGACCGCGGCGCCGAGGAAGGCGAACCAGACGTAGTCGGAGACCTCGGTGATCCCGAGGAAGGCGATCGCGGAGACCACGGCGGCGGCGGCGCCGGCGTTGACGCCGAGGAGGCCGGGTTCGGCGAGGGGGTTGCGGGTGAGGCCCTGCATCACGGCGCCGGACAGGCCGAGTGCGACGCCGACGAGCAGACCGAGCAGCGTCCGGGGCACGCGTACGTCACGGATGATGACGTCGTTCCCGGTGCCGGTGTTCTGGAACAGGCCGTGCCACACATCGCCGAACGGCACCGGTTTGGCGCCGATCATGATGCTCAGGACACAGACCAGCAGCAGGACGCCGACGGCCGCGACCAGTCCGACGGCGCGCAGGGAGTTCCGGCGCGTCGGCGTCTGGGCGGGACTCGTCTGCTCCGCGCTCGCGACGGAGGGGCTCTCGACCAACACGGCAGTTAGGTTAGCCTAGCCTGCCATCGCGACCGTCTCCCCGGTATGCCTGCCCGACGGCCCGAAGCCGCAGGTCCGCGCCGCCCCGATACCCCCGCCGGGGCCGCCGGCGCCCCGCCCGGTCCCCGGAGCCAGGGGCCACCGGCACCCCGCCCGTCGCCAGAGCCGGGGCCGTGAAGCCCCGCCCCGGCGCCCCGGTCAGCTCCCGCCGCCTCCGCGACGCCCCGTCACCGCCCCAGCCCTCACAGCCGTCACAGCTGTCCCAGTCTTTCGAGCGCCTTCCCCGCGTCCAGACCGCACGCCCCGGCGCCCGCCTGGGACCAGGCGGCCGCGCACAGCGCCCGCACCCCGTCGAGCGGGTCGTCGCCCTCACCGTCGAGCACCAGCGCACCCCCGCTCACGGACGCCGTCCAGCCGCCGCACACGAAGCCGCCGGCGTCCGTCCCGGCGACCTCCGGCTGCCCGGTCAGCAACCCCCGCAGATCCGCGTCGACGTACGTCGGCCGGTGCTCCGGCACCGCCGCGAGGAGCTGCGCCACGTCCGTCACGCCGGTCAGGACGAGGAGCGAGTCCACTCCGCCGTTGAACGCCCCCTCGATGTCGGTGTCCAGCCGGTCCCCCACGACCAACGGCCGCTTCGCCCCGGTCCGCAGCACGGTCTCGCGGTGCATCGGGGGCAGCGGCTTGCCCGCCACCTTCGGCTCGGCGCCGGTGGCGATCCGCACGACCTCCACGGCCGCGCCGTTCCCCGGCCCGATGCCCCGCGCCCCGGGGATGGTGAGGTCGGTGTTCGACGCGTACCACGGCACGCCCCGCGCCACCGCGTAGCTCGCCTCCGCGAACCGCCCCCACGGCAGCTCCGGGCCCCCGTACCCCTGGGCCACGGCCGCCAGGCCTTCCTCGTCCGCCGACTCCACCGGCTCCAGGCCCCGCTCGCGCAGCGCCACCCGCAGCCCTTCCCCGCCGATGACCAACACCCGCGCGCCCTGGGGCACTTCGTCGGCGATCAGCCGGGCCACCGCCTGCGCGGAGGTGATGACATCCCCGGCCTCGGCGGGGACCCCCAGCTCGGTCAGATGCGCCGCCACCGAGTCCGGCGTCCGCAGCGCGTTGTTGGTGACGTACGCGAGGTGCATGCCGCCGTCCCGCGCGGCGCCCAGCGCCTCCACCGCGTGCTCGATCGCCTCCCCGCCCGCGTACACCACACCGTCCAGGTCCAGCAGCGCCGTGTCGTACACCTCGCTCAGCGGTCGCTCGCTGCCGTCCGGGCGCTGCCTGCCCTGCCGGCCCGGGCCGCCGCCGGTCTCGCCGTCACCCATGTCCTCGTACTCCTCTGCATCGCCGCGCGGTACTCCCCCGCTGCCCCCGATCATCGCTCATAGCCACCGCCCACTTACGATTGCGTAATGAACACCTCAGGTCTCGCGGCCGATGACGTCCGCGCCGACGGTCTGCGTCTGCTTCCCTTCCGGGGACTGCGCTACGTCCCCGAACGGGTCGGCAGTCTGGCCGCCGTGACCTCCCCGCCGTACGACGTCGTCGTACGGCCCGACGGGCTGCTCCACCTCGAGTCCGCCGACCCCCACAACATCGTCCGGCTGATCCTCCCGCAGGCGATCACCGCCGGCACCCGCCACCGCAAGGCCGCGGTCACCCTGGACCGCTGGCTCGCCGACGGCGTCCTGGCCCCCGATCCGGTACCGGCGCTGTACGTGTACGAGCAGCACGGCGACGGCATCCTCCAGCGCGGGGTGATCGGTGCCCTGGAACTGTCCGAGCCGGCGGCGGGCGTCGTGCTGCCCCACGAGGACGTGATGCCGCACATCGTGGAGGACCGGGCCGCGCTGATGCGGACGACGGCCGCCAACCTGGAGCCGCTGCTCCTCACGTACCGGGGGGACGGCGACGCCGCCGCGGAGGTGATCGAGCGGACCGTCCAGGGCGAACCGCTGCTGTCCACGACCACGGAGGACGGTTTCTGCCACCGGCTGTGGTCCATCACCGACCCGGCCGATCTGGCGGCGGTCAGCGCGGGCCTCGCCGACCACCAGGCCCTCATTGCGGACGGCCACCACCGCTGGGCGACGTACCTCAGGCTCCGCGAGGAGCACGCCTCCCCGGGCCCGTGGAACTACGGTCTGGTGCTCCTCATCGACACCGCCCGCTATCCCCTGCGGGTACGCGCCATCCACCGCCTGCTGAACCGTCTTCCCGTCGCCGACGCGGTCGCGGCCCTCGGCGACGCCTTCCGCGTCCGCCGCGTGGAGGGGCCCCTGCCGGCGGCCATGGAGGCTCTCGCCTCGGCCGCGTCGGAGGGCAACGCCTTCCTCCTGGCCGGCGACGGCGCGTTCCATCTCGTGGACCGGCCGGCTCCGGAGCTGCTCGCCCGCACGGTCCGCACGGACCGCCCCGAGGCCTGGCGCACCCTGGACGCGACGGTCCTGCACGCCGCTCTCCTCGATCACGTCTGGCGCATCCCGGACGCTCCCGAGGACATCGCCTACATCCACGACACCGAGGCCGCCGTCGAACAGGCCGAGCGCCGGAACGGCACGGCGGTGCTCATGCATCCGGTCCGTGAGGAGGTCGTACGCGACCTGGCACGGCAGGGCGTCACCATGCCCCGCAAGTCGACGTCGTTCGGCCCGAAGCCGGCGACAGGCCTGGTCCTGAGAAGCCTGGCGCTGGATTAGGAGGTTCGAGGTACGAAAAAAGGGCGGCACCCGGTGGGGTGCCGCCCTTCTTTTTCATACGAGGTCAGGCCTGGCGGCCCTCGTCGTCGTCCTCGTCGTCCTCGTCCTCGTCGTCGAGGTCGTCCGCCTCGTCGACGGGGGCGATCTCGACCACCGTGTCGGCGTCGGTGCCGGGCTCGTCGATGACGTCCACGAACTCGACGCCGTCCAGCTCGGCGAGCCGGTCGGAGGCGTCGGTCGCCCCGTCCTTGTCGGCCTCGAGCGCCTTGGCGAACCACTCGCGGGCCTCGCCCTCGCGGTCGGCGGCGAGGAGCGCGTCCGCGTAGGCGTACCGCAGCCGGGCGGTCCAGGGGTGTACGGCGGTGGAGGCGAGCTCGGGGCTCTGCAGGGTCACGATGGCGGCGTCGAGCTGCCCCATGTCCCGGCGGGCGCCGGCGGCGACGAGCCGCATCTCGACCTGCCCGGCCTTGTCGAGCTTCTGCGTCTCGGGCTCGCCGGCCATGGCCAGCGCCCGCTCGGGGCGGCCCATGCCGCGCTCGCAGTCGGCCATGACGGGCCACAGCTCGACGCCACCGGTCATCCGCCGTGCGGCCCGGAACTCGGCCAGCGCCTCGGAGTACTTCTGCGTCGCGTACGCGGCGAAGCCTGCGGCCTCGCGCACGGCGGCGACGCGGGAGGCGAGGCGGAGGGCGATGCGGGAGTACGCGTACGCCTGCTCCGGGTCCTCGTCGATCAGGTTGGCGACCATGACGAGGTTGCGCGCGACGTCCTCGGCGAGCCCCTTGGGCAGGCTCATCAGCTCCTGGCGGACGTCCTGGTCGATCTCATCACCGGTGACCTCCTCGGGGATCGGCAGCCGCTTGATCGGCGCCCGGTCCGGACGGTCCCGGTCCCGGTCGTCCCGGCGCCCGTACCCACCCCGGTCGTCACGGCCGCGGTAACCGCCGCCCCGGTTGTCGTCGCGCCGGTCGTCGCGCCGGAAGCCGCCACCACGGTTGTCGTCCCGACGGTCGTCCCGGCCGCGGTAGCCGCCACCGCCACGGCTGTCCCCACGGTCATCGCGCCGGAACGGCGGGCGCTCGCCACCACGGCTGTCGTCCCGGCGGAACGAGGGCCGGTCGTCACGGCGCTCGTCGCGACGGAAGGAAGGCCGGTCGTCGCGCCGCTCGTCACGCCGGAACGCCGGACGCTCGCCACCACGGTCGTCACGCGGGAACGAGGGACGGTCGTCACGACGCTCATCCCGGCGGAAGCCACCGCCCCGGTTGTCATCACGCCGATCGTCACGCCGGAACGGCGGACGCTCGCCACCACGGCTGTCGTCACGCCGGAACGGCGGACGCTCGCCACCACGGTTGTCGTCACGCCGGAACGGCGGACGCTCGCCACCACGGTTGTCATCACGCCGGAACGGCGGACGCTCACCACCACGGCTGTCGTCACGCCGGAAGCCACCGCCACCGCGGTTGTCGCCACCACGGCTGTCGTCACGGCGGAAACCGCCACCGCGGTTGTCGCCACCACGGTCATCGCGACGGAAACCACCGCGGTCGTCACGACGGTCGTCACGACGGTCATCGCGCCGGAACGCCGGGCGCTCGCCACCACGGTTGTCATCACGCCGGAACGGCGGACGCTCGCCGCCACGGTTGTCGTCACGCCGGAAACCGCCACCGCCGCGGTTGTCGCCACCACGGCTGTCATCCCGGCGGAAACCGCCACCGCCGCGGTTGTCGCCACCACGGCTGTCATCCCGGCGGAAACCGCCACCGCCGCGGTTGTCGCCACCACGGTCATCGCGACGGAAACCACCGCGGTCGTCACGACGGTCATCGCGCCGGAACGCCGGGCGCTCGCCACCACGGTTGTCATCACGCCGGAACGGCGGACGCTCACCACCACGGCTGTCGTCACGCCGGAAACCGCCACCGCGGTTGTCGCCGCCACGGCTGTCGTCACGACGGAAGCCACCGCCGCCACGGTTGTCCCCACCGCGGCTGTCGTCACGACGGAAGCCGCCACCGCCACGGTTGTCCCCGCCACGGTCATCCCGGCGGAAGCCGCCGCCGCCTCGGGTGTCGCCACCACGGTTGTCGTCACGACGCGGGCCACGGAAGCCGCCCCGCTCGCCGCCGTCCTTGCGACGCGGCTCGCGCTCCGGACGGTCGTCGGGAGAGTTGGTGGACATCGACGTGACTCCTGTCTTCGGGTACTGCAGTCATTCTCGCGCAGCCGGCACCCGGACGCGCTTTGGAAAAATCTGGACAAACAAAAAGGACCCTTGGTCCCAGCATGAACGCTGGGACCAAGGGTCCTGAAAGATTGTTCGGCGGCGTCCTACTCTCCCACAGGGTCCCCCCTGCAGTACCATCGGCGCTGAAAGGCTTAGCTTCCGGGTTCGGAATGTAACCG
>NZ_JBIBHT010000008.1:98927-510755 GCF_042957155.1 Streptomyces sp. NPDC008121 | reverse complement strand
GGGGGGGGGGGGGGGCTCAGCTTTGGCGTGGGGGGGGGGGGGCCCGCGGGGGGGGGGCCCCCCCCCCCGCCGCCCTTCAGGCCTTCTTCGGCGGGACCGCCGGCATTCCCAGGAACGGCAGGTTCAGCGCGCCGAAGGCGTCCGCCGGGACGGCCGGGGACTTCGGGGCGACGGCCGCGAGACGGACGTACGCCTCCCCCTGACGCGGGCGCGGGTCCTCCTCGCCCTTGTTCGGCCAGAAGGACATCGCGCGCTCCGCCTGGGCCGTGATCGTCAGCGAGGGGTTGACCCCGAGATTGGCGGAGACCGCCGCTCCGTCCACGACCGAGATGCCCGGATGCCCGTAGAGACGGTGGTAGGGGTCGATCACACCCGTGGCGGCGTCGGCGCCGATCGGGCAGCCGCCCAGGAAGTGCGCCGTCAGCGGGGTGCCCATCAGCTCGCCGATGTTGGAGCCCGCGAAGCCGTTGATCTCCTCCGCCAGCAGGGACGCGGCCCGGGTCGCCTCGGCGATCTGCGTCGGGTTCGGCGCGCCGTGGCCCTGGCGGGCCGTGAGCAGACCCTTCCCGAGACCTCCGGGCTTGCGGTAGGTCGTCAGGGAATTGTCCAGCGACTGCATGACGAGGCCGATGATCGTCCGCTCCGACCAGCGGCGGTTGGAGAGCGCGCGGAGCGCGAGGGACGGGTGCCTGGCCATGCGCAGGAGCCAGTTGCGCACCCGGTGTGCGCCGTAGGGCACCTGGAGGATGGTCATGCCGCCCATGGCGTTGGAGCCCTTGCCGTACCGCACCGGCTCGATGTGGGTGTTCTCGTCCGGGTGGATGGAGGACGTGATCGCCACACCGCGGGTGAAGTCGACCCTGGCTACGCCGTGCCGCTCGCGGTAGCGCCGGTCCGTGGTCTGCGAGCCGACCAGCGCCTCGGAATTGGTCCGGGTCAGCTCGCCGAGCCGGTCCGCGATCCGGGGCAGCAGGCCGGTGTCCTTCATCCGGTGGAGCAGCGTCTGCGTGCCGTACGTCCCGGCCGCGACGACCACCCGCCGGGCCGTGAACGTCCGCCCCTTGCCCCGCTTCTTGTTGTCCGTCGGCAGGGTCTTGACGGCGAAGCCGCCCCGCGAGTCCTCGGTGACCGCGACGACCGAGGTCATCGGGTGGACGACGGCGCCGGCCTTCTCGGCGAGGTGGAGGTAGTTCTCGTTGAGGGTGTTCTTGGCGCCGTGGCGGCAGCCGGTCATGCATTCGCCGCACTCGGCACACGCCTTGCGGGAGGGGCCCGCGCCGCCGAAGTAGGGGTCGGGGACCTCCTCGCCCGGCTTGGCCCGCGTCGTCCCGTCCGCGTCGGCCCCGTCCCCGAAGAAGACGCCGACCGGCGCCATGTGGAAGGTGTCGCCGATGCCCATGGCCTCCGCGGTCGCCTTCAGATGCACGTCCGACGGGGTCGTGGTCGGGTTCAGGCGCACCCCGAGCATCCGCTTGGCCTGGTCGTAGTAGGGCGCCAGCTCGTCCCGCCAGTCGGTGATCCCCTTCCACTGCGGGTCGTCGAAGAACGGCGCCGGCGGTACGTAGAGGGTGTTGGCGTAGTTGAGCGAGCCGCCGCCGACCCCCGCGCCCGCGAGCACCATGACGTTGCCCAGCAGATGGATGCGCTGGATGCCGTAGAGGCCGAGGGCCGGGGCCCAGAGGAAGTTCTTCAGGTCCCAGGAGTTCTTGGGCAGCGTCTCGCGCGTGAAGCGGCGGCCCGCCTCCAGGACGCCGACGCGATAGCCCTTCTCCGTCAGCCGCAGGGCCGTGACCGAACCGCCGAAGCCGGAGCCGACGACGACGACGTCGTAGTCGTACAACGAGTCCAGGTCGTCATCGTCCTGATTCCGGGCAGGGGGTACCGCGGTCATGGCTCTCCTCGTACGTGAAAGGGGCGGGAACGGGCAGGGGGTCAGCGCAGGCGCAGGGCCTTCATCGCCTTGAGGGACGCGCTCATGAGCGCGGCGTACTTCTCGTCGTCCATCCCGAAGGACGGCGCGAGCGGGAGCAGCCGCTGGTGGGCGACGGTCTGGGCCTCGGTGTACTTGAGGATGCCCTCCGATCCGTGGCGCCGCCCGAGACCGGAGTCCTTCATGCCGCCCATCGGGGCCCGGACGCTGCCGTACGCGGGGGCGTACCCCTCGTTGATGTTGACCGTTCCGGTGCGCAGCCGGGTGGCGACGGCGTGACCGCGGCGGGCGTCCTTCGTCCAGACCGAGGAGTTGAGGCCGTACGGCGTGGCGTTGGCGAGCTCGATGACCTCGTCCTCGTCCGTGAAGCGGTAGATCGAGACGACCGGGCCGAAGGTCTCCTCGGTGCAGACGGCCATCGGCGCCTCGACGCCGTCGAGGATGGTCGGCTCGTAGAAGAGGGGGCCGATGTCGGGGCGGGCGACACCGCCCGCGACGAGCTTCGCGCCCTTGGCGACGGCCTCCTCGACGTGCCGGGAGACGGTCTCCAGCTGCCGTTCGCCGACCAGGGAGCCCATGTCGGCGCCGTACGAGAGGGAGTTGCCGAGCCGCATCGCCTTCGTGCGGGCGGCGAACCGGGCGACGAAGTCGTCGGCGACCGACTCGTGGACGTACAGCCGCTCGATGGAGATGCAGAGCTGTCCGGCCGAGGAGAAGCAGGCACGGACGGCGCCCGCGGCGGCCTTCTCGACGTCGGCGTCCTCCAGGACCAGCATGGCGTTCTTGCCGCCGAGTTCGAGCGTGACGCCGACGAGGCGGGCGGCGGCGCCCTGGGCGACCTCGCGGCCGGTCCGGGTGGAACCGGTGAAGGAGACGTAGTCGGCGTGCCGGACGATCTCCGGCCCGACCACCGGCCCCTCGCCGAGGACGACCTGGAAGACCTCGGCGGGCAGCCCCGCCTCGATCAGCAGGTCACGGGCCCACAGGGCGGTGAGGGCGGTCTCGGTGTCCGGCTTCATCACCAGGGCGTTGCCGGCGACGAAGGCGGGCAGCGCGTCGCCGACGGAGAGCTCCAGGGGGTAGTTCCACGGGGCGATCTGGCCGACGACCCCGCGCGGCTGGCGCAGCTCGGTGACCTTGGTGAGGGTCGGGACGACACCCGTGTGGCGCTTGGGGCGGAGGTAGGAGGGGGCCTTGCGGCCGTAGTGCCGGGCGGCGACGGCGACCGCCAGGACCTCCTCGTGCGCGTGCAGGCGCGCCTTGCCGGTCTCCAGCTGGATGAGGTCGAGCACCTCGGCCTGCCGCTCCAGGACCAGGTCGTGGAAGCGGAGCAGGACGGCGGCCCGGGCCTTGACGGGGGTCGCGGCCCAGGCGCCCTGGGCCGCGCGGGCGCGCGCGAAGGCCTCCAGGACGTCCTCGGGGGTGGACTCGGGCAGATCGGACAGCTTCGCCCCGGTGAAGGGGGTGTGGTTCGCGGTACGGCCGGAGCCGATCACTCCGCGAGTGAGCTGGGCGACCACCTCGGGGGTGACCACGTCGGCGGCGGTGCGGGCACCGGCCGGCGTGGGCGCGAGGGGGTTCGTGCCGGTGGCGGCGGTGGCCGGGGCGGTGAGTGCCTGCGAGTCCGTCATGAGGGCGAGAGTAGGCCGCATTCAGTCCTTTGGGTACCCGTCGGTAACGCGTTTTCACCGGGTGCGCACATCACGCCAGCGATCGCTGGCACATAAGCCCTGATCAGGGGCTTACGGTCGGACACACGGGCGATTTCCGGGATCCGGTGCCGCTCGTCGCCGGATCCGGGACCGCTCAGCCCACCTGCTCACCCGGCGCCCGCCAATGCCTCAGGACGATGTCGAACTGCTCCCGGGTGACCGCCCAGCTCGACTCCGGCGAGGACATGTACAGGGCGTACTCGGTGCCGTCGTCCGTGAAGTACAACTGGTCGATGGCGTGTCTCGGGCCGGGGAACTCCTGCTTCTCGTACCAGGTGAACTCCCACCGGGCCGAGCGGACCTGGTCGCGGTAGGTGTTCTGGTTGAGCTTGATCCGCTGGTACTGCATCCGCCTCTTGAGCGTCTTCTCCAGGTCGAGCACGTGCACGTACGGGTTCTCGAAGTCGGGGGTCGGATCGATGCTGATCCGGATCCGGTGGCGGCCGTTGTCCGGCGTGTAGTCGATGTTGTCGCCGTCGGTCTGCCGCTTCCAGCCGTCGGGGACGAGCAGGCTGAAGCCCTCGGGGTCCTCGACCCGGTGCCAGCCGGCCGGGACGGGGCCGGGGGTCTGCTCCGTCACGGCGGGCACCGTGGCGTCCCGGCCGGTGTTCCCGCCCTCGCCCCCGCCGGAGTACTGCATGGCGGCGAAGACGGCTCCGCCGGCGACCAGACCGGCGAGGACGGCCGCCAGGACCGCCGTACGCCAGCGTCCACGGCCCTTGGCCGCCGGGCCGGCGGGCCGGGGCACCACGGTGGGGGGCTGCGCCGGGGTGTGCGAGGGCGTGGACGCGGGGGTGGCCGTCGGGGTGGTGGTGGACGCGGAGTCTTCCTCGGCCGGGAGCGGGGTGGTGGCGGAGGTCAGCTCCTCCCGTCCCACCCGCTGTGTGGGGACGTACGCCTGGGCAGCCTGCGGCTGCCGGCCCTCCATCGCGTCGAGGAGCATCCGCTCGGCCTCGTCCGCGCGGGGCCGCTGCGCCGGGTCCTTGCGGAGCAGCGCGACGATGACCGAGGTCAGCGCCCCCGCCTTCCGCGGAGGCGCCGGCTCCTCCGTCACCACGGCCTGCATGGTGCCGATCGGGGAGGTCCTGCGGAACGGCGAGGTGCCCTCCACCGCCGTGTACAGCGTCGCGCCCAGCGACCACAGGTCGGAGGCCGGTCCGGGGTCGCCGCCCCGTACCCGCTCCGGGGCCAGGTAGTCGATGGAGCCCACGAGTTCACCGGTACGCGTGATCGTCGAGTCGCCCTCGATCGCGGCGATGCCGAAGTCGGTGAGCAGGACCCGTCCGTCGCGGGCCAGCAGGACGTTGCCGGGCTTGACGTCCCGGTGCAGCACGCCCGCCGCGTGGGCCGCGCGCAGGGCGCCGAGGACGTGCAGCCCGATCCTGGCCGCCTCGCGGGGCTCGATCGTGCCCGCCTCCTTGGCGGCGTCGGCGAGCGAGGGCCCGTCGACGTACTGCATGACGATCCAGGGCCGGGCGTCGTGCTCCAGCACGTCGTGCACGGTGACCACGCCGGGGTGCGTGATCCGGGCGGCGGCGCGGGCCTCTTTCTGCGTACGGGCGTGCAGTACGAGGCGGTCGGCTTCGGCCACGAACCGACCCGCCGTTGCCACGATCCGGTGCAGCACCTCGTCATGGGCGCGCCAGACCTTGCCCATGCCACCGCGGCCGATGGTCTCGCCCAGCCGGTAGCGTCCGGCCAGCAGGAGGCCCGCTCCCGTGTCCGCTCCGGTCCCGGACCCCGTGTCTGCGCTCTGAGAATGTTCCACTTGCCCCCGCCCGTTCCTTCACAGGCCAGGTTACGGAGAGCACGCGGCCTGGGGAACCTCGGGGCGGGCAACGGAACATGCTTGTGACCGGTTCGGCGGAACCCAAGCCCCGGCGGGGGGGCCGGGCGGCTGCTCCGGTGGGTGGTGTCCGCGTCGTGGGTGGTGTCCGCGTCGTGGGTGGTCCCGGCCGGTTCAGCGCGTCGCGCGGTAGGCCTTCACGGCCTGGTCGTAGATCCGCGACACCTTGTCCCGTTCGTTCTCCGGACCGATGACCTGCACCACGTGGTACCGACCGGCCTCGATCAGGGCCAGGTTGCGGACGAACACCATCCGGCCGGTGCTGTCCTGCCAGGTGAACTCCCCGACCGCCATGACCTGTCGGCCGACCTCGATGCGGCGCAGCCCGGACGCGCTGGACCAGGAGGAGTCCCGCCAGGGCTGGAGCTCGCGCTCCTTGGTGCGCTGGTACGCCATCGGGTCGGCGCCGCCGGCCTGCACGGTGTCCCGGCCCGGCACGATGATCAGGGTGAAGTCCCCGCCGACATAGCGGACTTGTCCGGCGTCGTTGATGGGGCTGCGCCGCCAGCCGTCGGCGACGCCGACCTGGAAGCCCTCCGGGTCGGTGCGGAGCGTGTACCCGGCCGCCAGTCCGGCGGCGGGCGGCGTGGCGGCCGGCGGGGGCGTGCGCCCGGGCTCGGCGCTGGGCTTCGGGGCCGGCTTCGTGCTCGGGGCGCCGGTCTTCGTCGGGCCGGGATCCGTCGGGGCGGACGGCTCGGCGGACCGCCCACCGGTCTGCCCGGCGGACCGCTGGCCCCCGGCGCCGTCCTTGGGCATGAACATCACGGCGTACGCGACGGCTCCGCCGAGCAGCAGCAGGATCAGCACCAGGAGCGTACGGCCGAGGGAGCGCGGGGAGCGGGGGGCTCCCGACCGCTTCGGGGCCCGGGGCGGCTTGGGGGCGCGCGGCGCCCGCTGCGGCAATTCCTCGTGGAAACCCTCCTGCGCGGAGGCCCGGCGGGCGGCGGGGCGTGCGGCGCGGGCCGGGCCCTGCGGCTCGTGGGCACGGGCCGGCTGCTTGCCCTTCCGGTGGCGGTGGCGACCGCCGGCCGCGGCGGCGCGGCGCCTGCGCACCAGCTCGCCACGACGGCGCACGACGGGCAGCCGGGTGGAGTCGAAGGACGGCAGCGGTATGACGCCGACCCCGGCCTCCGGCTCCGGGGCCGAGCGGACGAGGGAGCGGAGCCAGCCGCGCAGCTCCTCGAAGTCGGGGCGCTCGGTGGGGTCCTGGCGCAGCAGGGACTCCACGACGGGCCGCAGCGGCCCGCACTCCTCGGCGAAGGCCGGGGGCTCGGCGCAGACCAGCTGGACGAGTTCGGCGGCGCTGTCCTCCGGGTACGGGGCGTGGCCCTGGACGGCGCGGTAGAGCAGCGCGCCGAGCGCCCAGAGGTCGGTGACGGGGCCGATGGGCGGCGCGAGGCGCCAGTTGGCGTGGACGGGGGCGGCCTGTTCGGGGGCCCAGCGCTCGGTGACGGCGCCGACGACGGCGATCCGGGTCTGGCGGGCCCGTTCGGCGGCGAGCCGGGTGGCGGGGCCGCGGTACAGGTCGGCGGCGCCCGGCCCGTCCGCCGCGGGCTCGTCGTCCCAGCCTCCGGAGCGGTGTACGGGCACGGGGGCGGGGCCCGCGGCGGGGGTGTAGCCGGCGGGCAGGGCGGGGCGGCCCGAGCCGGGGAGCACCTGCCCGGAGCCGGAGCCTGAGCCTGAGCCGGAGTGGGCACGGGGGGCGGAGCCGCCGGCGGGAACCGGTCCCGAGGCGTCGCGCGAGGCGTGCGGCCCGTCGCTCCAGGAGCCGGTGAGCAACGCGCGGGGCGGCCGGCCGCCGTCGTTCCCGTGCCCGCCGTGCCGGTCCTCGTCGTCGTCCTCGTCGTCCTCGTCGTCGACGGCCTGGGACCACCACCGCGGCTCGGGGCCGAGACCCTGCGCGGGCACGGGTGTGGGGTACGCCGGCAGTGCGGGGGCGTCGTCGTCCGGGCCGGAGTCGGGGCCGGGGCTCTGGCCGGGGTGCCGTTCGGCCCCGCGGGCGGGGTCGGGGCTGTGGCCGGCGGCGGGGTTCCGGTGCCCTGGGGGGAGCGCGCCGGACTCGCCGATCCGGGCGGCGGCACGGGCTCCCGCCCGGTACGCGGCGATGGCTCCCGCCCGGGCCGCCCGCACGTCCGCGGCCGGACTCGCCGCCGGAGGACCGCCCGGCAGGTCGGCGCCTTCGGCGCCTCGGTGCGGGGGCGCCGGTTCGATCTCCATCGGCCGGCGGGTCCCGGGCACGGCCACGCCCTGCCCCGGACGCTCGGCCGCCGGAACCGGAAGGTACGGGTCATCGGAGGGCCCGCCCTCCTGCCACCCCGCCTCGCCCGCACCATCGGGCTCGTCCGCCACGGGAAGGTAGGGGGCATCGGGGCGTCCCGGCCCGTCCGCGCCCTCAGGATCGGCCGTCCCCGGCAGGTACGGCCCGTCGGAGGGCCCGCCCTCCTGCCACCCCTCGTCATCCGTGGCGTCGGGCTCGGCGTCGTATCCCTGGTCGTCCTCCTCGGGCGACGGCACCGGGGCGTACCCGCAGAGGGCCTCTTCCGCCGCACCTGCGGCGAGGCCGGTCAGGACCACGCGGCCGTCGTCGCACACGAGCACCGTGCGCGAGGTGATGTTCCGGTGGGTCCAGCCGTGGGCGTGCAGCGCCCGCAGGGCGGTGAGGACGTCCGCGCCGATCTCGGCCGCGCGGTACGGGTTGAGCGGCCCCTCGGCGAGGAGCGCGGCCAGCGGTCTGGCCGCCACCAGTTCGCTCACTATCCACAGCGACCCGGCCTCGGCGAAGACGTCGAAGACCTGGTCGAGCCGGGGGTGGTCGGGGATCTGCGCGGCGGCCTGCGCCGCCTCGACGGCCCGCCGCACGGCCGGATCGGCCGGCCGTCGGGTCGCCCGCCCCTCGCTCCGGTGCGAAGCGAAGGGGCCGCCGTGGCCCCGGCCGCCGTCGCCCCCGGCCTCGCCGTCCAGGAACTCGGCGTCGACCACCTCGGGCAGCGGTACCTGACGGACCAGCACCTCCTGGCCGCTGTAGGTGTCGAAGGCGCGCGTCTCGACCAGATCGAGGGCGTCCGAGGGCGCGAGCGGCAGGCGGTAGCGGTCGGCGAGCACCCTGCCCGCGTAATCCTCCACGACGCCTCCCCGAGCGCGCTGTCCCCCGGGTCTCCCACGGACCTCCGGCGATCCACCCGGATCCCAAGGTCGCACGAAACCGTCAATTCCGGTCTATTCCTGGACCGTTATCGGCTCTGTCCGAATGCGTACGGTCCACGACCTCTCACGATACGTGCCGCGGGTCAGTCCTTGGGGCTGAACGTGGCGAACGCCGTCTCCCGCAGCGTCTTGCACTCCGCGGCGTCCCAGGCGTCGGCCTTGCAGCTGATCATGATCGAATAGCCGCGCTTGGCGTCCACCTTGAAGCCCCGGTTCAGTATCCGTACCCGGATCCCGCTCTGGTTGCGCTCGAACTCCCAGTCGGCGACCGTCGGATAGCCCTTGTACGAGACGGGCCTGATGCCGATGTGGCGGTAGCCGTTGCTCGTCGCGGACACCCCGGCCACGGCACCGGCCCAGGCGCTGGCCGCGTCGTCCTTCGGGCTGCCGTTGAAGTCGACCTGGACACGGGGGAAGCCACCGCCGGCGTTGAATATCCCGCCGGAGTTCACTCCGGCGATGGCGGTGAGCTTGAAGGACGCCGGCATCGCCATGCTGAAGTGGAAGCGGTCGTTCGTCACCATGACGTAGCCGGCGGGCAGTTGCGCTCCGCCGGTGCCCGGGGTGCCCGTGCCGGGCTTGCCGGACGGCGTGCCGCTCGGCTTGCCCGTCCCGCCCGGCTGGTCGCCGCCCTGCTGACCGGGGTCGCTCGGCGTCTGGCCCTGGCCCTGCCCCTGGGTCTGGGCCTGTTCGTCGCCGTTGCCGGCCGTGGCACCGGCTGAGGTCACCGTGTCGCCGGTTCCCTTGTCGCCGCCCGCGTTCCCCTTGCCGTCGTCGCCGCCGCTCAGCGCGACGGTCAGGATGGTGGCGAGCAGCGCCAGCACCACGACCGCGGCGATGATCACGAGCGTGCGGCGGGGCACCACGTCCGTGAGCGACGCCCGCGGGGAGGCGGGCCTGCCGCCGCCCTGGACGGGGGCCGGCCGGCCGCTGCCGGCCTTCTTCGGATCGGGCTTGGCCACGGCGGCGTTGCGCACGGACTTCAGCGCGCCCCGCATCCGCTCGGCGGCCGCCTCGGTGGACCTGCCTGCGGCGGCCTTGCCGGTGGTGGCGGGGCCGAACGGCGGCTCCGGCGGAGCCGGCGGCAGCGGGACGACCCGGGTCGCCTCCGGCGAGTGCTCGGGCTCGATCACGGGCGCCGGCGCGTCGAGCACGGCCCGCAGCAGCACCCGGGCGCCCGCGTCGTCGAGCCGCTGGGCCGGGTCCTTGGCGAGCAGGCCGTAGATGACCTTCTCCAGCAGCGGCCCCGCGTTCTTCGGCGGGTCGACCGGCTCGGTCATCACGGCGGTGAGGGTCGCGATCGCGGAGCCCTTGTCGTACGGCGGGCTGCCCTCGACGCTCGCGTACAGCAGTCCGCCCAGCGACCACATGTCGGCGGCCGGCCCCGGCTTGTGGCCCCGGGCCCGCTCGGGCGAGATGTAGGAGGGGGCGCCGACGAGCATGCCGGTGGAGGTGATCGACGGGTCGCCCTCGACCTGGGCGATGCCGAAGTCGGTGAGGACGACCCGGCCGTCGTCGGCGATCAGCACGTTCGACGGCTTCACGTCGCGGTGCAGGATGCCCTCGCGGTGCGCGGAGCGCAGCACGTCGAGGATGGCGAGGCCGACCTCGGCGGCGCGGTGCGGGGTGAGCGTGCCGTCCTCGCGGACGGCGTCGGCGAGGGACTTGCCCTCGATCAGCTCCATGACGATCCACGGCCGGTCGTCCTCGTCGACGACGTCGTAGACGGTCACGGCGCCGTTGTTACGGATCCGGGCGATGGCCTTGGCCTCGCGCAGGGTCCGGGTGATGAGGCGTCGCTTCTCCTCCTCGTCGATGCTCGTCGGGAAGCGCAGCTCCTTGACGGCGACGGTCCGCCCGAGGGTCTCGTCGACCGCCCGCCAGACCGTGCCCATGCCGCCGCGCCCGAGCACGCCGCCGAGGCGGTACCGCCCGGCCAGCAGGCTGCCCTCGGCCGTCGCGGCCGCGCTCTGCGCCTTCGCGGTCCGCCCGGTCCCGCCGGCCTTCCTGAACCCCTGCCCCGGGCCGGAGGCCTTCGCCGCCGCCGGGGCGACCGGCTCGGCGTCGGCCGGCTTCCGGTCCGTCGGCGAGGCGTCGGTGGGCTTCCCTTCGGAGGACGAGGCACCGGCCGGCTCCGCGCGGTGCGGTGCGGAGCCCTCGGCACCCGCACGCCTGGCCTCGGCCTCGGCCGCCACCGGCGGAGCATCGGCCGCCCGGGCCGCGCCCGCCGGGCTCTCGTCCGCCGGCCCGGAGGCCTCGGCCGCCTTCGTCCGCGCGGCGGCTCCCGCCCCGCTCCCGGGCTTCCGGTCGTCCGCGTCCGCACGGGCCGCCGGCGCCGGCACCTTGCCCGCCGCACCCGCACCCGTGGCGGACCCCGGTTCCGCGCCGGCACCCGCACCCGTGGCGGGCCTCGGTTCCGCGCCGGCGTCCGTGCCGGCACCCGAGTCCGTTTCCGCAGGCGTGGCCGCCGGTGCCGACCCCGCGCCCGGCGTCGTGTCCGTAGCGCCGTCCGTGTCCGGCTTCGTGCCCCTGGCCGCGTCCGTGCCCGGCTGTGAACCCGTGTCCGGCTTCGTGTCCGTGCCGGATTCCGTGTCCCGCTTCGCCTCACGCGCCGCTGGAACCACACCCCGGTCGCCGTCGGTTCCGGCACCCGCGCCGGCGTCCCGCCGAGGGTCCCGCGCCGTGCCCCGCGACTGCTCCGCCTCCGACATGCGTCCCCTCTGCGATCCCTGATCTTCGCCCGCGCCTGCCGCTTCCCGCGCGATGCGGTAACCCGCCCTGGAAGAGAGCCCATTGTCTCTCACGCCGGGACCCGTACTGCTCCGGGGTCCGCAGTCCGAGAGGACGGCCCCGGGGAAGGGCACTCCCACCATGCCACCCGACGCCCCGCCGCCGCTCGACGGTTCCCCGGCCCTGCCGACAGGATGGCGCGCGGGCACCCCAACAGACCAGACCGCGCGCCGCGTTCGCCCTTTCTCCGGACGTTCCGTCAGATCGGGACGATGTCCGGGGCGCCCAGTCGCGCCGCGTCCGCCGTCAGGTCGTCCGGCTGCCGCTGGGACTCGCGCTCCGCCTCCACCCGCTTCTCGTAGTGCTCGACCTCCTTCTCGATCTGGTGGGCGTCCCAGCCCAGGACCGGCGCCATCAGCTCCGCGCACTCGCGGGCGCTGCGGGTCCCCCGGTCGAAGGTCTCGATGGAGATCCGGGTGCGCCGGGTCAGGACGTCGTCCAGGTGCCGGGCCCCCTCGTGCGAGGCGGCGTACACGATCTCGGCGCGCAGATAGTCGTCGGCCGCCGCCAGCGGCTCCCCGAGGCCGGGGTCGGCGGCGATCAGGTCCAGGATTTCTTCCGTCAGGGAGCCGTAGCGGTTGAGCAGGTGCTCGACCCGCACCACATGGAGCCCGGTCCGGGCGGCGATCCTGGCCCGGGCGTTCCACAGCGCTTTGTAGCCCTCGGCGCCGAGAAGCGGGATGTCCTCGGTGACGCAGGCGGCGACCCGCTGGTCGAGCGCGTGCACGGCCTCGTCCACGGCGTCCTTCGCCATCACGCGGTAGGTGGTGTACTTGCCGCCGGCCACGACGACCAGCCCGGGGACCGGGTGGGCGACGGTGTGCTCCCGCGAGAGCTTGCTGGTGGCGTCCGACTCCCCGGCGAGGAGGGGGCGCAGACCGGCGTACACCCCCTGGACGTCGTCGCGGCCGAGCGGGACCGCGAGGACGCTGTTCACGTGTTCGAGGAGATAGTCGATGTCGGCGCTGGAGGCCGCCGGATGGGCCTTGTCCAGGTCCCAGTCGGTGTCCGTGGTGCCCACGATCCAGTGCCGTCCCCACGGGATCACGAAGAGGACCGACTTCTCGGTCCGCAGGATCAGTCCGCTGGTCGAGTGGATCCGGTCCTTGGGGACCACCAGATGGATGCCCTTGGACGCCCGCACGTGGAACTGCCCCCGCTCGCCGATGAGCGCCTGGGTGTCGTCCGTCCACACCCCGGTGGCGTTCACGATCTGCTTGGCGCGGATCGCGTACTCGCCGCCGCCTTCGACGTCCTTCACGCGGGCGCCGACCACGCGCTCGCCCTCGCGCAGGAAGCCGATCACCCGCGCCCGGCTCGCCGCCTTCGCGCCGTAGCCCGCCGCGGTCCGCACCAGGGTGGCGACGAAGCGGGCGTCGTCCATCTGGGCGTCGTAGTACTGCAGCGCCCCGACCAGGGAGTCCTTCTTCAGGCAGGGGGCCACCCGCAGGGCGTTGCGGCGCGAGAGGTGGCGGTGGACGGGAAGGCCCCGGCCATGGCCCGACGAGACCGACATCGCGTCGTAGAGCGCGACGCCCGATCCGGCGTAGAACCGCTCCCAGCCCTTGTGGCGCAAGGGGTAGAGGAAGGGTACGGGCTTCACCAGGTGGGGGGCGAGCCGCTCCAGGAGCAGTCCGCGCTCCTTCAGCGCCTCCCGGACCAGCGCGAAGTCGAGCATCTCCAGATACCGCAGGCCACCGTGGATCAGCTTGCTCGACCGGCTGGACGTGCCGGAGGCCCAGTCGCGCGCCTCCACGATCCCGGTCGACAGGCCTCTCGTGACGGCGTCGAGGGCGGTGCCGGCGCCGACGACACCGGCGCCCACGACCAGTACGTCCAGTTCACGCTCGGCCATCGCCGCGAGCGCTTCCGCGCGCTCGGCGGGCCCCAGTGCCGCTGTCCTCACCGCTGCCTCCCGTCGTCCCCCCGAGTGGTCGGGCTCACAGCCTCGATTCTGTCCCCGCCCCGCGACTTCAGCCACCGCCTGTGGATAACACTCGGCGACCTTCGGTCACCCAATGCCGCATATCGGTCATATTTACGCCTAGTCTGACATTGCACTCGCCCCGTTCTGTCCACCGGGCTTGCGCTTCTCGTCCCCTCCGGCTACTGGGAAGGACGGCCCACCTCCATGCCCGCTGATCTCGCCGTCATCGGCCTCGGCCACCACGGACTCCCCCTCGCCCAGGCCGCCGTCGCCGCCGGCGTCGACACCATCGGCTACGACACCGACCCCCGCCCGGTCGCCGAACTCGCCGCGGGCCGCCCGCCCGTCGACGGCTCGCTCACCGCGTCGGAGATCCGCCGGATGCTCTCGGGGGGCTTCCGGCCCACCACCAACCCCGCGGACCTCGGCCGGGTCCGTACGGCCGTCATCTGCGCCCCCACCCCGCCCGGCCCCGACCGGGCGCTCGACCTGACCGCCGTCGCCGACGCCGCCCGCGCGCTCGCCGCCCGGCTGCGCCCGCACACCACCGTCCTGCTGGAGTCGCCGGTCCCCCCGGGCACCACCGAGGGCCTGCTCCGCGACCTTCTCGAAGAGGGCTCCGGCCTGCGCGCGGGCCGGGACTTCCATCTCGCCCACTCCCCCGGCCGCCTCGACCCCGGCCGCCGCACCCACGGCTTCGCCGGCACCCCCAAGGTCATCGGCGGCCTCACCCCCGCCTGCACCGAGTCCGCCGCCGCCTTCTACGGCCGGCTCACCGACAAGGTGGTACGCGCGCGTGGCCCCCGCGAGGCCGAGACGGTCAAGCTCCTGGAGACCAACTTCCGGCACGTCAACATCGCCCTGGTCAACGAGATGGCGGTCCTCTGCCACGAGCTGGGGGTCGACCTCTGGGACGTCATCCGCTGCGCCGAGACCAAGCCCTTCGGCTTCCAGGCCTTCCGCCCGGGCCCCGGCGTCGGCGGCCACGGCGTCCCCGTCGACACCGTCGGCACCCACCGCCCGCTGCGCATGGTGGAGCTGGCGAGCCAGGTCAACGAACGCATGCCGCAGTACGTCATCCAGCGCTGCGCCACCCTCCTGAACGAGCACGGGAAGTCGGCGCGCGGAGCACGGGTCCTTCTGCTCGGCATCACGTACAAACCCGATCTCGCCGACCGGGAGGGCTCCCCCGCCGACGAGATCGCCCGCCGGCTGATGGACCTGGGAGCCGTGGTGAGCTACCACGACCCGTATGTCCCCGACTGGCGCGTCCGAGACCTGCCGGTCCCCCGCGCGGACTCCCTCTACGAGGCCGCCGCCCACGCCGACCTGACGATCCTTCTCCAGCACCACCGCACCTACGACCTCCAGGGTCTGGCGGTGAAGGCGCAGCTCCTCCTGGACACCCGCGGCGCCACCCCGGCGGGCGCCGCCCACCGCCTCTGACGGGCGCCGCGACGGAGAGCCCGGACAGCATTCGGCCCGGCACGCGCAGGGGCCCCGCACCACCCGGTGCGGGGCCCCTGTCCGTCGGCGGCGGCCGGTGGCCGCTCCGCTCAGCGCTTGTGCTGCGCGTCCGCGACCGTGACCTCGACGCGCTGGAACTCCTTGAGCTCGCTGTAGCCCGTGGTGGCCATGGCGCGGCGCAGGGCGCCGAAGAAGTTCATCGAGCCGTCCGGGCTGTGCGACGGGCCCGCGAGGATCTCCTCGGTGGTGCCGACGATGCCCAGGTCGACCAGCTTGCCGCGCGGCACGTCCTCGTGGACGGCCTCCATGCCCCAGTGGTGCCCCTTGCCGGGCGCGTCCGTGGCGCGCGCCAGCGGAGAGCCGATCATGACCGAGTCGGCGCCGCAGGCGATCGCCTTCGGCAGGTCGCCCGACCAGCCCACGCCGCCGTCGGCGATGACGTGGACGTACCGGCCGCCGGACTCGTCCATGTAGTCCCGGCGGGCCGCGGCCACGTCAGCGACCGCGGTCGCCATCGGGACCTGGATGCCGAGGACGTTGCGCGTGGTGTGCGCCGCGCCGCCGCCGAAGCCGACGAGGACACCGGCCGCGCCGGTGCGCATCAGGTGCAGGGCCGCGGTGTACGTGGCGCAGCCGCCGACGATGACCGGGACGTCCAGCTCGTAGATGAACTGCTTGAGGTTCAGCGGCTCGGCCGCGCCCGAGACGTGCTCGGCGGAGACCGTCGTACCGCGGATGACGAAGATGTCCACACCGGCGTCGACGACGGCCTTGGAGAACTGCGCGGTGCGCTGCGGGGAGAGCGCGGCGGCGGTGACCACACCCGAGTCGCGCACCTCCTTGATCCGCTGCCCGATCAGCTCTTCCTTGATCGGGGCGGCGTAGATCTCCTGGAGCCGGCGGGTCGCGGTGGACTCGTCCATCTCCGCGATCTCGTCCAGCAGCGGCTGCGGGTCTTCGTACCGGGTCCACAGACCCTCGAGGTTGAGCACGCCCAGGCCGCCCAGCTCGCCGATGCGGATGGCGGTCTGCGGCGACACGACCGAGTCCATCGGAGCGGCCAGGAAGGGGAGCTCGAAACGGTAGGCGTCGATCTGCCAGGCGATCGAGACCTCCTTCGGGTCCCGGGTGCGCCGGCTCGGTACGACGGCGATGTCGTCGAACGCGTACGCCCTGCGGCCGCGCTTGCCGCGCCCGATCTCGATCTCAGTCACGATGTGTGGCCTTTCCCTCTACGTCTGCGCCTACCAGTATCCCCGACACAAGCGGGAGGGGCGGTTCCGGCCACATACCGGAACCGCCCCTCATCCAGCCGTGCGGTTACTTCCTGCTGTAGTTCGGCGCCTCGACCGTCATCTGGATGTCGTGCGGGTGGCTCTCCTTGAGTCCCGCCGAGGTGATCCGGACGAACCGGCCCTTCGACTCCATCTCCGCGACGGTGGCGGCACCGACGTAGCCCATGGTCTGGCGGAGACCGCCGACGAGCTGGTGCAGGACGTTCGAGAGCGGGCCGCGGTAGGGCACCTGACCCTCGACGCCCTCGGGGACGAGCTTGTCGTCGGAGGCGACCTCGGCCTGGAAGTAGCGGTCCTTCGAATACGACCTGCCCTGGCCGCGGGACTGCATGGCGCCGAGCGAGCCCATGCCGCGGTACGACTTGAACTGCTTGCCGTTGATGAAGAGCAGCTCGCCGGGGGACTCCTCACAGCCCGCCAGGAGGCTGCCGAGCATGACGGTGTCGGCGCCGGCCGCGAGGGCCTTGCCGATGTCGCCGGAGTACTGCAGTCCGCCGTCGCCGATCAGCGGGACACCGGCGGAGCGGGCCGCGAGGGAGGCTTCGTAGATGGCGGTGACCTGCGGGACGCCGATGCCGGCGACCACGCGGGTGGTGCAGATCGAGCCGGGGCCCACGCCCACCTTGATGCCGTCGACACCGGCGTCGATCAGCGCCTGCGCGCCGTCACGCGTGGCGACGTTGCCGCCGATCACGTCGACGTCCACGGCCGACTTGATCTTCGCCATCCAGCTCAGCGCGTTGCTGTTGTGGCCGTGCGAGGTGTCCACGACGAGGAAGTCCACCCCGGCGGCGGCGAGCGCCTGGGCGCGCTCCAGCGCCTCCGGGCTCGCACCCACGGCGGCGCCGACGAGCAGCCGGCCCTCGGCGTCCTTGGCGGCGTTCGGGTACTTCTCCGCCTTGACGAAGTCCTTGACGGTGATCAGGCCCTTGAGGACGCCCTCGTCGTCGACCAGCGGCAGCTTCTCGATCTTGTGGCGGCGCAGCAGCTCCATGGCGTCGACGCCGGAGATGCCGACCTTGCCCGTGACCAGCGGCATCGGGGTCATGACCTCGCGCACCTGGCGGCTGCGGTCCGACTCGAAGGCCATGTCGCGGTTGGTCACGATGCCCAGCAGCTTGCCGTCCGGCTTGGTGACGGGGACGCCGCTGATGCGGAACTTGGCGCACAGGGCGTCCGCCTCGGCGAGCGTCGCCTCCGGGTGCACCGTGATCGGGTCGGTGACCATGCCGGACTCGGAGCGCTTGACGAGGTCGACCTGGTTGACCTGGTCCTCGACGGAGAGGTTCCGGTGCAGCACGCCGACGCCGCCCAGCCGGGCCATCGCGATCGCCATGCGGGACTCGGTCACCTTGTCCATCGCCGCCGAGAGCAGCGGGATGTTGACCCGGACGTTGCGGGAGATGCGGGACGAGGTGTCGACCGCGTTGGGGAGCACCTCGGAGGCGCCCGGCAGCAACAGCACATCGTCGTAGGTCAACCCGAGTGTCGCGAATTTCTCGGGCACTCCGTCGATGTTGGTCATGACACCTTCCCCAATAACCTTGATCGGTGCGGATGTCCATGCTAACGGCCTGCGGCGGTGTCTCATTCCACGGGCAAGATCACCCGGAAGCTTTGGACGTTCCTACGTGTACGGGAGGCGGGGGTCCGCGTGGGACACGGCGCCCCCGGCGGCGCCTACTGCTCGGCCAGCGCGCGGAGCCGGCTGAGGGCGCGGTGCTGCGCGACCCGTACGGCACCTGGGGACATGCCCAGCATCTGGCCGGTCTCCTCGGCCGTCAGGCCGACCGCCACGCGCAGGACCAGCAGCTCGCGCTGGTTCTCCGGGAGGTTGGCGAGGAGCTTCTTGGCCCATTCGGCGTCGTCGCTGAGGAGCGCGCGCTCTTCGGGGCCGAGGGAGTCGTCGGGCCGCTCCGGCATCTCGTCGGAGGGCACGGCCGTGGAGCCCGGGTGCCGCATGGCGGCCCGCTGCAGGTCGGCGACCTTGTGTCCGGCGATCGCGAAGACGAAGGCCTCGAACGGCCTGCCGGTGTCCTTGTAGCGCGGCAGCGCCATCAGGACGGCGACGCAGACCTCCTGCGCGAGGTCCTCCACGAAGTGGCGGGCGTCACCGGGCAGCCGGTTGAGCCGGGTGCGGCAGTAGCGCAGGGCCAGCGGGTGCACACGGGCCAGCAGGTCGTGCGTCGCCTGCTGGTCGCCGTCGACGGCGCGGTGGACGAGTGCACCGATCTCCCCCTGCCCTGCGGGCATGGGTGACCCCACGGTCTCGTCGTCGCGCATCGCTCCATGGTGCCTTGACGCCTGAGGATCCGTGGCACCGCGTCCGTAGTTGTGCACCGAAGCGTTATGAGCAGGTGCGCCGGCACTCATCTCCTGCGCCCTCCCCTCCCGCTCGATCGACTCGTCCCCGAGGAACTCCACATCTCAAGGATGCGGCATCCCGCGCGTTACTGACACAAGCCGCCCCGTCCGCCGGTGGCGGACGGGGCGTGCGACCGGCCCGTGCCTGCCCGGAGCGTGTCTCGAAACACGCCCTAACGAACCAGGCCCCAGCGGAAGCCGAGGGCTACCGCGTGCGCCCGGTCGGAGGCGCCCAGCTTCTTGAACAGGCGCCGCGCGTGGGTCTTGACCGTGTCCTCGGAGAGGAAGAGCTCGCGCCCGATCTCGGCGTTGGACCGTCCGTGGCTCATGCCTTCGAGCACTTGGATCTCACGCGCGGTGAGCGTGGGCGCCGCGCCCATCTCGGCCGAGCGCAGCCGGCGCGGGGCGAGCCGCCAGGTCGGGTCGGCGAGGGCCTGGGTGACCGTGGCCCGCAGTTCGGCGCGCGAGGCGTCCTTGTGCAGATAGCCACGGGCACCGGCGGCGACGGCGAGCGCCACGCCGTCCAGGTCCTCGGCGACGGTGAGCATGATGATGCGGGCGCCGGGGTCCGCGGACAGCAGCCGGCGGACGGTCTCCACGCCGCCCAGGCCGGGCATGCGTACGTCCATCAGAATCAGGTCCGAGCGGTCCGCGCCCCAGCGGCGGAGGACTTCCTCGCCGTTGGCGGCGGTGGTCACGCGCTCCACGCCGGGCACGGTCGCGACCGCGCGGCGAAGCGCCTCTCGGGCAAGCGGGGAGTCGTCGCAGACGAGGACGGATGTCATGGCCGCCCTCCGCAGCTGATGCGCGTCACCTTGAGCCTCCAGGGCTGGTACGTATCGTCACCTGTGCGGTTGACGCCCTCGGACACCTGCCCGAGCGCTTGTTCCTTCAACCGCCTCCGCACTCTCAACGACGGTCACTCGAAAGAGTTACGGGTCGGACGGCCGCCTTCGGCACTCTACGTAAGGGCGCGTGCGCGGAGGAGAGTCCCGCAGGTCATCCGTCCTTCGCTGGAAGCTATGCCCCATTTAGCGGGTTTTCTTCCCTTTTTGTGGTGTCTGTGGCTAGATTCGCAATGAGTCATATTTACATCTACTAAGACAGTAGTTGTACGGTCGGATCGAACCCGCGAGAGCGGGTACCCGAGACCCCATGGGGGGCGAAGGGCCCCCGCGCATCAGCCAGCAACCCGCCCACCAATCCGTTCGACACGGTTTCAAGGGGACAAGCGCAATGGCAGATTTCTCCCGCCTTCCCGGACCCAACGCCGATCTGTGGGACTGGCAACTCCTCGCGGCCTGCCGCGGGGTGGACAGTTCCCTGTTCTTCCACCCCGAGGGAGAGCGCGGCGCGGCACGGAGTGCGCGTGAGAACTCGGCGAAAGAGGTCTGCATGCGGTGCCCGGTGCGCGCGGAGTGCGCGGCACACGCACTCGCCGTGCGGGAGCCCTACGGCGTCTGGGGCGGCCTCACCGAGGACGAACGCGAAGAGCTCATGGGACGAGCCCGCAACCGTCTGATCACCACGTCGACGGCATCGGCATCCAGTTCGGCAGGCGTGGGGCACGCCTGAAGGAACGTTTCTGCGGGTACGTGAGGGACCGGTTCGCGCCCCACCGGCCCCCGAGGCCGGTCAGCCTTCTCCGGTCACTCTTCTCCGCGGCCCTCCGGCCCTCCGCCGCGTCACGCGCGCGTGGCGGCGCGGCTCAGCTCGTCCAGGGTCGCCGCGACGGCCGGCACCTGGGCCAGGTCGGGCAAGGTCAGCGCCACGATCTCCCGCTCCACGGCCGGCTCCACGGCCACGGCGCGCGCCCCCTTGGGCCGTACGGACTCCAGGGCGAGCCGCGGCAGGACCGCGACGCCCAGGCCCGCGCCGACCAGGCCCACGACGGCGGGGTAGTCGTCGGTGGCGAAGTCGATGCGCGGGGTGAAGCCCGCCTCCTCGCAGACCTCCACGAGCTGACGGCGGCAGCGCGGACAGCCCGCGATCCAGGGCTCCTCGGCCAGTTCGGCGATGCCCACCGACTCCGCACCGGCGAGCCGGTGCGTGTCCGGGACCAGGCCGACCAGGCGGTCGGCGAGCAGGGGGCGGACGACGAGGTCGTCCCATTCGGCGGGGCCCGCGCCGTAGCGGAAGGCCAGTGCCACGTCGCAGTCGCCCTCGCGCAGCATCTCCACGGAGCGCGGCGGTTCGGCCTCGACCAGGGAGACCCGGGTGCCCGGGTGGGCGGCGCGCAGGGCGGCCAGGGCGGTGGGGACGAGGGTGGAGCTGCCGCTGGGGAAGGAGACCAGGCGCACCCGCCCGGCGCGCAGCCCGGCGATGGCGGCGACCTCCTCCTCTGCGGCGGTGAGGCCGGCGAGGATGCCGGAGGCGTGCCGGACCAGCGCTTCGCCGGCCTGGGTGAGGCGCATCTCCCGGCCGGTGCGGATCAGCAGCGGGGTCCCCGCGGAGGACTCCAGGGCCTTCATCTGCTGGCTCACCGCGGGCTGCGTGCAGCCCAGTTCGCGCGCGGCGGCGGAGAAGGAGCCGGTCGCGGCGACGGCGCGCAGGACGCGGAGGTGACGGGCCTCGATCATCCTTCGAGCATAAGCGAGTCTTGGAGTAAGTGGCACATCTTCGCGCTTCTCTTTGACAGGGGCGCGGCCTAGGGTTTCCCCATGAAGCTGCTGAGTGTGAACGTCGGACGGGCCAGGGCGGCGGGGCACACCGACTCGCCGACGGGGATGACGGGCATCGACAAGCGTCCTGTGGAGGGTCCCGTACGGGTCGGGGCGCCGGGGCCGCTCGGGGTCGGGGCGAGCGGGGTGGCCGGGGACACGGTGTGCGATCTGCGGTTCCACGGCGGCGACGACCGGGCCGTGTACGCCTTCGCCCGGGAGGACCTGGACCGCTGGGAGCAGGAGCTGGGCCGGCCGCTGGCGAACGGCTCCTTCGGCGAGAACCTCACCACCCTCGGGGTCGAGGTGAACGGCGCGCTGGTCGGCGAGCGCTGGCGGGTCGGCCCGGAGGTGGTGCTCGAGGTGACCGGTGGCCGCATCCCCTGCCGTACGTTCGCCGGGTTCCTCGGCGAGCGGGGCCACGACGTGCGGGGCTGGGTGCGGCGCTTCACCCTGTCGGACGCCGGTCCCGGCGCGATGCTGCGGGTGATCGAGCCGGGCGCGTTCACGGTCGGCGATCCGGTGACGGTCGTGCACCGGCCGGACCACGACATCACCGTCTCCTTCCTGCACCGGGCCGCGACGACGGAGCGCGCGCTGCTCCCGCGCACGCTGGTCGCCGCCGCGTGGATGGAGTCGGGGCTGCTGGACCTCGCCCGGACGTACACGGAGAAGTACGGCGAGCGGGACGGTGGGCCGGCCGGGGGTGCGGGACCGGAGAGCGCCTCGCCCTGAGCCGGGGCACTAACGTGCCGCGTATGACGACTGCACTGATTACGGGAGCGACGGCGGGCATCGGGGCCGCGTTCGCGCGGCGACTCGCGGCGGACGGGCACGACGTCGTGCTCGTGGCCCGCGATGTGAAGAGGCTGCGCGAGCAGGCGACCGAGCTGCACGACCGGCACGGGGTGGAGGCGGAGGTCCTCGCCGCCGACCTGGCGGAGGAGAAGGGGATCGCGGCCGTGGAGGCCCGTCTCTCCGACCCGAGACAGCCGGTGGACCTGCTGGTGAACAACGCCGGGTTCGGCAACAAGGGCCGGTTCCTGGAAGTGTCCATGGCCGACGAGTTGAAGATGCTGACGGTGCACTGCGAGGCGGTACTGCGGCTGACGTCGGCGGCGGCGGAGTCCATGCGGTCCCGGGGCCGGGGCGGGGTGGTGAACGTGGCGTCCGTGGCGGCGTTCGTGCCGCGCGGCACGTACGGGGCGTCGAAGGCGTGGGTCGTGCAGTTCACCCAGGGCGCGGCACGGGACCTGGCGGGCACGGGGGTGCGGATGATGGCGCTGTGCCCGGGGTTCGTCCGTACGGAGTTCCACGAGCGGGCCGGGATGGGCACGGACAACATCCCGGGCTGGATGTGGCTCGACGCGGACAAGCTGGTGGCGACGGCGCTGGCCGACCTGGCGCGGGGGCGGACGCTGTCCGTCCCCGACCCCCGCTACAAGGCGCTGATGGGCGTGGTGAAGCTGGCGCCCCGCGGGCTGCTCGGCGGGGTGTCCTCCAGGGCGGGCCGCAAGTACGGCCCGAAGTAGCCCGCGGGGGCAGGCGGGCGGCGGCTCAGGGGCGCTCGTCGGGGTCGAGGGTGAGCCGGGTCGTGGTGCCGTCCCGCCACATCACTTCGACCGTGCGCCGGCCGGTGACCCGGACGGTCGCGAGGGTGGCGACGGGGGCGGGCCCGGGTTCGGCGGTGAGGGAGGCCAGGGCGACGAAGAGGCTCTCGGCGCCGCCGGTGGTGCCGTGGAGGGCCGTGGTGCGGGTGCGCGGGCCCTGGAGCGTGGGCCCGGTGGCGAGGGCGACGGCTTCGGCGGCGGGCGGGTAGCCGTGCGCCGGGTGGAGCTGTGCGACCGGGCCGTCGGGCGTGGTGGCCCAGCCCGTCTGGCGTACGGGCGTGCCGTCGGGTGCTCCGAGGACGAGGTGGGCGCGGACCTCGGCGCGGCCGTGGGCGAGGGTCGCGGAGAGGATCCGGATGCCGGGCCGGGGGGTGTGCAGCGAGGCGGCCCAGCCGGGTCCCGTGCCGTGCGGCGTGGCGGGGCCGCGGTGGGTGAGGCGGCCGTCGACGACCAGGGCGAAGTGGTTGTCGGGATGGTCGGGCGCGGTGGTGGCGCCGGTGCGGGTGGAGTAGGCGTAGCGGGCGTAGCCGGAGTCGTCCTCCGCGGCTTCCCGGCTGGGGGCGTGGTTGCTGCCGTGGTTGTGGAGGCGTACGAGTCCGTCGGCGGCCGTGGAGTGGATGAGGAGCCCCGCCGGGGCCACGGGGCGGACGGTGTCGGCGCGTTCGGCGGGCAGGGGCTCCTCGGGGTCGGTCCAGGCGGGGTGGCCGGCCGGCAGGAGCAGGCCGAGGAACCCCTTGGACGCCCAGTAGGGGGAGCCCGGGCCGGAGTAGTCCTGGAGGACCGGCTCGTGGGGGCCGTGCCAGCCGAGGGTGAGCAGTCCCCGTCCGTCGCGGGCGCCCCGGTCGAGGAAGTAGCGCAGGGTGCCGGAGGCGAGGCGGCGGGTGGCGCCGGGGGTGAGCGGCGTGTGGCCGGTCAGCGTGCCGAGCCAGGGGGCGGCGGCCGCGGCGAAGCGGTAGGTGAGGGAGCGGCCGAACGGCAGGGGCGCGCCGTTGGCGTCGAAGAGGTGGGCGTAGTCGCCGAGGTGGGCGCGCAGCCGGGGGCCGTAGCGGTCGAGGAGCGTCCGGTCGCCGGAGAGGTGGGCGTGCAGCACGGGGTAGAAGTGCAGGGCCCAGGCGTTGTAGTGGTCGAAGGCGCGGTTGTCGCCGTCGCTGTACCAGCCGTCGCCGAGGTACCACTCCTCGACGCGGGCCAGGGAGCGGTCGACGGTGGCGGCGGCCCGGTCGGTCGCGACGCCCGCGTCCTGGAGGAAGCCGGCGACGGTGAGGCCGAAGAGCCACCAGTTGTTGTCGACGGGGGACGGCGCGAGGGCGGGCAGCAGCCAGTCGGCGACCCGTGCGCGGGTGCGGTCGTCGAGGCGGTCCCAGAGCCAGGGGCGGGTCAGGCGCAGTCCGAGGGCGACGGAGGCTGATTCGACGACCGCCTGACGGACGTCGGTCAGCAGCGGCCACGCCTCGGGGCCGTCGGTGCCGGGGGCCTCGGTGCCGGCGGCGAGGCCTTCGGCGTAGCGGGCGAGGTGGCCGTGCGGGTCGTCGCCGTGGGCTCCGGCGACGCGCAGGGCGGCCAGGAGGAAGGTGCGGGCGTGGCCTTCGAGGCCGTCGGAGCGGGTGCCCGACCGGCTGGGCCGGGGACCGGGGAGGTGGACGAGCCCGCCGCGCGGGGTGGCGTAGGGGCGTACGGCGAGGAGGAGCCGGTCGGCGGTGTGCTCCCAGTGGGCGCGGGTCAGGCCGGTGTACAGGCTGAGCTCGCGGTTCTCGGGCGGCGTGGGCATGAGGCTCCCTGGGGATCCGGCCGGGGAAGGCGCGGCGCCCGGCCGATGAGGTGCGCGGCGGCCGGGCCGGGGCCGGGGTGCCCCCGTCGCCGGAATCATGGACAGGCCGGGATCGAGCGTCAAGACGATCGGACCGAATGATCGAAACTTCTGTCGTTCGATCATTCCGCGTGAGAGGGTCTGCCCACGGATCCGGTGCACCGCCGGACCACCACACCGCGAGGGGATGCGCACGTGCGCGAGAGTGCCGCCGAACGACACGACCGACTGCTGGCCCTGGTGCGCGAGCGGGGCACCGCCCGCGTCTCCGAGCTGGCCGACCGGCTGGGGGTCTCCCCCGTGACCGCCCGCCGGGACGTGGAGGCGCTGGCCTCGAAGGGCCTGCTCGACCGGGTGCACGGCCAGGTGTCCTGGCCGGGGCGCGCGGGCGAGACGGGGGCCGTGCGCCCCGGCGAGGGTCTGGTCCTTGGCCTCCTCGCGCCGTCCGCGACGTACTACTTCGCCGAAGTCATCCGGGGCGCGCACGAGGCGGCGGCGCGGGCCGACGCCCGGCTGATCCTGCGGATCTCGGACTACCGTCCGGAGGAGGACCGGGCGCGCGCCGAGGGGCTGCTGGCCGCGGGCGCCGAGGGCCTTCTGGTGGCGCCCGGCTGGCGCGGGCCCGAGGACCGGCTCGCGTACGGCGACTGGCCGGCCCAGATGCCCGTGCCGGCCGTGCTCCTGGAGCGCCGCGCCGAACCCGGCACCGCGCTCGACGGCGTGGACCGGGTGGTCTCCGACCACGGCCACGGCGTCCTGCTCGCCCTGCGCCACCTCATCGGCCTCGGCCGTGGCACCCCGCTGCTCGTGGCCCGCGGCGACAGCCCGACGGCGCTCGCGGTGCGCACGGGATACGCGGAGGCGCTGATCACCCTGGGCGCGGCGGCGCCCGGGCCGGTGATCGCCTCCGTACCGGCCGACCAGGACCCGGAGGGGTTCGAGCGCGCGGTACGGGCGCTGCACGAAGCGGTCGTCTCGGGCCGGGCGGGCGCGGCCCTGGTCCACAACGACGTGGACGCGATCCAGATCGTGCAGCGCCTGGCCGAGCTGGGCCTCTCGGTCCCCGGCGACCTGGCCCTCATCGCGTACGACGACGAGGTCGCCGCCCTCGCCGACATCCCCTTGACGGCGGTGGCGCCGCCCAAGCGTCAGGTGGGCCGGTACGCCACCGAGCTGCTGGTGGAGCGGCTGACGGAGGCGCGGGAGGCGCTGGACGAGGAGCCCGCCCGGCGCCATCTGAGCCTGCTGCCCCGGCTGCGGGTGCGGTCCTCGTGCGGCGCTCCCCCGGAGGGGTCCGCCTCCTGACCGCACCGCGCCCGGCGCCCCAGCCCACCTCCTGACCGCACCGCGCCCGGAGCTCCTGCCCGGCCCCTGACCGCGCCGCGGCCGGAGCCCGTGCCCGGCCCCTGACCGCGCCGTACCCGGAGCTCCTGCCCGGCCCCTGACCGCGCCTCCTTCCGCCCCGCCCCGCCCCGCTCCCGCCGCGCACCATCACACGATCGAATCGATCTTTTTTCGATCATTCAATCTTTCGCTCTTGACTTCGGTCATGGACGGTCACAGGATCACGGCCACATCCCCCCGTGCCGCCGTCCCTGGAGCCGCGCTATGAGCCGTACCCGGAACAGAACCTCCCGTGCCATAGCCGTCACCGCCGCCGCCCTCGCCGTCCTCACGGCCTGCGGCGGAGGTGGTGACACCGGCACCGACACCGCGAACAAGCCCGTGACCATCACCTTCTGGGGATGGGCCAAGGGGACCAAGGACGTGGTCGACGCCTTCAACGCCTCGCACACGGACATCCGGGTGACCTTCGAGGAGATCCCCTCCGGCACCGCCGGCGGCTACGCCAAGATCTCCAACGCCGTGAAGGCGGGCAACGCCCCCGACCTGGTCTCCATCGAGTACCCCTCGCTCCCCGAGTTCGTCAGCTCCGGCGCCCTGCAGGACATCGGGGGCGAGTTCACCGAGGCCGACCGCGCCAAGCTGCTCCCGCAGGCGGTGGAGCTGACCACCCTCGGCGGCAAGACCTGGGCCGTCCCCTTCGACGCCGCCCCGCAGGCCTTCTACTACCGCAAGGACCTCTTCGCCCGGCACGGCATCGAAGTCCCCCGGACCTGGGACGCCTTCCGAGCCGCCGCCGAGAAGGTGAAGAAGGCCGACCCCAAGGCCCGTATCGGCACCTTCTTCCCGGACGACCCGACCACCTTCGAGGCGATGGCCTGGCAGGCGGGCGCCCAGTGGTTCAAGGCCGAGGACGACACCTGGAAGATCGACACCACCGACCCCGCCACCACCAAGGTCGCCGCCTACTGGCAGGGCCTGCTCGACGCCGACCTCGTCCACAAGAACGCCTCCTTCAGCCCCGAGTGGACCGGCTCGCTCAAGAACGGCACCACCCTCGGCTACCTCGGCGCCTCCTGGGGCGCCGGCGTCCTCAAGGGGACCCTCCCCGAGCAGAGCGGCAAGTGGGCCGTGGCGCCCCTGCCCAGCTGGGACGGCAAGCCCGCCAGCGGCATGCTCGGCGGCTCCACCTTCGCGGTGACCAAGGACAGCGACCACAAGGCGGCGGCCGTCGAGTTCGCCGCATGGATGTCGACCACCGAGGCGGGCGTCAAGGCCCGCATCGCCTCCGGCACCTCCAGCGCCTTCCCCGCCGCCACCGCCCTGCGCCCGGTCGCCAAGCAGGCCTTCGACGCCGGCTTCTACGGCGGCCAGGACATCTACGCCCTCTTCGAGGAGGCCGGTGCCTCCATCGGCCCGAACTGGGCCTGGGGGCCGACCACCGGCACCACCAACACCGCCGTCAAGGACCGGTTCGGCACGATCAGCCGCGGCGGCCCCACCATCGCCGACGCCGTCAAGGCCGGCCACGACGCGACCGTCGCCGAGCTGAGGAAGCGCGGACTGAAGGTCGAGGGCTGACCCGGTGAACGCCCGCACCCGTGCCGCAGCCGTCCTGCTGACCCCGTTCTTCGCCCTGTTCACCGCGGTGATGGTGGTGCCGATCGGCTACGCGGTCTGGCTCAGCCTCTTCACCGAGAAGCAGTCGGGGCTCGGTTTCGGCGGCTCCGAGACCGTCTTCACCGGGCTCGACAACTACACCGCGGCGCTGGGTGACCGGGCCTTCCGCGAGGGCTTCGGCGTCCTGCTCGGATACTGCCTGCTCTACATCCCGCTGCTGCTCGCCGGGGCCCTCGGCCTCGCCCTCCTCCTCGACTCGGCGCTCGCCCGCGCCCGTCGCTTCTTCCAGCTCGCGCTCTTCCTGCCGCACGCCGTCCCCGGCATCATCGCCGCGCTGATCTGGGTCTACCTCTACACCCCCCAACTCAGCCCCGTCGTACGGACGATGGAGGCCGGCGGCATCGGCTTCGACTTCTTCTCCCCCGAGGGCGCCCTGCCCTCCGTGGTCAACATCGCGCTCTGGGAGTGGCTCGGCTACAACATGGTGATCTTCTACGCCGCCCTGCAGGCCATCGATCGCTCCGTCCTCGAAGCCGCCACCGTCGACGGCGCCGGCGCCTGGCGCATCGCGTTCGGCATCAAGGTCCCGCTGATCCGCGCCTCGCTCGTGATGGTCGGCCTCTTCACCGTCATCGGCTCGCTGCAGCTGTTCACCGAACCGCTCATCCTCAACAAGGGCACCGGTTCCGCCGTCACCTCGACCTGGACGCCGAACATGTACGCGTACACCGCCGCCTTCGACCGCAACGACTACGGCCTCGCGGCCGCGGCCTCCGTCCTCCTCGCCCTGACCGCCGCCCTGCTCTCCTTCGGCGTCACCCGGCTGACCGGCCGCCGGAAGGAGAAAACAGCGTGAGCAAGTACCGACCCCGCAGCGTCTGGCTCTCCCGGACCGCCGTCAACGGCGCGCTCGTCCTCGCCGTCGTCTACATGCTCTTCCCGCTCGTCTGGCTGGTCACCGCGGCCACCAAGGACGCCGGCGGCCTGCTCGCCGGGGACGCCTTCTCCTTCGAGGGCTTCGACCTCGGCGGCAACCTCTCCCGGCTCACCGAGTACAACGACGGCATCTACTTCCACTGGTACCTCAACAGCCTCCTCTACGCCGGGATCGGCGCCCTCGCCTGCTCGCTGATCAGCGTCGCCGCCGGGTACGCCTTCGACAAGTACGACTTCCGGGGCAAGGAGCAGCTCTTCGGCGTCGTCCTCCTCGGCGTCCTGGTCCCCACCACCGCGCTCGCCCTGCCCCTGTACCTCCTCGCCAGCGAGGTCGGCGTCGTCAACACCCACGCCGCCGTGCTGATCCCGGTCCTGGTCAACCCCTTCGCGGTCTACCTCTCCCGGGTCTTCAGCGCCGGGTACGTCCCCGACGAGGCGCTGGAGGCCGCCCGCATCGACGGCGCGGGCGAGCTGCGCGCCTTCCGGTCGATCGGACTGCCCATGATGATGCCCGGCTTCGTCACCGTCTTCCTCTTCCAGTTCACCGCGATCTGGAACAATTTCTTCCTGCCCCTGGTGATGCTCTCGGACCAGAGACTGTTCCCGTTGAGCCTCGGCCTGTACGCCTGGAACAGCAACGCCCACGCGGAACCCGACTTCTATCCCCTCGTCGTCACCGGATCCCTCCTCGCTGTCGTCCCGCTCGTCGTCGCCTTCGTCTCCCTCCAGCGCCACTGGAAGGCCGGCCTGACCGCCGGCAGCGTCAAGTGAGGAGCACCCGCCCCGCGATGACCGCCACTCCCCACCCCCGGCCCGCGCTCCTGCTCGCCATGGACCCCGGCGTCGCCGGCCGCCTGCTGACCGACGCCCACCGGCGGCGCCTCGCCGCCCTCACCCGTACCGACCCCCACCTCGTCGCCCACGACCTGACCGCGCCCGCGCCCCGGGTCGCCGCCGCCCTCGCCGAGGCCGAGATCCTCCTGACCTGCTGGGGCGCGCCGCCCCTGACCGCCACCGTCCTGGACCGCGCCCCGCGCCTGAAGGCCGTCGTCCACGCGGCCGGATCGGTCAAGCACCACATCACGGACGCCTGTTGGGAACGCGGCCTCGTCGTCTCCTCCGCCGCGGCCGCCAACGCCCTGCCCGTCGCGGAGTACACCCTGGCCGCGATCCTCTTCGCCGGGAAGGGCGTCCTCGACGCGGCCCTGCGGTACGGCCGGGTCCGCGGCGACGAGGCCTGGACGGCCGAGTCGGCGACGACGGGCAACTACCGCCGTACGGTCGGCCTGGTCGGCGCCTCCCGGATCGGCCGCCGGGTCATCGAGCTGCTGCGCCCCTTCGACTTCGAGGTGCTGCTCCACGACCCGTACGTGGACGCGGCGGAGGCGGCGCGGCTGGGAGTGGAGGGGACGGGTCTCGACGACCTGTGCGCGCGCAGCACGATCGTCTCCGTCCACGCGCCCCAACTCCCCGCCACCCACCGGATGATCGGGGCGGCGCAGCTGGCCGCGATGCCGGACGGCGCCACCCTCGTCAACACCGCACGCGGCTCCCTGGTCGACGAGACGGCGCTCCTGGCGCACCTGCGCACCGGGCGCCTGCGGGCGGTCCTGGACGTGACCGACCCGGAGGTCCCGCCTCCGGACTCGCCGCTGTACTCGCTGCCGAACGTGCTCCTCACCCCGCACGTCGCCGGCTCGCTCGGCAACGAGCTGCACCGGATGGCGGACCACGCGCTGGCGGAGGTGGCCCGGTACGGGCGGGGTGAGCCGTTCGCCGAGCGGGTACGGCCCTCGGATCTGACGCGCTCGGCGTGACCGGCCGCCGGGTGGGGGCCGCGCCTAGACTGGAAAGGTCCCACCCGGTCCGGGAGGTGCCATGACTTTCGTACAGATCATCGATTGCAAGACCAGCCGGTTCGACGACCTCAACCGGCTCATGGACAAATGGGTCGAGCAGACCAAGGGCAAGCGGACGGCCACGCACAGCGTCATCGGCAAGGACCGCTCCGACGGGGACCATCTCGTGGAGATCGTCGAGTTCCCCTCCTACGAAGTGGCCATGACCAACTCGCAGCTCCCCGAGACCGACCGCATCTTCCGGGAGATGGTCGCGCTCTGTGACGAGATGCCGACGTTCACGGATCTCGACGTCATGCGGGACGTGCAGATGTACAAGGCCGCCTCCCGCCGGCTCTTCGAGTTGATCGCCACCGAGGGTGAGCTTCCGCCGCTCGACGAGGTCCTCGCGGAGGGGTGCCACGACCACCAGCCGAGCGGGCAGGAGGACGCCCTGGGCATGGACGCGATCCGCCGCGAGGTGGAGGTGTGGCGGGGCGGCTTCGACTTCGCCTTCACCGTCCAGGACCAGATCGCCGAGGGCGACCGGGTGTGCACGCGGTGGACGTGGGTGGGGACGCACACCGGCGACTTCATGGGGCTCCAGCCGACGGGCATGCGGGTCGCCATGACCGGCACGACCATCCACCAGTTCCGGGACGACGGCAAGATCGTCGAGGCGTGGTGGCAGTACGACCTGCTGGGGCTGATGGGGCAGCTCGGCGCCGTCGAGGCCTGAGCGGCCCGGCGCTCGCGCACGGAGGTCCGGCCTCCGCGCGGCGGCTCACGCACCGAGGCCCGGTGCCCCCGCGACGGGGGCACCGGGCCTCGGTGGTCGTTCAGTCCTTCCGGGCGGTCGGCCCGTCAGGCGTGGTGGTGCCTCAGTGCGAGTGGCCGTGGCCGTGACCGTGGCCCGCGTCCGCCGGCTCCTCTTCCTTCTTCTCCACCACGAGGGTCTCGGTGGTGAGGAGGAGGGAGGCGATCGAGGCGGCGTTCTCCAGCGCGGAGCGCGTCACCTTCACCGGGTCGATGACGCCGGCCTTGACCAGGTCGCCGTACTCGCCGGTGGCGGCGTTGAAGCCCTGGCCCTTGTCGAGCTCCGCCACCTTGGAGGTGATGACGTAGCCCTCGAGGCCGGCGTTCTCCGCGATCCAGCGCAGCGGCTCGACGGCGGCGCGGCGGACGACCGCGACACCCGTGGCCTCGTCGCCGGTCTTGCCGAGGTTGCCCTCGAGGACCTTGACGGCGTGGACCAGAGCGGAGCCACCACCGGAGACGATGCCCTCCTCGACCGCGGCGCGGGTCGCGGAGATGGCGTCCTCCAGACGGTGCTTCTTCTCCTTCAGCTCCACCTCGGTGGCGGCGCCGACCTTGATCACGCACACGCCGCCGGCCAGCTTCGCGAGGCGCTCCTGGAGCTTCTCGCGGTCCCAGTCGGAGTCGGTGGACTCGATCTCGGCCTTGATCTGGTTGACGCGACCGGTGACGTCCTCGGACTTGCCGCCACCGTCGACGATGGTGGTGTCGTCCTTGGTGACGGTCACGCGGCGGGCGGAGCCCAGCACGTCGAGACCGGCCTGGTCGAGCTTGAGGCCGACCTCCTCGGCGATGACGGTGGCACCGGTGAGGGTGGCCATGTCGCCGAGCATCGCCTTGCGGCGGTCGCCGAAGCCGGGGGCCTTGACGGCCACGGCGTTGAAGGTGCCACGGATCTTGTTGACGACCAGGGTCGACAGGGCCTCGCCCTCGACGTCCTCGGCGATGATCAGCAGCGGCTTGGAGGAGCCGGCCTGGATGACCTTCTCGAGGAGCGGCAGCAGGTCCTGGATCGAGGAGATCTTGCCCTGGTGGATCAGGATGTACGGGTCGTCGAGGACGGCCTCCATACGCTCCTGGTCGGTGACCATGTAGGGCGAGAGGTAGCCCTTGTCGAAGGCCATGCCCTCGGTGAAGTCGAGCTCCAGGCCGAAGGTGTTGGACTCCTCGACGGTGATGACACCGTCCTTGCCGACCTTGTCCATCGCCTCGGCGATGAGCTCGCCGACCTGCTGGTCCTGCGCGGAGAGCGCGGCGACGGCGGCGATGTCCGACTTGTCGTCGATCGGGCGCGCGGTGGCGAGCAGCTCGTCGGAGACGGCCTTGACGGCGGCGTCGATGCCCTTCTTCAGGGCGGCCGGGGAGGCGCCGGCGGCGACGTTGCGCAGACCCTCGCGGACCAGGGCCTGGGCGAGCACGGTGGCGGTGGTGGTGCCGTCACCCGCGATGTCGTTGGTCTTGGTCGCCACCTCCTTCACCAGCTGGGCGCCGAGGTTCTCGTACGGGTCGTCGATCTCGACCTCGCGGGCGATCGTGACACCGTCGTTGGTGATGGTGGGGGCGCCGAACTTCTTGTCGATGACGACGTTGCGGCCCTTGGGGCCGATCGTCACCTTCACCGTGTCGGCAAGCTTGTTGACGCCGCGCTCAAGGGCGCGACGGGCGTCCTCGTCGAACTTCAGGATCTTCGCCATGGAGCGATTCAGCCCTCTCGGAATTCGTGGTGAAACTCGTGAAACGAACCGCGCCCCCGGACGCCCAGTGCGGGGTCAAGGGGCGCGGCTCAAAACATCTGGCGTCGGTGAATTACTTCTCGACGATCGCGAGCACGTCGCGAGCCGAGAGGACGAGGTACTCCTCGCCGCTGTACTTCACCTCGGTGCCGCCGTACTTGCTGTACAGCACGATGTCGCCGGTCTTCACGTCGAGCGGCAGGCGCTCGCCGTTCTCGAAGCGGCCCGGGCCCACGGCGAGGACGACGCCCTCCTGGGGCTTCTCCTTCGCCGTGTCCGGGATGACCAGGCCAGAGGCGGTGGTCTGCTCGGCGTCGAGCGGCTGGACCACAATGCGGTCCTCGAGCGGCTTGATGGCAACCTTGGAGCTGGTGGTCGTCACGATCCGACCTCCCCCTTCGGAGATCTCACGGGGTTAACTGTCTGAGGTGGCGACCAGGTGGATCCGTCGTCGCGGGTGCCGGACCTGCCCGTCGCTGTGTTGGCACTCTCCGGTGGGGAGTGCCAGAGCCGAGACTATGACCGCGATTAGCACTCGGTCAAGCGGAGTGCCAATTACGTGCGCGTGGCGGTTCGGTTCCGGTACGGGGAACGGCGCGAAGGACCCGATGGTTCCGGACGGCGGGGGGCGGGTCTCCGGCCGGTGTACGGCGCCGGGGCGGGCCGTCAGCGGTCCGTACGGCCCACCCCGTGGAGCACCCGGGCGGCGGTCCGGGAGAGGGCGCCGTCCGGTGCGGCGACCCGCTCCGCCGCCTTGCGACCCAGGCGCTCGAAGGGGTCGACGGACGGGGCGCAGGCCGCCGTGGCCAGCAGCGCGCCGGCCAGGGCCAGTCCGGCGACCGGCCGGCGCGCGCCGGTCATACGTAGTCCTCCAGCTTCGCGACCGCGTACCCCTTGTCCGTGATGGTCTTCATCACGCGGCGGATCATGTCGGGCATGGAGCCCTTCCACTCCCCCTTGCCCCGGAAGTGGGTGAGGACGATGTCGCCGGGGTGCAGGTCCCGGTCCCACTCGCGCCACTCCATCCGGTCCGGGAACGCCTCGGCGGCCCACAGCGGGACCGCCTTCACGCCGCACTTCTGCGCCGCGCGCAGGGTGTCCTCGTCGTAGTTGCCGTAGGGCGGGCGGAAGAGCGGCGGCCGCTTGCCGTACTTCTTCTCGATCGTGTCCTGCATCCCGCAGATCTCGCGCTTCTGCTCCGCGTAGGACAGCTTCGGCATGTAGCGGTGGTTGAGGGTGTGGTTGTGCAGGGCGACGCCGGCGTCCTGCATCTTCCGGAAGTAGCCGTAGTCCTCCTTGACCAGGTAGTCGCTGAGGAAGGCGCTGTACGGGATCCCCAGCTCGCTCATCATGCGCAGCAGCTCCGGGTCCTTCTCGGAGCCGTCGTCGATCGTCAGGAAGACGACCTTCTCCTTGGTCGGCACGGTGGTGAAGACCGGGGGCAGGCCCTCGCCGTCGGTCTCGAACCCCTTGCGCGTGGTGATCGTCGGCTTGACGGCGGGCGGGGCGGGGGCCTCCAGCGGAGGCCGGTCGAGGCCCCATCTCTTCGCGGCGAGGGCCCGGGCTGCGCGCCGTTCGCGGAGTTTCGAGACGTACGCGTTGAGGGCGCCGGAGGCGCCCTGCGCCTGACTGCCGGGCTGCCCGGCGGCGGGCCGGGCCGGGGAGCCCGGGGCGCCGCCGGCACCGTCGCCCGGTCCGGCGCAGGCCGCGCCGAGGGCGGCGACGAGCAGCGCCGCACCGACCGATCGCCGCAGGTGACGGGCGCGCAGGGAGCGGCCGGACGGGGGGCGGGCGGACCGGAGGCGGGTGCGCCGGGGGCGGTCGTCCCGCGGGGTCATTTGTTCTGTTTGTCGTACTAGCTGCATGGCGCCGCATCCTTTCAGCGGCGAGCCCTCCCGCCCCGGCGACACCGCCGTGCCGCGCGCACCGTCCCCCGGCCGGCCCACACCCGGCCAACCCGCACAATGGGGCGGGTGACCGACCTCGCCGCCTTCACCGCCCTGCTCACCCCGGAGGGCCAGGCCCTGCTCGCCGCCCTGCGCGACCACGACCCCGCCCAGGAGCTGGCGGTCGTCTCCAGGCTCCGCCGCGACCATCCCGCCGAGCTGGTCACGGCCGCCGTCGGGCAGGCCAGGCTGCGGCAGCGCGCGGTGGCGAAGTTCGGCGCGGACGACGCGTACCGGATGTACTTCACGCCCCACGGCGTGGAGCAGTCCACGCGCGCGACGGTCGGCGCCCACCGCGCCCGCCGTCTCGCGGAGCTGGGGGTGCGGTCCGTCGCGGACCTGTGCGGCGGGATCGGCGGCGACGCGATCGCGTTCGCCCGCGCCGGGATCTCGGTCCTCGCCGTGGACCGCGACCCGCTGACGGCGGAGGCGGCCCGCGCCAACGCCGAGGCGCTGGGGCTGGCCGATCTGATCGAGGTGCGCCGCGCGGACGTGACGGAGATCGACACGGCTCCGTACGACGCCGTGTTCGTCGACCCGGCGCGGCGCGGCGGGCGCGGCCGGATCTTCGACCCGGAGGCGTACTCGCCCCCGCTGTCCTGGGCGATCGAGGCCGCCCGCCGGGCCCCGCACGCGGCCCTGAAGATCGCCCCGGGGGTGCCGCACGAGGCCGTCCCGGAGGACGCGGAGGCGGAGTGGATCTCGGACGGGGGCGACGTGAAGGAGGCGGTGCTCTGGTTCGGCACCACGCCGGGCGCGGTCCGCGCCACCCTCCTGCCGTCCGGGACGAGCCTGACCGGCCGCGGCCTGCCCGACCCGGCCGTCCGCCCGGTCGGCCGCTACCTCTACGAGCCGGACGGCGCGGTCATCCGCGCCCACCTGGTGGCCGAGGTGGCCGAGGGGCTCGACGGCGGCGGCCTGATCGACGAGACGATCGCGTACATCACGGCGGACTCCCTGACCCCGACACCGTTCGCCACCGCGTACGAGATCACCGACCGTCTCCCCTTCAACCTCAAGAAGCTGAAGGCCCTGTTGCGGGAGCGCGAGGTCGGCACCCTGACGGTGAAGAAGCGCGGCTCGGCGGTCGAACCGGAGGAACTCCGCCGCAAACTCAAGCCGAACGGCCCCCACTCTGCCACGGTCTTCCTCACCCGGACCACGGGCGCCCCGACGATGCTGATCGGGCACCCGGCGCGCTAGATCCTTCGGGAAGGGTCCGTCAGGCCGGGGGGAGTGTGCGGGCGCGGTCCAGCAGGAGGGCGCGTTCGCGGGTGTTGCGGGTCAGGGAGGCCGCGCGTTCGAATTCCGCGCGGGCTTCGGCGGGGCGGCCCAGGCGGGACAGCAGGTCGCCGCGGACGCTCGGCAGCAAGTGGTAGTGCGCCAGGGCCGGTTCGGCGGCGAGGGCGTCGACGAGCGCCAGGCCGGCCGCCGGGCCGTCCGCCATCGAGACGGCGACCGCGCGGTTCAGCTCCACCACCGGGGAGGGCGCCACGGCCGCCAGCCGGGCGTACAGCGCGGCGATGGTCCGCCAGTCCGTCTCCTCGTACGTCACCGCCCGCGCGTGACAGGCGGCGATCGCGGCCTGCAGGGCGTACGGGCCGAAGTCGGCGCCCCGGCCCGCCCGTTCCAGGGCGGCGAAACCGCGCCGGATCAGCAGCCGGTTCCAGCGGCCGCGGTTCTGCGCGGAGAGCAGGACCGGCTCCCCGTCGGGGCCCGTCCGCGCCGCCGTCCGGGACGCCTGGATCTCCAGCAGCGCCGCCAGGCCGTGGACCTCGCCCTCCTCCGGCATCAGGCCGGCGAGGACCCTGGCCAGCCGCAGGGCGTCCTCGCAGAGCGCCGGCCGCAGCAGGTCGTCGCCGGCCGTGGCCGCGTACCCCTCGTTGAAGATCAGGTAGATGACCTCCAGGACGGAGCCGAGCCGGGCCGCCCGCTCCTCCCCGTACGGCACCTCGAACTCCACCCCCGCCTTCGCCAGGCTCCGCTTCGCCCGCACGATCCGCTGGGCGACGGTCGGTTCCGGTACGAGGAAGGCGCGGGCGATCTCGTCCGTGCGCAGCCCGCCGACCAGCCGCAACGTGAGCGCCGCGCGCGCCTCGGCGGAGAGCACGGGATGGCAGGAGGTGAAGATCAGCCGCAGCAGGTCGTCGTCGATGTCCCCGGGGCCGGACGGCTCGGGGTCGTACGTCTCCTCGGTCAGCTCGCGGCCGACCTCGGCGAGCTTGCGGGCGTACGTCTCACGGCGCCGTACGAGGTCCACGGCGCGGTTCTTCGCGGCCGCCGTCAGCCAGGCGCCCGGCCGGTCGGGGACCCCCGTCCGGGGCCACTGTTCGAGGGCGGCGACGAGCGCGTCCTGGGCGATCTCCTCGGCGATGCCGACATCGCGGACGATCCTCGCCGCGGCGGCGATGATCCGCGCCGACTCCATCCGGAAGACCGTCTCGACGCTGCCCGCGGCGTGGTGTGCTGTCACGGCTCACCATGACAGCACACCCGGCCGCCCGGACGTCAGGACTCTTCGATCTGGCGCACCTCGGCGGTGACCTTCCAGCCCGCCGGGTGCAGCTCCAGGAACCGCCGGGTCCACTCCAGCGCCTCGGCCTTGTCCTTGCACTGGCTGAGGGAGTAGCCGCCGACGACCTCCTTGGTCTCGGTGAAGGGGCCGTCGGTGTAGCTGATCTTCCCGTCGGCCCAGGTCACCCGGGTTCCCTCGGAGGTCGGCAGGAGCCCGGCGGTGTCCAGCATGACGCCGGCCTTGGTGATCTCCTCGAAGAGCGCGCCCATGCGCTCGCCGAACTCGGGTCCTGCCTCCTCCATGTCGATGGTGTTCTCCTCGACGCGGATCATCGTCAGGAAGCGCGGCATGGTGACTCCTCGGTGGTGCGGCGGCGGGGCCGTTCCCCGCCTCTCACTCATACGTCGACCGAGGCGACCCCGCATCGACACGTCCGCCGAAGTTTTTCCTGAACCGCTCCGAAACCGCGCCGGAAACGCCGCCGGACCCGCGCCGGACCCGGCCCGGCGGCGTTTCCGGGGGGGCTCCGCCGGGCTCAGACGTAGTCCTCCAGGCGGGCCACCGTGAAGCCCTGCTCCTGTATGCGGCGCAGCATCGCCGCCGTCATCTCGGTCATCGTGGTGCCCTTGAGCTCGGCCGGTCCCCGGAAGTGGGCCAGGATGATGTCGCCGGGGTGCAGCTTCCGGTCGCCGCGCTGGTACTGCAGGTTCTTGATCTGCATCGACTCGCGCCACAGCACGATCGCGTCGACCCCGCAGCCGCCCGCCGCGGCCCGCGTGTCCTCGTTCCAGTTGCCGTACGGCGGGCGGAAGAGCCGGGGGGCGGTGCCGTACTTCTCGGCCAGCCGGGTCTGCTGGCCGCAGATCTCGCGCTGCTGGGCGGCCCGGCCGAGGGTGCGCAGGTTGGGGTGGGTGAGCGTGTGGTTGGCGACGCCGTTGCCGAGGGCGGCGAGCGGCTCGAAGTAGGTGTAGTCGGTGCGTATCGCCGAGTCGGTGAGGAACATGGTCACGGGGACCTTGAGCTCCTTCATCATCGCCACGAACTCCGGGTCCTTCTCGGCCCCGTCGTCGATCGTGACGAAGACGACCTTGTCGGTCGTCGGTATCTCGCTGATGACCGGTACGGGTCCGCCGGCCGCCCGACGGACCGGCTTGACCTTCGGCGGGGCCGGCGGCGCGGCGAAGGGCTCGAGCCCCCACTTGCGGTACGCGGCGGCGGTCGCCCGCTCCGGCCGCGCCGCCTCCTCGCCGCCCGCCGGGGGCGCCGTGTCCGCCCCTGCGGAGGGCGCCGCCGTCGGGGGCGTCCGGGGAGCCGCGTCGGCTCCCGACGTACACCCCGTCCCGAGCAGAGCCGCCACCGTCAGTACCGCCCACGCCACGATCTTCTTGTCCACGCCGTGTTTGATGCGCGACCGGGTCAGGAGGTTGCGTCCGCGCAAGGCGTGACCGGTGTGAGCCATGTGACCGAGGCGACCGGCGGTGACCGGGGCGAGCGGTATCGGCTCAGGACGCGGGGACGTCCGAGGAGACCGATTCGAAACGCCAGCGGTGCACCGGCCGGGTGACCATCTCCGCGTCGGGCTCGGGCAGTTCCGGCAGGTCCGCGTCGACGGCGTCCGCCTCCCACCAGGTCAGCACGAGGACCCGGCCCCCCTCGGCGCGGAAGGTCTCCCGGCGCAGCGGCTCGGCCGGCAGCGTCCGCGCCCGCGCCCAGTCGAGGAGCGCCTCGCCCCGGCCCTCGGCCGCCCGCGCCTCCCACATGAGGGTCACGGTCGTCACGAGTACAGGTTCTCCTTGCTGATCTCGTGCACGTGGTCGTGATCGTGCCCGTGGCCGTGGTGGGCGCCCGGCACGTGCGGGTCCGTCACCGGCAGGGACGAGTCCGCCGACAGCTCCAGGTCGGAGGCCGGCCGGTTGCGGGCCACCATCTCCGCGCCGAGCGCCGCGACCATCGCGCCGTTGTCCGTGCACAGCCCGGGGCGCGGCACCCGCAGCCGGATCCCGGCCCGCTCGCACCGCTCCTCGGCCAGCGCCCGCAGCCGCGAGTTGGCCGCCACGCCGCCGCCGATCATCAGGTGGTCGACGCCCTCGTCCTTGCAGGCCCGGACGGCCTTGCGGGTCAGCACGTCGACGACCGCCTCCTGGAAGGACGCCGCCACGTCCCGTACCGGCACCTCCTCGCCCGCCGCCCGCTTGGCCTCGATCCAGCGGGCCACGGCGGTCTTCAGACCGGAGAAGGAGAAGTCGTACGCGGGGTCCCTGGAGCCGCTCAGGCCGCGCGGGAAGGCGATCGCGTTCGGGTCGCCCTCCCGGGCGAGCCGGTCGATCACCGGGCCGCCGGGGAAGCCGAGGTCGAGCACGCGCGCGATCTTGTCGAAGGCCTCACCTGCGGCGTCGTCGATGGTGGCGCCCAGCGGCCGCACGTCGGCGGTGATGTCGGGCGCGAGCAGCAGCGACGAGTGGCCGCCGGAGACCAGCAGCGCCATCGTCGGCTCGGGCAGCGGCCCGTGCTCCAGCTGGTCGACGCAGATGTGCGAGGCCAGGTGGTTCACGCCGTACAGCGGCTTGCCGAGGGCGTAGGCGTACGCCTTGGCCGCCGAGACGCCGACGAGCAGCGCGCCGGCGAGACCCGGCCCGGCGGTGACCGCGATGCCGTCGAGGTCCCGCGCGGAGATCCCGGCGTCCTTCAGGGCGCGCTCGATGGTGGGGACCATCGCCTCCAGGTGGGCGCGGGAGGCGATCTCCGGCACCACTCCGCCGAAGCGCGCGTGGGTGTCCACGCTCGACGCGACGGCGTCGGCGAGCAGGGTCGTGCCCCGCACGATGCCGACGCCGGTCTCGTCGCAGGAGGTCTCGATGCCGAGTACGAGCGGTTCGTCAGCAGCCATCAGTCTGTCGTCTCTGTTCCTTGAACGGTCAATCGCATGACAAGCGCGTCCACGTTGCCGGGCTGGTAGTAGCCGCGCCGGAAGCCGATGGGCTCGAAGCCGAAGCGCGCGTACAGCTTCTGGGCCCGGGTGTTGTCCACCCGTACCTCCAGCAGCACCTCCTCGCACTCGAAGGCGGTGGCGTGCTGGAGCAGGTCGGTGAGCAGCCGGGCGCCGAGCCCGGTCCCCCACTGGTCGCGGGCGACGGCGATCGTCTGGACGTCGCCGAGGCCGCCGGCCGCGGCGAGCCCGGCGTAGCCGACGACCCGGCCGTCCGCCGGGTCCTCGGCGGTGACGTAGCGGCGGGTGGCGCCGGGGCCGCGCGCGTGGGCCAGCTCGGACCAGAACATCCCCTCGGACCAGGCGTCCTCGGGGAACAGCTCGTGTTCGAGTGCGAGCACGGGCTCGATGTCCCACCAGCGCATCTCCCGCAGTACGGCGGCGGTGACGGCGGTCACTGGGGAGTGACCACCTTGTAGTTCTTGGGCACCTGCGCGTCGGGGCGGCGCAGGTACATCGGCAGCGGGTCGAGGAAGTCCGTCCCGGCGGCGAGCTTCTCCGCCGCGAGGGCGGCGAGCGCCGCGGCGGACTGGTGCTCGGGGTCGCGGGCGTCGGCGAAGACCTCGGGGTAGAGGCGCGCCCCGGCGCCGACGGCCGGCAGTCCGGTGACGTCCGCGGCGATCTCCGCGGGCCGGTCGACGGCGGCGTCGGTCACCCGCGTGCGGGAGTCGTCGTACCGCGCCCAGTAGACCTCCTTGCGGCGCGCGTCCGTCGCGACGACGAACGGCTCCTCGATCCCGGAGGCGTACGCGAGCCCGTCCAGCGTGCACAGGCCGTGCACCGGCACGCCGAGCGCGGAGGCGAAGGTGGCGGCGGTGACCAGGCCGACCCGCAGTCCGGTGTACGGCCCCGGTCCGACGCCGACGACGACGCCGGTGACGGCGTCGATCTTGAGCCCGGCCTCCTTGAGGACCCGGTCGACGGCGGGCAGCAGCAGCTCCCCGTGGCGGCGGGCGTCGACCTGGCGGGACTCGGCGACGACGGAGTCGCCGTCGTGGAGGGCGACGGTGACGGCGGGTGTGGCGGTATCCATGGCGAGCAAGAGCACGCAAACAGCCTACGGCTCCCGGCGCCCTGGCACGGCGCCCCGTGCCACCTGGCCGCTGCTGCTACCGTCACCACCGATACATACGTACGGAGGAGGCCACGGTGGCACGGAGCAGCTCGGGATTCGTGGCCGGGCTCACGGCGGCGGCGATCGCCGCGGTCGCCTTCCTCGCCTATCAGGCGTCGGCGAACGCCCCGGCCGACGTGTCGGCGAAGCCCCGGACGCCCCACGCCGCGCCGTCGGCCGCGCCCACCGGCGGGCCGAAGCAGAAGCCCAAGGACCCGCTCGCCGTGCCGGGGAACTCCGGCAGCGGCGCCCGGGTCGTCTACGGGCTGAGCGAGCGCCGGGTCTGGCTGGTCGACGAGAAGGGCCAGGCCACGCACTCCTTCTCGGTGATGCCGAGCACGGTGAACCCGCCGCCGGGGGCGTACAAGGTGACCTCGCGGTCGGGCTCGGTGACCGGCTCCGACGGTGTGCGGATCGAGCACGTGGTGCGGTTCGCGACGGTGCAGGACGTCACGGTCGGCTTCAGCGCGGCCGTCGACGGCTCGCTCCCGGCGCCGGACCCGAAGCGGAAGACCGGCGGCATCCGCATGAAGCGGGCGGACGGCGACGCGATGTGGACGTTCGCCGCGATCGGCGCGAAGGTCGTCGTCGTCGCTTAGCGGGGGCGGAGCGGCGGAGCCCTTACCGTCGGCGCGCGGCCGCCCGTCGAGGTCCCGGCGGCCTCGTCACTCGTACGGGTCACGCCTCCGCCGTCGCGAAGGCCGGCCGCTTACGCGGCTTCGCGCCGGGCCGGGCCCTCGGGCTCGATGTCAGGGACGGCGGCGGCGGACTCCGGCTGCTCGTCCGGCTCGCGCGGCGGGGTCGAGACCGCGCTCGCCGCGGCACAGGACGCCAGCAGATCGCTCATAGGGATCCGGTCCGCTGCGCGTGCCCGCTCTGGCGTCGCCATGAATGCCTCCCGTAGGTTAGGTACACCTAACCAGCTCGTGCCTCCATGTCACCACGGCTCGTACGACCGACGCAACATCTTCCCGACAGCTTGTCGGAAGCTACGGACGTTCCCCTACCCCGTCACCCCCCGAGGTCAAGCCTCGCGTCCGCCCACCGGTCGCCGATCCCGCGCAGCACGACCGTGCGCCGGTCGTCGTCGGTGGCGCCGACGACCCGGTGGATCAGCACGTGCAGCCGGTCGTCCGTCAGGTCCTCGACCTTGCCGTCGCCCCACTCCACGACCACCACCGACTCGGGCAGCGAGACGTCGAGGTCGAGGTCCTCCATCTCGTCCAGGCCGCCGCCGAGGCGGTACGCGTCGACGTGGACCAGGGCCGGGCCGCCGACCAGGGAGGGGTGGACGCGGGCGATGACGAAGGTCGGCGAGGTGACGGCGCCCCGGACGCCGAGACCCTCCCCCAGGCCACGGGTCAGCGTCGTCTTGCCCGCGCCCAGCTCGCCCGTGAGCATCACGAGGTCGCCCGGGCGCAGCAGGCCGGCGAGGCGGCGGCCGATCTCCCGCATCTCCTCGGCGGAGTCGACATCGAGCGTGGCGGCGTTGTGCGGTGCTTCCATACGGGCCAATTTATCCGTTGCCCGAGCCCGCCTTCGCGCCCGTCGCCGAGGGGACCGCACCGACCCGGGCGAGGAGGTCCGCCAGCCGGTCGGTGACCGCCTCGGGGTGCTCCAGCATGACCAGGTGCCCGGCGTCGGGGAGGATGACCAGCTCGCTCTCCGGCAGCAGGTCGGCGATGGCCTCGGTGTGCGAGCTGGGGGTGACCAGGTCGCGTTCGCCGGCCAGCGCGAGCACCGGCACCTCGCGGAAGACGGGGAGCACCGCCGCCTTGTCGTGCTCGCTGAAGGCCGGATAGAACTCGGCGACCACGTCGATCGGGGTGGCCTCGATCATCCGTTCCGCGAACCGGGCCACCGCCGGATCGACGTCCCGGGAGGAGAACGAGTACTTCTTGATGAGCCCCGCGAACAGGTCGGCGGTGGCCCTGCGGCCGCGTTCGACCAGCTCCGTCTGCGAGCCGAGCGCCTTCAGCACGCCGGGCAGGACACGCCGTATCGCGTTGACCCCGGCCGTCGGGAGCCCGTAGTTCACCTCGCCGAGCCTGCCGCAGGAGGTGCCCACGAAGGCGACCCCGACGACCCGTTCCCGGATCAGCTCGGGGTAGCGGTCGGCGAGCGCCATGATCGTCATGCCGCCCATGGAGTGGCCGACCAGGACCAACGGCCCCTCGGGCGCGGCCGCGTCGATGACCGCCTTCAGGTCGCGGCCCAGCTGGTCGATGGTGACGGGCACGCCGCCGGGTCCGGCCTGGGAGACGCCGCGGGCCGAACGCCCGTGGCTGCGCTGGTCCCAGTGGACGGTACGGACCAGTCCGCGCAGCGCGGCCCGCTGGAAGTGCCAGGAGTCCTGGCCGAGGCAGTACCCGTGGCTGAAGACGACGGTGACGGGGGCGGGGGGCTTGCGCCCGAACAGGCGCCGTTTACGCGGGGCGCCGGCCTCCGCGTCGACCTCGTCGGTCTCGTAGTACAGCTCGGTGGTGTCGTCGGCGAGCGCCTTGCCGGGGGTGCCCCGCACGGACCCGTAGGGGGCGGAGGCGTCGAGGGCGAGCCGCGCCTTCTGCCGCATGCCGCGCCCGACGGTGAGCCGTTCGAGGGCGACGCCCGCGGCCGCGCCGGCCGCGAGCACGCCTATCGCGGCACCGGCGAACCCGGCGCGGCGCCAGTGGTCGGTGCTGGACTCGCTCACTCCCGCTCCCTGATGACTCGTATCCGTATCCGTATCCGTATCCGTGTCCATACCGTGCCCGTGCCCGCATCCTGTCCGGATGCGCGCCCGAGTCGCGGATGTACCCGTTTCCGTACCGGTGCGTTCAGTCCGTCTCGTTCAGAAAGACGCGTGGGACGCGGGCGCCGATGCGGGTGACGATCTCGTACGCGATGGTGCCGGCGGCCACGGCCCAGTCCTCGGCGGTCGGCTCGCCCCGGTCGCCGGGGCCGAAGAGCAGCGCCTCGGCGCCGGGTTCGACGGTGTCGCCGCCCAGGTCGACCACGAACTGGTCCATGGCGACCCGGCCGGCCACCCGGCGGACCGTGTCGCCGACGAGGACGGGCCCGCGGCCGGAGGCGTGGCGGGGGACGCCGTCGGCGTAGCCGAGGGGGACGAGGCCGAGGTGGGTCTCGTCCTCGGTGACGTAGTGGTGTCCGTAGCTGACGCCGTGCCCGGCCGGGACCTGCTTCACCAGCGCGACGCTCGCCTTGAGCGACATCACGGGGCGCAGTCCGAAGTCGGCCGGGGTGCCGACCTCGGGGATCGGCGAGACGCCGTACATGGCGATGCCGGGCCGGACGAGGTCGAAGTAGCTCTCGGGGAGGGTGAGGGTGGCCGGGGAGTTGGCGATGTGCCTCACCTCGGGGTCGACGCCCGCCTTCTCGGCGTACTCCAGCACGGTGTGGAAGACGTCGAGCTGGGAGGCGATGGAGGGGTGGCCGGGCTCGTCGGCGCAGGCGAAGTGCGACCAGAGGCCGGTGATCCGCACCAGGCCCTGGCCCTCGGCCTTGAGTGCCTCGCCGACGAGTTGGGGCCAGTCGGCGGGCTGGCAGCCGTTGCGGCCGAGACCGGTGTCGGCCTTGAGCTGGATCCGCGCGGGCCGGCCGGTGGCGCGGGCCGCCTCGACGACCTCCCGCAGGGCCCACAGACCGCTGACGGTCATGTCGAGCCCGGCCTCGATGCCGTCCGCCCACGGGTCGCCGGGGGTCCACAGCCAGCACAGGAGGCGGGCGTCGGCTTCCGTGATCCCGGCCGCGCGCAGGGCCAGCGCCTCGTGCGGGGTGGCGGTGCCGAGCCAGGTGGCACCGGCCTGGAGAGCGGCGCGGGCGCAGGGCACGGCGCCGTGTCCGTACGCGTCCGCCTTGACCACGGCCATGACCTGGGCGTGGGGCGCGACGCGGGCACGGAGCGTGCGGACGTTCGCACGCAGCGCACCGAGGTCGATCTCGGCGCGGGCTCGGCGGGGCGGCGGTGTCTCAGTCATCGCGCCCAGTCTCTCAGGTGTCGGCTCCCGGCCCGCTTTCCCGGCCTGTCGGGCCGGTCACGCGGGGTGGGGGGTGGGGCGGGGGTGGGGCCCTTGGGGCGGGGGGCTCGGGGCGGGGGGGCTCGGGGAGGGCGCGCGGCGAACCGGGTGCGGGCCCGGGGCTGATGCCGGGGGCGGCCGGGGAACGGGAGCGCGGGCGGGTGGTGTTGGGGTGGCGCCGACGGTTTCACCCGGCCGGAGTCGCCCGTTCGGCCGGGCGGGACACGCGCTCAGGACCGGTCCGACGGCGCGGGAAAGCCCTCCCCACGCCCCTGACGGCACCCGCGCGCCCCTGATGGCGACCCCGACGGCACCCGCGCGCGCCCCTGACGGCCGGTGCGCCTACGTCCCGGACTCCGACTCCGCCCCTGACGGCCGGTCCGCCTACGCCCCGGGCTCCGCCCCTGACAAGGTCACGTCGCGCCATGCGCCGGGCAGGGCCTCCGCCACCTCGGCCGCCGTGATCGGGCCGCCGCCGGACGCGCGGCGGGCCGCGAGACCGTGGAGGTACGCCGCCACCGACCCGGCGTCCAGGGCCGGGAGGGCCGCCGCGAGCAGCGAGCCCGCAAGGCCGGACAGGACGTCGCCGCTGCCGGCCGTGGCCAGCCACGACGTCCCCGTCGGGTTGACCCGGACCGGCCCCGCGACCCGCCGCACGTCCCCCCGCGCGCCCGCCCCCGCGGAGTCGGCCGCTCCGGAGGACCCTGCCGGCTCCCGCTCCTCGCCCGGTTCCGCCACCAGCGTCGTCGAGCCCTTGAGCAGCACCGTCGCGCCGAAGCGCCCCGCCAGTTCCCGTACCGCCGCGAGCCGGCCCGACTCGACCTCCTCCCGGGAGACGCCGAGCAGGGCCGCCGCCTCCCCGGCGTGCGGGGTGAGCAGGGTCGGAGCCGTACGCGCGCGCACCACCCCTACGGGCAGGTCCCGCAGCCCGTCCGCGTCGACCAGGACCGGTACGTCGGAGGCGAGGACCTCCTCGACGCCGGGCCCGTCGCCGATCCCCGGGCCGACCACCCACGCCTGGACCCGCCCCGCCTTCCGCGGCGGCCCCGCGTGCACCAGCGTCTCGGGGAAACGGGCGATCACCGCGTCCGCGGCCGGGCCGACGTACCGCACCGCGCCCGCACCGCCCCGCAGCGCCCCCGCCACCGAGAGGACCGCCGCGCCCGGATAGCGCGCGGATCCGGCGACGACGCCCACCACCCCGCGCCGGTACTTGTCGCTCTCCGCACCCGGCACGGGCAGCAGCCGGGACACGTCCTCGTGCTGGAGCGCCTGGAGTTCGGGGAGCGAGGGCAGATGGTCGCCGAGCCCGATGTCGACGAGCCGCAGGGCCCCCGCGTACTCCCGGGCGGGGTCGATCAGCAGCCCCGGCTTGTACGCGCCGAAGGTCACCGTCGCGTCCGCCCGCAGCGCCTCCCCCGCCACCTGACCGGTGTCCGCGTCGACACCGCTCGGCAGGTCGACGGCGACGACGACCGCGTCCGAACCGCGGGCCGCCCGGGCGACCGGGACGGCGTCCGGCCGCAGCCCCCCGCGCCCGCCGATGCCGGTGATCCCGTCGAGGACGAGATCCGCGACGGCCAGCGGCTCGAACGGATCCTCCGCGACCCGCCCGCCGGCCGCCCGCAGCGCGGCGAGACCGCCTTCGTGGGCGCGGGCGCCCAGCAGCACGGCCGTCACGCCCGCGCCGCGCCGCGCGAGCCGCGCACCGGCGTAGAGGGCGTCACCGCCGTTGTCCCCGCTGCCGACGAGGAGGACGACTCTCGCTCCGTACACCCGTCCGCGCCCCAGGAGCGAGACGCAGGCGGCGGCGAGCCCGGCCGCGGCCCGGTGCATCAGCGCGCCGTCGGGCAGACGGCTCATCAGCTCGGCCTCGGCGGCCCGTACGGTCTCCACGCGGTAAGCGGTACGCATGCCCCGCAGTCTGCTCTGCCGCGCGGCCCGGCCCAAGCCCCGGCCCACGCCCGCGCGCCGCCGCCCCCGCGCGCGGACCACACCACGGGCATGACGGGGCACATCCGCTCCCCCGCGCGCGGACCACACCACGGGCATAGCGGGGCACCTCCGCGCCCCCGCGCGCGGGTGGACCGGCCTCGCTCGAACGGAACGGCCGGCCCCCGCCCGTCACCCTTCCGCGATCACCACCGCCGACGCGACCCCCGCGTCGTGGCTGAGCGAGACGTGCCAGTGCCGCACGCCCAGCTCCGCCGCGCGCGCCGCCACCGTGCCGCGCACCCGCAGCCGGGGTCGGCCGCTCTCCTCGACGTACACCTCCGCGTCCGTCCAGTGCAGACCGGCGGGCGCGCCGAGCGCCTTCGCCAGCGCCTCCTTCGCGGCGAACCGGACCGCAAGCGAGGCGGGCCCCCGCCGCTCACCGCTCGGCAGCAGCAGCTCCCGGTCGACGAAGAGGCGCCCGAGGAGCCCCGGGGTCCGCTCCACCGATGCCGCGAAGCGGTCCACCTCGGCCACGTCGATCCCCACCCCGATGATCATTCACTCACTCCACGGTCACAGATTTCGCCAGGTTGCGCGGCTGGTCCACCTCGTTGCCGCGCGCCGTCGCCAGTTCGCAGGCGAAAACCTGGAGCGGCACGGTGGAGACCAGCGGCTGGAGCAGCGTAGGCGTTGCCGGGATGCGGATGAGGTGGTCGGCGTAGGGGGCGACGGCCTCGTCGCCCTCCTCGGCGATCACGATGGTCCGCGCGCCGCGGGCCCGGATCTCCTGGATGTTGGAGACGACCTTGTCGTGGAGGACGGAGCGGCCCTTGGGCGACGGCACCACCACGACGACCGGCAGGTCCTCCTCGATGAGGGCGATCGGCCCGTGCTTGAGCTCCCCGGCGGCGAAGCCCTCGGCGTGCATGTACGCGAGTTCCTTGAGCTTCAGCGCGCCTTCCAGGGCGACGGGGTAGCCGACGTGCCGGCCGAGGAAGAGGACGGTGTTCTTGTGGGCGAGTGAGCGGGCCAGCGCGCGTACCGGCTCCATGGTCTCCAGGACCCGCTCGACCTCGTCGCCGATCCGGGCCAGCTCCCGGATGACGGCGCCGATCTCGTCGCCCCACTTCGTCCCCCGTACCTGCCCCAGGTACAGCGCGACCAGGTAGCACGCCACGAGCTGCGTCAGGAACGCCTTGGTGGAGGCGACGGCGACCTCGGGGCCGGCGTGCGTGTAGAGGACGGCGTCCGACTCGCGGGGGATGGTGGAGCCGTTGGTGTTGCAGATGGCGAGCACCTTCGCGCCCTGTTCGCGGGCGTGCCGCAGGGCCATCAGGGTGTCCATGGTCTCGCCGGACTGGGAGATGGCGATGACGAGGGTGCGCCGGTCGAGGATCGGGTCGCGGTAGCGGAACTCGCTGGCCAGCTCCACCTCGCAGGGGATGCGGGTCCAGTGCTCGATGGCGTACTTCGCGATGAGACCGGAGTGGAAGGCGGTGCCGCAGGCGATGATGACGACCTTGTCGGCCTCGCGGAGCACGGTGGCGGGGATGCGCACCTCGTCGAGCCTGAGGCGGCCCTCGGCGTCGATGCGGCCGAGGAGGGTGTCGGCGACGGCCTTCGGCTGCTCGGCGATCTCCTTGAGCATGAAGTAGTCGTAGCCGCCCTTCTCGGCGGCGGAGGCGTCCCAGTCGACGTGGTACGCCCGTACGTCCGCGGGCGCCCCGTCGAAGTCGGTGACGGTGACGCCGTCACGGCGCAGTTCGACGACCTGGTCCTGGCCGAGCTCGATGGCCGCCCGGGTGTGGGCGATGAAGGCGGCGACGTCCGAGGCGAGGAAGAACTCGCCCTCGCCGACGCCGACGACGAGGGGGGAGTTGCGGCGCGCGCCGACGACCGCGTCGGGGTCGTCGGCGTGCACGGCGACCAGCGTGAAGGCCCCGTCGAGGCGGCGGCACACCATGCGCATCGACTCGGCCAGGTCCCCGCAGGAGGAGAACTGCTCGGCGAGGAGGTGGGCCACGACCTCGGTGTCCGTCTCGGACGCGAGGTCGTGGCCGCGCTCCTGCAGCTCGGCGCGGAGGGCGGCGAAGTTCTCGATGATGCCGTTGTGGACGACGGCGACGCGGCCCGCGTTGTCGAGGTGCGGGTGCGCGTTGGCGTCGGTCGGGCCGCCGTGGGTGGCCCACCGGGTGTGCCCGATGCCGGTGGAACCGCTCGGCAGCGGGCGGTCCACGAGTTCCTTCTCCAGATTGACGAGCTTGCCCGCCTTCTTGGCGGCGGCGAGCCCCCCGTCGGAGAGCACCGCGACACCGGCCGAGTCGTAGCCCCGGTACTCGAGCCGCTTGAGACCCGCGATCACCACATCAAGCGCCGACTGCCCGCCGACGTAACCCACGATTCCGCACATGGCGGCAGCCTACGACCGACGGCGGCCGGGGGCCCGTACGAGGGCGTGTGGCGAAAGTAGCGTCGTCCGCCCGCAGGGCGGGGCCGGGGGCGTCTGGTGCGTGCGATCGCAGGCGGAGGATGGGGGCACCTCCCGCGCCGCCAGGCGCAGGGGGAGAGAGCGCAGCGGGCTGCGCCGACGACCGACAACGCAGCGAGGGGGCACCTCCCGTGCCCGAAGGGCTACGGGGGAGTGCGTGCCAGACGCCCCCGGCCAGACAGGACTTTCGAAACACGCCCTAGCGCAGCTTGGCGGCCTGCGCGTCGACGACGGTCTTCGGGAGTTCCTTGACGGTGCCGGAGAGGCTGAGGGAGGCGAAGGAGGCCAGCGTGTTGCCCTTGCGGAAGACGACGAGCTTGGTGACGAAGGGCTGGCCGTTCATGTCGGCGGTGACGGTCCAGGCGAGCGCTTCGTCACCGGCGGTCAGACCGCTCTCGGGGGCGACCTTGGAGACCTTGGTCTTCGCACCGCTCGCCATGGCGGTGAACCCGCCGGCGCAGTCGGTCCCGGCCGTCTTCAGCGAGGCGAACGCCTTCTCGGCACCCTGCCCGCCGTACGACCCCAGGGTCACATTGGTCACCGGAGCCCCGAGGGCCCCCAGGATGTCGTCGGCGGAGGTCGCCTTGCCCTTCTTCGCCTCGATGGCCTTGCGCTGCACGCTGGCGCCCGGGTCACCGGGAGCGACGTGCGACAGGGCCTCGGCGAGCGGCTCGCAGGCGGGCTTGTCGGCGCCGACGTCCCCGGAGTGCAGGATCTCGGCGGCCTTCGGCTTCTGCACCTGGTAGCCCTTGAGGTCGGCCTGCTCGACGATCAGCTTCTCCAGCTCACCGGCGGACAGCGCCTTCACGTCCGGCTTCGCGGCGGCGGAGGCGGACGCGTCGTTCTCGCCCTTCGGCTTCCCGTCGTTCGCGTCCCCGCTGCACGCGGTGAGCAGCAGCGCCAGGGACGCGGCGGTGACGGCGACGGCGGTGGTACGACGGAGGGCGGTCGACTTCATGGTCCAACTCTCTGCTCAGGCTCGTGAATCTGTGCGAACCCTATGCGCGCGGGCGGCCGTGGGTCGTAGGGGGGTACACCCGTTGCCGCGTGGCATCTGCCGTGGGCGTTGCCGTGGCCCGCCCACAGCACCTCCGCTCGCGTGGTGGCGGCATATGAGGTACTCGCTTCTCGCAGCAAATCGCGCGCTTACTCCACTAACGAACCATGACGTAATCCAGCATGGAGGCGAAACTGCTGTCGATGCCTTGTACGGCCACTCTGACCTCCGCCCAACGCCTTTCCCGGCGGAGGCCAGATCAGACCAGGCAGGTTGGCATGTGCCCCGAGCTCTACCGCCAGGACACCTACCACCTCATCGCCGCCGGCCTACGCGGCGGCAAGAACATCCCCGACCAGGTCGCCACCCACCCCCGCGTCTTCGCCACCCTCACCGCACCCTCCTACGGCCCCGTCCACGGGCGACGGGTGGGCGGCTCCGCCCGCTGCCGCTGCGGACGCACCCACGCCAAGGGCGACCCGCTCCTCGGGACCCCACTCGACCCCGAGCGTTACGACTACACCGGCGCGGTGCTGTGGAACGCCCATGCCCCGGCCCTGTGGGCCCGCTTCATGCTCCACCTGCGCCGCACCATCGCCGCCGCAGCCGGTCTCCCGCAGCGCCTGCTGCACAAGGCCGTCCGCGTCTCGTACGCCAAGGTCGCCGAGTACCAGCAGCGCGGACTGATCCACTTCCACGTGATCCGCCTCGACGGCCCCGCAGGCCCCTACACCCCGCCGCCCACCTGGGCCACCCCCGAACTCCTCGCCGATGCCATCCAGACCGCGGCCACCCACACCCACATCGACGGACCCACGCTCAAGAATCGCGCCCACTCCTTCGCCTTCGGCGAACAAATCGACACCAGGATCATCCGGTCCACGGCCTTCCAGGGCGGGACCACGATCACCGAGGGCAAGGTCGCCGGGTACGTCGCCAAGTACGCCACCAAGGGCACCGAAGCCGCAACCGGCACCCTCGACCACCGGTTGAAGAGGATCACCGACCTCTGGTGCGAGTCCGTACCCGAGCACGCCGCCCGCATGATCCGCACCGCCTGGACCCTCGGCGCCCGCGACGACCTCAAGCACCTAAACCTACGCAAGTGGGTCCACATGCTCGGCTTCCGCGGCCACTTCTCCACCAAGACCCGCGCCTACTCCACCACCCTCGGCGCCCTCCGCGCCGCCCGCGCCGCCTGGCACCGCCGCCACACCGCTCCGCCCTCCCCGACCACCCTCGTCATCGCCCACGGGGCCTACGGCGGCACCGGCCTCACCCCCGACCTCGAACGCCTCGCCACCCTCATCAACGGCGGCCCGATGCGCGAACAGGCGGTGGCGACCCGTGCGTGACGACGAACTCCTCACCGTCCCCGAGGCGATGGCCCGCCTCAAGATCGGCCGCTCCGCCCTCTACGACCTCCTGCGCACCCGCCGCCTGGCCTCGCTGACCATCGGCAAGGCCCGCCGCATCCCCACTCACGCCCTGGACGACTACGTTCAGCGCCACCTGGAAGAGGCCACCCAATGACCGCGCCCAGCGCAAGAAGGCCCGCGTCAACGGCGAGGGCACCATCTACCAGCGCAAGGACGGCCGCTGGGAAGTCGCCGGCTACGTCCTCGCCGCCGACAGCACCAGCAAGCGCGTTCGTGTCTACGGCAGCACGCGCAGAGAAGCCGCAGACAAACTCGCCGAGAAGATCGCCGACAGCAACCGCGGTCTCCCCGTCGCCACCTCCGACAGCACCGTCGGCGACTACCTCACCTACTGGCTGGGCAGCGTCGCCGTCCACCGACTCCGCGAGAACACCCACACCCGCTACGCCGCCTGCGTCCGACTCCACCTCATCCCCGGCCTCGGCAACAAGAAGATCGCCCGCCTCACCACAAAGGACGTCCGCACCTTCCTCGACCGACTCCGCACCACCTGCCAGTGCTGCATCCACAGCCTGGACGCCGAACGGAAGGCATGCTGTGCCATCGGCGACTGCTGCCAGAAGCAGTTGTCCCCTTCGACGGTGACGTACGTGCACTCCGTGCTCAAGTCCGCCCTTGAACACGCCGTCCGCGAGGACGAGCTGCCCCGCAACGTCGCCCGGAACGTCAAGGCTGCTGCGCACCGGCCCAGGCGCTTCCGGCCACTCACCTCGGCCGAGGCCCGCCAGTTCCCCGACGCCGCGCGCACCGACCGGCTCCACGCGCTCTACGAACTCGCCCTGCGCACCGGACTCCGCAAGGGCGAACTCCTGGGCCTCCACTGGGAAGACCTCGACCTCACCACCGGAACGGCCAGCATCCGGCGCTCGCTCCAGCGCACCCGCACCGGCGGCCTCACCCACCTGCCCACCAAGACTCGGGCATCCGAGCGCCGTATCGCGCTCCCGACCGAATGCATCCAATCCCTCAAGGAACACAAGCAACGGCAGGACGAGGAGAGCGAGACGGCAGGGTCAGCTTGGAGGGACAGCGGACTCGTCTTCACCACGCCGACTGGAGGACCTCTCGACCCCGCCAACCTCCTCCGCCGCTTCCGCAGCTTCCTCGAGCGGGCTGGCCTCCGGCGCATCCGCTTCCACGACCTCCGGCACTCAACCGCGACCTTGCTCCTGGAACAGGGCGTGGACCTCGTGGTCATCAAGGAACTCCTCCGTCACGCCCACATCGGCGTCACCGCCGGCGTCTACGCCCACGTACGACTCCGCCTCCAACGCCAAGCCATCCAAACCCTCGGCAACGCCCTCAGCCCGACGGACAACGACCCCGACGACCCGCCCTCCGCAGCCGTCGTCCGCTGAGGTTGCCGTCAGCGTTGCCGTCAAACGCCCAGAGAGCCCTGCCGGACTGTGTCCGGCAGGGCTCTCTGTTTTACATTTTCCGCAGCACTTCCCCTTCAGTGCCTGGTACTTACTTACAGGCCAGAAGAAGTGAATTGACTTACGGAATCCCAAGAACGTCGGACACCGCTTCGTGCACCTGAGTCGCAATGCGAGTTAGCTGCTTAAGCTCATCCTCGCTCTTGGCGGCTCGCTCCAGTTGCCACTCGATGAACATGGGTGCGAACCAGATGAGTTGCACGAGTCTCGCTTCCACAGTCTCGCCGATCGGAGGAATCCGAGAAAGAAGCGCTACGTACGCTTCACCAGCATCGGGATCAAATTTCCCAGACCGAAGCTTTCCGAGAAATCCAGACTCGTCATCCCATGCTTCGTCTAGAAGTTCCAGCAGGTCATCCATGTTCACCCTCCAGGCCAGTGCCCGACGATCGCTTCCGCCGGGATTCTCTGCCAGACCAGGACCTCGGAGTCCTTCCTGGCGTAGGCGTTATGCCTCCTGCTCTTGAATGGACCCGAAGAAATATCCACATAGCTGTGTGGAATCAACCTCAGGTCGATGGCAATCACCCCGTAACCTTCATCATATTTATCGAACGCGATGCTCGGATTCTTAGTTGTAGATATCCAAGGCGTCAACTTCTTCCCGGCGACATGCGACAGAGGGCTAACCCCTGCGTTTCCGGGAGCGCGGGCAGTCAACCCCGCTGAAGGGTTATCGAACTCGCTCAGTGCACGGTAGACGATGTTCCCGTCAGGATCTGGCGCATCAGGCCTGACGCCGCAGTTGTGAACGAGGACCGGCGTGGCCCCCGCCAGCACATAGTAAGTATGAATGTCGCTGACCGTCAGGTCATGCGTGCGCTGACGCTCATCGAAGCGGCCGACCTTCTCGACATAGACCGTATCGCCGGCCAGAGTGCGAAGGGTCATGCCGGGCTTCAGGTCACCGGCTTCGATCCACGCGTTCTCCGACACCACCCAGAAGGGGTGGGTCGTCGTCGAGATCAGTGCCGCTTCGCCACCTGCGTCGATCTTGATCGTAAGGTCGACGAAGTGCTTGTCATCCTCAGTGACGATGGTGCCGACGACCTCGCGGGTCGTGGTCTCACCGGTCTCTGGGTCGGTGACCGTTACCCGGTCCCCGAGCTCGACGTCCTCAATGGCCTTTGTGGAACCGTCAGCCAAGAGCACCCGGGTTCCTGGCAGGAAGCTATGACACCCCCCCTTAGCCCTGGCAATGGCGGCTTCCGCCTTCGTCCTGGCGACAGCCAGGGCGTCCTTCGCCTTACTCAATGCCTTGGAGTTTTTGAATATCGCTTCAACGCCACCGATGAGCTTTTCGACGTGACCGTAGATCGTTTTTACAAGATCGGCGGCCTTCCCCCACCTGAAGCCGTACTTGACCAGGATCTTTCCGGCCAAGCCGCCAGCGAAGCTGCCCGCGACGTTGAGAATCGTTTCACCGCAAGCGCCGATGTCACCGCTTGAGAAGCAGTCGAGCGCCGCGTCGATCCCGAGTTCGCGCTTGGCTATGGCGATCAGGCCCTTTACGGCCTGCTTGACCTGGGCCTTGGCTCGCTTCAGGCTTTCCTCAGCCTGCGCCTTGGCCTGTTCCGCCGCTTCTTGCTCAGCCTTTTCCTTCCAGGCGCCGTCATAGCCGGTAACGCCCTTTCCGTCGCATGTCACGCCAGGCTCAAGGCAGTCGGCCGGCAAGAGACCCGTCGGGTCCGACAGCGTGACCGGGCTGTTGTTCGCGTAGGCGTAGCCGTTGATCTGCTGCGGCTGGGTGTAGTCGATCAGCGGGTCGACCGAGATGAACTTGCCCAGACCCGGGTCGTATTCACGCGCCCCGATGTGTGTCAGGCCCGTCTGCGAGTCGAGCGTGCCGCCGACAAAGCCCTTCTCGCCAGGCCACGTTCCGCTGTCCTGGCCTCGGGGACCGCCGTACGGGTCGAAGCGGCGCTGGGAGACGGCGCCCGTCGTCGCGTTGATCGACAGGCTGCTCGTGCCCTGGTGGTCGGAGCCGAGGAAGGACAGGTCCCCGTTGTTCTGGCGGACGGCGATCGTCTGGCCCGCGAAGGAGTAGTAGCGAGTCGCGTCGACCGCGCTGCCGTTCGCGGCCAGCTTGAGTTCCATGCCCGGCAGATAGACCGTCGTCGCCGTGGCATCCCGTCGCAGCACGCGCTGACCGGAGGCGTCGTAGACGTACGTCGTCTCCTTGCCGTCGGCCTCGGTGGTCTTCGTCAGCTTCCCCTCGGGGTTCCACTCCAGGGTCTGGGTGTTGCCGCCGAGTGTCCGGGTTTCGGTGTTGCCGTTGTCGTCGTAGGAGTAGAGCGACTGCCGGTCTCCGGTCGGCGTGTTCTCGACGACCTTGGTGACCGCGTGCGGACCCGCGTTGTCCTCGCCGTAGGTGAAGGTACGCGTGATGTCCTTCGTCGCGTCCAGACCGGTGTCGTGGACGACTTCCTTGGTGCGGTTGCCGATCGCGTCGGTCGTGTACGACTTCCAGTACGCGGCGGGGCCGCCGAGTGCGCTCGTGCCCGGAGCGGCGGCACACGCGGTGGGAACCGTGCCGTTCGCGACGGAACCGACGGTGCCCATGCCCGTGGCCTCGGCCTCGGTCGCGGCCGGCGTCCACGCCTCGGACAGCCGCTGGGCGTTGTCGTAGGCGAAGCACTGGACATCGGGTGACGTGCCGCCGATGTCCGAGATCGACAGGACGTTGCCGGCCTGGTCGTACGAGTACTGCGACTTCTTCGCCGGGGCGGACACCCCCTCGATGTCGATCCTCGAACCCGTCAGACGGTCGGTGCCCTTCTCGAAGTCGAAGGACTGCTGGACCTTCTTGCCGCTGCCGGTGGACAGCAGGAAACCCTTGAGCTGACTGGTCTCGGTGTACTGGGTGCCCGACACGTAGCCGGACATCGAACTCGTCATGCTCGTGGGACGCTGCAACGCGTCGTGGCCGTACGAGAACGTCTCGGTCGGCAGGGCACCCGCAGCGGGCATGCCAGTGCTGGCGACGGTCCCGTCGGCCCGGTACGAGGTCGTGAAACTGTACGTCCCCTGCAGCAGTCCCTCGGAAGCGGGAACCACATAGTCGACCCTCATGGGCCGGTAGCGGGCATCTCGCTGCAGAACGAAGCTGGCGAAGTAGTCGGTCGGAGTCGTGTACCGGAGCGACGCCCAGGCTTCGCCCAGTGCCCCCGCCCGGTCGTAACGCGTCTCGGTCAGCTTCTTACCGGTGACTGCCTCGCCTTCCCACGTACTCACGGGACGGCTCAGCTTGTCGTAGACGGTGCTGATCTTCTTCTCGTTAGCGTCGAAGGCGGCGACGGGCCGGTCCAAGCCGTCGTACTCCACCCGCGACGTGCCGGCGTCCGGGTCGACGCTCTTGGTCTTGCGGCCGAGCTGGTCGTACTCGTACCGCCATACGTTGTCCTGCGCGTCGGTGACGGTCTTCAGCTGGCCGCGCGGCGTGTAGGTGTACTTCGTGGTGTCGTACTGGACACCCGGACCCGTCGGCTCGGGAGACTCCGTCCGGTAGTGACGCAGCTCCGTCACGCGCCCCTCGGCGTCGGTGATCGAGGTGGTCGGCACCCCGCCCTTGGGCGGGTCGACGTGCGTACGGTTCCCGTCGTACGCCGTGGTGGTGCGCCACTGCTCGTCGCCGCCCACCAGGGAGATCGCCGCGGTCGTCCTGCCAAGCCCGTCGTACTCGTAGGCGGTCTGCGAAGCCACCTGACCATTGACCACGGTCAGCAGCTCTTCGGAAGGAGCGCCCGTCGCGTTGTACGTGGCGTTGGTCTTCTTCGGCTTGCCCGTGCCGTCGTAGAAGACGTCACCTACCAGGCGGGTGCCATCGGGGCCCTGCGTCTGGAGCTGCCGCGGCCGCAGCAGGCTGTCGTAGAGCTGGTATTCGGCGCCGTACTTTCCGTCGTTCTGGATCTTCTCCGTCTTGACGCTGACGGGCTTGTCGTTCCGGACGTTGTAGGAATACTTGATGCTAGGCGCGGTGGATTTGGCCCGGTCCGTCAGCCAGACGGAGCTGACCCGGCCGAGCGGGTCGTAGGTCAGATCGGTGCGCTTGCCGTTCGGGTCGGCCTGACCGACCGACTGTCCCCAGGCCGGGGCGTAGTCCGTGGTCGTGACGTGCCCGAGTACGTTGGTGTGCTTGGTCTTGGAGATCAGACCGAAGGCGTCCGTGTACTCGATCTTCGTCGGGGTCTGCTCCGCGTCCTTCTGCACGGTCGGGCGGCCGAAGGCGTCGTACTCGGTCGTGCCCGTGACCTGGTAGGTGGCCGATGTCCCGTCGTGAGCGGTCAGGCGCTCGGTCTTGGTGGCATTGCCGTAGGCGTCGTACGTGGTGCGCTCGTCCGCGAGGACCTGCGTTTTACGGTCGGGCGTGGCAGCACAGCCGACGGTGACGGCCTCGCTGCGCCCCGGACGCTCGTAGACGTTCTTGCCGGGCTCGTCCGCGTACCAGAGCCGGGTGCAGGTGTCATCGGCCGTGGTGGAGACGTCACCCAGATCCTCGGTCCTCTCCAGCCGGCCGTTGGGTACCGAGGTGTCGTAGGTCGACGTCGACTTCGTGGCGACCCAGGTGTTGTCGTGCTGGAGGCTGTAGCCCCGGGAGACGTCCGACTTGACCAGGGTGGCGTGGCTCGTGGCCCACGTCCTGGTCTGGGTCGCCGTGTCGTGCTTCCACGGTTCGCTGATCGACTTGGCGATCACCTTGCCGCCGGTCGCGTTGTCGTAGGTCTGCGACTCGATCTCGAAGCCGGTGAACTCCTTGTGTCCGGTGTATTCCGTGCCGGTGGAGTCCTTCACCTTCTCGACGCGGGTGCCGCCGCCGGGGAGCTTGTCGCCGTCGAGGCCCTGCAGGTACGTGTAGTCGAGGCGGGTCGAGGTCTTCTCACCGTTGCCGCCCGTGACGGTGACCTTGCCGTAGCCCTGCCACTGGCCCCAGGTCAGGTACTTCGGATCGGTGATCCCGTCCGGCTCTGCGTGCCGCCAGCCGGCCGGGCCCTGGTAGGCGTAGCGGGTGACCAGGTCGTCGCCGCCACCGGTGCGGTCGGTCTCCTTGATCTCCTGCACGACGTACTTGTGGAACCAGTCGGTCTTCGGCTCGATGCTGCCCGGCGGGGACCAAATAACGGGGTAGCAGCGCTTGGTCGAGGATCCGGGCTGGGGCAGGGTCGTGGGCGTGCACTCGCGGGGCGCGTAGCTGATGTCCAGCTGCGCTCCGGTCTCGCTCAACACGGTGATCAGGCGGTAGCGATAGAACGGGTCGGTGTTGTCGGTGTCGCTGTCCACCCGGTTCATCAGGTGCTCGCCGCGAAGCTCGACCGAGGGCACCTTGGCGCTGCCGCCGACCTTGCCCTCGTGGTCGATCTTCGAAAGCCAGAGGGTCTTCGTGTCGTCGCCGTTGTCGGTGAAGAAGTGCGTGAACGTCCACGCGTCGACGTCGGAGTACTCCCCCGCGACGGCACTCCTGCTCATCTGGGTGGTGATGCCGGTCAGCCGCTTGGTCGTCCAGAACGTCTGGCTGCTCTGACTCGCCGTGCACTTCGTGTTCGCGGCGCAGGACCGGTCGACGGGGGTGTCGGGCCAGTACTTGGCATTGGCTGCGGTGAACTTCGCGGGGGCGCAGTCGAAGACGCCGACGACAGGCAGGCAGCGTTCCGAGACGTTGAAGACCACGCGCGCGGGGGCCTTCGTGGTGTAGACGGCGTTGTCACGCTGGCCGTAGTCGACCCGCTTCAGATAGCCACCACGGTGGTAAGCGGTGCCATTGACGGTCGTCTTGCCGTTCAGCGCGTAGTGGTTGGTCTCGGCGCCGTAGAAGTACGACATGACATTGCCGCGGGTGTCCTTGACGTAGTCGAGGTTCCACCGCCAGGCCTGCTTGCAGTGCGCGCTGGTGAACGTCGCGTTGTAGCAGTGCTCGCCCGGGTCGTCGCCGAAGACCGGCGCGGTCCACGTCGAGGCGGTCTCCTCCTTGCCCGTGGTCCAGCCGGGGAGCCGGTTCAGGCCGAAGTAGTACTCCGTTCCCTCGGTCGTGGTGATCTTCCAGTGCTCACCGTTGTTGTCACCGTTGTTGGTGGCGTAGTCGGTGCTGGTGAGCTGCTCGATCTTCGCGCCGGACTCGGAGGCGAAGTGCCACTTGCCGTCCTTGTCGCTCTTGATCAGCGTGCTGGCCGAGCCGTTCAGCATCACCGTGGCGTTCTCGAACGCCCAGCACTGCTCTCCGGAGGTGCTGTGTCCGTCTTCCGAGCACGGCTTGTACGCACGCTCGACGTAGCCCGGCTCGTAGCTGAAGCCCTCACCGACCCAGGAGCCCTGGTTGTTCGTCGCCGAGGTGCGTCCATCGGCGGACTGGGAGGAGTAGCCCAGGCCGATCGTCGGAGACAGGCCGCCCGGCGTCGGGACCGCCCGCATCGGGTAGTTCCACGAGAACGCGCCGGAGGAGTTCGCCATCGACCAGCTCGCCGAGGGGGAGAGCGGGGTGGCCTTGTAGTCGCCCTTCGACGACGAGGCACCGGCGGTCAGCGCGAACACGGCCGCGCCGGCGGCGGCGGCCGGCGCCGCCGCCACCTGTGCACTGACCGTGCGGGCGACCGGGTCGTTGGTGGAGCCGATGGTCTTGGGCGTCGCGGGACAGTCCTTGCTGCCCGGCGCCCGCGTCGCGGCGCAGGAGGGGAGCTCGATCAGGCGGAGCCTGGATCCGTAGGCTCCGCCGGCGCCGTCGGCGAACTTCGAGTAGTCGAGGGAGAGTGCGACCGGCGCCGAGGCGGCCTTCGTGTCCGTGCGCTCGACGGTGAACAGGGCTGCGCTGTCCCAGCGGGCGGCGTCCTTCTGCCCCAGCGAGGTGATCTTGATCTTCGACGGGGAAGGAGCTGCTTGGCCTCCCTTGGCGACGGCGTGTTTCACCGTGACCGGAAGACCACCGACGTCGGCCTTCGTCACGGGGCTCGCGTGGCGCGCTGTCCTGGCCGCAGTGGGGGCGGGGGCGGCGGGAAGGGTCACCTCCGCGCTGGCCCGTCGGGGCCAGACGGGCTGGTCAAGCGTGGTGACCGCCGCCTTCTTGGCCGCGTCGGAACCCAGCGGTTTCGCTCTGCCGGCGTTCTTGCCGTTGATGGGGTCCGGGTTGTCGGAGAAGCCCGGAAGCCGGGCGGCTTCGGGTTGTGAGGGCACTGCTTGCGCAGCGCCTGCCGAAAGGGCAAGCGCCAGACCGATGACTGTGCCTGTCACCGCACGCCTGGGCATGCGGGAGGCGAGCAGTCGGCCGCGAATGGGCATGACAAGACTCCGCAGAAGGTGGAAGTTGACGGGGGAAGCGGCTACCGGTGCTGCCGGGTCAGGGGCTCGCCCGAGTGGCGAGCCCCTGACCTCGCGGGTAGCTAGATGTTGGGGTTGGGGTTCAGGTCCACGAGCTGGGTGATACCGGTCTGATCAAACGCCCCGGTATAGACACGGACCTCGTCGACGGCGCCCGCGAAAGGCTCCGCGGCCCCACTCTTCGTGGATCGCCCGAGCTGAAGGCCCCCAGGAGTGGGCCACGGCGTCTTGTCCAGGCGGACGTCCTCGGGGAGGCTCTGGCCATTGACGTAGAGCCGTACCTGCCGCGTCACCGCGTCATAGACCACGGCGATGTGGTCCCCCGAGCCGTCGGCCGTGGGCGGCTGGCCGGAGTGGGTCAGAACCGTCGCCGGCGCCCCGGGCGTGTCCGACGCGCGCAGTACCACCTGCCAACGCTGGGTTGCCGCGTCGTATCTGACGACAAGGCGTTCCGCATTCTGCCCAGGAAGGGAGAACAGTGTCTGCGACTGCGTGGCGCCGGCGGAGGTCAGCCTCGCCCGCGCGCTCACGGTGTAGCTGCCTTCCGCCGTCAAGACACCCTGCGCGGCACCCGCCCAGTCATCAACGCCGTCGAACTCCATGTGCCCGTTGCCCGACAAGGCGGAAGGCGGGTTGTCCGCCGGATTTCCCATCTCATAGAGCACCGGGCCGTTGACGGTCAACGCCTGACCCCCGTTATGCACATTGGGGACGTTGCCGTTGTCGAGAGATTCGAACTGCCAGTAGGCCCGGCGGTCCGGCCGAACCTTCTGGAACTTCTCGATCTCCTCCGGAGTGACGATCCGCGTGTACGCACGGACCTCGGCGAGTTTGCCCTCGAAGTTCTTACCGTAGGCACCGTCGAGCAGACTTCGACCGATCTGGAAGTCCCCGCCTGCCGGCACGGTCGTGGGCCGCGGACCCTTAACAGGGCTCGCATTGTTGATCTGGATGGAAAGTCGCTCAGCGGCAGGGGCATGGGCATCGAAAATGCCTGTCAGATGCACCCAGGTATCGGCCGTCACGGCTGCGTCAGCCTTGACGCGCCAACGAGTCGTCGTGGTGCCCTCCGTGCCCGGCGCGTCGAAGACCCACCCACCGGCCGCCGCGTCGTACCCCAGGAAGAAGCCGGCGCCATCCGTACCGTCCTGGCTGAGCACGGCCATGTCCCGGTCCGTGGCCGCGGGATTGACCCAGGCGCTGACGGAGAAGCTCTGCGTCGTGTCGACGACCGACGCCCGCTTCGACGGATCGGCGTCCTCCTCCGCGTCATGCACGGTGAGGAACGCATCAGCCGTGCCGTCGAGATACGCGGCGCCGTCCGGCACCATGGCGCCGGCGGGCCCCCTGCCCGGTCCATCGACGCCGAACGTCACGCCCGGCCCGGCTGCGGCGGAGAGCCGGCCCATCTCCTCGTGGGCTTCGGTGGCCCCTGCCGCATCTCCGAGGTTCCACTGACCCACGGGGCCGTCGTCGACGACCTTGAACGAGAACAGCTCGATCCCACTGGTCCTGCCGGCGGCATCGAACGCCTCCACGTACAACTTGTGCAGTCCCCATGTCATGGGCGTCCAGGTGCGGGTCACCGCCTGTCCGCCAACCGTCGACGCGGTCTGCGCGGTCTCGTCGTTGAACCAGTACCGGTACCCCACGACGTCATCGTCGACAGCGTCGAACGTGAAGGTGCCGGGCTTGCCCACACCGCTGCGCCACACCTCGTCGGCCTTGTACGGATTGCCGGACACCTGCGGAGCGGTCGGTTTCTGCGAGTCGCGCTTCACGACGCACCGCCCGACCGAGTTGGCCGAACTCCAGGGGCCCCAGTTCTCACCGTCATAGGCACGGGCCTGCCAGGAGATCGTCGTCTCGGCGGGGATCCCGGTTTCCGTGCTCCAGATTCCGCTCAGCGGAAGCATCCCGTCGGCGCCGTACACGAAGGAGAGATCGGCGACGTTGTTGGTGTTCTCGTTGTTCAGATAGAAGTAGTGCGTACTGGGCCGCCAGACACCGACGGTGTCGGCCTTGTTCTGGTTCCAGTCACCGACCACCGGCTTGTCACCGGGGCTGCCGTAACGGATCTGGTGGTGGTTGCCACCGCCGCTGTTGGCGTTGCGCAGGTACACCATCACCGTCGTCGAGTCGTACATGCCGATCGTGTCGTAGCCGTCGCCGTTCCAGTCGCCCGTGATGGGCGTCATCCCGCTGGCTCCGTACACGAAGGGCGCAATGTCGGTGACGTTGTTGGTGTGCTCGTTGTTCAAGTAGAAGTAGTGGGTGCTGGGTCGCCAGACACCGATGGTGTCCTTGCCGTCACCGTTCCAGTCGCCGACCACCGGGACGTCGCCTCCGCTGCCGAAGGTGATGACGTACTTGGCGGCTTCCGCGTTCGAGTCGCGCAGGCGAAAGGTGCGGGTGGCCGGGTCGTACATGCCGATGGTGTCGATGCCGTCGCCGTTCCAGTCGCCCGTGAGGGGCACGGTTCCGGCTTCGTCGTACACAGGCTTGGTGTCGGGCCATCCCGCGTTCGGCGTGTTGCGGAGGTGGAATGTCTTCTTCGCCGGTTCCCACATGCCGATACCCGCGCCGAGCAGTGGCTGGGTCACCTGGTGCGAAAAGGTGGTGCCGGCGTTCGGTGACTTGTATCCGGTCTCCGCGAAGTAGCTCTTGTCGGCGCCGTTCAGCCCCTTGTAGAAGACCTGGAACTGCATCTTCACCTGGTCGGTCCGGGACGAGCTGTGGTCCGGGTCCCGTGCCTCCGCCCGCAGCTGCGGCAGGGAATCGATGTAGGGCGCCTTGGTGGCGTCGACGACACACTTGCCACCGGGGTTCGACGACATCAGCGCGTTCGAGACCTGCAGCGGCGGCGTGTTGTATGTGATCGAGAGGTGGCTGTTGCCGCAGATGCGCTTCCAGCCGTAGAAGGTCGACTCGTCCTTCGCCTTCAGACCGAGCGACATGCTCGACCATCCGCCGGCCGCGGCCGCCTGCGCCTCCTCCAGCAGCTCACCGTTGCTGAAGTGGAGGTTCGCCTGGCTCGAGCAGGCCGTGGGCGAGATCTTCTGGTCCATCGTCATGAGGTAGTCGGACCAGTCGTCCTGGGTGTTGGACCAGTTGCTGGCCGACGTGACGGTGTAGTTCTGACCGCCGATCCGGTACAGGTCGAGGGGCTCCGCTTTCGCGTCCGCCCAGTAGACGGCCCCGACGCGGGCCGAGAACGAGGTGCTGAGGATCTGCTTGCCGCTGTAAAAGGACATCGGGAAGCTGAACAGCAGACGGCGCACACCGACGCCGGAGCATTCGGTGGGGTTGTAGTTCGTCGGGCACTTACCCATGCCGGCGTGACCGGAATACTTCCAGTCCTGCTCGTTGGGCATGCCGGACATCACCGACGTCCAGGCCGTCGTGCCCGTGGTGCGCGGAATGGGGTCGATGACGACCGGGTAGACCGTGCCCTTGCCACGGAGCAGCGCCCGATCCGGCGTGAGCGTGAGCGTGTCCGAGGTGACGTCCAGGGCGACCGGCGCCTTGCGGCCACCGTCGGCGGGGTCCAGCTCCCCCTGCGGGGCCGTCGCCGCGCGGGCCGTGAACGCGGACCGCGCCGCCGGCTTCGCGACGGCGGAGTCCCACATCACCGCGCGGCCCGATTCGAAGACCGTACCGCCGACCGCGGCGTCGACGGCCTGCAGCGCACCACCGGCCGTCTCCGTGACCTCAAGGCCCTTGGTCGACAACCCGAACTCGATCCGGTCGAGTTCCGGGTTGGCCGCGGCCTCCGCGGACTTCACGACGAGGTAGTGGGCGAAGCCCTCCACGTCGGCGCGCACGGCCAGATCGACGCCCGGCAGGACCTCTTCGTAGCGGGCGGTGTCCCCCTCGACCTTCGGCTGGGGCAGAGCGCCTCCCGGCCAGGTCAGCGCGTACTCACGACCGGCGCGGTTCATACGGGCGAAGGGGCCCTCCCCGCCGCCGGAGAACTCGAGGTCCACGGTCGCGGCCTTCGGCGACCACCCGCCGTCGCTCCGCTGGGCGAGCGAGTCGTCCACCGGCACCCAGGCGCCGCCCCGCTGCGTGCGCACCGGTTGTGCGTACTCGCGGGCGGTGAACGTCCCCTCGGGGTTCGCGAACACCTCGCGGCGCTCCTGACGGAGGCCTGTCACCTCGACCGGTTCGCCACTTGCCTTGGCCGCCGCCTGGGCGAGGCCACCGTCCGGCGCCTCCCCCGAGTCCACGGCCGCGTCGAGCGCGGCCCTGGGCGGCGCGCCCTCCCCATCGACGGCAACGGCCGGCACCGCCGCCGTACCGGCGGCCAGCAACGCTGTGAGCGCTCCGATCGCCATGCCACGCGTCGCTCCCCCGCGACGCCTGCCCCACCCCATGTGCACTCACTCCCTGAAGAAACCATAAAGATCGCGTAAGCGAATGTGAACGTAACCTTCACAAGCAGGAACGGACAGATGGACTTACTTTCCGTATGCATGCGAACCGGTGGATTCGGACAAATCGTCTTGTGAGCTGCAACACAGAAGAATGGGGGCTTTACAGCATCACGTCCTGATCTCGCCAGCCCAATTCACGGCGGTTAGCCGCGGCGAGAAATCCGGCCAGTCCCTGCCCGTCCGAAAACCCCTTAGCCGCCACGCCTTCGCAAACGGTCGCCGCCGAGGCCCCGGGCCGGTCGGCACGGCGGCAGTCATCGATGGGGGCAGGAGGGGGGGCCGGGGCCGACGACGTCCAGAGCATGGCGAGAAAGCCCAGGAAAAATCCGTCTGTGTACCGATTTGACCGTCATCACACTGCACACCGGCATTCCGGCCGACGCCAATGTGACGGCCGGCCGTTCTTGTGGCACCGTGATAGATTCCCGGCAGGGGCAATTCCATTTTGAATCGACCATCGGCCCGGCCGTCGACATTCTCCGCACGGCACGAGGGCTCGCCGACCCTCCATTGGTGATCACGCATCGGGCACCCACGCCTTCTGTCACCTGGAGGCTTTTAGGGGTGCGGAATTTCTACTGTCACTGAAGACCGAGGCCTGTCCGGAGCGGGCACGGCCATAGCGACCGACGCGGTGCGCCCCTCGCGCCCCCGCGAGGAGCGCCGGGCCATGCCCCTCGGCGGCACGCGCGTGGACTCGCTGACCGGACTGCGCTGGTTCGCCGCCCTGGGCGTGTTCTTCTTCCACGCGCGGTGGTACTTCGGCGAATCCGAGGCCCTGCTCCACTTCTCGGCGATCGGCTACGAAGGCGTCCCGTTCTTCTTCATCCTGTCCGGTTTCGTCATGGCCTGGGTCGCCCGCCCCGGGGACACCACCCTCAGCTACTACTGGCGGCGATTCGCCCGCATCTGGCCCCTGCTGGCGGTGACCACGGCCGCGGTGGTCGTGCTGCTGAAGTGGTGGTGGCACCTTCCGGTGTCGAAGGCGGACATCCTCTACACGCTCACCTTCGCCCAGGCGTGGAGCGCGGACCACTTCATCTCGCTGAACGCCGTCACCTGGACCCTGTCCGTCGAGGCGTTCTTCTATCTGTGCTTCCCCCTGCTCTACTGGGTGCTCTCGCGCTGCTCCTCCCGGCTGCTCATGGCCTTCTCGGTGCTCTCCGTCGCCGCCACGGCCGCGACGCGTCTTCTGACGGTGCGCTACGACTTCTCCCCCGAGACCGAGCGCTTCATCGTCGCCTCCCCCCTCTCCATGACCTCGATGTTCGTCATGGGGCTCTGTGCCGCCCTCCTCGTGCGCCGCGGATGGAAGCCTCCGTTCGGCGTCGGCGTGGCGCTCGCACTGACAGCAGGATCGGTTCTGCTGTGCTGGTTCTGGCTGCGCCACCCTGACGCCGTCCCGGGGATCGCCCCCAAGTACGGCGTCTTCGACACCCTCCTGATGCCGGCGTTCACCCTGCTGATCGTGACCACCACGCTGCGTGACGTCCGCGGCGGGCGCTCGCTGCTCCGTTCCCGGCCGCTGGTGAAGCTCGGCGAGTGGTCCTTCGCCTTCTACATCTCCCACGTGGTCGTCCTGCGGGCGCTCAGTCACCTCGGGATGGTGCCGAGCCCCGGACTGCGCCGCGACGCCGTGGAGGTGCTGACCGTGGCCGTCGCCACCGTCGTCGTCGCCGCGATCCTGCACGAGTGCGTCGAGAAGCCGGCCGAGCGGCGGCTGAGGGGTCTGCTGTCCTCCCGTAAAACCGGCTGAGAGCCTCCCCGGCCCCCTTCCGCCACGTGACCCACCCCACCACGCCCCGCCGCCCACAACCGGCCCCGACCCCCGACAATGGCCGTGTGATCACTTCGCCGCCACGAAGCGCCCCCGCCCCCGGAAACGGCCACGGCCACGGCCACGGAAAGGGGAACGGCAAGGGGAACGGTGCCGCCGTTCGCCGGGCCGAGGTTTCGCCGTACGTGGATCTGACGCGGGACGAGTGGAGCGCGCTGCGCGACAAGACGCCGCTGCCGCTCTCCGCCGACGAGGTCGAGCGGCTGCGCGGCCTCGGGGACGTCATCGACCTCGACGAGGTGCGGGACGTCTATCTGCCGCTGTCCCGGCTGCTCAACCTGTACGTGCAGGCCACCAGCGGCCTGCGAGGCGCCCTCAACACCTTCCTCGGGGAGAACGCCGAGCAGCGCGGCACGCCCTTCGTCATAGGCGTCGCCGGCTCCGTCGCCGTCGGCAAGTCGACCGTCGCCCGTCTCCTCCAGGCCCTGCTCGCCCGCTGGCCCGAGCACCCCCGCGTCGAGCTGGTCACCACCGACGGCTTCCTGCTGCCGATGGAGGAGCTGAAGGCCCGCGGGCTGCTCTCCCGCAAGGGGTTCCCCGAGTCGTACGACCGCCGGGCGCTCACCCGGTTCGTCGCCGACATCAAGGCCGGGAAGGACGAGGTCACCGCCCCCGTCTACTCCCACCTCATCTACGACATCGTCCCCGGCGAGCGGCTCGTCGTCCGCCGCCCCGACATCCTGATCGTCGAAGGGCTCAACGTCCTCCAGCCGGCGCTCCCCGGCAAGGACGGCCGCACCCGGGTCGGTCTCGCCGACTACTTCGACTTCTCCGTGTACGTCGACGCCCGCCCCGAGGACATCGAGGGCTGGTACCTCAACCGGTTCCGCAAGCTGCGCGAGACCGCCTTCCAGAACCCCTTCTCGTACTTCCAGCGCTACACCCAGGTCTCCGAGGAGGAGGCCCTGGACTACGCCCGCACCATGTGGCGCACCATCAACAAGGTGAACCTGCTGGAGAACGTGGCCCCCACGCGCGGCCGCGCCACCCTCGTCGTCCGCAAGGGCCCCGACCACAAGGTGCAGCGCCTCTCCCTGCGCAAGCTGTGATCCCCCGTTAGGGTGCGGCCATGCTGCATCTGCGGATGATCGTTCCGGCCGATCGTACGGACGCCGTTCTCGCGCTCATCGGTGAGACCGTGGGCACCACCCACGTGGTGGTGGTCGCCGGCGCGGCCCGCGACCCTGCCGGGGACATCGTCCTGTGCGACGTGGCTCGCGAGGCCTGTGACGAACTCCTGCACCGGCTGCGGAGGCTGGGGATCGACCAGGACGGCTCGATCGCGGTCTCGGACATCGACGTGTCCCTCTCCGAGCGGGCCGAACGCGCCGAGAAGGAGGCGCCGGGCGAGGGCGCGGACGCGGTGGTGTGGGCGGAGCTGACCGAGGCGACCCACGAGGAGTCCACCCTCTCCTTCACCTATCTGCTGTTCCTCTGCCTGGCGACGATGATCGCCGCCTGCGGTGTGGTCCTCGACAACGCGGTCCTGATCGTGGGCGCGATGGCCGTCGGCCCGGAGTTCGGCCCGCTCGCCGGGATCTGTACGGGTCTCGTGGGGCGCGCCCCGAGGCTGGCCTGGCGCTCGCTGGTCGCCCTCCTGGTGGGCTTCGCGGTCGCGATCGCGGCGACGACCCTGCTCAGCCTGGCGATGGACGCGGCGGGCCAGTTCGAGGTGTCGATGCTCAACGATCCGCGCCCCAACACGGACTTCATCTGGCAGCCCGACCCGTTCTCCTTCGTCGTCGCCGTGCTCGCCGGGGTGGCCGGCATGCTCTCGCTGACGTCGGCGAAGTCCGGGGCGCTGGTGGGGGTCGCCATCTCGGTGACGACCGTCCCGGCGGCCGCGAACGCGGCGGTGGCCCTCAGCTACGGCGAGCTGGGCCAGATGTGGGGCTCGACCGAGCAGCTGCTCCTGAACCTGCTGGGCATCATCCTCGCCGGGGTCGTCACCCTCGTGCTCTGGAAACTGCTGTGGCGTACCCAGCGGGGACGGATGTCCCGCCCCCCGGGTACGCCACAGGTCACACAGGCTTCTCGCGGGAGGGGCTAGGGCGTGTTTCGAAAGTAGCGTCGTCCGCCCGCAGGGCGGGGCCGGGGGCGTCTGGTGCGTGCGATCGCAAGGCGGAGGAAGGAGAGCGCAGCGGGCTGCGCCGACGACCGACAACGCAGCGAGCGCGCGTGCCAGGCGTCCCCGGCCAGACGGGACTTTCGAAACACGCCCTAGCCGAGCGCCGACTTCACGACGTCCGCCAGTCGGCCCGCCACCGCGCGCGCCTGCTCGATGTCGGCGGCCTCCACCATCACCCGTACTAGCGGCTCCGTGCCGGAGGAGCGCAGCAGGACGCGGCCGGTGGTGCCCAGCTCGCGCTCGGCCTCGGTGACGGCGCCGGCCAGTTCGGCGGAGGTCGTGACGCGGGACTTGTCGACGTCCGGCACGTTGATGAGGACCTGCGGCAGCCGCTCCATCACGGCGGCCAGCTCCGCGAGGGTCCGGCCGGTGGCGGCGACCCGGGCCGCCAGCATCAGGCCGGTGAGGGTGCCGTCGCCGGTGGTGGCGTGGTCGAGGACGATCACGTGGCCGGACTGCTCGCCGCCGAGGGCGTAGCCGTGCTCCTTCATGGACTCCAGGACGTACCGGTCGCCGACCGCCGTCTGGACCAGTTGCAGCCCCTCGCGCTCCATGGCGAGTTTGAAGCCGAGGTTGGACATGACCGTGCCGACGACGGTGTCGCCGCGCAGCGTCCCCGCCTCGCGCATGGCGAGGGCGAGCACCGCGAGGATCTGGTCGCCGTCGACCTCCCGGCCGGCGCCGTCGACCGCGAGGCAGCGGTCGGCGTCGCCGTCGTGGGCGATGCCGAGGTCGGCCCCGTGCTCGACGACGGCGGCCTTCAGCAGCTCCAGGTGGGTCGAGCCGCAGCCGTCGTTGATGTTGAGGCCGTCGGGGCTTGCCCCGATGGTGACGACCTCGGCGCCGGCCCGCGAGAACGCCTCGGGCGACACGCGCGCCGCGGCCCCGTGCGCCTCGTCCAGGACGACCTTCAGCCCGTCGAGCCGGTTCGGGAGGACGGCGATGAGGTGGGCGACGTACTTGTCGAAGCCCTCGTCGTAGTCGCGGACCCGGCCGACGCCTCCGCCGGTCGGGCGGGACCACGGGGCGCCGGTGCGGTGCTCCTCGTAGACGGACTCGATGCGGTCCTCCAGCTCGTCGGCGAGCTTGTGGCCGCCGCGGGCGAAGAACTTGATGCCGTTGTCGGGCATGGCGTTGTGGCTCGCGGAGAGCATGACGCCGAGGTCCGCGCCGAGCGCGCCGGTGAGGTAGGCCACGGCCGGGGTCGGCAGCACGCCGACGCGCAGGACGTCCACGCCCGCGCTTGCCAGGCCCGCCACGACGGCGGCCTCCAGGAACTCTCCCGACGCACGCGGGTCGCGCCCGACCACCGCGGTCGGGCGATGGCCTTCAAAGGTGCCCGCCTCGGCGAGCACATGCGCCGCGGCGACCGACAGGCCGAGCGCGAGCTCCGCCGTCAGATCCGCGTTGGCAACACCGCGCACACCGTCCGTGCCGAAGAGTCGTCCCACCACTGTCCTCCGAACTGCTACGAAAAATTGCGTTCCCATACGGATTCCTTGACGGTCGATGCCCGTTTGACCGCCGAATCCGTCCAGAAGTGCCCGAGGTGATGAAAAGACGTACGCCCCGGCAGCACGGGCAGTGCCGCCGGGGCGTACGTACGAGCAGGCCGAGCAGGCGATTTAGCGCTTGCTGTACTGCGGGGCCTTACGGGCCTTCTTGAGACCGGCCTTCTTGCGCTCGACCGCACGGTCGTCGCGGGAGAGGAAGCCGGCCTTCTTCAGGGCGCCGCGGTTGTTCTCCACGTCCGCCTCGTTCAGCGCGCGGGCCACGCCGAGGCGCAGGGCGCCGGCCTGACCGGACACGCCGCCACCCGCGATGCGGGCGATGACGTCGTAGCGGTTGTCGAGCTCGAGCACCTTGAAGGGCTCGTTGACTTCCTGCTGGTGCACCTTGTTGGGGAAGTAGTCCTCAAGGGTGCGACCGTTGATCTTCCACTTGCCGGTGCCCGGGACGATCCGGACGCGGGCGATGGCGTTCTTGCGACGGCCCAGGCCGGCGGCCGGCTGCGGGTCGCCGAAGCGGGACGCCGCGGACTCCGAGGTGTACTCGCCCTCGACGGGCGCCTCGGACTCGAAGGTGGTGACCTCGGCGTAGGTCTCCTCGCCCTCGATGGGGTTCTCAACAGTGGTCTCGGCCACGATGCTCCTCAGATTTCTTTTCGTCTTAGGGGGTGGCCGGAACTACTGCGCGACCTGGGTGATCTCGAACGGGACCGGCTGCTGAGCAGCGTGCGGGTGGTTCTCGCCCGCGTAGACCTTCAGCTTCGAGAGCATCTGACGGCCCAGGGTGTTCTTGGGGATCATGCCCTTGATGGCCTTCTCGACGGCCTTCTCGGGGTTCTTGGCCAGCAGCTCGTCGTAGCGGACGGAGCGCAGACCACCCGGGAAGCCGGAGTGGCGGTAGGCCAGCTTCTGGGTCTTCTTGTTGCCGGACAGGTGAACCTTGTCGGCGTTGATGATGATGACGAAATCGCCCATGTCCATGTGGGGGGCGTAGATCGGCTTGTGCTTGCCTCGGAGGAGGTTCGCAGCCGTGGTCGCCAGACGACCCAGGACAACGTCCCGCGCGTCGATGATGTGCCACTGGCGAGTGACATCGCCGGGCTTAGGGCTGTACGTACGCACTTCGTAGCCTTCGCTTCTTCAGTGGATGGAGTCCAGACACACCTGAAGCGATCATGCAGCTGGGGCCTGCACTGCCGGGACGCACTGCCCGTATGCGAGCCACTGGTAACTGCTCCAGGGAACCTGCGCAAGGGCGCTCGCCGGAGAACGACGAAGCCACTACGCATAACAAACCGCAACAGTACCCGCGGCACCCCGGAGGGGTCAAAACGCGCCGACCTACCGTGCCCGGTCCACCCGCCGCTCGTCCCACACCGGCTCCGTCGACTCGCGTACGACCCCGTCCGAGCCGAAGACCAGGAACCGGTCGAAGGTCTTGGCGAACCACCGGTCGTGCGTGACGGCCAGGACCGTCCCGTCGTACGACTCCAGTCCGTCCTGGAGGGCCTCCGCCGACTCCAGGTCCAGGTTGTCCGTCGGCTCGTCGAGGAGGAGCGCCGTCGTGCCCGACAGCTCCAGGAGCAGGATCTGGAAGCGTGCCTGCTGGCCGCCGGAGAGCTTCTCGAAGGGCTGGTCGCCCTGGCCCTCCAGTTCGTAGCGGCGCAGCACCGACATCGCCCCGCCGCGGTCCTTGGCGTGCTCCGACCAGAGGATGTCCACGAGGGTCCGGCCCTGCAGCTCCGGATGGGCGTGGGTCTGGGCGAAGTGGCCGGGGACGACCCGTGCGCCCAGCTTCCACGTGCCCGTGTGGGCGACCGACGGGTCCCCGGCGAGCAGCCGCAGGAAGTGCGACTTGCCCGAGCCGTTGGAGCCGAGGACGCCGACCCGCTCGCCGTAGAAGATCTCCAGCGAGAACGGCTTCATCAGACCGGTCAGCTCCAGGTTCTCGCAGGTCACCGCGCGCACCCCGGTCCGGCCACCGCGCAGCCGCATCCGGATGTCCTGCTCGCGCGGCGGCTCCGGCGGCGGCCCGGCCTCCTCGAACTTCCGCAGCCGCGTCTGGGCGGCGGCGTAGCGGGAGGCCAGCTCGTGGCTGACCGCGGCCGCCTGCCGCAGGGTGACCACCAGCTTCTTCAGCTGCGCGTGCTTCTCCTCCCAGCGCCGCTTCAGCTCCTCGAACCGGGCGAACCGCTCCCGCCGCGCCTCGTGGAAGGTCGCGAAGCCGCCGCCGTGCACCCAGACGTCCGAGCCGGCCGGTCCCGGCTCGACCGCGACGATCTTCTGGGCGGCCCGGGCGAGCAGCTCCCGGTCGTGGGAGATGAAGAGCACGGTCTTACGGGTCTCCCGCAGCCGCTCCTCCAGCCACCGCTTGCCGGGGACGTCCAGATAGTTGTCCGGCTCGTCGAGGAGCAGCACCTCGTCGGTGCCGCGCAGCAGCGACTCCAGGACCAGCCGCTTCTGCTCGCCGCCGCTGAGGGTGCGCACCTCGCGGAACTGCGCCTTCTCGTACGGGACGCCCAGCGCCGCCGTCGTGCACATGTCCCAGAGGGTCTCGGCCTCGTACCCCTGGACCTCGGCCCAGTCGCTGAGCGCCTGCGCGTACCGCATCTGGGCGGCCTCGTCGTCGACGGTCATGATCAGGTGCTCGGCCTCGTCGACCGCCTTCGCCGCCTCGCGGATCCGCGGCTGGGCCACGGAGACCAGCAGGTCGCGGACCGTGCGTTCGTCGCGGACCGAGCCGACGAACTGCGGCATGACGCCGAGTCCGCCGCTGACGGTGACCGTGCCGCCGTGCGGCTGCAGCTCACCGGCGATCATCCGGAGCAGCGTGGTCTTCCCGGCGCCGTTGGCGCCGACGAGGGCGACCACGGCGCCCTCGCCCACCCGGAAGGAGGCGTCGGCGAGCAGCACCCTCCCGTCCGGAAGGTAGTACTCCAGATGCGCGGCCTCGACATGTCCCATGGAGGGCATTGTCGCCGCCCGTACCGCCGTCTCCCAACCGGTTTAGGATGCGCGACATGAGCTTTGGGGGGCCGCAGTGGCCGCAGGAACCGCAGGAGCCGCGGCCGCAGCCGTTCGGGCAGCCGTCGCACGGGCAGGACGAGCGGGGACAGGACCCGTACGGACATGATCCGTACGGGCAGCGGCCCTACGGGCAGGACGGGACCGGACGCGACCCGTTCGGACAGCAGCCCTACCGGCAGGAGTCGTACGGGCAGCCGTCGTACGGTCAGCGGCCGGACCCGTTCCCGGGGGCCCAGGGCGGGGACACGCCGGACTGGGGCGCCCTCGCCGACGCGTCGGCGGCGCGTGGCCGCCGCAAGCGCCGGCTGATGATCGGCGGCGGCGCGCTGGCGACGCTCGCGGTCGGCGCGATCGTCGCGGCCGCCGTCGTGGGCGGCGGCGGGGACGACACCGCCAAGAACGGCGGCACCACCCCCACCGGCGCCGCGACCGCCGACGGCTCCCCCACGCCGGATCCGACCTTCTCCTCCGTGGCGCCGCCGCCCCCGCCGGACCCCATGGACTTCATCTCCGACGAGAGGAAGGACAAGGCGCCGCTGAGCGCCGAGGGCCTCTTCCCGGGCAAGAAGTTCACGATGAACGGCCGCGCCTACACCAAGGGCGCGACCTCCTCCACGACCTCGTGCGCGAGCGTCACCCAGGGCGCGCTGGGGTCGGTCCTGAAGAGGAACGGCTGCGACCGCGTGCTGCGCGCCACCTATGTGAAGGACGGTGTGGCCATCACGGTCGGCGTCGCCGTCTTCTCCACCGAGGCGGAGGCGCTGAAGGCGAAGGGGCAGGCCCAGGGGGGCATCGCCCCGCTGGCCGGCTCCGGGGTCGCCGACTTCTGCCGCGCCACCGTCTGCCTGCGCCGTACCAACGCCATCGGCCGGTACGCCTACTTCACGCAGGCCGGCTACACCAGCGGCAAGAAGGTCACCTCGGCGGCGAAGGACAAGGCCATCTACCAGACCAGCGACGACCTGGGCAGCTTCGCCTTCAACCAGATCTACGCCCGCGGCCGCACCCAGGCCGCGGCGGCGGCCGGCGCGCCCGGGGAGTGACGGCGGCGCCCGGGCGACGTCAGCAGCAGCCGCTTCCGGGCAGGGTCCGCTTGTTGCGGGCCTCCAGATTCCGGGCGGCCAGCAGCTCGTCCGCCGGGTAGCCGACCTCTTCGAGCGTCAGCCCGTGCGGCCGTACGACGTGCACGGCCGAGTCCCGCACGCCCGCCGCGAGCACCTTCGCGGGCCACTCCACCGGCCGGTGCCCGTCGCCCACGAACAGCAGCGCGCCCACCAGCGCACGGACCATGTTGTGGCAGAAGGCGTCCGCCTTCACGGTCGCCTCCAGCACCCCGCCGGGCCGCCGCTCCCAGCGCAGCTCCTGGAGCGTGCGGATGGTCGTGGCGCCCTCGCGCTTCTTGCAGTACGCGGCGAAGTCGTGCTCCCCCACCAGCCGCTCGGCGGCGGCGTTCATGGCGTCCATGTCGAGGGCCCAGTCGTGCCACAGGACATGGCCGCGCAGCAGCGGGTCGACCCCGCCGGGGTTGTCGGTGACGCGGTAGGCGTAGCGGCGCCAGACGGCGGAGAACCGGGCGTTGAACCCGGCGGGCGCCTCGGTGAGCCGCCATACCCGGACGTCGTGCCGCAGCCGTCCGGCGAGCCGGCGCAGCAGCTTCTCCCGGTGCTCGGCCCACAGCTCGAGGGGCAGGTCGACATGAGCGACCTGGCCCCGCGCGTGCACTCCGGCGTCGGTGCGGCCGGCGACCGTCAGCTCGAACGTCTCCGTGGAGCGGGTCACCGTCTTCAGGGCCTCCTCGATGTCACCCTGTACGGTCCGCTGCCCCCGGGGCTGCTTGGCCCAGCCGGAGAAGTCCTTGCCGTCGTAGGACAGGTCGAGCCGGATGCGTACGAACCCGGCCTGCACGTCGTCGCTCACGCGCTGCTCCCTCTCGAAACCCTCTGCGTACGGGAGCGGGCCCGTACCCCAGGGGTACGGGCCCGCCCACGAGAAAAACGGAAGAACGCTTACGCGTCCTTCGCCTCCTCGGCCGGAGCCTCGGTGGTGTCCTCGGCCTTGGTCTCCTCGACCTTGGCCTCGTCCTCCTTGACCGCACGCTTGGTGGCGGCCTCGGCCTCGGCGACGGTCGCCTTCTTGGCGATCTCGCCCTCGACCAGCTCGATCACGGCCATCGGGGCGTTGTCGCCACGACGGTTGCCGATCTTGGTGATACGGGTGTAGCCACCCGGGCGCTCGGAGTAGCGCGGCGCGATCTCGGTGAAGAGGGTGTGGACGATGCCCTTGTCGGTGATCGTCTGCAGCACCAGGCGACGGTTGTGGATGTCGCCCTTCTTCGCCTTGGTGATCAGGCGCTCGGCGACCGGACGCAGGCGGCGGGCCTTGGCCTCGGTCGTCGTGATGCGGCCGTGCTCGAAGAGCGACTTCGCCAGGTTGGCGAGGAGCAGACGCTCGTGAGCGGCGCTGCCGCCGAGGCGGGCACCCTTGGTGGGACGCGGCATGGTGTTTCTCCTTGTGATCTGCACCGGCCGTATGAGGTACCGGTGTCAGTGTCCGCGCGGGCGTCTGCCCGACGGAGATCCGGCCGGAGCCGGAGGCCCGGGCCGCGAACGGCCCGGAAGGCGTGTCACCGCGACGAGGCCGGGCCTCCGAGGAGACCCGGCCCGCCGGTGGGACTAGTACTGCTCGGTCTCGACGAAGCCCGCGTCCGCGTCGTCGTCGGCGCCGAAGGCGTCGGCGGCGGCGGTCGGGTCGAATCCGGGCGGGCTGTCCTTGAGGGCCAGGCCCATGCCGGCCAGCTTCGCCTTGACCTCGTCGATCGACTTCGCACCGAAGTTGCGGATGTCGAGCAGGTCGGCCTCGGAGCGCGCCACGAGCTCACCCACGGAGTGGATGCCCTCGCGCTTGAGGCAGTTGTACGAACGAACGGTGAGCTCGAGCTCCTCGATCGGCAGCGCCAGGTCGGCGGCGAGGGCGGCGTCCGTGGGGGACGGGCCCATGTCGATGCCCTCGGCGTCGATGTTGAGCTCGCGCGCCAGACCGAACAGCTCGACCAGGGTCTTGCCGGCGGACGCCATGGCGTCACGCGGCCGCATGGCCTGCTTGGTCTCGACGTCGACGATCAGCTTGTCGAAGTCGGTGCGCTGCTCGACACGGGTCGCCTCGACCTTGTACGTGACCTTGAGCACCGGGGAGTAGATGGAGTCGACCGGGATGCGGCCGATCTCCTGGCCCAGCTGCTTGTTCTGCACGGCGGAGACGTAGCCGCGACCGCGCTCGACGGTCAGCTCCATCTCCAGCTTGCCCTTGCCGTTGAGCGTGGCGAGGACCAGGTCGGGGTTGTGCACCTCGACACCGGCCGGGGGCGCGATGTCGGCGGCGGTGACCAGGCCGGGGCCCTGCTTGCGCAGGTACATCACGACCGGCTCGTCGTGCTCCGAGGAGACGACCAGCTGCTTGATGTTGAGGATGAGGTCGGTGACGTCCTCCTTGACGCCCGGCACGGTGGTGAACTCGTGCAGGACACCGTCGATGCGGATGGACGTGACGGCCGCACCCGGGATCGAGGAGAGGAGCGTACGACGGAGGCTGTTGCCGAGCGTGTAGCCGAAGCCCGGCTCCAGGGGCTCGATGACGAACCGCGAGCGGAATTCGTCGACGACCTCTTCGGTCAGCGAGGGACGCTGAGCGATCAGCATGGTGTGAATCCTTCGGTTGTGGACGCCCACTATTTGACGTCCGACAGATACTGCGTACTGCAAGGGTACGGGCGGTACGTCTCTTGCGAGGCGTACCGCCCGTACTCAGGTCAAGCAGCGGTCGCCGAGATCAGACGCGACGGCGCTTGGGGGGACGGCAGCCGTTGTGCGGCGTCGGGGTGACGTCCTGGATCGAACCGACCTCGAGGCCCGTGGCCTGGAGGGAACGGATCGCGGTCTCGCGGCCGGAGCCCGGACCCTTCACGAAGACGTCGACCTTGCGCATGCCGTGCTCCTGCGCGCGGCGGGCGGCCGACTCGGCGGCCATCTGCGCGGCGAAGGGGGTGGACTTGCGCGAGCCCTTGAAGCCGACGTGGCCGGCGGAGGCCCAGGAGATCACGTTGCCCGAGGGGTCCGTGATCGAGACGATCGTGTTGTTGAACGTGCTCTTGATGTGCGCGTGGCCGTGAGCGACGTTCTTCTTTTCCTTGCGGCGCACCTTCTTGGCAGCGCCCTGACGACCCTTGGGGGGCATCTATATCTCCTACGGGAGGTGGTCGGTCCTACAGCGAAGACCGTGTGGTCAAGCGTCCGCTGAGGACTACTTCTTGCCCGGCTTCTTCTTACCGGCGATGGCGCGACGCGGGCCCTTGCGGGTACGGGCGTTCGTGCTGGTGCGCTGGCCGTGGACCGGAAGGCCACGACGGTGACGCAGACCCTGGTAGCAGCCGATCTCGACCTTGCGGCGGATGTCGGCCTGGATCTCGCGGCGGAGGTCACCCTCGGTCTGGAGGTTGGCGTCCACGTACTCGCGGATCTTGACCAGGTCCTCTTCGGCCAGGTCACGAACGCGGGTGTTCGGGTTCACGCCGGTGGAGGCGAGGATCTCCTTGGACCGGGTGCGCCCGATACCGAAGACGTAGGTGAGTGCGATCTCCACGCGCTTTTCACGCGGGATGTCGACACCGGAAACGCGTGCCATTCAATGGCTCCTGTGTGCTCGGGGGTCTTACACAGAGCCGCTCCCGATCCGCCGACCTCTCTGCTGAGAGGTGGTACGTATCGGGTCCCCGGCCCCCGCCGGAGGTGCCGCCGGCCCTTGCGGGCTGGGCGGGCTCTGCGTATGTACGTTTGCTTGCGTCGCGCGAAGAACTGCGGAGGTGCAGGTCGGTCGGCGTGCGTCAGCCCTGGCGCTGCTTGTGGCGCAGGTTGTCGCAGATGACCATGACCCGGCCGTGACGGCGGATCACCTTGCACTTGTCGCAGATCTTCTTGACGCTCGGCTTGACCTTCATGGGATGTGAGGTTCTCCGGGTCAGTGCCACCACCCGCGCACGGAAGATGCGGGGTGCGGGCAAGATCTACTTGTATCGGTAGACGATCCGGCCACGCGTCAGGTCGTAGGGAGAAAGCTCCACGACGACCCGGTCGTCCGGAAGGATTCGGATGTAGTGCATCCGCATCTTGCCGGAGATGTGCGCGAGGACCTTGTGACCGTTCTGGAGCTCCACCTTGAACATGGCGTTCGGGAGGGACTCGATCACGGTGCCCTCGATTTCGATGGCACCTTGCTTCTTGGCCACGCTTCGCCTTTCGAATCGGCTACCTTGATCGACTCTCGCTCCGGGTGAGGACACACGGGTACACGAGAGCCGACGCATCAGTCTACGACAGCCCCTTGGAAAAGACGAATCCGGGAAGTTTGCCCACCCGGCAAGATCCTTACGCAAGGAGCCACGCCGCAGAATCCCCGGAACCGCGGCGGCCATGCAGGCGCTCCGGGCGCCCGCGGGCCCCGGTTACGCCAACGGGTCGGGCGCCGCGGTCACGCCCAGCGACGCCAGCTTCGCCTTGCCGCCGTCGGGGGCGGTCAGGACGAGCGGGCCCTCCTCCGTCAGGGCGACCGAGTGCTCCCAGTGGGAGGACCAGGTCCCGTCGGTGGTGATGACCGTCCAGTCGTCGCTCAGGACCTCCGTGCGGGGCGTGCCCAGCGAGACCATCGGCTCGATCGCCAGACAGAAGCCGGGGACCAGCTTCGGGCCCTTGCCGCGCTTGCGGGCGACGTAGTTCAGCAGGTGGGGGTCCATGTGCATCTCGGTCCCGATGCCGTGGCCGCCGTAGTCCTCGACGATGCCGTACTTGCCGCCGCCGGGCTTCGGCTGGCGGCGGATGTACGTCTCGATGGCGCGCGAGATGTCCACCAGCCGGTTGCCGTTCCGCATGGCGGCGATGCCGGCCCACATCGACTCCTCGGTGACCCGGGAGAGCTCGATCAGCTCCGGGGCGTGCCCCGAGCCCACGAAGGCGGTGTAGGCCGCGTCCCCGTGCCAGCCGTCGATGATCGCGCCGCAGTCGATCGAGATGATGTCCCCGTCCTTCAGGACGGTCTTCTCGTCGGGGATGCCGTGGACGACGACCTCGTTCACCGAGGTGCAGATCGTCGCGGGGAAGCCTCCGTACCCCAGGAAGTTCGACTTCGCGCCGTGGTCCGCGATCACCTTGCGGGCGACCTCGTCCAGGTCCTTCGTCGTGGCGCCCGGAACGGCCGCCTCACGGGTCGCCGCATGGATGGCGGCAACGACCAGCCCCGCCTCGCGCATCTTCGCGATCTGCTCGGGGGTCTTGATCTGCACCATCGTGACGGGGGCCTTTCCATCGAGTACGGGTCGTCGGAACAACGATACGGCCGCGGCGCCCCGAGGGGCACCGCGGCCGTATCGCACGAACCGGGGGTTACTTCTTGAGCGCGGCCATCGCCTTCGCGGTGACCTCGTCCACCTTGCCGAGCGCCGAGATCGTCACGACCAGGTTCTGCGCCCGGTAGTAGTCGATGATCGGCTCGGTCTGCGTGTGGTAGACCTCCAGGCGCCGACGGACGGTCTCCTCGGAGTCGTCGTCGCGCTGGTAGAGCTCGCCACCGCACACGTCACACACGCCCTCGGCCTTCGGCGGGGTGTACGTGACGTGGAAGACGTGCGCGCTGTCGTTGCGGCAGATGCGGCGGCCCGCGATCCGCTTCACGACCTCGTCCTCGGGGACCTCCAGGTCCAGGACCGCGTCGAGCTGCATGTCCTCGGCCTTCAGGACCACGTCCAGCGCCTCGGCCTGGGCCACGTTGCGCGGGAAGCCGTCGAGCAGGAAGCCGTTGGCGGCGTCCGACTGCTCCATGCGGTCCTTGGCCATCCCGATGGTCACCTCGTCGGGCACGAGGTCGCCGGCGTCCATGAACGCCTTGGCCTTCACGCCCAGCTCCGTGCCCTGACTGATGTTGGCGCGGAACAGGTCACCCGTGGAGATGTGCGGGATGTCCAGGTTCTTGGCAAGGAACGCGGCCTGCGTACCCTTACCGGCCCCGGGCGGTCCGACGAGGACGATTCGCATCAGCGGAGGAACCCTTCGTAATTACGCTGCTGGAGCTGGCTCTCGATCTGCTTCACGGTCTCCAGCCCCACACCCACGATGATGAGGATGCTCGTCCCACCGAAGGGGAAGTTGGCATTGGCGCCACCGAAGCCTGCCAACGCCATCGTCGGCACAAGAGCGATCAGACCCAGATACAGCGAGCCCGGCCAAGTGATCCGGTTGAGCACGTAGCTCAGATACTCGGCAGTAGGTCGACCAGCCCGGATACCCGGGATGAAGCCACCATACTTCTTCATGTTGTCCGCGACTTCCTCGGGGTTGAACGAGATCGCCACGTAGAAGAAGGCGAAGAACACGATCAGGAGGAAGTACGTAGCGATGTAGTAGGGGTGGTCACCCTTGACGAAGTGGGCTTCGATCCAGGTCTTCCACCCCGAGGTGGAGCTCGAGAACTGCGCGACGAGGGCCGGGATGTAGAGCAGCGACGAGGCGAAGATGACAGGAATCACACCTGCCTGGTTCACCTTGAGCGGGATGTATGTGGACGTTCCGCCGTAGGACCTGCGGCCGATCATCCGCTTCGCGTACTGCACCGGGATGCGGCGCTGGGCCTGCTCGACGAAGACGACGAGGGCCACCATCACGAAGCCGATCAGGATGACGGTGCCGAACTCGATCCAGCCCTTGGCGAGCTTGCCGCTCTCCTTGATGGCCCACAGGGCGCCCGGGAAGCCGGCGGCGATCGAGATGAACATCAGGATGGACATGCCGTTGCCGATGCCGCGGTCGGTGATCAGCTCACCGAGCCACATGACGAGGGCGGTACCGGCGGTCATCGTGATGACCATCGTGGCGATGGTGAAGATGGACGGGTCCGGAACGACCTGACTGGCCACCGTGCAGCCGCTGAACAGCGCACCGCTCTTGGCCGTGGCGACGAGGCCGGTGCCCTGGAGGACGGCGAGCGCGATCGTCAGGTACCGCGTGTACTGCGTGATCTTGGCGGTGCCGGACTGTCCCTCCTTCTTGAGGGCCTCGAGCCGCGGGATCACGACGGTCAGCAGCTGCAGGATGATGCTCGCCGTGATGTACGGCATGATGCCGAGCGCGAAGATGGTGATCTGCAGCAGCGCCCCGCCACTGAACATGTTCACCAGGCCGAACAAGGAGTTGTTGCCCTGGCTGGCCTGGTCGACACACTGCTGGACGGCCTCGTAGCTGACGCCGGGGACGGGGATGTGCGCCCCGAGCCGGTACAGCACGATGATGCCGAGCGTGAAGAGCAGCTTCTTGCGCAGGTCGGGCGTCTTGAACGCCCGGGCGAACGCGGTAAGCACGGTGCCTCCTGCGACCCCCGCGTTACGCGCGTGAGGTGACGGTCTTGAGGTTCGACGAATAGGTAACGGTCACGAAATCCGTGCGGGCATACCGCACGGAGCCTAGACAGTGCACGCCACCTTACCGGCGACCATGCCCCCCTAGGAACGACCAACCGGGGATGCCCCTTTTGGGAGGCATCCCCGGTCGGATGTTCAGGCCATCGAGTCGTCTCAGACGAGCTCGGTGACGGTGCCGCCGGCGGCGGCGATCTTCTCCTTGGCGGAGCCGGAGACGGCGTCGACCGTCACCTGCAGCGCCACGGAGACCTCACCGGCGCCGAGCACCTTGACGAGGCTGTTCTTGCGCACCGCGCCCTTGGCGACCAGGTCGGCCACCGTGACCTCTCCACCCTCGGGGTAGAGAGCGCCGAGCTTGTCCAGGTTCACGACCTGGTACTCGGTGCGGAACGGGTTCTTGAAGCCCTTCAGCTTCGGCAGACGCATGTGGAGGGGCATCTGCCCGCCCTCGAAGCGCTGCGGAACCTGGTAACGGGCCTTGGTGCCCTTGGTACCACGACCAGCGGTCTTACCCTTGGACGCCTCACCACGACCCACACGGGTCCTGGCGGTCTTGGCGCCCGGGGCAGGCCGGAGGTTGTGGGCCTTCAGCGGGTTGTTCTCCGCCATGTCAGTCAACCTCCTCAACCGTCACGAGGTGGCGGACGGTGTGCACCATGCCGCGGAACTCGGGGCGGTCCTCCTTGACAACCACGTCGCCCAGGCGCTTGAGCCCGAGCGAACGCAGGGTGTCGCGGTGGTTCTGCTTGCTGCCGATGTACGACTTCGTCTGCGTGACCTTGAGGCGAGCCATTACGCACCCGCCCCAGCACGCGCACGGAGCAGAGCCGCGGGGGCGACGTCCTCGAGGGGCAGACCACGGCGAGCCGCGATCTCCTCGGGACGCTGCAGGCCCTTGAGGGCCGCCACGGTCGCGTGCACGATGTTGATCGCGTTGTCGGAGCCGAGCGACTTCGACAGGATGTCGTGAACGCCGGCGCACTCGAGCACGGCGCGCACCGGGCCACCGGCGATCACACCGGTACCGGGGGAAGCCGGCTTGAGCAGGACGACGCCCGCGGCCTTCTCGCCCTGGATCGGGTGAGGGATGGTGCCCTGGATGCGCGGAACCTTGAAGAAGTTCTTCTTGGCTTCCTCGACACCCTTGGCGATGGCCGCGGGAACTTCCTTGGCCTTGCCGTAACCGACACCTACCGTGCCGTCACCGTCGCCCACCACGACCAGCGCGGTGAAGCTGAAGCGGCGACCACCCTTGACAACCTTGGCGACGCGGTTGATCGCGACAACGCGCTCAACGTACGCGGTCTTCTCGGCGGCAGCGCCACCGTCGCGGCCCTTCCGGTCCCGCCGCTCGCCGCCACCGGCACCGCTTCCGCGGCGCTGGGGTCCAGCCATTGGATTACCTCTCTCTGTTACGTCCGTTAGTCCCGGAACCGGGGCTTAGAACTTCAGCCCGGCTTCGCGGGCGGCGTCAGCCAGAGCGGCAATGCGCCCGGCGTACCTGTTGCCACCACGGTCGAACACGACAGCCTCGACACCGGCGGCCTTGGCGCGCTCGGCGACCAGGGAACCGACCTGCTTGGCCTGCGCGGACTTGTCACCCTCGCCGCCGCGGATCGACGCGTCCAGGGTCGACGCCGACGCAAGGGTGTGACCCTTGAGGTCGTCGATGACCTGAGCGGTGATACCGCGGTTGGAACGCGTCACGACGAGGCGCGGACGCTCCGCCGTACCCGACACGTTCTTGCGGATGCGGATGTGGCGGCGCTTCTTGGCGGCGCCCTTGTAGGCGTCGCCCTTGGCGATCTTCACACCGTATGCCATGGCTTACTTACCAGCCTTTCCGACCTTGCGGCGGATGACCTCACCCGCATACTTCACGCCCTTGGCCTTGTAGGGGTCGGGCTTGCGAAGCTTGCGGATGTTGGCGGCGACTTCGCCGACCTTCTGCTTGTCGATGCCCTCGACCGAGAACTTGGTCGGCGACTCGACCTTGAACGAGATGCCTTCGGGCGCCTCGACCAGGATCGGGTGGCTGTAGCCGAGCTGGAACTCCAGGTTGGAGCCCTTCGCGGCGACGCGGTAACCGACACCGCTGATCTCGAGCGCCTTGATGTATCCCTGGGTCACACCGGTGATCATGTTGGCCACCAGCGTGCGGGACAGGCCGTGGAGGGCCTTGTTCTGACGCTCGTCGTTGGGGCGGGTGACGTTCAGAACGCCGTCCTCACCCTTCACGATCTCGATCGGCGCGGCGACGGTGTGGCTCAGGGTGCCCTTGGAACCCTTCACCGTGACCGTGCGGCCCTCGATGGTGACGTCCACACCGGCGGGAACCTGGATAGGCAGCTTGCCAATACGCGACATTAGCTATTCCTCCGTTCCCGACTACCAGACGTAGGCGAGGACTTCCCCACCTACGCCCTTCTTGCCTGCCTGCTGGCCGGTCAGGAGACCGTGGGACGTGGAGATGATCGCCACGCCCAGGCCGCCGAGGACCTTCGGCAGGTTGGTGGACTTCGCGTAAACACGGAGGCCCGGCTTCGAGATCCGCTTGATGCCCGCGATGGAGCGCTCACGGTTCGGACCGAACTTGAGCTCGAGGACGAGGTTCTTGCCGACTTCGGCGTCCTCGACCTTCCAGCCCGTGATGAAGCCCTCCTGCTGGAGGATTTCCGCGATGTGAGACTTGATCTTGCTGTGCGGCATCGTCACGGTGTCGTGGTATGCCGAGTTCGCGTTACGCAGACGAGTCAGCATGTCCGCGATCGGATCAGTCATGGTCATGAATTGGCCTTCGGCCTCTCTCGCCGGGGTTTCCTGTATGCGCCATCCCTCTCCCCACACAGGGGCGGGACGGGTGCGGCGCGGGGACCTACGGCGTAGTAAGTCGTACGGGCGCAGACGCCCAACCCTCCTAGCCTAAGCCATGGAGAGGTGGGCCTCTGCAACCCTCTGCTTACCGAGAGACTCCGGAATCCCTGATGAAGGGGATTACCAGGAGCTCTTGGTCACGCCCGGCAGTTCGCCACGGTGAGCCATCTCACGAAGGCACACGCGGCACAGGCCGAACTTGCGGTACACGGAGTGGGGACGGCCGCAGCGCTGGCAGCGCGTGTACGCACGCACACCGAACTTGGGCTTGCGGGCAGCCTTCGCGATGAGAGCCTTCTTCGCCATCTCGCTTACGCCTCCTTGAACGGGAAGCCGAGGTGACGGAGAAGGGCACGGCCCTCAGCGTCGTTGGTCGCCGTGGTGACCACGGTGATGTCCATACCCCGGACACGGTCGATCTTGTCCTGGTCGATCTCGTGGAACATGACCTGCTCCGTGAGACCGAAGGTGTAGTTGCCACGCCCGTCGAACTGCTTGGGGGACAGACCACGGAAGTCGCGGATGCGCGGAAGCGCGAGCGACAGGGTGCGGTCCAGGAACTCCCACATGCGGTCGCCACGGAGGGTGACGTGGGCACCGATCGGCTGTCCCTCACGCAGCTTGAACTGCGCGATGGACTTGCGGGCCTTGGTGACGGCCGGCTTCTGACCGGTGATCGTGGTGAGGTCGCGGATGGCGCCATCGATCAGCTTGGAGTCGCGGGCGGCGTCGCCCACACCCATGTTGACCACGATCTTGACGAGGCCGGGAACCTGCATGACGTTCTCGTACGAGAACTCCTCACGCAGCTTGCCCGCGATCTCCTCGCGGTACTTCGTCTTGAGACGCGGAGTGGTGGTGGTAGCCATCAGATGTCCTCACCCGTCCGCTTGGCAACGCGGATCTTGTTGCCCTCGTCGTCGAAGCGGTAACCGACACGCGTGACGACCTTCTTGCCGTCCTTCTCCACGACGAGCTGAACGTTGCTCACGTGGACCGGCGCCTCGGTCGTGACGATGCCACCGGCCTGCTGGGGGCCGGCCTTGGTGTGCTTCTTGACCCGGTTGACACCCTCGACCAGGACACGGTCCTCGCGGGGGAAGGCCGCGATGACCTTGCCCTGCTTGCCCTTGTCCTTACCGGTGATGACCTGGACCAGGTCGCCCTTCTTGATCTTCATGCTTACAGCACCTCCGGCGCGAGCGAGATGATCTTCATGAACTTCTTCTCGCGCAGCTCACGGCCCACCGGGCCGAAGATACGGGTGCCGCGAGGGTCGCCGTCGTTCTTCAGAATGACGGCGGCGTTCTCGTCGAAGCGGATGTACGAGCCGTCCTGGCGGCGGCGCTCCTTGACGGTGCGAACGATGACCGCCTTGACGACGTCACCCTTCTTCACGTTGCCACCGGGGATCGCGTCCTTGACGGTGGCGACGATGACGTCACCGATGCCCGCGTAGCGGCGACCGGAACCACCGAGAACACGGATGCAAAGGATCTCCTTGGCACCAGTGTTGTCGGCGACACGCAGTCGCGACTCCTGCTGGATCACGTCTATCTCCTGTTTGTCTGCCGGTTCCCGGCGAGGGGTCCGTTACCGGAGCCCCTCGCCGAGCCTGGCGGAACTGACCTGAAGGAAACCCCTCAGGTAATTACTTGGCCTTCTCGAGGATCTCGACGACGCGCCAGTGCTTCGAGGCGGACAGCTTCCGGGTCTCCATCAGGAGGACGCGGTCGCCGACGCCGGCAGCGTTCTGCTCGTCGTGAGCCTTGAGCTTGTTCGTACGGCGGATGACCTTGCCGTACAGCGCGTGCTTGACGCGGTCCTCGACGGCGACGACGACGGTCTTGTCCATCTTGTCGCTGACGACCAGGCCCTCGCGGACCTTGCGGGCGTTGCGCTCGGTCTTCTGCTCAGTCACATTGTTCTCGCTCATCAGGCGTTCTCCACCGTCTCGATGCCCAGCTCGCGCTCACGCATCAGGGTGTAGATCCGGGCGATGTCCTTACGGACGGACTTGAGCCGACCGTGGTTCTCGAGCTGACCCGTCGCCGCCTGGAAGCGGAGGTTGAACAGCTCTTCCTTGGCCTCGCGGAGCTTGTTGAGAAGCTCCTCGTTGCCCAGCTCGCGCAGCTCGGACGCCTTGGTACCGGCCGACATCACAGCTCACCTGCCTCGCGCTTGACGATCTTGCACTTCATCGGCAGCTTGTGGGCGGCACGAGTCAGGGCCTCACGCGCGATCTTCTCGTTCGGGTAGGACAGCTCGAACATCACCCGACCGGGCTTGACGTTCGCGATCCACCACTCCGGCGAACCCTTACCGGAACCCATGCGGGTCTCGGCAGGCTTCTTGGTCAGCGGGCGGTCCGGGTAGATGTTGATCCAGACCTTGCCGCCACGCTTGATGTGGCGGGTCATCGCGATACGGGCCGCCTCGATCTGGCGGTTGGTCACGTACGCCGGCGTGAGGGCCTGAATGCCGTACTCGCCGAACGCAACCTGCGTACCACCCTTGCTCATACCCGAGCGCTTGGGGTGGTGCTGCTTGCGGTGCTTGACCCTACGGGGGATCAGCATTTCGGTCAGGCCTCCGTTCCGGTGCTCTCAGCCGGAGCGGCAGCGGCGGCGGGAGCGTCGGCCTTGGGGGCCTCGGCAGCCGGCGCGGACTGCTGCTGCGGCTTGCGGCCGCGGCCGCCACGCTCGCCACCGCGGCCACCACGGCCGGCGGGACGGTCGCCAGCGCCGGCACCACGGGCCGGGCGGTTACCCGCACGGGCCGCAGCGTTCTCGGCGCGGACCTCGGCGATGTTCTTGACGTCGCCCTTGTAGATCCAGACCTTCACGCCGATGCGACCGAAGGTGGTCTTGGCCTCGAAGAAGCCGTAGTCGACGTTCGCGCGGAGCGTGTGCAGGGGCACACGACCCTCGCGGTAGAACTCCGAGCGGGACATCTCGGCGCCGCCGAGACGGCCGCCGCACTGGATCTTGATGCCCTTGGCGCCGGCCTTCATCGTGCCCTGCATGCTCTTACGCATGGCGCGACGGAAGGAGACGCGGGAGGAGAGCTGCTCGGCAACGGCCTGGGCGACCAGCTGAGCGTCCATCTCGGGGTTCTTGACCTCGAGGATGTTCAGCTGGACCTGCTTGCCCGTGAGCTTCTCGAGGTCGCCGCGGATGCGGTCGGCCTCGGCGCCACGGCGGCCGATGACGATGCCGGGACGCGCGGTGTGGATGTCCACCCGCACGCGGTCACGGGTGCGCTCGATCTCAACCTTCGAGATGCCGGCGCGCTCCATGCCGGACGTCATCATCCGACGGATGGCGACGTCTTCCTTGACGTAGTCCTTGTACAGCTTGTCGGCGTACCAACGGGACTTGAAGTCCGTGGTGATGCCGAGCCGGAACCCATGCGGGTTAACCTTCTGGCCCATTACCGGGTTCCTTCCTTGCTGCTGACGACCACGGTGATGTGGCTGGTCCGCTTACGGATCCGGTAGGCACGGCCCTGGGCACGCGGACGGAACCGCTTCAGGGTCGGGCCCTCATCCACGTACGCCTCGCTGATGACCAGCGAAGAGGCGTCCGTGTGGTCGTAGTTGTGTGCAGCGTTGGCGATGGCGCTGTCCAGCACCTTGCCAACCGGCACGCTCGCGGCCTGCGGGGCGAAACGCAGGACCGCCTGAGCCTCCGTGGCGTCCATGCCACGGATAAGGTCCACCACGCGGCGGGCCTTCATGGGCGTGACGCGGATGTACCGCGCCTGGGCCCTGGCTTCCATGGTTGTCCTTCCAGTGTCTGTCATGGTCATTCCACCCCGCTACTAGCGGCGCTTCGACTTCCGGTCGTCCTTCACGTGACCCCGGAAGGTGCGCGTCGGCGAGAACTCGCCGAGCTTGTGGCCGACCATCGACTCGGTGACAAACACCGGAATGTGGGTCTTGCCGTTGTGCACCGCGATCGTGTGGCCGAGCATGGCCGGGATGATCATCGAGCGACGGGACCAGGTCTTGATGACGTTCTTGGTACCGGCTTCGTTCTGTACGTCCACCTTCTTTACGAGGTGTCCGTCGACGAAGGGTCCCTTCTTGAGACTGCGCGGCATCTAAACCCGCTCCTAGCGCTTCTTGTTCGTCTTGCGGCGGCGGACGATGTACTTGCTCGAAGCCTTCTTCGGCGAGCGAGTACGACCCTCCTTCTGACCCCACGGGGAGACCGGGTGGCGACCACCGGAGGTCTTGCCCTCACCACCACCGTGCGGGTGGTCGACCGGGTTCATCGCCACACCGCGAACGGTCGGGCGAACGCCCAGCCAGCGCTTGCGGCCGGCCTTGCCCCAGTTGATGTTCGACTGCTCGGCGTTGCCGACCTCGCCAACAGTGGCGCGGCAGCGGGCGTCGACCAGACGGATCTCACCGGACGGCATACGAAGGTGGGCCATCGTGCCCTCCTTCGCCAGCAGCTGCACGGAGGCACCCGCGGAACGGGCGAACTTGGCGCCACCGCCGGGACGGAGCTCGATCGCGTGGATCGTGGTACCGACCGGGATGTTACGGAGGGCCAGGTTGTTGCCGGGCTTGATGTCGGCGCCGGGGCCGTTCTCGACCCGGTCACCCTGCGACAGGTTCTTCGGGGCGATGATGTAGCGCTTCTCGCCGTCCGCGTAGTGGAGCAGCGCGATGCGCGCGGTGCGGTTGGGGTCGTACTCGATGTGAGCGACCTTGGCCGGCACGCCGTCCTTGTCATGACGACGGAAGTCGATCACGCGGTAGGCGCGCTTGTGGCCACCGCCCTGGTGACGGACAGTCACACGACCGGTGTTGTTACGGCCGCCCTTGCTGTGCAGGGGGCGGACCAGCGACTTCTCCGGCGTGGACCGCGTGATCTCGACGAAGTCGGCTACGGAGGAGCCACGGCGGCCCGGCGTAGTCGGCTTGTACTTGCGGATTCCCATTTCTCAGTCCTCGTCCGATTCCGGACGACTCGACCTCCGTCAGGAGGTCGGGCCGCCGAAGATGTCGATACGGTTGCCCTCGGCAAGGGTGACGATGGCGCGCTTGGTGTTGGCGCGCTTACCGAAACCGGTGCGGGTGCGCTTGCGCTTGCCCTGACGGTTGATCGTGTTGACCCCGGTGACCTTGACCGAGAAGACCGCCTCGACGGCCTGCTTGATCTGGGTCTTGTTGGAGCCGGGCGCCACGATGAACGTGTACTTGTTCTCGTCGAGCAGGGCGTAGCTCTTCTCGGAGACAACCGGCTTGACGAGGATGTCACGCGGGTCCGTGAAGGTCTTGCTGGTGATCGTGGCCTCGGACATCAGGCCTCGCTCCCTTCGGTCTCAGCGGTCTGGGGGCCAGACACGAAGGACTCGAAGGCGGCCTTGGTGAAGACCACGTCGTCGGAGACGATCACGTCGTACGTGTTGAGCTGGCCCGGCTCCAGGATGTGAACCTGGGGCAGGTTGCGGGCGGAGAGCCACGCGGCCTCGTCGGCGCGGTCGACGACCAGGAGCAGGTTCTTGCGCTCCGAGATCTTGCCGAACAGCGTCTTCGCGGCCTTGGTGGAGACCTCACCCTCGACCACGCCGGTGACGACGTGGATGCGGGAGTGGCGCGCCCGGTCCGAGAGGGCACCGCGCAGGGCGGCGGCCTTCATCTTCTTCGGGGTGCGCTGCGAGTAGTCACGCGGCACGGGGCCGTGGACGACGCCACCGCCGGCGAACTGCGGCGCACGGGTCGAACCCTGGCGCGCGCGGCCGGTGCCCTTCTGGCGGTAAGGCTTCTTGCCACCACCGCGGACTTCGCCACGGCGCTTGGTCTTGTGCGTGCCCTGACGGGCAGCGGCCAGCTGGGCGACGACGACCTGGTGGATCAGCGGAACGCTGGTCTTGGCGTCGAAGATCTCCGCGGGGAGCTCGACGGTCCCGGCCTTGTCGCCTGCCGGCGAAAGGATGTCAATGGTGCTCATCGGTTCCTCAAACCCCCTTGGCCGCGGTACGGACCAGGACGAGGCCACCGTTCGGGCCGGGGACCGCGCCCTTGATGAGCAGCAGACCCTTCTCCGCGTCAACGGCGTGGACGGTCAGGTTCTGGGTGGTGACCCGCTCGTTGCCCATACGGCCAGCCATCCGGAGGCCCTTGAACACACGGCCCGGAGTGGCGCAGCCACCGATGGAACCGGGGGAGCGGTGCTTGCGCTGCGTGCCGTGACCGGCGCCGAGGCCCTTGAAGTTGTGACGCTTCATGACACCGGCGAAGCCCTTGCCCTTGCTCTTGCCGGTGACGTCGACCTTGACGCCCGACTCGAACACGGCGGCGGTGATCTCCTGGCCGAGCGTGTACTCGCTGGCGTCAGCGGTACGAAGCTCCACCAGGTGGCGGCGCGGGGTGACGTCTGCCTTGGCGAAGTGACCCTTGAGGGGCTTGTTCACCTTGCGCGGGTCGATCTCGCCGAAGGCGATCTGGACCGACTCGTAGCCGTCGATGTCGTTGGTGCGCACCTGGGTGACGACGCACGGCCCGGCCTTGACGACGGTCACCGGGACGACCCGGTTGTTCTCGTCCCAGACCTGGGTCATGCCGAGCTTCTCGCCCAGGACGCCCTTAATGTTCTTTGCCATCTCGCGCGTCACCTCAGAGCTTGATCTCGATGTCGACGCCCGCCGGCAGGTCGAGACGCATGAGCGAGTCGACCGTCTTCGGCGTGGGGTCGAGGATGTCGATGAGGCGCTTGTGCGTGCGCATCTCGAAGTGCTCGCGCGAGTCCTTGTACTTGTGCGGCGACTTGATGACGCAGTACACGTTCTTCTCAGTGGGCAGCGGCACCGGGCCCGCGACCGACGCACCAGTGCGGGTCACCGTCTCGACGATCTTCTTCGCCGAGGAGTCGATGACCTCGTGGTCGTAGGCCTTGAGCCGGATGCGGATCTTCTGTCCCGCCATGGCTACTCAGTAGTCCTGTCTCTCGTAACGCTCTGGAACTCGGGGCTTCTCTTGACTCCGCCTCCGACCCACGCGGTCGGGCGTGTCGCACTCCCTCTACGCAGAAGTCCGTAAGACTTCCCAACCAAGGGGGTGCGGTCCCTGGACCGCGAGCCGGGGGCAGAACACCCGCCGAGTGCCTGGTCGGTACCCCGCTGACGCTTCCCAGAAGATTCCCGTACGTCCGACCCGCGTGGGGTCGACGAGTACTGTGGGACTCGCTTCCGGTCCTCCCGACGGGAGGCGCGCAGCATCGGCACTCAACCGAGCAACCCCGACAGTCTGCCATACGGGGGCATCCGGCCGCCAATCGGGGCGGAAGACTGTACCCCACGTCACGTCTGGCTACACGCAGGGTCGCGGTGGGCGCCGCCCGCCCCGGGCGGTCCGATCAGGTACGGGTGGTGGTGCCGCACTCCCCCGGCAGGTCGTCGAGGCTCTTGCTGCGGTCGTAGGGATCCGTGGCGGGGCCGGAGGGCGCGGGGGCGGGCTGGGCGCGCAGGTCCTCCGGGAACGTCGGGTGGAGGAAGCCGTCCGGTGCGTGGTCGCACGTGCTGTTGCCGATGGACGAGTGCCAGTACGAGATGCCCAGCTTGCCCGGCGTCACGCGGAACCTGCCGGGTTCGGCGAAGCTGAACGTGATCTCGCGGCGGACGATCGTCCGGGCCACCTCGTCGGCGCCCGGCCTGGTCTTCACCAGCGGGTAGACGAAGGTGTAGTCGGTGCGGACCAGCACCGTGCCGGCGTCCTTACCCTTGCCCTCCTCCACGGTCATCCGCCCGCGGAGCTTCACCACGCGGCCCACGAGCCGCACCTCGCTCGGGTCGAAGCGGCTGAAGACCCGCGTGGGGTCCCCCTTCTCGGTGGGGTGGGCCAGCCACGTGTCCACCTCGGACCGGAGACCTCCCTGCTCCGGGTCGAGGAGCGCGAGCGCGGCGGTGGGCTTCCCGCCCTTGATCACGGCCGGGTCGAGGTTCGCGGCGACCAGGAAGTCCTTGGCCCGCTTGAGCGCCGCGGCCGTCTGCTTCTTCGACATCCAGCCGACGGCCTTGGCCGGGGGCGGTTCGATGCCCGCGGCCCCGTCCGCCCAGCGCAGGGCCGGGGAGCCCTTGAAGGGCTCCTTCAGGGTCGGGGTGTCGGGGAACGTCTCGGCCGCCGGCGCCGCGGAGGGCGGCGCGGTCTCGGCGGCCAGCGGAGTCGTCTCCGTACCCGGGAGCCAGCCGTCCGGAAGCCGGTCGGTCAGCAGCTCCGGCCGGAACGCCACGAGCCCGAGCGCGACCACCAGCACCATCCCGATGACGCCCTTCACCTGGCGCCGGGCCTTGCCGCGCCCGTTCATCTCCTGCCAGGCGGGCCCGGTGCGCCACCCTTCCGGCTGCGCCGGCGTCCGTGCGGGCGCGGCCCGCCGCGGAGCACCCGCGCCCCCACGCCGGAACCTCCACCGCCGCACCTTCGGCACCCCCGCCCCGACGCCGTCCGCCCGCGCGGCTTCGACGATCGCGGCCCACTCGTCGTCGGAGACCGACGGTTCCTTCTCGCTCATGTTCCCCACCCTGTCGAACGTTTTCGAACGGGAGAGTCTCACGATCCCCACGGGTCCTCCGCACCGTCTTCGCACCCGCCCGCACCGCATGCCGGGCATGTACGGATAACCCAGGCGCGACTGGTGGCGGCCTCCGGAGCTGTGCCAGGGTGGCGCGGTGATCGATTTCGGGGGCGGCTCGGACACGCCGGTACGGCGGTCTCGGCTCGCTGACTACGCAGGACCGCCTGTCGAACCGCAGGGCCCGCCGACGGGGGCGGCCGGCGCATCCGCGCCGGATCCTTCTCCGGGGGCATGGTCGCCCTCTCCCTGGTCGCCCTCTCCGTGGTCTCCCTCTTCCCCACCTCCCGACGCGCGGGGGGCCGTCCCGTCGTCCGCGCTCTCCGGTGCCCGTCACCCGGACGGGCCGGATGCGCCGCTGGACCCGGGGGCCGAGTCCCGGCGACGCGAGTTCGAAGCGGTCCTGGCGCTCTTCCGTACGACGGCGGTGGTCGTACCGCGCCGGGACCAGGCCTGGCTGACCGTCGATCTCGGCGGCGTGCGGTGGATCCTCGCGTTCTCCGACGAGGGCGCACTGGTCCGGTACGCCCATGCCCGGGGCGAGGCCGAAACCGAGTGGGAGTACGAGACGGTGCTCGGGTCGCGGCTGCTGGACGTGGCCGTGCCGAGCGCGGGCATGCCGTGCGGGGTGGCCCTGGACGCGGCGGACGGCGCCGAGCACGCGGTGCTGTTCCCGCCCGTGGCCGGAGTCGTACCGGACGGGGCGGCGGTGGATCGGAACGTCACGGGAACCGAGAAGTGGGGGGCCGCACGGTGAGCGGGGTCGGGGGTGAGGCCGGCGAGGACCTGGCCACGAGCGGGCTGAACGAGATCGCGAACGGCCTGACGCTGGCACTGGGCGAGCTGAAGGAGCTCGGCGCGGACAGCATGGCGGCGGAAGGGCGTGGCTTCGGCGGCATCGCGCTCTCGGGCTTGGCGATGGGCCACGAAGGGTTGACGGGGACGTTCTCGTCGTTCTGCGAGCGCTGGGAGTGGGGGGTGCGCGCCCTGATCAACGAGGGCAACTCGTTCGCCGTCGCCACGGGTCTGTCGGCCGGGAGCTACCACGAGACCGAGCAGTACGTGGAAGGCACGTTCAAGATCGTGACCAATGCGGCCATCGGCAATCCGTACGCCTCCGAGGACGAGGTCACGAAGCAGGGGTGGGGTGACATCGCCTCGTCCGGGGCCTACGGCGGGGTCGACTACAGCCAGGAGTCCTTCGACCAGGCGAGGGCCAATTCGGCCCAGGGCTGGAAGGACGCGGGCCGCGATCTGATGACCTCCCAGACGATCGGCCTGCCCGGCGTGAACCCACAGACCCTGCACTCCTCCGTCGGCGTCTCCGACGCTCAGTACGAGGAGATGCTCGACGACACGTTCGGCCCCTCTCCGGAGGAACGGGCCGCCGCCGCCCAGCAGCAGCAACCACAGCAGGGCGCGACGTCCCCGCAGCAGAGGGGTGACGAGGGCTGATGGGCGGCCTGCTCGACGACATCGGCAACGGTCTCGGTGATCTGGGCAAAGGCATCGAGGACGGGATCAACGAAGGCCTTGGGGCCGTCGAGGACGGCATCGACTCCGGCAAGAAGGCGCTGGGCGAGACCGTCGACTGGGCGAGCGACAGAGCCGGGGAGCGGCTCGACTCCTACGGTCTGCACGGCGCCGCCGACGTGGTCACCGACTGGGGCGACGGCGTCGCGTCGAACCTCGGAGCGACCCCCGGCGAGAAGCAGCTCGGCCAGACCGAGGAGGCGAACGAACTCGTCCGCGGGAACCCCACCACGATCCTCGAGAGCGCGGCGCACCTGAAGGACTTCCGGGCGGCCTTCGAAAAGGTCGGCCAGGGGATGAGGAAGGTCGATTCGTCACGCTGGAAGGGCGTGGGCGGCGACGCCTTCCGCGAGAAGTTCGGGGTGCATCCCACGAAGTGGCTGCACGCGGCGGACGCGTGCGAGGCGGCGGCCGGCGCTCTGGAGGCCTACGCCCACACGGTGAAGTGGGCCCAGGGCGTGGCGTACGACGCCATCGACCTGTACCGCGAGGGAAAGCGCGTCTCGGAGGAGGCCAAGGCGGCCGCGAAGGACAAGGACGCCGGCAACGCCACGACCGAGGACCCCGGAAAGGCGGTCGTCAAAGAGGCCGAGGCCCTGCTCGCCCACGCCCGCGAGCAGCGGAACACCGCCGCGACCGAAGCCCAGGCGAGGGTGGAGAAGGCTCTGGCCCACGCCCCGGCCGAACCTCCGCCGCTCAGCCGTCTGGGCGACGACCTCGTCGACGGATACCAGGCGTACAACACGGAGCTGACCCACGTGGTGGGCGGCGCCCTCAAGGGCACGGCGGGACTGCTCAACTTCGCCCGCGGCCTCAACCCGACCGATCCGTACAACCTGACGCACCCGGCCGCGTACATGCAGAACGTCTCGATGACGCTCTCCGGCCTGGTCTCTACGGTCGCCCACCCCGAGCGCGTGGTGACGGCCGCGGTCGAAGGGTTCAAGAAGGACCCGGCCGAATTCATCGGCCGCCTCATCCCGGAGCTCTTCGGCACGAAGGGCACGGGTTTCGCCGGCGGCGGCCTGCGGGCCGCGGCCCGGGAGGGACTGGAGGCAGCGGCGTCGAATCCGGCGACGCGGGGTCTGAAGTACGGGGACGACGTCGCACATGCGCCGTCCTCGCCGCCGACGGGGCTGGTGGACCAGGCGGCCCCGCACTTGCCACCGTCCGCCGCGCCCGACAACGGGGTCTCCCAGCTGCCTCCCGGCTGGACGATCGACAACGCCGCCGCACACCCGACTCCGACGGGTCTCGTCGATGACACGGCCGCCGCCAAGGACTGGGACGGCCTGGCCCAGGCCACGGATCACGTGGACCAAGGGGCCGTCCACGCGGATTCGGTGGACGGCCCTACGGCCAAGGAGTTCCTGGACGATCAGTATCCGGAGCTTCAGGGGGTCAACGACGGGCCTGGTGGGCACGCCGACAACGGTTTCACGCATGAGCCGCACGTGTCGGCGGACGAGTTCCATGGGCTCGATGTCGCGCAGAAACACGAGGTCGCGGCAGCGGAGATCAGCGACGGCGCTGTTTCGTTCCCGAACGACGATGCGGCGATCGCGTACGGGCGGGAGCACTGGAACGACTACGCGGAGAATCTCCCTCCGGAGACCAAGAAGTCCCTGTTCGACTACTCGGACGAGCATGGCGGGCAGGCAAACCCCCGGTACGCCACGTACAGGGAGATGAACGGCTACCTGCGAAGCGGAGACCCGGGATTGGGTACTCCTGATGTTCTTCGTAACATCGAGGAGGTCGACAAGGCGCTGGCCGGTCGACGCTTGGAGGAGGACGTCATGGTGGTTCGCGGGTCGGGAGTCGGCCACCTGGACTTCAATTTCCCTAAGGAACTGGTCGGGCAGACGGTCACCGACAAGGGATACATGTCAACGTCGCTCGGAGACAATCCGGTGTCCGCGTTCAGCGGCATGCCGGCGGTGATGCACCTGCGTGTTCCGGAGGGAACGCCTGCCCTGTGGCTGGAGAAGGTCAGCCATTTCGGCATGGGCGAGCGCGAATTGCTGCTCGGGCGTGGATCGAGCTACTCCATCACGCGGGCCTTCGAGGCTGACGGCCAACTGCACATCTACGGCGAAGTGCTGCCCGGGAATTAGAAGAGGACTGCCTTGATGAACCCCGAACGGGAATCCGACCCCCGCTTCGTCAAGCGGACGACCAATCCGCATTTCGAAGAGGACTTGCAGTTCCTGATCCAGCCGGGCGGGCCGCAAGGCTACAACCGCGAAAGCAGCGGGCCCGTGCAGTACGTCAGCGTGGCCGATGCCCGCGGTGCGGTGATCGGCTACGTGTGGATCAACGACCGGGACGCCGCCGCGAACTGGATCGCGCGGAAGGACGGCGGTTCCGACGCGTTCAACGAGGGCGACGTGTGGGGTGGCCGCCTCTACGACGCCAAGGCACGCGGGCTCGCGCCGTCCCAAGCGTTGGCCGAGATGATCCGCGACTCGCCCTTCGTCAAGTCCAGCCATGTCGTAGCCGGCTCCCTCGCCGAGGCTCCTGATTCCCACGTGCTCCGGGCGCGGGCCGGACACCGCCCGAAGGGGGCCGCGACGCGGCCGGCGAGCGGGGTGCTGTTCGGTCTCGCCCTCGGGGATGCCATGGGCTACCCGACGGAGTTCCTCACCATGGAGCAGATCGGGGCCAGGTTCGGTCCCTGGCACACCATGGAGCTGCCCCTTTCCCGGGGCGGCGGGGTGCGGGTTTCCGACGACACCCAGATGATGCTGGCCGTGGGCGAAGCGCTGGCGGAGGCCACCGGCAGTCCGGACAGCGCCGCACAGGGGCGCGCGGCACGGGGGGCCGAGGGAGAGCGGGACGTCCGAGGCGGACGCAGGCCGCAAGGAGCCGCGCAACAGGGAGGTGCCTCGCTCACGCCCGCCGCTGCGGAAACGGCCCTACGGAAACACTTCGTGCGCTGGCTGCGCGACCCGGACAACAACCGGGCTCCGGGCCGGACCTGCCTGGACGCCTGCGCGGCTCTGGAACGCGATGTGCCCTGGCAGGCCGCGAGCATCGTCACCTCCAAGGGGTGCGGCGCGAACATGCGCGTGGCCCCCGTCGCCCTCGTGCCCGGTCTGACGGCCGAGCAGCGCTCGGGCCTCGCCCAGCTGCAGGCCGCCCTGACGCACGGCCACCCGACGGCGCTCGCGGCGAGCGACCTGACGGCCCACGCCGTGTGGCTCCTCGTCAACGCCTGCCCCCTGCCGCATCTCCTCGATGAACTTCGCGCCTATGCGCGGGCCTCGCGGCGGACCTACCACGCCGACTGGCTGGGCGACCTCGCCCAGCGGGCGGGCGCGCCGGACCCCGAGACCTACATCGCCTTCGGGTGGGACGAATGTCTGCGCGCTCTCGACCGCGTGAGCGAGGCGCTGCGCGAGCCGGACGTGGACCAGGATCCCAGCACGGTGGTCGGCGCGGGCTGGGTCGCCGAAGAAGCGCTCGCCACAGCCCTGTACTGCTTCCTGGTCGTCGGCGGCGACGCACGCCACGCACTGCGCCGCGCTGCCCACTCGTCCGGAGACTCCGACTCGATCGCGGCCCTGGCGGGCGCCTTCGCCGGGGCGGTGCACGGCATCAAGTACTGGCCGCCGGAGTGGCGCGAGGTGATCGAGTACGGGGACCGTCTCAGTGCCCTGGGCACGGCCTGGGACTGACCACCGCGTGCCGACCATGCAGACACAGAACCCGGTGCAGCAGGCGACCGCCTGGCTGAGCGCGGTCTACGGCGGGCTCGTCGAGCTCGCCGTGCCGCGGCCGGTGTACGAGACGGACACGGCATGGCTGCTGTCCTGTCGGGCCCTCCCGCAGCCGGGGTACCCGCCGTCGCCGATGCTCGCGGCCTCGCTCGTCGTGCCCAAGGACGGCAGTTCGCCGTTCCACCCCGCCTCCAGCGCCCCGCCGGCGGACCTGGAACCGGCTCCCCCGCACGAGACCGCCGCCCGGGTCTGTCGCCAGGCGCGTCGCATCAACGCCCGCGGCTGTGTGGCGGCGCTGCACTCAGCGCTCGGCGGCCACCGCGCCGTCGCCCTGCCGTGGCGCCCCGCCCACGAGGCCCCCGGCTGGTGGGACCGGCTGCACCGCCGGTACTTCCCCGGCTTCTCGCACGTGCCGGTGGACGACTGGAACGACGTGATCAAGGCCCTTCACGTACCGGGTCCGGATACCCGTGGGCTCGTCTGGGTACGCCGTGAAGCCGGTGGTCAGGAGGCGACCGGGAACCTCCTCTACGCCCATAACAACAAGGGCCAGGTCACCTTCCTGGACGGTGTCACGCGTTCCCTGGCCGTGCTGGACACCTCCGACGTCCGTCGGCTGGTCCTGCTCCGGGCGCTCCCCGCGCAGCCCTGACGGCGGGCGGCCCCAGTCCGGCCAGCCCCGCAGCCCCCACCCCGACGCCCCGCGCCCCCTCCCCCGCAACCCCTCGCCCATGTGACCTATCCCCGCACAACCTTTCGGGCGCTGTCGCCGTCTTCGTTAACGCTCGATGACCGGTACACAGCGCGGGGGAAGCACCACCAGTGGACGACATATCCGTGTCCGGGGCCGCCCGGCCCCGGCGGCGCAGGGTGCTCGCGGGGGCCGTCGCGGCCGCTGCTCTCGGGGGGAGCGCGGTTCTCGGCGGGTGTTCCGTGCCCGCGTCACGGCGGGCCGTGCCCGCCGCCGATCCCGCGCCCGGGATGCCGATCGCCCGCTCCGGGCGCGCGCAGCTGATGCAGTTCGCCGCGCACCCGGACGACGACCTCTACTTCATGAACCCGGACACCCAGCGCATGCTCGACGCCGGTGTCCCCCTCGTCTCCGTCTACGTCACCGCCGGCGAGCACACCGGCGTGAACCGCGTCGCGGGGATGCCCGCGGCCTCGCCCGACAAGGCCGCCTACTCCTCCGCCCGGCACCAGGGCCTGCGCCAGGCGTACGCCGAGGCCATCGGGCTCGACCGGTTCGCGACCTGGCGCCGGGACGTCGTCACCCTGCGCGGCGGCCGGCAGGCCGAGATCGACACCCTCGCCCACAACGGACGCCGGGTCGAGCTGATCTTCCTCAACCTGCCCATGCACACCCCGCGCCGGTACATGGCCCTGCCCGCCCTCTGGCGCGACCGGGCCCTCGAACTCCCCACCCACGTCTCCGCCGGCTCCCCCGTCCGCCGTTCGCAGACCTACGACCACGGCCGGCTGGTCGACGTCCTCGTGGGCCTCCTGGAGCGGTACCGGCCGACCGTCGTGCAGACCCTCGACCCCGACCCGGACATCCAGCTCAGCGATGAGGCCACCCGCAAGCGGGACAGCGAGCAGCCCGGCTACTCCGACCACGGCGACCACACCGCCGTCGCCTGCTTCTCCTGGGCGGCGCTCGTCCGCTGGGTCGCCGACTCCGCCCGGGACGGCGCGCCGATACCGGCGTTCGCCGCCACGGCGTTCCGCGGCTACTACAACCGCCACTGGCCCAAGAACCTCCCCCCGCAGGTCCTCCGCGAGAAGGCCGGTCACCTCGTCCCGTACGGCGGCGACCCCTCCTGGGAGTGCGGCAACCCGTCCGGCTGCGGCGACTACGGCGTCGGCGGCGACCGCCCCCTCACCAACAAGAAGGGGTGGGTGCGCGCCACCCACCACCGCTGGCCCGGGCGCGGCCCGGCCGTCCACGCCCAGCCGGACGGGCGGCTCGTCGCCCACGGCGTGCTCGGCCTGCGCGCCGTGCGCTGGCGCGAGACGGAGCGGGGCTCGGGGCTCTGGGGCGAGCCCGAGGACCTCGGGGGCGGGCCGCTCGCGCCCGAGCTGGGCTCGGCGGTGCTGCCCGACGGCCGGGTCCTCCTCGTCGGGATCCGGTTCGCCGCCCTCGGCGGCCACGGCGGCCCGAACCGGCGCGAGGTCGTGCTCCTGGAGCAGCGCTCCCCCGGCGGCCCGTTCCGCGCCTGGCGGGGCCTGGGCAATCCGGAGCGCGGCGACGACCGGGGGCGCCGGATCGGCGTGCCGGTGGCCGTCACCGCCCCCGACGGCCGGGTCCATCTCTTCGTACGCGACGCGGGCAAGGGCGTCTCGACGCGGGTACGGGCCGCCGACGGCACCTGGAGCCGCTGGCGGCCCCTCGCCGGGGACGCCGAGGTGCAGGACGGGCTGACCGCCCTCGTCGACGGGGCCGGCCGGGTCCACGTCCTCGCGGCGGGCCGGGAGAGCGTGGCGCACTGGATCGACGGGGTTCCGGCCGGGCCGCTCGCCGGCGCGGGCGACCCGGTCGCCGCCGTCCCCGCCCCCCGGGGCACCGACGGCGGCGCCGACGGCGTCGTGGTGTACCGCCGTGCGCCCGCCTCCCCGGAGCTGCTGTCGAGCACCGGCGCCGACCTCTCCTTCGACGGGTACGGCGGGGTGACCGCCGCCGGCGACGGCCGGTCGCCCGTCCTCCTCGGCAAGGACCTGCGCGGCCGGATCCAGCTGCGCGGGGCCGGCCGGCTGCACACCCGTACGCAGGGAACGGCCGCCGTGGGCGGCACCGCCCTGCTGCTCGGCCCCGACGGGCCCACCGCCGTCGGCCTGGGCGCCGACGCCCGGCCCTGGCTGTGGCGGCCGGAGCGCGGCGCACGGAGCTGAATCCGGCCCGCCGCACACAGAGCCGTACGCAGAGCCGCACACAGAGCCGCACGCTGCGCCGCATGCAGCGCAGCGCATAAAGACGCGGGCCCGCCTCCCCGGAGGGAGACGGGCCCGCGTCCGTGCGTGCGCTCAGATCACTTGGTGAAGTACCCCGTGATGTCGGCGATCAGGTCGACCGAGCCCGCGCGGTTGTAGAAGCTGACCTTGCCGTTGACGACCGGGACGACCACCAGGTTGGGGATCGTCTGGCCGGCGGTGAAGTTCAGATTCGACGCGCTGGTACGAGCCGTTCCGTCCGGGTAGACCGAGACGAAGCTGGCCGAGGTCGGGTTGGTCGCCGTGACGTTCAGGACGACGGCGGTGACCTTGTCACCGGCCGGCACGCCCTGCACGCCCGCGACCGGCAGGGTCACCACGCCGCCGGCCGCGACCGGGGCCTTGGCGACACCGAGGCCGGAGCGGGTGTCCATCAGCCGCTTCGGGCCCAGGTTGATGTGGGACGCGCCCTCACCGCCCGAGGTGAAGTAGCCCGTGATGTCGGCGATCAGGTCCACCGAGCCCGAGCGGTTGTAGAAGCTGACCTTGCCGTCGACGACCGGGACGACCACCAGGTTCGGGATCGTCTGGCCGGCGGTGAAGTTCAGGTTCGACGCGCTCGTCCGGGCCGTGCCGCTGGGGTAGACCGAGACGAAGCTCGCCGAGGTCGGGGCGGTCGCCGTCACGTTCAGGACGACGGCGGTGACGTCCTCCTCCGGAACTCCCTGGACGCCCGCGACCGGCAGCGTCACGACGCTGTCCGGGCCGACCTTGGCCTTCGGAACGCCCAGACCGGCGCGCGTGTCCATGAGCCGCAGCGGGCCGTGGTTGACGTGCGTGGAGCCCGTGGTCTCGGTCGTGTAATAGCCGGTGACGTCGGCGATCAGGTCGACGGTGCCGGCGTGGTTGTAGAAGCTGACCTTGCCGTTCACGACCGGGACGACGACCAGGTTGGGGATCGTCTTGCCGGCGGTGAAGTTCAGGTTCGAGGCGCTCGTCCGGGGCGTGCCGTTCGGGTAGACCGAGACGAAGCTCGTCGCCGTCGGGGCGGTGGCCGTCACGTTCAGCACGACCGCGCCGACGTGGGTGGCCGGAATGCCGTTGGCGCCGGTGACCTGGAGGGTCACCACGCCGGCCGGGCCGACCTTGGCCCTCGGCACGCCGAGACCGGCGCGGGTGTCCATCAGCCGGGTCGGGGTGACGGGCTTGAACGTCTTGGGACCGGGGACGGTCACGGTGACGGCCGGGCTGGTGGTCGTCTTGCCGGAGGTGTGCGTGGCCCGGATGGCGACCTGGTGGTTGCCGTAGCCCGTCACCGTGGTCGCGGCGCTGCGGATGTGGCCCCAGGACCAGCCGGCGACCTGACCGTCGACGAGGACCTCGAACTTGTGGATGAGGCCGTTGACGGTGGACGTGGACCAGTTGACCGTCAGTGGGCCGGGCGTCTCGTAGCCGCCGCCGGCGGGTGTCGCTCCGCCGCCCAGGGAGTCGACCTTCAGGTTGGCGACGGTGCCGGTGGCGTGGCTGCGGATGGTCGGCAGCTGCGGGTAGAGCATGATGCCCGGGCACTGGGTGTTGAAGCCGTTGCGGTGGCCGGAGGTAGCGGCGAAGGAGTAGACCTTGCCGGCCTCGAACTTGTCACCGAAGTAGTTGGTCTGCGTCGCGCCGGCGGTGAGCTGGGCGGTGCCGCCCGGGTTCACGCCGTACTGCCCCAGCTTGTACGCGATGACCCGGGACGCCGAGATCAGCGCGGGGTTCGAGGCGGCCTGGCTGGTGTAGTCGCCGATGACCGCCACGCTGGTGGACTCGGAGTTCCAGCCGTACGTGTGCGCTCCCTGCACGGGCTGGTCGATGCCGCCCTCGCGGCCCTCGAAGATGGTCCCGCACTTGTCGACGAGGAAGTTGTAGCCGATGTCGCGCCACTTCTCGCCGGTCGTCACGTGGTAGCGGAGGATGCTTCGGACGATGGCCGGCGACTCCGAGCAGTCGTAGGCCTCGCTCGTCGTGTGGTGCACGAAGGCGGCCTTGATCTTCCCGCCGGGCAGGTAGATCGGGGGCTCGGGCGTGGGCACCTCGTCGTCCGCGCGCCACTCGGCGCGGGTGACGATCTTCGGCTGCGGAGCGGTCGACGCCGGACCGGGCGTGGTCGGCGGGGTGTCGGCGACGAAGGCGGCGGGCTCGGCGTCGAGCGTGCCGTTCTCCTTCGCCTCACCGCCCGCGCCGCCGGGGTCCACCATGTTGAGCTGCAGGCCGCCCGGGAGCGTACCGGCGGCCGCGCCGTCGCTCACCCGGACCTCGGCGCCGTCCGATGCGCCCACCCAGATCGGCTCGGTGGCGGCACCCGCACCGGGCCGCTTGCCGTCCATGCCGACCGGCAGCGGCTCCAGCTCGATCCAGTCGGACCACTCGCCGGTCTCGATACTGCGGGCGCGCGCCTCTATCGTGCCCTTGATCTTCTCGTCGGAGTCCGCCCAGGAGACGCCGAGGAGGCCGAACGGCTCGGTGGTCCGCTGGGTCAGGACGGCCTCGCCCTTGCCCTTGTCGGTGAGCGCGAGCTTGTGCAGCTCGCCCCGGCCCGACACGCCGTTCCCCGCCTCGGTGCTGTACACACCGGGCTTGTCCCCCGCCCCGGCCTTGTCCTCCGTACCGAAGACGGCGCCGTTCGCCGCGGCCTGGATACCGAGGACCGCGAGGACGCCGACGGCGGTCCCCAGCGCGGTGCGGCGCACCAGCGCCGCCTTCGTCGTCCGTCTCGCTCGACGTCCGGAACTCAAGATGTCTCCCCACCCCTGATGGACATGACACACACAACAGTTCGCATGCTAACCGGCCACTCCAGCCACATCTGTCACCGGGGCGACACAAGAAGGCCCCCGCCCCACCGCGAACGGTGGATCGGGGGCCTCCTGTTGAGGCTCCGTCAGGAGTGGCTCAGGTCAGATCGACAATTACTTGTTGATCTTGACGACCTGGCCGGCGCCCACGGTCCGGCCACCCTCACGGATGGCGAACTTGAGGCCCTCCTCCATGGCGACGGGCTGGATCAGCTCGACGGTCATGGAGGTGTTGTCGCCCGGCATGACCATCTCGGTGCCCTCGGGGAGGGTCACGACGCCGGTCACGTCCGTGGTACGGAAGTAGAACTGCGGGCGGTAGTTGTTGAAGAACGGGGTGTGACGGCCACCCTCGTCCTTCGACAGGATGTAGGCCTGGGCCTCGAAGCTCGTGTGCGGCGTGACCGAACCGGGCTTGATGATGACCTGGCCGCGCTCGACGTCCTCGCGCTTGATGCCACGGAGGAGCAGACCGACGTTCTCACCGGCCTGGCCCTCGTCGAGCAGCTTGCGGAACATCTCGATGCCGGTGACCGTGGTGGTGACCTTCTCGGTCTTGATACCGACGATGTCGACGGTCTCGTTGACCTTGAGGACACCACGCTCGATACGACCGGTGACGACGGTGCCACGACCGGTGATCGTGAAGACGTCCTCGATCGGCATCAGGAACGGCTTGTCGACGTCACGCTCGGGCTGCGGGATCGCCTCGTCGACGGCGGCCATCAGGTTCAGGACCGACTGGCCCCACTCCTTGTCGCCCTCGAGCGCCTTGAGCGCCGAGACCTTGACGACCGGCAGGTCGTCGCCCGGGAACTCGTACTCGGAGAGGAGCTCACGGACCTCGAGCTCGACGAGCTCCAGGATCTCCTCGTCGTCCACCATGTCGGCCTTGTTCAGGGCGACGACGATGTAGGGAACGCCGACCTGGCGGGCCAGGAGCACGTGCTCCTTGGTCTGCGGCATCGGGCCGTCGGTGGCGGCGACCACGAGGATGGCGCCGTCCATCTGCGCCGCACCCGTGATCATGTTCTTGATGTAGTCCGCGTGACCGGGGCAGTCGACGTGGGCGTAGTGACGCGACTCGGTCTGGTACTCGACGTGCGCGATGGAGATGGTGATACCGCGCTGGCGCTCCTCAGGAGCCTTGTCGATCTGGTCGAAGGCCGAGGCCTCGTTCAGGTCCGGGTACGCGTCGTGCAGCACCTTGGTAATGGCGGCCGTGAGGGTCGTCTTACCGTGGTCGATGTGACCGATGGTGCCGATGTTGACGTGCGGCTTAGTCCGCTCGAACTTCGCCTTCGCCACTGGGTCCTCCTGTGGAGTGGTTCTGTACGCCTTGCTTCATCGGCGCCAGGTGATCTTTGCTGGGATGCCAGGCGCCGGGGCCCGATCCCTCGGGTTTCGGGGGAATGAGCCCCAGCGACTGGTGTCAAGCCTAAAGCGTGAACTTGGGAGAGTTACTCGCCCTTGGCCTTCGCGATGATCTCCTCGGCGACGTTCCGCGGAACCTCGGCGTAGGAGTCGAACTGCATCGAGTAGCTTGCGCGACCCGAGGTCTTGCTGCGGAGGTCGCCGACGTAGCCGAACATCTCCGAAAGGGGCACGAGGCCCTTCACGACGCGAGCGCCGCTGCGCTCCTCCATGGCCTGAATCTGGCCACGGCGGGAGTTGATGTCACCGATGACCTCGCCCATGTAGTCCTCGGGCGTGGTGACCTCGACGGACATCATCGGCTCGAGGATGACCGGCGAAGCCTTGCGCGCGGCCTCCTTGAAGGCCTGCGAGCCGGCGATCTTGAACGCGAGTTCGGAGGAGTCGACCTCGTGGTAGCCACCGTCGAGAAGAATGACGCGAACGCCGGTCATCTCGTAGCCGGCCAGGATGCCGAACTGCATGGCCTCCTGCGCACCGGCGTCGACCGAAGGGATGTACTCCTTCGGGATGCGGCCACCGGTGACCTTGTTCACGAACTCGTACGAGGTGTCGCCACCCTCGATGGGCTCGATCGCGATCTGCACCTTGGCGAACTGACCGGTACCACCGGTCTGCTTCTTGTGGGTGTAGTCCATGCGCTCGACGGCCTTGCGGATCGTCTCACGGTACGCGACCTGCGGCTTACCGACGTTCGCCTCGACCTTGAACTCGCGACGCATGCGGTCGACGAGGATGTCGAGGTGAAGCTCGCCCATACCACCGATGATGGTCTGGCCGGTCTCCTCGTCCGAGTGAACCTGGAAGGAGGGGTCCTCCTCCGCGAGACGCTGGATGGCTACACCCAGCTTCTCCTGGTCACCCTTGGACTTGGGCTCGATGGCGACCTGGATGACCGGCGCCGGGAAGTCCATGGACTCCAGGACGACCGGGTTCTTGTCGTCGCACAGCGTCTCACCGGTGGTGGTCTGCTTCAGGCCCATGACGGCGACGATGTCGCCGGCGCCCACCGAGTCGATCTCCTCACGCTTGTTCGCGTGCATGCGGTAGATCTTGCCGATGCGCTCCTTCTTGCCCTTGACGGAGTTCAGCACCGCGGTGCCGGCCTCCAGGCGACCGGAGTAGATCCGGACGAAGGTGAGCTTGCCGAGGTGCGGGTCGCTCGCGATCTTGAACGCGAGGGCCGACAGCGGCTCGTCGTCGGACGGCTTGCGCTTGATGACCTGCTCCGGGTCCTTGACGTCGTGGCCCTCGATGGCCTCGACGTCCAGGGGGGAGGGGAGGTAGCGCACGACCGCGTCGAGCAGGGGCTGGACGCCCTTGTTCTTGAACGCGGTGCCACAGAAGACGGGGGTGATGGTCTTCTCGCCGCCACCCTTGCCGGAGGCGATGGTGATACGACGGATCGCGGCGTACAGCTGCTCCTCGGTGGGCTCCTGGCCCTCGAGGAAGAGCTCCATGATCTCTTCGTCGTTCTCCGCGACGGTCTCGACCAGCTTGCCGCGCCACTCTTCAGCGGCCTCGGTGTGCGAGGCGGGGATGTCGACGACGTCGTACATCTCGCCCTTGGTCGCTTCCGCGGACCAGACCAGGGCCTTCATGCGGACGAGGTCCACGACACCCTGGAAGTCCATCTCGGCACCGATGGGCAGCTGCATGACGATCGGAACGGCGCCGAGGCGGTCCACGATCATGTCGACGCAGCGGTGGAACTCGGCACCCGTACGGTCGAGCTTGTTGACGAAGCAGATACGCGGGACGCCGTAGCGGTCCGCCTGACGCCAGACAGTCTCGGACTGGGGCTCGACACCGGCGACGCCGTCGAACACCGTCACCGCACCGTCGAGCACGCGGAGCGAACGCTCCACCTCGACGGTGAAGTCGACGTGGCCCGGGGTGTCGATGATGTTGATGGTGTGGTCAACGTCTTCCAGCGGCCAGTGGCAGGTCGTCGCGGCAGACGTGATCGTGATGCCGCGCTCCTGCTCCTGCTCCATCCAGTCCATCGTGGCAGCGCCGTCGTGGACTTCACCGATCTTGTAAGACACACCGGTGTAGAACAGGATCCGCTCGGTGGTGGTCGTCTTGCCCGCGTCGATGTGGGCCATGATCCCGATGTTGCGGACCTTGGCCAGGTCAAGCGAAGTGGTAGCCATAAGGCTTCAGTCTTCTCTCGGTCTCGATGTGGGGTCGAACTACCAGCGGTAGTGCGCGAAGGCCTTGTTGGACTCGGCCATCTTGTGCGTGTCCTCACGCTTCTTGACCGCAGCACCGAGGCCGTTGGAGGCGTCGAGGAGCTCGTTCATGAGGCGCTCGGTCATGGTCTTCTCGCGGCGGGCGCGGGAGTAACCCACGAGCCAGCGCAGCGCGAGGGTGGAGGCGCGACCGGGCTTGACCTCGATCGGCACCTGGTAGGTGGCGCCACCGACACGGCGGGACTTGACCTCGAGGGACGGCTTCACGTTCTCGAGGGCGCGCTTCAGCGTGATGACCGGGTCGTTGCCGGTCTTCTCGCGGAGGCCTTCCATGGCGCCGTAGACGATGCGCTCGGCGGTGGAACGCTTGCCGTCCAGCAGGATCTTGTTGATCAGCGAGGTGACAAGAGGAGAGCTGTAGACCGGGTCGATGATGACCGGGCGCTTCGGGGCGGGGCCCTTACGAGGCATTCTTACTTCTCCTTCTTGGCGCCGTAGCGGCTGCGAGCCTGCTTACGGTTCTTGACGCCCTGCGTGTCGAGGGAACCGCGGATGATCTTGTAACGAACACCCGGCAGGTCCTTCACACGGCCACCACGCACGAGCACGATGGAGTGCTCCTGCAGGTTGTGACCCTCACCCGGGATGTAGGCCGTGACCTCGATGCCGGAGGTCAGACGCACACGCGCGACCTTACGGAGGGCCGAGTTCGGCTTCTTCGGGGTGGTCGTGAACACACGCGTGCAGACGCCACGACGCTGAGGGGAACCCTCGAGTGCGGGCGTCTTGTTCTTCTCGACCTTGTCCTGCCGGCCCTTCCGGACCAGCTGCTGGATCGTAGGCACTACTTCTCCGGTTTCTGTGTGCCGTCGTAAAACTAACCTGGAACATCGCCGACCCACGCGGTCGGGTGTGTCGAATACTGCGGACCTCCGCCGAGGGCGGGAAGGCGCAGATTGCGGTGGCTGTTGACGGACTCGCCATGCGGTTGAGGACACGCACACGAGCCCAGGCACACCCCAGGCACAAGGTCTGAGCGTACCTACCGTACGGACTCCGGTCAAAACAAATGCCCGCGCGCACCGGCTCCCGGCCGGCGCGGCGGAGCGTGGAGCCGCGAACGGGCGTGGTGGGGGCGGGAGTCGGGGGGAACGGCGGGGCGGGGACCGAGAGGCCGGGTGACGCCGCTCACGTGAGCGGGCCGGGCCCTCCCGCCGCCGCGCTCGCCGCCCTCCCGCGCCCCACGGCCCCTTCCGGCCCCAGGGGACGCCTGGTGGCCCCCGCCGTGGTGAGCCGCCTCACCGCCCCCCGGCACCGTCCTGGCAGGCCACCGCCCCCGCGCGCCAGCCCTCCCCCAGGCGGCCGTCCAGACCCGGCTCGACGCCCTGGAGCGCGCCCGCCGGCCCCCCGCGGGCAGCGCCGCGCCCACCACGAGCGCGGACCCGCCGCGCACGCCGAAGGGCGGCCACCCCGTACGCAACGGGGTGGCCGCCCTTCAGTGCTTCAAGCGACTCGCTTACTGGTTGTACGGACCGTAGTCGTAGTCCTCCAGCGGAACGGCCTGGCCGGAGCCGGTGCCGAACGGCGAGTAGTCGATGTCGTCGTAGCCGACGGCCGAGTACATCGCGGCCTTGGCCTCCTCGGTCGGCTCGACCCGGATGTTGCGGTAGCGGGACAGGCCCGTACCGGCCGGGATGAGCTTACCGATGATGACGTTCTCCTTGAGGCCGATCAGGGAGTCCGACTTGGCGTTGATCGCCGCGTCGGTCAGAACCCTGGTCGTCTCCTGGAAGGACGCCGCCGACAGCCACGACTCGGTGGCGAGCGAGGCCTTGGTGATACCCATCAGCTGCGGACGGCCGGAAGCGGGGTGACCGCCCTCGGTGACCACACGACGGTTCTCGGTCTCGAACTTCGAGCGCTCGACGAGCTCGCCCGGCAGCAGCTCCGCGTCGCCGGACTCGATGATCGTCACACGGCGCAGCATCTGCCGGATGATGATCTCGATGTGCTTGTCGTGGATCGACACGCCCTGCGAGTTGTAGACCTTCTGGACCTCGCCGACCAGGTGGACCTGGACCGCGCGCTGACCGAGGATCCGCAGCACGTCGTGCGGGTTGGTGGCACCCACGGTGAGCTTCTGGCCCACCTCGACGTGGTCGCCCTCGCCCACCAGCAGACGGGCACGCTTCGAGATCGGGAACGCCGTCTCGTCGCTGCCGTCGTCCGGGGTGACGACGATCTTCTTGGTCTTCTCGGTCTCCTCGATGCGGACGCGGCCGGCCGCCTCCGAGATCGGGGCGACACCCTTGGGCTGACGGGCCTCGAAGAGCTCGACGACACGCGGCAGACCCTGCGTGATGTCGTCACCGGCCACACCACCGGTGTGGAAGGTACGCATCGTCAGCTGGGTACCGGGCTCACCGATGGACTGGGCGGCGATGATGCCGACGGCCTCACCGATGTCGACCAGCTTGCCGGTGGCCAGCGAGCGGCCGTAGCAGAAGGCACAGGTACCGACGGCGGACTCACAGGTCAGGACCGAGCGGGTCTTGACCTCCTCCACGCCGGCGCCCACGAGGGCGTCGATGAGCACGTCACCCAGGTCGACGTTGGCCGGCGCGATGACCTTGCCGTCCACGACGACGTCCTCGGCGAGCATCCGCGCGTACACGGAGGTCTCGACGTCGCCCGTCTTCCGCAGGATGCCGTCGGCACCCTTCTCGGCGATCTTCAGCTTCAGACCGCGCTCGGTGCCGCAGTCCTCCTCGCGGATGATCACGTCCTGCGAGACGTCCACCAGACGACGGGTCAGGTAACCCGAGTCGGCGGTACGCAGGGCGGTGTCGGCCAGACCCTTACGGGCACCGTGCGTCGAGATGAAGTACTCGAGGACGGTGAGACCCTCACGGAAGGACGCCTTGATGGGACGCGGGATGGTCTCGTTCTTGGCGTTCGACACCAGACCACGCATACCGGCGATCTGCCGCATCTGCATCATGTTTCCTCGGGCACCCGAGTCAACCATCATGAAGATGGGGTTCGTCTTGGGGAAGTTCGCGTTCATCGCCTCGGCGACCTCGTTGGTCGCCTTGGTCCAGATGTTGATGAGCTCCTGAGTGCGCTCTTCCTTGGTGATGAGACCGCGCTCGTACTGCTTCTGGACCTTCTCGTCCTGCTCTTCCCAGCCCTTGACGATCGCCTTCTTGGCCTCCGGCACGACGACGTCGGAGATGGCCACGGTGACGCCGGAACGGGTCGCCCAGTAGAAGCCCGCCGCCTTCAGGTTGTCGAGCGTCGCCGCCACGATGACCTTGGGGTAGCGCTCGGCGAGGTCGTTGACGATCTCGGAGAGCTGCTTCTTGCCGACGGAGTAGTCGACGAAGGGGTAGTCCTCGGGCAGCAGCTCGTTGAAGAGCGCACGGCCCAGGGTCGTCCGCAGACGGAACGAGTCACCCTGCTGCCACTGCGGCTCGCCCTCCTCGGCGACCGGGGGAACCCAGCCGCGCGGGGGAACGGTGCCGATGGGGAAGCGGATGTCGATGGGCGACTGGAGCGCGAGCTCACCGTTGTCGAACGCCATCGTCGCCTCGGCCGTGGAGCCGAACGCGCGGCCCTCGCCCTTGGTGTCCCGCAGCTCACCGTCGGTGGTCAGGAAGAACAGACCGAGGACCATGTCCTGGGTCGGCATCGTGACCGGACGGCCGTCGGCCGGCTTCAGGATGTTGTTCGAGGACAGCATCAGGATGCGGGCCTCGGCCTGCGCCTCCGCGGAGAGCGGCAGGTGCACGGCCATCTGGTCACCGTCGAAGTCCGCGTTGAACGCGGTGCAGACGAGCGGGTGGATCTGGATGGCCTTGCCCTCGACCAGCTGGGGCTCGAAGGCCTGGATGCCGAGGCGGTGCAGCGTGGGCGCACGGTTCAGCAGGACCGGGTGCTCGGCGATGACCTCTTCAAGGACGTCGTACACCACCGTGCGGCCGCGCTCGACCATCCGCTTGGCGCTCTTGATGTTCTGCGCGTGGTTCAGGTCGACCAGGCGCTTCATCACGAACGGCTTGAAGAGCTCCAGCGCCATGGCCTTCGGCAGACCGCACTGGTGCAGCTTCAGCTGCGGACCGACGACGATGACGGAACGCGCGGAGTAGTCCACACGCTTGCCGAGCAGGTTCTGACGGAATCGACCCTGCTTGCCCTTCAGCATGTCGCTGAGGGACTTCAGCGGACGGTTGCCGGGGCCCGTGACCGGGCGACCGCGACGGCCGTTGTCGAAGAGGGCGTCGACCGCCTCCTGGAGCATCCGCTTCTCGTTGTTCACGATGATCTCGGGGGCACCGAGGTCGAGCAGACGCTTCAGACGGTTGTTGCGGTTGATCACGCGGCGGTACAGGTCGTTCAGGTCGGAAGTCGCGAAGCGGCCACCGTCCAGCTGCACCATCGGACGCAGGTCCGGCGGGATCACCGGCACGCAGTCGAGAACCATGCCCTTGGGGCTGTTCGCGGTCTGCAGGAACGCGGAGACGACCTTGAGGCGCTTGAGCGCACGGGTCTTCTTCTGGCCCTTGCCGGTACGGATGATCTCGCGGAGGCGCTCGGCCTCCTCGTCCAGGTCGAAGGACTCCAGGCGCTTCTGCAGCGCCGCGGCACCCATCGAACCGTCGAAGTACGTGCCGAAGCGGTCACGCAGCTCGCGGTAGAGGAGCTCGTCGCCCTCCAGGTCCTGGACCTTGAGGTTCTTGAAGCGGTTCCAGACCTCGTCGAGACGGTCGATCTCGCGCTGCGCACGGTCGCGCAGCTGCTTCATCTCACGCTCGGCACCCTCGCGCACCTTGCGGCGCACGTCGGCCTTGGCGCCCTCGGCCTCGAGCTCGGCCAGGTCGGTCTCGAGCTTCTTGGCGCGGGCCTCCAGGTCGGAGTCGCGACGGTTCTCGATCTGCTGACGCTCGACGGAGACGTGCGCCTCCAGCGACGGGAGGTCGCGGGTGCGACGCTCGTCGTCGACGAACGTGATCATGTACGCGGCGAAGTAGATGACCTTCTCGAGGTCCTTCGGCGCGAGGTCGAGCAGGTAGCCGAGGCGCGACGGGACGCCCTTGAAGTACCAGATGTGGGTAACGGGAGCGGCGAGCTCGATGTGGCCCATCCGCTCGCGGCGCACCTTCGCGCGGGTGACCTCGACGCCACACCGCTCACAGATGATGCCCTTGAAGCGGACACGCTTGTACTTGCCGCAGTAGCACTCCCAGTCCCGGGTCGGACCGAAGATCTTCTCGCAGAAGAGTCCGTCCTTCTCGGGCTTGAGCGTGCGGTAGTTGATGGTCTCCGGCTTCTTGACCTCGCCGTGGCTCCACTGACGGATGTCGTCAGCGGTGGCCAGACCGATCCGGAGCTCGTCGAAGAAGTTGACGTCGAGCACTATGCGTCAATCCCTCTCAGGGTTGTAAGTCTTGGGGTCTGAAACGGGGGTCCTGGGGCCGGCCGGGGACTCAGCGATGGTGCACCGAGTCCCCGTACCGGACTCCCGTCAGACCTCTTCGACGCTGCTCGGCTCGCGCCGGGACAGGTCGATACCGAGCTCCTCCGCTGCGCGGAAGACGTCCTCGTCGGTGTCGCGCATCTCGATGGACATGCCGTCCGAGGACAGCACCTCCACGTTGAGGCACAGGGACTGCATCTCCTTGATGAGCACCTTGAAGGACTCGGGGATGCCGGGCTCAGGGATGTTCTCGCCCTTGACGATCGCCTCGTAGACCTTCACGCGGCCGGTCACGTCGTCGGACTTGATCGTCAGCAGCTCCTGGAGGGCGTACGCGGCGCCATAAGCCTCCAGCGCCCACACCTCCATCTCACCGAAGCGCTGGCCACCGAACTGGGCCTTACCACCCAGCGGCTGCTGGGTGATCATCGAGTACGGACCGGTCGACCGGGCGTGCAGCTTGTCGTCGACCAGGTGGTGGAGCTTGAGGATGTACATGTACCCGACCGAGATCGGGTCCGGGAACGGCTCGCCGGAGCGGCCGTCGAACAGGCGCGCCTTGCCGGAGGGGAGCACCATGCGCTCGCCGTCGCGGTTCGGGATGGTGTGCTGCAGCAGACCCGCGAGCTCGTCCTCACGCGCACCGTCGAAGACGGGGGTGGCGACGTTGGTGCCCGGGGCGACCTGGTCGGCACCGATGGCCTGCAGGCGCTGCGCCCACTCGTCCGCGAGGCCGGAGACGTCCCAGCCGCGGCTGGCGAGCCAGCCGAGGTGGATCTCCAGGACCTGTCCCGGGTTCATTCGGGACGGGACACCCAGCGGGTTGAGGATGATGTCGACCGGGGTGCCGTCCTCGAGGAAGGGCATGTCCTCGATCGGAAGGATCTTGGAGATGACACCCTTGTTGCCGTGACGGCCGGCGAGCTTGTCGCCGTCGGTGATCTTGCGCTTCTGGGCGACGTAGACGCGGACCAGCTGGTTCACGCCCGGAGGAAGCTCGTCGCCCTCCTCGCGGTCGAAGACGCGGACGCCGATGACCTTGCCGATCTCACCGTGCGGGACCTTGAGCGAGGTGTCACGCACCTCGCGGGCCTTCTCGCCGAAGATCGCGCGGAGCAGACGCTCCTCCGGGGTCAGCTCGGTCTCGCCCTTGGGCGTGACCTTGCCGACCAGGATGTCGCCGGCGACGACGTCCGCACCGATGCGGATGATGCCGCGCTCGTCGAGGTCCGCGAGGACCTCCTCGGAGACGTTCGGGATGTCCCGGGTGATCTCCTCCGGACCGAGCTTGGTGTCACGGGCGTCGACCTCGTGCTCCTCGATGTGGATCGAGGAGAGGACGTCGTCCTGCACGAGGCGCTGCGACAGGATGATCGCGTCCTCGTAGTTGTGACCCTCCCACGGCATGAACGCCACGAGCAGGTTCTTGCCGAGGGCCATCTCGCCGTCTTCGGTGGCGGGACCGTCGGCGAGGACCTGGCCCTCGATGACGCGCGAGCCCTCGTCGACCACGACCTTCTGGTTGACGGAGGTGCCCTGGTTCGACCGGGAGAACTTGTGCAGGCGGTACGTGGTGTACGTGCCGTCGTCGTTCGTGGTCGTGATGTAGTCCGCGGAGACCTCCTGGACCACACCGTCCTTCTCGGCCTTCAGCACGTCGCCGGCGTCGGTGGCACAGCGGTACTCCATGCCGGTACCGACGAGCGGGGCCTCGGACTTGATCAGCGGCACCGCCTGCCGCATCATGTTCGCGCCCATCAGGGCACGGTTGGCGTCGTCGTGCTCGAGGAACGGGATCATGGCGGTCGCGACCGACACCATCTGGCGCGGCGAGACGTCCATGTAGTCGACGTCGGTCGGCGGGACGTAGTCGACCTCGCCGCCTCGGCGGCGGACCAGGACGCGCGGCTCGGTGAACTGGAGCTCGTCGTTCAGGATCGCGTTCGCCTGGGCGATGACGAAGCGGTCCTCCTCGTCGGCGGTGATGTAGTCGACCTCGTCGGTGACCTGACCGTCGACGACCTTGCGGTACGGCGTCTCGATGAAGCCGAACGCGTTGACGCGGCCGTACGAGGCGAGCGAACCGATCAGACCGATGTTCGGGCCTTCGGGGGTCTCGATCGGGCACATGCGTCCGTAGTGGGACGGGTGCACGTCTCGGACCTCGAAGCCGGCCCGCTCACGGGACAGACCACCGGGACCCAGCGCCGAGAGACGACGCTTGTGCGTCAGACCCGACAGCGGGTTGTTCTGGTCCATGAACTGCGACAGCTGGCTGGTGCCGAAGAACTCCTTGATGGAGGCGACGACCGGCCGGATGTTGATCAGGGTCTGCGGCGTGATCGCCTCGACGTCCTGCGTGGTCATGCGCTCGCGCACGACGCGCTCCATACGAGCCAGACCCGTGCGGACCTGGTTCTGGATGAGCTCGCCGACGTTGCGCAGACGGCGGTTGCCGAAGTGGTCGATGTCGTCGGTCTCGACGACGATCTCCCGGCCCGACTCGCCGACCGTCTCGGTCTCGCCCGCGTGGAGCTTCACGAGGTACTTGATGGTCGCGATGATGTCGTCGGTGGTGAGGACACCCGCGTCCAGCGGCTCATCGGCGCCGAGCTTCTTGTTCACCTTGTAGCGGCCGACCTTCGCGAGGTCGTAGCGCTTGGGGTTGAAGTAGAGGTTCTCGAGCAGCGTCTGAGCGGCCTCGCGCGTCGGCGGCTCGCCCGGACGCAGCTTGCGGTAGATGTCGAGCAGCGCGTCGTCCTGGCCCTGGGTGTGGTCCTTCTCCAGGGTGGCGCGCATGGACTCGTACTCGCCGAACTCCTGCAGGATCTGCTCGGTGGTCCAGCCGAGCGCCTTCAGGAGGACGGTGACGGACTGCTTGCGCTTGCGGTCGATGCGGACACCGACCATGTCGCGCTTGTCGATCTCCATCTCCAGCCAGGCACCCCGGGAAGGGATGATCTTGGCGGAGAAGATGTCCTTGTCGGACGTCTTGTCGATCGAGGAGTCGAAGTAGACGCCCGGCGAGCGGACAAGCTGCGACACGACGACACGCTCGGTGCCGTTGATGACGAAGGTGCCCTTGTTGGTCATGAGCGGGAAGTCGCCCATGAAGACCGTCTGGGACTTGATCTCGCCGGTCTCGTTATTGGTGAACTCGGCGGTGACGAAGAGCGGGGCGCCGTACGTGAAGTCACGGTCCTTGCACTCGTCGATCGAGTTCTTCGGCGGCTCGAAACGGTGGTCGCGGAAGGTCAGCGACATCGACCCGGAGAAGTCCTCGATCGGGGAGATCTCCTCGAAGATCTCCTCCAGACCCGACTTCCTGGGGACGTCCTGTCCCGACTCGAGAGCTGCCTCGACGCGAGCCTTCCAGGCGGCGTTACCGAGCAGCCAGTCAAAGCTCTCGGTCTGCAGCGCGAGGAGGTTCGGAACCTCGAGGGGCTCCTTGATCTTTGCAAAGGAGATGCGCAGCGGGGCGGTGCTGGCGCCGTTGTTCGTATTGGTCGAGGCGTTGCGCGAGGCGGCCAAGAGGGGGTCCTTCCGAGGGCTCGGACTCACTACGCGCGTACCGGTTCCAAGCTGTGCATGAAGACGGACGTTCCGGACAGTGGCCGTAAAGCCAGGTCAGGGCGGTCGTGTCCACGATGCTTATGCGAGGGGATGCCCCTGGTGACGGGCAGGGGGCAGCTAACAGGCAGCGCAAAGGGTCAGTGTAGCCACTCGGCTCACTGATGTCCAGGGCGTACTTTTCTCGACCCTCGTTGTTCTCAACTCCGCGGTACCTCGCGCCGTGTGGCGCACCTCGATACTGCCCGTTCCGTCGTCGATCCATGCCTCGGATACGGATCGTTGTGACGACGCGTCCTGAGAATTGCGCGCTGCGTGCGGTTCGTCAAGGCCCCCCGGTGAGCGGGGGCGCACGGCGAAGATCACCATACTCCGACAGGAACGCCCTCCACGACCCCCGACGCGCCCGCTCCGGGGAACGCGGAAGGGCGACCACCCGGATGGGTGATCGCCCTTCAGAAGGCGCCTGAGCGGCGCCTGAGCGAGTCAGGAGACTCGCGAGGTGTTACTTGACCTCGACGGAGGCGCCGGCGCCCTTGAGGGACTCGGCGGCCTTCTCCGCGGCCTCCTTGGCGACCTTCTCGAGGACGGGCTTCGGCGCACCGTCGACGAGGTCCTTGGCCTCCTTCAGGCCGAGGGAGGTCAGCTCGCGCACGACCTTGATGACCTGGATCTTCTTGTCACCGGCGCCGGTGAGGATGACGTCGAACTCGTCCTGCTCCTCGGCAGCCTCGGCCGAGGCACCCGGGCCGGCGGGGCCGGCAACGGCGACGGCCGCGGCGGCGGTGACGTCGAACTTCTCCTCGAAGGCCTTCACGAACTCGGAGAGCTCGATGAGGGTCATCTCCTCGAACTGGGCGAGGAGGTCGTCCTGAGAGAGCTTCGCCATGATGGGCGATCCTTCCACTAATTCGGCTGGTGCCGATGTACATGTAGGCGGGCGTACTGTCGGCCCGCTGCGACCGTCCCCCCTGGTGGGGTGAGGGTCATTGCGCGAGCCGAGTTACTCGGCACCGCCCTGCTCGGCGAGCTTGACGCGAAGCGCTTCCGCGGTGCGGACGAACTTCGACGGCAGCGCCTGGAAGAGCGAGGCAGCCTGCGACTGCTTGCCCTTGAAGGCACCGGCCAGCTTGCTGAGCAGAACCTCGCGGGACTCGAGGTCCGCAAGCTTCTTGATCTCGTCGGCGGACAGCGCCTTGCCGTCAAGGACACCGCCCTTGATGACGAGGTTGGGGTTGTCCTTGGCGAAGTCACGAAGACCCTTCGCCGACTCCACCGGGTCACCGGTGATGAAGGCAGCGCCCGTCGGACCGGTGAACTGGTCGTCGAGCGAAGTGATCCCGGCCTCGTTGGCCGCAATCTTGGTCAGCGTGTTCTTCACCACGGCGTACTGGGCGTTCTCACCGAGCGAACGGCGCAGCGTCTTCAGCTGCGCCACGGTGAGACCCCGGTACTCGGTCAGCACGACGGCGCTCGAGCTCTGGAACTTGTCCTTGAGCTCGGCTACCGCGGCAGCCTTGTCGGGCCTTGCCATGAGCGTCGGCCTCCTTCCGGGTGATGAGGACCGCTCAGAAGGGGCTGAACAAAACAAAACGCCCCGGCGCAGGCGCACGGGGCTCAGCTCGACCGGATCGAACGATCCGGGAACTCTTCCACGGTCACCTGCGCGGGTCGTTCGCATCTCAGCGAATCCTTCGGCCACCGCACCCCTTGCGAGAGCACGGCAACGACCAGCGGTCTTTGGCTTCTGGGGAAGAGTACGCGAAGGGATCGGCGACGAGCAAATCCGCCCGTACGGCTCAGGCGCCGCCGAGTCCGGAGCCGAGCTCCTTCAGCATCCCGAAGAGGTCCACGGTGTCCTCGGCCGGCGGGGCCTGGACGGTGGCCTGGGCGCCGTAGTCGGAGTAGTGGGCCTCGAGGCGGACCGTGCCCTGGGCCATGGTCATGTCGACGAGCATCCGCGCCGGGTAGCCGTCCTCGTCGACCCAGACCTCGGTGTCGTAGCCCTTCATGCCGGCCTTCTCGACGCTCGCGATCAGCTCCTCGCGCTCCTTGGCCGAGAGCACGGAGGAGGCGCCCTTGTTGGAGTCGAGCATCTGCTCGAAGCTGAGCGTGCCCTTGTAGTGCCGGGTGTCGACGCCGTCGATCTTCTCGGCGCCGACGTGCTTGAGGTCGGGCGACTCGAGCAGCAGGGCGAGCTGCTGGGACGGGTCCTGGTTCGCGCTCTCCAGGCCGCCGGTCAGCTGCTTCTGCAGGCCCTTGTCGCCGGAGGCGTCCGCGGCCGCCTTCAGGTCGAGCTTCATCCAGCGCTTGCCGTCCATCTCCGCGGCCCGCGCGACGCCCATGTCCATGTACATGGCGTTGTCGAGCATGATCATGCGCATCCGGCTCGGGCCGTCCCCGCCCGCCGCCCGGAGCATGGAGCCCTTCATCGTCATATCCATGACGGTGGGGTTCCATCCCTGGACGCCGGTCATGGTCATGCTGCCGCCGCCTTCCAGCGCGGCCGGCATCGTCATGGTCATCCGGACCTTCGCGGACTTGGCCGCCGAGGTCTTCTTGTACGCGGCCTGGATGACCTGTGTGGCCGTCTGGCGGTTCTCGGGCGCCCCCGCGGACTTTCCGCCCTTCTCGCCGTCCTGGCAGCCCGCCAGACCGGCCACGACGGCTACGGCCGTCAGACAGACGGCGGCGCGCTTCCCCGTGGACATGCTCATGAGTCCCCACCCTGTGGTCATCGGTACGTCTGTTCATCCGTACATCGGTCGAACTGCACGGTAACCCGAACGGCCGACATCGGCCCACGAAAAAACCGGCCCCCGGCCCCTCCGGAGAGGGGCTGGGGGCCGGTTCGACCACTCAGTGAGCCCTATGGGGCTCGGCCCGGTCAGACAGCTGCCGGGTCCTCCTCGACGAGGAGGTTGCGGGTGCGGTTGGAGTCCAGCGGGATGCCGGGGCCCATCGTCGTCGTCAGGGTCGCCTTCTTGATGTAGCGGCCCTTGGCGGCGGACGGCTTCAGACGGAGGATCTCCTCCAGCGCCGCGGCGTAGTTCTCGACCAGCTTCGTCTCGTCGAAGGAGACCTTGCCGATGATGAAGTGCAGGTTCGAGTGCTTGTCGACGCGGAACTCGATCTTGCCGCCCTTGATGTCGTTAACAGCCTTCACGACGTCGGGGGTGACGGTGCCGGTCTTCGGGTTCGGCATGAGACCACGCGGGCCGAGGACGCGGCCGAGGCGGCCGACCTTGCCCATGAGGTCCGGGGTGGCCACCACGGCGTCGAACTCGTTCAGGCGGTTGCCCTTGGAGATCTCGTCGATGAGCTCGTCGGAGCCGACGATGTCGGCGCCCGCGGCGATCGCGGCCTCGGCACGGTCACCGGTCGCGAAGACCAGGACCCGGGCGGTCTTACCGGTGCCGTGCGGGAGGTTCACGGTGCCACGGACCATCTGGTCGGCCTTGCGCGGGTCGACGCCCAGGCGGAAGGCGACCTCGACGGTGCCGTCGAACTTGGTGGCGGCGGTGTCCTTGGCGATACGGACGGCCTCGAGGGGGGCGTAGTTACGCTCCCGGTCGATCTTGGCGTCCGCGCTGCGGAGAGCCTTGCTGCGCTTCACTTCTGCTCCTGTGCAGTAGCACCATGCGGCTTACGCCGCGTGGCAGGTATGGAGTCGTGGTGCGGGCCGCGCCGGCCCTACCACTGGAGGTCACGAGGGGGTGATCAGCCCTCGACCGTGATGCCCATGGAGCGGGCGGTGCCGGCGATGATCTTCGACGCGGCGTCGAGGTCGTTGGCGTTCAGGTCGGGGAGCTTGACCGTGGCGATCTCGCGGACCTGGGCGGCCGTGAGCTTGGCGACCTTGGTCTTGTGCGGCTCGCCGGAGCCCTTGTCCACACCCGCGGCCTTGAGGATCAGCTTGGCGGCCGGCGGAGTCTTGGTGATGAAGGTGAAGGAGCGGTCTTCGTAGACCGTGATCTCCACCGGCACGACCATGCCACGCTGCGACTCGGTCGCGGCGTTGTAGGCCTTGCAGAACTCCATGATGTTGACGCCGTGCTGACCGAGCGCGGGGCCGACCGGCGGGGCCGGGTTCGCCGCACCGGCGTTGATCTGGAGCTTGATAAGCCCCGTGACCTTCTTCTTCTTGGGAGGCATTGCTCTCTCCGGGTCCTAGTGAGAGTGTTCAGCCCGCCATCCGGTCATCCGGATGGAGGCATACCGCACAACGATAACGGGTATAGACGTGCGGCTAAAAACCGAGCAGGTCAGAGCGGCTGCGAGAGCCACTCTGACCTGGGTCGGAAACCTGTGACCGGTGAGGGTCCGGGAGGGTCAGTTCTTCTGGATCTGGTCGAAGCTGAGCTCGACCGGGGTCTCGCGACCGAAGATCTCGACGAGTCCCTTGACCTTCTTCGAGTCGGCGTTGATCTCGTTGATCGTGGCCTGGAGGGTGGCGAAGGGGCCGTCGGTGACGGTGACCGAGTCGCCGACCTCGAAGTCCAGGACCTGGACCTCGACCTTGCGGGCCGGAGCCGGCTTGCCCTCGGCCTCGGCGGCCTCGCGGGCGGCCTTCTCCTCGGCCTCGGGGGCGAGCATCTTGACGATCTCGTCCAGGGTCAGCGGGTACGGGTCGTAGGCGTTGCCCACGAAGCCGGTGACGCCGGGGGTGTTGCGGACGACGCCCCAGGACTCGTTCGTCAGATCCATGCGGACGAGAACGTAGCCGGGCAGCTTGTTCTGCCGGACGTTCTTGCGCTCGCCGTTCTTGATCTGGACGATCTCTTCCTCGGGGACCTCGGCCTGGTAGATGAACTCCTCGACGTTCAGCGAGACGGCACGCTGCTCGAGGTTGGCCTTCACGCGCTTCTCGTAGCCGGCGTAGGTGTGGATGACGTACCACTCGCCGGGCAGGCCGCGGAGCTCGTCGCGGAGGGCCTGGATCGGGTCGACGGGAGCGGCGGGCTCCTCCTCGGCCTCCTCGGCCTCGTCCTCGACGGTCTCGTCGACGGAGGCCTCGGCGTCTTCGTCGGCCTCTTCGGAGTCCTCGGCGTCGGCGTCGTCCTCGACGTCCGCCTCGTCCTCGTCGATGTTCAGCGCGGCCTCTTCGGCCGCCTCGCCCGCAGCGGCGTCAGCAGCCTCAGCCTGGTCCTCGTCGGCCGCCTCGACGATGTCGAGCTCGTCCTCAACGGACTCGACAGAATCGACGGGGTCGTTCAGGTTCGGGTCAGACACGGTGGCTGCTTCTTCCTGGATACAGATGGGGTGGAACAAGAAATCAGCCGAAGACGTACTTGACTGCTTCCTGGAAGCCATAGTCAATCACGGTCACCAGACCGATCATGATGACAACGAAGATAATCACTACCGTGGTGTACGTCGTCAGCTGGCTGCGGGTGGGCCAGACGACCTTGCGGAGTTCCGCGACGATCTGGCGGTAGAAGAGCGCGAGGCGGCCCAGAGGGCCCTTCTTCCCGCGCTTGCCGCCCTTACGAGTCTTCTTCTGCGACTCAGGCGCTTCGTCCTCGGCATCAGGCATGTCGATGGAGCCCACGGCGTCCGTCACGCTTCTCACCTGATCCCGGGTCATGGCAGTGCCGTGCCGGGTGGATCCGCACGGCGGTGCATCGAAGTACGTACATGCGCACACATCCTGGCGGTGTGTGTAGCAGGGCCGGAGGGACTTGAACCCCCAACCGCTGGTTTTGGAGACCAGTGCTCTACCAATTGAGCTACGACCCTTTGTGGCTTCCCCAACCTACCGCATCGTGAGATGTGGTCGGTGAGGGCCAACGAGCAGTGAGTGTACGTGTTCATGAGCGCTGCGTCGAACAGAAAGCACGTGGGAGCCCCCGCGGGCCCTCGTACGACCGGGAATGACCGTTCCTGTCCGCACCCTGAAACCTGTGTGCCGGCCCGCGAAGGGGTCTGGGACGATGGGCCGTATGAGCGCTGCAACCCCTCCGACCGAGCGCCGGGTCTCCGCCCGCGTCGGTGCGATCTCCGAGTCCGCCACCCTCGCCGTCGACGCCAAGGCCAAGGCCCTCAAGGCCGCAGGCCGTCCGGTGATCGGCTTCGGCGCGGGTGAGCCCGACTTCCCGACGCCGGACTACATCGTCGACGCCGCCGTCGAGGCGTGCAAGAACCCGAAGTACCACCGCTACACCCCGGCCGGCGGTCTGCCCGAGCTGAAGGCCGCGATCGCCGCGAAGACGCTGCGCGACTCCGGCTACGAGGTCGACGCCTCCCAGGTCCTGGTGACCAACGGTGGCAAGCAGGCGATCTACGAAGCCTTCGCCGCAATCCTCGACCCGGGTGACGAGGTCATCGTCCCGGCCCCGTACTGGACCACGTACCCCGAGTCGATCCGTCTCGCCGGCGGTGTCCCGGTCGAGGTCGTCGCCGACGAGACCACCGGCTACCGCGTATCGGTCGAGCAGCTGGAGGCCGCGCGCACGGAGAAGACCAAGGTCGTCCTCTTCGTCTCGCCCTCCAACCCGACCGGCGCCGTCTACACCGAGGCCGAGACCGAGGCGATCGGCCGCTGGGCCGTCGACCACGGCCTGTGGGTGCTGACGGACGAGATCTACGAGCACCTCGTCTACGGCAGCGCGTCCGCCGTCTCGCTCCCCTCGGTCATGCCCGAGCTGCGCGAGAAGTGCATCGTGGTCAACGGCGTCGCGAAGACGTACGCGATGACCGGCTGGCGGGTGGGCTGGATCATCGGCCCGAAGGACGTGGTCAAGGCCGCGACCAACCTGCAGTCGCACGCCACCTCCAACGTCAGCAACGTGGCGCAGGTCGCCGCGCTCGCCGCCGTGTCGGGCGACCTCGACGCCGTCGCCGAGATGGGCCGCGCCTTCGACCGGCGCCGCCAGACGATCGTGCGGATGCTCAACGAGATCGAGGGCGTCCTCTGCCCGACCCCGGAGGGCGCGTTCTACGTCTACCCCTCGGTGAAGGCTCTGCTGGGCAAGGAGATCCGCGGCAAGCGCCCGCGGACCTCGGTCGAGCTGGCCGCGTTGATCCTGGACGAGGCCGAGGTCGCCGTCGTCCCGGGCGAGGCCTTCGGCACGCCGGGCTACCTGCGGCTTTCGTACGCGCTCGGCGACGAGGACCTGGTGGAGGGCGTCTCCCGGATGCAGAAGCTGCTCGCGGAGGCCCGCGACTGACCGGCACGACGTTCGACGGTGGTGCGGGCCCCTGGTTCTCCGGAACCGGGGGCCCGTCCGTGCGTTCGGGCAAGGTCCCGATCGGGGAAAGGGGCTGTGTTCCGCCATTCGAGTGCGGCAAGATCCTTCAATGGAGCACGTTTCCGAGCACGCAGTCCGCGCCGTCGACCAGCTGCCCAAGGCCCATCTGCACCTGCACTTCACGGGGTCGATGCGGCCGACGACGCTCATCGAGCTGGCCGACAAGTACGGCGTCCACCTCCCCGAGGCCCTGAGCAGCGGCACCCCGCCCAAGCTGCGGGCGACCGACGAGCGCGGCTGGTTCCGCTTCCAGCGCCTCTACGACATCGCCCGGTCCTGCTTGCGCGCGCCGGAGGACATCCAGCGGCTGGTCCGCGAGGCGGCCGAGGAGGACGTCCGGGACGGCTCGGGGTGGCTGGAGATCCAGGTCGACCCGACCTCGTACGCTCCCCTGCTCGGCGGGCTCATCCCGGCGATGGAGGTCATCCTGGACGCCGTCGACACCGCCTCGCGCGACACCGGCCTCGGGATGCGGGTGCTGGTCGCGGCGAACCGGATGAAGCACCCGCTGGAGGCCCGCACGCTGGCGCGGCTCGCGGTGCGGTACGCGGACCGGGGCGTGGTCGGTTTCGGGCTCTCCAACGACGAGCGCCGGGGCATGGCCCGGGACTTCGACCGTGCCTTCGCGATCGCCCGCGAGGGCGGGCTGCTCGCGGCCCCGCACGGCGGCGAGCTGACGGGCCCGGCGTCGGTGCGGGACTGCCTTGACGATCTCAGGGCGGCCCGCGTGGGGCACGGGGTGCGGGCGGCGGAGGACCCGCGGGTGCTGCGCAAGCTGGCCGAGAGGGGCGTGACCTGCGAGGTGTGCCCCGCCTCCAACGTGGCCCTCGGGGTCTACGAGAAGCACGAGGACGTGCCGCTGCGGACGCTCTTCGAGGCGGGCGTGCCGATGGCGCTGGGGGCGGACGACCCGCTGCTGTTCGGGTCCCGGCTGGCGGCCCAGTACGAGATCGCCCGTCGCCACCACGGCTTCACCGACGCGGAGCTGGCGGAGCTGGCGCGCCAGTCGGTGCGCGGCTCGGCGGCGCCCGAGGACGTCAGCCGGAAGCTGCTGTCCGGGATCGACGACTGGCTGGCGAGCCCGGGGGCCTGAAGCGGTGCAGGGGAGGGTGGGCCTGGAAGCCGATGCCGATCTCGGGGCGTTCCCACCGGTAGCCGGGTTCCAGGTAGGAGGTGAGGGAGGCCCGCAGGACGTCGTGGCCCTGGCGTGCGCGCTTGTCCAGCGGGCCGAAGCCGGCGACGGCCTCGAAGGCGGTCGCGGCGGCGCAGAAGACGTCCCGGTCGCCGCGGAGGAAGAGCGTGCGGGCGTGGACGGCGGGGTGGAGCCAGCTGCCCGCCCGTTCGTGGCGCCGGTCCTGGTCTTCGTGCCAGTCGGCGGCGTGGGCGGCGGTGCGGGCCTCGTTCGTACGGACGGTGAGGGGCGTGCCCGCACGGAGCCGGGCGCGCAGGGCGGGCCAGGCGGAGGGGCGTAGTCCGGCCGTGGGGTGGACGAGGACGAGGTCGACCGGTGTCCCGGGGGAGAAGGCGCGCGGGAGGCTCTCGCGCAGCGGCACGTGGACGATGGTGTGCCGGGAGAAGGCCGCGAAGGAGAACAGCGCCGCGAGGCGGGAGAGCCCGTCGTGGTCGCCGAGGAGACAGCTCCAGCGGGCGGCGAGCGGGTCGTCGAGGGTGGTGTGCCGCAGGGGTGGCCAGGGCTGGACGATCCGGTGGGCGTGCGGCCCCGTGCGGGGCCTGAACTCGCGGGTCTTCAGCAGCATGCCGGTCAGCGTGGCCGCCGCGGGCGGGTGCCGCAAGGCATTTCCGTACGGCGGCGGGCGGTTCGAACCCCGCGTACGGGGCCGGTTCGTGCCCCGCCGCGCGGTGTGCCGCCGGCAGCGGGCGTGCGTGCCCCCGCCGGCCGCCGCCGGGGCTCAGAGGTCGACGCCGACCGTCACCGGCTCGTTGACCAGCGTGACGCCGAAGGCCTCGCGCACTCCGGCGACGACCTCGCGGGCGAGGGCGAGCAGGTCCTCGGTGGTGGCCTCGCCCCGGTTGGTGAGGGCGAGGGTGTGCTTGGTGGAGATCCGGGCGGGGCCGGAGCCGTACCCCTTGGTGAAGCCGGCCTTGTCGATCAGCCAGGCCGCCGAGGTCTTGACGGCGGTGTCGCCGACGGGGAAGGCGGGGGCCTTCGCCTCGGGGCCGAGACGCTCCTCCACGCGCGCGTGGAAGGCGGCGAATTCCTCGGTGGTGAGGATCGGGTTGGTGAAGAAGGATCCGGCCGACCAGGTGTCGTGGTCCTCCGGGTCGAGCACCATGCCCTTGCCGGCGCGCAGCTTCAGCACGGTCTCGCGGACGGTGGCCAGCGGAGCGCGGTCGCCGACCTCCACGCCGAGGGCCCGGGCCGTCTCGGCGTACCGGACCGGCATGCTCAGGCCGTCCGCGTCGGCCAGGTCGAAGCGGACGCGGAGGACGACGTACCGCTCGGGCAGCCGCTTGAAGAGGCTGTGGCGGTACGAGAAGTCGCACTCCTGGTTGGTCAGCGTGACCACCTGGCGGTCGGCCCGGTCGTATGCGACGACCTCGGTGAGGGTGGAGGAGACCTCCTGGCCGTACGCGCCGACGTTCTGGATCGGGGTGGCGCCGGCGGAGCCGGGGATGCCGGCCAGGCACTCGACGCCGGCGAGCCCGGCCTCGACGGTCCGCTCCACGGCGTCCGTCCAGACCTCTCCGGCGGCCAGCTCCAGGCGGGTGCCGTCGAGGTGGAAGCCCCGGGTGGCGATGCGCAGGGCGGTCCCGTCGAAGCCCTTGTCGCCGATGACCAGGTTGGATCCGCCGCCGATGACGAGCAGCGGGGTGGCGTCGGTGTCGGCCGCGCGGACGGCGGCGATCACCTCGTCGTCGGTGGTGGCCGTGACGAGCCGGGTGGCGGGGCCGCCGAGCCGGAAGGTGGTCAGGGGGGCGAGGGGGGCGTCGTGGAGTTCCTGCACGGGCTCAAGAGTACGGGCCCCCGCCGCCCGGGAGGGGGCACGGGTGGCGGCGGGCCGCGCGGGGAGGCGTCCCCCTCCGGCCGGGCCGGAGGGGGACGGCCGGCCGTGTCACGCGGAGGTCAGCAGGCGTTCGCCGGTTCCGTCGGTCTTCTCGACCGGGCCCTCCCCCGGTGCCGTCCGCCGGCGCGGGATGGCCAGCGCCGCGGCCGCTCCCAGGGCCACCATCCCGGCCCCGACCCAGAGGGCGGGCTCCAGGCCGTCGACGAAGTGGCGCGCCGAGTCGTAGCCGCCCTGGGCGGCGAAGATCGAGGACATCACGGCGATGCCGAGGGCGCCGCCGACCTCCCGCAGGGCGTTGTTGGCGCCGGAGGCGATGCCCTGCTCGGACGGGCGGACGCCGGACATGACGAGGTGGGCGGCGGGGGCGAAGTAGAGGGCCATGCCGATGCCGCTGACGATCAGGGCGGGGAGCTGGGCGGCGTACGACACGTCGGGGGTGACGATGAGCGCGAACCAGGCGAGGCCGACGGCCTGGAGGGCGAGGCCGGCGGCGACGACCGGGCGACCGCCGATCCGGTCGGAGAGGTAGCCGGCGAGCGGCGCGACGAGCATGGGCATGCCGGTCCAGGGGAGCATGCGCAGCCCGGCCTCGGTGGGCGAGTAGCCGAGGACGCCCTGCATGTACTGGCTGAGCAGGAAGATCGAGCCGAACATGCCGAGGAACATCAGCAGGCTCGCGGCGTTGATGCCGGCGAAGGCGCGGCTGCGGAAGAGCCGCATCGGCAGCATGGGCGCGCGGGCGCGGATGCCGTGGTGGACGAAGCCCGCGAGGAGGGCGGCGCCCGCGAGGAGCGCGGTGAGGACGGTGACGCTGGTCCAGCCGTCGACGGGGCCGCGGACGAGTCCGTACACGATCCCGAAGAGGCCGCCGCTGGCGAGGAGGGTGCCGGGGACGTCGAGCCGGGCGCCGGTGCCGTACGACTCGGTGAGGCGCAGCCGGGCGAGGGGCAGCAGGGCGAGGCCGAGCGGGACGTTCAGCCAGAAGATCCACTGCCAGGAGACGTGCTCGGTGAGGCTGCCGCCGATCAGCGGTCCTGAGGCGACGGCGAGGCCGTTGACGGCTCCCCAGATGCCGTACGCCATCCCGCGCTTGGCGGCCGGTACGGCGGCGGTGAGCAGGGTGAGGGTGAGCGGCATCATGATCGCGGCGCCGACGCCCTGGACGGCGCGGGCGGCGATGAGCGCGTCGATGCCCGGGGCGAGGGCGGCGCCGGCGGAGGCCAGGGTGAAGACGGCGAGTCCGGTGATGAAGAGCCGGCGGCGGCCGAACCGGTCGCCGAGGGCGGCGCCGAACATGAGCAGGACGGCGAAGGTGAGGGTGTAGGCGCTCACCGTCCATTCGAGGTCGTGGAGCGCCCCGCCGAGGTCTTCGCGGATGGAGGGCAGGGCGGTGGTGACGACGAGGTTGTCGAGGGCCGCCATGAAGCCGGCGACGCTGGTGATGACGAGGGCCCAGACGGCGGAGCCGCGGCGGGGTATTGGCTGGTTCATTGTCGTGTCCCCTGTTGTTAGTTATCGCTGACTAACTTTCACGCGCAGAAAAGCCGGACGCGGGGCGGCGGCGCCGCTCTATCCGTCGAGGGTCCCGAGGCGGCGGGACGAGGGATAGAACCCCTCCCAGACCCGGTGCTCGGGCGGAAACCCCATGCCGACCAGGGTGTTGATGAGCATGCCGTACGCGAGGAAGGTCGTGGTCTCGCCGATGTCGGCGCCGAGGGTGAGGTGGACGGAGTCCCAGAGCTCCATCCAGCCGGCCCGCACGGCCTCGCCGAACTCGTGGTCGCCGGCCGCCTCCGCGGCGGCGACCGTCGCGTACACCTGCATCTGCATCAGGAGCCGCTCCGGACTCTCGGCGATCATCCGGTGGTACGCCTGGGCCATGGCGTGCAGGGCCTCCTCGCCCGACAGCCCCTCGCTCGCCTCCTCGAAGACGCGGCGGACGTCGGCCGTGCAGCGCACCGAGGCGGCCAGGAAGATGGCCTTCTTGCTCGGGAAGAGCCGGAAGAGGTAGGGCTGCGACACCCCGACGCGCCGGGCGATCGCCTCGGTGGACGTGCCGTAGTAGCCGCCGCGGCTGAACTCGCTCATCGCCGCGCGGATGACGCTCTCGCGCCGCTCCTCGGCACTCATCCTGACCATGGGTACAAAGTTAGTGCTCAATCACTAACTAGGCAAGCGAAGAGATCGGGGCGGCCGCTCGTGGCGGCCGCCCCTCCCCCGCTACGCGAGCGCGACCACGGCCCGGGACATGCCCAGGACCTTCTGGCCGGCCGACATCGCCGTCAGGTCCACCCGGACCCGGCCGTCGTCCAGCTTCGCCGCCACCTTGGCGCTGACCTCGATCAGCGCGCCCCGGTCGTCGTCGGGCACGACGACCGGCTTGGTGAAGCGCACGCCGTACTCGACCACGGCGGCCGGGTCGCCGGCCCAGTCGGTCACGACCCGGATCGCCTCGGCCATGGTGAACATGCCGTGGGCGATGACGTCGGGAAGGCCGACCTCGAGCGCGAACCTCTCGTTCCAGTGGATGGGGTTGAAGTCCCCGGAGGCACCGGCGTACCGCACCAGCGTGGCGCGCGTCACCGGGAAGGACTGGGACGGCAGCTCCGTGCCGACCTCGACCTCGCCGTAAGCGATCTTCGCAGCCATGGCTCAGGCCTCCTCGGGCGCGCGGGACACGAGCTTGGTCCAGGCGGTCACGACGTGCTCGCCGCTCTCGTCGTGCACCTCGCCGCGGATGTCGAGGATGTCGTTGCCCGCCAGGGACTTGATCGCCTCGATGGTGGAGGTCACCGTGAGCCGGTCCCCCGCCCGCACCGGCCTGCTGTAAGCGAACTTCTGGTCGCCGTGCACCACACGGCTGTAGTCCAGGCCCAGCTGCGGGTCCTCGATGACCTGCCCCGCCGCCGCGAACGTGATCGCGAACACGAAGGTCGGAGGAGCGATCACCTCGGGGTGACCGAGCGCCTTCGCCGCTTCCCGGTCGGTGTAAGCGGGATTGGCGTCACCCACCGCTTCCGCGAACTCGCGGATCTTCTCGCGGCCGACCTCGTAGGGCGCGGTGGGCGGATAGGTCCGGCCCACGAAGGACTGGTCGAGCGCCATGGACTCGATACCTCCTGGATTTGTTGCCGAGATGTGTTGCCGACAAACGACACGAGGCCGCCCCCTGGTGGGGACGGCCTCGTGTACGAGCCTGATTAGCGAGTCTCGCGGTGCGCAGTGTGCGAGTTGCAGCGAGGGCAGTGCTTCTTCATCTCAAGACGGTCCGGGTTGTTACGCCGGTTCTTCTTGGTGATGTAGTTCCGCTCCTTGCACTCCACGCAGGCCAGCGTGATCTTCGGGCGGACGTCGGTGGCAGCCACGTGAGTGCTCCTTGGACGGACGGATGGACGGATGAACGCATAAAAGAGTAGCCGATCGAAGGACCGACCCCACAATCGGCTACCGTGTGTAGCGGTGACCGGACTTGAACCGGTGACACAGCGATTATGAGCCGCTTGCTCTACCGACTGAGCTACACCGCTTTGATGATCCGGTTCCCGCCCGGAGGCGGGTTCCTTCTCACCAGAGCCCCAATACGGAATCGAACCGTAGACCTTCTCCTTACCATGGAGACGCTCTACCGACTGAGCTATTGGGGCGAGCGATGAAGACATTACACGGTCCTCCGCCGATCGCCCAAATCCGTTTCGCCGCCTCCCGCGCGGTCGCGCGCACGCGGTGGGCACACCCGTCCCGTACGCCACTCGTGGCCTCATCAGTACGACTTTTGCGCTCCTCCTCGAAGGGCGGCCGGACCGCCCCTAGGCTCGGCCCCACGCTGCGTGATCTTGATCTTGAGGAGCCTTGAGGAGCCCGATGTCAGCCGACAGCAAGCAGCCCCAGCCGCCCGACGACTGGGCCGCCGACACCGCCGACTCGACCTCGCTCCTGCTCGCCAACGCCCGGCTCACCGACGGGCGGACCGTCGACGTACGCCTCGGCGGCGGCCGGATCGAGGCCGTCGGCACGGCCGGCAGCCTGGCCGCCGGCGGCGCCCGTGTCGACCTCGCCGGCTACCTCCTGCTGCCCGCGGCCGCCGAACCCCACGCCCACGCCGACACCGCGCTCAGCGCCGACACCCCCGGCCCCGTCTCATACGCCCCCGAGGAGGTGCAGCGGCGGGCCACCGAGGCGGCGCTCCTCCAGCTCGGCCACGGCGCGACCGCGCTGCGCGCGCACGTCCGGATCGGGGACGTGCACGGGCTCGGCCCGCTCGGCGCCGTCCTCCAGGCCCGGCGCTCGCTGCGCGGCCTCGCGGACCTGACGGCCGTGGCGGTGCCCCGTCTGCTGACCGGCGTGGCCGGCGCGGACGGGCCGGCGATGCTGCGGGACGCGCTGAAGATGGGCGCCGGGGTGGTGGGCGGCTGCCCGGACCTCGACCCGGATCCGGGCGGCTACGTCGAGACGGTCCTGGAGCTGGCGGCCGAGCACGGCTGCCCGGTCGACCTGCACACGGACGGTGACGACCCGGCGCGTCTCGCCCGGCTGGCGGCGATGGCCGGCGGGCTGCGGCCCGGGGTGGCGATCGGCCCGTGCGCGGGGCTCGCCCGGCTGCCCTCCGACGCGGCGCGGCGCGCGGCCGACCAGCTCGCGGCCGCCGGGGTGACGGTGGTCTGCCTGCCGCAGGGCGGCTGCGGTGCCACCGAGACGCGGGGCGCGGCGCCGGTACGGCTGCTGCGGGCGGCGGGCGTACGGCTCGCGGCGGGCGGCGGGGCGCTGCGGGACGTCTCCAACCCGGTGGGCCGGGGCGACCCGCTGGAGGCCGCCTATCTGCTGGCCTCCCTGGGCGGTCTGCCGGCCGGTGACGCCTACGGCGCGGTGAGCGCCGGGGCGAGGGCCGCGATGGGGCTGCCGGAGGTGCGGGTGGAGGCCGGGTTCCCCGCCGAACTCCTCGCCGTGCGCGGCGAAAGACTCACCGGAGTGCTGTCCCTCGCGTACAGCCGGATCGTGGTGCACCGGGGGCGGGTGGTGGCCCGGACGAGCGCGGTGCGGGAGTACTGCGACTCGGCGGCGGCGCTCGATCTTCCGCGCCAGTCCCGGCCCGAGTCGGGAAGCCCTCCGGGCGGGCCCGTCGTACGGTCGTGAGTATGCGCATCGTCATCGCTGGAGGACACGGACAGATCGCCCTACGCCTGGAGCGCCTGCTCTCGGCGGGCGGACACGAGGCGGTCGGGCTCATCCGCAGAGCGGATCAGGCCGACGCACTGCGGGCGGCGGGCGCCGAACCCGTCGTCCTGGACCTGGAGTCGGCGTCCGTCGACGAGGTCGCCGAGGCCCTGCGGGGCGCGGACGCGGCGGTCTTCGCGGCGGGCGCGGGGCCCGGGAGCTCGGTGGAGCGGAAGGACACCGTGGACCGGGCGGCGGCCGTGCTCTTCGCGGACGCGGCCGAACGGGCGGGTGTACGGCGCCATGTCGTCGTCTCCTCGATGGGCGCGGACTCCCGCCACCAGGGCGACGAGGTCTTCGACGCGTACCTGCGCGCCAAGGGCGGGGCGGACGAGTCGGTTCGCTCCCGTGCGGCCCTGGACTGGACGATCCTGCGCCCGGGGATGCTCACCGACGACGCCGGCACGGGCCTGATCCGCCTGGAGGCCCACACGGGCCGCGGCCCGATCCCCCGCGACGACGTCGCCGCGGTCATCGCGGAACTCGTCGAGACCCCGGCGACGGCGGGCCTGACCCTGGAACTGGTGAGCGGCTCGGTCCCGGTCTCGGTGGCGGTGAAGGCGGTGGCGGGCGAGTAGCCCCCCGTCCAACCCTGACGGACCTCGTCGGAGAACGAAGAAGGTCCCCGGTGCACGCACCGGGGACCTTCTCTATCGCGTGGCGGCGCCAGGATTCGAACCTGGGTAGGCTAAGCCGACGGATTTACAGTCCGCTCCCATTGGCCACTCGGGCACACCGCCATGGGATGTCGCTGCCGGGAGCCGCTTGTGGGCGGTGCTCCGTGGCAACGACGTAAACGATACCTGATCCGTGGGGGTGGTCCGCCACCGGATTGATCAGCCGTCGGGGTGGGTGCGGGTGACTAGGCTTGGGCCGTACATCCCACGCAACCGCAACGCATTCGACGCAAGGAGCCACACGTCATGGCCGACTCCAGTTTCGACATCGTCTCCAAGGTCGAGCGGCAGGAGGTCGACAACGCCCTCAACCAGGCGGCGAAGGAGATCTCGCAGCGCTACGACTTCAAGGGCACCGACGCCTCGATCTCCTGGCAGGGCGAGAAGATCCTGATGCAGGCCAATGGCGAGGAGCGGGTCAAGGCGATCCTCGACATCTTCGAGACGAAGCTGATCAAGCGCGGGATCTCGCTGAAGTCGCTGGACGCGGGCGAGCCGCAGCTGTCCGGCAAGGAGTACAAGATCTTCGCGACGATCGAGGAGGGCATCTCCCAGGAGAACGCCAAGAAGGTCTCCAAGGTCATCCGCGACGAGGGCCCCAAGGGCGTCAAGGCGCAGGTCCAGGGTGACGAGCTGCGGGTCAGCTCGAAGAGCCGGGACGACCTGCAGGCCGTGCAGGCGCTGCTCAAGGGCAAGGACTTCGACTTCGCGATCCAGTTCGTGAACTACCGCTAGGACGCGCGCGGGACGGCCTGCCGGACCCCCGGACTGGCTGTCCGAAAACCGCCAGCGTCACCCCCGCGCGCCCTCGCAGACTGGACAGCGGACCGAGCGTGCGAGGAGAGGAAGCAGCCATGACCCCCGAGACCGTGTACGCCCGTGTCGACAGCCCTCTCGGGGAGATGCTGCTGGTCGGCCGGGTCGCCGAGGACGGTGGCGCGCGGCTCGCGTCGTTGTCGCTGCCCGGGCAGAAGGGTGCCGTCGCCGTCGGGGACGGCTGGCGGCACGCGCCGGGGCTTTTCGCGGCCGTCGCCGGGCAGTTGGACGAGTACTTCGCCGGGCGGCGGGATCGTTTCGACCTCGTGTACGCCGAGAGCGGGACGGAGTTCCAGCGGCGGGTCTGGTCGGCGCTCGACGGCATCCCGTACGGCTCGACCGTCTCGTACGGGGACATCGCGCGGCTGGTCGGCGCCTCCGGGGCGGGGGTGCGGGCGGTCGGTACCGCGATCGGGCGCAATCCGCTGCTGGTGGTGCGGCCGTGTCACCGGGTGATCGGCGCGGACGGGAGTCTGCGCGGGTACGCCGCCGGTCTGGAGCGCAAGGAGCGGCTCCTGGGGCTCGAGGGCGCCCGGGGGTGACCGAGGGGCTGTTCCCGCGCGAGCGGGCCGTGGTCGCGCCGGGCGCGGTGCACGTGCCCGGGTGGCTGTCGCCCGCCCGGCAGCGGGAGTTGGTCGCGGCCTGCCGGGAGTGGGGGCGCGGGCCCCTGCCGTACCGGCACACCGTGCTGCCGGGCGGCGGGGTGATGTCGGTGCGGTCGCTGTGTCTGGGGCGGCGCTGGGAGCCGTACCGCTATCTGCCCGACGTGGCGGTCGGACTTCCCGACTGGCTCGCCGCGCTGGGGCGGGAGGCGCTGGTGGAGGCGTACGGCGAGCACGGCGGTTTCACGCCCGACACGGCGCTGGTGAACTTCTACGACGCCGGCGCGCGGATGGGCATGCACCAGGACAAGGAGGAGCGGTCCGGGGCGCCGGTGGTGTCGTTGAGCCTGGGTGACACCTGTGTCTTCCGGTTCGGGAACACCGAGAACCGGGGGCGGCCCTATACGGACGTGGAGTTGGCCTCCGGCGACCTCTTCGTCTTCGGCGGCCCTTCGCGTTTCGCGTACCACGGGGTGCCGAAGGTGTGTCCGGGGACGGCCGACGCGGAGCTAGGCCTGACCGGGCGGCTCAACATCACCCTGCGGGACACCGGGCTCCCGGGCCCGTCTTCAGCGTGAGCGTGAGTGGCCGAAAAGGATCCGGTAGGCGATCAGCAGGACCAGCGCGCCGCCGATGGCGGAGAGCCAGGTGGCGCCGTCGTAGAACTCCGTGCTGATCGGGCGGTCCAGGAAGCGCGCGGAGATCCAGCCGCCGACGAAGGCGCCCGCGACGCCTATGAGGGTGGTGCCGATGAGGCCGCCCGGGTCCCTGCCGGGCAGCAGGACCTTGGCGATGACGCCGGCGAGCAGGCCGAGGACGATCCAGCTGATGATGCTCATGCCGGGAAGGACGCCCGCGGGGCGGGGTCGGGTTGCGGGGCCCGCCCCCGCGGGCTCGTCGCGGCGCCGCTCGTGGTCAGTACGTCCGGCGGGCGACGAAGGGCTGGTCGCTGGGGACGATCTCCTTGCCGAGGGGCAGCAGGGAGACCGGGACGAGCTTGAAGTTGGCGATGCCCAGCGGGATGCCGATGATCGTGATGCAGAGCGCGATGCCGGTGACGATGTGGCTGAGCGCCAGCCACCAGCCCGCGAGAATCAGCCACAGGACGTTGCCGACGCAGGAGGGCGCGCCGGCGTCGTGGCGGTCGACGACGGTGTAGCCGAAGGGCCAGAGGGCGTAGACGCCGATCCGGAAGGCGGCGAGCCCGAACGGGACGCCGATGATCGTGATGCACAGCAGGACGCCCGCCAGCATGTAGCCGAGGAACATCCAGAGGCCGCACAGGATCAGCCAGATGACGTTGAGGATGGTGTTCACGGGCGTCGACCTGCCATCTGCTCGAGTCGGGCGATGCGCTCCGCCATCGGCGGGTGCGTCGAGAACATCTTCGTGAGCCCCTGGCCGGGCCGGAAGGGGTTGGCGATCATCATGTGGCTCGCGGTCTCGATCCTCGGCTCGGGCGGCAACGGGAGCTGCTTCGTGCCCGCTTCGAGTTTGCGCAGGGCGCTGGCCAGGGCAAGCGGGTCGCCGGTGAGCTGGGCGCCGGAGGCGTCCGCCTCGTACTCCCGCGACCGGCTGATGGCGAGCTGGATGACGGAGGCGGCGACGGGGCCGAGGATCATGATCAGGAGCATGCCGAGGAGGCCGGGGCCGTCGTCGTCGCTGGAGCGGCCGACCGGGATCAGCCAGGCGAAGTTGACCAGGAAGAGGATGACGGAGGCGAGCGCTCCGGCGACCGAGGAGATCAGGATGTCGCGGTTGTAGACGTGGCTCAGTTCGTGGCCGAGGACCCCGCGCAGCTCGCGTTCGTCGAGGATGCTCAGGATGCCCTCGGTGCAGCACACGGCGGCGTTGCGCGGGTTGCGGCCGGTGGCGAAGGCGTTGGGTGCCTGGGTGGGCGAGATGTAGAGCCGGGGCATGGGCTGGCGGGCCTGGGTGGAGAGCTCGCGGACCGTCCGGTAGAGGGCGGGGGCCTCGAACTCGCTCACCGGGCGGGCCCGCATGGCCCGCAGCGCCAGCTTGTCGCTGTTCCAGTAGGCGTACGCGTTGGTGCCGAGCGCCACGACGAGCGCGACGATCAGTCCCGTACGTCCGAAGAAGCTGCCGATGAGGATGATGAGGGCCGAGAGCCCTCCGAGGAGTACGGCGGTCCTCAGCCCGTTGTGCCGGCGGTGCACGGTACGCCCTCCAAGTGGTGCGGCGGGGAACCCTCTGCCAGTTACTGGTCCACTCGTCCAGTGGACCCTCCCGTACTGGTCAACGCCAGGCGGGAGGCGCGGGTTCCCCGGGCCGTACCGGGGGGCGGTGTGGGCCGTTCGGGTGGCGGACGCCTCGGGGGGCGGGCCCCGGGCGGTGGCGGGCGGCCGGCCCCGGGGGTCAGAAGAGGCTGTCCGCCGCGAAGCGGAGGGCGATCTGCGGGTAGCCCGAGAGGACGACGCCCGCCACGGCGGTGAGGGCGATCGCCGTGGTCAGCGCGGCCGGGACGCGGACGGGGACCGGTGCGCCGTCCGCCGCCTCCGCGCCCTGCGGCGCGCGGAAGAGGAGGGCCGTCCACCGGAGGTAGTAGACCAGCCCGATCACGACGTTCACGCCCATGATCACGGCGAGCCAGCCCAGCCCCGCGTCGACGGCGGCGGAGAAGACGGTGACCTTGGCGAAGAGGCCGATGATGCCCGGCGGCAGGCCCGCCAGGTTGAGCAGGAAGAAGCCCATGACGAGGGCGGTGAGCGGCCGGGTGGCGTACAGGCCGCGGTAGTCGGCGATCCGGTTGCGCGGGTGGCTGCGGGCGACGAGCGCGGCCACCGCGAACGCGCCGAGGTTCACGACGGCGTACATCAGGGCGTACGCGACGGTGGCGCCGATCTGGTCGTCGCCGGAGTACGCGGCGGCGGCGATCGGCACCAGGAGGTAGCCGGCCTGGGCGACGGAGGACCAGGCGAGGAGCCGGACCGCGCTCCACGCGCGCGTGGAGGCCTGCCGGAGGGCGGCCACGTTGCCGACGGTCATGGTGAGCGCGGCGAGGACGGTGAGGGCCGGGCCCCAGACGTCGGCGTACGAGGGGAACGCGACGACGGTCACCAGGATGAGGCCGGTGAAGCCGACGGCCTTGCCGACCACGGAGAGGTAGCCGGCGACGGGCAGCGGGGCGCCGACGTAGGTGTCGGGGACCCAGAAGTGGAAGGGGACGGCGGCCGTCTTGAAGGCGAAACCGATCAGGGTGAGGACCACGCCCGCCTCGGCGAGGGTCTCCAGCTGCCCCGGGACGTCGCCGAGGCGCTGGGCGATCTCCGTGAGATGCAGGGTGCCGGTCGCCGCGTACACGAAGCTGACGCCGAGGAGGGTGACGGCGGTCGCGGTGACGGAGGAGAGGAAGAACTTCAGCGCCGCCTCGCTGGACATCCGGTCGCCGCGGCGCAGGCCCACGAGCGCGAAGGCGGGCAGCGACGCCACTTCGAGGGCGACGACGAGGGTCGCCAGGTCGCGCGAGGCGGGCAGCAGCGCGGCGCCGGCGGCCGAGGAGAGCAGCAGGAACCAGTACTCCCCCGCGGGCAGCTTCTCCTCGGTGTCGGAGAGCGAGAGGAGGGCGGTCAGGAGCGCGCCGCCGAGCACCAGGAGCTGGATGACCAGCGTGAAGTGGTCGGCGGTGTAGCTGCAGCCGGCGAGGCCTGCGCCGTTCTGGGCCATCTCCGCGGCCTCGGCGGCCTCGGGGGTGAGGCAGAAGGTGGAGCGGTCGCCGGCCCGCAGGGGGACCAGCAGGGCGATCGAGGCGACGAGGCCGGCGATCGCGGTCCAGCCGAGGAGCCGCTTGTGCCGGGCGGGGACGAAGAGGTCGGCGACGAGGACGGCGAGGGCGGCCACCGCGGTGAGGGTGGGGGGCGCGATCGTGAGCCAGTCGACGGACTGGACGAGGCTCGCGGCTGTAGGGGTCACTGCTTGCCTCCGGCGAGGAGCTGCTGCACGGCCGGGTCGGTGAGGCCGAGGAGGACCGCGGGCCACAGCCCGGCGAGGACGGTGAGGGCGACGAGCGGGGTCCAGGCGGCGAACTCGTAGCCCCGGACGTCGGCGACCACCGTCCCGTCGTCGGCGCGCGGCCCGCCCATGCAGACGCGGCGGACGACGAGGAGGAGGTAGGCGGCCGTGAGGAGGGTGCCGAAGGCGCCGATCGCCATGAAGGTGAGGAAGGCGGGGCGGCTGAGGCCCTCGGCCGGGTCGAAGGCACCGAAGAGGGCCAGCATCTCGCCCCAGAAGCCCGCGAGGCCGGGCAGTCCGAGGGAGGCGACGGCGGCGAAGGCGAGCAGACCGCCGAGGCGCGGCGCGCGGCCGTAGAGGGCGGCTCCGGTGGCGCCGGCGAGGGTGTCGAGGTCGGCGGTCCCGTACCGGTCCTTGAGGGCGCCGACGAGGAAGAAGAGCAGGCCGGTGATGAGGCCGTGGGCGATGTTGGCGAAGAGCGCGCCGTTGACTCCGGTGGGGGTCATGGTCGCGATGCCGAGGAGGACGAAGCCCATGTGGCCGACGGAGGAGTACGCGATCAGGCGCTTGAGGTCGCCCTTGTTGCCGGGCCTGGCGAGGGCGAGGCAGGCGAGGGAGCCGTAGATGATCCCGGCGACGGCGAAGGCGGCGAGGTAGGGCGCGAAGACGCGCATGCCGTCGGGGGCGACCGGCAGGAGGATGCGTACGAAGCCGTACGTGCCCATCTTGAGCAGGACGCCGGCGAGGAGCACGGAGCCGACGGTCGGGGCGGCCGTGTGGGCGTCGGGGAGCCAGCTGTGCAGGGGCCACATGGGGGTCTTCACGGCGAGCCCGAGGCCGATCGCGAGAACGGCGATGACCTGCACGGACGTGGTCAGTCCACGGCCGTTGTCAGTGGCCAGTGCCACCATGTCGAACGTGCCCGCCTTCAGGCCGATGAGGAGCAGGCCGAGCAGCATGACGACGGAGCCGAGGAGGGTGAAGAGGATGAACTTCCAGGCGGCGGCCTGCCTGCCCTCGCCGCCCCAGCGGGCGATGAGGAAGTACATCGGGATGAGGACCATCTCGAAGGCCAGGAAGAACAGCACCAGGTCGAGGACGGCGAAGGTGGCCAGGGTGCCGGACTCGAGGACGAGCAGCAGGGCGACGAAGGCCTTCGGGGACGGGCCCGTGGGCATCTTGAAGTAGCTGTACAGCGCGCAGAGGAAGGTCAGCAGCGCCGTCATGACCAGGAGGGGGAGGGAGATGCCGTCGACACCGAGGTGGATCCGCACGTCGAGGGCGGGGATCCAGGTGATGTCCGTGCTCGCCTGCATCCTCGACGGCCGGTCGTGGTCGAAGCCGAGGGCGAGGACGATCGTGGCGGCCAGGATGACGCCGGTGACGGTGACGCCGTGGCGGAGCACGGCCTGGGCGGGTGAGGTGCCCTTGAGGCCGGGGGGCGCGGGCAGGAGCGCGGCGGCGGCGCCGACGAGCGGCCCGGCGACGATCGCCACGAGAAGGAACTGCATCACGGATTCGCTGATATCGATCACGGCTCACGCTCCGGCGGCGACGAGTACGGCGGCGATCGCCAGGACGACGGAGCCGGCGAGCAGGGCGCTGAGATAGGTCTGCACGTTGCCGGTCTGGGCGCGGCGGACGAGCCATCCCAGCCAGCGGGTGCCGGTGCCCGCGCCGTTGACGTAGGTGTCGACGACCTCGCGGTCCAGGAAGCGGACCAGGGAGGCGGCGGCCAGGACGGGGCGGACGAAGAGGGTGCTGTAGACGGCGTCCAGGTGGAAGCCGGTGGCGGCGTGCCGGTGCAGCGGGCCGAGGAGGACGCGGCCGGGGTCGGCGGGGTCCTGGGCGGAGGCGACGTCGCCGTAGGCGGGGGCGTGGCCGGCGATGGCCTCGGCCTCGACGAGCCCGGCGCCGCCCTCGGGGTGGGCGGCGACCGCGCCGATCGGGGTGCGGGCCGCGAGGGCGCGGGTGCGCTGCCAGACCGCGAAGGTGACCAGCCCGCCGGCGACGGCGAGGCCCGTGCCGAGGACGGCGGTGGTGACGGTCGGGGTGAGGGCGTGGCCGTCGAACCAGTCGTCGAGGTACGTGACGGAGAGGCCGAAGCCGAGGGAGGGGACCGCGAGCACCCACAGGACGGTGGTCATGGCGAGCGGCTGGCGGCCGTGGTCGGGGGCCTCGGTGCCCCGGCCCCGGAAGGCCAGGAGCCAGAGGCGCGTCGCGTAGGCGGCGGTCAGCAGGGCGGTGAGGAGGCCGGCGACGAGGACGGTCCAGCCGGCCCCGGCGGGGGCGACGGTCCGGTCTCCGAGGGCGGTGTGCTCGGCGGCCACGAGGACGGCTTCCTTGGAGAAGAAGCCGGCGAACGGCGGGAGCGCGGCCAGCGCGAGGAGGGCGATGGTCATCGTCCAGTACGCGTCGGGGACCCGCTTGGTCAGGCCGCTCATCCGGGACATGGCCGAGAGGGAGTTCGTGCCGGCGGCGTGGATGACGGCGCCGGCGGCGAGGAAGAGCAGCGCCTTGAAGGCGCCGTGGGACAGGAGGTGGAAGACGGCGGCCCCGCGGTCGCCGACGGCGAGGGCGCCGGCCATGTAGCCGAGCTGGCCGATGGTCGAGTAGGCGAGGACCCGCTTGATGTCGTCCTGGGCGAGGGCGGCGAGCCCCGAGCCGACCATCGTGATCGCGGCCATCACCGCGAGCACGGTCAGGGCGGCGGCCGAGGCGGCGAAGACGGGGAGGAGGCGGGCCACGAAGTAGATGCCGGCGGCGACCATGGTCGCCGCGTGGATCAGGGCGGAGACGGGGGTCGGGCCGGCCATCGCGTCGGGGAGCCAGGTGTGCAGCGGGAACTGCGCGGACTTGCCGGCGACTCCGGCGAGGAGCAGCAGCGCGATCAGCGTCGGGTGGTCGAGGCCGCCGGCGGCGACGGCGCCGAGGATCCCGCCGATCCGGAAGGTGCCGGCGTCGGCGGCGAGCGCGAAGAGCCCGATGAGGAAGGGGACATCGCCGAGCTTGGTGACGAGGAACGCCTTGAGGGAGGCGGCGCGCGCCTCCGGGGTCTCCCAGTAGTGCCCGACCAGGAAGTACGAGCAGATGCCCATGATCTCCCAGCCGACCAGCAGCACCATCAGGTCGCCGGAGTAGACGACGAGCAGCATGGCGGAGGTGAAGAGGGAGACGAGGGCGGCGTACGAGGGGTAGCGCGGGTCGTCGCGGAGGTATCCGGTCGAGTAGATCTGCACGCAGGTGGCGACCACGCCGACCAGGACGGCGGCGAGGGCGGCGAAGCCGTCGATGCGCAGGGCCAGGTCGATGGGGACGGAGCCGGTCGGGGTGAGCCGGGTGGCGGCCTCGAGGGTGGTGCCGCCGCCTTGGCGGACGGCGACGAGGACTGCGAGGACGGCGGCGGCGAGGACCGGAAGGACGGCCAGCGGGCGGACGAAGCCGGGGGCGGTGCGGCCCAGGAGGAGGCCGGCGGCGGAGCCGAGGAAGGGCAGGAGGGGGACGAGGACGGCGAGGGTCGTGGTGGTCACGCGGTGGCCTCGGCCTTCTCGTCGTCGGACGGGTTCTCCGGCGTGCCGGGCCGGGGGCTGTCGGGGCCGGTGGGCTCGGCGGTGTCCCGGAGGCGGTCGACGTCCGAGGTGCCGCGGTTGCGGTAGACCATCAGGACGATCGCGAGTCCGATGCCGATCTCGGCGGCGGCGATGGCGATGACGAAGAGGGTGAGGGCCTGGCCGGCGTGGAGGGTGTCGCGGAGCCAGACGTCGAAGGCGACCAGGTTGAGGTTGACGGCGTTGAGCATCAGCTCGACGGACATCAGGACCAGGATCGCGTTGCGGCGGGCGAGGACGCCGTAGAGGCCGACGCAGAAGAGCAGGGCGGCGAGGACGGCGGGGTAGGCGAGGTGCATCAGTTCCCGGTCCCGTCCTTCGGCGCGGTCTTGGCGGTGCGCGGGGCGCCCTGGGGGGCGGCCGTCCTGTCGGTGTCCTTGCGGGAGAGCACGATCGCGCCGACCAGAGCGGCCAGGAGGAGGACGGACAGCGCCTCGAAGGGCAGCACCCAGTGCCGGAAGAGGATCTCGCCGGAGACCGCGGTGGAGCCCTGGGCGGGACCGTCCAGGTCGATCCAGGTCGTACGGAACGCGTCGACCACGACCCAGACGAGCGCGGCGGCCGCCGCCAGGGCCACCGCGAGGGCGACCGGCCGGTTGTTCGAGTCGGCGTCCGGGGAGCGGCCGATGGGGGCCCTGGTGAGCATGAGACCGAAGAGGAGGAGGACGACGACGGAACCGACGTAGATCAGCACCTGGACCCAGGCGATGAACTCGGCGGTGAGGAGGAGGTACTCGACGGCGATGCCGCCGAGCGCGACGACCAGCCACAGCGCGGCGTGGACGAGCTGCCGGGTGGTCACCGAGACGACGGCCGCGCCGAGGGTGACGAGACCGACGAGGAGGAAGGCGATCTCGACGCCGGTGGGCGAGAGGAAGCCGGGGTGGGCGGCGGCGAGGTTCACGCGGGGCCTCCCTCGGAGGGGCCGGAGGGGCCGGGGGTGCCGGGGGCGCCGGAAGGGCCGGGGGTCTCAGGGGTGCCGGGGGCGCCGGGGGTCTGGGCCTCGGGCTGCGCTTGGGCGGCCTGGGCGGCGGCTTCGGCGGCGGCCTGCTTCTCGACGGCCTTGCGGGCCGCGGCGATCTCCTTCGGCTCCTCGGCGGCCGGGTCGAGCGCGGGCGGCTCGGGGACCGTCCACATCCACTCGCGGAGCTTGTCGCGCTCGTGGGTGAGTTCGTGGATGTCCGTCTCCGCGTACTCGAACTCCGGCGACCAGAACAGCGCGTCGAACGGGCACACCTCGATGCAGATCCCGCAGTACATGCAGAGGGAGAAGTCGATGGCGAAGCGGTCGAGGACGTTGCGGCTGCGCTCGCGGCCGCCGGGGGCGGCGGCGGGGACCGTCTCCTTGTGGGAGTCGATGTAGATGCACCAGTCGGGGCACTCGCGGGCGCAGAGCATGCAGACCGTGCAGTTCTCCTCGAACAGCCCGATGACCCCGCGGGTGCGGGGCGGCAGCGCGGGCTGGACGTCGGGGTACTGGGCGGTGTGCGCGCGCTTGGTCATCGCGCGCAGGGTGACGGCGAGACCTTTCGCCAGACCGCTGCCGGGGATGGGAGCCATTAGACGATCGACACCTTCACGATGCCGGTGAGCGCGATCTGCGCGAGGGCGAGCGGGACGAGGGTCGTCCAGGCGAGCTTCTGGAGCTGGTCCTCCCGCAGGCGGGGGTAGCTCACGCGCAGCCAGATGACGACGAAGGCGAGGACCGCGGTCTTCAGCAGGGTCCAGACCCAGCCGAGGCCGTCGGCGCCGAGGGGGCCGTGCCAGCCGCCGAGGAAGAGGACGGTGGTCAGACCGCACAGGACGACGATGCCGGCGTACTCGGCGAGCAGGAAGAGAGCGAACCGCAGGCCGGTGTACTCGGTGTACGCGCCGAAGATGATCTCCGAGTCGGCGACGGGCATGTCGAACGGCGGCCGCTGGAGTTCGGCGAGGCCGGCGACGAAGAAGACGAGGGCGCCGACGATCTGCCAGGGCAGCCACCACCACTCGAAGGCGTTCAGGATGCCGGGGAGGGAGACGGTGCCGGCGGCCATCGCGACGGAGGCGGCGGCGAGGAGCATCGGCAGCTCGTAGGCGAGCAGCTGAGCGGCGGTACGGAGCCCCCCGAGCAGGGAGAACTTGTTGGCGGAGGCCCAGCCGGCCATGAGGCTGCCGAGGACGCCGACGCCCATGACGGCGAGCACGAAGAAGATGCCGGCGTCGACGACCTGGCCGACGGCTCCCTCGCTCGGGCCGATGGGGATGGCGACGAGGACGAGGAGGTACGGGAGGAGGGCGACGGCGGGTGCGAGCTGGAAGACGCGGCGGTCGGCGTCGGCCGGGACGACGTCCTCCTTCTGCGCGAACTTCACGCCGTCGGCGACGAGCTGGGCCCAGCCGTGGAAGCCGCCGGCGTACATGGGGCCGAGGCGGCCCTGCATGTGGGCCATGACCTTGTGCTCGGTCTGGCCGACGACGAGGGGCAGCACGAGGAACACGGCGAAGACGACGAGCAGCCGGAGGCCGACGTCGAGTGCGTCGTTCACGCGGGATCGCCTCCGGCGGATCGGTCGGTGGCCCCACCCTCCGTCTCCGGGCGCGCCGCCCGGTCGGGGCGGGAGGGCCGGTCTTCGGGGGAGGGCTGGGTCGGGGGGGTGGTCTCGTCTTCGGGGGCGTCGGGGGCGTCGGGGGCTTGGGAGGCGTCGGGGGCGTCGGGAAGGGCCTCGTCTTCGGAGGGCGCCTGGCCCTCGGAGGCTGCCTGGCCCTCGCTGAGGCCATCACCTTCGGGAGCCGGTTGGGGCTCGGGGACCGCTTCGCCTCCGCGGGAGCCTTCGCCCTCCGGAGCCGGGTGGGCCTCGGAGGCTGCCTGGCCCTCGCTGGGGCCGTCACCCTCGGGAGCCGGGTGGGCGCCTCCGCGGGAGCCTTCGCCCTCGGGCGCTGCCTGGCTCTCGCGCGGGCCTGCGGCCTCCGGAGCCGGGTGCGCCTCGGGAGCCGGGTGGGCCTCGGGGACTGCTTCGCCTCCGCGGGGGGCTCCGCCCTCCCGAGCCGGGTGGGCCTCCGGAGCCGGGTGGCCCTCGGGGCCTGCCTGGCCCTCGCGGGAGCCTTCGCCCTCGGGAGCCGCCTGGCGCTGGGAGGCTGCCTCGCCTTCGCGAGGGCCTTCGGCCTCCGGCGCGGGCTCCGGGTCGAAGGCGGGCTTCGCGTGGTGCCAGGGGGCGTCCGTGCTGCGGGTGCGGGGCGGGGTCGTGGGGGCGGCCGGGGTCTGGCTCGCCGAGCCGTCGGCGGCGCTGCGGGAGCGGCGCGGCGGCCGGGTCGGGGCGGCCGCACCTTCCTCGGCCGGCGGCTCCGGGGCCTCGGCGCGCTGCGTCGCCGAGCCTTCGCTCACCGAGCGCGACCGGCGCGCCGGTCGCGCGGGACCGGCCTCGGGCGCCGTGGCCCGGCTCGCCGAGCCCTCCGGGGTCGCCTCCGCGCCGGTCGCCTGGCTCGCCGAGCCCTCCGACACCGAACGGGTACGACGAGCGGGTGCGGGAGCCGTGGTCTCCGGGGCCGTCGCCTGGGTCGCCGAGCCCTCCGTCGTCGTACGGGTGCGGCGGGGCGGTCGGTCGGCGGCGGGGCGGGGGGTGCGGGCCGGGGCAGGGGGGAGCTGGCCCTTGAGGGGGCCCCACTCGTTCGGATCGGGGACGCCCGGCGGCAGCATCTGGCGGCGCTTGGGCCCGCCGTGGCCCGCACCGGCCGGAGGCTCCCCCGGTTCCTTCGCGCCCGGCCACGCCTTGGCGACCCGGGCCGCCAGGACGAAGTCCTTGCGCAGCGGGTGGCCCTCGAAGTTCTCGGGGAGGAGCAGCGGGACCAGGTTCGGGTGGCCGGTGAAGGTCACCCCGAACATCTCGTACGTCTCGCGCTCGTGCCAGGCCGCGCCCGCGTAGACCTCCACCGCCGTCGGCAGCGAGGCCGCCTCGTGCGGGACGGTGGTGCGCACCAGCAGGCGGCGGACCGTGCCGCCCTCCAGCGCCACGACGTGCGCGCAGACCTTGAAGCCGGTGCCCGGCTCGTCGACCGCGCTCAGCCAGTCGAAGTAGGTGCAGCCCAGCTCGTCCCGGGCGGTCTCCAGCGCGGCGATCCAGGAACCGGCCGGCACGTCGACCGTCAGCAGGTCGTAGGCGCGTTCCGCCGTCGCCTCCGCGCCGAAGATCTCGGTGACGGAGTCCGGCAGGGTGTCGTACGCGTTCACTTCGCACCGTCCGGCGGGGTGACCAGGCCGCTGGTCAGCTGGCCCACGGACGGGCCGCGGCCCGCGTAGCGCTCGCCCAGGGACTCCCGGGCGATCTTCTCCTGGAGCTTCAGGATCCCCTGGAGCAGCGCCTCCGGCCGCGGCGGGCAGCCGGGGACGTAGACGTCGACGGGGATGATCTGGTCGACGCCCTTCGTCACGGAGTACGAGTCCCAGTACGGGCCGCCGCAGTTGGAGCAGGCGCCGAACGAGATGACGTACTTGGGCTCGGGCATCTGCTCGTACAGCCGCCTGACCGCCGGCGCCATCTTGTCCGTCACCGTGCCGGAGACGATCATGAGGTCGGCCTGGCGCGGTCCGGGCGCGAAGGGGATCACGCCGAGCCGGATGAAGTCGTGGCGGGCCATCGACGCGGCGATGAACTCGATCGCGCAGCAGGCGAGGCCGAAGTTGAAGACCCAGAGGCTGTAGCGGCGGCCCCAGTTGAGGACCACCTTCATCGGCTCGGGGGCGAGCCGGGCGAGGGGCCCCAGCGTCGGCGCCGGCAGCGGCGTCGGCCCCTGGGGAGTCCGGGGAGTCCGGGGAGTCTGCGGGGTCACGTCCATGACAGGACGCCCTTCTTGTACGCGTAGAGCAGTCCCACGGCCAGGAAGCCGAGGAAGATGAACATCTCGACCAGCGTCGTCGCGCCGTAGCCGGGCGCCGCGAAGACCGTCGCCCAGGGGAAGAGGAAGATCGAGTCCACGGCGAAGATGACGTACAGAAAAGCGTAGACGTAGTAGCGGACCTGGGTGTGGGCCCAGCCCTCGCCGACGGGGTCGACGCCGCACTCGTACGTCAGCAGCTTCTCCGGCGTCGGCGCGACGGGCCGCAGCAGCCGGCCCGCGCCGAAGGCGACGGCGACGAAGAGCACGCCGAGGGCGGCGAGCAGTCCGACGACGGAGTACGTCTGGAAGTAGTCCGCCGCGAGTCCCGCCCGTACGGTCGGATCCGGCACGTCCACCCCTCGCTCCCTGCCCGTCTCGACGATCTGTACGGACGGGAGTCTAGGCCCTCCTAAAGAGCGGGTAAGTGGTCGTGCCGAGGAGTGGGCGGCGGGTGTGCGGCGGAACCCCGTGCGGGGGTCCCGGTGGGGATATCCCTACCGAGGCTCACCCACGAACCCCATGGCGTCGCCGGACCCCCGACCGGCAGGCTGGGGACCATGAGCGTCGACACCGAGAGCCCCGGCACCGACAGACTGCCGCCCGCGCGCATCACCTACGGCCGGCAGACCTGGCGGGAGGTCGCGTTCCTCCTCGCCAATCTGCCGTACGCCCTGGTGGGCTTCGTGTACACGGTGGTGACGGTCCTCCTCGGCGTCGGCCTGTCCGTCACCGTCATCGGGCTGCCGCTGCTCGCCTTCGGGCTGTCCGGGGCCCGGGGTCTCGGGCGGGCCGAGCGGGCGAGGGCCCGGGCGTTGCTCGGCGTCCGCGTGGACGAGCCCAGCCGGCTGCCGCGCCGGCACGGGTTCTTCCCGTGGCTGTGGTCGTCGCTGAAGGATCCGGTCGCCTGGCGCACCGTCCTGTACAGCTTCATCCGGCTGCCGTGGGGGGTCCTCACCTTCACGGCGACCCTGGTCGCCCTGCTGGTGCTGTGGCCGGTGCTGCCCTTCGTCGCGCGCGGTCTCACCAACGCCGACCGGGGCATGGTCCGCGGTCTGCTCTCGCCCTCCGACGAGCTGGAACGGCGGGTCGCCGAGCTGGAGTCGGACCGGGGCGTGGTCGTGGACACGGCCGCCGCCGACCTGCGCCGGATCGAACGCGACCTGCACGACGGGGCGCAGGCCCGGCTGGTGGCGCTCGCCATGGGACTCGGCCTGGCGAAGGAGAAGCTTCTGGAGGACCCGGAGGCGGCGGCCGCGATGGTCGACGAGGCGCACGGCGAGGTGAAGCTGGCGCTTCAGGAGCTGCGCGATCTCGCCCGGGGCATCCACCCGGCGGTCCTCACCGACCGCGGCCTGGACGCGGCCCTCTCCTCGATCGCCGCCCGCTGCACGGTCCCGGTGAAGGTGACCGTCGATCTCGACCGGCGCCCGGCCGAGGCCATCGAGGGCATCGCGTACTTCACCGTCTCGGAGCTGCTCCAGAACGTGTCCAAGCACGCCCGGGCGCGGTCCGCCTCGGTGGAGGTGTGGCGCCGGGACGACCGGCTGCTGCTCCAGGTGAGCGACGACGGGTGCGGCGGGGCCCGGCTGGACGGCGGTACGGGGATGGCGGGGCTGGCCGAGCGGCTGGGGGCGGTCGACGGGCTGTTCGTCCTCGACTCGCCGGAGGGCGGGCCGACGACGGTCACCGCCGAGCTGCCGTGGCGGGAACGTTCCGCCGCCGCGACCTCTTCTTCCTCCTGAGGCCCGCCCGGGACACCCTGGCCGTCACGCCCGGCGGGGACGCGCTGCCCCGGGCGCTCTGCCGTGCCCGGGTGCGCCCTGCCCCGGAGGTAGGGGAAACCCCCGGGCGAGGACGCCCACTCGCCTCATGGTCCGGCGCGGCGCGGAACGGAAGTCTTGAGCCGTGGGGCGGGGAGGGCGGGCGCCGCCGACGGCAGACGTTCCCCGCCTACCGCCCGCGCCCCCGGCCCTGCCGCCCCGCACCCCGGCCTACCGATCCGCGACCCCGGCCCCTTCACCCCGCACCCCGGCCTACCGATCCGCGACCCCGACCCGACCCCTTCCAGCAGAAACGGACACCAGCGATGGCCACCCCTCGTCTCCCCGCCGCGATCCGCGCGCCGTTCGAGGCCCGTACCTGGCGCGAGTTCGGCTACCTTCTGCTCGGACTGCCGCTCGGCACCCTGTACTTCTCCCTCACCGTCGCCATGGTCGCGGCCGGCGCCGGTCTGCTGATCACCTTCCTCGGCATTCCGGTCCTGGCCGGCGGGCTGGCGATGTGCCGGGGCTTCGGCGCGGTGGAGCGGGCCCGGGCGCGCGGTCTGCTCGGCCTCGACGTGGCGGCGCCGGAGCCGGTGCGGGGCCGTAGCGGCGGGCCGATGTCGTGGATGGGGGCGACGCTGAAGAGCGGGGCCTCCTGGCGGCACGTGCTGTACGCCTTCCTCCACTTCCCGTGGGCGGTCTTCGCCTTCTCGGTGGCGCTGACGCTGTGGGCCTGGGCCTGGGCCCTCTTCACGTACCCGCTGTGGCAGTGGGTCTTCCCGCTGTACGCGGGGCAGGACGGCATCCAGCTGTATGGCGACGGGACGCACCACTTCTATCTGGACTCGCCCTTCGAGATCGCGGTCACCAGCGCCGTCGGTCTGCTCTTCGTGCTCGTCGGGCCGTGGGTGATCCGCGCGCTGGTCGCCGTCGACCGGCTGATGGTGTCCGGGCTGCTCGGTCCGTCGCGTCTGGCGACGCGGGTCACGGAGCTGGAGTCGGACCGGGGCGTGGTCGTGGACACGGCCGCCGCCGACCTGCGCCGGATCGAACGCGACCTGCACGACGGCGCGCAGGCCCGGCTGGTGGCGCTCGCGATGGACCTGGGTCTGGCGAAGGAGAAGCTGGCCGAGGACCCGCACACGGCGGCGCGGATGGTGGAGGAGGCGCACGGCGAGGTGAAGACCGCGCTGCAGGAGCTGCGCGATCTCGCCCGGGGCATCCACCCGGCGGTCCTCACCGACCGCGGCCTGGACGCGGCCCTCTCCTCGATCGCCGGCCGCTGCACGGTCCCGGTGACGGTGGAGGTCGACCTGCCGGCCCGCCCGGTCCCGGCGATCGAGGGCATCGCGTACTTCACCGTCTCCGAGCTGCTCCAGAACGTGTCCAAGCACGCCGAGGCCCGCCGCGCCTGGGTGGAGGTGTGGCGGTCGGGCGACCGGCTGCTGCTCCAGGTCCGGGACGACGGCCGGGGCGGCGCGGACGTCGCCGCGGGCCACGGCCTCGCCGGGCTGACGGAGCGGCTCGACGCCGTCGACGGCGTCCTGGCGGTCGACTCCCCGGCCGGCGGCCCGACGACGGTCACGGCCGAGCTGCCCTGGCGCGCGTGACGGCGGGGCGGGCGGGAGACCCGGGCGCGCATTGAGCTGCCTGGCGCGTGACGCTGGGGCGGGCATGGAGCCCGGGCAGGTGCGCCGCCCGAGGAGTGACGGCGCGGCACGCGGGCCCCGGCCCCGAGCCCGATCCCGGCTCCGCTCCCGAGCCCGACCCCGCCCCCGGCCCCCGACCCCCGACCGATCAAGCCTCCGCCGTCCCTGAACCCGATCACGCTCCCCCGCGTCCCTCTTCCTGCGATGCTGGAACCGCGCCGGATCATCACACCGGCGCACCAGGGATCGCAGGGATCGCAGCGCCGCGAGGTCGACAGATCGCGACGGCGCACGTCGGAACGAGGGCAGCGGGGTCGTGGGCGTGGAAGACGTGGCGGACAGGGTACGGGTGGTCATCGCCGAGGATTCGGTGCTGCTCCGCGAGGGGCTGACCCGGCTCCTGACCGACCGGGGGCACGAGGTCGTCGCCGGTGTCGGGGACGGCGAGGCGCTGGTGAAGACCGTGGCCGGGCTCGCCGGGGAGAACGCGCTGCCGGACGTGGTCGTCGCCGACGTGCGCATGCCGCCCACCCATACGGACGAGGGCGTCCGCGCGGCGGTGCGGCTGCGCAAGGAGTACCCGGAGGTCGGGGTGCTCGTGCTCTCGCAGTACGTGGAGGAGCAGTACGCGACCGAGCTGCTGGCGGGCTCCAGCCGGGGCGTGGGCTATCTGCTGAAGGACCGGGTGGCGGAGGTCAGGGAGTTCGTGGACGCCGTGGTCCGGGTGGCCAGGGGCGGTACGGCGCTGGACCCGGAGGTCGTCCAGCAGCTTCTGGGGCGCAGCCGCAAGCAGGACGTTCTGGCCAACCTCACCCCGCGTGAGCGGGAGGTGTTGGGCCTGATGGCGGAGGGGCGGACGAATTCGGCGGTCGCGAAGCAGCTGGTGGTGAGCGACGGTGCGGTGGAGAAGCACGTCAGCAACATCTTCCTGAAGCTGGGGCTCTCCCCGAGTGACGGGGATCACCGTCGGGTACTCGCGGTGTTGACCTACCTGAAGTCCTGAGGACCTGACACTCTGTCAGGTAAGGAGAGCGGCCTGGAGGGTCCTCGAAGGCGGAAAATAAGCGGAGCGTGACGCTCCAGCAACACAGCGGGAGCGACAGAACGTAACAATCCAGGGCAAGAGGGCGTCTCACGAAGAGGTCCACGATGCGAGAAGTCCCGGGAAGGCCCTATCCCCCGTCGTAGGGTGGGCCACGGGACGGCCGGTCCGACCGGTCGTCTCCCGAGCCTTCTCCCGCTTCGGCGGAGAAGACCCTTGCCGCGAGGGAGGTCCAGTTCAGTGACCAGCCAGGTCAGCAACGAGGCCGGTGAGGCCCTGGTCGGGGAGCAGCGCAGCGCCCCGGCGGCGCCCCACCACGGCCCGGACAAGGAAGTACGCCGACTCGATCGGGTGATCATCCGCTTCGCGGGCGACTCCGGGGACGGCATGCAGCTCACGGGTGACCGGTTCACCTCCGAGACGGCGTCCTTCGGGAACGACCTCTCGACGCTGCCGAACTTCCCCGCCGAGATCCGGGCCCCCGCCGGCACCCTGCCGGGCGTCTCCTCGTTCCAGCTGCACTTCGCCGACCACGACATCCTGACCCCGGGCGACGCCCCGAACGTCCTGGTCGCGATGAACCCGGCCGCGCTGAAGGCCAACATCGGGGACGTGCCGCGCGGCGGCGAGATCATCGTCAACACGGACGAGTTCGCCAAGCGCGCCATGGCCAAGGTCGGCTACGACACCTCCCCCCTGGAGGACGGCTCGCTGGACGCGTACCGGGTCCACCCGGTCCCGCTGACCACGCTGACGGTCGAGGCGCTCAAGGAGTTCGGCCTGTCCCGGAAGGAGGCCGAGCGCTCCAAGAACATGTTCGCGCTCGGGCTGCTCTCCTGGATGTACCACCGGCCGACCGAGGGGACCGAGACGTTCCTGCGGCAGAAGTTCGCCAAGAAGCCGCAGATCGCCGAGGCGAACGTGGCCGCGTTCCGGGCCGGCTGGAACTTCGGCGAGACGACCGAGGACTTCGCCGTCTCCTACGAGATCGCCCCGGCGACCACGGCCTTCCCGCCCGGCACGTACCGCAACATCTCCGGGAACCTCGCCCTCTCCTACGGCCTGATCGCCGCCTCCCGGCAGGCGGACCTCCCGCTCTACCTGGGCTCCTACCCGATCACGCCTGCCTCGGACATCCTGCACGAGCTGTCCCGGCACAAGAACTTCGGCGTCCGCACCTTCCAGGCCGAGGACGAGATCGCCGGCATCGGCGCCGCGCTCGGCGCCGCCTTCGGCGGAGCGCTCGCCGTCACCACCACCTCCGGCCCCGGAGTCGCGCTGAAGTCCGAGACCATCGGCCTCGCGGTCTCCCTGGAGCTGCCGCTGCTGATCGTCGACATCCAGCGCGGCGGCCCGTCCACCGGCCTGCCCACCAAGACCGAGCAGGCCGACCTCCTCCAGGCCATGTACGGCCGCAACGGCGAGGCCCCGGTGCCGATCGTGGCGCCGAGGACCCCCGCCGACTGCTTCGACGCGGCCGTGGACGCGGCCCGGATCGCGCTCACGTACCGCACACCGGTCTTCCTCCTCTCCGACGGCTACCTCGCCAACGGCTCCGAGCCGTGGCGGATCCCGGACCTCGACGAACTGCCCGACCTGCGCGTGCAGTTCGCCTCCGGACCCAACCACGAGCTGGCGGACGGCACCGAGGTCTTCTGGCCGTACAAGCGCGATGAGCGGACCCTGGCCCGGCCGTGGGCCCTGCCCGGCACGCCCGGCCTCGAACACCGCATCGGCGGCATCGAGAAGCAGGACGGCACCGGCAACATCTCCTACGACCCCGCCAACCACGACTTCATGGTCCGCACCCGCCAGGCCAAGATCGACGGCATCGAGGTCCCGGACGTCGAGGTCGACGACCCGGACGGCGCGACGACCCTGGTCCTCGGCTGGGGCTCCACCTACGGGCCGATCACGGCGGCCGTCCGCCGGCTCCGCCGCGAGAGCCGCCCCATCGCCCAGGCCCACCTGCGCCACCTCAACCCCTTCCCCCGGAACCTCGGGGAGGTCCTGAAGCGGTACGACACGGTGGTGATCCCCGAGATGAACCTCGGGCAGCTCGCCACGCTCGTCCGGGCGACGTACCTCGTCGACGCCCGCAGCCACACCCAGGTGAACGGCATGCCGTTCAAGGCGGAGCAGCTCGCCACGGCACTCAAGGAGGCCATCGATGCCTGAGTCACTCCTGAAGCTCGTGCCCAAGGCAGAAGCCGCCCAGTCGATGAAGGACTTCAAGTCCGACCAGGAGGTGCGCTGGTGCCCGGGGTGCGGCGACTACGCCGTCCTCGCCGCCGTGCAGGGCTTCATGCCGGAGCTGGGCCTGGCGAAGGAGAACATCGTCTTCGTCTCCGGCATCGGCTGCTCGTCCAGATTCCCGTACTACATGAACACCTACGGGATGCACTCCATCCACGGCCGCGCCCCCGCCATCGCCACCGGCCTCGCGACCTCGCGCCGCGACCTGTCGGTCTGGGTGGTCACGGGCGACGGCGACGCGCTCTCCATCGGCGGCAACCACCTGATCCACGCCCTGCGCCGCAACGTCAACCTCAAGATCCTCCTCTTCAACAACCGGATCTACGGCCTGACCAAGGGGCAGTACAGCCCCACCAGCGAGGTCGGCAAGATCACCAAGTCGACGCCGGTGGGCTCGCTCGACGCGCCCTTCAACCCGGTGTCGCTTGCGATCGGCGCCGAGGCGTCGTTCGTGGCGCGGACGGTCGACTCCGACCGCAAGCACCTCACCGAGGTGCTGCGGCAGGCCGCCGACCACCCCGGCACGGCGCTCGTGGAGATCTACCAGAACTGCAACATCTTCAACGACGGCGCCTTCGAGGTCCTGAAGGACAAGCAGCAGGCGCAGGAGGCCGTGATCCGGCTGGAGCACGGTCAGCCGATCCGCTTCGGCACCGACCTGGCCAAGGGCGTCGTGCGGGACCCGGCGACCGGCGACCTGAAGGTCGTCCCGGTCACCCCCGAGAACGAGAGCGCCGTCCTCGTCCACGACGCCCACGCCACCTCCCCGACCACCGCGTTCGCGCTGTCCCGGCTCGCCGACCCGGACACGCTGCACCAGACCCCGATCGGGGTCTTCCGGTCGGTGGAGCGGCCGGTGTACGACACGCTGATGGCCGACCAGCTGGACGCGGCGATCGAGCAGCACGGCAAGGGCGACCTGGGCCAGCTGCTCGCGGGCAACGACACCTGGACCGTGATCGGCTAGCGGCGACGAGGACGTCACGAGGGGCGCGGCGGCTCGGCTGCCGCGCCCCTCGTCCGTCTCCGGATCCGTCTACGTGTTCGGCTTCGGCTTCAGCGCCTGCGCCGCCTTCTCGAAATGCCCGAGGAAGCGGGGCGCGCCCCGCTCGATCCGGTACAGGAACAGCTCCGTGCGCGCCTTCGCCGGCTTGAAGAAGGTGGGGTTGGAGGGATCGAAGCCGTACGCCTTGGTGATGCCCTGGTACGGGAAGACCCGGAACCTCTCCCGTACGGCGCCCCGCTCGATGCCCTGGTGGGTGCTGACCAGCTCCCGCAGGCCGTCGGCCAGGCCGAGGACCACGTCGTACGCCTCCGCCGCGAACCGCTCGACCGGCGCGGAGGGGGCCAGGCCCCAGCGGGTGCGGTAGGCGGCGGTGAACGCCGCCGCCGCGGGGACGAGCGCCGGGTCGACGTAGGTGGTGCCGAAGTACCAGCCGTCGGCGGCCCGTCCGGCGAGGGAGAGGAACTCGGGGCCGAGGGCGTACTCGACGCTGCCGCGCAGGCCGGTGTACCCCTGGCGCGCGAGTTCCCCCGCGCAGAGTGCGGCCCGGCTCGGGGAGGCGCCGGAGTAGAACACGGCGTCCGGGCGGGTGGCGAGGGCCTCGCGGACCGCCGGTCCGAAGTCGTCCTCGTCCGCCGGCACGCGGTGGTCGGTGGTGGTGCCGCCTTCCACTTCCTTCATGCTCGCCCTGACGGAGTTGAGGGTCCGCCAGGCGAAGTCGCCCGCCGCCCGGTCGTGCACCACGGCCATCCGCCGGGCGCTTCGCACGAGGGCGACGCTGGTGACGGGCAGCAGGTGCATGTCGTGGTGGACGCGCAGCTCCCGGTAGGTGGGGGTGGCGGTCTGGCCCACGATGTCGACCTGGTCGACGCCGATGGCGACGCTCAGCAGGACCAGCCGGTTGCGGTGGTAGGTCGCGGAGCCGGCGACGACGGTCTCTCGGGTGGTCGGGCCGATGACGGCCATGACGGAGGCGTCCTTGACGAAGGCGTGCGCCGCCTCGGCGGCGCGGCGCGGGTCCCCGCCGTCGTCGCGGACCGTCACCGCCAGGTCGAAGGGCCGGTCCCGGCGGGCGTTGAAGGTCTCGACGGCGAGCCGCACCCCGCGCTCCTGGGCGAGGCCGTCGGCCTTGCGGGGGCCGCTCCGATCCGTCTGGACGCCGATGCGGTACGTCGGCCGGGGGCCGGCCCGGCCGCCGCCGGCGGGGGCGGCGGGCGGGCGATTCGCCAGCCAGGCGGTCAGGCCGCCGGCCCCGGTGACGGCGGCTGCCGAGCCGAGCACGAGGAGACGCCGACGCGAGGGCGCGGCGCGGGCGGGAGCGGGCGGGGCGACCAGCAGGGTCGGCTCCGCCACCGGCAGATCCAGGACGCGGGCGGACCGCTGCGCGATCAGCGCGGGCAGCCCGGGCGGCAGCCAGTCCCCGGCGGCCCCCAGGGGGGTGGGGGCGGACAGGGCGGCCCGGATCTCGGAGGCCGTGGGGCGGGTCGTCGGGTCCTTGGCCAGGCAGGCCGCGACCAGGGCCGTGAGGGCGGGCGGCAGGCCGTCCAGGTCGGGTTCCTCGTGGACGGTGCGGTAGACGACCACGGCCACCGTCCCCGTACCGAACGGGCGGCGGCCGGTCGCCGCGTGGGCCAGGACGCAACCCAGCGAGAAGACGTCGCTCGCCGGGCCGACCGCGCCCGCCCCGGCGGCCCGCGCCTGTTCCGGCGAGAGGAAGCCGGGCGTGCCGATCATCACGTCGGTGGCGGTGAGGGCGGTCGCCCCGGCCGAGCGGGCGATGCCGAAGTCGATCAGGCGCGGCCCGTCGAGGGCGAGGAGGACGTTGGCGGGTTTGACGTCCCGGTGCACGAGCCCGGCCCGGTGCAGGTCCGTCAGCGCCTCGGCGAGCCGGGCCCCCAGGGGCCGTACGGTCGTCTCGGGCAGCGGCCCGTGCACGGCGACGGCCTCCGCGAGCGAGGGGCCGGGGACGAATTCGGTGGCCAGCCACGGCTCCCGGGCCTCCGGGTCGGAGCCGAGGACCTTGACCACCCACCGGCCGGTCAGCGACTCGGCGACCGCCGCCTCGCGGCGGAACCGCTCACGGAACCCGGGGTCGGCGGCGTGTTCGGCCCGGATGAGCTTGAGCGCGGCGAGCGCCCCGCCGGACGAGCGGGCGAGGTAGACCACCCCCATGCCGCCCGCACCGAGGCGGCCCAGGAGCCGGAATCCGGCGATCGTCGACGGATCGGCCGGGCGCAGGGCCTGCACGGTCACGCCCCGCGGGTCTTGGGCGGGCCGGCGGGGGCGAAGCCGAGCGGTTTGTAGCGCCCGTTCTCGACGGCGTACAGGAAGGTCCCCACCGCCCCCGTCGCCAGGTCGCCGGTCTTCGCGTCGAAGACGTACCCGCCCATGGCTCCTTCGTAGGTGGCCTTGCGCAGCCGGGGCGCGAGGGCGGTGCGGTCCGGTGAGCCGCCCGCCGCCTTCCCGGCCTTCACGGCCTCCGCGGCGAACAGGGTGACCAGGTCGTAGGCCTCCCCCGCGTAGAAGGCCGGGACGGTGCCGTACCGCCGGCGGTACGCGGCGACGAAGGCGGCGGCCTGCTTCCTGGTGGTGGGGTCGACGACGGGGGCGCCGACCACCCAGCCCTCGGCGGCGGGCCCGGCCTCCTTCAGGAAGCGGGGGCCGAAGACGTGCTGCCCGGTGATCCTCATGCCGGTGAAGCCGAGTTCGTCGAGCGCCTTCGCGGCCAGGACGGCGCTGTCGGTGAGGCCGCAGTGGACGTAGGCGTCGATGCCCTCGGCCATCATCTCGGCGACGATCCGCCGGTAGTCGGTGGTCGCGGCCGGGACCACCCGGGGGTGGGGGACGACCTCGGCGTAGCGGAAGCCGAAATCGGTGCCGCGCATGTACTGCCAGGCGTACGTGTCGTCGACGCGCTCCTGGAGGAGACCCGGCCGGGTGCTCCGCGTGCGGTGCAGCACGTGGTACGCCAGGTGCATGCCGGCGGTGGCGTGCTGCGGGCAGGCCCGCAGCACGGTGGTGCCCTTGCCCTCGGCCTGGCCGGCGGTCAGCAGGTTGAGCCCCGGGGAGACCATGAGCAGGGGCATGCGGGCCTCGTCGTACGCGGGCAGCGCGTTCTGGGCGGTGTAGTCGGAGGTGGGGCCGAGGACGCCGAGGACGCGGGGGTCGGTGGTGAGCCGGCGGGCCGCCGCCAGGGCGCGTTCCTTGTCCCCGCCGTCGTCGGAGACCTTCACGTCGAGGGTGAAGGGCTTGTCGGCGCGGGCGTTGAACCGCTCGACGGCGAGGCGGGCGCCGCGCTCCTGGGCGGTGCCGATGTCCTTGGCGGGGCCGGTGAGGTCCGCCTGGACGCCGATGGTCCAGCGCGGGGCGCCGCCCGCGCCGTCGCTTCCGCCCCGCTCGTCGTCCCGGAGCCCGGCCCAGGCGGCCGCGCCGCCGCCCGCGGCGAGGACGGCCGCCCCGGAGGCGAGGAGCAGGAACCTCCGTCTGCTGGTCCCGGCGGCCCCGGCGCCCTCGCCCGTCCGGCCGGCGCCGACGTGGGTGGCGTCGATGTCGGGGAGGGCGAGCATCCGTGCGGAGCGTTCGGCGATGGTGCGGACGACGGGAGCGGGGAGCCAGTCGGCGTCGGGGCCCGGGGCGTCCTCGGCGAGGAGGGCGACGAGCCCCTGGGTCGTGGGCCTGGCGGCCGGGTCCTTGGCGAGGCAGGCCCGCAGGACGTCCCGCAGCCCGTCCGGTACGCCGACGAGGTCGGGCTCGTCGTAGACCGTGCGGTAGAGCAGCGCGTCGACGCCTCCCGTACCGAACGGCGGGCGGCCGGTCGAGGCGTACGCGAGGAGGCCGCCGAGCGAGAAGACGTCGCAGGCCGGGCCGACGGCGGCGCCGTGCGCCTGGGCCTGTTCGGGGGCGAGGAAGCCGGGGGTGCCGACCACCATGTCGGTGGAGGTGAGCGAGGTCTCGGCGACGGCCCGGGCGATGCCGAAGTCGATCAGGCGGGGGCCGTCGACGGCGAGGAGGACGTTCCCCGGCTTGACGTCGCGGTGGACGATCCCGGCGGTGTGGACGGCGTCGAGCGCGCGGGCGAGGGCGCCGCCGAGGATCCGTACGCTCCGCTCGGGCAGCGGCCCGTGGTCGCGGATGGCCTCGCCGAGGGAGGGGCCGGGGACGAAGGCGGTGGCCATCCACGGGTGGGGGGCGTCGGGGTCGGCGCCGGTGACGGGGACGGCCCAGGGGCTGGAGACCCGGCGGGCGGCCTCGACCTCGCGCCGGAAGCGGGCCCGGAAGTCGGGGTGGTCGGCGTGGTCGGCGTGGGTGACCTTGACGGCGGCGAGTTCGCCGTGGTCCGTACGCCCGAGGTAGACGACGCCCATTCCACCGGCCCCGAGACGCCCGAGGAGCCGGTACCCGGCGAGCGAGGAGGGATCGCCCGCGGCCAACGGCTGAAGATCCCCGGGCGCGCGGGCGGGGACGGGCGGCGGGGGCGGGGCGGGGGTGGCGGGGGGCGCGGGGCTCCCGGAGGCGCCGGGGGTGGCGGGGGGTTCGGGGACGGCGGGGGGCGCGGGGCTCCCGGAGGCGCCGGGGGTGGCGGGGAGTTCGGGGACGGCGGCGTCCTCGGGGAGGCCGGGGGTGGCGGGGGCCGCAGGGCCCTCGGGGGCGCCGGGTCTGCCGGGCTCGCGGGCGTCGGGTCTGGCGGGGTCAAGGGGACCGGGTCTGCCGGGCTCGGGGGCGGTCCCGCCGCCGCCGGGGCGCTCCGGCCGGCCGTCGTTCTCGCGCGCCTCGCCGCCCTCTCGGTTCTCCCGGCTCATGACTGCGCCTCCAACTGCGTCTCCGCGCGCCCGATCATGGCCACGAGTGCCTGGACCTGGGCGCTGTCGATCTCCTGGTCGGTGTGGCCGGGCGCGCCCTTGGCGACGGCCGCGACCGTGACCTGTCCGACCCGGGACTGGTACCAGGCGTACTTCTGGCCCTGCGGCCCGTCCGCGACGGCGTCGTTGTGGTACCGGCCCATCTCGCCGAGGGAGTCGGAGGCGGTGAAGTTACCGCCGACGCCGAAGGGGTTGCCGATGGAGATGAGGCCGGTGATGCGTTCGCCGTCGCGCAGCCGCTGGTCCGGGCAGCGCAGCGCCTCTTCGAGGGTCTGGGCCATCTCCCAGTCGGCGGCGGTCTCGGTGCGGTGGACCGTGACGGTGGCGGAGACCCGCAGGAGTCCCTTGCCCGCCCCGGCGGGGATCTCGCTGGAGGCGGTGACGCTGTAGAGCACGGTGGCCGGGCGGCTGCCGCCCTCCCAGTCGCACCCCCGGCCGAGGACCGGCCAGTAGTCGTCGGCGCTGAGGTACGGGGCGCGTTTCACGAAGTCGGGGCCCCAGGAGTCCGGTCCCGCGACGACCGCGAGGGCGAGCCTCTTCGCGTCGGCGGTGGTCTTCGGCGCCCGTGCCGGGTCGGCGGTGAAGCCGAGCCTGGTCGGTGTGGGGCTCGGCGCCGGGTCCCCGGGCGGTGCACCCGTCGTAGGAGAGGTCGCCTTGCCGTCGGGCCGTCCGCCGTCGGCGCCGTCGTCCGAGCAGCCGGTCAGGATCAGTCCGCCCGCCAGCACGGCGCAGCAGAGCAGCAGTCTTCGGTGTCCGTACGTCACGCATCCCCCACGCACGCTCACGCATTCCCCGGATGGTGGGCAGATCGTACGCTCAGTAAGCGCCAACATGCCCTGCGTACAACATCATTGGGACCAACCGGTTGCCCTCCCGCGACATACCGGGGCGGACCGCCACCGAGCCGGAAGGTCATGACCGTATGGCGGTACGGACATGACAGCCCGCCCTTCGCGGCGCTACCGTCGACAGGACGGCGCGGCGCAGGGCAGGAGCTTTTACGTGGACAAGCACAGCGAGGGACGAGCGGGGCTCTTGTACGGGATCGGTGCCTACGGGATGTGGGGCCTGGTCCCGCTCTTCTGGCCGCTCCTGAAGCCGGCCGGGGCGATCGAGATCCTCGCCCACCGGATGGTCTGGTCGCTGCTGGCGGTCGGCGTCGCGCTGCTCGCGCTGCGCCGCTGGGGCTGGATACGCGAGCTGGCGCGGGAGCCGCGCAAGCTGGGCCTGATAGCCGTGGCCGCGGCCGTGATCAGCGTCAACTGGGGCGGGTACATCTGGGCCGTGAACTCCGGCCAGGTCGTCGAGGCCTCCCTGGGGTACTTCATCAACCCGCTCGTCACCATCGCCATGGGCGTGCTGCTCCTGAAGGAGCGGCTCCGGCCGGTGCAGTGGACGGCGGTCGGCATCGGCTTCGCGGCGGTGCTCGTCCTCGCGATCGGCTACGGGCGGCCGCCGTGGCTCTCGCTGATGCTGGCGTTCTCGTTCGCCGTCTACGGCCTGGTGAAGAAGAAGGTCAACATCGGCGGCCTGGAGTCGCTGGCCGCCGAGACCGCGATCCAGTTCCTGCCCGCCCTCGCCTATCTGCTCTGGCTCGGCGCGAGCGGGAACATCATCTTCGGCACGCAGGGCGCGGGCCACGCGGCGCTGCTCGCGGCGACCGGCCTCGTGACGGCCGTGCCGCTGGTCTGCTTCGGGGCGGCCGCGATCCGGGTGCCGCTGTCGACGCTGGGGCTGCTGCAGTACCTGGCGCCGGTCTTCCAGTTCGGCCTCGGCGTCGTCTACTTCCACGAGGCGATGCCGCCGGAGCGCTGGGCCGGCTTCTCGCTGGTGTGGCTGGCCCTGACGCTGCTGACGTGGGACGCGCTGCGGACGGCCCGCCGGAGCCGCGCGGCGGTCGAGGCGGCGACGGCGCAGGCGCTGGCCGACGCGGTCCGGGCGGCGGAGACGGCGGGAACGGCGGGGACTGCGGGGACGGTCGAGGCCGCGCGGGCCGCGACGGCCGGGGCGAAGGCCCCCCTCACGGAGGGAGACCGCGGCCCCCTCGCGTGAACCGTCCCCGGCTCGCGTGCGCCAGGCGTGGCGCCCCACAGGGCCCCAGCGGCGGGTCGCCGAGCCCTTTCGGCCGCGAGAGGGCCGGTGGCGAGGGGACACGGCCGGTCGCGTTCCCACCACCCTCCGCCACGTGATCCGCGTCACACCATGATCACGCCACCGTGCGGCTGATTTGCCTGGGCATTACCATCCATCCCACCATCCGGCCGCGGGGCTGCAACCGTCTGACCAGGCGGATCGCGATGCCGGTGTGCACACAAGAGCGCGGGGGGCTCGAGATGGTGGCAACAGGCATGCGGGTATTGGGACTCTCCGAACTGGAGGAGAGCATCTACCGCCATTTCCTTAGAAATCCGGACACGACCGACGGCGACATCCACCTCCTGCTCCGCGCCGACCGCGCGGCCGTGGCCGACGCCCAGGCCCGGCTGCGCGAGCTCGGGCTGCTGTACCCGACCGACCGGCAGACCGTGTGCCCGACCGACCCGGCGGTCGCCGTGGACCGGCTCACCGACCTGCGGCTGCGCGAACTGCACCAGGAACTGCAGGAAGTCACCCGCTCCCGGCACCTCGTCGCCGAACTGCGGGACGAGCAGTGCCCGGCGCTGGCCTCGCCGCAGTCCGTGGAGCGGATGGAGAACGTGGCGCAGATCCGGGGACGGATCGACGACCTCGCCTTCTTCGCCCGCGAGGAGATCCTCTCCGTCGAGCCGTACACCGCGCTCACGCCCGAGAACATCGAGCACTCCCGCCCGCTGGACCTGCGCTGCCTGAGCCGGGGCGTCCGCATCCGCAACGTGGTGCTCCGGGAAGCCCTCGACGACCCGCTGACCGTCGGCTACCTGCGCGAACTCACCGCGAAGGGCGCGCAGATCCGGACGACGGACGACCTCTCGGAGCGCATCCTGGTCTACGACCGGCGCACCGCCCTGGTCCCGATCGACCCCGAGAACACCTCGCGCGGCGCGCTGGTCGCACGGGAGACCGGCCTCGTCTCCGGCATCCTCGCCCTCTTCGAGAAGATCTGGTGCCAGGCCACCGACCTGTCGGCGATCATCGCCGACACCGAGGAGTGCCCGGGCGGTCTCGCCGAGACCGAGCGCGAGGTGCTGAAATCCATGTGTCACGTCGGCAAGGACGAGATCGGCGCCAGAGACCTGGGCATGTCGGTGCGGACCTACCGGCGCCACGTCGCCGACCTGCTGCGCGTCCTGGGCGCCTCCAGCCGGCCGCACGCCGCACTGCTGGCACGCGAACGCGGCTGGATCTGACCGACACCGGGGCGGGCGGGCGGCGCCGAGCGGGCGACACCGGGGCGGAACTAGCGGCGCCGGGCCGGGCCGAACCCGCGCCCCGGCGGACGGAGGCCGGGCCCGCCGCCAGGACACGCCCTAAGAGACGGCCGCGCCCTGGAGGTCCTGGACGGCACGGCGGACCGCCGCCGAGACCGGGGCGGCGGCGTCGGACAGGGCCGTCAGGCGGTCCTTGAGGGCGCGGCGCCGGTCGGCCGGCAGGGTCGTGCCCAACTGGCCGCCCGCGTACGCGAGTCCGGCCAGGAGCGCGGCCCGGTCGCCCGCCGCGCCGGAGGCCGGGTCCTCCGCGGCGGCGGCCACCGCGGCCCGTACCTCCCCGGCGGCGGCGAGGCCGGCCGGGGTGAGACCGGCACGGTTCAGCGGGAAGACGCCGAAGACCCGGCTGGTGCTCTGCTCCAGCAGGCCGTCCTTCTCCAGGCCCCGCAGCACCTCGTGGATCGACGCGCGGCCGTCCTTGCGGACCCAGTGCAGCCACTTCCGTCCGGGCTCCGCCGAGATCCGCTGCCACACCTGCCGGAGCGCCGCGTCCCGCGGGGCCTCGCCCGCCGCCTCGGCCGTGCCCGCCTCGTCCACCAGGGCGCCGCCGTCGAGCAGTTCGGCAAGCAGCGCTCCGCGCACCGCCGGTGCCAGGGACTGCCGGACCGGAAGCCCGTCCCCGTCCGCGTCGAAGGCGAGCAGGATCATGTCGCCTGCCAGGGTCATCTCAGGTGTTCCTCTCATACGGGCACCGCGCCGGCAACTGCCGCCGGTTTCCTGGCAGTCTGCCCTGCCAGCATGCCGAGCGCCGCCTCCTCGCCCGGCGGGAAGCCCAGCCGGTTCATCACCATGTGCAGGTGGTGCAGCAGCTGGTGGTCCCGGGAGCCGGGGGCCCGCAGGACGAGTCCGGCCAGCGCGTCGGCGTGCGCCTCGACCCGCTCCCGTACGGCGGGGGCGGGCACGCCCTGCTCCCGCACGCCGGCCGAGACGCCGCGCAGCAGCGGCCGGAGCTGCTCTCCGTCGGCGGCCATGCGCAGCTGCCAGCCCCACCGGGTGCGGTGGCGGACCCAGAAGACGTCCCGCTCCTCCTCGGTCAGGACCCGGGCCGTGAGCGCCCGCGCGAGGTGGACGGCGTACGCGGCGCGCTCGAAGCGCCGGGGCAGGCCGGCGAGGTCCAGCTCGGCGTGCAGCGCGCTGTCCAGGCGGAAGACCCGCTCGGCGACGGCGACGCCGACCGGGCCGCCGTACTTGGCCAGTTCGGGCGCGTACAGCGCGGGGGTGACGCCCCGGGCCGTGGGTCCGGCCGGCAGCGCCCCGGGCAGCAGCCCTTCGGTGTCCCCGGGCCGCTCCTCCAGCGTGTCCAGGAGGCCGGTCAGCTCCTCGCGGGCGGCGCCGTCCAGCGCGTCCACCGCGCCGGACCCGGCGCGCAGCCGCAGGCGCAGGTGGTGGCCGGTGGCGTCCCAGTACCGGAGGAAGAACCACTCCTCGCTGCCCAGCCGCCCGGCCTGCGCGGCCAGCCACGGCACGACGGTGCGGGCCGCCGCGTCCATCAGGCGGGGGCCGCCCGGGTAGACCCGTACGTACCACCAGTCCCGGTCGGGAACCGTCACGCTCATGCCTCCTCCTCCGGTCGCCGCCAGCGCAGCAGCGAGATGTGCTCGGCCGCCCGTGTGCCGCCCGCCCCGTCCCGCAGCGGATGCGCGGCTCTGTCGGGCAGTGCTTCGACGAGGCGCAGGTGCCCGGTGGCCGGTCCGGCCCACTGGGCCAGGACGGACAGGGAGAGCGGAGAGGTCAGCGAGACCCACAGGGGTTTGCGGTCCGTGCCCTGCTCGGCCGGTCCGAAGCCGGTCAGCCGGTGGCAGAAGACCTCCTCCGGCATTCCGTGCGCGCGCCGGAACTCCTCGGCGCGCAGCGCCGTCTCGGCGTCGCTCTCGCCCGGCCTCGGCACCGGCAGCGCGGCCGCCGGGACGACCCACGAGGCGCGGTTGACGGTGACCCGGCCGAAGGTGGTGCGGGTGGTCGGCACGACCTCGTCGCGGCGCTGTTCCTGAAGACCGAACGGCAGGACGTAGTCCGAGTGCGGTGAACCGTTGACCCACGGATCGGCGAGCACGGCGAGCAGTCGGGCGAACGGCGGGAAGAGGTGCGGCGGGACCAGCCCGAGGTAGGCCAGGCCGACCGGTTCGCCGGTGCGGTCGCGCAGCGCGAGGGTGCCCTGCGCGGGGTCGTGTGTGAGGACGGTGTCGGCGAGGTCCAGTCCGTCGGCCGCCGGGGTCTCGCCGGGCAGCAGCAAGGGCGGCAGCAGACCGGCCGACCGCGACTGGGCGGTGTTGATCTCCGTCCACAGGACGAGTTCCCGGCAGGTGCGGTCGGGCCAGCAGGCGCGGACGTGCTCGCGCAGCCGGTCACGGAAACCCTGGCCGAGGAGCGGTCCGAAGCGGGTCACGAGCCCGCCCGTACCGGGGTTGAACTGGTTGACGACCAGCCGGTAGTCGCCGTCGTGGACGGCCTGCCGGCCAGAGGCGGCGAGCTGGAACAGGACGGACGCGGCGGGCGGCGCGCTGCTCGGCCCGACCGGGAGCCAGGCCCGCTCCCCCGCCGTCTCGCGCGCGGCGCGATCGGCGACGGACGCCTGGTCGAGGTCGGGCTGCGCGTCGCCGTCGACGGCGACCCGCATGAGGAACCCGAGCACGTCGGCGCAGCTCCCGCCCGGTCCGTACTCGGCGGTGAAGCGGTTCACGAGCACGTCGTAGAGGTGCGAGCGGAAGATGAACGGGCGCATGCGGCGGCCCAGTTCGGTGAGGTCGGCGCGGACCTCGGGCACGTCGAGGACGTCGGGCAGGGCGAGGTCGGTCGCGACGTCCTCGTACAGCACCTCCCCGGAGGCGAAGCGGTCGAGGCCCGCCCGCCGGGCCCAGCGCCGGGCGGTGTGCCGGGCCCGGGTCAGGATCTCGGTCCGGGCGCCCTCGTCGGCGGCGGCGAGGGCGGCGGCGGAGTCCCGCAGCTCCCGCACCTCGGCCGCGAGCCCGTCGTCCGGGTGGTCGGCGAGCAGCTCCGCCAGGGCGCTCACCGGGTCCTCGTCGCGCCGCCACGGCGGTACGGGAGTGATGAGCCCGGTGTCCAGAAGGCGCCGGAAGCGGCGGAACGGGTCCGGGCCGCCGAGCCCGGAGAGCAGTCCGTCCAGGGAGTGTTCGGTGTCGGACGCGAAGCCGGCGAGCCAGGGCGCCGCGTGGTCGGCCTCCACCACCCGGTCGAGCCGCCAGGCCAGACCGCCGTCGGCGACGGGTTCGGGGACCAGGACGAGCCCGCCCGGGGCGTCGGGGCCGCCGGGCCTGACCGGCGCGAGCCGGTAGCGCAGCAGGCCGGCGGTGTCGGCCTCGCGGGCCAGGCAGCGCAGGGCCAGCTGGGCGAGGGCGGTGGCGGCGTAGCTGTGGGCGGCGGGGGCCGCCGTCCCGGTGGAGCCGGCCGTGCCGACGGTGGTCAGCGTGGAGAACGGACTGGTCTTCACCGCGGCGCGGGAGACGTAGGAGTAGAGGGTGCGCAGGTTGCGGGTCTCGGCGGGGCGGCGGCGCGGGCGGCCGTGCCGCAGCCAGTCGGGGGCGGCCAGGGCCGCCGCGCGGGCGAACCCCGGGTCGTCGAGGTGGCCGGCGAGCGCGGTCGGGGCCGCCGCCCGGTCCTCGGCCAGCAGGGCGTCGAGGCGTCGGGTGGTCTCGTCGCGCCGCCGGGCGGCGGCCTGCCAGCCGGTGAAGGCCTCGGTCCCGTCGGGGCCCGCCAGTTCGGCGATCCGGGGCGGCAGTGCGTCGCCCCAGGGAAGGGCCCGCAGCCGGTGGACGGCCCGCTTGGCGGCCAGCACCTGGCGGCGCAGCGGCACTTCGTCGTCGAGGAGGGGCACCAGCGGGAAGCAGACGTCCTCCAGGGCGGGGCGCCGGCGCTCCAGTTCGGCGTGGGCGTCCGCGGCCTCGGCGATCGCCCGCCGGGTGGCGGGACCGGTGAGGTCGAGGGCCTCGGTGGGCAGGCCGCCCACACGGGTGAGCAGCGGTCCCGAGATCTCGGGGGTGGTCTCGAAGGCTGCCTCGGAGGCTGTCTCGAAGGCGGTCGGCGCGGCGGGGGCGGGGCGGGCGCCGGCTGCGGGGGCGGTCTCGAAGGCGGTCGGCGCGTCGGGGCGCGTACCGGCGTCGGGGCGGGTGCCGGCGGCGGCGGTCTCGGGGGGCGGCTTCATGGCGGGGACCACATCGGTGTCGGGGGCGGTCACGGCATCGACCGTCCGACCAGTGCGAACGACCAGATCAGGGACTGGATGACGAAGTAGCCGAGCGCCACGGTGTAGACGCTGCACACGATGCCGTAGGCGACGTGGAGGCGGCGGCTGCGGGCCGGCATCCGCTCCAGGAAGCCCGGCAGCGGGCGGCCCAGCAGGCGGTGCTTCAGCAGGGCGAAGGCGCGGCCCCGCGCGTCGACGAGGCCGAACCCGGCTTCGAGCGCCGCGTAGCCGTCGCTCGGGAGCATCGGGTTGATGTTGGTGACCAGGTTGAGCATCTGGAAGAGGAGGAGCGCTCCGGCCACCTGGGCGACCGGTCCGTCCACGGTCAGGACGAGCAGGGCGGCGGCTCCGGTGAACCAGCCGTCGCTGAGCGGTCCGGCGACGGCGAGCAGGACCCGGCCGCCTCGGGAGCGGACGCGGTAGGCGTCGGTGCGGTCGACGTAGGCGAGCGGCATGAAGTAGAAGAGCAGCGCCACTCCGAGACCCCGTACCGGCACCTTGAGCACCTGGCAGACCATGGCGTGCGCGCTCTCGTGCACGAGGATCTGGAAGAGCATCAGGCCGATGGCGACGAGGGTGCCGGTGCCCAGCAGCTCCTCGGCGGGCGGGGCCGAGGTGAGGACGGTGTAGAGGCCGAGCAGGATGCCGAGGAGGCCGCCGCCGGCGAAGACGCCGACCGACAGCCAGGCCGGGACCTGGCGCAGCAGCCGGGCCGCGGGCTCCAGGACCGTCGGGAGCGAGCGGGTGATGACGAAGCGGGGCATCAGCATGGTGGTGCCGAAGCGGCCGCCGGCGCGCTTCTTGGGTGCGCGCTCGGCTTCGGTGCCGACGAGCAGGCCGCTGCGGGTCAGTTCGCCCACGAAGGTGTCGAGCTCGCCGCGTACGCCTTCGGCGGGGACGCCCCGGCGTTCGGCCATGAGGGTCGACAGCTCGTCCAGCGAGTGCGTTCCGTCGAACTGGCGGAGCAGGGCCGCCGCCGACTTGGTCAGCCGGTGGTAGGTCCCGCCCTGCGGGTCGAACACCAAGGGGTGGTCGTCCATCCCTCGGATGATCTCCAGATCCTCCCGGAGTTTGGGTGCAGTGCACACATCCACGGCGCGGTTCCTCCCTCCGCTGCGGCGGCCGGGCCCGCTGTCGTGCCGGGCCGCCTGGCTCTAATCTGGTGTGGTGCGGTCCGGTTCGGGGAAAGCGAACCGGACTGGTGACGAAGGGCCCTGGGCCCCGGGGTACTAGGACCACCCCGGAGCCCAGGATCCGACTCGGCTGATCAGCCGCCCTGGCTGGAGACGCTGCTCATGGAGCCGACGCAGCCGACGGGGCAGCTGGCGGAGCCGGCGCAGGCGCCGCAGAAGGCGGTGGTGAAGCCGGGGCTCACCGCGTCCTGGAGGACCTCCAGGTCCAGGGACTCCGACCACAGTTCGAGCTCGTTGTCGAGGTTCTCGTTCATGCGCTCACTTCCTTTCGTTTCGTTCGCCTGACGGTCAGGCGGTCGAGGGTGGGGACGGTGGGACGGGCTCTCTAGCCGAAGCTGGAGGCGCTCGCCGAGGAGGAGGCGGTGCTCGTCGGGCACGAGGCCGTCGAGGCGGTGCCGGCGGTCGCCCAGGTGCCGAGGGCGACGCCCTCCTTCAGGGGCTCGAGACCGAGCGCGTCCGAGGCGAGCTCGTCGGCGGACAGGTCCAGTTCGAGGTCGTCGAAGTCCTGCATGTGAGGAGTTCCTTTCCGTTGGTGGGAGGGGCGGGTGGGGCGGAACGTCAGCCGATGGTCGAGGCGGACGACGCGGTGGCCGCGGACGTGCCGGGGCAGGACGCGGTCGAAGCGGATCCGGCGCAGAAGAAGCAGCCGAGGGCGTTGCCCTCCGGGAGCTCCTCGATGGCCAGCTCGTCACCGTCGATGACGTAGAGCTCGAGGTTGTTCTCCATGGTGTTCACCTCCGTGTGGTGGGTGGCTCGGGCGGCCCGGCGGGCCGTCCGGGGGACGGGTGGATCACCCGTGGGTGGATGCGCCGCCGTGGGACGACGCGGACGTCGCCGGCCCGGCGGGCCTCCGGTGGGACGGGTGGATCACCCGTAGGTCGACGCGCTGCTGACGGACGACGCGGACGTCGCCGGGCAGGACGCGGTCGAGGCGGATCCGGCGGACGCCCAGCTCGCGAGGGCGTTGCCCTCGGGCAGCTCCTCGATCGCCAGCTCGTCGGCGTCGACGGCGTACAGCTCGATGTCCTCCATGCGAGGCACCTCCTCAGGTGTCGTGGAATGGTTCTCGTGCTCCCGCTCCCGATCGGGGGCGGGAAGTCTCAGGGGGCCGGCGGCAGGCCCAGGGCCAGCGCGCCGTGGGCGGGACGTCTCAGGGGGCCGGCGGCAGGCCCAGGGCCAGCGCGAAGATCTGCTGGCGGCTCGTTCCGTCGCTGAGCAGCGGGCCGCGTACGGCGGCGGGGATGAAGCCGGCGAAGACGCTGCCGACCAGCCCGTGGGCGACTCCGTCCAGCCACATCGCGTACGCGGCGGAGCCGGCGCGGGTGAGGAGCAGCCGGTAGCCGTGCCCTCCGTGGCGGTGGACGGCGGCGTCCAGCGGCACACCGATGGAGATGATCGCGGCGGCGTCGGAGAACTCCGGCTGCAGCGTCAGGCCGTAGCGGGCCGCTCCGCCGGGCACTTCCATCACCGGGGTGAAGGAGCGGGCCGCGGGGTCGAAGCGGTGGATGGCGGGCTCGACGCCGGTCAACCGGTGGGCGACGACGGTCAGTTCGAGCGGACAGTCCGGCCCGGTCTCCGGGTCGGTCTCCGGGTCGGTCCGGTCCCCGCCGCCGGCGGCGTCCCGGGGGCCGGGGGCGTTTCCGCCGCCGGCGGCGTCCAGGTCCAGGGCGCGGGTCATGATCCCGGCGAGGAGTCCGGCGGGCAGCGGCTCCGGCGAGAAGCCGCGCAGCGAGCGACGGTGTTCGAGGGTGGTCAGCAGGTCGTGGGGCGCGGTCGGGGGCGTGTACGGGTCGACCGTGACGGCCGGTCCGAGGGGCGCCGGGTCGGGTACGGTCCTGAACGCCGGGGCCGGCGCGGGACGTTCGGCGAGAGCGGTGGCGGTGGTGCCGCGCTGCTCGCGGAAGGACGCCAGCATGTCCATGGCCAGTTCGTGCGGGGCGCTCACGGGGCTCCTCCCAGGTCGACGAGGGTGGTGATCGGTTCCAGATCGGGGTCGATCCCCAGGGCCGCCGCCACCGCGAGGTCGTCCCAGCGGGTGCGGACGGTGCACGGCAGGTCCAGTGCGGTCGCCGCGGCGCGGAGCGTGGTGGTGGCGCAGCCGGCGTCGAGCAGGACGATCCGCAGGGCGAACGCGGCGTACTTCTTGGCGACCTTGGTGAAGTCGCCGGTGAGGACGACGGTCAGGGGCGCCTCGCCGGGAACGGCGCCGGGGTCGGCCGCGAGCCGGGCGAGCCGGTGTTCGGAGGCGACGTAGCCGTAGACGCCGGGCTCCAGACCGGGGACGTCGCGGACCACGAGGTGGGCGACGACGGAACCGATGTTGCCGCCGCTCGCCGTCCAGCGCTGCACCCGGCCGGGCATGACGCCCCTGCGGCCCGCGGTGACGGCGAGGAGCAGGGCGGCGGTCCGGTCGTCGAGGGCGGTGGGCAGCGGGGTGCGCAGCAGCTCCAGCGGAGGCTCCGGCAGGGGCACGGCCGCCGCGACGGGCCAGGTCTTCTCGTCGTTCTGCAGGGCGATGTTCGACGGCTTGTAGTGGGCCTGGTGGGCCTTGCCGTCGGCGTACTCCTTGGGCGGGAAGGCGATCGCCGCCTCGTAGCGCGCGGCGAGCGGTGGGGCGACGGGGTCGCCGGGCGCCGCCGAGCAGTGCGGGCAGCCGGGCCGGGTGGCGGCCGAGCGGCGCTGCTGGGAGAGGTCGGCCAGGTCGACGGTGCGCCACTGGGACGGCAGCGGACCGGGCGTGCTCCGGGAGAGCAGCGCGAACAGGTCGCGGGCGAAGAGCGCGGCGGCCAGGTCGGCGTCGCCGGGCAGCGGAGGACGGTCGTCCGCCGGATCCTCGGCGGTGCGGCAGGCCAGGCAGGGCGTGAAGGCGAGGTCGACGTACGGCCCGAGGTGGGCGGTGCGGCCGGTGAGCGCCAGGCGGATCAGCGGGACGCCGGCCAGGGCGCAGGAGGCGGCGAGCGCCGCCGAGGCGTCCGGGTCGAGGCCGGCGGCGACGGCGAGGGTGGTCCCGGGTGCCGGTGCGGTGCCCGAGCCGGTACGGGTGTCCACGAGCGAGCCGGAGAGGTGGCGGCGGGCGGCGTCGGCCAGGGGGCCGCCGCCGAAGACGTCCACACGGGCCCGGGCCAGCCGGTCCAGGGCCTCCTCCCAGGCGTGGTTGGCTCCGGTGGAGTCGCCGATACGGGAGAGGAAGTCGGCCAGGGTGTCGGGCACCGCCGCCGCCCGGGAGGCTCTCTCCGGGGAGGCGGCCTCCTCGATCAGACCGCAGGTCCACAGCAGGGAGAGGGCCTTGAAGACGGTGCCGGCCGGGATGCCCAGGGCGTCGGCGACGTCCTCGTGGCCTCGGCTGCCGTCGAGCAGCGGGAGCATCCGGGGCAGCAGTTCGCGGGCGGCGGCGCCGCGCAGCAGCTGCTTCTTGGGGGTGCCTTCGACGACCAGGGCCTCCGGCGTGTGGTGCAGGGAGAGTCCGCGCCGGAGTCTGGGGCGGGCCGGGACGTGGAACTGCGGGTCGTTCAGGGCGGCCGAGGCCATGGCTTCGGCGGTGATCACAGAGTGGTCCGGCATCGAGGCCTCCTTTCCGGTTCGGGTCGTACGAGTTCGGGTCGAACGAGCGGGTGGTGCGGGGCGCGGCGTACGGGCTCGGCGCGCGGGGCCCCGCGTACGGGCTGCCGGGCGGCGGGCTCACGGGCGGTCGGGGTCATCGGCCCGGGAGGGCCGCGAGCTCCGCCGCGATCGCGGTGAACCGCTCCAGGCGGCTCTCGGGGGTACGGGCCGGCCGGCAGCGGGCGCACCGGTCCACGGCGACGACCGCCGAGGTGGACGTGGCGCCCTCCACGAGCCCGAAGGTGCGGACGGTGGCGCCGATGCCCTCGGCCGCGCCCGGCTCACCGGGTCCGGCCAGGGCCTCGCGGACCGCCTGGTCCGCCAGACCCACGGCGATGGCGACGTGGTGCGGGGCGTGTCCGGAGACCGGGGGCGCGGTGGCCCCGCCGTCCGGGGTGTGGTCGGCCGCCGGGGCGGTGTGCTGGGCGCGGCGGCGGGTGTAGCAGCGGTGGCACGCGGTGCGGCCGGGCACGACCACCGGTCCGCACCGCAGATCGAGGGGGCCGGCCTGGACGGGGAACCAGGGCCGTTCCCAGGCGTGGGCGCTGGCGTCCACCATGTCGGCCAGCACCTCCCGGCCCTGACCGGTGGCCAGGACGATCAGGTCGCTGTCGGGCCACAGGCTGGGGTGGGTGCCCTGGTTCACGTCGAGCACGGTCGACCCGGGGTAGCGGGCGGCAAGACCTTCGGCGACGGCCGCGCCGAAGGCTCCCGCGGTCAGGACCAGCAGGCGCGGATCGGTCATCTTCGGACTCCTCGTCGGACGTTCACAGCGGGTGGTCCCGGGCGGAGGGCCGCCCGGTCGGGATCAGGCGAAGGGCTGCGGCTGCGGGTACGGCTGCGGCTGCGGCTGCGGGTACGGCTGCGGCTGCGGCTGCGGGTACGGGTACGGCTGCGGGTACGGCTGCGGGTACGGGTACGGCTGCGGCTGGATCAGGCGAAGGGCTGCGGGTGCGGGTTGATGTCGGCCTCGCCGCGTACCGGGTGGCCCATGGCGGCGGGCGCCGCGTAGAGCCGGGGATGCGCCAGGTAGCGGGCGCGGTGGACGAAGGACAGCGGCATGAGCTGGGGGATGAGCATCCGTACGACGGTGGCTCCGACCTGCTCGGCCTCGTCGGTGGTGAGGTCGACGGCGATGACCTCGCAGCCCGCGGCGTGCAGCCGCTCCAGCAGCCAGGCCAGGGCCGGCAGCGGTTCCTCGGACGGGGCCCGGGGAAGGTCGCGCAGCCCGTGCACCGGGCGTTCGCCCTCCAGGAGGAAGTCGAAGCGGTGCCGCTGGGAGAGCGGGCCGGAGAGCAGGGCGCCGTCGACGACGCTGACGATGTCCTCCTCCGCCACCGGGGCGCCGGCGGTGGCGGCGTCCTTCTCGGCGGCCCGCGCCATGTGGCGCAGCGCGATCCGCAGGGAGGACGCCTCGCGGTAGAGCTTGGCGATGCCCTTGCCGGGGTCCAGTTCGGCGGTCGCCGCGACGAGCTGGGCGATGACCCGGTCGTCGTCGGCGAGCTGCACTCCGTAGATCACCGGGATGCCGAGGTCGGTGGTCGCGTCGTAGAGGTGGGTCCGCAGCCGTTCGCTGCTGCCGCGCTCCACGAAGGCCCGGAACTCCGGCGCCAGTTCGGCCGGGTCGAACTCCAGCCGGGGCAGTCGCAGCCGCTGGAGCCAGGTCAGCGCGATGGCGTCGCGTTCGACGATCTCCAGGATGCCGTTGACGACGGCGGCGGCCGGGTCGGAGTGCGCGGCGCAGCCGGTCGAGACCGGGTGGACGTAGCGCTCCGCCATGGACTCCACCGGGTTCTTCAGCCAGACCTGCATGGCCGGGACGTACACCGGGCGGTTGCGGGTGAAGGACCAGCCGCGGACCCAGCGCATCGGGCCTTCGGGGTCGGTGGGGACCAGGCCGCTGCGGGGGTCGGCCAGTTCGGCCGGCGAGCAGCGGGGCCAGCGGTCGCTGGGGACGGCGTCCTCGCCGAGCTCGGCGGCGGTCGCCCAGATGATCTGCTCGGGGTCGCGGGCGCAGGAGGAGTAACGTTCCAGCGATTCGGCGACCGCGAGGTGCGCGGCGCGTTCCGGGTCCAGGTCGCCGCCGGCTCCGTCGAAGTTCCCGGAGCTGGGGTTGTGCTCCCAGCCGGTCTGTTCGCTGAGTACTTCGCCGGGGTTGCCGAGCGAGGCGGTGAAGATCGGGAAGTCGGGCTCGCCCTCGGCCACGGGGAGCCGGGTCACCCGGTTCACCAGGCCGTAGGAGGAGGCCAGTTGACCGATCCGGAGGAGCGATTCGGGGAGGGGCGGGTGGTCCGCGGTCGCGGGCCCGGTCACGGTGTTGGTTCCGGTCGCGGTCGAGATCGTGCTTCTGGTCACGGTCGCGGTCGCGTTCTTGCTTCTGGTCGCGGTCGTGGTCGTGCTTCTGGTCGCGGTCTTGGTTCCGGTCTCGGCCGGCGGGTAGGTCGTCATCATCCACGCTCCGTGTCCCAGCGGAACGTCCGTGCCGCGAGGGCCGTGAGCCCCGCGGCCGTCGCCGCCATCACTGTCCAGTCGAGCCACAGGGCGTGGCGGGTGATCCCGCCGACCACGTCGTGGCGCAGGGCGTCTCCGAACATCGCCAGCGGGGTCCAGGAGAGCGGCCCGGCCACCGAGTCGGGGAGGAGTTCGAGGGGGAAGAGCAGTCCGGTGCTCATCAGCAGGACCGGTGTGAGCAGCCCGGAGATCGCGTTGGTCACCTCGGGTGAGGAGAGCAGTCCGCCGAGCAGGTAGCCCAGGGCGAGCAGCATCACCAGTCCGATGGCGGTGGTCAGCAGCAGCCGCAGCATCGAGGCCGGCTCCAGCAGTCCGCCGGCGACGGCGCCCGCTCCCATCAGGGCCAGCACGGCCAGTGCCAGCAGGCCGCGGCCCGGGAGCAGCGAGAGCAGGACGGCGGGCCGGCGGGCCGGTGTCGTGGACAGCAGCCGCAGGGTGCCGCTGGCCCGCATCGCCACCAGGGCGGAGGCGGTACCGGTCAGGGCGAGCGAGAGCAGCGCGAAGGCGAGGACGCCGGGGATCACGAAGGCCATGGGGTCGAAGAGCGCGGATCCGTCGGTGCCGACGGCCGTCACCTCCCAGCCCTCCCAGGCGGTGCCCTCCAGGGCGCCGCGCACGGCGGCGACCACGGACGGCTGCTCCGGATCGACGGCCATCCGCAGGGTGCGGGCGGCCGCGTCGGGGACGATCACCGCCGTCTTGCCGGGTTGCGGACCGGCCTCGGGGACGGCGACGGCGGTGCTGCCGTCGCCGATGGCCTGCTGGAGGGCGGTCGCCTGGGTGGTGGGGCCGACCACGGCGAGGTCGAAGGGGCCCCTGATCCAGGTGAGCTGCATGAGGACGACGAAGAACACCGCCATCAGCAGCGGGAAGACCACGCTGAAGAAGAGCGCCGCGGGATCGCGCAGGAGCTGCCGGGTCATGGCCCGGGAGAGCGCCTTCCATTGGCGCGTCGTCGATACGGGTGGTGCGCTGAGGCCGATGGGGGTCATCGCTTCTCCTCCTGTTCCGGTCCCGGTTCCAGCGAGGTTCCGGTGAGGCGGAGGAACACGTCCTCCAGGGTCGCGGGGCGCGGCCGGACGTCGGCCGTGGAATCGAGCCCGGTGATCCAGGCCGCGGTGGCGTGCGGGTCGTCCGCCGTCACCTCGAACCGCATCCGGCCCGAGCGGCCGGTCGCCTCGACGGCCGTCATGGCGTCGCCGAAGCGTGCCCGCACCCGGTCGGCGAGGCCGGCGTCCTCGGTCCGTACCGCCACGACGCCGTCGGGGGCGTGCCGGGCGATCAGCTCCGTCGGGGAGCCGGCCGCCACCATCCGTCCTTCGTGCATGACGGCGAGCCGGTCGCACATCTCCTCGGCCTCGGCCATGGCGTGGGTGGTGAGCAGGAAGGTGGTGCCGCCGGCCTGGGCCCTGCGGATCAGGTCCCAGACGGCGTGCCGGGCGTGCGGGTCGAGGCCGGTGGTGGGCTCGTCGAGGACCACGACGGGGGTGTCACCGACCAGTGCGGTGGCGAGGAGCAGCCTCTGCTGCTGACCGCCGGAGAGCCGGGCGGAGCGTGCCCCCGCCTTCTCGGTCAGCCCGATCTCGTCGAGCAGGGCGTCCACGTCCCGGGGCGCCGGGTAGAGCGCGGCCCAGGTCTCCAGGGTCTCCCTGACCTTCAGCCGGGGAAAGAGACTGGCCTGTTGGGGTTGGAGGGCGAGGGAGGCGCGCAGGACGTCGGTCCGTGCGAGCGCGTCCTCGCCGAGGATGCGGATCCGTCCCGCATCGGGCCGGCGCAGACCGGCGATGGCCGAGATGGTGCTGGTCTTGCCGGCTCCGTTGCGGCCGAGGAGTCCGAAGATCTCGCCCGGTGCGACGGAGAAGGAAATCCCCGCCACCGCCTCGATGTCGGCGTATCTGACCCGGAGGTCGGCGACTTCGAGGACGTTTTCCGCACTTCCCTGGTATTGCGTGGCACTGGGGAGCTGACGTGTCATGGCCATCTCTGCTCTCGCCCTTCGAATCTGCGGTCGGAGAAAGGGGCGGGAACTACTGCCAGCCGTTGACCGGCTTGCAGTGCGGGATCTGAATCGGGTGCGGCCCGTGCGGCAGGTGCGGCAGGTTCTGGAGGCCGGCCTGGATGGCGCACATCAGGTCGCTGACCTCGGGCGGTACGGACACCGGCCACTGGTCGCCGCCGTGCTGTCCGTCGTACTGGCCGGCGGTCCGCACGTCGGTCCGCCCCTCGCCCTGCCCGGCGGCGGCCGCATTGCCCGCCGCCGCGGTGAAACCGGCGATCGTCAGAGCCAGACAAACCGCTGCCGAAGTGAATCGGTTCCGCACTGTTTCCCCCTGGGTTCCGTTTCCGTGTTCCCTCTGCGTTTCCGCTGAGAAAGACAATGCCAGCGGGATAGGGGGCGCTCCATGGAATCCGGTGTCAGCTTGCTGCAGGAGGGCTTGCAACAAGCTGACGGAGGAGGGAAATCGCTGGTCGGCGCGGGGGCCCGACCGGGATCCGGGCGGGCGCCCACCCTCGGGACCGGACGGCGTCCGAGCGGGATGCGGGGCGGGCCCGGCCCCGGAGGCCGGACGCACGCGAGCCCCGACTCGGAGACGAACTCCGGGAGCCGGGGCGGGTTCAGGCCGTGTATCGAAGTGCGTCGTGAGCGATGACTGATCACGGTTCACAGGGGCGGGGAGATCTCACGGACGAGCAGCGGTCGGCGCTGGAGCCGTTGTTGGCTCGGCTCCCTCGGTGGCCGACCGCCACCTTTCGACCGTCCTCATCGCGGCCGTCAACGAATGGCTGCGAGCGGCACCTATCGCTAGAGCTCATAGTCCTGAGCCAGCTCTTCCCAGGGAAGGCTGCACAGCGCAGGGTCGGCGTCCTCGCCCGAGGGGACATCCAACCCAGTCTGGAACCAGACCACAATGAGGGCGGAGCGGTGCAGCACCGGGTCAAGCTCAGGGGCGACGGCTGTCGAGCGGAAGGCGCCGATACAGGTCACGGCAGGTAGTACCTCGACGGGACCGAAAGGGCCGGCGGTCTGGTCCGGGTACTCGCAGGAGGGGAGGGCCAGATGGACCGGCGTGGAGGGAAACGCACTTTCAGCCTGCCACTGAGCCCCGCGTACCTTCATGTCGTTGATGGGCTTGCACGGGTAGCCCTCCAACATCCCCCCGTAGGTCGAGGACATGCGCAGCTCGGTGAGCTCGATCGAACGACCGGACGAGAGGACTAGTTGGCTCAGCGACATGGCGACACCCTATGCGCGTGATCCACTTTCGATGCGCGGCCTAGAGGCGGGCGTTCACAGCCCCCTACCAGGGTCTGTGTCGAAAGTGGATCAAGCGGTTGCTGACTCGGCGAACGATGGGGCAGCGCGTACTCTCCCAAGGCCTCGATCGTTCGCGCTTGGAGAACCCGTATGAGCTTGGATCTGGTGCCCGTCGACCGCGAGTCGGCCGCCGGGGCCGTCCTGCTGACCGGCATCCCCGGTAGTGGCAAGTCGACGGTGGCCGCTGCGCTGGCCGGCCGGTTCCGAATGTCGGCCCATATCGAGGTGGACGCGCTCCAGCAGATGATCGTCAGCGGTGGGCAATGGCCCTCACCAGCCGCGAATGCGGAAGCCGACCGGCAGATTTTCCTGCGAGCCCGCAACGCGTGCCTTCTGGCGGACAGTTTCGTGCGCGCCGGTTTCATCCCGGTACTCGATGATGTCGTGGTCCGTCGTTCCCACCTTGACTTCTATCGCACGACGCTGGCGGCCGTGCCGCTCCACCTCGTCATCCTGGCTCCCGGCCCGGCAGAGGCGTGGCGGCGCAACCAGGCTCGGGAGAAGGCCCTGGCCACGGACTGGTCGCCACTGGATGAGGCGATGCGCTCCGAGCTCGGGCAGCAGGGAATCTGGATCGACAACGCTGCGCAGACGATTGAAGAGACAGTCGAAGCGATCCTGTCTGCGACCGGTCTAGCATCCGGTTCGGCAGTCGATCAGCCTCTGCGCTGATCGCCAGGTGGCACGTGGAGATCTGACGGATACCCAGTGGGAACGGTTGGCGCCGTTGCTGCCCGGGGGCAGGGCGCCGGGGCGTGGAAAAGAGGGATCTGCACAAGGAGCCGCCCGGGGGTGTCGGCACCGAGCCGGACGACCAAGGCCTTGGACGGTCGCGTGGCGGTCTGACGACCAAACTGCATCTGGCCGTCGAGCAGGGCCAGAAGCCGATGTCGATCGTGATCACTGCCGGGCAGCGAGGGGACCCTCCGCAGTTCGGACCCGTCCTGGAGAAGATCCGCGTCTCCCGTCCCGGTCCAGGCCGCCGCGTACCTACGAAGCGGCCGTCCTCATCGCAACCATCAATGGATGGCTGTGACCAGGACATTCGAGACACGCCCTCGGACGGGTTCCGGCGTTCCGCCGCCGGGCGGCGGGGCTGGCCATCAGGGTGACGCGGCAGCACGCCTGTGGCCGCCCGCGTCATCTCGGCAGTAGAAGGGGTGACATGACTCCGATCCACTGGAAACTCGTGCTCGACTGCACCGATCCGCACGCCCAGGCGGCGTTCTGGGCCGCCGCCCTCGGCTACGAAGAGGAGGACCACAGCGCCTTCATCGACCACCTCCTCTCCATCAAAGCCGCGCCCGCCGAGGCGACCCAGATGGTCTCCGGCCGCCTCGCATGGCGTGATCTCGCCGGTGTCCGGCACCCGGACGACCCCCGGGACGAGAGGTCGGACGCCGGTCTCGGCCGCCGCATCCTCTTCCAGCGGGTCCCGGAGAAGAAGACGGTCAAGAACCGCCTCCACCTCGACCTCCACCCGGGCCCGGACGCCCGCGACGCCGAGGTCGCCCGGCTGGAGGGGCTGGGGGCGTCGGTCCAGCGCCGGGTGTCGGAGCAGGGGGGTACGTGGGTGGTGATGACGGACCCCGAGGGCAACGAGTTCTGCGTGCAGTAAGGGCGGCCCGCGGCCCCGCGCGGCCGGGCGTCGCACGGCCGCGCCGCCCTACCGCGACGGGGGACGCACGGGGGCCGTGGACCACCGAAGGTGTGCGGCCGGCAGAGCGCCGCGGCGACCCCGTGCGCAGCGTCTCCCCGGCGGTCATTCCGACCCTGCGTCGTGCGCGCGCACCTGCCCCTTCTTCGCCTTGGAGCAGCTCACCGCGCGGTGCACGGCGCCGGTCGTGTGGATACGGTCAGCCCTGAGGGGTGTCGATCACCTGCTGTAGTGGAGCCGGGCGGCCGCCATGGTCGCCCGGTCGGTGGTGGGCGCCTCACGCATGGCAATCCTTGGTGGAACCGATGTGGCGCATCCTTCTGTACATCAACTCGTACTCCGTGGCAGTGCTTCTCGTAGCGCTTCTGGCTGTCTGCACGAGCGTTTTCAGGGGCGAGCGGAGAGGACGGGCGCCATCCCGCGGCGCGCGCGCAGCCCTCGCCGTCCTCGTGGTCTTGGTGCTCGTGGCGACGTTGACGCCCCACCAGGCGATCGGGTCGAGCGACTACCAGGTATGGCTGGTTCCCGGCCAAGGGATCCTTTTCGATCACGCAGCCATGGAAGGGCTCGAACGGTCGATGTACGTACGTCAGCAGATCGCCAACCTGCTGATGTTCGTTCCCTTGGCAGTCGCCTTTCGCTTCGCTTACCCCACGTACGGCTCCTGGGGGCCCGTGGCGATCGGAGCGCTGCTCGGCTTGTCGATCGAAGCCGTGCAGTGGGTGATGGCGGCCGGGCGGGTCGTGGACATCGATGATGTGATCGTGAACTCCGCCGGCGCCGCACTCGGCGCGCTCATCTGCCTGATGGGCGGTCGACTGGCCCGGATGGATCGGCGCGGGCGCCCAGAGAAGCAGGCGCCATCCCACCGGCGCGGTTGACGAGAAGACCCGCGGAGCGGGCCCCCTCGCCCCCTCGGGGATACGGAGTGAGGGCGCGGAGCCGCCCCGGTGGACGTCCGGTGAGCGAACGGGGGTGACCGGTTTCCGCTCTTGACGGCACGTCAAACTCTCACTGAACATTCAGCACGCACAGCCGTACGACGCACACACGCACCATGTTCAGCTCCAGCGCCTCGTGGCCCATGCCGCGGGGCGTCTCGCACGTTCCGTCCCATCCCCGTTCGGAATCCGGAGCCCCCACATGAAGTTCTCCGTTCCCAGACGTACCGCCACGCTCGCCGCCGTCGCGGCGATGGCCCTCGGCGGGCTCGCCGGGACCACGGCGTCCGCGGCCCCCGCGGCCCCCGGTGCCGCGCTCGCCGCGCCCGACATCCCGCTGGCCAACGTCAAGCAGCACCTGAACGACCTCCAGTCGATCGCCTCCGCCAACGGCGGCAACCGCGCCCACGGCCGGCCCGGCTACAAGGCGTCCATCGACTTCGTGAAGGCCAAGCTGGACGCGGCCGGATACACCACGAGCATCCAGCAGTTCACCTCCAGCGGCGCCACCGGCTACAACCTGATAGCCGACTGGCCCGGCGGCGACCCGAACCAGGTCCTCATGGCCGGTGCCCACCTCGACTCGGTCAGCTCCGGCGCCGGCATCAACGACAACGGCTCCGGCTCCGCCGCCGTCCTGGAGACCGCGCTCGCCGTCTCCCGGGCCGGCCTCCAGCCCACGAAGCACCTGCGCTTCGGCTGGTGGGGCGCCGAGGAGCTCGGGCTCGTCGGGTCGAAGTACTACGTCAACAACCTGCCGTCCACCGAGCGGTCGAAGTTCAGCGGCTACCTGAACTTCGACATGATCGGCTCGCCGAACCCGGGCTACTTCGTCTACGACGACGACCCCACCATCGAGCAGACGTTCAAGAGCTACTTCTCCGGTATCGGTGTCCCCACCGAGATCGAGACCGAGGGCGACGGCCGCTCCGACCACGCCTCCTTCAAGAACGTGGGCATACCCGTCGGCGGTCTGTTCACCGGCGCCAGCCGGGTCAAGAGCAGCGCCCAGGTCCAGAAGTGGGGCGGCACGGCCACTGCCTTCGACCGCTGCTACCACTCCTCCTGCGACACGACCTCGAACATCAACGACACGGCCCTCGACCGCAACAGCGACGCCGTCGCCCACGCGATCTGGACCCTGTCGGCCGGTACGACCACCCCGCCCGGCAAGGTCTTCGAGAACACCGCCGACGTGTCCGTCCCGGACAACGGCGCCGCGGTGACCTCCACGGTCAACGTCACCGGCGTCACCGGCAACGCCCCCTCGGCCCTCAAGGTCGACGTCAACATCGTCCACACCTACAAGGGCGACCTCGTCGTCGACCTCGTCGCCCCCGACGGCTCGGTCTACAACCTGCACAACCGCTCCGGCGGCAGCGCCGACAACATCGTCCAGTCCTACACCGTGAACGCCTCCTCGGAGGTCGCCAACGGCGCCTGGAAGCTCCGCGTCCAGGACAAGGCCTCGGCCGACACCGGGTACATCAACTCCTTCAAGCTGACGTTCCCGTAAGCGGTACGCGCCGGCAGGACGCAGCGGCGCGTACGCGTGCGAACTCCCGGGTGGGTCGGTGACCATCGCCCCCGACCCGCCCGGGGTCCCCTCCGGCCCTACTTCGCGGCGTCGGCCGCGTCCACCAGCGCCTGCTGCGTCACGGCGCCGACGTAGACCTTGCCGTCGTCCGTCATCAGCGCGTTCACCAGCTTCGTCTTGAAGACGGTGCCGGAGCCGAACTTGCCGGTGACCTTGTCCCCGAGCGCGTCCAGGAAGCCCTGGAACTCCGCCGGGGCCTCGTCCGTCTTCGGGGCCGCGGCCCCGGTGTCGAACGTGGCGATCGAGGTCCAGCCCTCGCCGATGACGTTCGGGCCCTCGGCGCCCGCGCCCTTGCCGCCGAAGAGGCCCTCGAGGCCGCCGAACTCCTTCTCCAGGTCCTCGGGCGACTTGCCGTGCTCCGCCCCGTCCAGGCCCTCGGTCACCTTCGCGCCCTTGGGCACCTCGAAGTCGAACGTCGAGGCCGCCGGCTTGCCGAAGTCGACCTTCGTGAAGCCCGCGTCGAGGACCGGCTTGCCGCCCTGCACCGACGCCAGCGTGAACTTCAGCGGCGTCCCGGTCTTCGCGTCCACCGCGATCTTCACCGAGTCGACCGTCGAACCGCTCTGCTTCGGCTTGATCACCAGCTGGTACGCGTCCCGGCCGGCGACCTTCGCCGTCCCGCCCACCGTGATCGACGTCGTGTCGCCCGCCGCCTTCAGGACCTCGTCCGCGAGCTCTTTCGGGGTGCCCGGGAGCTCCTCCTCCGGCGCCTTCCCGGCCCCGTCCGCCTTCTCGTGGAGGACCTCGTTCGACTTGCTGTCGTACGCCCAGACGTCGCCGCCGTTGTGGATCAGGCTGTACTCCTCCGAGCCGTCCAGGAACGTCAGCTTCTGCCGGTCGGGGCCGTCCGCCGCGACGCGCAGCGTGTGGGTGCCCGAGATCAGCTCCGTCAGCTTGTCCTGCGGGTCGGCCGAGGAGGACCCCGACCCGCCGCCCAGGCCCTGCGCGAAGCCGGCCAGCGACGGCAGCCCCAGGTCCGTGCTGACCTTGAACGTGCCGGAGAGGGTCTGCGTGTCCGAGGCGGCGATCTTCTCGACGAGCTCCTGGGCGGTGATCTCCGGCAGCTCGGGGTCGCCCGAGGCCGCCAGGGCCGGGACCAGGCCTATGGTCGCGGCGGCCACGCCGGCCACCGCGACCGGGACGACGTAACGGCTCAGCTTGCGGCTCGTGCGCCCGGTGGTCTCAGTACTGTCGTTCGGTGCCATGGTCTGCTCTACCTCCGTGGTCGATGACATCCATCTGACCAAATCGGCGGTACGGAATCGTCAGACTCCGGGCGCAACCTTGCGTACTGCTACGGGATGAGAGAACCCTGGGAACCCCTAGCCCGCGCGGTGGATCACGGCGCCGGCCTGGGAATCTAGCCCGCGCGGTGGACCACCGCGTCGCACAGTTCCCGCAGGGCCGCCTTCGCGTACCCCTCCGGCAGCGGTGCCAGCATGTCCCGGGCCTCCTGGGCGTAGCGCACGGTGTCCCGGCGGGCCTGCTCCAGGGCCGGGTGGGCGCGCAGGCGGCGGAGGGCCTCCGCGTGGCGGACGTCGTCGGTGAGGTCGCCGTCGATGAGCTCGACCAGCTCGACGTCCTCGGGGCGCCCGTGCGCCGCCGCGGCGGCGCGCAGCCGCAGCACGGGGAGGGTCGGGATGCCTTCGCGCAGGTCGGTCCCGGGGGTCTTGCCGGACTCGTGGGAGTCGGAGGCGATGTCGAGGACGTCGTCGGCGAGCTGGAAGGCGACGCCGAGCCGTTCGCCGTACTGGGTGAGGATGTCGACGACGCTCTCGTCCGCGCCGGCCATCATCGCGCCGAAGCGGCAGGAGACGGCGACCAGCGAGCCGGTCTTGCCGCCGAGGACGTCGAGGTAGTGGTCGACGGGGTCGCGGTCGCCCTGCGGTCCGGCGGTCTCCAGGATCTGGCCGGTGACCAGGCGTTCGAAGGCCTCGGACTGGATGCGGACGGCCTCGGGTCCGAGGTCCGCCAGGGTGTGCGAGGCGCGGGCGAAGAGGAAGTCACCCGTGAGGACGGCGATGGAGTTGTCCCAGCGCGCGTTGGCGCTCGGGACGCCCCGGCGGACGTCCGCCTCGTCCATGACGTCGTCGTGGTACAGCGTCGCCAGGTGGGTGAGCTCGACGACGACGGCCGAGGGCACCACGCCGGGCGCGTACGGGTCGCCGAACTGGGCGGCGAGCATCACCAGCAGCGGCCGGAAGCGCTTGCCGCCGGCCAGGACGAGGTGCTGCGCGGCCTCCGTGATGAAGGGGATCCCGCTCTTGGTGGCGTCGAGGAGACCTGCCTCCACGGCCGCCAATCCGGTCTGGACATCGGCCTCAAGAGCCTGGTCCCGCACGCTAAGACCGAACGGCCCGACGACGGTCACGAGGGAGTCTCCTGTCTGATGACGCCTGCTGATACTGCCGACGATCACACGGATTGTCGATGTGTCGCTCGATTCGCTCAAGTCAGCGTATCCGGTCGGCTTTCGATCACCATGGGCGCCCGCCCGCCACCCCCGGTATGTTCGTGATCACCTCATACGACCAGGAGAAGGCGTTTTGTCCGGAACGGCGATCGACAGCGACACGAACGACGAGCGGCCACCGCCCGAAGACGATCATGCCTTCTTCGGGCAGCCGAAGGGGCTGCTCACCCTGTCGGGCCTGGAGGTCTGGGAGCGCTTCTCGTTCCTGGGCATGCAGGCGATCCTCGTCCTCTACTTCGCCGACTCCGTGGCGAACGAGGGTCTCGGGATGGACCCGGGCACGGCCGCCTCCGTCTCGGCCGCGTACGGCACGCTCGTCTACCTCGTCTCGGTGGCCGGGGGCTGGCTCGCCGACCGGATCCTCGGCTCCTACCGCGCGGTCCTCTGGGGCGGCGTCCTGATCGCCTGCGGCCACTACTCCATGGCGGTGCCGACGGCCGCCATGACCTGGGTCGGACTCGGCCTGATCAGCGCCGGAACCGGCCTGCTCAAACCCAATGTGGCCACCATGGTCGGCAAGCTCTACCGCACCGACGACGACCGCAGGGACGCCGGCTTCGCCCTGTACTACATGGCGATCAACATCGGCGCCTTCGCCGGCCCGCTGATCACCGGCTGGCTCGGCGAGCACCAGGGCTGGCACTGGGGCTTCTCCGCCGCCGCGGTCGGCATGACCTTCGGTCTCGTGCAGTACGTGATGGGCCGCCGTCACCTGGCCGGGCGAAAGCACTCCGCCGAATTCGCGCTCGCCCCGGACGCCATGCGCCGGGCCGTCCTGACGATCGTCGGCGGGGTGGTCGCCGTGGCCGCCGTCGGGGGCCTGCTCGCCGGGGTCGGCTGGCTGACCATGGACCGCTTCGTCGACCTGCTGACCCTGATCTCGGTGATCGCGCCGGTCGTCTACTTCTGGGTGATGTTCCGCAGCCCCCGGGTCACCCCCGAGGAGCGCGGCCGCCTCCGGCCGTACGTCGTGCTCTTCCTGGCCTCGGTCGCCTTCAACTTCATCCTCTTCCAGGCGTACTCCACGATGATGCTGCTGGCGGCGAACAACGCCCGCACCACCATCCTCGGCTTCGACTTCCCGGCCAGCTGGTACGCCTCCGCCCTCGGCGCCTTCGAGGTGGCGCTGGCGCCCGTCGTGGCCGCCGTCTGGGTCCGGATGGGGCCCCGGCAGCCGCACGTCTCCAACAAGATCGCCTTCGGGGTGGTGCTGGGCGGCCTGTCGTTCCTCCTGATGGTGCTGCCCACCTCGGGCCACGCGGACGAGACGTACCGGATGGCGGCGTGGTGGATCGTCGGCTCCTATCTGCTGCTCGGCCTCGGCGACGTCCTCCTGGAGACCTCCGGGATGTCCGCCACCAGCAAGCTCGCCCCGAAGGCGTTCAGCAGCCAGACGATGTCCCTCTGGTTCCTCTCGCTCGCTCTCGCCAACGGCATCCAGGCACAGACCGTGAAGCTGTACGACGACGTCTCCAAGCCCGTGTACTTCGGCGTCAACGGCGCCGTCGCGGTGGCGGTGGGCCTCGTCGTGATCGCGATGGCGCCCTGGCTGCGCCGGACCATGCACCCCGTCCACTGAGGACCTGACATGCGCATCCGCACCGAGTTTCCGTACGAGACCACCCGCGAGGACGTCCGCGTCCCCCTTCCGGACGGCACGCGGCTGTACGCCCGCGTCTGGCGGCCGGTCACGGACGAGCCCGTGCCGGCCCTCCTGGAGTACCTGCCGTACCGCCTCTCCGACTGGACCGCGCCGCGCGACTGGCAGCGGCACCCCTGGTACGCCGGGCACGGCTACGCCTCCGTACGCGTCGACGTGCGCGGCCACGGCAACAGCGAGGGGCTGCCGGGCGACGAGTACGACGCGACGGAGCTGGCCGACGGCGTGGCGGTGGTGAACTGGCTCGCCGAGCAGCCCTGGTGCACGGGGAAGGTCGGCATGTTCGGCATCTCCTGGGGCGGCTTCAACTCGCTCCAGATCGCCGCGCTGGCCCCCGAGCCGCTGAAGGCGGTCGTCACCGTCTGCTCCACCGACGACCGCTACGACAACGACGTCCACTACATGGGCGGCTCCGTCCTCGCGGTCGACATGCACGCCTGGGCGGCCACCATGCTCGCCTTCGTCTGCCGCCCGCCCGACCCGCTGCACGTGGGCGAGGAGTGGCGGGAGATGTGGCTGCGGCGCCTGGAGGCCGTGGACCCCTTCATCCACACCTGGCTGGCCCACCAGACCCGGGACGACTACTGGCGGCACGGCAGTGTCTGCGAGGACTACGGCGCGATCCGGGCAGCCGTCCTGGCGGTGGGCGGCTGGCACGACCCGTACCGGGACACCGTCCTGCGGCTGGTCGAGCACCTCGCCCCGGACCGGGTCCGCGGGATCATCGGGCCGTGGTCGCACCAGTACCCGGACCGCGGTCTGCCGCCGGGCCCGGCGATCGGCTTCCTGCAGGAGACCCTGCGCTGGTGGGACCACCACCTCAAGGGCGCCGACAACGACGTGATGGCGGAGCCGCTGCTGCGCTCGTGGATCAGCGGGACGCACCCGCCGTCCACCGTGTACGAGGAGCTGCCGGGCCGCTGGGTCGCCGACCCCGCCTGGCCCTCGCCGCACGTCGCCCCGGTGACGTACGGCTTCCAGGGTGAACCGGTCGTGGTCGACTCGCCCCAGCAGACCGGCCTGGACGCGGGGCGGTTCTTCCCCTTCGGCAACGACGGCGACCTGCCGCCCGACCAGCGCGACGAGGACGCCCACTCGGCCTGCTTCGACTTCCCGGTGCCGGAGGACGGCGGGCCCATCGAGATCCTGGGCCGGCCGCGGGCGAGCCTGACGCTGCGCCCGGCGGCGCCGACGGGGCAGGTGATCGCCCGCCTCTGCGACATCGCCCCGGACGGCTCCTCGACGCTCGTCACCCGGGGGGTGCTGAACTTCTCCGCCCGCCACGGCCGGGACCGGGTGGCGCCGGCGCGGCCCGGCGAGAGCGAGGAGTTCGTCGTCGAGCTGAACGGCATCGGCCACACCTTCCCGCCCGGTCACCGGGTCCGGCTCGCGGTCTCCTCGGCGTACTGGCCGTGGATCTGGCCCCAGCCGGACGCGGGGGGCTTCACCCTCGACCCTGCCGCCTCGCACCTCACCCTTCCGGTCCGCCGCCACACGGACGACACCGTCCGGTGGGAGGAGCCGGAGCAGTCGGAGCCGCTGGGCGTCAGCTTCCCGGCGACCCTGGAGGAGCCCCGCCCGGAGCGGGTGGTGGTGCGGGACGTGGCCAAGGGCGAGTGGCGCCTGGAGGTCGGTCCCCGGTACGGCGGGACGCGGGTCTATCCGGACGGCCTCGAATTCAGCGAGGACGCGCTGGAGACTTACACGATCGAGGAGAGCGGGCCGCTGTCGGCGCGTACCCGTTCGGAATGGTCGATCCGGCTGCACCGGCCGGAACTGGCGTGGGACGTCACCGTCGACAGCCGTTCCGAGATCAGTTGTGAGGCGGAGGTATTCGTCACCTCGAACGAAGTGGTGTGCAAGGAGGGCGACGACGTTCTCTTCCACCGGACGTGGGAGAAGCGGATTCCGCGCACGGCGGGATGACGTCCGGATGGACGAAAGGGAAAGGGCCCGCATTCCGGAGTGGAATGCGGGCCCTTTCTCACGCTGCGTGTCAGGCGTCCGCACCGGCCTTGCGGCGGCGGACGACGAACATGGCACCGGCGCCGAGGGCGACGGCCGCCGCGCCCGCGAGGGCGATCCGCGGCATGGCGTCGTCGGAACCGGTGGTGGCGAGCGCGCCGTTGGTGGCGGTGTTGCCGTTGCCGCCGCCGTTCACCGGGGTGGTGGAGGTGCCGCCCTGCTCGGTGGTGTTGCCGTTGCCGCCACCGGTGCCGGTGCCGGTGCCGGGCTTGGAGGCGGCGACGATGCCGAACTCGAGGTCGGCGGCCTCCTTCGACCAGCCGCAGGAGCCGTTCTTGTTCTCGTAGCCGCCCGCGGCGAACAGCATGCCGTCACCGGCCGGGGACTTCGCGTCGACGGTGAGGCGCAGCTTGATGTCGACGTGACCGCCGGGCTTCACCGCGCCGCCGATCGCGCCGGTCTCGCCGTCGAAGGACTGCCAGGTCGGGTTGGCCGTGGTGGACCAGGTCAGGTCCAGGTGCTTGTCGAAGTCCTTCTCCTCCGTCGAGTCCATGTTGAAGGCCTCGGCGTAGGCACCGACCTCGTCCAGCGACTTCGTGGTGCCGTTGCTGATCTTCAGCGTGAAGACGGCGCTCGTCCCGGCGACGACCTTCTTCGGGCCGGTCAGCGCGGCCGTCAGCTTGGACTCCTCGACGCAGTCCTCGCCGGGCTCCTCGCCCTCCCCGTCCTCGGCGGCGGCGAGGGCCTTCTCGGCGGCCTTGAGGGCCTTGTGGGCCGCTTCCTTGGCCTGCAGGGCGGCGCTCTCGGCACGAACCGCTCCGACGCGCTCGTCGTCCCGGGCCGTCGAGGCCGCGGCCAGCTTGGCGTCGGCCTCGGTCTTGGCGGTGGCGGCGGCTTCGGCGGTCTTCGTCGCCTCGTCCAGGACCTTCTGGGCCTCGGCCTTGGCGGTTTCGCCGACGGCCGCGTCCACCTTGGCCTGGGCGTCGACGACGGCCTTGTCGGCCTCGGCCTTGGCGGTGGCGGCGGCGTCGGCGGTCTTCTTCGCCTCGGCCGCGGCCTTGGCGAGCACCGTGTCGTCCTTCAGCGCGGCCTCACGCGCCTTGGTGGCGTCGCTCGCGGCGATCACCGCGGCGTCGTACGTCTTCTGCGCCGCGGCGACCGCGAGCTTCAGCTGCTCGATCGTCGGCTTCTGTTCCTGCGTCTGGGCCCCGGCCGGCTTCGTGTCCGCGAAAGCGGGAGCGGCGGAGAGGAATACGACCGGCGTGGTCACGGCGGCGGCCACGGCGGTGGCGAGAATGCGGCGGATCTTCAAGGCGGACCTTTTCTGGTCGAAGAAGATGACAAGAGTCGGGGAGGCCGCGCCCGCGGATACGTCACGCGGCGCGGCACGGGAGCGATCGTATGACCCGAATAAGCGCGCGGAATAGCGGGATTCACGGGATCTCGCGCGCACAGGAGCCCCACAGGACGCATAAAGCCCTCGAACGTGGACAGTTGTGCACATGGGGCCCACTTTCTGTGTGACCCATGTCATCTGCGCCGCGCGGTACGACCCGTAACGTGTCCCCCACACCCGTGGAAAGCGAGGCAAGCACCGATGCCCGAGCAGTCCCCGCTCGACCTCGCCGAAGGCGATCCCTTCGGCCCGCACAACCTTCCGTACGGCGTCTTCTCCACCGCCGACGAGCCCGACCGGCGGAGGGTCGGCGTCCGCATCGGCGGGCATGTCCTCGACGCGGGGGCGGCGGCGCAGGCGCTCGGCTCGCCCTACGCCGCCCTGCTCGCCCGCCCCAGCCTCGACCCCCTGCTCGCCGCCGGCCGCACCGCCTGGCGGGACGTGCGCCGCGCGCTGACCGCCTGGGTGACCGTGCCCGCGCACCGCCCGGACATAGAGCCGCTGCTGCACCCGCTGGACTCCGTCACGCTGCACCTGCCGTACGCCGTGGCGGACTACGTCGACTTCTACGCGAGCGAGCACCACGCCACCAACGTGGGCCGGATCTTCCGCCCCGACGGCGACGCGCTCACCCCCAACTGGAAGCACCTGCCCATCGGCTACCACGGCCGGGCGGGCACGGTCGTGGTCTCCGGCACCGAGGTCGTCCGCCCCGCCGGCCAGCGCAAGGCGCCCACGGACCCGGCGCCGGTCTTCGGCCCCTCGGTGAAGCTGGACATCGAGGCGGAGGTCGGCTTCGTCGTCGGCACCCCCTCCACGCTCGGCACCCCGGTCGCGCTGGGCGACTTCCGGGACCACGTCTTCGGCCTGACGCTGCTCAACGACTGGTCGGCCCGTGACATCCAGGCCTGGGAGTACGTCCCGCTCGGCCCGTTCCTCGGCAAGTCGTTCACGACGTCCGTCTCGGCCTGGGTGACCCCCCTGGAGGCCCTGGACGCGGCCCGCGTGGCCCCGCCGGCCCGGGACGTCGACCTGCTGCCGTACCTCGACGACACCGACGACGAGGAGCCCGGCGGCTTCGACCTGCGGATCACGGTCGCGATCAACGGCGAGGTCGTCTCCGAGCCGCCGTTCTCGACGATGTACTGGACGGCCGCCCAGCAGCTCGCCCACATGACGGTCAACGGCGCCTCGCTGCGGACCGGTGACCTCTACGGCTCCGGCACCGTCTCGGGCCCCGAGGTGAGACAGCGCGGCTCGCTGCTGGAGCTGACCTGGAACGGCCGCGACCCGCTCGACCTGAGCACCGGGAAGCGCACCTTCCTGGAGGACGGCGACGAGGTCACGCTGACCGCCTGGGCGCCCGGCCCCGACGGCACCCGGGTCGGACTCGGCGAGGTCACCGGACGGATCGCGCCCTCCGCCTGAGCCCGCCGTACCGCCCCGCCCCGGCGCCGCACGCGCGAAGAGGCCCCGGCACCCCGATCAGGGGTGCCGGGGCCTCCCGGCGCCGCGCTCCGGCGGGCTCTGCCGTGCGTCGGCGCCTCGGCGGTCTTGAGGAGCGTCTCCACACTCCGAGCACGGACCCGGGGGCGCGCCGGTTCAGACGGCGCGCCAGAGGGCCGGCACCGACGGCGGTTCCCAGCCCGGCTGGGCGAGGTGGGACTGGAGGCAGACGTAGGCGACGGAGCCGTGGGTGGCCCGGTCGCCCGCCGTGTAGGAGGTGCCCGGGCGCCAGGTGCCGGCGGGGGGCGGGGTGGTGGGGCCGCCGGTCGGGGACGGGCCGGGGCCGGGGCCCTGGGGCAGGTCGAGCACCACGTCGAAGGCGGCCTCCTTCGCCCCTCCCGCGTCCCTCACGGTCATCAGCAGCCGCGGGTCGAACAGCGCGTCGGTGTTGTTGCGCGGCTCGCCGGGGAAGTACAGCTGCGTCGTGAGGACGGGACGGCCCGGGGCCTGCACCTTCACGTGGAGGTGCCGGGTGCGCCCCGGGTAGAGGCCCGGGACGATCGTGGTGAGCCGGAAGGCGCCCTGCGCGTCGGTGAACTGGTGCCCGCGGAAACGGAATCCGGTGTTGTCGTACGCGCCGTTGACATCGGCCTGCCAGAAGTCGAGCAGGACACCGGGGACGGGCAGGCACGCCCGTCCGAAGACGTATCCGGTGACGGTGAGCCGGGTGCCGGGCGTCCCGGCCTCCAGGAGCGAGGTCCGGCGCGGCGAGTTCGGCTTGAAGTAGGGGCCCTCCATCTGCGGTGGGGTCGGGTCGTCGCCGTCGTCGCAGGCGGGGGTGAGCGCGGGTGCCGCCCCGTCCCGGACGGTGGTACGGGCCAGGGCGGGGACGCCCATCAGGGTGGCCGGCACGGCCACGGAGGCGGCCAGCGCCGCCCGCAGCACCGCCTTGCGGCTCGGCCGCGGCGCGGAGGAGGGGGCGGTGTGCGGGGTCGTCTCGCCGTGGGAGGTCGTCTCGCCGTGCGGGGTCGTCTCGCCGTCCATCTCTGCTCCTTGTGGGGGCTTCGGGGATCGGCAACGAACCTAGGCGGGCGCCCCGGGGCGATCGATGGACGGAACACGGGGGTCGTGGTGAATATCGGCGCCGCGCCGGAAGTCGCCCGGGCTGAGCCCGGTCTCCCTGCGGAAGAACCGGCAGAAGTAGGCGGGATCCCCGAACCCGGTCCGGTCGGCGATCTGGCGCACCGACAACTCCGTACGGACGAGCAGCCGTTTGGCCTCGTGGGTGCGGGCCGCGCGGAGGAGCTGGCCCGCGGTACGGCCGGTGGCGGCCTTGACGGCCTCGGTGAGGTAGCCGGGCGTGACGCCGAGGTGCCCGGCGCAGTCGCCCACCGACCACAGGGCGGGCTCCGCGCGGGCGAGCAGCCGGACGAACTCCTCCGCGACGGCCCCGGCCCGGCCCGCGGACGCCGGGTGGGACCCGCCGGCGGACCCGCCGTCCCCACCCGCGCCGGCGGCCGCCGGGTCCGTCGCGCGGGCGGCCCGGACGACGAGGACGTGGAGGAGGGCCCGCAGGACGGAGTCGAACCCGTCGGCCCGGCGGTGGTGTTCGGCCGCGAGCTCGCCGAGGATCCGCGCGGTCTCCTCGTGGGCCGCCTGCCCCAGCGTCGCCCAGGGCCGCGCGGCGACCCGGCGCAGCAGGTCCCGGTCGCCGGGGTGGTCGATCAGGAAGTCCTCCGTGAAGAGGACGACGGTGCCGTCGAGGCCCCGGAGGCGCTCCCAGTGGTGGACCTGGCCGGGGGCGATCACGCCGAGATGGGGCGGGGCCAGCTCCGCGCGGGTGAGGTCGACGACATGGGCGCCCGTGCCGGCGGTGACGTGGACGATCTCGTAGAAGGTGTGCCGGTGCGGGAAGTCGGCGCGGGACATCGGCCCGATGGTGTCGAAGGTGCCGATCGCGAACGGCATCGTGTTCGGCATCGGCACCTCCAGCCGGTGCATGGGCGGCGATCCCTCCCGGGGCGCCTCGCAAGGGGTGCCCGGTAAGACGGTGGACCCGCGCATCGCCGTTCTCCTCTCCCCTCCCGCCGGCGGTCCGGCGGAAGGCCCCGCGGTCCGGCTCCGGAACCCGGCCCGCGGCCGCTCGCCGGGCCGCCACCCTGCCACGCGCGGCCGGACCACGGAACCACGCGCCCGCGCCCGCTCCTGTCCGCCAGGTGGGACGGAGCGCCGTCCGGCGGCGCGGCAGGTGGCAGATCTTGCCCACCGTCCCCGGAAACCGCAGGTCAGAGCCGTGCTGTTACGGCATCAGATGGCGCAATGCTGTGGCAACACCACCGCCGCGGGCGCCTCGGTATGGTCCGTCGCATGCCAGCCGAACGCCTTCGTGAGCACACCGTCCCGGTCGCCGCCGCGCGCCGTCGGCGGCTGCGCGCGGACCAGGCGCGACAGCTCGCCGACCTCCTGCGCCACCAGATCCTGGCCGCCCGCTTCCCCGGCGGCGTCCTGCCCCTGGAGGACCGGATCGGCGCCGACTACCGGGTCTCCCGCAACACCGTCCGTCAGGCCCTGGACCTGCTCCGCGCCGAGGGCCTGGTCGAGCGGCAGCCCGGCGTGGGCACGGTCGTGGTGTGCGAGAAGTACCCGCACGGCCTCGACCGGCTCCAGGGCCTCGCCGAGACCCTGCACGAGCACGGCACGGTCACCAACGAGGTCCGTACGGTCGGACCGGTCGCCGCCCCGGCGCCGGTGGCCGGGCGGCTGGGGATCCCCGAGCACAGCGACGTCCTCTACATCGAGCGGCTGCGCCGGCTCGGCGGCCTCCCGCTCTCCCTCGACCTCACCTACGTCCCGATGGACATCGGCGCCGAACTCCTCGGCTGCGACCTGGAGAACACCGATGTGTTCCGCCTCATCGAAGCGCTGACCGGCACGCCCCTGGGCCACGCCGAGATCACCCTGGAGGCCGTCAACGCCGACGCGCACTCCGCCGCCGTCCTGCAGGCACCGCGCGGCGCGGCGCTGCTGATGCTGGACCGGCTCACCCACCTGCGCGACGGGCGCCCCGTGGACCTGGAGTTCATCCGGTTCCGGGGCGACCGGATCACGATGAGCGGCCTGCTCCACCGGTCCGCGTAACCCTTCGCCCCCCTCCCCCGCCATCCACTGGAGACAGCCATGCCCTTGGCGCCCCAGCGGGCCGACGTGCCCGTGACCATCGACGAGTCGAAGTGCATCGACGGCTGCACGCTCTGCGTGGAGATGTGCCCGCTGGACTCCCTCGCCATCAACCCCGACAGCGGCAAGGCGTACATGCACGTGGACGAGTGCTGGTACTGCGGCCCGTGCGCGGCCCGGTGTCCCACCGGCGCGGTCACGGTCAACATGCCCTATCTGCTCCGCTGAGAGGCCCGAACGCCCATGTCCCGCAAGCTTGTCGTCCCCCTCGCCGCCCTGGCCCTCGTCCTGCCGCTGGCCGGCTGCGGCGGTCCCGCGGAGGCCGGAAACGGCTCGACGGTCACCGTGACCGTCGGCTACCAGTCCAAGACCATCAACACCGTCACGGCCGGCACCCTCCTGCGCACGCTCGGCGCCTTCGAGGACGAGCTGCGCGCCCAGGGCCGGAAGGACGGCAGGACGTACGAGGTCGTCTGGCAGGACTACGCCACCGGCGCGCCGATCACCGCCCAGATGACCGCGGGGAAGATCGACATCGGCTCGATGGGCGACTTCCCGCTGCTCCTCAACGCCGCCCGCGGCACCCAGCTGAAGCGCCCGACGAAGCTCGTGTCGGTGACCGGCTACAACCTGCGCGGCGGCCTCAACACCGTCGTCACCGCGCCCGGTTCCGCACGCCGGTCGCTGAAGGAGCTGCGCGGCGGGAAGGTGTCCACCAGCGTCGGCTCGGCCGCGGACGGCACACTCGTGCGGGCGCTGCAACGCGCCGGGCTCGACCCGGACAAGGACATCCGCAAGCTCAACCAGCAGCCGGCCGTGGGGGCCTCGGCCCTGACCGCCGGGAGCGCCGACGCGCTGTCGCAGTTCGTCGCCTGGCCGGGGCTGCTCGCCTTCCAGGGCAAGGCGAAGGCGCTGTACGACGGCGCCGAGCTGAACCTCCCCACCTTCCACGGGGTCACCGCCCGCGCCGACTTCGCCGAGCGGCACCCGGCCGTGGTGGAGGCGTTCCTGCGGGCCCAGCGCACCGCGACCGCCTATCTCCGCGAGCACCCGGTGGCCGCCAGCGAGAAGGTCGCCGCCGAGACGGGCCTGCCGGCCGAGGTCGTCCACCTCTACAACGGCCCCAACGGCATCGCCACCTTCGATCCGACCCTCAAGCCACGGCTGGTCGCGGCGCTGAAGGAGGACGTGCCGGTGCTGCGGTCGGCCAAGCTGGTGAAGGACGTGGACGTGGACGGCTTCGTCGACGACACGTACGTACGGAAGGTCTACGGCTCCGCCTACGACCGGCAGCTCGCGACGCTCGCCCCGCCGTCCCGCAGCGAGGTCTGGCTGAAGGGCGCCGACCGTACCGTCTCCTTCGCCACCCCGGCCGAGGCGCTGCGGCACGTCGCCGCGAACCGGGCGAAGGTGCGGGTGGCGTACGTCCCCGACACGGTGACCGGGACGCTCTGGTTCGCGGACCGAGCGGTGTGGGTCGCCGACGGCGGGACGGTGAAGCCGTTCGTCACCGAGGCCGGCGCGGCCGCCTACCGGGCCGCGCACCCGACGGCGCGGACCGTCGACTACGCGCGGGCGCTGGCGTCATGAGGTACGTGCTGCGGGTGCTGTCGCTGGTGGCGGCGCTCGGTGTGTGGCAGGCGGTGACGTACTACGACGTCAGTCTCTGGCTGCGCTTCGACCAGTTCCCGACGGTCACGGAGGTCGGGGAGGCGTTCGCGGCGCGGCTGACGACGGACGCGTACTGGCAGGACCTGGTCGACAGCCTGACCCGTATCGTCACCGGCTTCACGCTCGCGGCGGTCGCGGGCATCGCGCTGGGGACGGCGATCGCCCGCTCCGGACTCGTGTCCGACCTGCTCGGTCCTGTCCTGGAGGTCCTGCGGCCGATCCCGGCGATCGCGCTGGTGCCGGTGGCGATCCTGCTGTTCCCCAGCAACGAGCAGGGCATCGTCTTCATCACGGGCGCGGCCGCGTTCTTCCCGGTCCTGGTCTCCACCCGGCACGCCGTACGGGCGCTGCCCCCGCTGTGGGAGGAGGCCGTCGTCACGATGGGCGCGGGGCGGGTCCGGGTGCTGTTCTCGGTGATCCTGCCGGGGGCGCTGCCGGGGATCTTCAGCGGCCTTTCGGTGGGGATCGGCGTCTCGTGGATCTGTGTGATCTCGGCGGAGATGATCTCCGGGGAGTACGGGGTGGGGTACCGCACCTGGCAGGACTACACGGTCGTGGACTACCCGGCGGTCTTCGTCGGCATGGCGACGATCGGCGCGCTGGGCTGGCTGACCTCGACGGCGGTCGAGGCGGCGGGGCGCCGTGTGGTGGGGCCGCGCTCGGCCGCCCGCCCCACGAAGTCCGCCGCCCCGAGGCCGTTCGCACCGGCGCCGGCCGGTGGTGCGGAAAGCTCCTCCGCGGCCCCCGCCGTCGCGGGCACACGCCCCGCCGGGGCCGCAGGCCCGGGCGGCCCGCCGGCCGGGCGGTCGCGTCCGCCCGTCGCCCCGCAACCGCTCCAGGAGCAGCCGTGATCGTTCTCGACGACGTCGTCCTCGGGCGGCCCCACTCCCCGCTCCCCACCCCCGTCCGCCTCACCGTCCCCCCGGGCGAACTCCTCACCGTCGTCGGCCCCTCCGGCTGCGGCAAGTCCACCCTCCTGCGCACCCTCGCCGGGCTCCTGCCGCCGCTCGCCGGCACGGTCACCGTCCCGGCCGACCACCGGGCCCTGGTCTTCCAGGAGGACGCGCTGCTGCCCTGGCGCACCGCCCGCGCCAACGTCGAACTGCCCCTCGCCATCCGGGGCGTCCCGCGTGCCGAGCGGCGGGCCGCCGCCGAGGAGTGGCTCGGCCGGGTCGGGCTCGCCGACCAGGCGCGGCGCCTGCCGCACCAGCTCTCCGGCGGTCAGCGCCAGCGCGTCCAGCTCGCCCGGGCCCTCGCTCCCGCGCCCCGGGCGGTCTTCATGGACGAGCCGTTCGGCGCCCTGGACGTGCAGACGAGGGCCGGCATGCAGGACCTCCTGGTCGAGGTGCTGCACGGCACCGGCGCGACCGTCGTCTTCGTGACGCACGACGTCGACGAGGCCCTCTACCTCGGCGACCGGATCGCGGTCCTCGGCACCGGCACGGTCCTCGACAACCCGCGGCCGCGCGACCGGGGCGCCGACCTCTCCGGTCTGCGCCGCGACCTCCTCTCCTCCCTCACCTCCCTCCCCGCCTGACGTCCGAGGCCCCGCACCCCGGAAACCGCCCGCCCCACGACGCCCGACGCCCGAAAGGCCCTCCGATGCAGATCCCCGCCCTCGCGGACGCCGAGGAACTCTCCTGCGACGTCCTCGTCATCGGCGGAGGCACCGCCGGCACGATGGCCGCGCTCACCGCCGCCGAACACGGTGCCGACGTCCTCCTCCTGGAGAAGGCGCACGTCCGCCACTCCGGGGCCCTCGCCATGGGCATGGACGGCGTCAACAACGCGGTCATCCCCGGCCGGGCCGAGCCCGACGACTACGTCGCCGAGATCACCCGCGCCAACGACGGCGTCGTCGACCAGTCCACCGTCCGCCAGACGGCGACCCGCGGCTTCGCGATGGTCCAGCGCCTGGAGTCGTACGGCGTGAAGTTCGAGAAGGACGAGCACGGGGAGTACGCGGTCCGCCAGGTCCACCGCTCGGGGTCGTACGTCCTGCCGATGCCGGAGGGCAAGGACGTCAAGAAGGTCCTCTACCGGCAGCTGCGCCGCCGCGAGATGCGCGAGCGCATCCGGATCGAGAACCGGGTGATGCCGGTCCGGATCCTCACCGACCCGGACGGGCGGGCCATCGGCGCGGCCGGCCTCCACACCCGTACCGGCGGCTTCGTCACCGTACGGGCGGGCGCGGTGATCCTGGCGACCGGCGCCGCCGGCCGGCTCGGGCTGCCCGCCTCGGGCTATCTCTACGGCACGTACGAGAACCCCACCAACGCGGGCGACGGCTACGCCATGGCGTACCACGCGGGCGCCGAGCTGACCGGGATCGAGTGCTTCCAGATCAACCCGCTGATCAAGGACTACAACGGCCCGGCCTGCGCCTACGTCGCCAATCCGTTCGGCGGCTACCAGGTCAACCGGCACGGCGAACGGTTCGTCGACTCCGACTACTGGTCGGGGCAGATGATGGCCGAGTTCGCCGAGGAGCTGGCCTCCGACCGCGGCCCGGTCTACCTCAAGCTGAGCCACCTCCCCGAGGAGTCCGTCGCCGCCCTCGAATCGATCCTGCACACCACCGAACGCCCCACCCGCGCCACCTTCCACGCGGGCCGCGGCCACGACTACCGCACCCACGACATCGAGATGCACATCTCGGAGATCGGCCTGTGCGGCGGGCACTCGGCCTCCGGGGTCCGGGTCGACGACCACGCCCGGACCACCGTCCCCCGCCTCTACGCCGCCGGCGACCTGGCCTGCGTCCCGCACAACTACATGATCGGCGCCTTCGTCTTCGGCGACCTGGCCGGTGCGGACGCCGCCAAGTACCGCGCGTACGAAGGGGAGTTGCCGCAGGACCAGCTCCGGGCGGCGCACGAGCTGGTCTACCGGCCGCTGCGCCACCCCGACGGTCCGCCGCAGCCCCAGGTCGAGTACAAGCTCCGCCGGTTCGTGAACGACTACGTCGCCCCGCCCAAGTCGGGGGCCCGGCTCTCCCTGGCGGTCGAGCACTTCGAGCGGATGCGGACGGAGATCGACGCCATGGGCGCGACGACCCCGCACGAGCTGATGCGCTGCGCGGAGGTCTCCTTCATCCGGGACTGCGCCGAGATGGCGGCCCGCTCGTCCCTCGCCCGCACGGAGTCCCGCTGGGGCCTCTACCACGCGCGGACGGACCACCCCGAGCGGGACGACCGGGACTGGCTGCACCACCTGGACCTGCGCAAGTCGCCGTCCGGGACGATGGAGTTCACGGCCCGGCCGGTCGCGCCCTATCTCGTACCGGTCGACGACTACGCCCCCGTCGGCGGCGCCTCCCGGCATCTCGGCGAGGTCCACCCGGAGCACGTCGCCACGGCGGGCCCCCGCGACCTCGCCCCCGTCGGCTCCGGGGCACGCGCGCCGGAGGTACGGGTGGCGGACGGCGCCGTCAGCCACGCGCCCCGGATCCTGGAGCTGCACGCCCTGGCCGAGGCGGAGCCGGACCTGGACGCGCTGCGGCCCTATCTGACCGATCCGGACCCCGCCGTGCGGCGGGCGGCGGTGGCCGCCCTCACCGAGACGGTCCCGACCGGTACGGGTCCGGCGCTGGCGGGGGCGCTGCTCGACGAGGACGCGGCGGTACGGGCCGTGGCCGGGGACTCGCTGCGCGAGCTGGTCGAGACGCTGCCGCCGGAGGCCGCCCTGCGGGCGCCGCTCGTCGCCGCGCTGGCCGGCCCGGACCCGGGCGCCCGGGCCGCCGCGCTGACGGTGCTGCGGGTGCTGCGGCTCGGTTCGGCCACGCTCTTCGCCGGTCTGCTGTCCGACCCGCGCCGGGAGGTCCGGGCGGAGGCGGTCCGCGCGCTGGTCTCGGTCGACGCGCTCGGCCCCCTCGCCGACGCGGCGGGCGACCCGTCCCGCGAGGTGCGGGTGGCGGTGGCGAAGGGCCTCGCGGCGGCCCGGGGCACGACCCCCGACCTGCTCGCTCCGCTCCTGGGCGACGAGGACGCCCTCGTGCGGGCCGCGGCCTTCCAGGCGCTCGGGACGGTCGGATGCCCGGAGCCGTACGCCGCGGACGCCGTCCGGGCGCTCGGCGACCCGGCCTGGCAGGTCCGGGTGGGCGCGGCGGCCGGTCTCGCGGCGGCGGCCCCGGGGACGGCGGTGCCCGCCCTCGCCGAGGCGCTCGGGGACGCCAACGCGGACGTCCGCAAGGCGGCGGTCCTGGCGCTGCTGCGCCATCCGGGGACGGGCCCGGTGCTGGCGCGGGCGGCGGGCGACCCGGACGCCGACGTCCGGGCCTACGCCGCCCGGGGCGAGGTCGCCGCCGCCCGGTGACGGCCCCTCGGAGCGGGCCGGCGGCCGGTGCCGGGGCTCCGGGACACGGATCAGGGCCCGGCCCCCGCCTGAGCGGGGGCCGGGCCCTGTCGTCGTCGGGCGCCGTGCGGTCTACCGGACGAACACGCTCGCCTGGTTCGCGAGGTCCAGGAAGTACTGCGGCGCGACGCCGAGCACCAGCGTCACCACCACACCGGCCGTGATCGTGACCGTCGTGAAGCCCGAGGGCACCGCGACGGTCGGTCCGTCGGCCTTGGGCTCGCTGAAGAACATCAGCACGATGACCCGGATGTAGAAGAACGCGGCGACCGCCGACGAGACGACACCGACGACGACCAGCGCGCCCGCGCCGCCCTCCGCCGCCGCCTTGAAGACCGCGAACTTGCCGGAGAAGCCGGACGTCAGCGGAATGCCGGCGAAGGCGAGCAGGAAGACCGCGAAGACCGCCGCGACGAGCGGCGAACGGCGGCCCAGACCGGCCCACTTGGACAGGTGGGTGGCCTCGCCGCCCGCGTCGCGCACCAGCGTGACGACCGCGAACGCGCCGATCGTCACGAAGGAGTAGGCGCCGAGGTAGAACAGCACCGACGAGACGCCGGTGGGCGTGGCCGCGATGACACCGGCCAGGATGAACCCGGCGTGCGCGATCGAGGAGTACGCCAGGAGCCGCTTGATGTCGGTCTGGGTGATCGCGACGACCGCGCCGCCCAGCATGGTGATGATGGCGACGCCCCACATGACCGGCCGCCAGTCCCAGGTGAGGCCGGGCAGCACCACGTACAGCAGGCGGAGCATCGCGCCGAAGGCGGCGACCTTCGTCGCGGCGGCCATGAAGCCGGTGACGGGGGTCGGGGCGCCTTGGTAGACGTCCGGGGTCCACATGTGGAACGGCACCGCGCCGACCTTGAACAGCAGGCCCATCAGCACCATGGCGAAGCCGATGAGCAGCAGGACGTCGTTGCCCATGGTGGCGGCGAGCGCCGGGTCGGCCGAGGAGACGTTGCCGTCGACGACGTTCGCGATGGTGGCGTACGAGACGGAGCCGGCGTAGCCGTACAGCAGGGCGATGCCGAACAGCAGGAACGCGGAGGAGAAGGCGCCGAGGAGGAAGTACTTGACCGCGGCCTCCTGCGACATCAGCCGCTTGCGGCGGGCGACGGCGCAGAGGAGGTACAGCGGGAGGGAGAAGACCTCCAGGGCGATGAACAGCGTCAGCAGGTCGTTGGCGGCCGGGAAGACCAGCATGCCGGCCACCGCGAACAGCGCCAGCGGGAACACCTCGGTGGTGGTGAACCCGGCCTTGACCGCCGCCTTCTCCTGGTCGCCGCCGGGCACGGCGGCCGCCTCTGCGGCGAAGGAGTCGACCTTGTGGCCGTGGTCGGCCGGGTCGAGCCGGCGCTCGGCGAAGGTGAAGACGGCGACGATCGAGGCGAGGAGGATCGTGCCCTGCAGGAAGAGCGCCGGGCCGTCGACGGCGATGGCGCCCATGGCGGCGATGTGCGCCTTGGTGGAGCCGTACCCGCCGGCCGCGAGGCCGACGATGGCGGCGAACGCGGCGACGAGGGCCAGGACGCTGAGGAAGACCTGGCTGTAGTACCGGCCCCGGCGGGGCACAAAGGCCTCGACCAGGACGCTGAGGATCGCCGCGCCGACCACGATGAGGACGGGCGAGAGCTGGACGTACTCGATGTGGGGTGACGGGATCTTGTTCAACGGCTCGGCGGCCGTCGTCCACAGGCTGTGGACGGCTGGCGCGACGGCGGATGTGCTCACTTGGCCGCCTCCACTTCGGGCTTGGGGTCCTTCTGCTGCACGTCGGACATGGTGTGGCTGACGGCCGGGTTGACGATGTCCGTCAGCGGCTTCGGGAACACCCCGAGGAAGATCAGCAGGGCGATCAGGGGGGCCACGACGGCCAGTTCCCGCGCCCGCAGGTCCGGCATGGTCCGGACCTCCTCCTTCACCGGGCCGGTCATCGTCCGCTGGTAGAGGACGAGGGTGTAGAGCGCGGCCAGGACGATGCCGGTGGTGGCGATGATGCCGGCCACCGGGTAGCGGGCGAAGGTGCCGACCAGGACCAGGAACTCGCTGACGAAGGGCGCGAGGCCGGGCAGCGAGAGGGTGGCCAGACCGCCGATCAGGAAGGTGCCGGCGAGGACCGGGGCGACCTTCTGCACACCGCCGTAGTCGGCGATGAGCCGGGAGCCGCGCCGGGAGATCAGGAAGCCGGCCACCAGCATCAGCGCGGCCGTCGAGATCCCGTGGTTGACCATGTAGAGCGTGGCGCCGCTCTGGCCCTGGGTGGTCATCGCGAAGATGCCCATGATGATGAAGCCGAAGTGCGAGATCGAGGCGTAGGCGACCAGGCGCTTGATGTCCCGCTGGCCGACGGCGAGCAGCGCGCCGTACACGATGCTGATCAGGGCGAGGGCGATGATCACCGGCGTCGCCCACTTCGAGGCCTCCGGGAAGAGCTGGAGGCAGAAGCGGAGCATCGCGAACGTGCCGACCTTGTCGACGACCGCGGTGATGAGCACGGCGACCGGAGCGGTCGCCTCCCCCATCGCGTTCGGCAGCCAGGTGTGCAGCGGCCACAGCGGCGCCTTCACCGCGAAGGCGAAGAAGAAGCCGAGGAAGAGCAGCCGCTCGGTGTTGGTCGCCATCTCCAGCTGACCGCTCGCCCGCGCCTCGGCGATCTCGGTGAGGGAGAAGTTCCCGGCGACGACGTACAGCCCGATGACCGCGGCCAGCATGATCAGTCCGCCGACCAGGTTGTACAGCAGGAACTTCACGGCCGCGTACGAGCGCTGGGCGGCGGCGTTCTCGTCGGAGCCCGCGTGCGCCCGGTCGCCGAAGCCGCCGATGAGGAAGTACATCGGGATGAGCATGGCTTCGAAGAGGATGTAGAAGAGGAAGACGTCGGTGGCCTCGAAGGAGAGGATCACCATCGCCTCGACCATCAGGATCAGGGCGAAGAAGCCCTGCGTCGGCCGCCAGCGGCTGGACTTCGTCTCCAGGGGATCGGCGTCGTGCCAGCCGGCCAGGATGATGAACGGGATGAGCAGCGCGGTGAGCGCGATCAGCGCCACCCCGATGCCGTCCACGCCCAGTTCGTAGCGGACCCCGAAGTCCTTGATCCAGGAGTGGGACTCGACGAGCTGGTACCGCTCGCCGCCGGGCTCGAAGCGCGCGAAGACGAGCACGGCGAGCACGAGCGTGACGAGGGAGACGAACAGCGCCAGCCACTTGGCGACGGTGCGGCGGGCCGCGGGCACGGCGGCGGTGAGGATCGCACCGACCGCCGGCACCGCTGCCGTCACCGTCAGAAGAGGGAAGGACATGGGAGTTACACCGCCCTCATCAGCAGGGTCGCGGCGATCAGCACCGCCGTACCTCCGAACATGGAGACCGCATAGGTGCGGGCGTAGCCGTTCTGCAGCCTGCGCAGCCGGCCGGACAGTCCGCCGACGGAGGCCGCGGTGCCGTTGACCACGCCGTCGACCAGGGTGTGGTCGACGTAGACCAGCGAGCGGGTGAGGTGGGTGCCGCCCGTGACGAAGACGGCGTGGTTGAGGTCGTCCTGGAGCAGGTCGCGGCGGGCGGCCCGGGTGAGGAGCGAGCCGCGCGGGGCGACCACCGGGACGGGCCTGCGGCCGTACTGGACGTAGGCGGTCGCGACACCGATCACCATGACGGCGACCGTGGCGGAGGTGATGACCGCGGCGCTGAGCGGGGGGTGCCCGTGCTCGAACGAGGTGACCGGCTCCAGCCAGTGGACGAAGCGGTCGCCGATGCCGAAGAAGGCGCCGGCGCCGACGGAGCCGACGGCCAGCAGGATCATCGGGACCGTCATCGATTTCGGGGACTCGTGCGGCTGCGGCATCTCGCCCTTCTCGTCGGCCTGCCACCGCTTCTCGCCGAAGAAGGTCATCAGCATCACGCGGGTCATGTAGTACGCGGTGATGGCGGCGCCGAGCAGGGTGACCGCGCCGAGGATCCAGCCCTCGGTGCCGCCCTTGGCGAACGCCGCCTCGATGATCTTGTCCTTGGAGAAGAAGCCGGACAGGCCCGGGAAGCCGATGATCGCGAGGTAGCCGAGGCCGAAGGTGACGAAGGTGACCGGCATGTACGTCCGCAGGCCGCCGTACCTCCTCATGTCCACCTCGTCGTTCATGCCGTGCATGACCGAACCGGCGCCCAGGAAGAGCCCGGCCTTGAAGAAGCCGTGCGTCACCAGGTGCATGATCGCGAAGGCGTAGCCGATGGGGCCGAGGCCGGCCGCCAGGATCATGTAGCCGATCTGGGACATGGTCGAGCCGGCGAGCGCCTTCTTGATGTCGTCCTTCGCGCAACCGACGATCGCACCGAAGAGGAGCGTGACCGCGCCGACCACGGTGACGGCGAGCTGCGCGTCCGGGGCGGCGTTGAAGATGTCGGCGGAGCGGACGATGAGATAGACACCGGCGGTGACCATGGTGGCCGCGTGGATCAGGGCCGAGACCGGGGTCGGGCCCTCCATCGCGTCCCCGAGCCAGGACTGCAGCGGCACCTGGGCCGACTTGCCGCAGGCCGCCAGGAGGAGCATCAGGCCGATGGCCGTCAGGGTGCCCTCGGACGTCTCCCCCACCGAGCCGAGCACCGACCCGAAGGCGAAGGTCCCGAAGGTGGTGAACATCAGCATGATCGCGATCGACAGGCCGATGTCGCCGACCCGGTTGACCAGGAACGCCTTCTTCGCGGCGGTCGCCGCGGTGGGCTTGTGCTGCCAGAAGCCGATCAGGAGGTACGAGGCGAGGCCGACGCCCTCCCAGCCGAAGTACAGCAGGAGGTAGTTGTCCGCGAGGACGAGCAGCAGCATCGCCGCGAGGAACAGGTTCAGATAGCCGAAGAAGCGGCGGCGGCGCTCGTCGTGCTCCATGTACCCGATGGAGTACACGTGGATGAGCGAGCCGACACCGGTGATCAGCAGGACGAAGGTCATCGACAGCTGGTCGAGCTGGAAGGCGACGTCCGCGTGGAACCCCTCGACGGGGATCCAGGTGAACAGCCGCTGGTGCAGGGCGCGGTCCTCGGCGCCCTTGCCCAGCATGTCGGTGAACAGCACGACGCCGATGACGAAGGAGGCGGCCGCGAGCAGCGTGCCGAGCCAGTGCCCGGACTTGTCCAGGCGCCGCCCCCCGCACAGCAGGACGGCCGCTCCCAGCAGAGGCGCCGCGACCAGCAGCGCGATCAGGTTCTCCACGATTCAGCCCCTCACAGCTTCATCAGGCTGGCGTCGTCGACCGAGGCCGAGTGGCGGGAACGGAACAGCGACACGATGATCGCGAGCCCGACGACGACCTCCGCGGCGGCGACGACCATCGTGAAGAAGGCGATGATCTGGCCGTCGAGGTTGCCGTGCATGCGGGAGAAGGCGACGAACGCGAGGTTGCACGCGTTGAGCATCAGCTCGACGCACATGAAGACCACGATCGCGTTCCGCCGGATCAGCACCCCGGCCGCGCCGATGGTGAACAACAGGGCGGCGAGGTACAGATAGTTGACGGGGTTCACCGCGAGGCCTCCTCTTCGTCCCGGTCCCGGCCGAGCCGCTCCTCCGCGCGCTGCTCCAGCGCCTTGAGGTCGGACAGCGCCTCGGAGGACACGTCGCGGATCTGGCCGCGCTTGCGCAGGGTCTGCATCACGGTCAGCTCGGCGGGCGTGCCGTCGGGCAGCAGGCCGGGGACGTCCACGGCGTTGTGCCGGGCGTAGACACCGGGCGCCGGCAGCGGCGGCACGTGCCGGCCCTCGCGCACCCGCTGTTCGGCGAGTTCGCGCTGGGTGCGGGCCTTCTCCGTGCGCTCGCGGTGGGTGAGGACCATGGCACCGACGGCCGCCGTGATGAGCAGCGCGCCGGTGATCTCGAAGGCGAAGACGTACTTCGTGAAGACCAGGGCGGCGATGCCCTCGACGTTCCCGCCGTAGGCGGCGTTGGCCGCCCCCAGGCCGTTGAACTCCGTCAGGGAGGCCCGGCCGATCCCGGCGACGAGCAGGGCGCCGAAGCCGAGCCCGCAGGCCGCGGCCCACCAGCGCTGCCCCTTGATGGTCTCCTTCAGCGAGTCCGCGGCCGTGACACCGACCAGCATGACGACGAAGAGGAAGAGCATCATGATCGCGCCGGTGTAGACGACGATCTGGACGATGCCGAGGAAGTACGCGCCGTTGGCGAGGTAGAACACCGCGAGGATGATCATCGTGCCGGCCAGGCAGAGCGCGCTGTGCACGGCCTTGCGCATCAGGATCGTGCACAGGGCGCCGATCACGGCGATCGTGCCGAGGACCCAGAACTGGACGGCCTCGCCAGAGGAGGTGGCGTACGCCGCCAGCGTGGTGGCCGTGAGGTCGGCGCTCATGCGTCCACCTCCTTCTCGCCCTTCTCCCCCTTGGACGCGGCGACCTGACGGACCGTGCCCGGGGCGGCCTCGGTGACGAGGCCCCGGTAGTAGTCCTGCTCGTCCGTGCCGGGGAAGATCGCGTGCGGCGCGTCGACCATGCCCTCCTCCAGACCCGCGAGGAGCTGCTCCTTGGTGTAGATCAGGTTCTCGCGGGAGGAGTCGGCCAGTTCGAACTCGTTGGTCATCGTCAGCGCCCGGGTCGGGCACGCCTCGATGCACAGACCGCACAGGATGCAGCGGGCGTAGTTGATCTGATAGACCGCGCCGTACCGCTCGCCCGGGGAGTAGCGCTCCTCGTCGGTGTTGTCCGCGCCCTCCACATAGATGGCGTCGGCGGGACACGCCCAGGCGCACAGCTCGCAGCCCACGCACTTCTCAAGCCCGTCCGGATGACGGTTGAGCTGGTGCCGGCCGTGGAAGCGCGGCGCCGTCGTCTTCTGCTGCTCCGGGTACTGCTCGGTCAGTCGCTTCTTGAACATGGCCTTGAAGGTCACGCCGAAGCCGGCCACCGGATTCTGGAAATCAGACACCGTCCGTCTCCTTTCCATCACTCGCAGTAGCAGTATCGGGGGCGCCACTGACAACCAGCTCCGCCTCGTGGCGGGACCGGCGCCGCGGCACCGGCGGCAGGGACTGCCCCGGCTTGGGCGGTACGGGGAACCCGCCGGCCATCGGGTCGAACGGGGCCTCGGGGCCCTCCTTCTCCGCCGCGCCCTTCGCCCTCTTGTCGCGGAACATGTCGGCGATGAAGGAGAGCAGCAGCACGGCCAGGACCGCGCCGGCGACGTAGAGCACGATCGTCTGGAAGTCGTAGTTCTCGTTCCGCAGCGCCCGGACGGTGGCGACCAGCATCAGCCAGACCACCGAGACGGGGATGAGGACCTTCCAGCCGAGCTTCATCAGCTGGTCGTAGCGGACGCGGGGCAGGGTGCCGCGCAGCCAGATGAAGAAGAACAGCAGCAGCTGCACCTTGAGGACGAACCAGAGCATCGGCCACCAGCCGTGGTTCGCGCCCTCCCAGAAGGTGGACACCGGGTACGGCGCCCGCCAGCCGCCCAGGAAGAGCGTCACCGACACGGCCGAGACCGTCACCATGTTCACGTACTCGGCGAGCATGAACATCGCGAACTTGATCGAGCTGTACTCGGTGTTGAAGCCGCCGACCAGGTCGCCCTCGGACTCGGGCATGTCGAACGGCGCGCGGTTGGTCTCGCCGACCATCGTGACCACGTAGATGATGAAGGAGACCGGCAGCAGGATGATGAACCACCGGTCCGCCTGCGCCTCGACGATCGCCGAGGTCGACATCGACCCGGAGTAGAGGAAGACCGAGGCGAACGCGGCGCCCATCGCGATCTCGTAGGAGATCATCTGCGCGCAGGAGCGCAGCCCGCCCAGGAGCGGGTACGTGGAGCCGGAGGACCAGCCGGCGAGCACGATGCCGTAGATGCCGACGGAGGCGATCGCCAGGACGTACAGCATGGCGATCGGCAGGTCGGTCAGCTGCATCGAGGTGCGGTGGCCGAAGATCGAGACCTCGTTGCCTGCCGGGCCGAAGGGGATCACGGCGATCGCCATGAACGCCGGGGCCGCGGCGATGATCGGCGCGAGGATGTAGACGACCTTGTCGGCCCGTTTGACGACCACGTCCTCCTTCAGCATCAGCTTGATGCCGTCCGCGAGGGACTGGAGGAGGCCCCAGGGGCCGTGCCGGTTGGGGCCGATGCGCAGCTGCATCCAGGCGACGACCTTGCGCTCCCACACGATGGAGAAGAGCACGGTGATCATCAGGAAGGCGAAGCAGAAGACGGCCTTGATCGCGACGAGCCACCAGGGGTCCGTGCCGAACATGGACAGGTCTTCGGCGGCCAGGACGCTGTGCGGCGCCTGTGCGAGTGGGGCGAGGGCGGTCACGCGCGCACCTCCGGTACGGGGAGGGCCGGGCCTGCGGCCGGCCGGACGACGTGGGCGCGGGGCGCGAACACCGCGCCGGAGCCGGCGGGGACGCCGTCCCCGGCCCGGGAGCCGGCGGCGCCCGGGCGGGCGAGGGAGACGGTCATGACCGGACCTCCGCCGCTTCGACGGTTCCCGCGGGACCGATGCGGACCAGGTCGCCCGGGTGGGCGCCGGTGTCCGAGAGGACGCCGCCGCCCGCCGAGTTCAGCGGCAGCCAGACGACCCGGTCGGGCATCTCGGTGACCTGGAGCGGGAGGTGGAGCGAGCCCGCCGGGCCGGTCACCGCGAGGAGGTCGCCGTCCTTGACGCCGGTCTCGGCGGCGGTGGCGGCCGAGAGGCGGGCGGGCGCGGCGTGCCGGGTGCCCGCCAGCGCCGCGTCGCCCTCCTGGAGCCGGCCGAGGTCGAGCAGGAGCCGGTGCCCGGCGAGGACGGCCTCGCCCTCGCTCGGCCGGGGCGCGGGCTGCGCCGGCTCGACGGGCTCGGAGGCCCGCTGGCCGGTCCATCCGCCGAGCCGGTCCAGCTCCCGCCGTGCGGCCCGCAGGTCGGGCAGCGCCAGGTGCGCGTCGAGGGCGTCCGCCAGCATGTGGAGGACGCGCCCGTCCGCCGGGGGCAGGCGGCGGGTCATCTGCTCGGGCTTGAGCGCGGCCTCGAAGAGGCGGGCCCGGCCCTCCCAGTTGAGGAAGGTGCCCGCCTTCTCGGCGACGGCGGCGACGGGCAGGACCACGTCGGCCCGCTCGGTTACCTCGCTCGGCCGCAGCTCCAGCGAGACCACGAAGGCCGCGTCGAGGGCTTCACGCGCGCGTGCCGGGTCCGGCAGGTCGCGGACCTCGACGCCGCCGACGAGCAGCGCGCCCAGTTCGCCGGTGGCGGCGGCCTCCACGATCTGGCCGGTGTCCCGGCCGTAGCCGTGCGGGAGTTCGCGTACGCCCCAGGCGGCCGCGACCTCCTCACGCGCGCGGGGGTCGGTCGCGGGGCGGCCGCCGGGCAGCAGCGTGGGGATCGCGCCGGCCTCGAGCGCGCCGCGCTCGCCCGCCCGGCGGGGGATCCACACCAGCGTCGCGCCGGTCGCCGCCGCGGTCCGTACGGCGGCGGTCAGTCCGCCCGGGACGGCGGCCAGGCGCTCGCCGACGACGAGGACCGCGCCGTCCTGCCGCAGCGCCTCCGCCGCGTCCGTGCCGGGCCCGTCGAGCCCGACCCGGGAGGTGAGGGCGTCCAGCCACTCGGTCTCGGTGCCGGGGGCGGCGGCCAGCAGCGTGCCGCCCGCCTTCACCAGGCCGCGGGTGGCGTGCGAGGCCAGGGCGTAGGTCTTCTGGCCGTTCTTGCGCCAGGCCTTGCGCAGCCGGAGGAAGACGCCGGGGGCCTCCTCCTCGGACTCGAAGCCGGCCAGCAGCACGGCCGGGGCGGCTTCGAGGGCGGTGTACGTGACTCCGCTGCCGTCCAGGTCGCGGCCGCGCCCGGCCACCCGGGAGGCGAGGAAGTCGGCCTCCTCGCCCGAGTGGACGCGGGCCCGGAAGTCGACGTCGTTGGTGTCGAGGGCGACCCGGGCGAACTTCGCGTAGGCGTAGGCGTCCTCGACGGTCAGCCTGCCGCCCGCGAGGACACCGGTGCGGCCGCGCACGAGCCCGCGGGCCGCCGCCTCCAGCGCCTCGGGCCAGGAGGCGGGCTCCAGCTCACCGGTCTCGGCGCTGCGGACCAGCGGGGTGGTGAGCCGGTCGCGCTGCTGGGCGTACCGGAAGCCGAAGCGGCCCTTGTCGCACACCCACTCCTCGTTGACCTCCGGGTCCTCCGCGGCGAGCCGCCGCATGACCTTGCCGCGCCGGTGGTCGGTGCGGGTCGCGCAGCCGCCGGCGCAGTGCTCGCAGACGCTCGGCGAGGAGACCAGGTCGAAGGGGCGGGAGCGGAAGCGGTACGCCGCCGAGGTCAGCGCGCCGACCGGGCAGATCTGGATCGTGTTGCCGGAGAAGTACGACTCGAAGTCGTCGCCCTCGCCGGTGCCGACCTGCTGGAGCGCGCCGCGCTCGATCAGCTCGATCATCGGGTCGCCCGCGACCTGGTTGGAGAAGCGGGTGCAGCGGGCGCAGAGCACGCACCGCTCGCGGTCGAGCAGCACCTGGGTGGAGATCGGCACCGGCTTCTCGAAGGTCCGCTTGTGGCCCTCGAAGCGGGACTCCGACTGCCCGTGGGACATGGCCTGGTTCTGCAGGGGGCACTCGCCGCCCTTGTCGCAGACCGGGCAGTCCAGCGGGTGGTTGATGAGCAGCAGCTCCATCACGCCGTGCTGGGCCTTCTCCGCGACCGGGCTGGTCAGCTGCGACTTCACCACCATGCCGTCGGTGCAGGTGATGGTGCAGGACGCCATCGGCTTGCGCTGGCCCTCGACCTCGACGATGCACTGGCGGCAGGCGCCGGCCGGGTCGAGGAGGGGGTGGTCGCAGAAGCGGGGGATCTCGATGCCGAGCTGCTCGGCGGCGCGGATGACGAGGGTCCCCTTGGGGACGGAGATCTCGGCGCCGTCGATGGTCAGCGTGACGAGGTCCTCGGGCGGGAGGGCGGCTGCGCCGCCGGCCGGGCCGGCCGTGGTCACCGTCATGCCGTCACCTCCTTGTGGTGGTCCGCCCAGGCGGTCGACTTGGCCGGGTCGAAGGGGCAGCCCCGGCCGGTGATGTGCTGCTCGTACTCCTCGCGGAAGTACTTCAGCGAGGAGAAGATGGGGGAGGCGGCGCCGTCGCCCAGCGCGCAGAACGACTTGCCGTTGATGTTGTCGGCGATGTCGTTCAGCTTGTCGAGGTCGGACAGGGCGCCCTTGCCGGCCTCGATGTCGCGGAGCAACTGCACGAGCCAGTAGGTGCCTTCGCGGCACGGGGTGCACTTGCCGCAGGACTCGTGGGCGTAGAACTCGGTCCACCGGGTCACGGCCCGCACGACGCAGGTGGTCTCGTCGAAGCACTGGAGCGCCTTGGTGCCGAGCATCGAGCCGGCGGCGCCGACGCCTTCGTAGTCCAGTGGGACGTCGAGGTGTTCGTCGGTGAACATGGGGGTGGAGGAGCCGCCGGGGGTCCAGAACTTCAGCCGGTGGCCGGGGCGCATGCCGCCGCTCATGTCGAGGAGCTGGCGCAGCGTGATCCCGAGCGGGGCCTCGTACTGTCCGGGGGAGGCGACGTGCCCGCTCAGCGAGTAGAGCGTGAAGCCGGGCGACTTCTCGCTGCCCATCGACTTGAACCAGTCCTTGCCGCGGTTGAGGATCGCGGGAACGGAGGCGATGGACTCGACGTTGTTCACCACGGTGGGGCAGGCGTACAGACCGGCGACCGCGGGGAAGGGCGGGCGCAGCCGGGGCTGGCCGCGCCGTCCTTCGAGCGAGTCGAGCAGGGCGGTCTCCTCGCCGCAGATGTACGCCCCGGCGCCCGCGTGGACGGTGATGTCGAGGTTCAGGCCGCTGCCGAGGATGTTCTCGCCGAGGAGGCCCTCGTCGTACGCCTCGCGTACCGCCTCGTGCAGGCGGCGCAGGACGGGCACGACCTCGCCGCGGAGGTAGATGAACGCGTGCTCGGAGCGGATCGCGTAGCAGGCGATGATCATTCCCTCGATGAGGGAGTGCGGGTTGGCGAAGAGGAGCGGGATGTCCTTGCAGGTGCCCGGCTCGGACTCGTCGGCGTTGACGACGAGGTAGTGCGGCTTGCCGTCGCCCTGCGGGATGAACTGCCACTTCATCCCGGTGGGGAAGCCGGCGCCGCCGCGGCCGCGCAGGCCGGAGTCCTTGACGTACGCGATGAGGTCGTCGGGCGACATCGCGAGGGCCTTCTTCAGCCCTTCGTACCCCTCGTGCCGCTTGTACGTCTCCAGCGTCCAGGAGTCGGGCTGGTCCCAGAACGCGGACAGGACGGGTGCGAGCAGCTTCTCGGGGCTGCTGTGGTCGATCTCGGCTGCCAAGGTCATCACTCCCCCTCCCCACCGGCTGACTCGCCGCGCGGGTGGACGATCTTGTGGTGCGGGGCTTCGCCCTTCGCCAGGCGCAGTCCGACGAGGGAGGCCGGGCCGGCCCCGCCGGTGGCCTCGACCGCGCCCTCGCGCGCGTCGGGGAATCCGGCCAGGATCCGGGCGGTCTCCTGGAAGGTGCACAGGGGCGCGCCGCGGGTGGGCTCGACGGGGCGGCCGGCCCGCAGGTCGTCGACCATCGCCTTGGCTGACTCGGGGGTCTGGTTGTCGAAGAACTCCCAGTTGACCATCACCACGGGGGCGAAATCGCAGGCGGCGTTGCACTCGATGTGTTCGAGGGTGATCTTGCCGTCGTCGGTGGTGCCCTGGTTGCCGACGCCGAGGTGGGCCTGAAGCTCCTCGAAGATGGCGTCGCCGCCCATGACCGCGCAGAGGGTGTTGGTGCAGACGCCGACCTGGTAGTCGCCGGAGGGGCGGCGCCGGTACATGGAGTAGAAGGTGGCGACCGCGGTGACCTCGGCGGTGGTCAGGCCGAGGAGGTCGGCGCAGAACCGCATGCCGGTGCGGGTGACGTATCCGTCCTCCGCCTGCACGAGGTGCAGCATCGGCAGGAGGGCGGAGCGGGACCCCGGATAGCGGGCGATGATCTCCTTGGCATCCGCCTCCAGCCGGGTGCGGACCTCGGCGGGGTAGTCGGGGGCGGGGAGCTGGGGCATCCCGAGACTGGTCTGTCCGTCCGTCATCGGTCGACGCCTCCCATCACGGGGTCGATGGACGCGACGGCGACGATGACGTCGGCGACCTGGCCGCCTTCGCACATGGCCGCCATGGCCTGCAGGTTGGTGAAGGACGGGTCGCGGAAGTGGACCCGGAAGGGGCGGGTGCCGCCGTCGCTGACGACGTGCACGCCCAGTTCGCCCTTGGGCGACTCGACGGCGGTGTAGGCCTGTCCCGCGGGGACCCGGAAGCCCTCGGTGACCAGTTTGAAGTGGTGGATCAGGGCCTCCATGGAGGTGCCCATGATCTTCTTGATGTGGTCGAGGGAGTTGCCGAGGCCGTCGGGGCCGAGCGCGAGCTGGGCGGGCCAGGCGATCTTCTTGTCGCCGACCATGACCGGGCCGGGCTCCAGGCGGTCGAGGCACTGCTCGACGATCCGCAGCGACTGCCGCATCTCCTCGAGGCGGATGAGGAAGCGCCCGTAGGAGTCGCAGGTGTCGGCGGTCGGGATGTCGAACTCGTAGTTCTCGTAGCCGCAGTACGGGTCGGTCTTGCGCAGGTCGTGCGGGAGGCCGGCGGAGCGCAGGATCGGGCCGGTGGCGCCGAGCGCCATGCAGCCGGTGAGGTCGAGGTAGCCGACGTCCTGCATGCGGGCCTTGAAGATGGGGTTGCCGGTGGCGAGCTTGTCGTACTCCGGCAGGTTCTTCTTCATGGTCTTCACGAACTCGCGCACGGCGTCGACGGCGCCGGGCGGGAGGTCCTGGGCGAGGCCGCCGGGGCGGATGAACGCGTGGTTCATGCGCAGGCCGGTGATCAGTTCGTACAGGTCCAGGATCATCTCGCGGTCCCGGAAGCCGTAGATCATGATCGTGGTGGCGCCCAGCTCCATGCCGCCGGTGGCGATGCACACCAGGTGGGAGGAGAGCCGGTTGAGCTCCATCAGCAGGACGCGGATGACGCTGGCCCGGTCCGGGATCTGCTCGGTGATGCCGAGCAGCTTCTCGACGCCGAGGCAGTACGCCGTCTCGTTGTAGAACGAGGTGAGGTAGTCCATGCGCGTCACGAAGGTGGTGCCCTGCGTCCAGGTCCGGAACTCGAGGTTCTTCTCGATGCCGGTGTGGAGGTAGCCGATGCCGCAGCGGGCCTCGGTGACGGTCTCGCCGTCGATCTCCAGGATCAGGCGGAGCACTCCGTGGGTGGAGGGGTGCTGGGGGCCCATGTTGACGACGATCCGCTCGTCGTCGGCCTTGGCCGCCGATTCGACGACCTCGTCCCAGTCGCCGCCGGTGACGGTGTAGACGGTGCCTTCGGTCGTCTCCCGTGCGGAGGCATGTGAAGTACTCATCAGCTGTACGACCTCCGCTGGTCAGGAGCCGGGATCTGGGCGCCCTTGTACTCGACGGCGATGCCGCCGAGGGGGTAGTCCTTGCGCTGCGGGAAGCCCTGCCAGTCGTCCGGCATCATGATCCGGGTGAGGGCGGGGTGGCCGTCGAAGACGATGCCGAAGAAGTCGTACGTCTCGCGCTCGTGCCAGTCGTTGGTCGGGTAGACCGCGACGAGCGACGGGATGTGCGGGTCGGCGTCCGGGGCGGCGACCTCCAGCCGGATCAGCCGGCCGTGGGTCAGCGAGCGCAGGTGGTAGACGGCGTGCAGCTCGCGGCCCTTGTCCCCGAGGTAGTGGACCCCGGAGACGCCCGTGCAGAGCTCGAAGCGGAGCGCGGGGTCGTCGCGCAGGGTGCGGGCGACCCGCACGAGGTGCTCGCGGGCGATGTGGAAGGTCAGCTCGCCGCGGTCGACGACCGTCTTCTCGATGGCGTTCCCGGGGAGGAGGCCCTGCTCGTCGAGGGCGCCTTCGAGCTCGTCGGCGACCTCGTCGAACCAGCCGCCGTAGGGGCGGGTGGCCGGGCCGGGCAGGCGTACGGAGCGGACGAGGCCGCCGTAGCCGCTGGTGTCGGCTCCGCTCTGGGCGCCGAACATCCCGCGCTGGACCCGGACCTCCTCGCCGTGGTCCCCGCGCTGGCCCGGCAGGTTCTGCTCGCTGAGCTCCTTGTCGGGATTGGGTGTCTCGTCACTCACCGGAGCAGACCCTTCATCTCGATGGTCGGCAGGGCCTTGAGCGCCGCCTCCTCCGCCTCGCGGGCCGCTTCCTCCGCGTTGACGCCGAGCTTGGAGGTCTGGATCTTCTGGTGGAGCTTGAGGATCGCGTCCATCAGCATCTCCGGGCGCGGCGGGCAGCCCGGCAGATAGATGTCGACCGGCACGATGTGGTCGACGCCCTGCACGATCGCGTAGTTGTTGAACATGCCGCCCGAGGAGGCGCAGACCCCCATGGAGATGACCCACTTGGGGTCGGGCATCTGGTCGTAGACCTGCCGCAGGACGGGCGCCATCTTCTGGCTGACCCGGCCGGCGACGATCATCAGGTCGGCCTGGCGCGGCGAGCCGCGGAAGACCTCCATGCCGAACCGCGCCAGGTCGTACCGGCCGGCGCCGGTCGTCATCATCTCGATGGCGCAGCAGGCGAGGCCGAAGGTGGCGGGGAAGACGGACGACTTGCGCACCCAGCCCGCTGCCTGTTCGACCGTCGTGAGCAGAAAACCGCTCGGCAGTTTCTCTTCGAGTCCCATGAGTGTGCCCTTCAGCCCCTCAGTCCCATTCCAGGCCGCCGCGCCGCCACACATACGCGTAGGCGACGAAGACGGTGAGCACGAAGAGCAGCATCTCCACGAGCCCGAAAAGCCCCAGGGCGTCGAAGGTGACCGCCCAGGGGTAGAGGAAGACGATCTCGATGTCGAAGACGATGAAGAGCATCGCCGTCAGGTAGTACTTGATCGGGAAGCGGCCCCCTCCGGCGGGAGTGGGCGTCGGCTCGATGCCGCACTCGTACGCCTCGAGTTTGGCCCGGTTGTACCGCTTCGGGCCGATTAGCGTGGCCATGACCACGGAGAAGATCGCAAACCCTGCCCCGAGGGCGCCGAGCACGAGGATGGGCGCGTACGCATTCACGCTCCTCGCTCCTTCCAGTCGTCCTTGACCTTTGGACCGCAGCGGGCATCCGGATCGCCGCCTCGAAGATCGCGTACATGTGAGGCAGTTCACAAGCCCGATTGACTCGCATCTTATGCCTGTCGCTCTGTGATCTGCGACACGGGGTGCGCCAAGGACTTTGTGATCTCCACCACGAGGCGAACGATCATGAATTCGGATGAACGGTGATCTTCATACGAGAAGTAGCCACATGAGCACGAGACGTGACATCGACAGCGATCGTCGCTGGTCGGGGCGGCCTTGCTCTATCAAATGGTGTCAGCTACAGGCAAATTCGCGATGGACTCGCACGGGTGATAGGGGGCTCACCTCACCCGGCCGAGGGGTCACGCGGAGCGAAGTGGACGCGCTCCGGCGGGCGCGAGAGCCCCGCATGGCCCCGGAGTTGCCGCCTTGTGACCTGCGTCACCAAGCCTACGGGCCGTCAACTATGGGGCTTGGCCAACCGCGTGAAGAGGTGGTAAGCGCCGGTCAATTCGGACCTTTCGCGGAAAACCCGTGATCACGGGCCTGAAGGGGCGTGCCCGAATTGCCCGTTACGGCGTCAATAAGGGCGTCACAGAAGCGGATTGAGTGGTTCCGGTCATAACTGTGGCGCAACACACGTTTCTTGATGGGAACCGTGAACCCCTGATAGCGGTTGTTCTCATGTCCCAGACCGCTCACATACCCAGCCACCGGAAGCCCCGCCGCAGCGCGTCCAAGCTCGCGCTCCGTGCCGGAGTCGCCGGTGGCGTCCTCAGCACCATCGCGGTGGCCGGTGCTGCCGGGCCGGCGAACGCCGACCCTGTGACCGAGACCATCGAGATGCCCACGCTCGGCTCCCTCGAGACCGACCTGGCGAGCGCCGTGTCCGCCTCGGCCGAGGCGTCCCAGCAGGAGGCCCTCGACCTGAGCCTGCGCGCTCAGGAGGAGGCCGCGCACCGCAAGGCCGCCCAGGAGGCCAAGAAGGCCAAGGCCGAGGCCGACCGCAAGGCGGAGGCCGAGCGTGCGGAGAAGGCCCGCGAGGAAGCCCGTCAGCGCGCCTCCCGGACCGCGGAGCGCACGACCCTCGCCGCGTCCTCCTCGGACGACTCCTCCGGCAGCTCCTCCTCCAGCGACGACGGCGGCCAGGTGGCCACCGGCTCCGCCGCCGCGATCGTCGCCTTCGCCCGCGCCCAGGTCGGCGACGCCTACATCTCGGGCGGCACCGGCCCGAACTCGTGGGACTGCTCCGGGCTCGTCCAGGCCGCCTACCGCCAGGCCGGCGTCGACCTGCCGCGCATCTCCAGCGACCAGTCGTCGATGGGTACGTCCGTCTCGCTGAGCAACCTGCAGCCGGGCGACATCCTCTACTGGGGCAGCCGCAGCGGCTCCTACCACGTGGCGATCTACGTGGGCGGCGGCAACTACGTCGGCGCGCAGAACCCGTCCACCGGTGTGGTCGAGCGGTCCCTGGACTGGGACACCCCCTCGGGCGCCGTGCGCGTCCTCTGATCCACGCCGGGCAGTACGCCCGGGCACGGAAGGGCCGTCACTCCTCGGGGGAGCGACGGCCCTTCCGTATGCCGCCCGCCGGCGACAGGCCCCGTATGCGGCTTATTTCCTGAACGCCTCGATGAGCCGGGCGTAGCTGTCGCCGCCGTGGCCCGCGTCGACCGCGCTCCGCATCAGCTCCAGGTGCAGCCGGGGCAGCCGGCCGTCGACGCCCCGGGCGTCCCCCGCGTGCAGCAGGTGTCCGATCGCCGCCACCTGGACGTCGATGGTGGCGTCCGCACCCGGGTACTCGCCCTGGTCGATCTGCTCCGCGTACCCGCCCATGAACCAGGCGACCGTCCGCAGCCAGCGGTCGGCGACCCTGGTGAAGTCCCGGGCCGTGACTCCGTCGGCCCCGGTGAGGGCGGTGGCGTGCAGCCAGCCGCCGAAGACCGACCACATGAGCCCCAGCAGTCCGGCGTCGTAGAGCGAGGCGAGTCCGGCGTCCCGGCCGAGGTCGACCGGGTCGCCGAGCACCGCGAGGACCGGGCGGTACCGTGCCAGCGGCTCGGCGTCCCCCGCGTACAGGATCATGTGGGCGCTGTCGCCGATCCCGGGCGGCGTCGTCATGATGCCGCCGTCCAGATAGCCGATGCCGTGGCCCGCCGCCCACTCGGCCTCCGCGCGGGCCTGCTCCGGTGAGCCGGTCGTCAGGTTCACGACGGTCCTGCCGCGCAGCGCCGGTGCCTCGGGGCCCAGGAGGGCGCGCACGGCGGGGTAGTCGAGGACGCAGACGACGATCAGGTCGCTCGCCGCGACCGCCTCGGCGACCGTGGCCGCGTGGGCGGCGCCCCGGTCGACGAGCGGCTCGGCCTTGGCCGGGGTGCGGTTCCAGACGGTGGTCGGGTGGCCCGCCGCCAGGAAGGCGGCGGCGAGGGCGGCGCCCATCTGCCCGAGGCCGAGGACGGAGACGGCGGTGGGGGTGTGCGTGTGCGTGTTCGCGTTCATGCCCTCACCGTTCCAGCGGCCGGAACCGGCCGACAGTGGCAGGACTGACGACATCCGCACCGTTCCCGCCATAGGCTCGGGGTCATGAACCCCGGAACCGTCGCCCTCGCCGTCGTCCCCGACCCCCGGGTCGGGACGACCCTGTGGGAGATGTACGAACTTGCCATCGCGGCCACGGTCTTCGGCATCCCGCACCCGGGCCTCGCCGACCCCTGGTACGAGCTGCGGCTGTGCGGGGAGGGCGATCCGGGGGGCGTCCTGGCGCTCCGGACGACCCATGGCCTCGACGGGCTCGCCGGCGCGGACACGGTCATCGTGCCGTCCGTCCCCGACGCGGTCGTGGAGGAGGGCGCGGAGGTCCCCGCCGAGCTGGTGGAAGCGCTGCGGGCGGCCGCCGACTCCGGCGCCCGGATGGTCTCCCTGTGCACCGGCGCCTTCGCCCTCGCCGCCGCCGGGCTGCTCGACGGCCGCCGGGCCACCGCCCACTGGCAGCACACCGCGCAGCTCGCGGCCCGCCACCCGGAGGTCGTGGTCGACGACTCGGTGCTCTACACCGACGAGGGGTCCGTTCTCACCAGCGCGGGGGCCACCGCCGCGCTGGACCTCTGTCTGCACCTCGTACGCAGGGACCTCGGGGCCGCGGTCGCCGGGCAGCTCGCCCGCCGTCTGGTCGTGCCGGCGCACCGCGCCGGCGGCCAGGCACAGTTCATCGAGGCGCCGGTGCCGCCCCGCGACGACGACGGGCTCGGGGGCGTGCTCCAGTGGGCGGCCGAGCGGCTCGCCGAGCCGCTGACCGTCGAGGACCTCGCGCGGCGGGCCCGGATGAGCCCGCGCACCTTCCACCGCAGGCTCCAGCAGGCCTGCGGGACCACGCCCTTGCAGTGGCTGCTGCAGCAGCGCGTGGCCCGCGCCCAGACGCTCCTGGAGTCGACCGACCTGCCCGTGGAGCAGATCGGCGCCCGCAGCGGTCTGGGCACGGCCGCGAACCTGCGCCGTCACTTCCTGCGGACCGTCGGGGTCTCGCCGAGCGACTACCGCCGGGCGTTCACGCCTTCGGGGCCACCTTCGAGAGGCCGTTGATGATGCGGTCCATCGCGTCGCCGCCCGTCGGGTCGGTGAGGTTCGCCAGCATCTTCAGGGTGAACTTCATCAGGACCGGGTGGGTCAAACCCCGCTGCGTCGCGATCTTCATGATCTTCGGGTTGCCGATGACCTTCACGAAGGCGCGGCCGAGGGTGTAGTACCCGCCGTAGGTGTCCTTGAGGATCTTCGGGTAGTTGTGCAGCGCCAGCTCCCGCTGGGCCGGGGTCGCCCGGGCGTGGGCCTGGACGATGACGTCCGCGGCGATCTGGCCGGACTCCATGGCGTACGCGATGCCCTCGCCGTTGAACGGGTTGACCAGGCCGCCCGCGTCACCGACGAGCAGCAGGCCCTTGGTGTAGTGCGGCTGGCGGTTGAAGGCCATCGGCAGGGCGGCGCCGCGGATCGGCGTCGTCATGTTGTCCGGGGTGAAGCCCCAGTCCTCCGGCATGGAGGCGCACCAGGCCTTGAGGACCTCGCGCCAGTCCAGCTCCTTGAAGGCGGAGGAGGAGTTGAGGATGCCGAGGCCGACGTTGGACGTGCCGTCGCCCATGCCGAAGATCCAGCCGTAGCCGGGCAGGAGACGGTCCTGCGGGCCGCGGCGGTCCCACAGCTCCAGCCAGGACTCGAGGTAGTCGTCGTCGTGCCGGGGGCTGGTGAAGTACGTCCGCACGGCCACGCCCATCGGCCGGTCCTCGCGCCGGTGCAGGCCCATGGCGAGGGAGAGCCGGGTGGAGTTGCCGTCGGCGGCGACGACGAGCGGCGCGTGGAAGGTGACCTCGCGCTTCTCCTCGCCGAGCTTGGCGTGCACGCCGGTGATCCGGCCGGTGCGGTCGTCGACGATCGGGGCGCCGACGTTGCACCGCTCGTACAGCCGCGCACCGGCCTTCTGGGCCTGCCGGGCGAGCTGCTCGTCGAAGTCGTCGCGCTTGCGGACGAGTCCGTAGTCCGGGTAGGAGGCGAGGTCCGGCCAGTCGAGCTGGAGCCGGGAGCCGCCGCCGATGATCCGCAGCCCCTTGTTGCGCAGCCAGCCGGCCTCTTCGGAGATGTCGATGCCCATGGAGACGAGCTGCTTGGTGGCGCGGGGGGTGAGGCCGTCGCCGCACACCTTCTCGCGGGGGAAGGCGGTCTTCTCCAGGAGCAGGACGTCGAGGCCGGCCTTGGCCAGGTAGTACGCGGTCGTGGAACCGGCCGGGCCTGCCCCGACGACGATCACATCTGCGCTGTGCTCGGAGAGGGGCTCGGTCACGGCGGGGTCTCCCGGAGGGTCGAGGGAAGGTCGGTTGCAGTGTAGGGCGGGGGTATCGCGGGGTGTTACGGCTTGAAGCCCCGGTGCAGGGCGACGATGCCGCCCGAGAGGTCGCGCCAGGCGACCTTCGACCAGCCGGACTTCTGCAGGAGCCCGGCGAGGGCCGGCTGGTCCGGCCAGGACCGGATGGACTCGGCGAGGTAGACGTACGCGTCGGGGTTGGAGGACACCGCGCGGGCCACCGGGGGCAGGGCGCGCATGAGGTACTCCTCGTACACGGTGCGGAACGGCGCCCAGGTGGGGTGCGAGAACTCGCAGATCACGACGCGGCCGCCGGGCTTCGTCACCCGGTACAGCTCGCGGAGCGCGGCCTCCGTGTCCTGGATGTTGCGCAGGCCGAAGGAGATCGTCACCGCGTCGAAGGCGTCGTCGCGGAAGGGCAGCCGCGTCCCGTCACCGGCGGTCAGCGGGAGCCAGCCGTGCCGCTTCTTGCCCTCACGGAGCATGCCGAGCGAGAAGTCGCAGGGGACGACGAACGCCCCGGTCGCCGCGAACGGCAGCGACGAGGTCCCGGTCCCGGCGGCCAGGTCCAGGACCTTCTGCGCGGGCCGCGCGTCGACGGCCTTGGCGACCTCCTTGCGCCAGCGCCGGTCCTGCCCGAGCGACAGCACGTCGTTGGTGAGGTCGTAGTTCGCCGCCACGTCGTCGAACATCGAGGCGACTTCGTGCGGCTGCTTGTCCAAGGATGCGCGGGTCACTGGCGTTCGGCCTCGCAGGATCGGTACGGGCGGTACGGAGGTAACGGCCCCATTGTCTCAGGACGCCTCCCGCCACCGGCGGGGGGCATGCCGGTGCGCCTCCGCCCCGGTCCCGGGGGTGCCGGGCGGGCGGGCGGTGTCAGCGGCGGCGGAAGACCAGGCGGCCGGCGAGGACCGTGGCGACGCAGGTGCGCGCGCCCGCCTCGGCGAGGGCGCGGTACGGGTCGGGGCCGGTCGGTACGTCGAAGACGGCGAACGCGGCGGCCGCGCCCGCCGCGCCGAGCGGCGTCAGGAAGGCCTCCTGGGCCGCCCGCCCCGCGAACGGGTCCAGCGACGGCGGGCCCGCCGGGGCCCCGGAGCGCTCCACGACGCCGAGGCCGGCCCGGCGGACGGCGTCGACGACCGCTCCCCGCCGCAGCTCACCGGCGACCGCCACCGTGCCGTGCGCCAGCATCCGCTGGAGGCCGCGCCGGGCGCTCGCGCCCCAGCGGGTCTCGTCCGGGGCGAGCGCGGCGAGGGCCTCGCCGGTGATCGGCTCGGTGCCGAGCACGTCGGCCTCCCGCGGATCCGGGTGGTACGCCCGCTCCAGCAGTTCGGGGCCGTACGGGTTGAGCAGCGGCGGGGTGAGGACGCCCGGCCAGCGGCGGACCCGCGCGGTCGGGTGGGCGGCGGCCAGCTCTTCGTACGGGCCGACGGCGGCGATCTCCGCGCCCCGTACCGCGACCGCCCCGCCCGGCACCGGCGCGCGGCCGCCGCCGGGCAGCAGGAGGTCCGCCGCGTGGATCGTCAGCACACGCGTCAGTTGGCGTCGAGGAGCTTCAGCTCCGGGTGCGCCGTGCCGCCCTCGATCGCGATCGACGAGATGTGCGAGACGACCCGCTCGTCCACCGGGTCGTTCGCCGGGTCGTCGTGGACGAGGAGGTGTTCGTACGTCGTCGCGCGCTGCGCCGGGACCCGGCCCGCCTTGCGGATCAGGTCGATGATCTCCATGCGGTTGGAGCGGTGCTTGGCGCCGGCCGAGGAGACGACGTTCTCCTCCAGCATGATCGAGCCCAGGTCGTCGGCGCCGTAGTGCAGCGACAGCTGGCCGGCCTCCTTGCCGACGGTCAGCCAGGACCCCTGGATGTGCGCGACGTTGTCCATGAAGAGCCGGGCCACCGCGATCATCCGCAGGTACTCGAAGATCGTCGCCTGTGTACGGCCCTTGAGGCGGTTGTTCTCCGGCTGGTACGTGTACGGGATGAAGGCCCGGAAGCCGCCCGTCCGGTCCTGCACGTCACGGATCATCCGCAGGTGCTCGATCCGCTCGGCGTTGGTCTCGCCGGTGCCCATGAGCATCGTGGAGGTGGACTCCACGCCCATCCCGTGGGCGATCTCCATGATCTCCAGCCACCGCTCTCCGCTCTCCTTGAGCGGGGCGATCGCCGTGCGCGGCCGGGCCGGCAGCAGTTCGGCGCCGGCGCCGGCGAAGGAGTCGAGGCCGGCCGCGTGGATGCGCTGGATCGCCTCCTCCACGGACACCTTGGAGATCCGGGCCATGTGCTCGACCTCGGACGCGCCGAGGGAGTGGATGACCAGCTGCGGGAACTCCTTCTTGATGGCGGCGAAGTGCTCCTCGTAGTACTCGACGCCGTAGTCCGGGTGGTGCCCGCCCTGGAACATGATCTGCGTCCCGCCGAGTTCGACCGTCTCCGCGCAGCGGCGCAGGATGTCGTCGAGGTCGCGCGTCCAGCCCTTGGTCTTCGCCGTCGGCGGGGCGTAGAAGGCGCAGAACTTGCACGCCGTGACGCACACGTTCGTGTAGTTGATGTTCCGCTCGATGATGTACGTCGCGATGTGCTCCGTACCCGCGTACCGGCGGCGGCGCACCGCGTCGGCGGCCGAGCCGAGCGCGTGCAGCGGCGCCGAGCGGTACAGGTCGAGCGCCTCCTCGGGGGTGATCCGGCCACCCTCTGCGGCGCGGTCGAGGACGGACTGAAGGTCGGCCTTCTCGGTCACCGGGTGGTCCCTTTCGGAGGGGTGCTGGACTGACCGAGCCAGCCTACGCCAGCGTCTCTCACCGTTTCCGCAGGGTGCCGGTCGGGCGGCCCGCGGCCTCCTCGTCGGAGCGGTAGGCGAGGGTGCCGTCCTTGCCGAGGGTGAGGGTGAACGACGAGGTGCCGCCGGTGCACAGGCCCTCGGTGCCGGGCCGGTCGGGGTCGGTGCGGTCGGCGATGCGCAGCTGGGTGGCGGAGGCGGAGGTGAGCCGACCGATGCCGTGGCACCGGACCGTGGTTCCCAGGACGCTGATGACGTGGCTGGTGCGGACGACGTCCTCGCCGGTGCGGCCCCGGGTGACGACGGCGGTGACGTCGCCGTGCGGGGAGCCGTTGCGCTCGGTGGTGGGGCCGGTCCAGGTGCCGAGGAAGGCGGTGGGCACGGCGCCGTCGGGGGCGGAGGTGGCGGCCGGCGGCCGGGACGGGCTCGCCCCGGTCCGGTCGGCGGAGGCGTCGCGGTCGCCGCCCGGCATCAGGTCGAGGAGGTGGCCCGCCCCGAGGGTGACGGCGGCGAGGGCGGCGGTGACGGTGAGCGCGACGGTGCAGCCGGCCCGGCGGCCGGCGAGGGAGAACGACAGCCTCCGCGTGCCGCCCGTCCCGCCGCCTCCCGTGCCGCCGTGTCCCGTCTCCGCCTCGGACCGGTCGGCCGCACGGGGGCGGGGGACGGGCCCGCCGCCCAGGGGGGCGGTTCCGGGGCTCGGCCAGAGGCCGGGCGGCGGTTCCACCGGCGGGCCGAAGGCGCCGGGAGGGGCCACCGAGGGCGCCGTGAAGGGGACGGGCCCCGAGACGTGCGGGTCCCCCGCCGCCACGCCCGCGCCCGGCTCCGTGCCCGGGGACTCCCCCGGGCCGCGCGCGTCGAGTTCCAGGAGGCGGACCGCCGTACGGCTCACCTCCTCGACCAGGGGCGCCGGGAGCCATCCGGTCGAGACCAGGGCCGCCGGGCCCGCCGGGGCGAGGCGGGCCGCGACGGCGGCCGGGGTCGGGCGGGAGGCCGGGTCCTTGGCGAGGCAGCCCGCCACCAGCTCCCGCAGCTCCCCGGCGAGCGCGCCCAGTTCGGGCTCCTCGTGGACGACCTTGTACAGCAGCGTGGCGGAGGAGTCGCCGGGGAAGGGCGGGGCGCCGGTCGCCGCGAAGGCGAGGACCGCGCCGAGGGAGAAGACGTCGGAGGCGCCGCTCGCTCCCCGGCCGAGGATCTGCTCGGGCGCCATGTAGCCGGGCGAGCCGATGGAGACGCCCGTCGCCGTGAGCGAGGCCGTGCCGTCCGAGGCCCGGGCGATGCCGAAGTCGATGAGCCGGGGGCCGTCGAGGGTGAGGAGGACGTTGGACGGCTTCACGTCGCGGTGGACGAGCCGCAGCGCGTGGACGCCCGCCAGCGCCTCGGCGAGGCCGGCGCCCAGGGTCCGTACGGTGTGCTCCGGCAGCGGGCCGACGCTCTCGACGGCCCGGGCGAGCGTCGGCCCGGCGACGTAGCCGGTCGCCACCCAGGGCACCGCGGCCTCCGGGTCGGCGTCGAGGACCGGAGCGGTCCACCGCCCGCCGACCAGACGGGCCGCCTCCACCTCCCGCCGGAACCGCGCCCTGAACTGCTCGTCGAGCGCGAAGTGCGGGTGCACGATCTTCACGGCGACGGTCCTGCCGCCTTCGTTGCGGGCGAGGTAGACGCGCCCCATGCCGCCGGAACCGAGCCTTCCGAGGATGCGGTAGCCACCGATGGTCCTCGGTTCCTCTGCTTCGAGCGGCTGCATGTCTTCCCCTCCAGGGCGCGCGACGGCCCTCGTGGCCCGTGTCACGGTGATTCGAGACGGTATCGAGCCAACCGAACGCCGCTCCCGCCCCTCCTCCCTTCCGTCATCCCCCGTCGTGTCCGAAAGCACCCGGAGCCGCACCATGAATCGCCAGCACCCGTCCCGGATCGTCGCCGCCGCCCTCGCCCTCGGCGCGGCGGCCGTCCTGGTCACCGGTTGTTCCGACGAAGGCGCGCCGGTCACGTTCGACACCCCGAGGTCGACGGCGCAGCCCCGTACGCCGGCCCCGGACCACCCCGCGAACGTCCGGGCGAAGCCGGCGACGAAGGTCCCGGAGACGGTTCTCCCCACCGGCCCCAAGGCGAGTTTCACCACGGCCAACACCCTGGAGGACGGCACCAAGATCGGGGTCACCACCCTGCGGGGCGAGAAGTCCGGGTTCACGGGCAAGGTGTGGGTGTGGGCGCCGGAGCAGTATTTCGACCCGGCGTACGCGGACAGCGGCTTTCCCGTCCTGGTGGCCCTGCCCGGCGGAAACGGTTATCCGACGAATTACTGGATGGGGACGGACCTCAAACTCCAGTCGAGCATCAGCACGTGGTCGAAGGCCGGCAAGAGCCTTCCGTTCATCGTCGTGATGCCCGTCCTCAATCCGGACGACGACTTCTACTACGACGGCAGCGACATTCCGGGCCAACCGCGCATGGGGACCTGGCTGACCGAGGACGTGCCGGATTTCGTCCGCGCCAATTTCCGTACGTTCGCGTCCCGGGACGGCTGGGCGTTCATGGGTTCGTCCTCGGGCGGCTTCGTCGGGCTGAAATCCGTTCTCCAGCGGCCGGACCGGTTCAAGGCCGTGATCGCCTCCGGACCCGACATCGTCCCGGACTCGCCGCTGTGGGCCGGGCACGAGGCCGAGCGGCAGGCGATCAATCCGGAGCGGCTCGCCCAGGCGCTCGGCGCGAAGCCGGACACCCGGGCGAACGACGTGTACCTGGCGTTCCAGATCGGCACCCAGGAGTCGGGGGCGGCCCGGATCAAGGCGTTCATGAAGAGCTACACCAAGGGCCCGGTGAAGACCCGCCTCCAGGTCATCCAGGGAGGCGGGCACAACGCCAAGAGCTATGTGCGGGGCATGGGCGAGGGCTCGATCGCCTGGATCAGCGGCCACATGCAGGGCCCGGTCCCCGCGCCGTAGGCCGGTGCGTCCTACCGGGCGCCGAGCAGCTGCACCCGTACGTCGGCGGGGAAGCCGGTCGTCGGGCCGGTCCTGCGGGCGAACTCGCGGACGCCCGCCAACTGCTCGGGCCCGAAGCGGAAGTCCAGCGTCCGGAAGTACCGTTCCAGCAGCGCCTCGTCGAAGGACTCCCAGCGGGCGGCCTGCTCGGCGACCTTGGCGACCTCCACCAGCGACAGGTCGCGCGAGGCCAGGAACGCCTCGTGCACCTCGCGGACCGTCTCCGGCTCCCGGGCCAGGAAGTCCTTGCGCGCCGCCCACACCGCGAAGACGAACGGCAGCTCCGTCCACTCCTTCCACATCAGCCCCAGGTCGTGGACCTGGAGCCCCAGGCGCGGGGCGTCGTGCAGCGAGGCCCGTAGGGCGGCGTCGCCGATCAGGACGGCGGCGTCCGCCTCCTGCATCATCAGCCCCAGGTCGGGCGGGCAGGTGTAGTACTCGGGCTCGACGCCGTACCGCTCGGCGAGCAGCAGCTGCGCCAGGCGCACGGAGGTGCGGGAGGTGGAACCGAGCGCGACCCGCGCACCGTCCAGCCGCTCCAGCGGACGCTGGGAGACGATCACGCAGGACATGACGGGGCCGTCGCACCCCACGGCGATGTCCGGCAGGGCGATGAGGTCGTCGGCGTTGCGGAGGTACTCGACGAGGGTGATCGGGCCGATGTCGAGATCGCCGCGCACCAGGCGCTCGCTGAGCTTCTCCGGAGTGTCCTTCGTGAGCTCCAGATCGAGGAGCGTTCCCGTGCGGGCCAGGCCCCAGTAGAGGGGCAGACAGTTCAGGAACTGGATGTGCCCGACGCGGGGCCGGCTGCGCTGGTGGTCATCGGTTGCATTGTCCACAGCGCGAGGCTAGACCCGTCTCGTACGGTGGACATCGCCGGGGGCGGCGCGTCGGCACGTCGGCCCCTCCGACGCGTGATGCAAACGCGCGAGTGACGTGATCTTTCCCTCTAGTGCGCACCGCACCCTGCGTGCTACGCTCGTCGCAAGTTGCAGTTTGGTTTCCCTTGCAGTACAGAGCCTGCGGAGCATGTGACCCGCAGGCTTTTGTAGTTTTCAGACTTCTTTGCAGGTTCTGGAGCAGGGCAACCCTTTGGCCCAAGGAGGGCTTATGGCTACCGGAACCGTCAAGTGGTTCAACGCTGAAAAGGGCTTCGGCTTCATCGCCCAGGACGGCGGCGGCCCGGATGTCTTCGTCCACTACAGCGCGATCAACGCGTCTGGTTTCCGCTCGCTTGAGGAGAACCAGCTCGTGAACTTCGACGTCACGCAGGGTCCGAAGGGCCCGCAGGCGGAGAACGTCACCCCGGCCTAAGTTGCCCGGGTCGGCGGTCGCGCACGGCTAGAGAAGTACCCAAGGAGCCCTGCTCCGTGCCTTCGGGCGCGAAGCGGGGCTCCTGCCTTTCCCGGCCCCCGCGCACCCGCTTCCGCCCTCCTGCCCCTCCCCCTCGCCCGCCCGGCTTCGTACGCTGGACGCATGACCGAACGCAAACCCCCCGGCGTCAGCTTCGAGTCATTCGTGGACAAGCAGATCCGCGAGGCGGCGGAACGGGGCGAATTCAAGCGGCTGGCCGGCTTCGGACGGCCTCTCGACGACGACCGCGCGCCCTACGACGAGCTGTGGTGGATCAAGGGAAAGATCCACAGCGAGGGCGGCTCCGTCCTGCCCCCGTCGCTCACCCTCCGCAAGGAGGCCGAGGACGCCGTCGAGGCGGCCGGCCGGGCCGTCTCCGAGTCCCAGGTCCGCCGGATCCTCGACGAGATCAACAAGAAGATCGCCGAGGCCCTGAAGCGGCCGCCGTCCGGTCCGCCGCTGAACCTGAAGCCGTTCGACGTCGACGCGATGGTCGAGGAGTGGCGGAAGGGCCGGGAGGACCGGACGCGGCGGGACGGCTGAGCCCCGCCCCCGGGCGCCTCCCCCGGCCAGGTGAACCTCGCCCGGCTCCCGGCCCCGCCCCGGCCGCGCGGCCCCGGCCCGGTCCGCCTTCGGTGGCCCACTGGGAGGAGAGCACCGCGCGATCCGGCCGGACCGCGCGCGCCCACCGTGGAGGAGTGACCGGATGAAGAGCGCCGAGCTGCTGCTTGACCTGTTCGACCGCGTACGGGAAGCCGTGCACGGGGCCGTCGAAGGACTGTCGGAGGAGGAGCTGGCGTTCCGCGTCGACGAGGACGCGAACTCGATCGCCTGGCTGGCCTGGCACCTGGCCCGCGTCCAGGACGACCACATCGCGGGCGCCTTCGACACCGAGCAGGTGTGGACGGAGAGCGACTGGGCGTCCCGCTTCGGCCTCCCGTTCCCGAAGGACACGATCGGCTTCGGCCACTCCAGCAAGCAGGTCGGCCAGGTCCGCGCCCCGGCCGAGCTGCTGCTCGGCTACTACGACGCCGTGCACGAGCGGACCCTCGAACACGTCCGCTCGCTGTCCGACAAGGACCTCGACCGGATCGTGGACGACTCCTGGGACCCGCCGGTCACCCTGGGCGTACGCCTGGTCAGCGTGGTCGCGGAGGACAACCAGCACGTGGGCCAGGCGGCGTACGTCCGGGGCGTGGTGGAGCGCCGGGCGACCGCCTGACGGGACGACCGGGGCGGCCGGGGGCTCACGAGCGGTCGCCGCGGCCGGCGAGGGCGAAGGTGGCCCACACCGTCTTGCCGACGCAGCGGCTCTCGACGCCCCACGCGGTGGCGAGGGCCGCGACCAGCAGCAGCCCGTACCCCCCTTCGTCCGGTACGGCGACGGGCTCGGGCTCCCGCTCGCCACGGGCGTCGGACACCTCGACCCGGACGTGGTCCTCGGCGAGGGCGAGCCGCACCTCGAAGTCGCGGCCGGGCACCCGGCCGTGCGTGACGGCGTTGGCGGCCAGCTCGGCGACGACGAGTTCCACGGCATCGGTGGCGGTCACGCCCCAGTCGCGGAGCTGCTGCACGGCGAGCAGACGAGCGAGACGGGCGCCGCGGCGGGTGGCCGACAGGCGCTGCGCGAACGCGGCGGGGGGCTCACCGGTTGGAGTGGCGATTTCGGACTTCATGCCCCCGAGCCTGGCCGCCCCGCCCTACCCTGACCAGCAGCGACGCCACGACGCTGAGTAACGGTACGAGTACGCCAAGAAGGCGGTACGCATGTCGGGGAACCACGAGGAGCGGCCGGAACGGCCCTCCGAAGTCGACGGTACGGCGCACCTGTTCAGTGCGCTCGGAAAGATCACCAAGGCCCTGCGCAAGAACGCGGGCCTGAGCCAGGCGGAACTGGCCGAGGCCACGCACTGCAGCGAGGACCTGATCTCCTCGGTGGAGCGGGGAGTACGGACACCCCAGCCGGACTTCCTGCTGCGGGCGGACCAGGCGCTGGGGGCGCGGGGTGTCCTGGCGGCAACCGTCGACGACGTACGGGAGGCGCTGGCGAAGGCGAGGACGAGGCATCCGGACTGGTTCCGGGACTTCGCGAAGGCGGAGGCGGAGGCGGTGGCGCTGCACTACTACGCCGTGCAGGCCGTACCGGGGATTCTGCAGACGGAGGCGTACGCGCGCTCGCTCTTCGCCCATCGACGCCCGATGCTGGACGAGGAGACCGTCGAGAAGCGGGTGGCGGACCGCCTGGCCCGTCAGGCCATCCTCGACAAGTGGCCGGCGCCGACCATCAGTTTCGTACTGGAGGCAGCGGTCCTCCTCCGCCCCTTCGGCGGCCCCGAGGTGCATCGGGAGCAGCTCCGCCGCATCCGGGACGTGGCGATGCGTCGTACGATCGACTTGCAGGTGATGCCCCAGGACCGGCACGAACACCCTTACCTGGGTGGCGCGTTCACTCTGCTGACGCCGCGCGGGCGCCGGGAGGTGGCATACACCGAGATCTACGGACACGCGCGGCTGATTACGGACCCGGAGGAGGCGCGCACCTACGCCGAGCGCTATGGGATCATCCGGGCGCAGGCACTCACCCCTCAGGAGTCCCTGGACTGGATCGAGAAACTGCTGGGAGAGCGATGAACACGACGGAACTGGCCTGGTTCAAAAGCAGCTACAGCGACTCCGAGGGCGGCGAGTGCATCGAAGTCGCCTACGACTGGCGCAAGTCCAGCTACAGCAGCGGCGAAGGCGGCGAGTGCGTCGAGGTCGCCGCCCACCCCACCACCGTCCACGTCCGCGACTCCAAGGACCCCGACGGCCCCCAGCTCGCCCTCACCCCCTCCGCCTGGGCGGCGTTCGTGGTCGTGGCCCCCGTCGTGTGAGCCGTAGGAAGTCCGTCGTGCCGTGCCGGGCTCAGCCCCAGGTACGGCCGGCCGGTTCCTTGACGGTGCGGTTGAGCCGGTTGAAGAAGTTGGTGAGCGCGATCTCCAGGTTGATCGCGCCGATCTGCTCCTCGGTGAAATGGGCGTTGGCCTCGTCCCAGACCTCGTCGGTCACGCCCTCCGCACCGTCCTGCAAGCGGGTCGCGGCCTCGGCCAGCGCCAGTGCCGCCCGCTCCGCACCGGTGTAGAACGGCGCCTCGCGCCATGCCGCCACGAGGTGCAGCCGCTCGTCGGTCTCACCGGCCTTCTTGCCCCCGGTCACGGCGGCGTAGACGCACGCCGAGCAGCTGTTGATCTGGCTGACGCGCAGGTGGACGAGTGTCAGCAGCTTCGGGTCGACGCCCCCGGCGGCTATCGCCTGGTGGAGGTGCCGGATCGCGGTCCACAGGTCGGGGTTGTCCACGCTCTTGTTCTTGAGTCGGTTCTCCATGCGAGGGTGCTCTCCTTCATCGGGTTACGTCGCGGGGCTCGCGCCCGTCACCCCTATGACGGAGCAGCTTCCAGGGAGGTAACACCATGCCCGGCACCCAGCCCACGGATCCGATCGCCGATTCCCTCGCCGATGCCTTCGAGGCCCACCGCGATCGGCTGCGCGCCATCGCCCACCGCGTGCTCGGATCACCCGCCGACGCGGAGGACGTGGTCCAGGAGGCGTGGCTGCGTCTCTCCCGGCAGGACCCCGGCGCCCTCCACAACCTCGGCGGCTGGCTGACCACCGTGGTCGGCCGCATCAGCCTGGACGTCCTGCGGTCGGGCCGGACGCGCCCGGAAGTCCCCTTGGACGACCAGCCGGCCGCGTACACCGTGACGCTCGACGACGGTTCCGCTCCGGACGACCTCGTGGCGCTCGGGGACTCCGTGGGGTTGGCGCTCCTCACGCTCCTGGACTCGCTGCGCCCGGACGAACGACTGGCGTTCGTCCTGCACGACGTGTTCGCCGTGCCCCACGGGGAGATCGGCGCCATCCTCGGCAAGTCCGCCGACGCGACCAAGATGCTCACGAGCCGTGCCCGCAGGAAGGTGCGGACCGCCCGGCGGCCGGAGAGTACGGAACGGCGGCAGCGCGAGGTGGTACGAGCCTTCCTGGCCGCGGCCGGTGAGGGCCGGTTCGAGCACCTGCTCCAGCTGCTCCATCCCGAGGTGAGGTTCACCGTCCACAGCCCGAACGGCCGGTTCGTCACGCTCGGGGCCACCGAAGTCGCCGGCCGCGCCCGGCTGGCGGGAAGTGCGGCACGCGGCCATGCGGCGATCGTCGACGGCCGCCCCGGCGTCATCTCCTGGAGCGTCGACGGCACCCCGCTCGCCGTTCTCGCCTTCACCGTCGTCGACGGCCGCATCACCGAGATCACCGCGGTGGTCGACCCGGCCGAACTCGCGCTCATGGACCTGCCGGAACCGGTGTGACTCCCTGCGGGGAACGGCGTGAGCCCTTCCGGGGTACAGCGTGAGCCCGTCGGGACCCGCGCCCCGACCCCGCGGGCCGAGAGCGCCGTCCCCGCCGTTCTCAGCCCGCGGCCGCCCGGAACACCGGGACGGTGACGTCCCCCTCCGCCCGGAAGCCGACCTCCAGCTCCATGCCGACGCGGAGGTCGGTCTCGGGGACGTCCACGACCTCGGTCATCATGCGGGGTCCCTCGGCGAGGTCGACCACCGCGGCGACGTACGGCACGCGCGCGCCGAACGGTGGGAGGTCGTTCCGGTGGACGACGGACCAGGTGTAGAGGGTGGCGCGGCCGCTCGCGGTCTCCCAGCCGCCGTCCTCGCTCCAGCAGTGCGGGCAGAACTCGCGCGGGTAGTGGTGCGCCCGGCCGCAGGCGCCGCAGCGCCGCAGGAGGAGGCGGCCGGCGGCGGCCGCGTCCCAGTAGGGGCGGGTGAAGGCGTCGACGTCCGGGGTGGCGGCGGTCATCCGAAGAGTCCGATCGCGTGGTCGAGGGAGAGGGTCTGCCAGGACATGGCGAAGAGGGCGACGACGGAGGTCAGGGCCATCATCGCGTTCTGCCCCTGCTCGGCCCAGTCGTGGATCATCAGGACGAGGTAGAGCAGGTTCAGGAGCAGGCCGCCGACCAGGGCGATCGGCGTGAGGAAACCGAGGACCAGGCCGAGGCCGAGGGCGAGTTCGGCGTAGACGACGACGTACGCCATGAGCTTGGGGCGGGGGGCGACGACCCGGGCGAAGCCGGTCCGTACCGCGCGCCAGCGGTGCTCGGCGGCGACGTCGGCCGCCCACGCGATGCCGGTGCCGCGCTCGAACCAGGCCTTCCGGTCCTTGTGGCGCCAGCTCTCCAGCCACCACAGGCCGAGGCCGATCCGGAGGACGGCGAGCCATTCCGCGCCGGTGAGCCAGATGGTCTGCATCGCTTCCGGACCCCTCCCGAACGAAAAATCTGACGATACGTCAGTTCAGCGGACTTCACACCGTCCGCGCAAGCCCCTTGCAGGCGTGACCGATTCGCAACCGAACCCCCTCTTGACCGAGACCCAACAAGTGAGCATGTCGTTACGCTCGGCGTTCATGGACCACACCCCCCACGAGCACCCCGGCCACCCCGTCTACGTCATCGGTGGCGGCCCCGGCGGACTCGCCGTCGCCGCCACCCTGCGCGAGCAGGGCGTACGGGCCGTCGTCCTGGAGAGGTCGGATGCCGTGGGCGCCTCGTGGCGCTCCCACTACGACCGGCTGCGGCTGCACACCACCCGGCGGCTCTCGGCGCTGCCGGGGCTCCCCATACCCCGCTCCTTCGGTCGGTGGGTCGCCCGCGCGGACATGGTGCGCTACCTGGAGAAGTACGCCGACGTCCACGAGCTGGAGATCGTGACGGGGGTGGAGGTCTCGCGGGTGGAGCGGGCCGAGGACGGCGTGAGCTGGCTGCTGCACGCGACGGGCGGGCGCCGGCTGACGGGCAGCGCGGTCGTCGTGGCCACCGGCTACAACCACACGCCGCGGCTGCCCGACTGGCCCGGGCTCGACGGGTACACGGGCGACTTCGCGCACGCGAGCGCGTACCGGAACCCGGCCCCGTACGCCGGGCGGGACGTGCTGGTCGTCGGGGCGGGGAACACAGGCGCGGAGATCGCGGCCGACCTCGCGGAGGGCGGGGCGGCGCGGGTACGGCTCGCGGTGCGCACGGTGCCGCACATCGTCCGCCGCTCGACGGCCGGCTGGCCCGCGCAGCGGATGGGCATCCTGGTGCGGCGGCTGCCGGTGCGGCTGGTGGACCGGATGGGTGCGCTGATGTGCCGGATCCTGCTGCCGGACCTGACGGACCGCGGCCTTCCGCGCCCGGACACCGGCCTGTACTCGCGGGTGCGCGAGGGGGCGGTGCCGGTGCAGGACGTGGGCCTCGTCGACGCGGTACGGACCGGGAAGGTCGAGATCGTCGGCGCGGTCGAGTCCTTCGACACCGACAAGGTGGTCCTCGCGGACGGCTCCCGCCTCGCCCCGGACGCCGTCATCGCCGCGACCGGCTACCGCCGGGGCCTGGAACCCCTGGTCGGCCACCTGGGCGTGCTCGACGAGCGGGGCGGCCCGCTGACCCACGGGAGGCGGACACCGGGCGAGGCGCCGGGCCTGTACTTCACGGGGTTCACCAACCCGATCAGCGGGATGCTCCGGGAGATGGCGCGCGATGCCGGGAAGATCGCGCGGGCGATCGCCAGGACGCAGGGCCGGAAGGGTCGCGAGGAACGGAAGGGCCGGAAGGGCCAGGAGGGGTGGAAGGGCCAGGAGGGCCGGAAGGCGTCCGTCCGATAGCTCCCGGACGGCCTCCCGCCCGCCTCCCGGACGGCCTTCGGAAGCACCCGTCGCGCTCGTCGGTGCAAGAGTGTTCCTGACGCGGCGTCAGACTTGTAATCTGACTGTGCGTCAGGTCACGACGAGGGACGGGCGGAACGATGCTTGGATCGACTCACGGCACCTTCACCACCGATCTCCGCGCCCGCGTGGTCGCCTGCGGAGAACATGCCGGGACGCCCGGCAGCGCCGTCCACGGGGTCACCGCCGTGGACGGGGACCGGGACGTCAGCGGCCGGCCGTTGCACGCGCCCGTGCCGGACCTCGACCGGTTCTTCCGGCCGCGGTCCGTCGCCGTCGTCGGGGCGTCCGACGCCGAGGGGCGGCCCAACACCGGGATCACCCGGCAGCTCGTCGCCTGGGCCGAGCGGGTCGGCGCCGAGCTGGTGCCCGTGCATCCCACCCGCGCCTCCGTCTTCGGGATCCCCTGCGTGCCGTCGGTCGGGGCGCTCGCCGCCACGCTCGCGGAGCCCGTCGACCTCGCCGTGCTCCTGGTCGCCGACCCGCTGCCCGTGATCGAGGAGCTGGCCGAGGCGAAGGTGCGGTTCGCGGTGGCGTTCGCGTCCGGGTTCGCCGAGACCGGGCAGGCGGGCGCCGACGCCCAGGAGCGGCTCGCCGAGGCCGTGCGGCGCTCCGGGGTCCGGCTGCTCGGGCCCAACACCAACCTCAACGCCTTCGAGCGCTTCCGCGACGACCTCGACGGCCCGGCGATCGCCCTGATCACCCAGTCCGGACACCAGGGCCGGCCGGTCCACACCCTCCAGGAGCTGGGGATACGGCTCTCCCACTGGGCGCCCACCGGCAACGAGGCCGACCTGGAGACCGCCGACTTCATCTCGTACTTCGCGACCCGGCCCGAGGTGGGGGCCATCGCCTGCTACGTCGAAGGGCTCAAGGACGGGCGCTCCTTCCTGCTCGCCGCCGACCGGGCCGCGCGCGAGGGCGTGCCGGTCGTCGCGGTCAAGGTCGGGCGCACCGAGACCGGGGCGCGGACGGCCGCCTCGCACACCGGCAAGCTGACCGGCGCGGACCGGGTCGTGGACGCCGCCATGCGGCAGTTCGGGGTGATCCGGGTCGACGGGCTCGACCAGCTCCAGGACACCGCCGCCCTCCTCGCCCGAGCCCGCAGGCCCGTCGCCGACGGGGTCGTCGTCTACTCCATCTCCGGCGGCACCGGCGCGCACTTCTCCGACCTGGCCACCGCCGCCGGACTGCGGCTGCCGACCCTGTCGGAGGCCAGGCAGGACGAGCTGCACCAGTGGATCCCGGAGTATCTGAACGTGGCGAACCCGGTCGACAACGGCGGCCATCCGGTGGGCGACTGGCGCGGCCGGAAGATCATCGACGCGATCCTCGCCGACCCGTCCGTAGGGGTCCTCATCTGTCCCATCACCGGGCCCTTCCCGCCGATGAGCGACCGGTTGGCCCGGGACCTGGTCGACGCGGCCGAGGCCACGGACAAGCTGGTGTGCGTCGTGTGGGGGTCGCCGGTGGGGACCGAGGCGGCCTACCGCGAGACCCTGCTCGGCTCCTCGCGCGTCGCGACCTTCCGTACGTTCGCCAACTGCATCGGGGCCGTCAAGGCGCATCTCGACCACCACCGCTTCACCACCGCGTACCGCTCCCCCTTCGACGAGGCCCCCCGCACCCCCTCCCCCTCCTTCCGCAAGGCGCAGGCCCTGATGCGGCCGGGTCACCGGCTGAGCGAGCACGCGGCGAAGCAGCTGCTGCGGGCGTACGGGATCCGGGTGCCGCGCGAGCAGTTGGTGACGAGCGCGGCGGCGGCGGTGCGGGCGGCCGGGCAGGTCGGCTACCCGGTGGTGATGAAGGCGTCCGGCGCCCAGATCGCCCACAAGACGGAGCTGGGACTGGTGAAGGTCGGGCTGACCTCGGCGAGCCAGGTCCGGGACGCGTACCGCGAACTGACCGACATCGCCCGCTACGAAGGCGTCGACCTCGACGGGATCCTGGTCTGCCAGATGGTCGGGCGCGGGATCGAGATGGTGGTGGGCGTGGCCCGGGACCCGCTCTTCGGGCCGACCGTGACGGTCGGCCTCGGCGGGGTCCTGGTGGAGGTGCTGCGGGACACGGCCGTGCGCGTGCCGCCGTTCGGCGAGGAGCAGGCGCGGGACATACTGGGCGAGCTGCGCGGGCGGGCCCTGCTCGACGGGGTGCGGGGGGCGCCGCCGGCGGACGTGGACGCGCTGGTGGAGGTGGTGCTGCGGGTGCAGCGGATGGCGCTCGAACTCGACGGCGACCTCGCCGAACTGGACATCAACCCGCTGATGGTGCTGCCGCGCGGGCAGGGCGCGGTGGCCCTGGACGCCCTCGCGGTGTGCCGGTAAGGAGCCCTGGTGGAAGAGGTACTGCACCGCGTCGAGCACGGCGTCGCGTGGATCACGCTCAACCGGCCGGAGGCGATGAACGCCCTCACCTGGGACCAGCGGGAGCGGATCATCGCGCTGCTCGGGGACGCCTCCGCCGACCCGGACGTACGGGCGGTGGTGCTGACCGCGACCGGTCGGGGCTTCTGCGCGGGCGCGGATCTGCGCGGGGCGCCCCCGGCCGGCGGGGAACGGGCGCCGGGCGAGCGGGTGGCCGGGGACGTGGCGCGGATGATCCGGCGGGGGGCCCAGCGGCTGATCGGGGCCGTACTGGACTGCGAGAAGCCGGTGATCGCGGCGGTGAACGGGACGGCGGCGGGCATCGGGGCGCATCTGGCGTTCGCCTGCGATCTGGTGCTGGCCGCCGAGTCGGCGTCCTTCATCGAGGTGTTCGTACGGCGGGGTCTCGTGCCGGACGGGGGCGGGGCGTATCTGCTGCCCCGGCTGATCGGGCCGCAGCGGGCGAAGGAGCTGATGTTCTTCGGCGACGCGGTCCCGGCGCGGGACGCCCGTGAGCTGGGTCTGGTGAACCGGGTCGTCCCGGCGGAGGAGCTGGAGAAGACGGCGCGGGAGTGGGCCGAGCGGCTGGCCCAGGGCCCGACGCGGGCGCTCGCGCTGACCAAGCAGCTCGTCAACGCCTCCCTGGACGGGGACCGTTCCCGCGCCTTCGCGGCGGAGGCCGCGGCGGCCGAGATCACCATGACGACCCGGGACGCGAACGAGGGGGTGGCGAGCTTCAGGGAACGGCGGGCACCGCGGTACGAGGGCCGCTAGATCATCCCGGCGGTTAGGTTGTCCCCTCAACATCCTTTTCACGAGGGTTCACGAGGGGAACATCATGGGCACGTTCGGAACGGGGCCGGTCAGCCGGCGAGGGCTCATACGGCTCGGCGGCGGGGCGGCCGCGGGTCTGGTCCTGGGGGGTGCGGCCGCCGGGACCGCCGGCGCCACGGCGCGGGCCGGGGCGCCGACGGGGGCCGTAACGGCGGAGGCGGGGGCCCTGGCGCTGCCCGTCTCGCCGTCCTTCGACTTCGGCGACGGAGCGACCGCCCTGTTCATGCACAAGCAGGCGTGGTGTCCGACGGTGATGCAGTGCGCGGGCTACGACCACCTCAACAAGCACTGGTACGTCGCCCAGGTCATGTACAACCCGGACGACGGCGTCTCCTACGCCACGCGCAAGCTCGAAGGCGACATCGCCATCACCAAGCTGAGCGCGGACGGTTCGACCAAGCTCGGGCGCATGTACCTGCGCGGGTTCGGGCACGGCGCCCAGATCGGCATCGAGGCGACGGCGGCGGGTTCGGCGCCGTACATCTGGATCGAGTACGACTCGAAGCCGAACTCCGAGAAGACGGGCTTCGGCAGCAGGCTCTGCCGGATCAAGTACGTGGGTCCGGCCGCCGACCAGCCGCCGCGCAGCTTCCACTGGGACGACGCGGCGGACCGTACGGCCATGAACTTCAAGGACCGCACGCCCGACCCGCTCAAGCTGCCGGGCGCCGGTACGACGCTGACCTCGCCGCGGCCGGTCGTCGACATGCAGCACCGCCGTGTGCTGGTGCGCTTCAACCGCAACGGCCAGTGGCAGTGCGCGGTGTGGGACCTGGACACCGCGTCCGCCGCGCCGCTGGGCGCGCCGCTGCACCACTTCGCGGACCTGCCGCGGCCCGTGTACGACGCGCAGGGGTTCTGCCTCTACGGCTCGTACATCTACATGTACGAGGGCGAGGCGTACACCGGCGGCGGCCCGACGAACACGGCGGACGTCGGCACCACGCACATCACGAAGATCGACCTGAACACGGGCGTCTCGGAGCGCGGCCTCACGCGGGCGCTGAAGAGCCTCGAATTCCGTGAGCCGGAGGGCATGAACATCATGCTGGTGCCCGACCCGGCCCGTCCCGGTTCGTTCCTGCCCCGGCTGACCTTCGGCTTCGCCTCGGGCCTGTCGGGGGACCGCCGGGTGAACATCGCGTACAAGGACGCGCTGATCTGACGCCGGGGGCCCGGGGCGGGAGTCCCGGGCCCCACGGGTTCCCATCTGACGGTTCGTCAGCTTCAATGGGTGCTGTGATGGGACATGCCGGGATGGCGGCCACCGCCGTCCGATACCTCAGATCGGCCGGATCGCCGACGGCCGTCGAACCGCATCCACGGCCGCTGCTGCGTGCGGTACGGGAGGACGAGCGGCCGCCCGTGGACCCGGCCGAGTTCCGGCGGGTCCTCGGGCACTTCGCGAGCGGGGTCACCGTCGTGGCGGCCCTCGATCCCGACGGTCCGGCCGGGTTCGCCTGCCAGTCCTTCGCCTCGCTCTCCCTGGACCCGCCCCTGGTGGCCTTCATGGTCGCCCGTACGTCGACGACCTGGCCCCGGCTCGCCCGGGCCGGCGTCTTCTGCGTCAACGTCCTGGGCGCGGACCAGCGGGACCTGTGCCTGGGGTTCGCGAGGAGCGGCGCGGACAAGTTCGCGGGGGTGGAGTACGACGCCGCCCCGGCGACCGGCTCACCCCGCCTGACCGGCGCCCCGGCCTGGATCGACTGCACCATCGCCACCGTGCACACGGGCGGCGACCACCTGATCGTGGTGGGCCGGGTGGAGGCGCTGGGCACCCCGGCCGATGACGAGGGCGGACCGCTGCTCTTCCACCGAGGGCGGTTCGGGGGGTTCAGCGACCGGACGGCCCCCTAGAGAGTGCTGCCGATCTTTCCGGGGTCGCTGCGGCGGATCACCAGGGCCATCAGGGCCGCCGCAGCGCACAAGGCGCCCGAGGTGTACCAGACGACGTCGTACGAGCCGAAGAGGTCGCGGGCCGCGCCCGCGGCGAAGGCGATGACCGCGGCGCCCACCTGGTGGGAGGCGAGGACCCAGCCGAAGACGATCGCGCCGTCCTCGCCGTAGTGCTCGCGGCACAGGGCGATCGTCGGGGGGACCGTGGCGACCCAGTCCAGGCCGTAGAAGACGATGAAGAAGAGGATCGGCGGGTCGACGGCCGGGGCGAGCAGCACGGGGAGGAAGAGCAGCGAGACCCCGCGCAGCGCGTAGTACACCGCGAGCAGCCGCCGCGACTCGAAGCGGTCCGTGAACCAGCCCGACGCGATCGTGCCGACGACGTCGAAGACCCCGATCACGGCGAGCAGCGAGGCCGCCGCGACGACGGGCATGCCGTGATCGTGGGCCGCGGGCACGAAGTGCGTGCGGACCAGTCCGTTCGTGGTCGCCCCGCAGATCGCGAAGGTGCCCGCGAGGAGCCAGAACGGGCCGGTGCGGGTCGCCTTGAGGAGGACGGTCACCGCCCGGCGCGCCGCGCCGACGGCCGGGGCGGGCTTCTCGGCGTACTCGCCGCCGTACGGCGCGAGGCCCACGTCCGCGGGGTGGTCGCGCAGCAGCAGCCAGACGAAGGGGACGACGGCCAGGGCGGACAGGGCGACGGTCACCGAGGCCGGGCGCCAGCCGTGGTTCTCGACCAGCCAGGAGAGCAGGGGCAGGAAGACGAGCTGCCCCGAGGCGCCGGCGGCCGTGAGGAGGCCGGTCACCAGGCCGCGCCGGGCCACGAACCACCGGTTCGTCACCGTCGCCGCGAACGCCAGCGCCATCGAGCCGCTGCCCAGCCCGACGAGGACCCCCCAGAAGAGGACGAGCTGCCAGGCCGCCGTCATCCACACGGTCAGCAGGGAGCCGAGGGCGATCACGCCCAGGGCGAGGGCGACGATCCGGCGGATCCCGAACCGGTCCATCAGGGCCGCGGCGAACGGCGCCGTCAGGCCGTAGAGCGCGAGGTTCACCGAGACCGCGAAGCCGATCGTCCCGCGCGACCAGCGGAACTCCTCGTGCAGCGGATCGATCAGCAGTCCGGGCAGGGAGGCGAAGGCGGCCGCACCGATGACCGTGACGAAGGTGACGGCCGCGACGGACCAGGCGCGGTGGACGCGGGGCGTGCGGGCGGAAGCGGGCGGTGCGGGGGTCTCGGTTGTCTGGGTCACGTCACACAGCTTCGGGGGCCGGCCCCGCCCTCGCCATTGGCCCGAATGACAGCTTTCGCAAGGATCGGGACATCATCCCCCTACGGCGGGGCCGCCGGCCCGCGGCAGCGTCCTGATCGGCCGGGCCAGCAGCAGCGCCGCCACCACGAGCACCGCGATCCCCGCCCCCGCCAGCAGCACCCGCTCCGCGCCCACCGCCTCCGCCGCCGGGCCCGCGAGCGCGCGGCCGGCCGCCATCATCAGCAGCGATCCGGCCACGTCGTAGGCGTGCATGCGGTTCAGGGCGTCCTGCGGCACGTGCGTCTGGACCGAGGTGGACCACATCACCAGCCAGAACGCGAACGCCGCCCCGCCCAGGAACTGGCCCGCGCCGAGCACCTGCACGGACGCGCCCGAGCCGAGCAGGACGAGGTTCACCGGCAGGCCGAGCAGGGCCACCGCGCCCGCCGCCAGCGGTCGGCGCGGGCGCAGCCGCAGGGCGAGCAGGCCGCCGGCCGCGCTTCCCGCGCCCTGCACGGCCATCAGCACGCCGTACGCCGCCGAGCCGTGCTCCCCGGTGACGAGGGTGGCGGTCAGCGGGACCATCGGGCCCGCCACCGTCAGCCCGTACACCGTCCAGATCGCGATGACCCCCCACAGCCAGCTGCGGTCCCGGAACTCCCGCCAGCCGACGGCCATCTCGGAGCCGAGGGAGCCGCGCACGGCCGTGTCGGCGGGGGCGGCCGGGATCCGCATGAGGAAGAGGCAGAGGGCGCTGACCACGAAGGTCAGGCCGTTGGCGGCGAAGGCCGCGCCCGCGCCGGAGAGCGCGACGAGGAGTCCGGCCACCGCCGGGCCGGCCATCGTCATCAGGGACTCGACGACCCGCAGGACGGCGTTGGCGCGCTGCACGTCCGGGGCGATGCGCGGGATGGTGGAGGCGACGCCGGGCTGGAAGAGGGCCGCGCCGACACCGCTGAGGGCGGAGAGCGCGTAGACGCTCCACAGCGGCGGGCCGCCGGCGGCGAAGGAGACCGCGAGGACGGCCGCGCCGGGCAGCCGCAGCAGATCCGCCATGATCATCATCCGGCGGGCGGTGAAGCGGTCCGCGAGCACGCCGCCGACGACGACGAAGAGCGCGAAGGGACCGATCCAGGCACCCAGGGCGTAGCCGACGGAGGAGCCGGAGTGCCCGGCGCCGAGCAGCCCGGCCGCGAGCGCGACCGGGACCATGCCTTCGCCGAACACGGCGGCGGCCCTGGCCACGAAGAAGAGCCGGAAGTTACGGTTCCAGAGGGCCGGGGCCCCGATCGGCACGGGAGGGGCGTCCCGGACCCCGGACTTGTACGGGTGGGGCGGGGAGTGCTCCGATGGCTTGTCCGTCACGGACCCGACTTGTAGCAGTAATTGGTCTGGACCACAAAGGGATTTCCTCGTGCCGCACCGCATAGCCGTCCTGGCCCTGCCCGGTCTCCTCCCCTTCGAACTGGGCATTCCGCACCGCATCTTCGGCCGCGCCAAGGACGCCGCGGGCCGTCCGCTCTACACGATCGTGACCTGCGCCCCGGTCGCCGGGCCGGTCGCCACGGACGCGGACTTCGCCGTCCACGTGGAGCACGGACCGGAGGCGCTGGCGACGGCGGACACGGTGGTCGTTCCGGCCTCCTACGAACTCGGGCCCGTCTACGAGGAGGGCCGGCTGACCGACGAGCTGGCCGCCGCGCTCGCCCACATCCGGCCCGGCACCCGGCTCGTCTCCATCTGCACCGGCGCGTACGTCCTCGCCGCCGCCGGCCGTCTCGACGGCCGGCCGGCCACCACGCACTGGGCCTCGGCCGCGCACTTCCAGCGGCTCTTCCCGAGTGTCCTGGTGGACGCGGACGTCCTCTTCGTCGACGACGGCGACGTGCTGACCTCGGCGGGCGTCGCGGCCGGGATCGACCTGTGCCTGCACATCGTGCGCCGGGACCACGGCACGGCGGTCGCCAACGAGGTGGCCCGCAGGACCGTCGTACCGCCGCACCGGGACGGCGGGCAGGCGCAGTACATCGCACGCCCCCTCCCGGAGCCGGGGACGGCGACCACCACGGCGGCGCGCGCCTGGGCGCTGGCGCACCTGCACGAGCCGATCCAGCTGCGGGACCTGGCGGCCCGGGAGTCGATGAGCGTGCGGACGTTCACCCGCCGCTTCCGGGAGGAGGTGGGTGTCAGCCCCGGCCAGTGGCTGACCCGGCAGCGGGTGGAGCACGCCCGCCACCTCCTGGAGTCCACCGACCTGCCGGTCGACCGGATCGCGCACAGCGCCGGTTTCGGCACGCCCCAGTCGCTGCGCTCGCACCTCCAGGCGGCGATCGGGGTGACCCCGACGGCCTACCGCCGCACCTTCCGCGCGGGCGCGGCGGACTGACCGGCGGCACCCGGCACCCCGCACGCGAGGCGCCCCGGGCACCGGCCCGGCCGGCACCCACCCGACCTGCGATCGGCGCCCGTCGTACACCGGCCCGGCGGGCGCCGGCCCTCACCTGAAGGTCAGCACCCGAAGGTCAGCACCCCCCGCGCGACCCGCCCCTGTTCCGCGTCCTCGGCCGCCTTGGCGAAGTCCTCCACCGGGTAGGTCGCGGTGACCAGCTCGTCGAGGAGGAGGCGGCCCTCGCGGTACAGCTCGGCGTAGAGGGCGATGTCCTTCTGCGGCCGGGAGGAGCCGTAGCGGCAGCCGAGGATCGACTTGTCCAGGAACATCGCGGCGGGCGGGAAGCTCGCCTCCGCCGTGGGGGCGGTCATGCCGAGGAGGATCGCCTGGCCGTGCCGGTCGAGCAGGTCGATCGCGGTGCGGACGAGGCCCACGTGTCCGACGCACTCGAAGACGTGGTCGGCGCCGGTGGGCAGGATCTCCCGTACGCCGTCGGCCGAGGTCAGGAAGTGGGTGGCGCCGAAGCGGCGGGCCGTCTCCTCCTTCGCCGGGTTGGTGTCGACGGCGACGACGGTGAGGGCGCCGGCGATCCGGGCGCCTTGCAGGACGTTGAGCCCGATGCCGCCGGTGCCGATGACGACGACGCTCTCGCCGCGGTCGACCCGGGCGCGGTTGAGTACGGCTCCGACGCCGGTGAGGACCCCGCAGCCCATGAGCGCCGCCGAGGTGAGGGGGATGTCGGAGGGGATCCGTACGGCCTGGACGGCCTTGACGACGGTCTTCTCGGCGAAGGAGGAGTTCGAGGCGAACTGGAACAGCGGCCGCCCCGCCCGGGAGAACGGCTGCCCTGGCCTGCCGATCGCCTTGCGGCACATGGTGGGGCGGCCGCGGTCGCAGTCGGCGCAGGCCCCGCAGTTGGCGAGGGTGGAGAGGGCGACGTGGTCGCCGGGGCCGACATGGGTGACGCCGGGGCCGACGGCCTCGACGACTCCGGCGCCCTCGTGGCCGAGGACGACGGGCGCCGGGAAGGGGATCGTGCCGTCGACGACCGAGAGGTCGCTGTGGCAGAGCCCCGCGGCCGCGACCGCGACGAGCACCTCGCCGGGTCCCGGGTCGCGTATCTCCAGGTCGTCCACGACCTCGACCCGCCTGCCGTCGAACACCACCCCCCTCATGACGTCGGCTCCGTCCCGGCGTTGGGGCGGCTCCCCGAGGCGGCGGCCCGGGACATCTCCTCCAGGCGCGCCAGCATCGGCATCGGGTCCGTCCCGACCGTCCCCGGCAGGAAGTCGGCGATCCGCTCCGGCGTCCACGCCCCGCCCTCGGCGTACCCCGCGCGCAGCTCCCTGGGCTGCGCCCAGACCGCGATCTTGGGACCGGCGATGGTGTAGACCTGGCCGGTGATCCGCTCCTCCCTGGCCCGGTCGGACAGCAGGTAGACGACGAGGGCGGCCACGTCCTCCGGTTCGCCGATCTCCTTCAGCTCCATGGGCACGTTGGCCGACATCCGGGTGCGGGCGACGGGGGCGACCGCGTTCGCCGTGACCCCGTACTTGTGCAGGCCGAGGGCCGCGCTGCGGACGAGGGAGATGATCCCGCCCTTGGCCGCGGAGTAGTTGGCCTGGGCGACCGAGCCCTGGTGGTTGCCGCTGGTGAAGCCGATGAGCGTGCCGCCGCCCTGCCGGCGCATGACCGCCGAGGCGGCCCGGAAGACGGTGAAGGTGCCCTTGAGGTGGGTGGCGACCACGGGGTCCCACTCCTCCTCCGACATGTTGAAGAGCATCCGCTCGCGCAGGATGCCGGCGACGCAGACGACGCCGTCGAGCTGTCCGTACTCCGTGAGCGCCACGTCCACGATCCGCTGCCCGCCGGCCATCGTGGAGATGTCGTCGGCGACGGCGACGGCGGTGCCGCCGGCCGCCTCGATCTCCTTGACGACACGGAGCGCGACCTCGGAGGTCGGCTCCCCGCCCTCGATGGAGACGCCGTAGTCGTTGACCACGACCCGCGCGCCCTCGGCCGCGCAGGCGAGGGCGACGGCCCGTCCGATGCCCCGCCCCGCGCCCGTGACGGCGATGACCTTGCCTGCCAAGAAGTTCCCCACGCCCGACCCCTTCCCGCATTTTCTGACGGTCCGTTAGATTCGTTCGTCAGCTGGATTCTACGGCCCGTCGGATACCGGAGAACAAGACCCGCGGAGGCCCCGATGTCACGTCCCGCCGCTCACCCCCCGGCGCTGCCCCCCGCTTTCCACGACATCGCCAAGCGGGTCAACAACTGGGGGCGTTGGGGTCCGCAGGACGAGGTGGGGACGCTCAACCTGATCACCGACGCGGTGGTGCGGGAGGCGGTCCTGTCGGTCCGGTCGGGCCAGCGGATACCGCTGGCCCTCGATCTGAAGCAGGACGGCGTGCAGACCGGCATGATCCCGGGCCGGGTGAACCCGCTGCACGTCATGGTCCAGGTCAATCAGGAGCTGTTCGGGCCGGGTACGGTCGCGACCAGCGACGACGCCGTGACGTTCGGGCTGCAGGCGGCCACCCACTGGGACGCGCTGACCCATGTCTCGCATTCGGGCCGGATCTACAACGGCCGCCCGGCGGCGACGATCACCCCGCACGGCCGCTCCGAGTTCAGCGGCATCCACACGGCCCGGCACGTCGTCAGCCGGGGCGTGCTGCTGGACGTGGCCTCCGCCAAGGGGGTGGACCGGCTGCCGGGCGATCACGCGGTGACGCCGGAGGATCTGGACGAGGCGGCGGAGTTCGGGCGGGTGTCCGTGCGGTCCGGCGACATCGTGCTGGTGCGCACGGGCCAGATGCGGTCGTATCTGGCCGGGGACAGGCACGGCTACGCCTTTCCGTCCCCGGGGCTGTCGATCCGTACGCCGGAGTGGTTCCACGCCCGCGACGTGGCGGCCGTCGCCAACGACACGCTCACCTTCGAGATCTTCCCGCCGGAGATCGAGGATCTCTGGCTGCCGGTGCACGCCCTCGACCTGGTGGAGATGGGCATGCTCCAGGGCCAGAACTGGAATCTGGAAAGTCTGTCCACAGCCTGTGCACAGAGCGGCCGCTACGCCTTCCTGCTCTCCGCGATGCCCGAGCCCTTCGTGGGCGGTACGGGCACGCCGGTGGCCCCGGTCGCGATCCTCTGACGCCGGGGCCCGACGGGCATGACCGTGCGGTCAGTAATGCGCCACGGAGACCTGGGCGGGCGGCCCGGCGGGGGGTGTGACGGCCGGTGCGGCCGTCGGTGCTCCCCGGTCGATCTCGCACCAGATGGATTTCCCGGCGCCCTCGGGCTGCCAGCCCCACCGGTCGGCGAGGCCGTCGACCAGCTCGAGGCCGCGGCCGTTGGTGTCCTCGCCTTCGGCGTGGCGGGGGCGGGGCGGGCGGTCGCTCCGGTCGGCGACCTCCACCCGTACCGTCCCCGCCTCCGGACAGCCCGCGCCGAACAGCATGCGCAGCACGGCCGGACAGCCGGTGTGCACCACGGCGTTGGTGACGAGCTCGGAGATGAGCAGCACCAGCGTGTCGGCGAGCGGCTCGTCGTCCCCTATGCCCGATCCGGCGAGCCTCGAACGGGCCCATCGCCGGGCGCGCCCCACCTCGGCCGGGTCGGGCCCGACCTCCAACTGAACCTGAAGCACCTGCACCGCTCACACCATCCGAACCGGCGGACACATCGCCTCGCGCCTCACAACAGCCATCGACGCCCTGACGGAACGTGATTTCCTTGCGAGACAGCATGGTTGACGTACAGTCACCGCAACAAGCGCTTCGGGCATATTCCAGCGCGAAGGAGTACGCATGGCCCATACTGTGCGACGCGCGCTGCGGGTAGTCGAACAGGGGCGCGTACGGCGCCTCCAGGGGGCGCGAGCGGCAGGCATTCCGGGCGCCGGAGCCGCCGCACGGGCAACACCGGGACGAACCGGGAGCACAACCACTCGCATCCCACGGAGGGTACCGGAGCGGCGCCCCGACTCCGGGCCGTGACGGCCCGCCCGAAGGACACAACCCGATATCGACGCTCCGTGAGCGCGCGGGGTCACCACGGCGACAGGTGCGCCGCCTCCGCCTCCTCGGCGACGGCCCTGGGCATCCACCGCCGGGCCCGCACCCAGGCCCGCTTCAGATGCAGATGGACGTCGGACTCCCAGGTGAAGCCCATGCCGCCGTGCACCTGGAGGCAGTCGCGGGCGCAGTCCACGGCCGCCTCGTCGGCGAGGAGCTTGGCCCCGGCGATCTCGACGGGGTCGCCGGTCACGGCGGCGGCGTAGACGGCGGCGCGGGCGACCTCGGTCCGTACGAGCATGCCCGCGCACAGGTGCTTGACGGCCTGGAAGGCGCCGATGGGCCGGCCGAACTGTTCCCGGGTCCGCGCGTACGCCACGGCGGTCTCGGTGGTCCGCGCCGCGCTCCCGAGCTGCTCGGCGGCGGTGAGGAGCGCGGCGGTCAGTCGCCCTTCCCCCGCCGCCCCGGCGGTCCCCGGCAGGCGGTGCAGCGGCGTCAGCGGGTCCACCGACCGCACGGGCCGGGCGCCCCCGACGTCGCCCCGGACCACGTCCGCCGCGTCCAGCCACTCCACCAGCGGCCCGTCGGGGGCCGTCACCACCACCTCGCCCTCGGCGGCGCCCGCCACCTCCCCCGCCGCCAGGTGGGTCGCCACCAGCGGGCCCGGCAGCAGCGCCCGCCCCGCCTCCTCGAAGGCCAGCACCGCCTCCGGCAGCCCCAGGCCGACGCCGCCGTCCGCCTCCGGCACCCGCAGCGCGAAGAACCCGGCGGCTCCCAGCTCCCGCCACAGCGCCCGGTCCAGGCGGCCGGGGGTCTCGGCCGCCGCCCGCAGCGCGTCGCGGTCGAAACGGCGCTCCAGAAGCTCGCGTACGCCCTTCCTGAGCGCCTGCTGGTCGTCCGTCAGCCGGAAGTCCACGTGCCGCTCACCGTCCCTTCGGCAGGCCGAGGATGCGCTCGGCGACGATGTTGCGCTGGATCTGGGAGGTGCCGGCGGCGATCGTGTACGAGAGCGAGGACAGCCGGTCCTGGGTCCACTCGTGCCCGAGGTCGAGGGCGTCCGGGCCGAGGACGGCGGCGGCCGTGTCGTACAGCTCCTGGCGGGCGTGGGAGTACCGCAGTTTGAAGACGGAGCCGCCCATCCCCGGCACTCCGCCCGTCGCCTCCGCCTCGCTGACGTTCCACTGGGTCAGCCGCCACAGGGCCCGGAACTCGGCGGCGAGCCTGCCGAGCGCCCGCCGGACCGCCGGGTCGTCCCAGGTGCCGTTGGAGCGGGCGGTGCGGGCCAGTTCGCCGAGGACCCGGCGGCAGGCGACGACCTCGCCGACGAACGCGGTGCCGCGCTCGAAGGAGAGGGTCACCATCGTCACGCGCCAGCCGTCGTTCTCCTCGCCGACCCGGTGGGAGACGGGGATCCGCACCTCGTCGAGGAACATCTCGGCGAACTCGGCCGAGCCGGCGAGCGTCCGCAGCGGCCGGACGGTGATCCCGGGCGTGTCCATGGGCATGGCCAGCCAGCTGATGCCCCGGTGCTTCCCGGCGTCCGGGTCCGACGAGGTCCGCACGAGCAGCTCGCACCAGTCGGCGACCTCCGCGTGCGAGGTCCAGATCTTGGATCCGGAGACGACGTAGTGGTCGCCGTCCCGGACGGCGCGGGTCCGCAGGGAGGCGAGGTCGGAGCCGGCGTCCGGCTCGCTGAACCCCTGGCACCACACCTCGTCGCCGCGCAGCACGGGCGGGAGCCAGCGCTCGCGCTGTTCCGGCGTCCCCTCGGCGGCGATGGTCGGCCCGGCGTGCAGGAGCCCGACGAAGTTGGCGCCGACGTAGGGCGCGCCGGCCAGCTCGGTCTCCTCCAGGAAGATCAGCAGCCGGGTCGGCGGGGCGTCCCAGCGCACGTCCGCGTAGCCCGCCTCGTACAGCCGCCGCTGCCAGCCGCAGTCGTAGGCGCGCCGGCCCGGCCAGTCCAGCGGGTCGGGCCTGGGCGGCAGGGTGGGCAGGACGGCGGTGAGCCACGCCCGCAGCCGCGCCCGGAACTCCTCCTCCTCGGCGGTGTACGTCAGGTCCATCAGACGAGGTCCAGGCCCAGCATCCGGATCGCGTTGCCGCGCATGAGCTTGTACACGGTCTCGTCGTCGAGCCCCTTGACGTGGTCGAGGGCGACGTCCTTGGTGTGCGGGAAGGTGGAGTCGACGTGGGGGTAGTCGGTCTCGAAGGTGGCGTTGTCCCGGCCGACGACGTCGAGCGAGGCGATGCCGTGCTTGTCGCGGAAGAAGCAGCAGAAGATCTGCCGGTAGTAGTACGTGGAGGGCGGCTCGGGGACCAGGTCGCGCACCCCACCCCACGCGCGGTGCTCCTCCCAGACGTCGTCGGCGCGTTCGAGGGCGTACGGGATCCAGCCCATCTGGCCCTCGCTGTAGGCGAGCTTCAGCGCCGGGAACTTCACCAGGACGCCGCTGAAGAGGAAGTCCATCATCGAGGCCATGGCGTTGTTGAAGCTCAGGGCGGCCTGGACGGCGGGCGGGGCGTCGGGGGAGGCGGCCGGCATCTGCGAGGACGAGCCGATGTGCATGTTGACGACCGTGCCGGTCTCCTGGCAGACGGCGAAGAAGGGGTCCCAGTAGCCGGAGTGGATCGACGGCAGTCCGAGGTGGGTGGGGATCTCGGAGAAGGTCACCGCTCTGACCCCGCGGGCGGCGTTGCGCCGGATCTCGGCGACGGCCAGGTCGATGTCCCAGAGCGGGATGATGCAGAGCGGGATGAGCCGGCCGCCGCTGTCGCCGCACCACTCCTCGACCATCCAGTCGTTGTAGGCGCGCACGCAGGCGAGGGCGACCTCCTTGTCGTGGGCCTCGGCGAAGGTCTGGCCGCAGAAGCGCGGGAAGGTCGGGAAGCACAGGGACGCCTCGACGTGGTTGAGGTCCATGTCCTTGAGCCGCTCGGCCGGGTCCCAGCAGCCGGGGCGCATCTCGGCGCGGGTGATGCCCTCCAGCGTCATGTCGTCGCGGTCGAATCCGACGGCGGCGATGTTGCGCTTGTACGGGAACCTCAGGTCCTCGTAGACCCACCAGTCGGTCGGCGGGCCGTCGGGGTCCATGGTGATCCGGTACTTGCCGCCGACGTAGGCCAGCTCCCCGATCCCGGCGGTCAGGGGCTTCGGTCCGCGGTCGCGGTACTTGGCGGGGAGCCAGGTCTCGAAGAGGTGCGCGGGTTCGATCACGTGGTCGTCGACGCTGATGATGCGGGGCAGTTCGGTCATGGACCCACTCCCATTTCTGATGACCCGTCAGATACCGTCGGCTCTCAGGCTAGCTCCGCACCCCTGGACCGACAAGGAGCGGGCCTCTACGCTCTCCGCACCATCTGACGCTTCGTCAGGTTCAGCCGAGACCGAGGAGGCGCCGTGACCGACACCACCCACGCCCCGGACGAGACCGCCACCGCGCACGCGCTGGGCGGCTCGCGCACCCTGTGGGAGCTGGTCGAACGGCGGGCCGGCCGCACCCCCGACCGGCCCGTCCTGCTCCAGGGCGAGCGGTCCCTCACCTTCGGCGGACTGCGCGACCGCGCCGAGCGGTGCGCCGCCGGCCTGTACGCCATGGGCGTCCGCCCCGGCACCGTCGTCGCCTGGCAGCTGCCCACCCGCATCGAGACCGCGGTGCTCACCTTCGCCCTGGCCCGCCTCGGCGCCGTGCAGTCGCCGGTCATCCCCTTCTACCGCGACCGCGAGGTCGGTTTCGCGCTGCGCGAGTCGAAGGCCGAGTTCTTCGCCGTGCCCGGGGTGTGGCGCGGCTTCGACCACACGGAGATGGCCCGCCGGCTCGGCGCACGCGGCGTCTTCGAGGCGTACGACTCCCTGCCCGACGGCGACCCCGCCGTCCTGCCGCCGCCGCCCGCCGAGGGGGCCTCGGTCCGCTGGATCTACTGGACCTCGGGCACCACCTCCGACCCCAAGGGCGTGCTGCACACCGACCGTTCCCTGATCGCGGGCGGCTCCTGCCTCGCCCACGCGCTGCACCTCACCCCCGAGGACGTGGGTTCGATGGCCTTCCCGTACGCCCATATCGCCGGGCCCGACTACACGGTGATGCTCCTGCTGTACGGCTTTCCCGCGGTGATGTTCGAACAGTTCGCGCTCCCCGACGCGCTGGAGGAGTACCGCGCGCACGGCGTGACCGTGGCGGGCGGGTCCACCGCCTTCTACTCGATGTTCCTGGCCGAGCAGCGCAAGCGGCCCGGGGAGCCGCTCATCCCGACCCTGCGGCTGCTCGCGGGCGGCGGCGCGCCGAAGCCGCCGGAGGTCTACCACGCGGTGGTGCGGGAGATGGGCTGCGAGCTCACCCACGGGTACGGCATGACCGAGGTCCCGATGATCACCATGGGGTCGCCGGACGACACCGCCGAGAACCTGGCGACCACGGAGGGGCGGCCGCCCGCGGGCATGGAGATACGCATCGCCGACGACGGCGGGGTCCGGCTCCGCGGCGAGGCGGTCTGCCAGGGCTATCTGGACCCGGCGCAGACCGCGGCCGCCTTCGACGAGGACGGCTTCCTGATCACGGGCGACGTGGGCCACCTGACGCCGAGCGGGCACCTGGTCCTCACCGGCCGGATCAAGGACATCATCATCCGCAAGGGAGAGAACATCTCCGCCAAGGAGATCGAGGACCTGCTGCACCGGCACCCGGCCGTCGGCGACGCCGCCGTCGTCGGCCTGCCGGACGCCGAACGCGGCGAGCGGGTCTGCGCGGTGATCGAACAGCCGCCCGGGGCGGGCCCGCTGACCCTGGCGTCGGTGACGGACTTCCTGCGCGCGCAGGGCCTCTCCGTCCACAAGCTGCCGGAGCAACTGGAGGTGGTGGAGGCCCTGCCCCGCAACGAGACCCTGCGGAAGGTCCTCAAGTACAAGCTGCGCGAACGGTACACCTGAGCCGGCGGCCCCGCTCAGGCCCGCCCCCCTGCCGACACGCCTCGCGGGCCGGGCCTCCGCACTCGCCCGATCCCTAGACTCCTGAACCACCGGTCGAGCACGTCGGCTCTCCAGCATGGCGGGGATGTGCGCGCTCGGCCCGATCCCTTGTCGCCCCGACGCCGACAGGACAGCGCCGCACTCCGGACACGGGCCCCCTCCGCAGCCGACCGGGGCGCCGCGACGATTCGCTATCCCTCCCGGCGGGAACGGCGGCCGGCCTCCTTGTCGGCCTGCTCCAACGCCCGGCAGTAGAGGCACGGCGTGTGCTCGTCATCCGTACCCCTGTGGGCGTCCGCCCCGGAGCAGTTCGAACGCTCGGCACGCACTCCGGAGACGTACTCGTCGCATTCGTATGAACGCTTCTTCATGTGTTGCAAACAGACAGACCCGAACCCAAGCGACGGGCCGTCGCGCCCCGGAACGCAATAGGGGCACGCCTGCCCCCGGGGCACCATAGAGTCATAGGTCGGTCACACAGGGTTTAGGGCATCCGGATTCGGCCGGCTCCTCGCTCTCGCCGTTGTGGGGCGCACCACCGCCGGTGTGAACGACAGGTCCGCGGCGGGGGCTTCGGGCTTGCGCTTTCCGTTGCGGCAACTTCTACGGTCATGTGTGTGGCCGGAGAGACCGGCCCGGCGAGGGAGGCACCGGCAGTGGTTTGGCCTATCGCGGAGGTGGCGCGGATGTCCAAGGTGACCTCGCGGACGCTGCGGCACTACGACGAGATCGGCCTGCTGCCGCCCGCGCGGATCGGGAGCAACGGGCACCGCTACTACGAGGAGGCCGATCTGCTGCGGTTGCAGCAGATCCTGCTGATGCGGGAGCTGGGCCTGGGGCTGCGCGAGATCCAGACGGTCCTGGACCGCCGGCTCGACCAGGTGACTGTGCTCCGTGAGCACCACCGACGGCTGCTCGCGGAGCGGGATCGGCTGGAGACGCTGGCCCGTACGGTCGGCCGCACCATCGCCGAACTGGAAGAAGGCAAGGGCAAGGGCGATATGACGAAGATCAACAAGCCGGAGAACCTGTTCGAGGGATTCCAGGCCCCCTCCGCGGCAGAGGCCGAGGTACGGGAGCGGTGGCCGCAGGCATGGGAGCAGTCCCGGCAGGCCGTCGATGCGATGACCTCCGAGGAGATGGAGCGCTGGCAACGTGAGGTGACGGCGCAGATGATCCGTATGGCGGAGTTCATGATGGCCGGCACGCCGGTGTCCGACCCTGCGGTTCAGGACGAGGTGGACGCCAACTACCAGGGCATCTGCCGGTTCTGGACCCCGACCGCGGCCGCGTACAAGGGTGTGGGCCAGACCTATGTCGACGACCCGCGGATGCGGGCCAACTTCGACAAGATCGCCGACGGTCTCGCCGTCTACCAGCGCGATGCGATGGCTGTGTACGCCGACAACCGGCTGAGTTGACCGCACGCGGCTCAAGGCTGTTCGGCGGGTCATGGGCGCAGCCGGAGGCGAACGGCTGCGACGCTCACGGTGCCGCACCTTCCGGAGAACGTGAGCCGGGGCGGCAGTGGACGCGTCATCACCGACCCGCCGAACACCCACCGGAACGATCTCGCCACTCGCCGGTCACATGACCCGTCGGACACGACCTAGGCCTCGCGGACCTCCGTCATGAAGTAGCGGGCGAAGGCGGTCACGGCCGCCTCCTCGTCGATCTTGCCCGCGTCGTCGGCCGGCAGCGAACGGGCGCTCAGGGACGCCGCCGACTGCTCGATGCCGAGCGCCCGCAGCGCCCGTTCCACGTCGTCCCTGGTGGGGGCGATGGCCAACAGGGCGTGCAGGAAGGGCCGGGCGATCTCGGCGAAGCGTTCGGGGTGGTCGTGCAGGCGCTTGATCGCGCCGCCGACGAACTCCTGCTGGCTCACCCGCTGGTCGCCGTCGACGTCGGCGATCCCCGCCATGCCCTGCCAGAACGCCTCGGCGCCGGTGACCAGCGCCTGGCCCTTGTCACAGCGGAAGGAGGTGTCGAACTCCGTCAGGAGGCGTTTCGCCGCCGTGTTGAAGTCCTCGCGGGAGATGGTCCCGTCACCGTCCTGATCGAACGCGGCGAAGCGGGAGGCGATACGGCGCTGGTAGAGCTGCTCGGATTCCATGGGCTCCATGTGCGGACCTTACGACGCGGAGGCGCCCTATGCCGAGAGGGGCGGAGCGGTCAGGCGCCGCCCGGAGGACGACTGCGGGGGTACGGAGGCGGTCTGACCGGCGAGGGAGTCCACGGGAAGCGGGCGGGCGCGCTCGTCGACCGCGTCGGCGGTGTCGGCGTACACGTCGAAGAGCCGCCGGACGCCCAGCGCGGCCAGCACCCGGTTGACGTGCGAGCCCTCCAGGTCGCCGCGCGCGGGGAGCACCATCCGCAGCCGGCCGCCGCAGGAACGCATCAGCCGGCGGGAGGCGATGAGGACGCCGACCCCGCTGGAGTCGCAGAACTCGACGCCGGACAGGTCGAGGACGACGTGGTGGCGGCCGACCGCGACGGCCGCGTGCACGCGTCTGCGGACCACAGGGGACGTCACCAGGTCGAGTTCCCCCTGGACCCGCAGCACGGTCCAGGGGCCCTGCTCGTCTTCGTCGACGGTGAGCGTCACGCGGCGCGCCCTTCAAGCGGAGGGAGTCGTTCCTGTCCCCTCCCGCTGCCCGCTCTCGTCGCACTGAAACCCATCGTGCACGGAATGACGCTTTCCTTACCATCCAGGGCCGGTCCGGGGGGCGCACTTGTCGCAAAGGGGGGTGTGTGCCGGTGCGGCGCATTACTTTGGACGGTGAACTCGGGTCGGGAGGGCGCCGAAGAGCTCCGGAGGGCTTCGTATGGCGAAGGACACACCACCGCGCTGGGACCGCAGGATGCAGCAGCGGCTCGCGCGCGGTGAGGCGGCCGCGCTCGGCGAGCTGTACGACCGGTTCGCCTCCCTGGTGCACAGCCTCGCCCACCGGGTGCTGGACGACGACGACGCGGCGGACCAGGTCACCCGGGAGGTCTTCGGCTACGTCTGGGAGAACCCCGACGCCTACGACCCGAAGCAGGGCAACCTCCGTTCCTGGGTCGCCAAGCTCACCCAGCGGCAGGCCGTGCACCGGCTGCGGCAGAACGAGGCGACGGCGTTCGCGGAGACCGGCGAGGGCTCGGCGGAGGAGCTGGAGCAGAAGGTGCGGCGGGCCTCGGTCGCGGCTCGCGCGGACTACATCGTGACGTCGATGCCGGCGCCGCTGCGGGCCGCGCTGGAACTGGCCTATTTCCAGCGGCGCGACTATCGCCAGACGGCGGCCGACCTCGGTGTCACGGAGGACGAGGCGCGGCGCCGGCTGCGGCTCGGACTGCAGTTGCTGTCCACGGCGAACACCCGCCCGCTGGAGAACTCCTCACCGCCCGGCTACGGACGTTCGCTGTGAACGACGCGAACGGCGACCCGGACGAGGTCGCGCGCGCTCCCCGCATACCCGGGCCGCGCTGGGCCCCGGACGACCACGCGGACCTCTCCGCGCCCCCGGCGCCCGCGTCGAAGCCGGAGCCGGAGCCGGAACCGGAGTCGATGCGGGACCCGGAGCCGCTGCCCGGCCCCGACGCGGTGACGGCGTCCGACCCGGCGCCCGCTCCCCCGCCCGAGCCGGTGACGTCGCCCGTGGCCGAGCCCGCGCCCGTGCCGCCCGCCGCGCCCCCGACCCATGCCGTGCTCAAGTCCCTGCTCGGGGCCTGGGCACTCTCCGCGTGTTCCCCGGAGGAGACCCAGGCCGTCGAGGACCACCTGACCGAGTGCGCCCCCTGCGCGGACGAGGCGCTGCGGCTGCGGGACGCCGTCGGCCTGCTGCACGCCGAGCGGGACCTGGACCTCGACCCGCTGCTGCGCTCCCGGGTCCTGGAGAACTGCCTGGGCCGCCGCCCCGCCCGTATCCCGGTGCCCGCCTGGGCGACCCCGTACGACGCGGAGACCGCCCGCCTCGACGCGCTGCTGCGGGACATCGGCGAGTCGGAGTGGCACGCCCCGGTGCGGCTGAAGTGGTTCGACGGCGAGCGCCCGGCCCGGCGCAAGACGACCGTCGCCGGGGTGATCGGGCATCTGCTGACCGTGGACGGCCTGGTCTCGACGGCGCTCGGCCTGGACGACCCGCTGGGCGCCGACGCACCGGAACAGGCCCCCACGGCGCGCACGGAGGCGTACTGGCAGGGCTCGTACCATCCGCCGACGCGCAAGGTCCGCGAGCCGTGGCGGGAGCAGAGCCACACGCTGATCCGCACGGTGTCCTTCGCCGGGCGGGGCGTCGCCGACATGACCGTCACCTACGGCGACTTCGCGCTGCCGCTGCGGGACTCGCTGCTGGAGCGGGCCTTCGAATGCTGGGTGCACGCCGACGACATCGCCAACGCGGTGGCGTATCCGTACGAACCGCCCAGCGGCCCGCACCTGCACGACATGATCGACCTGGCGGCCCGGCTGCTTCCGGCCGCCCTCGCGGGACGCCGTCGCGCGGGCCTGGCCTCACCGCCCCGCCATCTGGTCGCGGCGGGCGCCCCCGGCCGCTCGCTCCATCTGGAGGTCGAGGGCTCGGGCGGCGGCCACTGGTACATAGCCCTGGACTCCCCGGCGGCCGTCGGCTCCCCGGACCACGCGGTGGCCCAGGTGGCCATGGACGGGGTCGAGTTCTGCCAGCTCGTCGCGGGCCACGTGCCTCCGGAGGAGGCGGCGGCCGGTCAGGACGGCGACCGGGAGGCGATCAGGGACGTCCTCTTCGCGGCGGCGTCACTGAGCAGGCTGTAGGGCGTGTGCCGAGAACCCCGTCCGGCAGGGACCGCCCGGCCGCCCGGGCCGCGAGACGTCAGGCGAAGACGACCGTGCGGCGGCCGTTGAGGAGGATGCGCCGCTCGGCATGCCACTTCACGGCGCGGGCCAGGGCCTGGCACTCCACGTCGCGGCCGACCGCCACCAGCTGGTCCGGGGTGACCTCGTGGCCCACCCGCTCGACCTCCTGCTCGATGATCGGCCCCTCGTCGAGATCGGCCGTCACGTAGTGCGCCGTCGCGCCGATCAGCTTCACCCCGCGCGTGTGCGCCTGGTGGTAGGGCTTCGCGCCCTTGAAGCTCGGCAGGAAGGAGTGGTGGATGTTGATGATCCGGCCGGAGAGCTGCTTGCACAGGTCGTCGGAGAGCACCTGCATGTACCGGGCGAGGACGACCAGCTCCACCCGCTCGGAGCGGACCAGCTCCAGCAGCTCCGCCTCCGCCTCCGGCTTGTTCTCCTTGGTGACCGGAATGTGCCGGAACGGAATCTCGTACGAGCTCACCAGCTCGGCGAAGTCGGTGTGGTTGGAGACGACCGCCACGATCTCGACGGGCAGCGCCCCGATCCGCGAGCGGAACAGCAGGTCGTTGAGGCAGTGACCGAACTTCGACACCATGAGCACGACCCGCATGCGCTCGTTGGCGCGGTTGATGTGCCAGTCCATCGTGAACGCGTCGCCCACCGCCGCGAAGCTCGCCCGCAGCTTGTCCACCGTGACCGGCGCCTCCGCCGAGAAGTGGACGCGCATGAAGAAGAGACCCGTGTCCCGGTCTCCGAACTGCTGACTGTCCTCGATGTTGCAGCCGGTGATGAAGAGGTAGCTCGACACGGCGTGCACGATGCCCTGTTTGTCGGGGCAGGAGAGAGTGAGGACGTACTGGTCGGTCATCCCGCTAGCCTGCCACACGGCGCGGGCCCGTCAGGGACGGCGTCCGTCAGGCGGAACGCGTCATGATGCGCAGGACGTCCAGGGAGCGGGGCGGCTCGTCCGGGTCCTCGCCGTCCGCCGACGCCATCCGCACGTGTGCCTCGCGGGCGGCCCGGACCGCCTCCGGCCAGCCGTGGTGCTCCATGTACGCCGAGACCGGCGCGTCGGGGCCCACCTGGTGCATGATCCGCAGCACGCGCAGCACGGCGACGTCCACCAGGGCGGCCTCGCCCGAGTCGCGGAAGATCGTCCCGACGTACTTCTCGGCGGACCAGTTGTCCAGCCAGGTGTCCTCGACCAGGCGGTAGACGGCGTCGGTGACGTCGCCGTACCCCTCGTGGCCGGCCAGCCAGGTCGTCTCGTGGAACCCGGGGTCGGAGAGCATGTGCAGCGCCGAGCGCACGTTACTGCGCCAGCGCCACCAGGGCATGTCGTTGAGCGGCATGCCGCCCATGGTGGGGGAGCGACGGCCGCGACGGGAAGAGTTCACCGAACCGGAGACAGGACTGGACACCTTTCGATCGTACGTTCCCCATTCCTGACGGCCGACCGGCCCCCGTAATTCACCTTCGCGTCACCCACCGTTGAACCATGCTCACTCCCGCGTTACCCGTGAGGCGGAAATGTGCATGCCCATGACCGGTAGGCGACTGACCTCACTCCTCGCGTACGTCACGACGGCGACGGCAGGCGCGGCACTGCTCGCCGGCTGCGGCGTGATCCCTGGGGCCACGGGGGGCTCCAGGGAGCCCGTCACCGTGATGACCTGGGCACCCGACGGCACCCGGGCCACCAACATGCCCGGCATGCCCGCCATGGCGCAGGCCTACGCCCGCTGGATCAACTCCACGGGCGGCATCGACGGCCACGAGCTGCGCATCCTCACCTGCAACGAACAGAACACCTCCGCCGGCGCCGCCGCCTGCGCCCGCCGGGCGGTCCGCGAGGACGTCGTCGCCGTCGTCGGCTCCTACAGCCAGAACGGCCGGGGCTTCATGGCCCCCCTGGAGGCGGCGGGCATCCCGTACGTCGGGGGCTACGGCATCTCCGAGGACGAGTTCACCAGCCCGCTCTCCTATCCGGTCAACGGCGGCCAGGCCTCCCTCATGGCCGGCCACGGCATGCAGCTCGCCGAGTCCTGCCGCAAGGTCTCCCTCGTCCGGCCCGACACCATCGCCGGCGACAAGCTGCCCGCCCTCCTCGACTCCGGGCTCCGCACCTCCCGGCACGGCGGGGCCACCGACATCCCGGCCCTGGAGGACGCCGCCGAGTACACCCAGCAGGCCGGCCGCGCCCGCAGCAAGGCCGGGCGGGAGGACGGCTGCGTGGCCGCCGTCCTGGGCGAGCGCACCCAGACCTTCTTCGACTCCTTCCGCCGCCTGCCCGCGAACGGGAGCCCGGCCACGGAGGACGGCGGGGACGGCGGGGGCGACGCGAAGAAGACTTCCGGGGTACGGATCTCCTCGGTCCTCGGCAGCGTCAGCCAGCCGGTCATCGACCGCACGGGCGGCGCCCGCAGCCCCTTCGAGGGCGCGTACGTCACCGGCTGGTACCCGGAGGCGGACGACCCGCGCTGGGAGCCCATGCGCAAGGTCATCCAGGAGCACGCCTTCGCCGACAACCGCGTGGACCCCTCCGACGCGGGCGTCCAGACGACCTGGATCGCGTACACCGTCCTGAAGCAGGTGATCGAGTCCCTCGACACCGACTCCATCGAGGCGAGCGCCGTCTCGCACGCCCTCGACCAGGGCGTCCGGATCGACACCGGCGGCCTCACACCCGAACTGCGATGGCACTACGAGGACATGCTCGGCGCCCCCGGCTTCCCCCGGATCGTCAACCACGAGGTGACGTTCCAAGTGGTCCGCCAGGGGCGGCTCGTGGCACAGAAGCCCGGCTTCGTCGACGTCGGCGAGACCGTCCTCAGCGCTCCCTGAGCCCCCTTGCGGACGCGGACGTCCGGCCTCAGAGCTGGGTCGGGGTCCGCTGCGGCAGGCCGTACTTCGTGGCGGTCGGGTTCCACAGCCCGGCCGCCTCGCGCTTGGCGGTGGTGGCCTCGCCGCTCTTCTTGTTCGCCTCGGCCGTCCGGCTGGTGCTCCGGGCCTTGCCCCCCTTGCACGCCTTCTTGGCCTTCATCTGGACGGCCCAGGCGGCGTAGTGGTCGTCGGCGGAGGCCGACGCCTGCCACGCCTTGGTGAGGGCGGCGGTCAGCGCGGCGTTGTCCGGCAGCTTGTCGACGGACAGGCCCCCCAGGCGCGTCACCAGCTCCCGGCGCTGCGCGGCGGCGCCCCGCAGGTCGGTGGCGGCCTGGTCGAGGTTCTTGCACTGCTTGATGGACTCGACCGAGCGGATCACCGCGTCCCGGCTGTTGTTGCTGTCCGCGAGCAGCTTGTCGAGCGCCTGCGCCTGCGGTTCGGCGGGTTCGGCGGCCTTCTCGGTCGGGGCGGTGGTGGACGGGGCGCCCGTACCGGCGCTCGCGCTCTGGCCGGGCTTCTCGCCCTTGTCGTCGTCCCCGCCGCTGAGCAGCGCCCCGGCGCCCAGACCCACGACCGCGCAGCCGACGACGACGGCGGCGATCAGCGCGACCGGTGACTTCCGGCGCGGCGCGGGCTCGTCGTCGCCGTCGTAGTAGGCGTCCTGGAATCCGTAAGGCTGCGGCGGCCGCGGCCCCTGCGGCTGGTTCCCGTACGGAGGCTGGTGGTGCTGCGGGGGCTGGGGGGCCTGGTGGTGCGGCGGCTGCTGCGGCAGGTGCTGCGTCGAGTCGCTGCGGAAGAGGTTGTCGAACTCGGCGGGCGGCTGCCGCTCACCGGCGGGCTGCGACGGTACGGGAGCGATGTACTGCGTCGCGTCGGAGGCGCCGGCCGGCTGCCGGCTCAGCGGCCCGGTCCCCAGGAACTGGGTGTCGGAGCCGCCGCCCTGCCCGGTGACCGGCGGGATGTGCTGGGTCGCCTGCATGTCGTCGGCGGCCCCGGCCTGCGGATAGCCGTACCCGCCGGCCGCCTGCGCCTGCTGCGGGTAGCCGTAGCCGCCCTGCGGCGGAAGCGGCCCCGGCGCCTGCTGCCCGCGCGGGTCTCCCCCGGACGCCTGCGCCTGCTGCGGATAGCCGTAGCCGCCCTGCGGCGGAAGCGGCCCCGGCGCCTGCTGCCCGCGCGGGTCTCCCCCGGACGCCTGCGCCTGCTGCGGATAGCCGTACCCGCCCTGCGGCGGAAGCGGCCCGGACGACTGGTGCGGGTGCGCCCCGGGTATCGCCCCCGGCGCGGACCCCGGCCCCTGACCCTGCGCGGCGCCCGGCATCGGACCCGGCATCGGGCCCGGCCCGTGGCCCTGCCCGGGTGCCCCGCCCTGACCCTGCGCGGCGCCCGGCATCGGACCCGGCATGGGGCCCGGCTGCCCGCCGTGGGGCGGGAACGGGGCGATGTACTGCGTCGCCTGCATGTCCGCGGCCGCGCCCGGCACCGTCTCCGGCGGCAGCGGCTGCGCCGGGGGGAGAGGCTGCCCGCCGCCCGGACGGCCGCCGCCGGGACCCCAGGCACCGCCCCACGGCTGACCGCCGGCGGGGCCGGCGGCCGGGCCGCCCTCCGCGCCGCCTTCTGCGGGCAGCACGACACCTTCGTGCGCGGGCCGTACCGCCGGCGGATACTGCGGCTCCGGACCCTGTCCGCTTTGCGTCACCGGGACTCCTACTGATGGACCTACGGAATCGTCGGCTCACGCTACCGGGTGCGCCCAGCGGTCCGCACACGCGTGTGAAACCCGCTACAAAGCCCCCACGCGCGCCCGGGCCGCCGCACCGCCCGGGCCCTCGTGACCCCCGTCACGCGGCGAGCGTCTCCAGCCGCGCCCCGAACTCCCGTACCGCCGGCTCCCGGGCGAACGGCTCGAAGCGGTCCTTCAGATCGTCCAGATACTCCGCGCCCCGCGACGACCGCAGCGTGGCGAGCAGTTCCACCGCCCGCGAGCCCGTGTCGCAGGCCTGCTCCACCTCCCGGTGCTGCAGCTGCGCCGACGCCAGCAGCACCAGGCCGATCACCCGCCGCCGCGCCCGCGTCTCCGGATGCCCGCGCAGCGAGTCCTCCGCCGCCCGCGCCGCCTCCGCCGGCATCCCCAGGTCGCGGTAGCAGTGCGCCAGTTCGTCCGACAGATAGGCGTGGTCGAAGTGCGCGATCCACGCCGGGTCCTCGCCCGACTCCGGATCGGCCTGCTCCAGCGCGCGTACGGCACGCCCCGCCACCACCTCGAAGGAGCGGACGTCCCCGAGCAGCGCGTGCCCCCGGGCCTCCGCGGCGTAGAACATCGCCTCCGCCCTCGGCGTGACGTGCCCCCGCGCCCCTTCCTGCGCCGCCCGCGCCAACTGCGCGATCTCGCGCGGGTTGCCCAGGTCCGCCGCCAGGTGGCTCATCGAGGCCGCGAGGACATAGCCGCCGTAGCCGCGGTCGCCCGCCGCCTGCGCGAGCCGCAGCGCCTGGATGTAATAGCGCTGGGCCAGACCCGGCTGCCCGGTGTCCACGGCCATGTACCCGGCCAGTTCGGTGAGCCGCGCGACCGCCCCGAACAGCTCCCGGCCCACCGACTCGCGGTACGATCCCGAAAGCAGCCCGGACACCGCGCTGTTGAGGTAGTGCACCAGCACCGGCCGCACGTGCCCGCTGCCGAACCGCCGGTCCAGGTCGACCAGCGCGCTCGTCATGGCCCGGACCGCCGCCACGTCCGCCGACCCGACCCGCGCCCCCGCCGACCGGGCCACCTGCGCGTCCGCGCCGGTGATCAGCCAGTCCCGGCTCGGCTCGACCAGCGCGGAGGCCGCCACCGTCGAACCCGACAGGAAGTCCCGGCGCCCCACGTCGCTGCGCCACAGCTCGCAGACCTGCTCGATCGCGCCCAGCACGGTCGGCGCGAACTGCAGCCCCACACCGCCCGCGAGGTTCCGGCCGTTCGCCATCCCGATCTCGTCGATCGTGACCGTGCGTCCCAGCTTGCGGCCCAGCGCCTCGGCGATGACGCCGGGCGCCCGGCCGCGCGGCTGCTGCCCGCGCAGCCACCTCGCCACGGACGTCTTGTCGTACCTCAGGTCCAGGCCGCGTTCGGCCCCGACCATGTTGACTCTGCGGGCGAGGCCGGCGTTGGAACACCCGGCCTCCTGAATGAGCGCCTGCAGCCGTTCGTTCGGCTGACGGGCAACGAGTGGCCTGGCTGCCATGACAAACCCCCTGAGGCCGGTCGTGATCGGTGGCTCCGGTCGGTGATCGGTCGAACCCGACTGAAGTGAACTGATCACTGCCCGACGGATATCCGGTCAATGCCGATGTGAACACGCGAAACCGGACGCATCGGCCGCTCCCTCGCCGCCGCCGGCCCCCACCCTGGTTACCCCGCCCTCGCGCCCGGGCCTCACGCGCGCCCCCGCCCGTGCACCCATGCGCCCCGCGTGCAGGATCGATGCCCCGCACCGCTCTTGGGCCATGCCCGTAACTCCAGGTGACGGCGGCAGTTGTGTTCACCGTGGAAGAGACCATGGGAGTCACGGAAGCCGCACACATCCCCAAGCAGCGAGGCGAGCAGCTGCTGGACTGCGCCGTGCGGTACGCGGAAGAGCGGCACTGGGACGTGTTCCCCGGGACCTGGCTGGAAGCCGTCGAGGGCAGGGAGCGCTGCTCCTGCGGCGTCGACAGCTGCGTCTCGCCGGGCGCCCACCCGGCGAGGCCCGACTGGTCGACCCAGGCGACGGGCAGCGCCGTCGGGGCGCGGCGCATGTGGTCGAAGCAGCCGAAGGCGTCGATCCTGCTGCCGACCGGCCGTACCTTCGACGCGATCGACGTGCCCGAGGCGGCCGGTTTCCTCGCGCTGGCCCGGATGGAGCGCATGGAGCTCACGCTCGGCCCGGTGACCTGCACCCCCGACCGCCGGATGTTCTTCTTCGTCCTGCCCGGTGCCGCGACGAAGGTGCCGGACCTGGTGCGCAAGCTCGGCTGGGCCCCGACCTCGATCGACCTGCTCACGCGCGGCGAGGGCCACTACGTGGCGGCGCCGCCCACCCGGGTCGGCGGGCACGGCGCCGTGCAGTGGGCGCGGCGGCCGACCGCCGCCAACCGCTGGCTCCCCGACGCGGAGGAGCTGATCAGCCCCCTCGCGTACGCGTGTGGCCGGGAAGCGGCGGCGGCGAGGGACCGCAACGCTTGACCGGACGGCCAAGGAGCCGTCCCCGTAAGGTTGTCCCTCCATCGCACGGGGACGACCGAGGGGTTGACGGACCATGCCTGACCAGGCATTCGACGAAGCGTTCCACGCGGCGGGCGGCGCACCGGACACCGGTGCGACGCCCGCCGTCCGCGTCGAGGGGCTGTGGAAGCGTTTCGGCCAGCAGATCGCGGTGAACGGCGTCGATCTCGTCCTGCCCGCGGGGAAGTTCATCGGCCTCGTCGGACCGAACGGCGCGGGCAAGACGACCACCCTCTCGATGATCACCGGCCTGCTCCGTCCCGACCAGGGGCGCGTCCTGGTCGCCGGGCACGACGTCTGGGCCGATCCGGAGTCGGTGGCGCAGGTCAAGGCCCGGATCGGCATCCTGCCGGAGGGGCTGCGCCTCTTCGAGCGGCTGTCGGGGCGGGAACTCCTCGCGTACACCGGCCGGCTGCGCGGCCTGCCCGGCGCGGAGGTCGACAAGCGGGCCACCCAGCTGCTCGACGTCCTGGACCTGGCGGGCGCGCAGCACAAGCTGGTGGTGGACTACTCCACCGGTATGCGCAAGAAGATCGGTCTGGCGGCCGCGCTGCTGCACAACCCCGAGGTGCTCTTCCTGGACGAGCCGTTCGAGGGTGTCGACCCCGTCTCCGCGCAGACCATCCGGGGCGTCCTGGAGCGGTACACCGCGTCGGGCGCGACCGTCGTGTTCTCCAGCCACGTGATGGAGCTGGTGGAGTCGCTGTGCGACTGGGTCGCGGTGATGGCGGCCGGCCGCATCCGCGCGCAGGGCCCGCTCGCGGAGGTCCGCGGCGAGGCGCCTTCCCTGCAGGCCGCGTTCCTGGAGCTCGTCGGGGCGCAGGGCCGGGACACCGGCGAGTCGCTGGACTGGCTGGGCGGCGGCGCGATCCGGGACGCGGGTGCCGGTGGGACCGGTGGAGCCGGTGGGGCCGGGAAGGATCTCGGCGGCGGCAACGGCGCGGGCGGCAGCGGCGGTACGGGACGATGAGCGCCCCGACGGCCGCGCCGGCGGCCTCCGCCCCCTCCCCCTCCGCGCCCTCCCTCACCTCCGTCTTCGTCGGGCTCAAGCTGGCGCTGCTGCGCAACGGACTGCGCCAGTCGAGCGGACGCACCGCCGTGTTCGTCACCTCTGCCGTGTGCGCCGCGGTCTTCGCGGCCGCGATACTCCTGGCCTTCGTGCTGATGCGGGGCAACGCCGACGCCGACATCATCGCCGTGCTGCTCATCGGCGTGCTGGCGATCGCCTGGGCGGTGATGCCGCTGTTCGCGGCGGGCGGCGACGAGACGCTGGACCCCTCACGGCTCGTGATGCTGCCGCTGCGGCCCCGGCCGCTGGTCCGGGCGCTGCTCGTCTCCTCGCTGATCGGCATCGGTCCGGCGTTCACGCTGTGCATGGCGCTCGGCGCCGTCCTGGCCCTGGCGCGGGGCGCTGCGGGCGTGCTGGTCGCGGTGGTGGCCGTGCCGTTGACGGTACTGGTGTGCGTGGCGCTGGCGCGGGCGGTCGCGGCGGCCAACGTACGGCTGCTGACCTCGCGCAAGGGCCGTGATCTGGCGGTGCTGAGCGGTCTGCTGATCGCGGTGGGGATCCAGTTCGTCAACTTCGGGGCGCAGCAGCTCGGCAGGGCGGGGGGCCTGTCCTCGCTGGAGCCGGTCACGGCCGTCGTGAGCTGGCTGCCGCCCGCGTCGGCGGTCGCGGCCGTCGACGCGGCGTCCAGAGGCGACTACGGCGTCGCGGCGGGGCAGTCGGCCGTGACGGTCCTCGTCCTCTGCGCGCTCCTCGTGTGGTGGCAGCGGAGCCTGGTCACGCTGATGACGGCGCCGGACGGCTCGACGATCGGGGCGGCCGGCGGCGCGACCGCGGCGGACAAGGCCGGCCGGGGCCGCCTGGCGCGGCTGCTGCCCGGCGGCCGTACGGGCACGGTGATGGAGCGCGGCCTGCGCTACATGTGGCGGGACCCGAAGACGAAGGCGTCCTGGGTCTCCTCGCTGGCGGTCGGGGCGATCGTGCCGTTCCTCAACGCCGTCCAGGGCACGGGGTCGATCTACTTCGCCTGCTTCGCCACCGGGATGCTCGGCATCCAGATGTACAACCAGTTCGGGCAGGACACCTCGGCGTTCTGGATGGTCGCCCAGACGATCTCGACCCCGGCGGACGCCTACGCCGAGCTCCGCGCGCGTGCGCTGGCGCTGCTGCTGGTCACGCTCCCGTTCACGGTCCTGGTGACGGTGGGCACGGCGGCGCTCCTGGGCGACTGGTCGGCGCTGCCGGAGGGGCTGGGCCTCGCCCTGGCCCTGCTGGGCGCGATGACGGGGGCCGGGGCGTTCACCTCGGCGGCCTTCCCGTACTCGATCCCGCAGGACGGCGCCTTCAAGAGCGCGGCCCCGGGCCAGGGCGGCCTGGCCTGGATGTCGATCCTCGGCGGCATGGTCGCGGGGGCGCTGCTGTGCGGCCCGGTGATCGGGGCGACGATCTGGCTCCACGTCGCCGACCTGCACTCCTTCCTGTGGCTGCTGTTCCCGCTCGGCGCGGTCTACGGCGGGCTGCTGGTGTGGGCGGGCCTGCGGCTGGCGGCGCCGCGCACCGCGTACCGGCTGCCGGAGATTCTCACGGCGGTCAGCAAGGGCTGAGCCCCCTTCCGTGCGGGGTCGACCGGAGGGTTCCGGTCGACCCCGCACGTTCATGAGTGCTGCAAGACTGAACCAATTTCGCGTCACCGCAGGTCAGCGGTTTGTTCCTGGTTGTACCAATCCCGGCCTCACCCCTTCGGAGTAGTACCCGAACTGGTGTTGCACCCCTTTCGAGCTGCCCAGACGACCGATCGTTCAGTCGGTGACACGTGCACATCGCTGTATACGGCCGGAAACGGCCGGGCGATGTGCGATCACCCTTCGCGTCGACAAGACTCCGGACCGCAATCGCAACAACCCAAACCCTCCGAAGGGATCCATCCCGTGCGTTACCTCCGTAAAGCCGCTCTCTCCGCCGCCGTCGCCACTGGCCTCGCGCTCGTCGGAACGGCGACCACCGGCGTCGCCCACGCGGCGCCCGCCGCCCCCGCGGGTCTGTACCCGCCGTCGGCGCTGGTGCTGACGGTCGGTCACGGCGAGGACGCCGCCACGGCGTCCATCGCGAGGGCGGTCACCCTCAACTGCGCACCGCGCCCGAGCGGCACCCACCCGGCCCCGAAGGCCGCCTGTGCCGAGCTGGAGTCCGTCAACGGCGACCTGGCCGCGCTGACCACGATGTGGGGCGGCGGCAACACCCCCTGTACGCGCATCTGGGACCCGGTCACGGTGACCGGCGACGGCGTCTGGAAGGGCAAGCGGATCAGCTGGTCCGCCACCTACGGCAACGAGTGCGAGATGAACGCCGGCATGGCCCGCGGCACGGTCTTCTCGTTCTGACCGCCGCCTGACCCCGGCACCGGCAGGTGCCGCAGGCCGCCCGGCGCGCTCCCCAGGGCGTGTGCCGCCGCCTCCTCGACGAGCGTCCGCCAGGGTGCCCGGGGCGGGCCGCCGGGCCGGGAGCCCTGCCGGGCGGCCTGCTCCGTACGGCACCGGCGGCAGCGGGTCTCACCCCCGACCGGCCGGAAGACGTGATCGTCCCCCGGGCCGTCGCAGGAGACCAGCGCTCCCGGGGCGAGGGCTCCGGGAGCGTCCGGCGCTCCCGGGGCCCCCGGGGCTCCCAGGGCCTCCAGGGAGGCCGTGGGCGGCGGGGCGACCGGTGCGGGCAGCTTCTCGACCAGCCGGTAGCGCAGGAAGCCCACGGCCGAGCGGATGCCCGTGCGGGGCAGCGCGTGGGTCAGGGCGTGGCACAGATCGGCGGCGGACACCCCGCGCCGCAGCCACTCCGCCGCCGCCTCGGCGAGACCGCGCGCTTCCCGGGCACCGAGGTGCAGATCCCGGTTGCGGTGGCGGAGCGACAGCAACAGCCGCTCGGCCTCGACGACTTCGGGGTCGGGGGCGGGGTCGGGGCATTCCGGCGCGGGTCCGGCGCTCGGCTCCGCGCCGGGCTCCGCGCCGGGTGCCGCCGCTTGTGGCTCCGCCTCAGGCGCCGGTGCCGGATCAGGCGTCGGGTCAGGCGCCGGCTCCGGATCTACGGCAGGCTCCGGGCTCGGCCCGAGATCCGGCTCCGGATCCGTGACGGGATCCGGGGCCGGCTCCGGGGCCGGGTCGGGTGCCGTCGGCGCCGGGTCCGGCCTTTCGGGAGGGGGGTGGGGAAGGTTCTTCTTCTCTTGGTCTTTCTCTTCTGTAGGAGAGCAGCCGACACGCGGGACATCCGGGGAACCGACCGTCGGCGAAACGCCGGTCGGTGGCCGGCCGTCGCGGACGGCGTTCGCCTCCTCACGCGTGAGGGTGACGTTGGTGAACAACTGATCCGTGAACCAATGCCCGCGCGCGCCCTGCCACTTCCACTGGTGGAAGTAACCGCAGGCGATCAGGCACTTTTTCGCCCGCTTGAAGGCGCAGGGCTTCAGATTCAGCGCAGTGGCATGCTCGCTGAGGGGCTTGTCGGCGTCGCTCTCGGGCAGGCCCTGCATGTAGAGGACCAGAAGCTTGGCTTCCACGTTGAGACGCGGATGGCGCACGACATCGTTCGAGGCCTTGGTGTAGGAGCGAACGGGCGCGATAACATGCCGAAGCATTTCGGGTACTCCTTCGAAGTACTCGCGGTGAAGGTCCTCGGATGGTGTTGGCGCACCCCCGGGGACCGCTCCATTTCTCACGGAGCGTGATGTCGCGGTCACCGTACCGCACACACAACCATCTCGTGCAACAACTCCGGTCGCACGAACGGATCTTCGAGCGTCGGGCGAGATCGCCAGTCCAGCGGCCAGGTCGTGCCGCGCAGCGCCGGGATCCCGACGAAGGCCAGCGCCCCGCCGCTCCTGCTCAGCGCCCTCGCGGGGGCCGGCCAGGCATAGGCGGCGGCGGTCCGCGGTGGCAGCAGGAAGTAGAGGTACCGCTCGCCGGTGGCCTGGCGGACGATCGGCCCGGCCTGGAAGTCCGTGTACTCCATGAGCCGGTACGCCACGTCCTCCCCGAGGAAGCCCCCGATCCGTACGGCGTCGAAGTGCACGCCCGCGTGCCGCAGGGCATGCCCGTCCACCGGAACCCAAGACGGCACCCTGTCAAGTGACTTGCGCGAATTCATGACGCCAGCTTTCCGGCGCCGCTCTACTGTGACCAGCGCCACACGATGTCTGTGGCGGACTGTGCACTCGGGGAGGTCTGGTGTGAACATCGGAAACAACGGGAGCCCGGGGGCGGCGAAGGTCTTCGGCCGCCTCCTGCGCTTCTACCGGGAGCGGGCGAAGGTGTCGCAGGACGCGCTGGGCAAGGAGACCGGGTATTCCAAGTCCCAGGTGGCGATGATCGAGCGCGGGGAGCGGCGGGCGAAGGGGAACTTCGTCGCGATCGCGGACGAGCTGCTGTGTGCACAAGGTGCACTTCTGGAAGTGGCGGAGGAGGTGACGGTGAGTGGGGTGGCGGCGTGGTTCGAGGACTATCTGCTGGAGGAGGCCAGGGCGGCGGGCATCCATAAGTACGAGTGCCTGCTGATTCCGGGACTGCTCCAGACTGCGGAGTACGCGCGGGCCGTCTTCCGATGCGCGGTGCCAGCCCTGGACGACGACGAGATCGAGACGGCGATCGCCGCCCGAGTCGCCCGACAGGAGGTCTTTTTCCGCAAGCCCGCCCCCCTCATCAGTTTCGTCCTGGAGAAGGCCGCCCTCACCAAACCGCTCGGCGGCCCGGACGTCCTGAGGAAGAACCTGCTGCACGTGCGCCAGTACGCGGAGTTGCGCAACGTCACCATCCAGGTGATGTCAGAGACCCGAGAGACTCATGCCGGGCTCGATGGACCCTTCACTCTGTTGGAGACTGCCGAGCGTCGCAGTCAACTTGTCTATGTCGAGGGACAAGGTGGGAGGTACTTTCTCAGCGAACAGCCGGACGTGGGGGATGTTTTCGCCCGCTACGGCTCGCTGCGGGCGCAGGCCCTCACCCCGGAAGACTCGGCACGACTGATCGAACAGGTGGCACGAGAGCTATGAGCACCGACCTCATCTGGTTCAAAAGCAGCTACAGCGGCCCGCAGGGCGGCGACTGCGTCGAGGTCGCCATCGCCTGGACCAAGTCCTCCTACAGCAGCGAGCAGGGCGGCAACTGCGTCGAGGTCGCCACCTGCCCCCACACCGTCCACGTCCGCGACTCCAAGGACACCACCCGCCCCGCCCTCACCCTCACCCCCTCCGCCTGGTCCGCGTTCCTGCGCGACCTGACTTATCCGACCCGCTTCGCCGAGGAGAAGGCGCTGGCCGCCCTCAAAAAGTGGAACGGTTACGCCCCTGAGCCGGCCAAGCAGCAGGACCTGGACGACGAGCTGGACCGGCGCCTGGCCCAGGCAGGTACGCGGTGAGCGACGCCGCACACGCACAGCGGGTACGGCGCACGCCCACCGTCAGGACGTCAGCACCCCGTTGAGGAACGGCTCGATCGCCTCCCGCCAGGCCTCCGGGTGGTCGTAGTGCAGGAGGTGGCCGGCGTCCGGGATTTCGGCGTAGGCGCCGTGGGGGAGGACGCGGACCATCTCCTGGGCCTCGGCGCGGCCCAGTTCGCCGTCGAGGCCACGGACGACCAGGGTGGGGCAGCGGACCTGGGCGAGGGATTCCCAGTGGGCGTCGTGGACCCAGGTCTCGCGGGAGGTCAGCATCTGGGCCGGGTCGAAGACCGGATACCAGCCGTCGGGGCGCTCGGTCATCACCTCGGCGAAGAACTCGCCGCGGCCCGGATTCGGCCGCTCGACCCACGGGTCGTCCTCGCCGAACCACTGGCGCACCTCGGCGAGAGAGGCGAACGGGAGGGGCCAGCGGCGGAACCAGTCCTGCCACTCCCGCTGCGAGGCGGCGCCAAGGGCCGAGGCCCGCATGTCGCAGATGATCAGCGCGCGGACCAGCTCGGGATGCTCGGCGGCGACCTGCCAGGCGGTGAGGGCACCCATGGAGTGGCCGATGAGGGTGACCGGCCCGAGGCCGAGCTGTTCGACCGCGGCGACCGCGTCGGCGACGTACGCCTCGCGGGTGTAGGGGCCGGACGCGGGCTTGTCGCTGGCGCCGTGGCCCCGCTGATCGAGGGCGACGGGGCGGTGCCGCCCGGCGAGCCAGCCGGCGGTGGGCGCCCAGTGGGAGCCACGGCCCATCAGGCCGTGGAGCAGTAACACCCCGGACGCGGCGGCGCCCGGTCCCCGTTCGCGCCGGGCCCCCGGCACTCCCTGCTCCGTGTACTCCCAGGCAGCCAGGCGTACGCCGGCGGCTCCGGTGACGTCGAGACGTCGCACCATGTTCCCTGGCACCCCCTCTTTCCCATCGAGCGTGTCGAGCACCGTCAGACTATCGAACCTGTATTCGAAAATGGGGGTCTGCCACACAACACCCCTCGTTCGAGTGACGGCACTCAAGGATTGACGCGCGCCGCCGAGGGGAGATCTTCAGCGGGAGGCGGACCGCTCGGGGAAAACGGTCCGCAGGGAATGACCCTGGGAGCTCGGGGCTCCGGGTCAGCACAGGGGAGGACAGGCCCCGGCGCCCATGGGCGCCGGGGCCCTCTGTCGCTCGTCGCACCGCCCCCGACGCCCTCATCCGCCCACCCCTCCCGGCCTCGCACGGCTGGACCCAGCGTGGCACGCCGAGGAAGCGGGCGTGGCGCATCCGACGTAAATCGGGTGGCGGGTTACCGCTTGGCGACGAAGACGTGCGCCGCCACGTCCGCCTCGAGCTCGGCCGCCTCGCCGCTGCTGCCGACCAGGATGCCGCCCGCCGACTCCGTCACGCTGACGACCGATCCGGGCTGCACGCCCGCGCGGCGCAGGGTGTACATCAGCTGGGCGTCCGTCTGGATCGGCTCGCCGATCCGGCGGACGATCACCGTCTTGCCCTCCCGGCCCGGGTCGAGATCGGCCAGCGACACCATGGAGTCGTCCAGGAAGGACTCCGCCTCGGCCTTCTCGCCCAGCTCCTCGAGCCCGGGGATGGGATTGCCGTACGGCGACTCCGTCGGATGCCGCAGCAGCTCCAGGACGCGCCGCTCGACGGCCTCGCTCATCACGTGCTCCCAGCGGCACGCCTCCGCGTGCACCTGCTCCCACTCCAGACCGATGACGTCGACGAGCAGACACTCGGCGAGGCGGTGCTTGCGCATGACCCGCGTCGCCAGGCGGCGGCCCTCCTCCGTCAGCTCCAGATGGCGGTCGCCGGCGACGGTCACCAGACCGTCGCGCTCCATACGGGCCACCGTCTGGCTCACCGTGGGGCCGCTCTGGTCGAGCCGCTCCGCGATCCGGGCGCGCATAGGGACCACACCTTCCTCCTCAAGCTCGAGGATGGTGCGGAGATACATCTCCGTTGTGTCGATCAGTCCGGACATACGTGCCCCTCGATGAGTCGTGCGCTGGCCCTGCCCCAATTCTGACGCATCGCGCCGACAACCGTGCCGCCGCGCGGACGGGCGGTATTGACAGAGCAATGGTCCAGACCGCAACGTGATCCGCGACACGACGAGAAGGAGCTTCGGGAATGGGCGACGGCGCGCGCGAGAGCAAGCTGGCGGGACAGTTCTTCGACGCCGCGATCGGCCTCCTGCAGCGGGTCCGCGACGAGGACGCCGGGGAGATCGCCGCCGCCGGTACGGCCATCGCCGAGGCCGTCGCCGCGGGCGGCCGCCTCTTCGCGTTCGGCGCGGGCCACTCCTCGCTCGCCGCGCAGGACGTCGTCTACCGCGCCGGCGGTCTGGCCCTGATGAACCTCCTCGCGGTGCCCGGCGTCGTCGGCGTGGACGTCATGCCCGCCACCCTCGGCTCCGCCCTGGAACGCGTCGACGGCCTCGCGGGCGCGGTCCTCGACTCCTCCCCCGCCACCGCGGGCGACGTCCTGATCATCGTCTCGCTCTCCGGCCGCAACGCCCTGCCCGTCGAGATGGCCATGAACGCGCGGGCGCTCGGCCTGAAGGTCATCGGGGTGACCTCGGTGGCGTACGCGACCGAGACGAAGTCCCGGCACGTGTCGGGGACGTACCTCAAGGACCACTGCGACATCGTCCTCGACTCCCGGATCGCCGTCGGCGACGCCGAGCTGAGCCACCCGGACATCGAGGCCCCCTTCGCCCCGGCCTCCACCGTCGTCACCAGCGCCCTGATGCAGGCCACCATGGCCGCGGCGGCCGAGGAACTGGTCCGCCTGGGCATCGAGCCCCCGCTGCTGCGCTCGGGGAACGTGGACGGCGGCCACGAGTGGAACGGCCGCGTGATGACGGAGTACGGCGACCGGATCTTCTTCCGGCACTGAGGGGCCCGCCCCTGCGGGCGCGCGGTTCACGGGCCGAAGCGGACCCGGACCGTGAGGCCGCCGGTGGGGTTCGCCGTGGCCGTCGCCGTCGCCGCGTGGGCGCGGGCGACGGAGTCGACGATCGAGAGCCCCAGGCCGACGCCCCCGCCCGGGGCGTGGGTGCGTTCGTTCAGGCGGCGGAACGGCTCGAAGAGCAGCGGGACCGTGGCGGCCGGGACGACCGGGCCGGTGTTCACCACCTCGATGCCGTCGGGGCCCGTCCGCACCCGCACCCGGCCGCCCGGGACGTTGTGGCGTACCGCGTTCGCGAGGAGGTTGTGGACCAGCCGGTCCAGGAGCACCGCGTCCCCGGGGACCGTCAGCGGGCGGGCGTCGAGGGTGACCGTCACCCCGCTCGCCGCGGCCTCGGCCGCCAGCGCGTCCACCGCCCGGCGGGCCACCTCGTGCACCGCCACCGGGCGCCGCGCCACCAGCCCCTGGTCGGAGGCGGCGAGGAGCAGCAGGCCCTCGATGATCCGCTCGCTCGTGTCGGCGACATCGATCAGCTTGGCCCGGATCCGGGCGACCCGCTCCTGGTCGGGCTCCCCGGCGAGGCCGATCTCGGCGGCGGCCCGCTGCACCGCGACCGGGGTCCGCAGCTCGTGCGCGGCGTTCGCGGCGAACCGCTGCTGCGCCGACACCAGTCGTTCCATCCGTCCCAGCATGCCGTCGAAGGTGTCCGCGAGCCGTTTCAGCTCCCCCGGCGGGCCGTCCAGGGCGATCCTCTCGTGCAGGTTCTCGCCGGAGAGCCGGCGGGCGGTCTCGGTGATCACGGCGACCGGGCGCAGCACCCGGCCCGCCATCCACCAGGCGAGGACCACGGAGAGCACGGCGTACACCGCGAGGACCAGCAGCGAGACCGTCAGCAGCCGCTCCAGGGCGGCGTTCTCGACCGCGTCGCTGACCCGGCTGGTGACCGTCATGCCCCGGGTCACCCCGGGCGGCAGCGCCCCGGGGCTCGCGGACCGGGCCGCCTCCGACCAGCTCGGCAGCGCGTACGGCGCGGGGGACGCCGGGAGGGAGGAGGCCGGCAGCTCGTCCAGCCGCTTCGCGGGGACGGCGCCGTTCACCGCGACGCTGATCGTCGAGTACAGCCCCTCCTTGACCAGCAGGTACACCACCGCGGTGAGCAGTCCGCCGGCCAGCAGCAGCAGCCCGCCGTAGAGCGCCGTCAGCCGGGCCCGCTCGCCCCGCAGGAAGCTTTTGACGCTCATGCCCGCCCCGATGTGATGCGGTAGCCCGCGCCCGGGACCGTCTCGACCACCGGCGGCTCGCCCAGCTTGGCGCGGAGCTTGCTCAGGGTCACCCGTACCGCGTTCGTGCGGTAGCTGGTGTGCTCCTCCCAGACCTGCTCGATGAGGTCCTCGCCGCTGACGACGGCCCCCTCGGCCCGCAGCAGCGCCTCCAGGACCGCGAACTCCTTGCGGGACAGGTGCAGGTGGCGTCCGTCGCGGCTGGCCTGGCGGCGTGCGGTGTCGAGGACCAGGCCGGCCCGTTCGAGGACGGGCGGCAGCGCGGGCCGGGCGCGCCGGCCGAGGGCGAGGACCCGGGCGAGCAGTTCGTCGTACGCGAAGGGCTTGGCCAGATAGTCGTCGGCGCCGAGGCCGAGGCCCTCGACCCGGTCCCGTACCGTCCCCGCCGCCGTCAGCATCAGGATCCGGGTCAGGAGCCGCTGCTCCACGACCCGGCGGCAGACGTCGTCGCCGTGCATCCCGGGCAGGTCGCGGTCGAGGACGAGGACGTCGTACTCCCCGAACTGCAGCTTCCGCAGCGCCTCCAGGCCGTCGCCGGCCACGTCCACGGCGAGCGCGTCACGACGCAGCCCCTCGGCGATCATCTCGGCCAGGAACGCCTCGTCCTCCACCACCAGTACGCGCATGGGCCCTGTGTACCCGACGGGGGGCTTTCGCCGGTGTTAACCCTTCCGCTGAGAGAAGCGAAACATCCCTCCGCGGCAGGCTCCCGCCCATGACGATTCGGACGACTCGACGGAACATCACGCTGGCCGCCGCGACCGGCCTGGCCGCCCTCTCCCTCCTCACGACCGCCTGCACCGCCGACGGCGGCGACAAGGCCGGCGGCGGGAGCGAGACGGTCAGCGACGAGGGCAAGAAGGCCGACCAGGCGCTGGAGCACCGCAAGTGCCTGCGCGAGCAGGGGCTCGACGTGCCCGAGCCGAAGCCGGGCGAGGAGGGCGTGGGCCTGACCATCGGCGGCGACGGCATGTCGAAGGAGAAGATGGAGAAGGCGTTCAAGGCCTGCCGTGACAAGGGCGGGGCCGGCATGGGCAAGGAGCTGACCCAGGCCGACAAGGACAAGATGATCAAGTACGCCCAGTGCATGCGGAAGAACGGCGTCGACATGCCCGACCCGACGTTCGGGGGCGGCGGCGCGATGGCGGAGGCCCGGCCGATGCCGCAGGGCGCGGAGAAGGAGAAGTTCGACAAGGCCAACAAGGCCTGCGAGAGCGTGTCGCGATGAGCCGGCGCAGGCTCGTCGTCGCCCTGGCGGCGATCGTCGCCGTCGCCGGAGCCGGCGCGGCCGCCACCGCCCTGACCGCCCCCGAGCCGCGGCCCGTCGCCGAGCGCTCGGGGCTGCCTCCCGCGACGACCCCGGTCACCCGGGGCGACCTCAGCGACAGCTCCCAGCAGGACGGCACGCTCGGCTACCTCGGCGAGCGGAAGATCAACGGCGGCGCGGCGGGGACCCTGAACTGGATCGCCCCGACCGGCTCCGTCGTGGAGCGGGACGAGCGGCTGTACGAGGTCGACGGCAGGCCCGTCCGGCTGATGTACGGCTCCGAGCCCATGTACCGGACGCTGAAGACGGGCGACGAGGGCAAGGACGTACGGCAGGTGGAGGAGAACCTCGCGGCCCTCGGGTACACCGGCTTCACCGTCGACGAGGAGTACACGGAGAAGACCGCCGCCGCCGTGAAGCGGTGGCAGAAGTCGCACGACCTGAAGCGGACCGGCACCCTCGGGCCCGACGCGATCGCCTTCGCGGGGAGCGCGGTGCGCGTGAAGGAGGCGGGCGCGGCGACCGGCGACCAGGTGGGGCCGGGGCGGCCGGTGCTCACCGTCAGCGGCTCCGAGCGGGTCGTCGGGTTCAAGCTGCCGGTCGCGGATGCGGGGCGGGCGAAGGCCGGCACGCGGGTCACCGTCGAGCTGCCGGACGGGACGCGGGCGCCGGGCAAGGTGTCCTCGGTCGGCAGGACCGCGTCGGCGGGCGACGATCCGCAGGACCGCACCCCGAAGATCGACATCACGGTCTCCTTCGACGACCCCGGGAAGATCAAGGGGGTCGACCAGTCGCCGGTCGTCGTGAACCTCACCGGCGAGACCCGCAGGAACGTTCTCTCGGTGCCCGTCAACGCGCTGCTCGCCCTGCCGGGCGGCGGCTTCGGCGTCCAGGTCGTGGAGAACGGCCGGGCCAGGGACGTCGAGGTCGAACTCGGCATGTTCGGACAGGGCCGGGTCGAGGTCAGCGGCGGCGGGCTGCGCGAGGGCATGAAGGTCGGGGTGCCGTCCGCATGACGACGACCACCCCGAAGGACACGGGCGCCCCGGCGGCCACGGTCGTGCGCCTCTCCGGAGTCACCAAGGAGTACGCCGGCGGCGTGCGGGCCCTCGACGGGGTCGACCTGCACGTCCACCGGGAGGAACTCCTCGGCATCGTCGGCCCGTCCGGCTCCGGGAAGTCCACCCTGCTGCACATCGTCGGCACCCTGGACCGGCCCAGCGCCGGGACGGTGGAGATCGCCGGCCACGACGTGGCCGCGCTGACCGACCGCAGGCTGTCGGCGCTGCGCGCCCGGCACATCGGCTTCGTCTTCCAGGCCTTCCATCTGGTGCCCGGGGTCGGCGCGCTGGAGAACGTCGCCGAGGGGCTGCTGTACTCCGGGCTGCCCCGGGCCCGGCGGCGGGCGATGGCCGCGGAGGCGCTGGCGCGCGTGGGGCTCGCCGACCGGATGAAGCACCGGCCGCACGAGCTGTCCGGCGGACAGAAGCAGCGCGTCGCCATCGCGCGGGCGGTGGTCGGGGAGCCCGATCTGCTGCTCGCGGACGAGCCGACCGGGGCGCTGGACTCGGCGTCCGGCGAGGCGGTGATGGAGCTGCTGCACGAACTCAACGCGCAGGGCGCGACGATCGCGGTCATCACCCACGACACGGAGATCGCCGGGCGGCTGCCGCGCCAGGTCCGCATCCGGGACGGCCGGGTCGTGGCGGACACCTCGCTCGGGAAGGTCGCCGCCTGATGGCACGTACGGGAAGGGCGGAGAGAAGGCGCACGGGCGGCGACGGGTCCGCGCGGAGGAAGGGGGCGCGGGGCCCGCGGGCTGGGCTGCGGGCCGCGCGGCTGGGGCCGCGGGACGTCCTGCACGTCGGCTCGGCCGGGCTGCGCAGCCGTCCCGTGCGCGTGGTGCTCTCGGCGCTCGGCATCGCGATCGGCATCGCCACGATGATCGCGGTGGTCGGCATCTCGGCCTCCAGCCAGGCGCAGTTGATGCGCCAGCTCGACGCGCTCGGCACCAACATGCTGGTCGCGAAGCCGGGCGAGGGCATGTTCAGCGGCGAGGAGGTGAAGCTGCCGAAGGACGCGGTGGGCATGGTCGGCCGGATCGACGGCGTCGAGGACGTCGGCGCGACCGCGGACCTCAAGCACTCCGTGCGGCGCTCGGAGAAGATCCCCGAGGGCGAGACCGGCGGCATCGCGGTGAAGGCGGCGACCGAGGGCATGCTGGACGTGCTGCGCGGCGGCACCGCCTCGGGCACCTGGCTGAACGCGGCCAACGGCCGCTATCCGTCCGTCGTCCTCGGCCATGTGGCGGCGGAGCGGCTCGGCATCGGCGAGCCGGGCCGGCAGGTCTGGATCGGCGACCGGTACTTCACCGTCGTCGGCATCCTCGACCCGCTGCCGCTGGCGCCGGAGATCGAGCGCTCGGCCCTGGTGGGCTGGGAGGGCGCGCAGCGGCTGCTCGGCTTCGACGGGCATCCGACGGCGGTGTACGAGCGGTCCACGGACGCGTCCGTACGCACCGTCCAGAGCCTGCTCGCCTCGACGATCGACCCGCGGAACCCGCAGAACGTGGCGGTCGGGGACCCCTCCTCGGCCCTTCAGGCGAAGGCGGCGACCGAGGGCGCGTTCTCGTCGCTGCTGCTGGGGCTCGGCGGGATCGCGCTCCTGGTGGGCGGGGTCGGCGTCGCCAACACCATGATCATCTCGGTCCTGGAACGCCGCCACGAGATCGGCCTCCGGCGCTCGCTCGGCGCGACCCGGGGCCAGATCAGGATCCAGTTCGTGACGGAGTCCCTGATGCTGTCCGGCCTCGGCGGCCTCGCGGGCGTGGCCCTCGGCGGGGCGGCGACGGGCGTGTACGCGTCCACGGGCGGCCTCCCCTGGGTCGTCCCGCCCTGGGCCGTCGGCGGCGGCTTCGGCGCGACGCTGGTGATCGGCACGGTGGCCGGCCTCTACCCGGCGGTCCGGGCGTCGCGCCTGTCCCCGACGCTGGCACTGCAGGCGTAGGGCGAGGGGGACGAGGGCCGGGACGGGGACGGGGACGGGACGGGGACGGGGAATGGCACGACCGGGGGCCGTGGCGACTTCTCGCCACGGCCCCCTCAGTCGTCTGCGGCCGTGCTCCGGCCGTCCCGGCTATCCGGTGTAGTAGCCGGCGATGTCGGCCAGCAGGTCGACCGAGCCGGCGCGGTTGTAGAAGCTGACCTTCCCGTTGACCACGGGGACGATCACCAGGTTGGGGATGGTGGTCCCGGCGGTGAAGTTGAGGTTCGACGCGCTGGTGCGGGTCGTACCGTCCGGATACACGGACACGAAGCCCGCCGCCGTCGGGGCGGTCGCGGTCACGTTCAGGACCACGGCCGTGACCCCGTCCGGGACACCGTTCCTGCCCGCCACCTGGAGGGTGACGGTCCGGTCGGCTCCCACCTTGGCCCGCGGGACCCCGAGCCCCGTCCGGGTGTCCATCAGCCGGGTCGGGGTGACCGGCTCGTACCCGGAGCCCGTTCCGTCGGTCGTGAAGTACCCGGCGACGTCGGCGAGGAGGTCGACCGAGCCCGCGCGGTTGTAGAAGCTGACCTTCCCGTTGACGACGGGGACGATCACCAGGTTGGGGATGGTGGTCCCGGCGGTGAAGTTCAGGTTCGACGCGCTCGTACGGGTCGTACCGTCCGGATACACCGACACGAAGCCCGCCGCCGTCGGGGCGGTCGCCGTCACGTTCAGGACCACGGCCGTCACCCCGCTCGCCGGAATCCCGGCCGCACCGGCCGCCTGGAGCGTGACCGTCCCACCGGGACCGACCTTCGCCTTCGGCACGCCGACCCCCGCCCGGGTGTCCATCAGCCGGGTCGGCGTGACCGGCTTGTACGTGGAGCCCGGCTCGGCGGTGGTGTAGTACCCGGCGACGTCGGCGAGGAGGTCGACGGAGCCCGCGCGGTTGTAGAAGCTCACCTTCCCGTTCACCACCGGCACGACGACCAGGTTCGGGATCGTCTGACCGGCCGAGAAGTTCAGGTTCGACGCGCTGGTGCGGGCCGTACCGGCCGGATACACCGACACGAAACCCGCCGCCGTCGGGGCGGTCGCCGTCACGTTCAGGACCACGGCCGTCACCCCGCTCGCCGGAATCCCGGCCGCACCGGCCGCCTGGAGCGTGACCGTCCCACCGGGACCGACCTTCGCCTTCGGCACGCCGATCCCCGCCCGGGTGTCCATCAGGCGCGTGGGGGTGAGGGGCTGGAACAGGCCGAGACCGGCGGTGCCGGGCTTGGTGACCGCGAACGTGCCGAGCGAGGTGACCCGCTGGGGACTGGAGGGACCGTGCACCGCCACCGCGGACCAGGCCCCGACGGGAGCGCCGGTCAGGTCGAACTCGGCCGTCATCGAACGCCGGTCGGCCGAGACCGCGAGCGTCGTGCTCTCCACCGTCGTCCCGGACGGATGCGTGATCCGCAGCCGGTGTTCGGCCCGGAGGGCCGTCCCGGACACGGTGACCCGGGCCTTGGTCCCGGAGGCGGCGACCGCCGGCGTGAGGGCGGTGAAAGCCACCTCGTCCGCACCGCAGACGGGCTGGGCGCAGACCAACTCGGTGGAGTAGGCCGCCCGGGAGCTCCACTCCGCCAGGCCGAGGACCATCACCGTGGGCTTCGGCCGGCGCGGGCCCGAGCCGACGGAGCAGTCGATCCTCGTGCTGAAGTCGGTGCACTGGTCGACGGAGACGTCGAAGACGGAGAGGACGGCGCGCCGGCCTTCGGTCTCGGTGTCCTCGATCACCGCGTCGAAGGCGTCGCCGGTGTACGTCGGCAGCGCCGCGCACACCGCGGTGTGCTCCTCGTCGAGGCGGCCGGCGAGGGGACCGTAGCCGTAGCTGATGTTCACCGGACGGGCGCACTCGGGCGCCGGGCCGTCGGGCGTGCGGATGCGCTGGACGTCGAGACGGAACGGGGCCGAGGCGTAGGAGCTGTTCGAGCGCGTGGTCACGATGGCCTGGTAGCGGGTCGCGCCCGACACCGCGCACTGGTCCCACGTGAGGTTGCAGGAGAGCTGGCCCTGCGGGCCGAAGACCGCGTGGTACGCGTCGTTGTGGCCGTCGCGCTCGTTGACGTACAGGACGTCGCGGGCGTCGTCCGTGGTCACCTGCCGGCAGACCGGGGCGCCCGGCCACGAGGAGAAGGTGCCGACCGCGGCCGGCCCGCCCACCGCCGTCGCCTTGCCGGTCTCGCAGCCGCGGGCGGTCGCGGTCACGTCGCGTCGGACGAGGCCGAACGCGCCGGCCCCGCCGTGACCGGCGACGACGACGCTGTACGACCGGCCCGCCGCCAGGTCGCACCGCGCCCAGTAGTTGCGGTAGTCCGGCTGGTCACAGACGTGCCGACCGGTGTCGTCGACCACCCAGAAGCGGACATTGGCGTCCTTGGCCCCGCTGATCCTCCGGGCCTGGACGATCTCCATCTCCGAGTGGTCGGAGGCCGGAATGCTCACGCAGTGCGCGAAGGCGCCGTCCGCCGTGCTGAAGCGGGCCTCGGCGGTCTCCGCCGTGAAGTCGCCGGCGGGGAACATTGGGCAGCCGCCGACCTCGTCGACGCGCCGCAGGAAGAAGCCGTACGGGACGCCCGGCGTGATCGTCCCGTCCGAGGCACGCACCTTCACGTGGTGCGGCCCGGCTCCGACCAGCTTGCAGGTCCCCGGGGCGTGGTACGCCGGCTCGCAGAGCTTCGTGCCGGTCGCACCGTCGACGATCTCGATCGCGGGCACCGCCGAGCCCGCCATCCGGTCCTGCGGCATCGTGATCACGGCGCCCGCGGGGAACGGCAGGACAAAACAGTCGACCTCGTCCGCCGCTTCCAGGGTGCCCCTGTTGAGGCCCGCGACGGCGGCCGTACCGCACGTCTCGTCGGCCGGCGCGGCCGGCGCGGCCGAGGCGACGGGCGCGGGCAGGAGCAGCGACAGCAGCGCGGACAGGACCAGCAGGACGGTGGTGACGTACGCAGCCGGTCTCTTCGAGCCGGCGCGCGCGAGCACGCGGTATCGCACGATTCCCCCCCCCGGGAATTTCACTCCGAACCGGTCCCCTGACCGATCTGTCGCGATGATCGCACACGTGACCGACACACGCTCCGGCGTTGTCCACAGCCCGCCCCCGCGAGGGTTGGCCCTCACCTCTCCGTGGTCTCCAGGGCCGCCAGGTCCAGATACGCCGCCACCCGGGCCGCGACCGTTTCCGCGTAGACCTTGTCCTGACGCTCGAACGAGGGGCGGCAGGGCGAGCGGAGAAAGGTCGCCACTCCGACCGTGCGGCCGCGGCTGCGCAGGGGGAGGCAGAGGGCGTGGGCCGCGTCGCGGGGCCAGTGGCGTTCCGCCGCCCAGGCCGCGGCGGCCTCCGGGGGTGACGTGGGGGCCGAGGCGCGGATCGGGCCCTGGCGGGAGAGGGACTGGAGGGCGGGGTGGCCCGAGGGGTAGCGGAGCGGGATGCCGCCGCCCGTGACCGGGGCGACCGGGCCCGGGGCGCCCGCGGGGGTGGCCGCCGCGCGGGACAGGCGGCGCTCGCCCGCCGTGACGTCGACCAGCGCGTGGTCGGCGAAGCCCGCCAGGGCGAAGTCCAGGAGCACGGTCGCCGCCTCCATCGGGTCCTCGCACTCCGCCGCCGCCGCGCCCGCCCGGTGCAGCTGGCTGTAGCGGAACCGCAGCCGGTCGGCCTCCTGCTCCGCCAGCCGCTCCTCGGTCACGTCCTGGAACAGCCAGCCCACGCCGAGCGGCACGGGCTCCTCGGCCAGCGGTGACGAGAGCCGCACGAAGGCGTTGCGCCAGCACCGCCGGCGCTCGCCCTCCGCCGACCGCAGCGTCACCCACACCTCGGCGGCCGCCCGGGGCGCCCCCTCCGCCAGCACGTGCTGGAGCGCGCCCTCCAGCTCCTCCACGCCCTGGACGACCAGCTCGCCGAGCGGCCGCCCCAGCGGGGTCCGGGGGCCGACCCCCATCGCCCGGGCCGCGTGTCCGTTGACGACGGTCGGCCGCAGATCGACGTCGACCAGGACCACGCCCCAGGACGCGTCCTCGAACAGGGCCTCGCTGAGCGCGATCGACCGCTCCAGGTCGATCTGGGCGTGCACCTCGCTGAACGCGCAGTACACCCCGGCCGGTGACCCGTCCGCGCCGCGCACCCCCGCCGACTGGGTGCGGACGAGCACCCGGCCGCCGTCCTTGCGCAGTAACGCGAACTCGTGGACCTGCCGGCCCGGTGCCCCCATGGCCGTCATGAGCCGCGCGAGGGCTTCCGCCGCGTCCGCGCTGCGCGCCGCCCACCCCTCGAAGCCGCGCCGCCCGACGGCCTCCGCGGCCGACCAGCCGAGGATCCGCTCGGCCTCGCGGTTCCAGTGCGTGACGGTGCCGTCCGCGTCGAGGGCGCAGAGCGCCGCGTCCATCCCGTCCAGCAGCGCGGCGAGCAGATCCGCCCCGGGCCCCTGCCCGTCGGCCGCCCGTTCCGCGGTCTCGCTCGTGGAAGCACTCATCCCGAACCCCCTGGCAGGACGGTGTACGCGCGTGCATCCGCACGCCCCGGCCAATTCAACTGGAACGTGACGCAGGACACACCCCGTTCAACGAAAAAGTTGCGCCCCGGAAACGAACGGACACCGTGCGAGCTCGTGGGACCTCGCGCGAAAAAACACTTGAGCCCTCGCTCCGGGGTTCTTAAGGTGTGGGTACACGCGAAAGGAGGTGATCCGAAAAAATGGTTTCTTTTCGGACTCGTGAGGTGACTGCGGGCTAAGGCCTGTCGTCGCACTCTGTGCCTCGGCAGGTCAGCTGCCGAAAACCCCAGCAGTCACCCGACCCGTGGGCCGCCGGTAAGTCCGGCCGGCTCTCGTCCGAACTCGAGCGGACGGGACCAAGGCCCACGGGTCGTCCGCGTCCCAGGACGTGTGCGTACGGCCGAGCCCCCCGCGGAGAATCGCGGGGGGCTCGGTCGTGGGGCCGTGGTGCGTCACCCTCACTCGTTCTCCTTGGGGATGTTCACCGCGCAGGTGGAGAAGGGCTCCTCCCGCACGCACTCGAAGAGCGCGCTCCACCGGCTGTCGGTGTCGGCGGCGCCCGCGGCCACCGTGTCCTCGCACGCCGGGTCGGTCAGACCCCACAGGGATCCGTCGGGCCAGCCGGCCTGGGCGGTCCGGTTCTGCACCGCGTCGAGGCAGGCGGTCGGCGCCTTCAGGCGCTTGAGCTCCTCGACGAGCGCCAGGTACTGCGGGTTCTGCGGCGCCGCGGCCTGTTCGTCCAGCGTCTTCTGCGCGTCGTCCTTCTGCTGCTGCGTCGCGTTCGGGTTGCCCACGACCACCAGCGCCTTGGCGACGTCCTCCATCTTCTTCTGGACCTTCTCCTTGTCCACCTTCTCCTTCGGAGCCGTCGCGGGCTTCTGGGTGGCCAGCACCCCGTCGCTGAGGAGCGTCAGGAACCGCATGAACTGCGCCTTCTCGGCGGGATTCTGGTTCGGCGCGTCCAGACTCTTCAGGCCCCCGCCGAGCGTGGCCGTCATCGCCCGGTAGAACTCCTTCTCGCCCGCGCTGAGCTTCGGGTCCCCGCTCAGCGCGCGCGCCTGGTTGAGCCCGGCCACCATCTTCTTGTAGGCGGCCAGCTCCGCCGGCGGCGTCTTCGGGTCCTGGATCTTCTTCAGCCCCGCGTTGAGCCCCTCCACGTACCGCTCGGCCGCCGCCTTCGCCTCCTTCGGCGTCGAAGGGTCGTCGATGTCCTTCAGCGCCTGGTCCAGCTGTTCCTTCTGCTTCGCCTTCTCCGCGGCCGGGAGCTTGTCCACCAGGGCCACGGTCTCCTGCCGCTCGGTGTTCGTGAGCTGCTGGAGCTGCTGCGGCTGCTGCTGACCCGGGTCCTCCTCCTCGGCGGGCGGGTCGGCGGGGTCCTCCTCGGCCGGCGGATCGGCCGGCTCCTGCGGCTCCTGCGGGGCGTCCGGCTCGGCCGGCGGATCCGCCGGCTCCTGCGGCTGCTGCGGGGCCTCGGGCTCGGGCGGCGGATTGGGCGGATCGAGCACCGCGGCCGGTGTGCGCGGGGCGGCGTCGGCCGCGGACGCGGCCGTGGCCACCCCCGCCGGTACGGCGAGCGCCGCGGCCAGACAGGAGGCGCCGACCAGACGGGAGATCCGGCGCCGGGCGATGAGGGGCATGACGATTCCAGGTGCGTTCCGAGGTGCGTTCCGGGGGGTGTCGGCGTGCCCTTGCGGGCTCGGCCCGCCGAACGGGTCCGACCGTCGTACGGCCCGAAGTCCGACCGTCGTACGGTCCGAAGTCACCGGAGATCCACTGCTCAACGGTGTCCCACGCGTTCCACCCACCACTCTTCGCTTCCCCACCCCGTCCCGCAACTCGACGTCAGGGCGAGAGGCGCTCGATCCGCCAGCCCTCGCCGGTGCCGACGTACCGCAGACGGTCGTGCAGCCGGTTCTCGTGGCCCTGCCAGAACTCGACCGCCTCCGGCACGACCCGGAAGCCGCCCCACTCCGGCGGCACCGGCACCTGCTCGCGCTCCGGATAGCGGGCGGCCAACTCCTCGTACCGCGACAGCAGTTCCGCGCTCGACTCGATCACGGAGGACTGGCGGCTCGCCCAGGCGCCGAGCTGCGAGCCGTGCGGGCGGGTGCGGAAGTACGCCACCGTCTCGTCGCGGCCCGTGCGGGCCGCCCGGCCGGTCACGATGACCTGACGGGCCAGCGGATGCCAGGGGAAGAGCAGCGAGACGTACGGATTGGCGGCCAGCTCCTCGCCCTTGCGGGAGCCGTAGTTGGTGTAGAAGACGAAGCCCGCCTCGTCGAAGTGCTTCAGCAGCACCGTCCGCGACGACGGGCGGCCTTCGGGCGTGGCGGTGGAGACGACCATGGCGTTCGGCTCGTGGATCGCCGGACTCGTGGCGGTCTCCTTGAACCAGCGCGCGAACTGTTCGATCGGTTCGGGGGCGAGGTCGGCCGCGGAGATCCGCGGGGTCCGGTACTGCTCGCGCATGTCGGCGGGATCGAGAGCGTCGGTCACGGGGCCATCCTGCCGTAGCGACGGAGTTTGCCCGGCACCACGGGACGCTAACCCTTCCTCGCCGGATCGGCGGAGTGTGCCGGATGTCACGCTTCCCCGCATCGTCGGAACCGTACAGACTCTTCGGCTGGATGACTGTTACTTCCGACCATGCCCGCCCCGACGGATGATTGATCATCGATAGAGGAGCCGCCTGATGTCCGACTTCGTACCCGGACTCGAAGGAGTCGTCGCGTTCGAGACGGAGATCGCCGAACCCGACAAGGAGGGCGGCGCCCTCCGGTACCGCGGCGTCGACATCGAGGATCTGGTCGGCCACGTCTCGTTCGGCAACGTCTGGGGCCTGCTGGTCGACGGGGCGTTCAACCCCGGTCTGCCACCCGCCGAGCCTTTCCCGATCCCGGTGCACTCCGGCGACATCCGCGTCGACGTCCAGTCCGCGCTCGCCATGCTCGCCCCGGTGTGGGGGCTCAAGCCGCTGCTCGACATCGATGCCGAGCAGGCCCGCCAGGACCTCGCCCGGGCCGCCGTCATGGCGCTGTCGTACGTCGCCCAGTCGGCGCGCGGACAGGGCCTGCCGATGGTGCCGCAGAGCGAGATCGACAAGGCGCAGTCCGTCGTCGAGCGGTTCATGATCCGCTGGCGCGGCGAGCCGGACCCCAAGCACGTCCAGGCCGTCGACGCCTACTGGACGTCGGCCGCCGAGCACGGCATGAACGCCTCCACCTTCACCGCGCGCGTCATCGCCTCGACCGGCGCGGACGTGGCGGCGGCGCTGAGCGGCGCCGTGGGCGCCATGTCCGGGCCGCTGCACGGCGGAGCGCCGTCGCGTGTCCTCGGCATGATCGAGGAGATCGAGCGGACCGGCGACGCCACCGCGTACGTCAAGCAGGCCCTGGACAAGGGCGAGCGGCTGATGGGCTTCGGCCACCGCGTCTACCGCGCCGAGGACCCGCGCGCCCGCGTGCTGCGCCGCACGGCGCGCGAGCTGGCCGCGCCGCGCTTCGAGGTCGCCGAGGCGCTGGAGAAGGCGGCGCTCGAGGAGCTGCACAACCGCCGCCCGGACCGGGTCCTGGCGACGAACGTGGAGTTCTGGGCGGCGATCGTGCTCGACTTCGCCGAGGTCCCGGCGCACATGTTCACGTCGATGTTCACCTGCGCCCGTACGGCCGGCTGGTCGGCGCACATCCTGGAGCAGAAGCGGACCGGCCGCCTGGTGCGCCCGTCGGCGCGCTACACCGGCCCGGGCCAGCGCAACCCGCGCGAGATCGAGGGCTACGACGACATCGCGGGCTGATTCCCGCCGGTGAGCAGGCCCGCGTGGTGGCGGGCCGCCGCCAGCGGGTGGGCGCGCAGCTTGCCCTTGAGCTCATTGCGGCCGTACTCGGCGAACAGCGGGTTCGCCGGGTCGGCCGTGACGCCGGGCGCCGACTCGGCGTAGGGGAACTCCAGCGGGCGGATGCGGGCGTCCAGGCGCGGGTTGTAGAAGAACGGGACGGAGAAGCGTTCCGTCGCACCGGGCGGGGAGACGACCCGGTGGTGGGTGGCGAGGAGGTAGCCGTTCGTCGCGACCTCGAGGAGCTCGCCGAGGTTGACGACGAAGGCGCCGGGCAGCGGCGGTACGTCGTGGAAGACGCCGTCCTCCCGCTCGACCTGGAGCCCGCCGACGTGGTCCTGCAGGAGCAGGGTGAGGAAGCCGTAGTCCTTGTGGGCGCCGACGCCCTGCCCGTCGCCGTCGGCGGCGGAGCCGGGGTAGCGCACCAGCTTGAGGTGCGGGTGGGCCTGGGCGCCGAAGATGTCGTCGTAGAAGCCTGCGGGCGCGCCGATGGAGACGAGCAGCTCGCGCAGCAGCCGCTCGGCGACCCCGCTGAGACGCTCGATCCAGTTCAGGGCGGCGAGGCGCAGCTCGGGGAGGGCGGCGGGCCACTGGTTGGGGCCCTGGAGCCACCAGTACGGGGCCTCGCCCGGGGCGGGGACGTGGGCGGGGCGCTCGGCGCCGATGTCGAGCTGGTCGCGCCAGTCGCGGGAGCCGCCGGTGCGTTCGTCGCCGACCCGGGTGTAGCCGCGGAAGTGCGGTGAGTACGTCGTGTCGATGGCGAACCGGTCGGCCTGCGGCAGCGTGAAGAAGGCCCGCATGGCGGCGGTGAGCGCCTGGGTCTCGGCCGGGGTGACGCCGTGCCCGACGAGCTGGAAGAAGCCGACGTCGTGGGCGGCGGAGTGGAGCTGCGCGTGGAGCAGCCGCCGGGCCTGCGGGCCGCGGTCGGCGGCGGCGAGGTCGACGATGGGGAGCTGGGAGCTGTAGGTCATGGTGTGCGTCCGCGTGGGGTGTACGGGGCCCGGCCGGGCGGGGTCTCCGCCGGGGTGACCGGGAGGGGTGGGCGTGCCGGGGTCAGACGGACGGCCGACAGCCCATGCTCGCGACGCGGAGGAAGTCCACGTGGCGGCGGCGTACGAGCGAAAGCATGCGACCAGCGTACTGCGGGGGCGCGGGGCTGTATGTGGCCGCCCTCACAGGGCTCGCCTCCTGCGGGGTCCCGTCAGCCCAGCGCCTCGTCCACCAGGCGGGCCCATTCCGCCACCACCCGTTCGCGGCGGGCGCGGTCGTCCGTGAGAAGGGTGGCGAGGCCGAGGCCGCGGGCCATGTCGAGGAGGCCCTGGACCGTCTCGCGGACGCCGGGGCGGGACTCGTCGGCGGCGAGGAGTTCGACCGCGATGCGGTGGGACTCGCGGCCCACGCGGGCCTCCAGGTCCGTGACGCGGGCGCGCAGCTGCTCCTCGTCGGAGGCGGCCACCCACAGGTGGAGGGCGGCGCGGAAGAGCGGGCCGGTGTAGAGGTCGACGAGGGCGGCGACCACCTCACGCCGGTCGCGGGCCGCGAGGGTGCGCAGGGCCTGGGAGCGTTCCTCGGCGACGTACTCGACGGCCGCCGTGAAGAGGTCCTCGCGGGTCGGGAAGTGGTGCTGGGCCGCGCCGCGCGAGACGCCCGCGCGTTCGGCGACGACGGAGACGGTGGAGCCCGCCCAGCCGTGTGCGGCCAGGCAGGACACCGCCGCCTCCAGGAGCCGCTGCCGGGTGGCCCGGCTGCGGTCCTGCTTGGGAGCGGTCACAACGCCCATTCGGGGTCCCGTCGTTCGAGGAAGGCCGTCATCCCTTCGCGCGCCTGGGCGGAGGCGAACAGCGAGGCGGAGCGCCGCACCAGCTCCTCCGCGTGCTGCTCGAAGGTCTCCAGGACTGTAGCCGTGACCAGGCGCTTGGACTCGGCCAGGCCCTGCGGCGAGCCCCTGCGCAGCCCGTCCAGGATCGGCTCGAGCTCCTCCTCGCCGGCCGTGACGAGGCCGATGCGGGCCGCCTCCGCCGCGCCGAAGCGCTCGCCCGTGAGGTAGTAGCGGGCCGCCGCCCGCGGCTCCAGCTTCGGCAGCAGCGTCAGCGAGATGACGGCGGGGGCCACCCCGATCCGCACCTCCGTCAGCGCGAAGTCCGCCTCCGGGGAGGCCACCACCAGGTCGCAGGCGCCCAGCAGCCCCAGGCCGCCCGCCCGGGCGTGTCCGCGCACCACGCCGACCACCGGTTTCGGCAGCTCGACGATCTGCCGCAGCAGCGACACGAAGGTGTACGGGTTGGGCGGCGCCTTCAGGTCCGCTCCCGCGCTGAAGGTGGAGCCGGAGTGGGTCAGCACCACCGCCCGTACCCGCGGGTCCTTCCCGCACGCGGTCAGCGCCTCGGCCAGCTCGGCGACCAGCCCCGCGGAGAGCGCGTTGCGGTTTCCGGGCGAGTCCAGGGTCAGGGTGGTGATGCCGCGTTCCTCGACGGCGGAGACCAGCGTCATGAGCCTTCTCGCTCCCTCAACTCGCGGCGCAGGATCTTCCCCGACGCGGCCCGGGGGACCGTGTCGGTGAACTCCACCCGCCGGATCTTCTTGTACGGGGCAACCTGCCCCGCCACGAACGCGATGATGTCCTCGCCGGTCAGACCGGGCGCGTGCGGCTGCCGGACGACGTACGCCTTCGGGACCTCGTTGCCGTCCTCGTCCGGGACGCCGATCACCGCCGCGTCGGCGACGCCGTCGTGCGTGAGCAGCAGCGCCTCCAGCTCGGCCGGGGCGACCTGGAACCCCTTGTACTTGATGAGCTCCTTGACCCGGTCGACGACGAACAGCCAGCCGTCGGCGTCGACCCGGCCGACGTCGCCGGTGTGCACCCAGCCGTCGGCGTCGATCATGGCGGCGGTCGCGTCGGGGCGGCCCAGGTACCCCTTCATGACCTGCGGGCCCCGGATGGCGACCTCGCCCTCCGCGCCCGGCTCGGCGTCCCGCGCCGGGTCGTCGAGGGAGAGGATCCGCATCTCGGTGGAGGGCAGCAGCCTGCCGACCGCGCCGGGAGGGGGGTCCACGGCGTCGAGCGGGACGACGTGGGTGCCCGGGGACAGCTCCGTCATGCCGTACGCCTGCCGGACCGGGGGCAGCTTCAGCCGGGCCGAGCACGCCTCGGCGAGGGAGGCGTCGAGCGGGGCGGCGGCGCTGACCACGTACTCCAGGGAGGACAGGTCGTAGTCGGCGACGGCCGGGTGCTTGGCGAGGGCGAGGACGATCGGCGGGGCGACGTACAGCCCGTTGATGCGGTGCTTCTGGATCGCGGCGAGGAAGGTGTCGAGGTCGAAGCGGGGCAGCACGACGACGGTGGCGCCCTGCCGCAGCGGGGCATTCATCAGGGCCGTCAGGCCGTAGATGTGGAAGAACGGCAGGACGGCGAGGATCCGGTCGCCGGGACCCATCGGGACGAAGGGTTCGAGCTGGGCGAGGTTGGTGGCGATGGAGGTGTGGGTGAGCATCACCCCCTTGGGGACGCCGGTGGTGCCGGAGGAGTACGGCAGGGCGGCGACGTCCTCGTCGGGGTCGATGGCGACGTGCGGCTCGGGGGCGGTGGAGGCCAGGAACGACTGGAGGGAGCGGCAGTCCCCTGCGGTGTCGCAGACGAGGATCTCCTCGATCCCGCCCGCGAGTTCGGCGGCCCGGCGGGCGGGGCCGAGGAGCGGGGAGACGGTGACGATCCAGCGCGCGGAGGAGTCCCGGAGCTGCTTGGCGAACTCCTCCGGCGTGGACAGCGGATGGACGGTGGTGACGGACGCGCCGGCCCGGGTGGCGGCGTAGAACGCCACCGGGAACAGCACGGTGTTGGGGCTGTGCAGGGCGAGGACGTCGCCCTTGCGGACGCCCGCCTCGGCGAGCCCGGCGGCTATCCGCCGGTGGAAGGCGTCGACCTGGGCGTACGTGAGGGTCAGCTCGCCGGCCCCGTCGATCAGGGCCGGGGCGTCGCCGAACTCGGCCGCCCGGCCGAGGACGGCCTCGTGGATGGGGAGGGAGACGGCCGGGACGTCCGCGTACTCGCTGTGAAACACCATGCGTGCCCCCTGGAGTGGTGGAAGGTGGCGTCAGGATCGCGTGCATCAGTACGACTTGGGGAGACCCAGGGACTGGTGGGACACGTAGTTCAGGATCATTTCCCGGCTGACGGGGGCGATCCGGGCCACGCGGGCCGCGGTGACGAGCTGGGCGAGGCCGAACTCGCGGGTGAGGCCGTTGCCGCCGAGGGTGTGGACGGCCTGGTCGACAGCCTTCACACAGGCCTCGCCGGCCGCGTACTTCGCCATGTTGGCGGCCTCGCCGGCCCCGATGTCGTCGCCCGCGTCGTACAGGACGGCGGCCTTCCGCATCATCAGCCGGGCCAGCTCCAGCTCGATGTGGGCCTGGGCGAGGGGGTGGGCGATGGCCTGGTGGGCGCCGATCGGCGCCTTCCAGACCTGGCGCTCCTTGGCGTAGGCGACCGCCTGGTCGAGGGCGTAGCGGCCCATGCCGATGGCGAAGGCGGCGGTCATGATCCGTTCGGGGTTGAGTCCGGCGAAGAGCTGGAGCAGGCCCGCGTCCTCGTCGCCCACGAGCGCGTCGGCGGGGAGGCGGACGTCGTCCAGGGTCAGCTCGAACTGCTTCTCCTGGGCGGCGAGCTCCATCTCGATGACCTGGCGGCCGAAGCCGGGCGCGTCGCGCGGCACGATGAAGAGGCAGGGCTTGAGATTGCCGGTGCGGGCGTCGGAGGTGCGGCTCACGACGAGGGTGGCGTCGGCGATGTCGACGCCGGAGACGAAGACCTTGCGGCCGTTGAGGGTCCAGCCGTCCTCGGTGCGGGTGGCGGTGGTGGTGATGCGGTGGGAGTTGGACCCGGCGTCGGGCTCGGTGATGCCGAAGGCCATCGTGCGGCTGCCGTCGGCGAGGCCCGGCAGCCAGGCGCCCTTCTGCTCCTCGGTGCCGAACCGGGCGATGACCGTGCCGCAGATCGCCGGGGACACGATCATCATCAGGAGGGGCGCGCCGGCCGCGCCCGCCTCCTCCAGGACGATGGAGAGTTCGGCGATGCCGCCGCCCCCGCCGCCGTACTCCTCGGGCAGGTTCACCCCGAGATAACCGAGCTTCCCGGCCTCGGCCCACAACGCGGCCCGGTCGAAGCCGCGGCCGTGGCGGTGGCCCAGCGCGGAGACGGCGGAGCGCAGGGCGGTGTGCTCGGGGGGTTCGATGACGGTGCTCATACGGTCTGTTCCTCCTGTGCTTCGGTCTGTACGGAGTCCTGTACGACGGCGAGCAGGGCACCGACCTCGACCTGGCGGCCGGGGGCGGCGTGGAGCGCGGTGAGCGTGCCGGAGGCGGGGGCGGTGACGCGGTGCTCCATCTTCATGGCCTCCAGCCAGAGGAGCGGCTGACCGGCGGTGACCCGGTCGCCGACGGTGAGGCCGTCCGCGACCCGGACGACGGTGCCGGGCATGGGTGCGAGCAGCGAGCCGGGCGCGGTCTGCTCGCGGGGGTCGGGGAAGCGGGGGCGCGCGGTGAGCCGGTGAGGTCCGACGTGGACGGTGTCGCCGTACCGGGCGACGTCGAAGTCCCGGACGACTCCGCCGATGTCGAGCCGCACCCGGTGCGGGGTGGCGTGGACCGCGCGGACCCCCTCGGGGGCGGTGACCGTGTGGCCGCCGTCCCGGGTGGGCCGGTAGCGCACCTCGTGCGGGCCGTAGGTCCGGCTCTGGTCCTGGGCGCGGACGTTGCGCCAGCCGCCGCCGAACCGGCCGGGGCGGGCGGCCGCCTCGGCGAGCGCGGCGGCGACGGCGGCGTACGCCTCCCCGGGCGGGGCCTGGGTGAGGGCGTCGAGGTTCCGTTCGTAGAAGCCGGTGTCGAGCCGTTCCGGCGCCTGGAAGTCGGGGTGCCGCAGGGAGGCGGCGAGCAGGCCCCGGTTGGTGACGGGCCCGTGCACCCGGGCCGTCTCCAGGGCGTGCGCGAGTCGGCGGACGGCCTCGGCGCGGGTGGGGGCGTGGACGACGACCTTGGCGAGCATGGCGTCGTAGTGCACGCCGATGGTGTCGCCCGGGGCGTAGCCGGTGTCGACGCGCGTGCCCGGGGGGAACGCGAGCGCGTGCAGCGTGCCGGTCTGCGGGGTCCAGCCCGCCGCCGGGTCCTCGGCGTACAGCCGGGCCTCGATCGCGTGGCCGCGCGCGGGCGGGGCGTCTCCCGGGAGCGGGGCGCCCTCGGCGACGGCGATCTGGAGGGCGACGAGGTCGACGCCGTGGACCTCCTCCGTCACCGGGTGCTCCACCTGGAGGCGGGTGTTCATCTCCAGGAAGTGCGCCCGGCCGTCCGCGACCAGGAACTCGACCGTTCCCGCGCCCACATAGCCGACGGCCTTCGCCGCCCGGGCGGCCGTCTCCACCAGCGAGGCCTCCAGCGCCGGCGGCAGACCGGGCGCCGGGGCCTCCTCGACGACCTTCTGGTGCCGGCGCTGCAGGGAGCAGTCGCGGGTCCCCAGGGTCCACACCGTGCCGTGCGTGTCGGCGAGGACCTGCACCTCGACGTGGCGGCCGTTCTCGACGTACGGCTCGACGAACACCTCGCCGTCGCCGAACGCGCTCGCCGCCTCGGCCGACGCGGCGGCCAGCGCGCCGGGCAGGTCGGCGAGGTCGCGGACGATCCGCATGCCCCGGCCGCCGCCGCCCGCCGCCGCCTTGACCAGGACCGGGAGGTCGGCCCCGGTGACGTCGTCGGCGGAGAGCGGGGCGATGCCGAGGAGCTCCTTCGCCCGGGTCTTCGACGCCATCGACTCGATCGCGGCCGGCGGGGGCCCGATCCAGACCAGGCCCGCGTCGAGGACCGCCCGCGCGAAGTCCGCGTTCTCCGACAGGAAGCCGTAGCCCGGGTGGACCGCGTCCGCGCCGGCCGCCAGCGCCGCCTTCACCACCAGGTCCCCGCGCAGATACGTCTCGGCGGGGGCCGCGCCGGGCAGCCGGACCGCCGCGTCGGCCTCGCGGACGTGCAGCGCACCGGCGTCGGCGTCGGAGTACACCGCGACCGTCGCGATGCCCAGCTCCCGGCAGGTACGGAACACCCGGCAGGCGATCTCGCCCCGGTTCGCGACCAGTACCGACTGAATCATCGAAGCCTCACATTCGGAAGACGCCGAAGCCGCCGCGGGCGCCCTCGACCGGTGCCGTGTGGATCGCGGACAGGCACAGCCCGAGGACCGTGCGGGTGTCGCGGGGGTCGATGACGCCGTCGTCGTACAGCCGCCCGGACAGGAACATCGGCAGCGACTCCGACTCGATCTGCGCCTCGACCATCGCGCGCAGACCGGCGTCGGCCTCGTCGTCGTACGGCTGTCCCTTGGCGGCGGCCGAGGCGCGGGCGACGATCGAGAGGACGCCGGCGAGCTGCTGCGGGCCCATGACGGCCGATTTGGCGCTCGGCCAGGCGAAGAGGAACCGCGGGTCGTACGCCCTGCCGCACATGCCGTAGTGGCCGGCGCCGTAGGAGGCGCCCATCAGCACGGACAGGTGCGGGACCTTCGAGTTCGCCACCGCGTTGATCATCATCGCGCCGTGCTTGATGATGCCGCCCTGCTCGTACTCCTTGCCGACCATGTAGCCGGTGGTGTTGTGGAGGAAGACCAGCGGGATGTCCCGCTGGTTCGCCAACTGGATGAACTGCGCGGCCTTCTGCGACTCGGCGGAGAACAGGACGCCCCGGGCGTTGGCGAGGATGCCCACCGGATAGCCGTGCAGGGACGCCCAGCCGGTCACCAGGCTCTGTCCGTAGAGCGGCTTGAACTCGTCGAAGTCGGAGCCGTCCACGATCCGGGCGATCACCTCGCGCGGGTCGAACGGCGTCTTCAGGTCCCCCGGCACGATCCCCAGCAGCTCGTCCGTGTCGTACGCCGGGGGCTCGGCGAGGGACGGATCGGGGTGCGCCTTGCGGTGGTTGAGGCGGGCGACGATCCGGCGCGCCTGGCGCAGCGCGTCCGCCTCGTCCACGGCGTAGTGGTCGGCGAGCCCCGACGTCCGGGCGTGCATCTCGGCGCCGCCGAGCGACTCGTCGTCGCTCTCCTCCCCCGTCGCCATCTTCACCAGCGGCGGACCGCCGAGGAAGACCTTCGACCGCTCCTTGATCATCACGGTGTGGTCGGACATGCCGGGGACGTACGCGCCGCCGGCCGTCGAGTTGCCGAAGACGACCGCGAGGGTGGGGATCCCGGCGGCCGACAGCCGGGTGATGTCCCGGAACAGCGCCCCGCCCGGGATGAAGATCTCCTTCTGGGAGGGCAGGTCCGCGCCGCCGGACTCGACGAGCGCGATGCACGGCAGCCGGTTGGCGTACGCGATCTCGTTGGCGCGCAGGGCCTTCTTCAGCGTCCACGGGTTGGAGGCCCCGCCGCGCACGGTGGGGTCGTTGGCGGTGATCAGGCACTCGACGCCCTCGACGACGCCGATGCCGGTGACGATCGAGGCGCCCACCGGATAGTCGCTGCCCCAGGCGGCGAGCGGCGACAGCTCCAGGAAGGGCGTGTCGGGGTCGACCAGCAGCTCGATCCGCTCGCGGGCGAGCATCTTGCCGCGCCGGCGGTGCCGTTGGACGTACTTCTCGCCGCCGCCCGCAAGCGCCGTGGCGTGCGCGGCGTCGAGGGCGGCCAGCTTGTCGAGCATGGCGGCGCGGTGGGCGGCGTAGTCGGATCCGTCCGTGTCGAGGGCGGAGGCGAGGACGGTCACAGCAGTTCCTCCGGGATGTCGAGGGCGCGGGCGCGGAGCCATTCGCCGAGGGCCTTGGCCTGGGGGTCGAAGCGGGCCTGGGAGGCGACGCCTTCGCCGAGGAGGCCGGTGACGACGAAGTTCACCGCGCGCAGGTTCGGCAGGTCGTGGCGGACGACGCGGAGCCCGGCGGTCTCCGGCAGCAGCGCACGAAACCGCTCGACGGTCAGGGTGTGGGCCAGCCAGCGCCAGGCCGCGTCGGTCCGCACCCACACCCCGACGTTGGCGTCGCCGCCCTTGTCGCCGCTGCGGGCTCCGGCGACGAGCCCTAGCGGGGCGCGCCGCACCGGTCCCGGCGGCAGCGGCTCGGGGAGCGGCGGCGCGGGCAGCGGCTCCAGCTCCCGGGTCCGCGCGGGTACGGGGAGGGCGAGCCGGGTCCCGTCGGGCAGGACGGCGGTGTGCGGGACGTCGACGGCGGGCACGTGGGCGGCCTCGAAGACGCCGTAGGGGGCGCCCTTGCCGGGCGGGGCGGTGACGTGGAAGCCGGGGTAGCTGGCGAGGGCGAGTTCGATGGCGGCGCCGGTGAGGGCGCGGCCGACCGGTTCGGGCGCGGGGTCCCGTGCGACGAGGCGGAGGAGGGCGCTCGCGGTCTCCTCGGTGGCGGCGTCGGGCCGGTCGGTGCGGGCGAGTTCCCAGCGGAGTTCGGCGGGCCGGGAGCCGGCGCGGTCGAGCGCGTCGTCGATCTGGTCCCGGACGAGGCGCGCCTTGGCGTCGATGTCGAGGCCGGTGAGGACGAAGACGACCTCGTTGCGGAAGCCGCCGAGGCGGGTGAGTCCGGTCTTGAGGGTGGGGGGCGGGGCCTCTCCGCGCACGCCGTCGATCGCGACCCGGTCGGGGCCCGCCTGGGTGAGCCGTACGGTGTCGAGGCGGGCGGTCGCGTCGGGTCCGGCGTAGCGGGCGCCGGAGGTCTCGTAAAGGAGCTGGGCAGTGACGGTGCCGATGTCGACGACGCCGCCGGTGCCGGGGTGCTTGGTGATGACGGAGCTGCCGTCGGCGTGGATCTCGGCGAGGGGGAAGCCGGGGCGGCGGACGTCGTGGCCGGCTTGCGCGAAGAAGGCGTAGTTGCCGCCGGTGGCCTGGGTGCCGCACTCCAGGACGTGTCCGGCGACGACGGCGCCCGCCAGCCTGTCGTGCCACCCGGGATCGTCCGGGCTCCAGCCGAACCGCCACTGGGCGGGGCCGGTGACGAGGGCGGCGTCGGTGACCCGGCCGGTGACGACGACGTCCGCGCCGGCCTCCAGGCAGGCGGCGATGCCCGCGCCGCCGAGGTAGGCGTTGGCGGTGAGGGCGCCGTCCGGGGGCGGGAGGAGGTCGCCTTCGACGTGGGCGATCCGGGCGGGGACGCCGAGGCGGGCGGCCAGGGCGCGCAGGGCGTCGGCGAGCCCTGCGGGGTGGAGGCCGCCGGCATTGGCGACGATCCGCACCCCGCGCTCGTGGGCGAGGCCGAGGCCCTCCTCCATCTGGCGCAGGAAGGTTTTGGCATAGCCGGAGGACGGGTCCTTGAGCCGGTCGCGGCCGAGGATGAGGAGGGTGAGTTCGGCGAGGTAGTCGCCGGTGAGGACGTCGAGTTCGCCGCCGGTGAGCATCTCGCGGACGGCGTCGAAGCGGTCGCCGTAGAAGCCGGAGGCGTTGCCGATCCGCAGGACGTCCATCAGGCGTCCCGGCGCGGGCGGCCGGGGCCCGCGGGGCCGGCGAAGGCCTGGGCGATGCGGAGCCACCGCTCGGCGTCGGCGCCCTCGGCGGTCAGGGCGGTGTCGTCGCGGTGGACCCGCTGGGTGACCAGGAGGCAGAAGTCGAGGGCGGGCCCGGTGATCCGCTGGGTGGCGTCCGGCGGGCCGTAGACCCACTCCTCGCCGTCGGGGGAGGTCAGTTCGACCCGGAACGGCTCGGCCGGCGCCGGGATGCCCCGCACCAGATAGGCGTAGTCGCGGGCCCTGAGGCCGATCCACGCCACGTGCCGCAGCCGGGCGGTCGGTTCGGGCACGACGCCGAGGGCGTCGGCGACGTCCCGGCCGTGCGCCCAGGTCTCCATGAGCCGCGCGGTTCCCATGGAGGTCGCGCTCATCGGCGGCCCGTACCAGGGGAACCGGGCGCCCGCCGGTGCGGCCCGCAGGGCCTCCTGGAGCCGTTCGCGCCCCTCGCGCCAGCGGTCGAGCAGCACGGCCGGCGGCAGCGCGGCGCCCTCGGCGGCCCCGTCGTCGACGAATCGGTCGGGCGCGGCCATCGCCTTCTCCGTCTCGGCGGCGAAGGCGTCGGGGTCGGTGACGGCGAGCAGGGCGGCCCGGTCGGTCCAGGCGAGATGGGCGATCTGATGGGCGACGGTCCAGCCGGGGGCGGGGGTGGGCGCGGCCCACCTCTCGTCGGCCGCCCCTCGGACGAGCCGGTCGACCTCCTCGCTCTCCTCACGCAGATCGTCGAGGACGACGGCGGGGTCGGACACGGTGCGCTCCCCTCGGGAAGGGTGGGACACGGGCGTGAACGGTGGGACACGGGCGTGCCGAGGAGCATGGCAGCGGGCAGAGAAACAATCAAGCATGCTTGCTTGGTTTATTCGTGTACAACCTTTGGAGCGGTCGGGCCGTCCAACTGTCGGTAAAGCGTGGGTGACGAGCGGGGGGACGGACGCATGAGGCGTGGTCCGATACGGACGGCGACGGCCATCGGGGCGGCGGCCCTGCTGCTGGGTTCGCTCACAGCGACGGCACGGGCCGCGGACGCGCCGGGCGGTGTCGACGTGAAGACGACCCTGACGACGGACGTCAAGGCCCTGGCCCCGGGACGGACGGTGATCGTCGCCGTCGGGGCCGACGTCGTGTCGGGGAGCCTGCCCGCACTGGGCGTGACGATCCCCCTGCCGCGCGGGGTCACGTACGTGGAATCCCTCAGCCACCCGGCGCGCTGCACGCCGACCCCGGACGGGCGCACCCTCGCCTGCCGGACCCGGGACTCCGAGCAGCAGGTCGGGGAGCAGGTGCGCCTGAAGCTCGGCAAGGACGTGCCGGCGGGCACCACGCTCGCCTTCACGGCCACCGCGGACCTCGGCGACGCGGTCGACACCAGGCCCGAGGACAACACCGCGACCGCGACGGTCGACGTCCGCACGGGCAATGACGTGGGCGTGGAGTGGAAGGCGCCGACCGGTTCCGTGCGGCCGGGCGAGAAGGTCCGGACCGAGCTGGTGGTGACCAACCACGGACCCGGACGGATCGAGAGCTTCGTCGTGCACCTGTCCCTCTACGGCGACTACGGCGACTACTGGCCGGGGGGTTACGACAAGGCGTGCTGGGCCGACCCCGGCTCCCTCGTCTGCGATCTGTACGACGGCCTGGCCCCGGGCGAGAGCTACGCCCTCCCCTTCACCTGGACCTTCCCGCAGAAGGCCGCGGGGACGACCTTCCGCGTCCCGGCCGGGCTCTACCCGGCCGACATCCTCGACCCCGAGACCGCCAACGACGGGGACGACCTGGTGCTCCGGATCGCGAAGGGGCCGAAGCCCACCCCGACCCCCACCCCGACGACCGGACCGCCGAGCCCGAAGCCCACCGCGACCCCGACGCCGACCGCGTCCACCACGGCCCCGGCCCCGTCCGCCACCCCGACGGGCGGCTCCGGTTCCGGTACCGGGGGCGAGCTGGCCGACACGGGCAGCGGGTCGACGGCCGCGGCCGCCGGCCTGGCCGGGGCGCTGATCCTCGCCGGAGGGCTCGCGTTGCTCGTGCGGCCCCGCAAGGTCAGCGGTCGGCCGCGCGCCTGACCTGGGTGCGGACCGCGCCCATGCTGGCCGCGATGACGAGCGCGATGGCCAGCGCGTCCGTCGGGGACAGCGCCTGACTCAGCACGAGGAAACCGGCGGTCGCCGCGATCGCCGGCTCCAGACTCATCAGGATCGCGAAGGTGGGCGCGGGCAGACGGCGCAGCGCCAGCAGTTCGAGGGTGTACGGCAGGACCGAGGAGAGCAGGGCGACGGCGAGGCCCAGGCCGATCGTCGACGGCACGAGGAGCCGGTCACCCGCCTCCACGATCCCGAGGGGCAGGCTGAGGACCGCGCCGAAGGCCATCGCGAGCGCGAGACCGTCCGCTTGCGGGAAGCGGCGGCCGGTACGGGCGCTGAAGACGATGTAGGTCGCCCACATCGCCCCGGCGGCGAGCGCGAACGCCGCGCCCACCGGATCGAGCCGGTCGAACCCGCCGCCCCCGAGCAGGACGACGCCGCCGAGAGCGAGCCCGGCCCACAGCAGGTTCACCAGCCGTCGGGAGGCCACCACGGACAGGACCAGCGGGCCGAGGACCTCCAGGGTGACGGCGGCGCCGAGCGGGATCCGGTCGGCCGCCTGGTAGAAGAGGACGTTCATGCCCGCCATGGCGGTGCCGAAGGCGACGACCGTGCCCCAGTCCGCGCGGCCGTAGCCGCGGACCTTCGGGCGGCAGACGACCAGAAGGACCACGGCGGCCAGGACCAGGCGCAGCGTGACCACACCGAGCGCGCCGGCCCGGGGCATCAGCAGGACCGCCAGGGCCGATCCGAACTGCACGGACAGACCGCCGGTGACGACCAGCGCCACGGGGCCGAGGCGGTTCGCGCGCCCGGTCCCCGCGGAGGCGGCCGCGGCCTCCGGCACGGAGACGGCGGCGATGTCCTTGACCGGGCTGTCCACCGGCTCACTCCCTTGCATGGTCCAACGCGCTGTACTTCCAGTCCAGGATAGTGCACTCGCCTCCCGGACTCCGACTGTCACCGTACGAACCCCCGCGCCGCACCGGAAATGCCGATTGGGCTGCGGTTATGCTCGAAGGACATGGGCATCGAGCTGCGTCATCTCCGCTCCTTCCTCGCCATCGCCGAAGAGGGCAACGTGACGAGGGCCGCCGCCCGGCTCCACCTCACCCAACCGGCCGTCTCCCGCACGCTCGCCGCCCTGGAACGCCACCTCGGCGTCCGCCTCGTCGACCGCTCCACCCACCACCTCTCCCTCACCGCCGAGGGCCGCGCCTTCCACGACCGGGCCGCCGCGGCCGTCGCCGCCTTCGACACCGCCCTCGACCCGGAGCGCCTGCGCCACCGGCCGCTGCGCCTCGGCCACGCCTGGGCGGCCTTCGGTCCGTACACCACCCCGCTGCTCCGGCGCTGGCAGCACGAACACCCCGAGACCCCGCTCGAACTCCTCCGCGTCGACGACCGCACGGCCGGTCTCGTACGCGGCGAGGTGGACGCGGCCCTGCTGCGCGGACCGGTGGACGCGCCGGGCCTCGCCACGGAGGAGCTGATCACGGAGACCCGGATCGCCGCCCTCCCGGCGGACAGCCCGCTGGCGGACCGGACGACGGTGCTCCTCGCGGACCTCGCGACCGAGACGGTCGTCCTCAACACCGTCTCCGGCACGACGACCCTCGACCTCTGGCCCGCCTCCCCCCGGCCGGCCGGCACGCTCACCGTCGCCAACACCGACGACTGGCTCACCGCGATCGCCGCGGGCCGGGGCGTCGGCGTCTCGGCCGCCTCCACCGCGGACATGCACCCGCACCCGGGCGTCGCCTACCGCCCCCTCACCGACGCGCCCGCCGTCCACACCGTCCTGGCCTGGCGCGACGCGGCCCCGCACCCGGCGACCGGGGCGCTGGTCGCCCTCGCCCGCGAGATCACCCGCACCTGAGCCCGCCACCGGGCCGCGAGCCCCGGGGCCGTACGCCCAGGACCGGCTCACCAGGCCGGAACGACCCTCCCTAGACCGGCACTTGGTCCACCGTCGCGAACGGCGCCCCGTGGCCCGGCACGATCACGTCCGACGCCGCCATGACCCGCAGGCGCGAGGTGCGCAGCACGTCGCGGTCCGGGGCCACCGGGTCGTCCGCCGGGCCGTCCGGGCGCCACCACAGGTCTCCGACGAAGGCCACCACCCCGTCCGCCGTGCCCGCGAGGAGGGTGATGTCCTCGGCGCTGTGGCCGGGGGTGCGGATCAGGCGCAGGGAGCCGGTGAGTTCGTGGCCCTCCGCGTCCCGGTCGGTCCACTGGTCGTCGAGGTACTCCGCCTTGTGGTCGTGGACGCGGGCCCGGCCGAAGAGGCCGACGTTCATGGTGTTGTCGGGGTGGTGGTGGCTGAGCACGACGTCGGTGATGTCGTCCGGTCCCAGGCCCAGTCCGGCGAGCGGACCGAGGATCCGGTCCCGGTGCGCCACCATGCCCGGATCGACGATCACGTGCCGGTCGCCGTCCCGGACGTACGACACGGTGGCGGCGACGCCGGGGCCGGTGGAGGTGGTGTAACCGGTGGTCAGAACGGTGTAGCGGGCGCTGGTGCCGAGCGGGTTCTCTGTCATGCCCCCTACTCTCGTCGGCCCCCCGGACCGCCACGAGTGGCCGTACTGCCACCGATCGCGGGATTCCTGCCACGAGGGGCGCACCGCGTGCCACACTCGCCGCATGAAGGTCGCCGCGTGAAGGTCGCCGCGTGAAGGTCGCCGCCTACGCCCCGCCGCGCGTCGGCATGCTCGCCGCCGGCCTCGTCGCCGAGGTGTTCGCCGCCCGGGCCCCGGGCCTGCCTCTCTTCGACTTCGCGCTCTGCGCCGAACGGCCCGGGCAGGTCCCCACCGACGTCGGGGTGCCGCTCGCCGTGACGCACGGCCTCGACCGGATCGCCTCCGCCGATCTCGTACTCGCCCTGCCCTGGGCCGACTTCCGCACCCCGCCGCCCGATGCCGTGCTCGACGCGCTGCGGGCCGCCCACGCGCGCGGCGCGCTGGTCGGGGCGCACTGCGTGGGGACGTTCGCGCTGGCCGCCGCGGGGCTGCTCGACGGCCTGCGGGCCACCACGCACTGGCGGTTCGCCGAACTCCTCGCCCGCCGCCACCCGTCGCTCACCGTCGAGCCGGACGCCCTCTACGTCGACGAGGGCCGGATCCTCACCGGCGCGGGGGCCGCCGCCGGATTCGACCTCTGCCTGCACCTGCTGCGCCGCGAGTACGGCGCCGCCGCCGCCAACGCCGTCGCCCGCGACCTCGTCCTGCCGCCGCACCGCGACGGCGGTCAGGCGCAGTACCTGGCCGCGCCCGTCCCCGAGGACGGCGAGGACGAGCGGCTTGCCGACGTGCTGGCCTGGGCCCGCGCGCACCTCCACGAGCCGCTGCCGGTGGCGGAGTTGGCCCGGCGCGCGCTGATGAGCCGCCGCTCCTTCGCCCGCCGCTTCACGGCCGCGACGGGCACCACCCCGCACGCGTGGGTGCTGGGCCTGCGGCTGGCGCGGGCCGAGGAGCTGCTGGAGACCACGGAGCTGCCGGTCGAGGAGATCGCCCGGCGCGTCGGCTACGGCAGCGCGGCGGTCCTGCGCGAACAGTTCGTCCGCCGCCGCGGCGTCCCGCCCCGCACCTACCGCCGTACGTTCAGCAGGATGGAGGCGGCCGGGCTCCCCGGCGGCGGCGCCTGAGCCGGCCGGCACGGCGGCGCGCGAGGCCCCGGAGCGGGCGGGCGAACGGGGTGTCGAGCAGGCGCGGGGGCACCCGGGCGCCGCGAGGCGGCGACGGACGCCCCGAGGGCGTGATTCGGCGGTCCCGGCCTGGTCGGGCCTCCCCCGCCCTGGGCTGGGCCCGTAAGGCCCCGGCCAACCGGGAAGGTCCGACCCCGGCCGGCTCAGGCCTCCCGGCCGTGGATCGCCTCCGCGAGGACCTCCGCCAGGTGCCGCCCCCGGCGCTCCGTCAGGTGCTCGATCTGCGTGCGGCAGGAGAAGCCGTCGGCGAGGACGACCGCCTCCTCGCCCGCCGCGCCGAGCGCGGGCAGGAGCTGGTCCTGCGCACAGGCCACCGACACGTCGTAGTGCCCGGGTTCAAAACCGAAGTTGCCCGCCAGGCCGCAGCAGCCGCCGCTCAGCGGGCCGCGCAGATCCGCGCGTTCCCGCAGCCGGCGCTCGGCCGCGTCGCCGAGGACGGCGTGCTGGTGGCAGTGCGTCTGCCCCACCGTCTCGCGGTCCAGGCGCGGCGGCCGCCACCCGGGCGCCAGCTCCTCCAGGCCCTGGGCGAAGGTCCGTACGGAGGAGGCCAGGCGGCGGGCCCGGGGGTCGTCGGGCAGGAGCTCCGGCAGATCGGTCGTCAGGGTGGCCGCGCAGGACGGTTCGAGGACCACGACCGGGCCCGTCGCGGCCTCCATGACGTCGAGCGTCCGGCGCATGACCGTGCGCGCCCGGTCGAGCTGGCCCGTGGAGACGTAGGTGAGCCCGCAGCACACCCGGCCCGGGGGCAGCCCGACGCGGACGCCCGCCGCCTCCAGGACCCGTACCGCCGCGCGGCCCACCTGGGGGGCGAGGTGGTTGGTGAAGGTGTCCGGCCACAACAGGGCGTCGGAGGGGGTCTCCAGGCGCGTGCCGAACCAGGAGACGAACGTCCGGGACGCGACGCGCGGGAAGGCGCGCTCCGGGGTGGTGCCGGCGAGACGGGCGGCGAAGGGCAGCGCGGCGCCGAGGTTCAGGGCCGGACCGAACCAGCGCAGCCACTGCGGAAGCCGGCCCATCGTGACGTGCGACCACGGCCGCCGCCTGCCCTCGTAGTGACGGTGGAGGAACTCCGCCTTGTACGCCGCCATGTCGATGCCCACCGGGCAGTCGCTCCGGCACCCCTTGCACGACAGGCACAGGTCGAGGGCCTCCAGGACCTCCTCCGAACGCCAGCCGTCCGTGACCACCTCGCCCAGGGCCATCTCGTGCAGCAGCCTCGCCCGGCCCCGGGTCGAGTGCCGCTCCTCCCCCGTCGCGCGGTACGACGGACACATCACGCCCGGCCCGGCGCTCGGCCCCGCCACCCGGCACTTGGCGACGCCGACGCACCGGACCGCCTCCGGGACGACCACCGGCAGCCCGGTGAAGCGCAGGTTCTCGTCCAGCCGGGTCGGCCGCACCAGCGTGCCCGGGTTCAGGCCGCCGTCCGGATCCCACAGGTCCTTGACCTCGCCGAAGAGGCGGACCAGACCGGGGCCGTACATCCTCGGCAGCAGTTCGGCCCGCGCCTGCCCGTCCCCGTGCTCCCCCGACAGCGAGCCGCCGTGCCCGACCACGAGGCCCGCCACCGCCTCCGAGAACTCCCGGAACCGCCCCACACCCCGCTCCGTCCACAGGTCGAAGTCGATGCGGACGTGCACACAGCCGTCACCGAAGTGCCCGTACGGCGTCCCGCGCAGCCCGTACTCCGCGAGCAGCGCCCGGAACGCGCGCAGATACGAGCCGAGGCGCGCGGGCGGCACCGCGCAGTCCTCCCACCCCGGCCAGGCCTCCGTCCCGTCGGGCATCCGGGTCGCCGTCCCTGCCGCGTCCTCGCGGATCCGCCACAGCGCCCGCCGGCCGGCCGGATCGGTCACCACCGCCGCGTCCAGGGCGTCCGCCGCCCGGACCAGCGCCCGCGCCGCCGGCTCGCCGTCCATCTCGACGAACAGCCACGCACCGCCGCGCGGCAGCCCCACCGCGCCCCGCACCAGATCGGCGGCCATCCCCTCCACCGTCAGCGGCCCGTGCGCGAGGAGCCCCACCGCCGCGTCGGCGGCCGCGCCCTCGTCCGGGTACCCGAGGACGGCGAGGACGGGCGAGGCCGGCGCCGCCACGAGCCGTACGGTCGCCTCCGTCAGCACCCCCAGCGTGCCCTCGCTCCCGCAGAACGACCGGGCCACGTCCGCGCCCCGCTCCGGCAGCAGGGCGTCCAGCGCGTAGCCGGAGATCCGGCGGGGCAGGCCGTCGGGGTACCCGGTCCGCAGCTCCGCCAGATGCCCGTCGACCAGCCTCCGCAGCCCGTCCGGCGCGCCCTGCCAGTCCCGGCCGGGGCGCAGCCGCGTCCCGCCGTAGGTGAGGACGTCGAGCCCCATGACGTTGTCGGCGGTGGTCCCCCAGGCGACCGAGTGCGCCCCGCACGCGTTGTTGCCGATCATGCCGCCGAGCGTGCAGCGGCTGTGCGTGGACGGGTCGGGTCCGAAGGTCAGCCCGTGCGGGCGGGCAGCCTCCCGCAGCCGGTCCAGGACGAGCCCGGGCTGGACGACGGCCGTCCGCGCCTCGGGGTCCAGGGAGAGCAGCGCCCGCATGTGGCGGGTGAAGTCGAGGACGACGCCGGTGCCGGTCGCCTGCCCGGCGATCGAGGTCCCGCCGCCGCGCGCCACCACCGGCACCGCGAACTCCCGGCACACCGACAGGGCCGCCGCCACGTCCGCCGCGTCACGCGGGGCGACCACGCCGAGCGGCACCCGGCGGTAGTTGGACGCGTCCATGGTCATCAGGGCCCGTGCGGTGGTCCCGAAGTCGACGTCCCCGGCCACGGCGGCGCGGAGCGCCTCTTCCAGTCCCTCGTGTCGCTCGTCTTCTCCCACCCGGCCAGGATGGCCCACCGGGCGCCCCCGCCGCCGTCCCGGCGACCGTCCCCGCGAGCCGCCGCGACCGTCCCCACCGGCGCCTTGGCGACGTCTCACCGGCGTCCCGGCGGCCGTCTCATCCGGCGGACATCGTCTGACGCGGCCCTTCCGACCGGATACGCTCCGTCTCGTGGCTGAGATCCGGATTCCCGCTGACATCAAGCCCGCCGACGGCCGTTTCGGCGCGGGCCCCTCCAAGGTGCGTACGGAGGCGCTGGACGCCCTGGCCGCCACCGGCACCTCCCTCCTCGGCACGTCCCACCGCCAGGCCCCGGTCAAGAACCTGGTCGGCGAGGTACGTGCCGGAGTGCGTGACCTCTTCTCGCTGCCCGAGGGCTACGAGGTGATCCTGGGCAACGGCGGCTCGACCGCCTTCTGGGACATCGCGACCCACGGGCTGATCGAGTCGAAGTCGCAGCACCTCACCTTCGGCGAGTTCTCCTCCAAGTTCGCGAAGGCCGCCAAGCTGGCCCCCTGGCTGGCCGAGCCGACCGTGATCTCCTCCGACCCGGGCACCCACCCGGAGCCGCGGGCCGAGGCGGGCGTCGACGTCTACGCGTACACCCACAACGAGACCTCCACCGGTGTCGCGGCCCCGGTCAAGCGGGTCGCGGGCGCCGACGAGGGCGCGCTCGTCCTGGTCGACGCGACCTCCGGCGCGGGCGGCCTGCCGGTCGACATCACCGAGTCGGACGTCTACTACTTCGCCCCGCAGAAGTCCTTCGCCGCCGACGGCGGCCTGTGGCTGGCGGCGTTCTCCCCGGCCGCCCTGGAGCGCGCGAAGAAGATCCACGAGTCCGGCCGCCACATCCCGGAGTTCTTCTCCCTCCCGACGGCGATCGACAACTCGCTGAAGAACCAGACGTACAACACCCCGGCCCTCTCGACCCTCTTCCTGCTGAACGAGCAGCTGAAGTGGATCAACGGCCAGGGTGGCCTCGACTGGGCCGTGGCCCGTACGAAGCAGTCGTCGCAGGCTCTGTACGGCTGGGCCGAGGAGTCCAAGTACGCGACGCCGTTCGTCACGGACCCGGCCAAGCGCTCGCAGGTCATCGGCACGATCGACTTCGCCGACGACATCGACGCGGCGGCGGTCGCCAAGGCGCTGCGCGCCAACGGCATCGTGGACACCGAGCCGTACCGCAAGCTGGGCCGCAACCAGCTGCGCGTGGCGATGTTCCCGGCGGTCGACCCAGCCGACGTGCAGGCCCTGACGGCGTGCGTCGACTATGTGATCGAGAAGCTGTAGTCGTACCGAAGCAACCGAAGACGACGACGAGGGCCCGGCGGTGTGTCACCGCCGGGCCCTCGCCGTACCCCGTCCCCCGTCGTCCCTCACCCGGTCCGCTCAGCCCGACTGGGCCTTCACGTGGTCGATCACCTCGTTGAACTCGACGGTCGGCGAGAACTCCACGACGTCGACGTCCTCCAGCGCCTCGGGCGCGTGCCCGGGACCCCAGTAGTAGGCCTGTCCCGCCTCGTAGGTCTCCTCGCCCGAGGCGGTCCGCATCCTGATCCGGCCCTTGAGCAGATAGCCCCAGTGGGGGCACTGGCAGAGGTCGTCTTCCAGCCCCTTGAGCGCCGGTCCCATGTCGGTGCCCTGGGGAAGGTGGATGAAGGCGACGGTCATGTCGCCTCCGGCCTCACGCATACGGAAGTCCAGTCCCCCGCCCTCCATGGCGACGGGGGTGTCCTCGCGAGTGAATCCGGTCATGGTTCCTCCACGCCTCTCACGACCGGCCCGGTCCCGGCGTCGGGTCCTCCGGTCTCCGACGACCGGTCTCCTTCCAGTCTCGACCCGGGGGCGCGCCGGGTCGACGCGGGCGCCTCGGCGGCTCTTCGCCGCCGGTCCTTCGGCGGTCGGCCCAGCCGTGGGCCGGGGGCGGTCAGCCCCGCCGCAGGAGGCGCTTTCCGCCGAGGACCAGGGCGGTGGCGAGACCGAGGACGATCACGCCCGTCGTGAAGTCGCCTTCCCCGCCCTCCTTGTCGTTCCCGGCGTTCCCGTCACCCCCGCCGCCCTTGCCGCCGTCCGACGGGGTCGACGGGCCCCCGGACGCCGAGGGGCTCCGGCCGCCGCCCGGCGCCTCCACCCGGACGACCCGGCTCTCCTTCCCCTCCGAGCCGAACATCAGCGCCGACCCGTCCTTCGTGTACGTGACCGACTCCGCCTGCCCCTGGAACGGCGCGCCCGCGGAGACGCCCTCCCCGGAGAGCCTGCCGTCCTTCCAGGCGTAGGCGCGGGCGGAGAAGTAGCCGCGCAGGACGAGCGTTCCGCCGTCCGGCGAGAAGGCGCCGTCCGTCACCCACGGCACCTCGCCGATCCGCCGGAAGACGTTCGTGCCGGACGACGAGAGCCGCTCGGGGCCGGCGTAGAGCCCGCCGCCGTCCTCGTGCTTGCTGGCGATGTAGACCCGGCCGGTCTTCGGATGGACCATCAGCGCCTCGGCGTTGCGGGCGCCGTCGGCGTACGTCACGTCGTACTGCCTCGCCCGCACGGTCTGGTCCTCGAGGACCTTCGGCTCCGGGAAGCGGTAGATCCACACGTGGTCCCAGGAGCCGTCCAGGTTGTCACCGATGTCGCCGACGTAGATGTCCCCGTCGGGGCCGACGGAGACGGCCTCCATGTCGCGGGGGGTGCCGACGCCCTTCATGGTGAGCGTGGCGACGATCTCGCCGGTACGCGAGTCGATGCCGTAGATCAGCGGCGCGTCCTGGTCGTTGTGCGTCCAGTAGATCCCCGGGTGGGCCCGGCTGGCGGCCAGGCCGCTGGACTCGGCGATCCGGGCGTCCTTGATGGTGAAGTCCCGGTCGGCCTCGGCGGCCCCGGCCGGGCCGGCCGCGGCGAGCAGGAGGAGGGCCGCGGCACCGGAGGCGTACAGGAGCGAGCGCATGGACCCAAGCGTGCCACGTGCGGCCGCGGAGCCGGCCCGGTGCCGTGTCCGGGATCACGTCGCAGGCCGTCGCCACCGTCGGTGATGATGGTGACCATGCGTTTCATGTTCGTCGGTGACAGTTGCACGATCGGCAGTGCCGGCGACTGCACATGGCGCTACCGGATGTGGCAGCACCTGGAGTCCGGCCCGGGCGGTCCGTACGAGATCGTCGGACCGCGCACCGAGCTGTACGACAAGGACGCCGGCGGGCCCCTCTCGCACGCCTACGCCGACCCGGCCTTCCCCGCCGCCGCCCGGCGCCATCTGGCGGGCTGGGGCGAGGGCTGGCTGCACATGGCGCCGCTGATCGGCGAGGCGGTGACCGCCACGCGGGCGGACGTCCTGCTGGTCTTCCTCGGCCTGATAGACCTCGGCTTCTACACGAACAGCGACCAGACGGCCGACAACGTCCGCGCCTTCGTCGCCGCCGCCCGCGCGGCGAACCCGCACGTCCGGGCCGTCCTGATGCCCGTCATCCCCAACGTCCGCGCCACATACGACGCGCCCTTCGCCGCCGAGTGCGCCCGCTTCAACGAGCTGCTCGCCAAGGCCGTCGCCGACCTGGACACGGCGGCCTCGCCGCTGCTGCTCGCCACCACCCCGGAGTCGTACGACCTCGGCACGGACACCTACGACGGCACCCACCCCGGCCCGACCGGCGAGCACAAGCTGGCGGGGGCCTTCGCGGACGCGATGCACCAGGCATGGGGGCTCGGCTCGCCGTACCGCCACGTCCACGGCCCCCGCGAGGCGACGGCCGCCGCGCTCTGAGCGGAGCCGTCCGACGGGCCGTGCGCCGGGCGTGCCGGGTTGTCAGTGGGCGGTCCAGCCACCGTCCACCGGCAGGACCGCACCGGTGAGATAGGACGCCGCCGGGCTCGCCAACAGCAGCGCGGCGCCGACGAGTTCGCCCGGTTCGGCCCAACGCCCCATCGGGACCTGGTGGTCGAGGAAGTCCCGGACGCGCGGGTCGTCGTCGACGCCCTCGTTCAACGGCGTGCGGAAGGGGCCAGGGGCCAGCGCGTTGACGCAGACGCCGGTGCCCGCGAGTTCGACCCCGAGGCTGCGAGTGAGCTGGACCACCGCGCCCTTGGCGGCCGCGTAGCCCGCGCGGCCCGCGCCGCCGACGAGCCCCAGAGCGCTGGCGAGGGTGACGATGCGGCCGTACCCGGCCCGGCGCATCGCGGGCACGACGGCCTGGCAGGCGAGGAACGTTCCGACGACGTTGACGTCCAGACAGCGCCGCAGCGTGGCGGCGTCGAGCGTGTCGAGGGCGCCCCGGGCCTGGATCCCGGCGCTGGTGACGAGCACGTCCAGGCGGCCGTACCGGCCGACGACGTGCCGGGCGAGGTCGTGGACCGATCCGTCCTCCGTCACGTCGCAGGAGACCCCCTCGGCCGTACCGCCGGTCCGCGCGGCGATGCCGGCCGCGGCCCGCGCGCACGCCTCCGGGCGCCGGCCTGCCACCACCACCGCGGCTCCGGCGGACGCCAGACCGAGCGCGATGGCCCGGCCGAGCCCGCTCGACCCCCCGGTGACCAGCGCCACCTGCCCGGTCAGATCCGTCCCCGGGCCGACCGGGCCCCCGGTCACCGTCCGACGGGGAGCAGGAGCCCGCCCGTGAGCCGGAGGAGTTCACCGGCGGTGGTGGGGAAGACCGTACGGGGAGTCCCGGCGGCGGCCCAGATCCGGGGGTGTTCGGTCAGGGCCGTGTCGACCACGGTGGGAAGCGTCCGGGGGTGACCGACCGGCGCCACGCCCCCGATCGCCTGCCCGGTGGCCTCGCGCACCTGTTCCGGGGTGGCGCGCCGGAGCCCGCCACGCCCCCACCGGGCGGCGAGGGCCGTGGTGTCCACCTGGTGCCGGCCGCTGGTCAGCACCAGGACGGGCTCGTCGTCGGAGAGGAAGACGAGGCTGTTGGCGATGGCGCCCACCTCGCACCCGAGAGCCGCGGCGGCCTCCGCGGCCGTGCGGGCGGACTCCGTCAGCTCGCGCACGCGGCCTTCGACGCCGGCCTCGGCGAGGGCGCGTGCCACCTCCCTGCTGCGCGCGGGGAGGGACGCGTGTTCCCGGGACTCCATGCCACTCCTTCGTACTGTGCCGACCGGCGCTACCGGCGCCCACCTGCGTTCCGTATACGGAACGTTCTGTTTGTGGAACGATAGACCTCTCGGAGGCGGGGATCAACCGGCCCCGGACGAGAAGGGGCACCATGGACCTGGCCGCCGAAGCGGGCCTGCGCGTACGGGAGTTGCGCGAGGCGCGGGGCATGTCGCTGTCCGAGCTGGCGCGCCGGTCCGGGGTCGGCAAGGGGACGCTGTCCGAGCTGGAGAGCGGGCGGCGCAATCCGACCCTGGAGACGCTCTACGCCCTGACGACGGCGCTCAAGGTGCCCCTGAGCACCGCCCTGCAGGGCCTCCCGTCCCCCGCCGAGATCTCCGGCGAGGCCGTGGACGCCGTCCTCGTCGAGCGGTTCGAGGCCGATGACTCGGTGACGGAGACCTACCGCATCCGCATCCGCTCCGGGGCGACGCAGGAGTCCGCCGCCCACTCCCCCGGCACCACGGAGCACCTCGTCGTCCTCGCCGGCATCGCGCGCGTCGGCGGGCTCGGGGACCCCGTCCTGATCGGCCCTGGGCAGCACGGCAGTTGGGCCGCCGACGTCCCTCACGTGTACCAGGCATCGGAGGGGGCCGTGGAGGCCCTGCTGATCGTGCGCCACCCGCGGTGACCGCCCGCCCGGAGGAGGTTTTCCGGTGTCGAAAACGGGGGATTGTCCCGCGGGGTTCACTCTGTCCATCGATGGGGAGTTCGCGCGTGCCCGAAGGGTCCGCGCGCGGGGGGAGGCACCATGGAGACTGTCGCGGCCTTGACCGTGCCGGCCGACGGCGACGGGCGCGGGCGATGAGCGATCCGGTGCTCGTGGGGGAGGTCCTGGCGGGGCTTGCCCCGATGGCCGGGGGCATCCCGGACCAGCGGAAGCCCGGCACCGCCGCGTGCTCCGGGTGCGGCGCGCGCGCCGCCTGGCACCGAACGACGCACGGCCGGTGGATCCTCATGGAGCCCGGCGAGTGGCCGATCGGTTCCGTCCCGGCCGGAAGGCGCTGGCGCGTCGCCGGTGACGGCACGGCCGTCGACCTGGGTCACGCCCAGCCCTCCGACACCTGCCGGATCAGCCACTTCGACGTCTGTCCGGACCGACCGGCCCCCACCGACTCCCTCGCCCTGCTGGCCCGTCGGCGCGACCACGCCCGCCGCGCCGCCCGCTGACCGGCCGCCGCCGTCCCGTCGGCGCGGGGTGGCTCACGTCGCGCCCGTGAGGCGGTTCGCCAGCGTCGACAGGGTGTAGGCACCGATGCCGAGGACGACCTCCAGGGCGTTCTGCCGGTCGTAGCCGTGCCGGAGGAACAGGTCCAGCTCGTCGTAGCTCACCGCGCCCGACGAGGCGAGCACCGCATGGGTGAACTGCCGTATGGCCTCCAGCCGTTCGGGCTCCTCGGCCGGGCCGAGGGCGGCCAGCTTCTTCTCGTGCAGCGCGATGCAGAGGTGGCACTGGTTGCGGGTGGCGACCGTGAGGATGACCGTCTCGCGCGCGTGCGGGTCCAGGGTCGTGGACTCGAAGAGCGCGCTCAGCTTGAGGAAGCCGTCGAGAGCGTGCGGGGACTCGGCCATCCGGGCGACCGCCTGCGGAAGGTGACCCCATGCGGCGATCACGGACTCCATGGCGGGGCGGGCTGCGGCGGGGGCGGTCTCCAGGGTGTGGTCGGTGAACAAGGCGACTCCTGAGGCAGAGAGGGCGGGAGTAGAATCGACAACATGGTTGACCATGACGAGGAGAGAAACGTAAACCAGGTTGTCGAAGAGGGCAAGGGAGTTCCGGGGTTCGAGCTGCCCCTCCTCCTCTTCGCCGGCTTCCGCACGCTCATCGACCGCCTCCACGCCGAGCTGGCCCGCCAGGGCCACCCCGGCCTCCGCCCGGCGTACGGCTTCGCCCTGCAGGCCGTCGGCGCCCACGGAGCGACCGCCAGCGAGATCGGGCGGCGGCTCGGCGTCTCCAAACAGGCGGCGGGCAAGACCGTCGACCGGCTCGTCGACCTCGGCTACGCCCAGCGCACCGACGACCCCGCCGACGCCCGCCGCAAGCTCGTCCGGCTCACCCCGCGCGGCTTCGACGCCCTCGCCCGCTCGGCCGCGGTCTTCGACCGGCTGCGCACGGAATGGACCGACACCCTCGGCCTCGAGCGCGTACGGGACATGGAGACCGCCCTGCGGACCGTCGTACCGACGGAGACGGCGTACCGCCTCGATGCCACGAGCTGGCTCGGCGGCTCCTGACCGGGGACGCGCCACAGGGCACCCCGCAGGAGGTGCCCTGACGACCCCGGCAAGACACCCCCTACGCCGGACCCCTCCCGTACATCGCCGCGATCGACTGCGCCACGGCGTCACCGTTCCCGTCGCGGCCCGTCTCGTTCGCCCACAGGAACCAGGGGAACGTCTGGTGATGCAGGGTCACCTGGGACGGCTCCAGCAGGCCGCCCGTCCCCCGGTCCGTCCCGTCGCACGCCGTCGACGCGCCCGTCGCCGCGTACAGGTCGACGAAGCGGGCCTTGTGCTGCTTCGCCTTCGCCGCCATCAGCGTGTTCAGACGGGCCTGGACCAAGCCGTCGAGCAGCGGCCAGGCCGCCTCCGGGATGTCCGCCAACGGCCTGCCCGCCGCGCCCGTCAGTACTTTTTGGGGCTCGGTCCGCCTCCGGGCGCTCTGTGCGGCTGTCGACGGTCGATCGTGCTCGCCCGCTCGTACCTCGCGGCCTGCGCGCGTTCTCCCTTTCGACAGCCGCGCGCCCTTCGGCTCACGGCACCTCCCGCGGTCCTCCGGGACCAGCCGCGGATAGCCCACCAGCACGACGTCGGCCGCCGGGGACTCGCTGGAGATCTCCGAGAACAGCTTGTCCAGGTCCTTGCCGGTCTCCGTGAAGCGCGCCTCCAGCCAGGCGGCGCCCGCGCCCCGCGCGAAGTACGCGGCGCAGTCGCCCGCCGGGGACGAGGCGTCCACGGGCGCGCCCGGGTGCAGCGCGCCCTCCGTGCCGCGCAGCCGCGCCGAGCACTGCTCGAGCACCTGCCCGACCCCCGCCGTCGCGGCGCCGAGCCCGACCACGACCAGCCGCGTCTCCTTCGTCAGGGCCCGCTTCTGGGGAACGGCCGCCAACCCGCCACCGAGGTCCTGCTCCTCCCAGACATGGTTCAGCCGCGCGCCCGCGCAGGACACGTCCGCCGTGATGTCGAGCAGGATCGACTGGTCGGCGAGCTGGTCCTCGATCACATCGGGCAGGTTCTCCCGGGCCCGTACGCACAGCAGCGCGCCGTCCTCGACGGGCGCGATGCCGTAGCTCCCGATCGACTCGTCCCCCAGGAAGACCGTCGGCACCCGCTCGGCGAGTCCCGGCGCCACCGCCCCCGACCCTCCGGGCCCCGGCACCCCCGGCCCGGGAGCCGCCGCACCTCCCCCCGCCGCCGCCACCAGCAACGCCACCGCCGCGCCCACCGCGCTCCTCAGCCCCATGCCCGCATTGAAGCGCCCCGGCCGGACCGACTCACCGCGCCGGGCCCCCGCCTCACCCGGAGGAGCGATACGACCGGAATCAAACCCTTGCTTCGAGCGCACTCCAACGCCTTGGCTGTACGTCCATGAAGTACACGCAGCTCGGACGCACCGGACTCAAGGTCAGCCGACTCGTCCTCGGCACGATGAACTTCGGCCCGCAGACGGACGAGGCCGACAGCCACGCGATCATGGACGCCGCGCTCGACGCGGGCATCAACTACGTCGACACCGCCAACGTCTACGGCTGGGGTGAGAACAAGGGCCGCACCGAGGAGATCATCGGGAGCTGGTTCGACCAGGGCGGCGACCGCCGCGACCGGACCGTCCTCGCCACCAAGGTGTACGGCAACATGGCCGCCGACGGAGAGGTGTGGCCCAACCACGACCGGCTCTCCGCCGTGAACATCCGCCGCGCCGTCGAGGCCAGCCTCAGGCGGCTGCGGACCGACCACATCGACGTCTACCAGTTCCACCACATCGACCGCCGGACCCCCTTCGAGGAGATCTGGCAGGCCGTCGACGTACTCGTCCAGCAGGGCAAGATCCTCTACGCCGGCTCCTCCAACTTCCCCGGCTACAAGATCGCCCAGGCCAACGAGGCCGCGGCCCGGCGCGGCACGCTCGGGCTCGTCAGCGAGCAGTGCCTGTACAACCTCGCCGAGCGGCGTGCCGAGATGGAGGTCATCCCGGCCGCGCAGGAGTACGGCCTCGGGGTCATCCCCTGGTCGCCGCTGCACGGCGGTCTGCTCGGCGGCGTCCTCAAGAAGGAGAGCGAGGGCAGGCGGCGGGCCTCCGGGCGGTCTGCGGACGCGCTGGCCAGCACCTCCGTACGCGCGCAGGTGCAGGCGTACGAGGATCTGCTCGACAAGCACGGGATCGAGCCCGGCGAGGCGGCCCTGGCCTGGCTGCTCACCCGCCCCGGGGTGACCGGGCCGATCGTCGGCCCGCGCACGGCCGAGCAGCTGGCGAGCGCGCTGCGGGCCGTGGAGCTGGAGCTGTCGGAGGAGGTACTGGCCGGTCTCGACGAGATCTTCCCGGGGCCGGGGCCGTCCCCCGAGGCCTTCGCCTGGTGATCGGGCGCACGGGCCCCGCGCGGTGAGTCGCGGGCGTCCGTCGGGGGCGGCCGTGGCGGGCGTCCTCACGTGCGGCCGTGGCGTGCGGCCGGGTGCCTCACACGACGGACGCCACCGCGATGATCGCGAACATCAGGACAAGTACGCCGGCCATGATCCGGTTACGGGTTTTGGGGTCCACCCTTCGAGGTTAACCCGCGCCGCCCAGCGGCCAGGCGCCGACCGTCTCGTACCGCGGCCGTTCTCCCGGGACTCCGCCGCCCGGGAGGCGGCTGCGGACGAGGGCCAGCTCGGTGACCTGCCAGCGACTGCCCTCGAAGGGGGCGAGCGCCGCGACGAACGGGCGCAGGTCCGTGTCCACGCGGGCGCGGGCGATCGTCAGATGGGCCTGGTAGCGGCGGTGCTCGTCCATCGCCACGCCCGCCCGGCGGGCGGCGGCGTCGGCGCGCTCGGCGAGCAGCCGGAGCTGGTCGAGGCCTCCCGCGGCCCCGACCCACAGGGCGCGCCGGCCGAAGCGGCCGCCGCCGTGGAGGCGGAGGGGAAAGGGCGCGGTGCGGTGGGCGGCGCGGGCGAGGCGGTCGTGGAGGTCGGGGAGCAGCTCCTCGTCGACCTCGCCCATGAAGGCGAGCGTGAAGTGCCAGCCGGGCCGGAAGGTCCAGCGCAGGTCGTCGGCGCCGGGCAGCCGGGTCAGGCGGTCGACCTCCCCGGCGAGTTCGTCGGCCTCTCTCCCGGGCGGCAGTACGGCAGCGAAGAGCCTCATGGGAGAAGTCTGGCAGTGGCGGGGACGGGACGTCGCGACCCCGGCGGGGCCGGCCGGGCGCCCCTGTAGCCTCGGCCCGATGGAGATCATCATCAGGAAGGGCGGGGCGGACGACATCCCCGCGATACTCGGGATGCTCGACAGCGCGGTCGCCTGGCTGAACGGCAAGGGGATCACCGACCAGTGGGGCACCGAGCCGTGGTCGGCGCGGCCGAAGGCGGTGCGCCAGGTCGAGGAGACCGTGATCGAGGGCAACCCGTGGATCGCCGAGATCGACGGGGTCCCGGCGGGCACGCTCACGCTGACCCCGCATCCCGGCCCACACGTCCCGCGGGTGGAGGAGCCGGAGCTGTACGTCCGGCTGCTGACGATCGACGGCCGCTTCCACGGCCGCGGCGTGGGCGCGGCGCTCCTGGCGCACGCGGCGGAGGAGACGCGCCGGCAGGGCCTGTCGCTGCTGCGGGTCGACTGCTTCGCGGGCAGCGGGGGCCGGCTGGTGGCGTACTACGAGGGCCAGGGCTTCACCCCGACGGACACGTTCACGGTCGGTGACTGGCGGGGGCAGATCCTGGAACGCCGGTTCTAAGGGGGTCCCCAGGGGGTGTGCCCGGGGCGCGGAGGGGGTCCTCCGTGCCGCCGGGTCGCACGGAGGATCCGCCCTAGGCCGCCGTGGCGAGCCGCTCGCGGCTCTCGCGGGCCACGAAGCGGACCTGCGGGTGGCCGTGGTGCCAGGCGAACGCCATCCGCAGGCCCCCGACCTTCGCGAGGACCAGGCCGATGACTCCGGCCGCCGTCAGGCTGACCAGGCCGCCGGTGGCGAAGCCGACGCGGGCGCCGTAGGTGTCGGTGATCCAGCCGAGCAGCGGGGCCCCGATGGGGGTGCCGCCGACGAAGACCATCAGGTAGAGGCTCATCACCCGGCCCCGCATGACGGGGTCGGTGGCCATCTGGACGGCCGAGTTCGCGGTGACGTTGATGGTCAGGCCGACCATGCCGATCGGGACGAGCAGCAGCGCGAAGAGCCAGAAGGAGGGCGAGAGGGCTGCCGCGATCTCCAGGAGTCCGAAGGCCACCGCCGCGACGACCACCATCCGGAGCCGTGAGCTGCCGCGCCGGGCGGCGAGCAGGGCGCCCGCGAGGGAGCCGGCCGCCATCAGCGTATTGAGGAAGCCGTACGTCCCCGCGCCCACGTGGTAGACGTCGTCGGCGAAGGCGGTCAGCCAGATCGGGAAGTTGAAGCCGAAGGTGCCGACGAAGCCCACGAGGACGATCGGCCACATCAGGTCCGGCCGCCCGGCGACGTACCGCAGCCCTTCGCGCAGCTGTCCCTTGCCGCGGGGCACGCGCTCGACCTTGTGGAACTCGCTCGGGCGCATCAGCAGCAGGCCGGTGAGCGGGCCGAGGAAGAAGAGTCCGTTGAGCAGGAACGACCAGCCGCTGCCGACGGTGGCGATGAGCACACCGGCGACGGCGGGGCCGATCAGCCGGGCGGACTGGAAGTTGGCGGAGTTCAGCGAGACGGCGTTGCGCAGCTGGTCCGGGCCGACCATCTCGGAGACGAAGGACTGCCGGGTCGGGTTGTCGACGACGGTGACCATGCCGAGCAGGAAGGCGACGAGGTAGACGTGCCAGACCTGCACGTGGCCGGAGAGGGTCAGGACGGCGAGCGCGAGTCCGCAGAGGCCGAGGGCGGCCTGGCTGAAGAGGAGGATGAGCCGCTTCGAGTACCGGTCGGCGATGACGCCGCCGTACAGGCCGAAGAGCAGCATCGGCAGGAACTGCAGCGCCGTGGTGATGCCGACGGCGGCGGCGGAGCCGGTGAGGCTGAGCACCAGCCAGTCCTGGGTGATCCGGGCCATCCACGTGCCGGTGTTGGAGACGATGGCGCCGGTGAAGAAGAGCCGGTAGTTCCGGATCCTGAGGGAGGAGAACGTCCCGCGGCCTCCGCGCGCGACGCGGTCGCCGTCGCGGTCGACGCTCTTGACGCCGTCGCGGTCGATGCTGTCGCCGTCGCGGTCGACGCTCTCGACGCCGTCACGGTCGCGGTCGCGGTCGTCGCCGGCGCTGGGGCCGACGGGGTTCCGGGGCCCCCGGGGGGTATCGGTGTGGGTGGGGTGGACGGGTGCGGAGTCTGCTCCGGGTCCCGTACTCAAAGCGCGTCGCCTCCTCGGCGTCGGTGGTGGGCGGTCGGGCGACTACCCCCGGGGAAGGGGCGTCATGTGGGCGAGCTTCTCCAGCACGGGGGCGGCGGCGCGCAGCCGGGCCCACTCGTCCTCGTCCAGGCCCTCGGCGAGGGTGGCCAGCCAGGCGTTCCGCTTGCGGCGGGACTCCTCGAGCATGGCCTCGGCCCGCTCGGTCTGGCTGACGACCTTCTGCCGACGGTCGTCGGGGTGCGGCTCGAGCCTGACCAGACCCTTGGCTTCGAGCAGCGCGACGATCCTGGTCATCGACGGCGGCTGGACGTGTTCCTTGCGGGCCAGCTCGCCGGGGGTGGCGGAGCCGCAGAGCGAGAGCGTGCCGAGCACCGACATCTCGGTCGGGCTCAGCGACTCGTCGACGCGCTGGTGCTTGAGGCGTCGGCTCAGCCGCATGACGGAGGAGCGGAGCGCGTTCACGGCCGCGACGTCGTCTGCGGTGCCGTGGGACAGGTCAGGCATGTTCTTTAGACTAACTCATTACCCTGGCTAAGTACCAATGGGAATGCCGAGTCTCACATTGCTCACCCGAACGAGTGAGATGCATCCGGAAAGTGACGCAGGGGGCCCGTCCGTGCCGCGACCCTGGCGGGCATGGGATCGACAGTGCTCAGCCTGCGCATCGACGGTGAGCTGCTCGACCGGCTCAAGGGGCATGCGGCCAAACGCGGAATGAGCGTCCAGGACTATGTGGTCCGGACGCTCATTCGCGACGACTTCGACGAGCGGTTCCAGACCGCCGTCGACGAGACGGAGAAGTTCTACGGGGTCACGCGGCCCACCTGAGGCCGCCACCGCCTGCGACCCGCGTCCCCGCGAGCCGCAGGGCGCCGGGGCCGCCGACGGTCACGTGAGGCCGAGCGCCGGCATCGCGTAGTAGAAGACGAAGACCGCCGACACGACGTACATCGCCACCGGGACCTCGCGGCCCCGGCCGGCCGCGAGACGCAGCACGCTGAAGGCGATGAAGCCGATGCCGATGCCGTTCGTGATGGAGTACGTGAACGGCATCATCACCATGGCCAGGAACGCCGGGACGGCGATCGTGAAGTCGCTCCAGTCGATCTCCTTGACCGACCCGGCGAGGATCAGGAAGCCGACCGCGAGCAGCGCCGGCGTGGCCGCCTGGGACGGGACCATCGTCGCCAGCGGCGTGAGGAACAGCGCCACCGAGAACAGTCCGCCGGTGACCACCGACGCGAGACCCGTCCGGGCGCCCTCGCCGACACCGGCCGTGGACTCCACGAAGCAGGTGGTGGCGGAGGACGAGGTGGCGCCGCCGGAGGCGACCGCCAGGCCGTCCACGAGCAGCACCTTGTTGATGCCGGGGAAGTTGCCGTCCTCGTCCATCAGCTTGGCCTCGTCGCCGACGCCGAGGATGGTGCCCATGGCGTCGAAGAAGCAGGAGAGCAGGACGGTGAAGACGAAGAGGACGCCCGTCAGCATGCCGACCTTGTCGAAACCGCCGAAGAGGCTCACCTGGCCGACCAGACCGAAGTCGGGCGAGGCGACCGGGTTCCCGGGCCACGTCGGGGTGGTGAGGCCCCAGGACGGGACGGTGGCCACGGCGTTGATCACCATCGCGACGAGCGTCATGACGACGATGGAGATCAGGATGGCGCCGGGGACCTTGCGGATGATCAGCGCGAGGGTCAGCAGCGTGCCGAGGACGAAGACCAGCACCGGCCAGCCCGTGAGGTGACCGTCGCCGCCGAGCTGGAGCGGGACGGTGGTGTGGGCGGCGTCGGGGATGCGGGAGACGAAGCCCGCGTCGACGAGGCCGATCAGCATGATGAAGAGGCCGATGCCGATCGCGATGCCCTTGCGCAGACCCACCGGGACCGCGTTCATCACGCGCTCGCGCAGACCGGTCGCCACCAGCAGCATCACGACGATGCCGGCGAGGACGACCATGCCCATGGCGTCGGGCCAGGACATCCGGGGCGCGAGCTGGAGGGCGACGACCGTGTTGACGCCGAGACCGGCGGCGAGGGCGATCGGGACGTTGCCGATGACGCCCATGAGCAGGGTCGACAGGGCGGCCGTGAGGACGGTCGCGGTGACGAGCTGGCCGCCGTCGAGCTGGTGCCCGTACATGTCCTTGGCGCTGCCGAGGATGATCGGGTTCAGCACGATGATGTAGGCCATCGCGAAGAAGGTGGCGAAGCCGCCACGGATCTCGCGGGCGACGGTCGAGCCGCGCTCGGAGATCTTGAAGTAGCGGTCGAGGCCGGAGCGGGGACCCCGAGGGGTGCCGGGCTCGGGGGCGCCGGCCTGGGCGGCGGCCGTGGTGCTCATGGGGTTCCTCTACGGGGGCGATTTGGCGGTTCATACGAGAGAAACCCGCCAGAGGCAAACCGTTTCAGTATGAACACATGAGCGAGACACCGTCCATCTCCGCGCGTAGAACCTTGGGGCGGAACGGCGGAGCGGCCGAGGCACCGGCCCCGACGGGCCTCACACGGCCGCCGCCTAGACTGACGGCATGGCGAAGTGGATCCCCAAGCACGAGGCACCCGACCCCCTGGAGGGGCCGGTCGTCGCCACCATCACCGGCGGCACGATCCTGTGGTTCGTCCTCTTCCTGGTGCAGGTCCCCTTCTACGGCTGGTTCGACGACCGGGACGCCGCCTGGTGGGTGTGGACCTGCCTGGCCGGCGCGGGGCTCGGCCTGATCGGCATCTGGTACGTCCGCAAGCGCGACGCGGCGATCAAGCGCTCGGAGGCGGCGGAGGCGGCGGCCGCAGGCGCAGGCGACCGACCGGACGGGCCGTAACCCGCAGCGGCCGACGCGTCGTACCCGTAACCCGGAGATGCCGGCCCCGTAGTACCCCGGGACCATTCCCCTCCTCCCCCGGTCTGATCTTCGGTCGCCTCGACGGGTGAACGACCCCTTCCGGTCGTAACGTCGAAAACATGACTCAGCGGGCGAAGATCGATACGGACGGCGTCGAGAACACGGCGACCGAGCCACCCGTCGTCCACCGCATCGCCGGACTGACCTCCGCCGAGGTCGCCGAACGCGTCGCCCGCGGCGAGGTCAACGACGTACCCGTCCGCTCCAGCCGCTCCACCGCCGACATCATCCGCGGCAACGTCTTCACCCGCTTCAACGCGATCATCGGCGTGCTGTGGGTGATCATGCTCTTCGTCGCGCCGATCCAGGACAGCCTCTTCGGCTTCGTGATCATCGCCAACACGGGCATCGGCATCATCCAGGAGCTGCGCGCCAAGAAGACCCTCGACGGGCTCGCCGTCATCGGCGAGGCGAAACCCACCGTCCGGCGCGACGGTGTCACCGCCGCCGTCTCCACCTCCGCGATCGTCCTGGGCGACCTCATCGAACTCGGGCCCGGCGACAAGGTCGTCGTCGACGGGGAGGTCGCGGAGGCCGACAGCCTGGAGATCGACGAGTCCCTGCTGACCGGCGAGGCCGACCCGGTCGTGAAGAAGCCCGGCGATCCGGTGATGTCCGGCTCGTTCGTCGTCGCGGGCGGCGGCGCGTTCACCGCCACCAAGGTGGGGCGCGAGGCGTACGCCGCCCAGCTCGCCGAGGAGGCGTCCCGCTTCACCCTCGTCCACTCCGAGCTGCGCTCCGGGATCTCCACCATCCTCAAGTACGTCACCTGGATGATGGTCCCGACCGCGATCGGGCTCGTCATCAGCCAGCTCGTCGTCAAGGACACCAACGTCAAGGACTCCGTCGCCCGGACCGTCGGCGGCATCGTCCCGATGATCCCCGAGGGGCTCGTCCTGCTCACCTCCGTCGCCTTCGCGATCGGGGTGATCCGGCTCGGCCGCAAGCAGTGCCTCGTGCAGGAACTGCCCGCCATCGAAGGCCTCGCCCGCGTCGACGTCGTCTGCCTCGACAAGACCGGCACCCTCACCGAGGGCGGCATGGACGTCACCGAGCTGCGCCCGCTGGGCGGCGCCGACGAGACGTACGTACGGAAGGTCCTCGGCGCCTTCGGCGAGTCAGACCCGCGCCCGAACGCCTCCCTCCAGGCCGTCATCGACGCCTATCCGGACACCGAGGAGTGGCGCTGCACCCAGGCGCTGCCCTTCTCCTCCGCCCGCAAGTACAGCGGAGCCGCCTTCAGCGAGGGCGACGGCGAGCACTCCGCCTGGCTGCTCGGGGCGCCCGACGTGCTCCTGCCGGCCGAGGACCCGGTGCTCGCCGACATCGACCGGCTCAACGAAGAGGGGCTGCGCGTCCTGCTCCTGGCGCGCACGGCCCGGGAGCTCGACGGACCCGACGTCGCCCGCGAGGCCCGGCCCACCGCCCTGGTCGTCCTCGAACAGCGGCTGCGGCCCGACGCGGCCGAGACCCTCGCCTACTTCGCCGACCAGGACGTCGCCGCCAAGGTCATCTCCGGCGACAACGCGGTCTCCGTCGGCGCCGTCGCCGGAAAACTCGGCCTGCCCGGCGCCGCGCACACCGTCGACGCCCGCCGGCTCCCCGCCGAGCGCGAGGAGATGGCGAAGGCCCTCGACGAGGGCGCCGTCTTCGGCCGGGTCACGCCGCAGCAGAAACGGGACATGGTCGGCGCCCTCCAGTCACACGGACACACCGTCGCCATGACCGGCGACGGCGTCAACGACGTCCTCGCGCTCAAGGACGCCGACATCGGCGTCTCCATGGGCTCGGGCTCGGAGGCGACCCGGGCCGTCGCCCAGATCGTGCTCCTGAACAACTCCTTCGCCACCCTGCCGTCGGTGGTGGCCGAGGGCCGCCGCGTCATCGGCAACATCACGCGCGTGGCGACCCTCTTCCTGACGAAGACCGTCTACTCCGTCCTCCTCGCCATCCTGGTCGTCTGCTCCCAGGTCGAGTACCCCTTCCTGCCGCGGCACCTGACCCTCCTGTCCACCCTCACCATCGGCGTCCCGGCCTTCTTCCTCGCCCTCGCCCCCAACAAGGAGCGCGCCAAGCCGCACTTCGTGAAACGGGTGATGCGGTACGCGATCCCGGCCGGCATCATCGCGGCGGCGGCCACCTTCACGACGTACCTCCTCGCCCGCTCCCACTACTCCGGCCCGAACGCCCTGGACGCCGAGACGAGCGCCGCGACCCTGACCCTCTTCCTGGTCTCCATGTGGGTTCTCGCGATCATCGCCCGCCCCTACACCTGGTGGCGCCTCTGCCTGGTCGCCACGATGGGCGGCGGCTTCCTCCTGGTCCTCGTCATCCCCTGGCTCCAGGACTTCTTCGCCCTGAAACTCGTGGGCGTGACGATGCCGTGGACAGCGGTCGCGGTGGCGGCGACCGGCGCGGCGGTCCTGGAGTTCGCATGGCGCTGGGTGGACCGCAAGTTCCCGGCCTAGCCGGCTGGACCTCACGTTCCCGGCCTGGCGCCGGGGCTGTCGACGAACGAACACAAGGTCACCGACTCGCCCCGCCGGACGCGGGGCGCACAAAAGGAAAACGGGGGGTGCACGAGGTGCGCAGAGCGGGACGTTTCGGGCCGGTGGGCGGGGGGCTGGTCGCGGTGGGGGCGGTGGTCCTCGCGGCGGCGGGCTTCTGGTTCTTCGTCGCCCACTCCATGTCCGAGCAGATCGCGCCCAGCCGGGTGGGGATGCGGATCGACGGCGGCGAGGTCACCGTCAGGGCCGCCCAGTGCCCCCACGAGCGGGTGCTGCGGGTCGAGGTCCGGGACGACGCGTCCGAACGGCTCGTCTGGAACGCCGAGGGCCCGCGGACCGCACAGGGCCGCGGCGGACTGCTGGCCCTGTGGAAGGCGGACGACTACGAGAAGCCCGCCGCCGGACCGCGGCCCGCTGAGCTGCCCCGGCGACTCGACGTGCTCGTCGACTACTCCGACGGCGGCATCGGCGCCGTCTTCGACACCGCGGCCGTCCAGGCCGCCCGGATGCCCGCCGGGTCCTACTGGACCCCCGACGGCGTCCGCACGGCCCAGGAACTCGACCGCCTCGTCCCGTGCGACGGCGCGACGGCCGCCGCGCCGTAACGGCGACGAGGGGACGGGGGTCCACGAGGGGACGGGGGCCCGCGAGGGGGCGGGGGTCCACCACGCGGCGTTCCGGCCGCGCGCCGGGCAGAGGTGAAGCCCCCGGCGCGGCGCGCGGCCCGGAAGGCTCAGTCGAACCAGCGGTCCCGCGCCAGCTCCGCCGTGCGCGACGGGTCCTCCAGGAGGGCCGCCACCTCGAAGCGGCGGGGCCACTGGCCCGCCGCCCAGGCGAGACCCGCGGCGACGCCCTCCAGGGTCGCGGCGTGGATGACGCCGTCCGGGGTGCGGCGCCAGTCCAGCTCCACGCCCCCGGCCAGCAGCTCCTCGTGCTCGACGTACGACTCCGGGGTCGCCGGACCGAGAAGGGCGTGCACCGACGGCGGGACGTCGTGCTCCTCGCCGACCGAGGTGACCTCCGCCTCCACCGTCTCGCTCAGCCGCCGGACCTGGAACAGCTCCGCCAGGTCCGCCGCCCGCGACGGCGAGACCGGCAGCAGCGGCAGCTCCCCGACCAGCGGCAGCAGGTCGGGCGCGTCGGCGACCAGGGCCTCCGCCGCGTCCACCACCACCAGTTCGCCGTCCACCACCGCACGCAGCTCGTCCGGAAGCGTCACCTGGTCGGGGTCCAGGTCGGCGAGCGCCGTGTACAGCGCGTGCAGTTGCTCGCCCGTCACCTCCCGCTCCGGATCCGCCAGCCGCGCCAGCAGCTCCGCCGCACCGCCCGGCTCGTCCAAGAGTGCGGCGACCGACGTCCGGACCCCCAGCGCCCGCAGGACCTGCTCGTCGTCGAAGCCCGTCGCGTCGGCGGAGTCGTACAGACCGGCGAGCAGCGGATCGGTGCCCGCCGCCCGCAGCCCGGCCGGCCGTCGGCCGTCCAGGACGGGGTGGTCGCGCAGCCACCACGCCGTGTACGACCGGACCGTCTCCGTCGTACCGTCCGGCAGCAGCACCCGTACGGGCTGGGTGAGCGCGTCCCGCAGCGGCGGGCGCGCGAGCAGCGTCAGCGCCCGGGGCCACGCGTCGTCGTCGACCAGGTCGAGATCCCGTACGGCGACGATCTCGGTCGCCACCGGCGGCACCGGGGACTCCGGGAGCCGGTCCAGGACGTCCTCGCACCACACGTCGACCGCGTCCAGCAGCCCGGCGTCGTCCGGCTCCGCGAAATCGCCCTCGCGCGGCTCCAGTTCGTCCGGGTCCAGCACCAGATCGGTGGCGCGGACCAGCGTGAAGTTCGCCAGCACCCCGCAGGCGGCCAGCGGCTGTTCGCCCCAGCGTTCCGCCAGCTCCGGGTCGCACAGGGCCAGTTCGTCCTCCCGCATCACCGCGGCGAACGGACTGCCCGGCAGCACCAGTTCACCGGCGGGCGACGGCTCCCCGTCCTCGTCCGGCAGCGCCAGCGCGCCCAGCCACGGCTCGTCACCGGGCTCCAGCTCCGCGTCCCTGACCAGCGCGAGGACGGTCTCCGCCAACTCCTCCGCGTCCAGGGCGTCCTCGTCCCAGATCTCCCCGGCGTCCAGGGACGCGGCGACCGCCGCCCTGACCTGCGGGGTCGTCAGAACCGCCCGCGGCGTCGCGGGCAGGGCCCCCAGCTTCTCCAGAAGCGGGTGCGCCGCCTCCGGATGGGCCACCTTCAGGCCGAGCCGGGTGAGGTCGGCGGGCGTGCCGTCCTGCGGCAGCAGGACGTGCCGGGGCCCGATCGTCGTACGCGTCCGGCCCGCCGCCGCCCCCTCCGACTCGTCCTCCGGGTCACCGCCGAACGGCCCTCGACCGCCGAACGGCTCCCCGCCGCCCGATGCTCCCGCCAGCGGGACCGGGAGGCCGGTCAGCCGGTCCGGGTCCACGCCCGCGAGGGAGTCGTACAGCCGCCACCACCACGACGGCGCCCTGTCCACCCCCGCCAGCCGGTCGATCGCCTCGGTGAGCGGCACCCGGCCGACCCCGAGGGTCCGCAGCTCGGGCCGCCGCTCCAGACCGGCCGGCAGCAGCGCCGGGAAGACCTCCGCGAGCACGGCGACCGTCTCCGCCCCCGCGCCCTCCACGACCTCGGCCTCCAGCGGCCGCAGCGCGGGCAGCTCCTCCGTGGGCGCCGCGGGCGCCAGGAACGCCACGCGCGGCAGCCGCCGCAGGATCGCCGCCCGCAGCTCCCCGTCGAGGGCGCCCTTGCCGAGCGGCCCCGGCACGAGGTCGATCGCGGCGACCGTCACCGGCCGCCATGCGGCGAGGAGTTCGGCGTACGCGTCCGCCGCCCGCTCGACCAGGAAGTCGGTGAGCGGCCCGGGCGCCGGGTGGCGGCGGGCGGTGTCCAGCGGCAGCGACGCGATCAGCAGGGCGGGCAGGCCGAGCGGTTCGTCGGTGGGCGTCGGCGCGTGGACCACGGGCGCGGTACGGGGGAACCTCGGCGCCCCTTCCGCGTCCACCGGGACCGCCCAGGTCACCGACCAGTGCGGACGCAGCCGTTCCTCGACCGGCCGGTCCTTGAGGAGGGCGGGCTCCAGCGGCCCGCCGTGGCCGACGGTCCGCCAGCGACGGGTCTCCCCGGCGGCGCTGTCCTCGATGTGGACGTACCCCTCGTGCTCGGAACGCGTGAGCACCCGTACCCCCTCGGGGGTCTCCACGACGATCTCGGCGAGGCCGGGCAGGGTGAGGAGCAGGGCGTCGTCGATGGAGCCGAGGAGCCGCTCGGCGAGGTCGACGGCGGCGGAGTCGCGCAGCGGGAGCACGACGACGGTGTCGTAGCCGTCGGGCGCGGTGCCCTCGGCGGGCAGCGGGAGGCGCAACAGCGGCACATGGCCGTCGCGGCGGCGCAGTTCGTCCCCGAGGCCCGGGCTGTGCCGGGCGGCGTCGGCGGCCAGCTCGCGGGCCTCGGCGAGGGACCAGCGGACTCCGCCGTGACGGCCCAGGACGGCGGGTTCGTCGCTGACGGCGAGGACGGCGGCGAAGCCGACGCCGAAGCGGCCGACGGCGGCGGTGTCGTTCTCCCGCTTGGCGGAGGCGCGCAGCGTCGACAGGGACTCGACACCGGTCGCGTCGAGCGGGGCGCCGGTGTTGGCGGCGGCCAGGAGCGCGGGGGCGTCGGGGCCGGCGGGGTGCAGGGTGAGGCGGAGGCGGCCGGTGACTCCGGCGCGGCCGGCGGCGTCGGCGGCGTTCTGGGCGAGTTCGACGACGAGCCGGTCGCGGTAGCCGCCGAGGGCGAGGTCCTCCTCGGCGTTGGCGTCCTCCCGGAACCGGGCGGGCCCGGCCCCCCAGGCATCGAGCACGCCCCGCCGCAGCCGGGCGGTGCCGAAGGGGTCGGCTCCGTCGGTCGTCGTCCTGACGCTGACGCTCACGTCTGACTCCACTCTGCGGGGCGGGATGAAAGGGATGGGGCAGGGGCCCGAAGGTACCGCGCCCCACCCCCCTCTCACGCCCACGGGTCACCCCGTCGCGCCACACCCGGTACTCCCCCCACCGCCCGCCCGCGCAGGCCACGGGCCGCCGCCGCGCACGTATGCGGCCGGCCGGCGCGGGCCCGGACGGCTCCACGGCCCGGAGCGCCCGAGCCGTGCCCGTATGCGGCCGGCTGCGTACGGGACGACGTGGACCGCGCCCGCCTTCACTTCCGGCCCGGCACCCTCGGCCCCACGGTCCGTACGGTGCCGTGGCCCGGGGCCGGAGCGTGGACGTACGGTGCCGTGGCCCGGGGCCGGAGCGTGGACGTACGGTGCCGTGGCCCGGGGCGCGGGACGGAACTCGGAGCGGACGCGCCCGCAGCGGCGCCGTCCCGTGTGCCCACCCGTCCCGCCCGGCGGGACGATCGCCCACACGGGGGCGGGGTGCGGGCGGGAAAGGTGCGGGCGGGAAGGCCCTAGGAGTGGCTAGGAGTGGCCCAGGTCCTCCGACGTGCCGTCCGGCTCCGTCACCGACCCCGAGTCCTTCGCGGGCCGGAGCGGGAACTCGTCCAACGCCATCGAGTCGTGGACCGGCTCCGCCGGTCGCGGCGGCTTCGGCATGATCGCGGCCTCGGAGTGGCCACCACAGCCGTACGCGAACGAGACGACCCGGCCGTCCGCCGGGGAGAACTCGTTGGCGCACACCCCGAAGGCCTGCTTCAGCGACCCCGCCAGCGGGACCAGGAACGCGCAGGACTCGCAGGACGCCGGCGCGGCCTGCGCCATCGGCGTCTTCGCGCCGAACGCCTCGTCCCAGCGGTCCGCCGCCACGTGCAGCCCGTACCGCGACAGGACCCGCGCCCTGCGCACGCCCAGCTCGTCGGCGACGGCGGCGATCGCACCGCGCGACGGCGTGCGGGAGACGATCTCCGCGTCCTCGGCGTCGAGGTGGTCCGCCATCTCCTCCGAGAGCGGGGAGTTCGGCGGCGGGGCGTCCTCGCCGGTGTACCCGGGCTCCAGGCGCAGGTCGTCCTGCTCCGTCGGCAGCAGGTCGCCGGGGCCCATGTCGCCCGGGCGGAGCCGCTCGCTCCACGGCACCCACTCGGGCGCGAGGAGGGCGTCGCCGCCCGGCAGCAGGACGGTCTCGTCCAGGGTGACGTTCTTGGCCCGGGAAGCCCGGGCGACCGTCACCGCCCAGCGCCAGCCGCGGTAGCCGGGTTCCTTGCACTCGAAGAAGTGCGTGACGACCCGGTCGCCCTCGGCGACGACCTCCACATGCTCCCCGACGATTCCGGGGGCGGCGGCCTCCTCGGCGGCCTCCCTCGCGAGGCCTACCGCATCGGCGCACAGGCGGTCGGGGATACGCGGGGTACGCGGGGTACGGCTTCGCGTCGTCGCAGCACTCACAGGTCTCGCTTCTCTCCTACGCCGTCTCACGGGTGCGCCGGCCGAGGAGCGGGAGCGAAATCACCGGGCGGCGGGCGGAGCGGACCAGAGGGCCGCATCGACGTCCGCACCCGACATGTCTCGCGTGTCTCGGGCACACCTATCGTCATCCATTCTGCGGGATGCCGAAGAGGCGCGCGGCCGAGAACTTCCGCCGGTGGCGCGCTACGCACGCTACCCCCTCCGCCGCCCGCCGCCCACCTGCCCGTCCCAAGTGGCCCGTATCGCGGACGCCACGAAGCGTCCGAGGAGGGGCCGGGAGGCACGCGGACGGCCCCGGAAGATCGCCGAAGTACGGCCGTAGGGCCGCGCTTCGGTTCGTACGGCAGGGGCGTGGGGCACTATGACGGGGTGGCAGCCGCACGGTCGTCCGCACGATCCCACGATCATGCCGGGCCGCTCCGCAGAGCGGGCCGGTCGGTCGGGCGCGCCCTCCACCTGCCGTTCACCGGCACGGCGCGAGGGATCAGAAAGGCGACCCACGCGCACGGGGCCGGCGAATCCGGCCTCGGCAAGCTGATCGAGCTGCACGCCGTGAACGGCGCCGGCGACGTGATGATCACCGTGGCGCTCGCGTCCACGGTCTTCTTCTCCGTGCCGACCGACGAGGCGCGCGGCCGGGTCGCGCTCTACCTGGCGATCACGATGGCCCCGTTCACCCTGCTGGCCCCCGTCATCGGCCCGCTCCTCGACCGCATTCCGCACGGGCGGCGCGCCGCGATGGCCGGGGCGATGCTCACCCGCGCGGTCCTGGCCGTCACCATGTCCGCGGCGGTGGCCACCGGCGGCATCGAGCTGTACCCGGCGGCGCTGGGCGTCCTCGTAGCCTCCAAGGCGTACGGAGTGGTCCGCAGCGCGGTCGTGCCGCGCCTGCTCCCACCGGACTTCTCCCTGGTCAGAGCCAACTCCCGGGTCACCCTCGCGGGCCTCCTCGCCACCGGCGTCGCCGCGCCGATCGGGGCGGGGCTCCAGCAGATCGGCCCGCCCTGGCCGCTGTACGGCGCGTGCGCGCTGTTCCTGCTGGGGGCGTACTGGGCCTTCCGGATGCCGCACAAGGTCGACTCGGCGAAGGGCGAGCGCCGGGCGCACCTGCTGACGCACGGCGAGGAGAAGCCGAGCCTCCGGACCGTCGGCCCTGCGGTACTGCACGGCCTCCAGGCGAACGCGGCCCAGCGCGTGCTCTCCGGGTTCCTCATCTTCTTCCTGGCCTTCCTGCTGCGCGAGCACCCGCTGGGGGACCAGAGCGCGGCGGTCTCCCTGGCGATCGTGGGCGTGGCGGCGGGCGTGGGGAACGCCTGCGGCACGGCCGTCGGCTCGCTGCTGCGCGAACGCGGGCACGGGCCGGAGGTGATCATCGCCACGATGATCACGATCGTGCTGACGGCGGCGATCTGCACGGCGGTCTTCTTCGGCGGGGTGATGGTGGCGGTCCTGGGGGCGGTGGCGGGGCTGACGCAGGCGCTGTCGAAGCTGTCGCTCGACGCCCTGATCCAGCGGGACGTGCCGGAGGTGGTGCGGACGTCGGCGTTCGCCCGGTCGGAGACGCTGCTGCAGATGGCGTGGGTGGTGGGCGGCGCGATCGGCATCGCGCTGCCGCTCAACGGCACGCTGGGCATGTCGGTCGCGGCGGCCATCCTGGCCCTGGGCGCCCTCCTCGCGGTCCGCGGCCTCCTCCGGGCGGCCCGCCGCCCCCTGCCCCGCCAACGGCCCGCCTGAGGGCCACCAGCCGCCGCGAGGGGGCCGGGGCCGGGGTCTTCACGGGTACGACTCCGGGTCGCGGGAACGAGTACCGCGCAGGTACGGCTCCGGGTCGCGGGAACGGCTGCCCCGCGGGAGGGCTCCCGAGCCGCGGGAACGAGCAGCGCGCGGATGCGGGCCGGGTCGCGGGAACGAGCAGCGCGCGGATACGGGCCGGGGCCGGGTGGGGCCGAAAACGCGGCGCGCCGCACCCCCGCGTGGCGCAGCTCGACACGCCCGATAGCCTTCGGGCCATGACCGTTGCGTTCTTCACCGCCTCGCGCCGCCGGGCCGCCGTCGCCCTCGGGGCCGTCTCCGCCGGGCTCCTCTCCCTCTCCGCCTGCGACAAGCCGACTCCGCTCGCGACCCTGACGGTCGGAACCGACTCCGTCCACTCCGAGGCCGCCTGCTACAACAACGGCGACGCCATCAAGGAGTCGCAAGTCCAGCAGTGCCTCAACAAGAAGCCCGAGAAGACCCTCACGGTCGCCATGGACGACAAGATCCGGTTCGGCGTCGACCCCGAGGTCGCGGAAAAGGGCTGGACGATCTTCCTGGGCGGCCAGCAGGCCGAGCCGGAGCCGTACAAGAAGACGTACCGGACCATTCCGGCCAGCGCCTTCTTCTCCAGCCAGACCGGCGAGACCACGAACAAGTCGCAGGTCACGATCGTCGAGACCGACGGCAAGAAGCTGACCGGCATCTGGCACTTCGAGCTGAAGAAGGACGCCTGATCCGCCGGTGGTCCCGCGGATCCTGATCGTGACGGCCGTGGCGGCGGAGGCGGACTCCGTCGCCGACGGCCTCGCCTTCGGCGGTCCGGGCCCGGGTGAGCACCCGCTCCCGGGCGGCTTCGTGCTGCGCCGCCACACGGGAACGGCGCCGCGCCCCGACGCCCCCGCCGGGCCGCCCCGGCCCGACGGCCTCACCGCCCCCCGGCCCCAGACCCTGACCGAACCCAAGGCCGACGGCCTCGACGACCCTCGCGCCCAGGCCCAGACCACCTCCTGGGCCGACGCCCCCGCCGGGCCGCCCCGGCCCCAGGCCCAGACCACCTCCCCGGCCGACGGCCTTCCCGGCCCCTCTGCCCCCGGCCCCTCCGCCCCCGTCCTCTTCGACGTCCTCGTCGGCGGCGTGGGGCCGGCGGCGGCCGCCGCCGCCACCGCGACCGCCCTCGCCTGGGCCTCGCTGGAGAACGCCGAGCGGCCCGCGCCCGCCTCCTCCCTCCCGTACGACCTCGTCGTCTCGGCCGGCATCGGGGGCGGCTTCCAGCCGGGCGCCCCGCTCGGTTCCGTCGTCGTCGCCGACGCGATCGTGGCGGCCGATCTCGGGGCCGGGACGCCGGAGGGGTTCCTGCCGGTCGACGCGCTCGGCTTCGGCCGGTCCGCGCACCGCGTGCCGGAGGCGACCGCCCGGCGGATCTCCGCCGCGCTCGCCCGCGGCGGGCAGCACCACACCGTCGCGCCCGTCCTCACCGTCTCCACCGTCACCGGCACCGCCGCACGCGCCGCCGAGCTGGCGGAGCGTCACCCGGGCGCCGCCGCCGAGGCGATGGAGGGTTTCGGGGTGGCCGAGGCCGCCGCCGCGTACGGCGTGCCCGTAGCCGAGATCCGGGCGGTCTCCAACGCCGTCGGCCCCCGCGACCGGGCCGCCTGGCGGATCGGCGAGGCCCTGGACGCGCTGCGGACCACCTTCCAGCTGCTCAGCCACTCCGTCCTCGTGGAGCCCGCCCCATGACCCCCAAGCTCAAGATCGCGTACTCGCCCTGCCCGAACGACACGTTCGTCTTCGACGCCTGGGCCCACGGCCGCGTCCCTGACGCGCCGCGGCTCGACGTGACCTTCGCCGACATCGACCTCACCAACGGGTGGGCGGAGAGCGGCTCGTCCCCGTACGACGTCCTGAAGGTCTCGTACGCGGTGCTGCCGTGGGTCCTCGAGGAGTACGCGCTGCTGCCCTGCGGCGGCGCCCTGGGCCGCGGCTGCGGGCCGCTGGTCCTCACCCGGGAGCCGGGCGCGGGCGCCGACCTGGCGGGGAAGACGGTGGCGGTGCCGAGCGAGCGCTCGACGGCGTACCTGCTCTTCCGGCTGTGGGCGGCCGACGTCGTCCCGGGTGGCGTCGGGAACGTCGTCGTGATGCCGTTCCACGAGATCATGCCGGCCGTACGGGACGGGAAGGTCGACGCGGGGCTCGTCATCCACGAGGCGCGGTTCACCTACCGGAACTACGGCCTGCACGCCCTCGCCGACATGGGCGCGCACTGGGAGGACACCACCGGCCTGCCCATCCCGCTCGGCGCGATCATCGCCAAGCGGGCCCTGGGCGCGGAGACGCTGCGACGGCTGGCGGACGCGGCCCGCGCGTCGGTGCGCATGGCCTGGGACGACCCGGTCGCCTCCCGCGCGTACGTCCTGGAGCACGCGCAGGAGATGGACCCGGCGGTGGCCGACCAGCACATCGGCCTGTACGTCAACGAGTTCACCGCGGACCTCGGCGAGCCGGGCTACGCCGCGGTCCGCGGCCTCCTCACCCGCGCGGCGGCCGAGGGCCTGGTCCCGCCGCTGGGCCCGGACGCGCTGGCGTTCCCCTAGGGGGCGTCGTGCCGACCCTGCGGGGTCGACAGGACATCCCCTGGCCGCCCGACCCCACGGGTCCGCCTCCGCGTCTCACACGTCGAGCTGGTCCGCCACCGCCCGCAGCAGGCCGGCGATCTTCTTGCCCTGAACCTTGTCGGGGTAGCGGCCCCGCTCCAGCATCGGGGTGATGTTCTCCAGGAGCGTCGTCAGGTCCTGGACGATGGACGCCAGTTCGTCGGGCTTACGGCGCTGCGCCGCGGCGACGGACGGAGTCGGGTCGAGAACGGTCACGGAGAGCGCCTGGTCGCCGCGCTGCCCGGCCACGACACCGAACTCCACGCGCTGCCCGGGCTTCAGGGCGTCGACTCCGGCAGGGAGCACCGACGAGTGGACGAAGACGTCGCCGCCGTCGTCGCGGGAGAGAAAGCCGAAGCCCTTCTCGCTGTTGAACCACTTGACCTTGCCGGTAGGCACGTCTGTCCTCGTCCTCGTACTCGATGGGTGCGCCGGGAATTCCGGCTCTGGATAGCAAGACAGCGGGTCACCCGACCCGCCGACTCCAAGGCTAATAGGCATCCGGCCGGTGACAAGACGTCGCCGGTCTGTTCCTCCGGCCGGGGAACTACCCTGGCCGAATGCGTAGTGAAACCCCTGCGGCCCCCTCGGGCGACAGTGCTCCCGGTGACGGACTCGTCCGGGCCGGGGCGATCGTGTTCATCGTCGGTGCGGTGGCCACGCTCGTCACGGTCGCGCCGCTGTTCCTGGGCACCGAACCGTTCCCGCCCGTCGCGTACGCCGTGTGCATGCTGATGGGCGTCGGGTTCCTGATCGCCGGAGCCGGGGTGCTGCGGTCGATCGCGGCGCAGCGGCGGCAGGCGCGGGGGGCGGCGGCCGCGGGCCGGTAGCGCGCGGCCATGCGTCAGGGGCGGTAGGTGCTCAGCCAGGCGCGGAAGTCCGTCAGGGCGGGCAGGACGACGTCCGCGCCCGCCGCGCGGAGCTCCGTCTCGTCGCACGGGCCCGTCGCCACGGCCACCGACAGGGCGCCCGCGGTCGCGGCGCCCCGGACGTCGCCGATGTGGTCGCCGACGTACACGCTCGCGCCGTGCTCGCGCAGCGCCTCCGCCTTGCCCTCGGCCCACAGGCCGCCGATGACGGCGTCCGGGTCGATGCCGAGGTGGGTGAGGTGGAGCTTGGCGTGGGCCTCGTTCTTGGCGGTGACGACGATCGCCCGGCCGCCCGCGTCGTGAACGGCTTGAATTGCATCCCTCGCGCCGGGGAGCGGGAGCGTCGGCTCGATGGCGTACGTGGGGTAGAGCGCGCGGTACTGCTCGACCCGCTGTTCGATCTCCTCCTCGGGGAACCAGTGCGCCAGCTCGTGCTGGAGCGGTGGTCCGAGCCGGGAGACCGCGAGGTCGGCGTCGATGGCGACACCGGATTCGGCGGAGAAGGCCTCGTACGCGGCCTTGATGCCGGGGCGGGAGTCGATGAGCGTCATGTCGAGGTCGAAGCCGACGGTGAGCGGGAGTCGTGACTGCGTCATGCGGCCCATTGTGCCCAGACGTTCGAATCGGTCGGCGGGGGCGGGCGGAGGCGGTGCGCAGGCCGGCCTCAGTGGCGGCGGGCGCGCCAGAGGAGGAAGAGGCACGAGGCGATCGCCGCCCCGCGCAGGACCCAGGGCCAGGTCTCCGAGAGCGCCGCGCCCATCGCCTCGCCGCCCTGGGCGATCGGGACGCCCCAGCGGCCCTCGACCCGGCCCCAGATCCACACCGCGCCCGCGGTGAGCGCGAGGGCCGGGAGGACGACGACGGCCCACTGGGTCTCGGCACGGGAGAGGCGGCGGGAGGCGTAGGCGAGGAGCCAGCCGCCCGCGAGGGCGACCAGGGAGCCGAAGACGGCGCCGCCGAGGAGCAGCAGTGCGGCCAGGACGAGCACCGGGCTGCCCAGGCGGAGGCGGCCGCCCGCGAGCGCCGGACCGGTGGCCTCGGCGGCCGGGTCGGCGGCTTCCACGACGGGTGCCACGGGAGCCCGGCGCCAGGGCCGGGCCGGGAGGAGGAGACGGCGGCGGCCGGACGGGGCCGCGGCCGGCGCCTCGGTGCCGTCCGTTCCCGCGTCCTCGTCCGCCTCGTCGTCGACCGGCGGTTTCAGGAGCTCCGGGATCTCCACCCCGCCCCGGAACCCGGGCACCAGTTCGTCGCCGGGCAGGGCCGTCGGGGCCTCGGTGCTCCACCAGTCCGGTTCGGTGTCGGAGCTCCCGACCTCGTCCGTGCCGGCCAGATGGGGCGGGGTCGGCCACCGCTCCTCGCCGCGCGGCTTCGGCACCGCCCGTGCCTTGCCGGAAGGCGCGGCCTTCCGCGCCCCTGGCGCGTCCTCGGTCGTCCCGGCCGGCTCGGTCCCCGGCGGCCCCGGCGCGCTTCCGGTCGCCCGGTCCACGATCTCGTCCGGTGTGCCCAGCGCGGCGAGGATTCCACGGACCGCCCCGGGGTCGCCCTCGCCGCCCGTGGCGCGCCGACGGTCGATCTCGTTCCTGAGGGATGACACGAGCCGCATCCGTGACGCGGACGGAAGCTGCCGTTGCTGTGCCAGATCGCCGACCCGGCTCAGATAGTCGAAGACCAGCTGGTCGCTCTCGATCCCCACAATGCCCCTCCGCAGCCCGTAGGCCCCGACGTTAGCGCCTGCGCAGGGGCTAACGTGGGGCGGATGGGGATCGGTGAGCTCGATCGGGAGGCGCACGTGCCCGCAGAATCCAGTGCCGCCGCTGCGCCGCGCACGCTCGCGGAGGCGCTGCGCGCCCGGGGGGACGAAGGGCTCGCGGCGCTGTTGCGCGCGCGCCCTGACCTGCTCTCCCCGGTGCCCAACGATCTGACGCAGCTCGCCACCCGGGCCGGGACCCGCGCCTCCGTCGTCCGGGCGCTGGAGCGGCTGGACCGGTTCGCGCTGCAGACCGCCGAGGCGCTGGCGGTGGCGCCGGATCCGGCGCCCTGTTCCGTGCTGCTCGCCCTGCTCAGCGGGGACGACGGGGACGCGGAGATCGAGGCGGCGCTGCCGCGCGCGGTCGGGGTGCTGCGCGAGCAGGCGCTGGTCTGGGGTGAGGACGAGCGGCTGCGGCTGGTGCGGACCGCCCGCGAGTTGCTGGCCCCGTCGCCGCAGCACCCGTCGCCGACGGGGCTGGGGCCGACGGTCGCCGAGGCCACGTCCGGGATGTCGCCGGGCCGGGTCCAGGAGATCATCGCGGCGGCCGGGCTGCCGGCGACGCACGACGCGGTGTCGGCGGTGGCCGCGCTGACGGGGCTGTTCACCGACCGGGACCGGATGGGCGCGCTGCTCGACACGGCGCCGTCGGACGCGCTGGCGGTCCTGGACCGGCTGGTGTGGGGCCCGCCGTACGGCGAGGTGTCGGCGAACCCGGCGCCGCCGGTGCGCTGGCTGCGGGACCGGGGCCTGCTGCTGCCGGTGTCGACGCGGACGGTCGTGCTGCCCCGGGAGGCGGCGCTGCACCTGCGGGGCGGTCGGGCGCACCGGGTGCCGGAGCCGCACCCTCCGGCGGTGTCGGTGGCGCGCGAGTACCGTCCCCAGGTGGTGGACAGCGCCGCGGCCGGCCAGGCGTACACCGCGCTGGCGACGGTCGAGGAGCTGCTGAAGAGCTGGGACCAGGGCGGTCCGGCCGTGCTGCGGGCGGGCGGTCTTTCGGTGCGTGACCTGAAGCGGACCGCCGCCGCGCTGGAGGTCACGGAGCAGGCCGCGGCCTTCTGGCTGGAGCTCTGCTACGGCGCGGGGCTGCTGGCCTCGGACGGCGAGGCGGACGAGCGGTACGCGCCCACGCCCGCCTACGACGACTGGCTGGACCTGCCGGCGGCCGAGCGCTGGGCCCGGCTCGTGTCGGTGTGGCTGACCGCGACCCGTACGTCCGGGCTGGTCGGCGGCCAGGACGCGAAGGGCCGCGCCCTCTCCGCGCTCGGTCCCGACCTGGACCGCGGGGCGGCGCCGGACGTGCGCCGACGGGTCCTCGCCCTCCAGGCCACCGTGGAGCCCGGGTCGGCCGCCGACCCGGAGACGCTGCTGGCCAGGCTGCGGTGGGAGCGTCCGCTGCGGTCGGCGGGCGCGGGGCCGGGGTCCGGCGCGGGTTCCGGGTCCGGGTCCGGGTCCCTTACGGGTCAGGGCTCGGGGTCGCCCGCGGGCCCCGGCCGGGCCGCCCACACCCCCGACCTCCGGTCCCGGATCGCGCTGTGGACCCTCGAAGAGGCCGAGATGCTCGGGATCACCGGCCGGGGGGCGCTCTCCTCGCCCGCCCGGGCGCTGCTCAACCTCCCCCTCGCGGAGGCGGCGCACGAGCCGGCGAGCGGCGGCGGGGTCGAGCTGTCGGTGGCCGCCTCCCGCGCGGCGACCCTGCTCGCGCCGCTGCTCCCCGAGGCCGTCGACCACGTCCTGCTCCAGGCCGACCTCACCGCCGTCGCCCCCGGCCCCCTCCGGCGCCCGCTCGCCGACATGCTCTCGGTCCTCGCGGACGTGGAGTCGAAGGGTGGCGCGACGGTCTTCCGGTTCACCCCCGCCTCGGTCCGGCGCGCCCTCGACGCCGGCCGCAGCGCGTCCGACCTGCACGACTTCCTGACCGCCCACTCCCGTACGCCGGTCCCGCAGCCCCTGGCGTACCTGATCGACGACGTGGCGCGCCGGCACGGCCATCTCCGCGTCGGGTCCGCGTCGGCGTACGTACGCTGCGACGACGACGCGCTCCTGGGCGAGATCATGGCCGACAAGCGGTCGGCGTCCCTGCGGCTGCGGCGGCTCGCGCCGACCGTCCTGGCCGCCCAGACGGACCCGGCGGCGCTGCTCGACGGGCTGCGGTCGATGGGGTACGCCCCCGCCGCGGAGTCCGCGGAGGGCGATGTCCTGATCACCCGCGCCGACGCCCACCGCACCCCCGCCAGGACCGCGCCCGTCCCGGTGCCGGACGGCCCGCCGGTGCCCGACGCGACCCTGCTGGGCGCGGCGGTCCGGGCGATCAGGGCCGGGGATCTCGCCTCCACGGCGGTGCGCAGGGAACGGCCCGAGGGCGCCCCCGGCCGCCCGGCGCCCACCGGCGGCGAACTGCCCCGCACCTCGCCCGCCGAGACCCTGGCCACCGTGCAGGCCGCGGCCATGACCGGCTCGGCGGTCTGGATCGGCTACGTCAACGCGGAGGGCGCCGCCAGCCAGCGGGTCATCGCCCCGGTCCGGGTGGAGGGCGGCTTCGTGACGGGGTACGACCACACGGCGGACGAAGTCCGCACGTACCCGCTGCACCGGATCACGGGGGTCGCGGAGCTGGCGGAGGACCAGGTGTAGGCCGTGTGCCGGGGCCGGGGCAGCGGCCCGCGCCACCTGTCGCACCCCTCGACCGACCCGCCCGCGCCACCCGTCGCGCCCCCCGACCGGGCGGACATACCGCCGCATTTCCCCCAACGCTCGGTAAAGTGGGTGCCTCACTGTCCCTGCGAGGGAAAGCGGTCGAGCATTGGTGTCGGCGCCGGCGGTCACAACGGAGAACGCTGCGGAACCCCTCGTTTCGCCGGTCAACTCGCACAACGAGTGGGACCCGCTGGAAGAGGTCGTGGTCGGCCGCCTGGAGGGCGCGGTCATCCCCCAGAGCCACCCGGTGGTGACCTGCAACATCCCGCCCTGGGCGGCGCGGTTGCAGCGCCTGGCGTCCGGCCGGCGGTATCCGCGCGCGATGATCGAGGCGGCGCAGCAGGAGCTCGACGGGTTCATCGCCCTGCTGGAGTCGCTCGGCGTCACGGTCACCCGCCCGGACGCGGTCGACTACAAGCGGCGCTTCGGCACCCCGCACTGGTCCTCGCGCGGCTTCTGCAACACCTGCCCCCGCGACAGCATGCTCGTCATCGGCGACGAGGTCATCGAGACCCCGATGGCCTGGCCGTGCCGCTACTTCGAGACCCACTCCTACCGGGGGATCCTCAAGGACTACTTCCGGCGCGGCGCGCGCTGGACGTCCGCGCCGAGACCGCAGCTCACCGACGAGCTGTTCGACGGGGACTTCCGCATCCCGGCGGCCGGCGAACCCATGCGGTACATCCTCACCGAATACGAGCCGGTCTTCGACGCGGCCGACTTCATGCGCGCCGGACGCGACCTGTTCGTCACCCGGAGCAACGTCACCAACCGCATGGGCATCGAGTGGCTGCGCCGGCACCTGGGGCCGGGGTACCGCATCCACGAGATCGAGAGCCGCTGCCGTACGCCCATGCACATCGACACGACGTTCGTGCTCCTGGCGCCGGGCAAGGTCATGGTCAACCCCGAGTACATCGACGTCGACCGCCTGCCGGACGTCCTGCGCTCCTGGGACGTGCTGCCCGCCCCCGACCCCGACCCGATCGACGAGCGCATGCTCAAGCTGACCTCGATGTGCGGGAAGTGGCTCAGCATGAACGTCCTCATGCTCGACGAGAAGCGGGTGATCGCGGAGCGGCACCACACCGGGACGCTGCGCGCCCTGGAGAAGTGGGGGTTCGAGCCGATCCCCTGCGACCTGCTCCACTACGCGCCCTTCGGCGGCTCCTTCCACTGCGCGACGCTCGACGTCCGGCGCCGCGGCGGACTCGACTCCTATCTCTCCTGAGCCGGGCGGGGCCCCGCCGGGGGCCTCGCCGGCTACGCGGTCCAGTTCCCCGTCAGCAGCAGGACGACCAGCACGGCCCAGCCCACGACGGTGAGCAGGACAGGGAAGGCGAGCGCGAGCGCGGCCCCCGAGACGCTGAGACCGATCCGGGACCGGCGCCGGCCGCGGGTACGGGCGAGGAACCAGGCCGGGAGGATCAGCGCCAGGGCCGCGACCAGGCTTCCGCCGAACAGGAAGGGGCCGGGGGCGAAGAGGTTGTCCTCCGCCGCCGCCAGGGCCGCGAGGGGCGGCGCCGCCACCGTCGCGCACAGCGGCGCCACCCACCACCGCGGGTCCGCCACGTCACCGCCGACGCCAGGGCCGGTCGGGAGACCACCCCAGCGGCCGCCCCACGAGCCGCTCCGGGCGCCCCCCGGGAAGGGCGCCGAGGAGCGGGGGGCGGCGGGCGGCGTCGGGCGCGTCCACGTGTCGTTCGTCATACCGCCCAGTCCACCGCCCGGGCCCCGCGGCGGGCACCGCGCACGTACTCATCCGGCGCGACCCCCGTACTCATCCGCGATGCGGGACACTGGGTGTTTGGCCGTCACCGGAACGGCACGGGAAGGACCTGATCAAGCGTGAACGGACCTCTGATCGTCCAGAGCGACAAGACGCTCCTCCTGGAGGTCGACCACGAGCAGGCGGACGCCTGCCGCCGTGCCATCGCACCCTTCGCCGAGCTGGAGCGGGCGCCCGAGCACATCCACACCTACCGGGTGACCCCGCTCGGGCTGTGGAACGCCCGCGCCGCCGGTCACGACGCCGAGCAGGTCGTCGACGCGCTGGTGGAGTTCTCCCGCTATCCCGTCCCGCACGCCCTGCTCGTGGACATCGCCGAGACGATGGCCCGCTACGGCCGGCTCACCCTCTCCAAGCACCCCACGCACGGGCTCGTGCTGACCACCACCGACCGGCCCGTCCTGGAGGAGATCCTCCGCTCGAAGAAGGTGCAGCCGCTGGTCGGGACGCGGATCGACCCCGACACGGTCGCCGTGCACCCCTCCGAGCGCGGGCAGATCAAGCAGACGCTGCTGAGGCTGGGCTGGCCCGCCGAGGACCTCGCCGGGTACGTGGACGGCGAGGCGCACCGGATCGATCTGGCCGAGGACGGCTGGGCCCTGCGCCCGTACCAGAAGCAGGCCGTCGAGGGTTTCTGGCACGGCGGCTCCGGTGTCGTCGTGCTGCCCTGCGGCGCGGGTAAGACGCTGGTCGGAGCCGGTGCGATGGCGCAGGCGAAGGCGACGACGCTGATCCTGGTCACCAACACCGTCTCCGCCCGGCAGTGGAAGCACGAGCTGGTGAAGCGGACCTCGCTGACCGAGGACGAGATCGGCGAGTACAGCGGGACGCGCAAGGAGATCCGGCCGGTCACCATCGCCACGTACCAGGTCCTCACGACCAAGCGGAAGGGCGTCTATCCGCACCTGGAGCTCTTCGACTCCCGGGACTGGGGCCTGATCGTCTACGACGAGGTGCACCTGCTGCCCGCGCCCGTCTTCAAGTTCACCGCCGACCTCCAGGCCCGGCGGCGGCTCGGACTCACGGCCACGCTGGTGCGCGAGGACGGGCGCGAGTCCGACGTCTTCTCGCTCATCGGACCGAAGCGGTTCGACGCGCCGTGGAAGGAGATCGAGGCGCAGGGGTACATCGCGCCCGCCGACTGCGTCGAGGTCCGGGTCAACCTCACGGACGCGGAGCGGCTCGCGTACGCGACCGCCGAGACGGAGGAGAAGTACCGGTTCTGCGCCACGACGGCGACGAAGCGGAAGGTGACGGAGGCGCTGGTCAGGAAGTTCGCGGGCCAGCAGACCCTGGTCATCGGCCAGTACATCGACCAGCTGGACGAGCTGGGCGAGCACCTCGACGCGCCGGTCATCAAGGGCGAGACGTCCAACGCGCAGCGCGAGAAGCTGTTCGAGGCGTTCCGGCAGGGCGAGATCAGCGTGCTGGTGGTGTCGAAGGTGGCGAACTTCTCCATCGACCTGCCCGAGGCGACCGTCGCGATCCAGGTGTCGGGCACCTTCGGCTCCCGGCAGGAGGAGGCGCAGCGCCTGGGCCGGGTGCTGCGACCGAAGGCCGACGGGCACCAGGCGCACTTCTACTCGGTGGTCGCGCGGGACACGATCGACCAGGACTTCGCGGCGCACCGGCAGCGGTTCCTGGCGGAGCAGGGGTACGCCTACCGGATCGTGGACGCGGACGAGCTGCTCGCGGGCGGCTGACACGCGTGGCGGGGGGCTGCGCCCCCGTCTCCGACTCGTGGCGGAGACGGGGGCGCGCCCCCGCCGAAGGCGCGCATCGCCCGGAGCGTGGTGGACAGCGGGCGGGCGCGCGGGCGGGTGCGCGGGCGGGTGCGCGGGCGGGTGAAAAACCGTTCGCCGTCGCCTCGCGCCCGGGGCTACAATCGCCGACTTCCCCGCCTCCCTGAGTGGAGTGCCGCCGTCCGGCCGGAAACCGGCGGCCGCCCCGTCATGCCCGCATCTCCTGGAGGCACCGCCATGTCCGTTGCGGACGATCCGCTCGCGCGGGAGCGCGCCCATCTGACCGCGTCCCGCGCCGCGCTCCGCGCGATGCGCGAGGACGCCGAGTCCCTGGACATCAAGGACGTCACCGCGAACTGGGTGAACGCCGTCGTCCTGCAGGCGCAGATCGAGGATCGGATCAAGGCGCTCGCCGACCTCGCCCACACCCCGCTCTTCTTCGGCCGGCTCGACTACCTGCACACCACGCAGGAGGGCCAGCGCTTCTACATCGGCCGCCGGCACGTCCACGACGCCGGCGGCGACCCGATGGTGATCGACTGGCGCGCCCCCGTCTCCCAGCCGTTCTACCGCGCCTCGAAGAAGGACCCGCAGGACGTCGGGCTGCGGCGCCGGTTCGGCTACACCGGCGGCGACCTCACCGCGTACGAGGACGAACACCTCTCCGACCCCGACGAGCTGGAGCGCACCAGCAGGCTGCTCCAGGCGGAGATCGAGCGGCCCCGCGTGGGGCCGATGCGGGACATCGTCGCCACCATCCAGCCCGAGCAGGACGAGATCGTACGGTCCGGCCTGGCCGGCACCGTCTGCGTGCAGGGCGGCCCGGGCACCGGCAAGACCGCCGTGGGCCTGCACCGCGTCGCGTACCTCCTCTACGCGCACCGCGAGCGGCTGGCCCGTACCGGCACGCTGGTCATCGGGCCCAACCGGTCCTTCCTCCACTACATCGAGCAGGTGCTGCCCGCCCTCGGCGAGCTGGAGGTGCGGCAGGCGACGGTGGACGACCTCGTCGGGCACGTCGAGGTCCGGGGGACGGACGAGGCGGCGACGGCGGTCGTCAAGGGCGACGCCCGGATGGCGGAGGTCCTCGGGCGGGCGCTGAGGGCGCACGTCACGCTGCCGACGGAGCCGCTGATGGTGGTGCGCGGTTCGCGCCGGTGGCGGGTACCGGCATACGAACTGGAGGAGATCGTCCAGGAGTTGCGCGAGCGGGACATCCGTTACGGCGCGGCCCGTGACGCGCTGCCGCAGCGCATCGCCCACGCGGTGCTGGTCCGCATGGAGCAGGCGGGCGAGGCCCCGGACGACCGGGTGCAGGACGCGGTGGCGCGCGACGCGGCGGTGAAGGCGGTCGTGAAGGCGGTCTGGCCTGCGGTCGATCCGGCGAAGCTGGTCCTGCGGCTGCTGAGCGACGCCGACTTCCTCGCCGAGCACGCGGAGGGCCTGCTGACCGCCGACGAGCAGAAGCTGCTGCTCTGGGCGAAGCCCGCCCGGTCGGTGAAGTCGGCGAAGTGGTCGCCGGCGGACGCGGTCCTGATCGACGAGGCGAGGGACCTGGTGGAGCGGACCCATTCGCTCGGTCACGTGGTCCTCGACGAGGCCCAGGACCTGTCGCCGATGCAGTACCGGGCGGTGGGGCGGCGGTGTTCGACCGGGTCGGCGACGATCCTGGGCGACCTCGCGCAGGGGACGACGCCGTGGGCAACGGCGAGCTGGGCGCAGGCGCTGGGGCACCTGGGCAAGCCGGAGGCCGTGGTGGAGGAGCTGACGGCGGGCTTCCGGGTGCCGCGCGAGGTCATCGCGTACGCCTCCCGGCTGCTGCCCCACATGTCGCCGGGGCTGGCGGCCGTGGAGTCGGTCCGGGAGAACCCCGGCTCGCTGACGATCCGGCGCGTCGACACCGGGGCGCTGGACGCGGAGGTGGTCGCGGCGTGCGTCGCCTCCCTCGGGCACGAGGGTTCGACCGGCCTGATCGCCGCCGACGCGCGGATCGCCCCGCTGGCGCGGGCGCTGACCGCCGCCGGTCTGGCGTACCTCTCCCCGGGCGAGGAGACGACGGCCGAGTCCCGGCTGACGCTGGTCCCGGCCTCGCTGGCGAAGGGCCTGGAGTACGACTACGTGGTCCTGGACGACCCGGCGGCGGTGGTGGACGGCGAACCGGACGAGCGGACGGGGCTGCGGCGGCTGTACGTGGCGCTGACGCGTGCGGTCTCGGGGCTCGCGGTGGTCCACGCGTCGCCGCTGCCGGAGCAGTTGAACCCGTAGCGTCCCGGGGGGCGCGTCAGGACCGGAGGAAGGCGCGTACCCCCTGGGAGACGCCGTCGTCGCCGAGCAGGGCGTTGTGGTCGAGGCAGCCGGCGGCGTGGTTGGCGGCTCCGGTGAGCGGGACGCTGTTGTCGGGGTTGACGACCTCGTCGCAGTTCGACCACCAGGTGGCGTAGCGGACGGTGCCGGGGGTCTCGTCGCCCTCGGCGAGCTTCTTCTGGACGTAGGAGCCCGGGGTCATGTCGCGGCAGGCCTGGTCCCACAGGGCGCAGGCCCAGGCGGTGGTGGTGCCGTGGTTGGGGCCGGCGAGCGAGACCCAGTGGGCGACGGAGGAGGCGCCGGCGGGGTCGAACTTCACGTACCAGCGGGTGACGAGGCTGCCGAAGGAGTGGGAGACGAGGTCGACGCGGGCGGCGCCGGTCCGCCGTCTGACGTCCTCGACGTAGGCGGCGAGTTCTCCGGCGACGGACTCGTTCACGGAGCGGTGGGTGTCGTAGCCGAAGGAGAACAGCTCGGCATCGGTGTACCCGTCGGCCGTGAGGTCCGCGCGCAGGCCGCCCCAGACGCCGGGGTCGGCGTTGTAGCCGTGGACGAGGACGACGGGAGTACGGGTGACGGCGGCGGCCTCCGCCCCGTCGGCGCGCGCGATCGTGGCGGGGAGCAGGAGCGACGCGAGGACCGCCACGACCGCGAGGAGCGGGATGAGCAGGGCGCGGGGGACGGGCGGGATGAGCGGGACGCGCCTGACGGGGAGCCTCAACACGCTGCCTCCTACGAGGTGTTACGCACGAGTAGTCAGGGGCATGGTGGGGCCTGCGGGCGGTGATGACCAGCCTCGTGCACGAACCTCCCGTGGGTCCGCGTGCAGGGCCGTCACGGGCCGGGACCTCACGGGCCCCGGGAGCTCGCGGACCGGGAGCTCGCGGGCCGGGCCTCAGGCGGGGGAGGTGAACTCGGGGAGCGCCTCGGCCCACGCGCGGTGGGCGACGGTGGCGAGGATGGGGTTGGTGTGCCGGTAGTGGTGCTCCGTCACCAGGCCCCAGGCGAGGGCCCAGCCCCGTCCCCGGGCCCAGGTCGCGTCGTCGACCCGGGCCGCCTCGCGGAGGAGTGGGCGGGTCTCGGCGGTGAGGAGCGTCCAGGCGGCCATCATGTCGACGGCCGGGTCGCCGGTGCCGACGCCGCCGAAGTCGATGACGGCGCCGAGCCGTCCGCCCCGGGTCAGCAGGTTGCCGGGCAGCAGGTCGCCGTGGACCCAGACGGGCGGGCCCTCCCACTGGGGCAGCCGCAGCACCGATTCCCAGGCCGCGGCCGCGGCGGGGCCGTCGACGGTTCCGTCGGCGCCGAGGTCGCGCAGGGCGGTGGCGAGGTGGCCGCCCGTCCACTCGGTGATGTGCCCGCCGCGGAAGGACCGGGGGCCGCCGGTGGCGTCCACACCGCGCAGGGCCACCCCGAACCGGCCCAACTCGACGGCCGCGTGGGCGAGGTCGACGACCGGCTCGTCGAAGGCGTCGGCGCCGTCGAGCCATGCGTACACCGACCACGGCAGCCCGAAGTCCTCTCCGGGCGCCCCCTTGCCGACCGGCACGGGCACGGGCAGCGGAAGAAGCGGGGCGAGGTAGGGCAGTCACCGCTGCTCGGTGACGACGGCCGCGGCGGTCTCGGCGCTCCTGGGCAGCCGCACCACCTTGTCGTCCCCGAGCCGGAACATCACGTTGTCGGTCCCGGCGGACGGCACCGCCCTGACCTCCAGCCCGCCCCACTGGGGAAACCGCGTCCCGACCAGGCGGGCGACGGCCTCGGTGTCGAGGACGGCCGCCGCGTCGGGGCGGGGGTCGGAAGGCGTACGGGGAGCGGGTGCCGGCATGCCCGGCAGGCTAGCGACCGAACCCGTACGTAGGACACGGGATTTCGCCGGCGGCGGCACGAAGGCACGTGGTCGCGCCGCGCGTGCGCGCACGCGACCGGCGGATCCGGTCGGCGGCTCCAGTCGGCGGGGCGCGAGCGCCGGGGCCGACCGGGCCCGCGTCTGCCTACCCGTCGATCGCCTCCCGCCACACCCGGACCGCGTCCGAGGAGACCGGGTGGGTCCAGCCGTGGGGGCGGGCCGCGCCGCCGATGTGGAAGGCGTCGAGGCCGGCGGCGCGGAGGGTGGGGAGGTGGTCGAGGCGGAGGCCGCCGCCGACGAGGATGCGGGGTTCGTAGCCCGGGCGGCCCGCGTGGGACGCCTCGGCGGTGAGGACCCGGAGGCCGTCGTCGACGCCCGTCGACGCGCCCGCGGTGAGGTAGGTGTCGAGGCCGGGCAGGTCCGCCAACTGCTTGCGCAGACCGTCGCGGTCGGCCGCCCGGTCGATGGCGCGGTGGAAGGTCCAGCGGCAGCCGTCCAGGACGGTGATCAGCCGCTCGACGGCCACCAGGTCCACCTCGCCGTCCGGCGTCAGGAAGCCCAGGACGAACTCCTCCGCCCCGGCCTCCCGCAGCTCCGACGCCCGGGCGACCAGCGCGTCCACGTCGCCCGCCGCGAAGCCGTCCGCCGAGCGGAGCATCACGCGCAGCGGGATGTCGACCGCGGCGCGGATCGCGGTGAAGCCGGCCAGGGTCGGGGTCAGCCCGTCCGCCGCCATGTCGGTGACCAGTTCGAGGCGGTCCGCCCCGCCGGCCTGGGCCGCGACCGCGTCCCCTTCGTCGAGGGCGATCACCTCAAGGACTGCTCGGTTGCTCATAGAGCCCCATCCTCCACGCATGACGGCTATAGGTCTAGTCCAATGATCAGCCTAGCCGTGCGGGTGCTCTCCCGCATCGTGCGCCGCGCCGCCCGTCGGCGCCGGCGCCTTCTCCGGCTGCCCGTGCCCGGCGCCCGCATGCACCGTGAAGGCCGCCGTGCGCACCTTCCCGCCATGCTGGAAGTCGAGGAAGAGCCGGTACGTGCCCGGGCTCGGGGCGGTCGCCGTGAAGGAGACGTCCGGGCCGGGGCCGCCTTCGTTGGGGTGGACGTGCAGGTAGGCGAGGTCGCCGTCGCGGAGGGCGACGAGGTGGCCGTAGGCGCCGAGGTAGGGCTCGAGGTCGGTGACGGGCTTTCCGCCCCGGGTGACGGTGAGCTTCAGCTCGCCGGCCTTTCCGGGGGTGAGCGTTCCGCCCAGGGCGACCTGATAGCCGTCGACGGTCGCCGTCGGGGCGGCGGCCGGCAGCGGTCGGGGTGCGTACGCGCCGGGGACGGACAGGTCGACGCCCAGCGTCACGTTCTTCGCGCCCGCGGTGGCCGGCTTGAAGTCGGCGAAGGCCTTGTAGCCGCCCGCCGCGGGCAGGTCGACCGGGGTCGACCAGGTCCCGTCGGCCGCCCGCACCGGGTGCAGGTGGCGATAGACCGTCAGATCGCGCGAGGCGACGATGAAGTGCAGCTCCTTGCCGTGCTCGGTCTTGTACGCGGTGACCTTCCGGCCGTTCCCGTCCTTGACCGAGAACCGCAGCACGCTCTTGCCGGCGGCCGGCCTCGGCGTCTCCAGCGCGAGGGTGTAGCCGCCCTCCGAGACCTGGAGCCCGCCGGCCGCGGAAGCGGCCGCCGGGGTGTCGGCGGAGCCCTCGCCGTGTCCGGCGTGCCCGTCCCCCGCCGTCTCCTCCCCCTCCCCGGGCGTGGCGGACGCGTGCTCGCCATGGGCGGCCTTCGGCGGCTCGTCCACGGGTCCGACACCCACGCCGACGCCGTAGGCGGTCCCGAAGGTCGCGGCGAGCGCGGCGGCATAGGCGGTGATCTTCACTCCGGTGTTCATGGCAGCTCTCCCGTACGTGGGTGACCGTCGCCGGTCCGCTTCTCTCTTGGCGCTACGCACTTCACGATACCCCTAGGGGGTATCGAGTCAAGCCGGGGAGACCGCTTGCGCCGAATACCACCGGGGGGTATATATGGAGCGAGAGTCCGATACCCCCAGAGGGTATCCGAGGCGACCGAAGTCCGCTTCACCGAACGAGGAGGAACCGATGTCTTCCTGCTGTACTCCGGACGGCAGCTGCTCGACGAACGCCGGCGAGGCGACCACCGCCGTCGCCGACGCCACGACCACGGTCTACGCCGTGACCGGCATGACCTGCGGTCACTGCAGGACCGCCATCACGACCTCCGTCGGCGCGCTGGACGGCGTCCTGTCCGTGGACGTCGACGTCGCCGGCGGCCGGGTGACCGTCACCACGGGCGGCGCGCCGGACGACGCCGCGATCGCCGCCGCGGTCGACGACGCCGGCTACGAGCTCACCGGCCGCGCCTGACCGGCAGCACCCAGCGCCACCACGGCCGCCGGGGCCCGTCCGTCCATGGGCCCCGGCTCCCGAGGCCCTGCCCGGAAGGTCCCGCCCGGCTGGGGGCGGACACCCGCCCCGGCGCCGCCGCCGGTGAACCGAGCCCCAAGAAAGAGGAGCCATGACCACGACCACTCCGGGCGCCGCCCAGGTCGAGCTCGCCATCGGCGGCATGACCTGCGCCTCGTGCGCGGCCCGCATCGAGAAGAAGCTCAACCGCATGGACGGGGTCGAGGCCACCGTCAACTACGCCACCGAGAAGGCGAAGGTCACCTTCGACGCGGACGCCGCCATCTCGGTCGCCGATCTGATCGCGACGGTCGAGGCCACCGGCTACACCGCCGAGGAGCCCGCCCCGCCCCGGTCCGCGTCGGCCGCGGACGGCGGCCCCTCCGACGAGGAGCGGGCCGACGAGGAGCTGCGGCCCCTGCGGCAGCGGCTGATCACCTCCGTCGCGCTCGCCGTCCCCGTCGTCGCGATGGCGATGATCCCGGCGCTGCAGATCGAGTACTGGCAGTGGCTGAGCCTGACGCTCGCCGCCCCGGTCGTGGTCTACGCCGCCTGGCCGTTCCACCGCGCCGCCTGGACCAACGCCCGGCACGGCGCGGCCACGATGGACACGCTGATCTCGGTCGGCACGATCGCCGCGTTCCTCTGGTCGCTGTGGGCCTTGTTCTTCGGGACGGCCGGTACACCCGGCATGACCCATCCCTTCGCGTTCACGATCGCCCGCACCGACGGCGCCGGGAACATCTATCTGGAGGCCGCTGCCGGCGTCACCGCCTTCATCCTGGCCGGCCGCTACTTCGAGGCCCGCTCCAAGCGCAAGGCGGGCGCCGCGCTCAAGGCGCTGATGCAGCTGGGCGCCAAGGAGGTCACGGTGCTGCGCGGCGGCGCGGAGGTCACCGTGCCCACCGCGGAGCTGCGGGCCGGGGACCGCTTCCTGGTCCGCCCCGGCGAGAAGATCGCCACCGACGGCACCGTCGTCGAGGGCTCCTCCGCCGTGGACGCCTCCATGCTCACCGGCGAGTCCGTACCGGTCGAGGTCGGGGTCGGCGACGCCGTCACCGGCGCGACCCTGAACGCCGGCGGCCGACTGGTCGTGGAGGCCACCCGCGTCGGCGCCGACACCCAGCTCGCCCGGATGGCGAAGCTGGTGGAGGACGCGCAGAACGGCAAGGCCGCCGCCCAGCGCCTGGCCGACCGGATCTCCGCCGTCTTCGTGCCGGTCGTCATCGCCCTGGCCCTCGGCACGCTCGGCTTCTGGCTCGGCTCCGGCTCCGGACTGACCGCCGCCTTCACCGCCGCCGTCGCCGTCCTGATCATCGCCTGCCCCTGCGCCCTCGGCTTGGCCACCCCGACCGCCCTCATGGTCGGCACCGGCCGCGGCGCCCAGCTCGGCATCCTCATCAAGGGCCCGGAAGTCCTGGAGACCACCCGCCGCGTCGACACCATCGTCCTCGACAAGACCGGCACCGTCACCACCGGCCGGATGACCCTCCTCGCCGTACACACCGCGGACGGCACCGACGAGACCGACGTCCTGCGCCTGGCCGGGGCCCTCGAGCACTCCTCGGAGCACCCGATCGCCCAGGCCGTCGCCGCCGGCGCCGCCGCCCGCGTCGGCACGCTCCCCACGCCCGAGGACTTCGCCAACGTCCCCGGTCTCGGCGTCCAGGGCGTCGTCGAGGGCCACGCCGTGCTCGTCGGACGCGAGAAGCTGCTCACCGAGTGGGCCATGGAGCTGCCGCAGGCGCTGAAGGCCGCCAAGGAGGACGCGGAGGACGCCGGGAGGACCGCCATCGCGGTGGCCTGGGACGGCGAGGCCCGGGCGGTCCTGGAGGTCGCCGACGCCGTCAAGGAGACCAGCGCCGAGGCCATCCGGCGGCTGCGCGCCCTCGGGCTCACCCCGATCCTGCTGACCGGTGACAACAAGGCCGTCGCCCGGTCCGTCGCCGCCGAGGTCGGCATCGACGAGGTCATCGCGGAGGTCATGCCGCAGGACAAGGTCGACGTGGTCAAGCGCCTGCAGGGCGAGGGGCGTTCGGTCGCCATGGTCGGCGACGGTGTCAACGACGCCGCCGCCCTCGCCCAGGCCGACCTCGGTCTGGCGATGGGCACCGGCACGGACGCCGCCATCGAGGCCGGCGACCTGACCCTCGTCCGCGGGGACCTGCGGGCCGCCGCCGACGCCATCCGGCTCTCCCGCAGGACCCTGGGCACCATCCGCTCCAACCTCTTCTGGGCCTTCGCCTACAACGTCGCCGCCCTGCCGCTCGCCGCGGCCGGACTGCTCAACCCGATGATCGCGGGCGCGGCCATGGCCTTCTCCTCGGTCTTCGTGGTCGGCAACAGCCTGCGCCTGCGCGGCTTCCGGGCCGCCGACCAGTGACCCGCGCCACCGCCCGCAACCGTCCGACGAGGAGGCCGCCGTGGCCGGTTACGTACAGCACAAGGAAGACATCATCAGGCGTCTGAGGCGTATCGAGGGGCAGGTCAGGGGGGTGCAGCGGATGGTCGACGAGGACGTCTACTGCATCGACGTACTGACCCAGGTCTCCGCGATCAACGCGGCGCTCCAGTCCTGTGCCGTGGCCCTGCTGGACGAGCACCTCAGCTGCTGTGTCACCGAGGCGATCGCCCAGGGCGGTGACCAGGCGAAGGTGAAGGTGGGCGAGGCGTCGAAGGCGATCGCCCGGCTGATCAGGACGTAGCGGTCGGGAGGCTCAGGGGAGCCTCCCGACCGACGCCCGGCCGCTCGCGCGTGGCGCTCAACCTCCCTTGCGCGAGGGGCAGTCGGCGGACAGCCGAAGGCTCAGACGGAAACAGACTCCGAGCACTCGGCGGAGCAGCACCAGCTCCGCCGAACCGGGCAGTCCACGGCCGCAGACCGTCGCGCAGGGGCGGTTCCTCATGAGGGTCGACATCCCGCCATCCTACCCCCCGGGGGTATATCGACGCGGGGTGAGCGGCCCGTACGATGAGCCGCCCGACGGGGAGGGGATGCGCGTGCGCCGGCTGGGAGAGCTGGAGGCCGAGATCATGGACCGGCTGTGGGCCTGGCAACGGCCCGCCACGGTCCGCGAGATCGTGGACGACATAAATCTGGGGCGCCGGGTCGCCTACACGACGGTGATGACGGTGGCGGACATCCTCCACCGCAAGGGCTGGCTCCGCCGCGAGAAGGCCGGCCGGGCCTGGCTGTACGAACCGGTGCGCAGCCGCGAGGAGTACACCGCGGCCCTGATGCAGGACGCCCTCGGCGGCAGCGCGGACCGGCCGGCCGCGCTCCTGCGTTTCGTGGAGACCATCTCCGACGAGGACATGGCGGCTCTGGACGCGGCCCTGCGGGCCGCCCGGGGCGCGGGCCCCGGCGACGGGACGCCACCCTTGGGTCCGGGCGCGGCCGGACCGCACACCGCCGGTACGGACACCGTCGGACCGGGAACCAGCGGGACTGACAGCGCCCGCCCGCACCTCACCGGACCGCACCGCACCGCACCGGAGACCACCGGACCGGGGACCAGCGGGCCTGACACCGTAGGGCCGGGGGCCGCCGGCGCCGGAGCGGAGGGCGGGGCGCCCGGGCCCTCGACCCTTACGCCCGGGCCCTCCGGTCCTGCCCCGCAGAGCCCGGGCAGCCCGGGCGGCGCGCCCGGCCCCGCCTCCGGAGCGTCGGCGGCGGCCTTCCCGGCACCGGCCTCCCCTGCGCGGGGCGGTACGGCCGGACCGACGGCCCCCACCCCGCCTCCCCCGCCTGCCGCGCCCCCCGCGGCAGCCGGTCCCGCCGCACGCCGACGCGGCCGGGTCACCGGCCCCTGTCCGGACGGGGACGCCGCATGAACCACCACCTCCTGCCGCCGCTCGGGCTCGCCCTCTCCTCCGGGCTGCTGGTCCCCTGGCTGCTCGTGCGCGCCCGCTGGGTCCAGCAGGTGCCCCGCCTCGCCCTGGCGGTGTGGGCCGCGTGCGGCGCGGTGTTCGCCGCCTCGGCCGCCCTGCTCCCCGCCCACCTCGTCCTGCCGGCCGCGAGCAGCCACCGGCTGGGCGACCTCTACCTCTCCCTCCGCCTCCCGCCCCCCGGCTCCCTCCTCACCCTCTCCGGGCGGGAGTACCTCGCCCTCCTCCTGGGCCTTGCCGCGCTCGCCCTGCCCGCCGCCGGGTTCGTCCGGCAGCTGCTGCGGGCCCGGCGGGCACGGCGGCGGCACGCGGACGTGCTGCGGCTGGTCGGGCGGTACGACCCCGCGCTGGGCGCGACCGTCCTGGACCACGCGCGGCCGGCCGTCTACTGCCTGCCGGGGCGCTCGCGCCGGGTCGTCGTCTCCTCGGGGGCCGTGGCCACGCTCACCACGCCCCAACTGGCGGCGGCGCTCGCCCACGAGCGGGCGCACATCGCCGGGCGCCACCATCTGCTCGTGGCGGCGGCCGAGGCGTTCGCGGCGGTGTTCCCGCGCCTCCCGCTCACCCGGTACGGCGGCACCGCCGTCCCCCTGCTGCTCGAAATGACCGCCGACGACCGGGCGTTGCGCCGCTGCACCCCCGACGCGCTGGCCACGGCCCTCTACGCGCTCGCCTCCGGCCAGGCACCCCGCGAGGCGTTCGCGGCGGGCGGGCCGTCGGCGGCGCTGCGGATGCGGCGCATCCTCACCCCGTACCGCGCCGGACATCCGGTGCTGCGCGGGCTGCTGACGATCGCCGCGGGCGGTCTCGCGGTGGCTCCGCTGATCGTCGCGTGCTGTTCCTTCCCCGCTTAATTGACTCGGTTCACTACGTAATTACTAAGTGAATTCGTAGATTTGGCATCGGTCACACCACTCGGAATTCCCGGCTATCGTGGGTACGTTGGCGTTCAGGCCGGGCACGTCGAAGGGTACGGACCAATGCAGCTGGCTGACGTGCGGATGGCTGCGGCCGCCGACGCGACGACGATATCCAGGCTGCTGGCGGACGTCATTCGGAGCAGCTACGACGGAATACTCGGCGAAATCCCCGCGCGCCGCCTGGTCTCCACGCAATGCGCACTTCCCCGTATCCGCGCGGAAATTGAAATTCCGGGTGGCGCGCCGGGCTGGCTCGGCTGGCTGGTCGCCGCCGGCCCGGACGGAACGGTCGTCGGCGCGGTCGCCGGCGGGGTCCCGGTGCCGGGCGAGGGCGAGCTGTACGCGCTGTGCGTCGCGCAGGACGCGCGACGGCGGGGAGCGGGCACCGCCCTCCTCGCCGCGGCGGCCGACCGGATGCGCGGCTTCGGCGCCCGCGAGATGCGCGTGACGCTGCCCGCGGCCGAGGACCCGGCCCTGCCGTTCTACGAGCACCAGGGCTTCGGCGCCCTTTCCCCCACCCGCTGGGTCCGCGCCCTCTGAGCCCCCGCTCGCCCAAAAGCCCCACGCGCGTCCGTGAGCCCCCCGCTCCCTAAAAGCCCACGCGCCTCTGAGCCCCTGCTCCCCCAAGGTCCCCAGCGACCTCTGCCCCCCGCTCCCCCAAGGGCCCCACGCGCGCTCGGCCGTTGGCCGAAGTACGCCATCGCGTGTTCACGCCGCCCGATCCGCTGGATCCGGTACCCCCCGCCCCCGCAGGATTGATCCAGCGGCGCGGGCCCGGCGGCACGGGCGCCCCGCCCGGACGGCACGGACCGAGCGAGCCCCTGGAGGAGCGATGCACACACCGAGCGGCACTTCCCTGCCCGTCGTGCCCGCGGCGCTCGCCTCGGTCCTGCCGTCCCGATACGACCCGGCCACGGACATCCCCGCCCCCGGCGCCGGCCTCCGCGTCACCGCCGACACCCTGCCCGGCCTGGAATCCGTGGCCCCCGCCGACGAGGACGCGGTCTGGCTGTACGACGCCCTGCTCGGCCCGCACAGCGCCGACATCGTCCGCTACCTCGCCCTCGCCCGGTCCACCGGCGGTCCCGTCCTCGACCTCGGATCCGGCGCCGGCCGGCTCGCCGTCCCCTTCGCCCGGCACGGCTTCGCCGTCGAGGCCGTCGACCGGGACGCCTCCGCGCTCGCCCGCCTCGGGACCTGGGCACGGCGCATCGGCCCCCAGGTCGCCGGGCTGATCGTCACCACCCGCGCCGACCTCACCACGCTCCGCCTGCACGGGAGTTACCGGCTCGCCCTGCTCGCCGGCGCCATGGTGTCCGCCGTCCCCCCGAGGGCCCGCCCCGGTCTGCTGCGCGAGATCGCCTCGCACCTGGACACCGGCGGCGCCCTCGCCCTGGACTACACCTCCCACCTGCTGCCCGGGCTGATCGCCGAACCCCGGCGCACCTGGGCCTTCCAGGTCCCCCGGTTCGACGGGATCGACGAATGGGTGGTGGCCCGGCAGGTCTTCGACACGGCCGCCATGAGCGAGCGGATCACCTACTACGCCTCCCGCACCGGCAAGCTCTCCACCGAACGGGCCGTCCTCACCACCGACAAGTGGATCGTCGACCCCGAGCGCCTCGCCGCCGAACTCCACTCCGCGGGCCTGCACATCGAAGGCCGGCGGCGCCACCGCATCGACGACCGCACCGAGAGCGTCCTCCTGGTCTGTCGCCCGGACGACTGACGGCGTGAGCAGGCAAGAGGTACGATGCCTACAAAAGTTTGAGCCGACCAGGCAGCGGGCGGGCGGAGAAAATGGCAGTCGCGGAAGAGCTGACGGGACGCGAGGCGGTGATCCAGCGCCTGCGCGACGTCGGCCTGCGGGTCACGGGCCCCCGCCTGGAGGTGCTCACGGTGCTCGCCGCGGGCGGCCATCTGGACGTCGAGGCGATCACCGCCACCGCCCGCGAGCGCCTCGGCACGCTCACCAGCCAGGCCGTGTACGAAATGCTGCGCCACTTCCAGGAGACCGGCCTGGTCGCGAAATTCGACCGGCCCGGCATGCCGGCCGTGTTCGAGATCGCGGCCGCCCCGCACCAGCACGCCCTCTGCGTGCACTGCGGCCGCGTCGAGAACGTCGACACCCCCGCGCCGCGCCCGCCCCGGGGAGCCCTCCCCCGGTGGCGCACGGACGACGCCGAGATCGTCTTCAAGGGCCTCTGCCCCGACTGCGTGCTTTCTTCTTAGGGCTCGGTTCGCCTCCGGGGCCTATGAGTCGGACTCACACGGCCGTACGTGCTCGGCCGTGTTCCCCCGACGGCCCCTTCGGCTCACTCGCCAGAGGGCACCCGGGTTCGGCTCACGCGCCGGGGCGGCCCCGGCCGAGTGAGGCCGGGGGAAGACCGTGCGTCGCGTTCGATTCTGTGGCAGGGTCTAGCGGGGCGATTCAGCGGGACCCGCGAAGGGTCCGAGGGGAGTCTGCTGCGCTGTGTCGAAAAACGCCACCGGGACGCGTACGGGAAGCGATCAGGCCCTCGCCGTCTACCTGGAACTCCGAACCCGCCCCGCCGCCGCCTTCGACGAGATCGCGGACGGACTCGCACTCTCCGCCGAGGACCGGGAGCGATGTCGTGGCGAACTCGCCACCCTCGGCCTGATCGAACAGCCCCCCACCACGGCCGGCCCCCACACGCCCGCCGTCGTCGACCCCGACATCGCCCTCGTCCGCCTCCTGCAGTGCGAGCGCGAACGGCTGGAGAACCGGCTCGCCGAGACCAGCCGCGCCCAGAGCACCCTGGCGACCCTCGCCGGCCCCTTCCTGCGCGCCGGGACCGCCCCCGACTCCGAGGTCGAGGTCGAGATCATCGCCGACCCCGACCGCGTCCGACACGAGCTGGCGGGCCTCACCGACACCGTGCGGTACGCCGTCCACTCCATGCACACCGGTTCCGTGCGGCGCGAGGACATGGGCGACGAGCTGGAGCGCGACCGCCACCGCCTCGCCCGCGGGGTGCGCGTCCGCGCCATGTACAGCCGCCGGATCAGCTCCGTGCCCGAGATGATCCAGCATTTGGAGGTCCGCAGCGCCCTCGGCGTGGAGATCCGGCTCTCGCCCGTCGTCCCGATGAACATGGTCCTCGCCGACGAGAACTTCGCGATGCTGCCCACCGACCCGCACGCGCCGGACTCCGCCACCATCCTCGCCCGCGGGCCGGGCCTGGTCCGGTCCTATCTCGCCCTGTACGACTACTGCTGGCACGCGGCCACCCGCTACGGCGACGAGGAGGCCCCCGAACGCGGCGGCGACGGGCTCTCCGAACAGCAGCGGGCCGCCCTCCACATGCTCGCCTCCGGCATCAAGGACGAACAGATCGCGAAGAACCTCGGAGTATCCCTGCGGACCGTCAGCCGGCTGCTCTCCGAGGTGATGCACGAACTGGGCGCGGCGAGCCGCTTCGAGGCCGGGGTGAAGGCGGCCCGGCTCGGCCTCCTGGACGGCGAGGCGCGCGACCGGGAGGCGTGACCCCGGCCCCGGAAGGGGAGGGGAGTGACCCACGACACATCAAAGATCGGCAGGACGGACACCCAACGAGCCGTATGACAAGGTGAGGCGGGGCGACTTGGATCTACGAGGGGGGTCACTTCGCCATGGTCTCGACAGGCGACGGCATCGGAGAGCACGTGACCGGTCCCGTCCTGACCCTCTATCAAGAGCTGCGCAGGCGGGGGATATCCAGCTTCGGCGAGGCGTACAGCGAGCTGAGACTGGCGCCGGAGGAGTACGAGCGATGTCGTGACGAACTGACCTCCCTGGGCCTGATCGTGCCGACGGGCCCCGCCCACGCCACCGTCGCCGCGCTCGCCGACGGCAGCTGGCGCCGCGAGACGGACATGGTCGCCGCGATCGACCCCGAGATCGCCCTGCTGCGGCTGCTCGAACGGGAGCGGGAACGGCTGCGCGAGCACCTCGCCGAGGCCGACAGGGCGTACAGCACGCTGGAGACGCTGGCCGGCACCTTCCTGCGGGCGAGCGCGCTGACCCGCTCCGAGGCGGCCGTCGAGGCGCTGACCGACTACCGCCGCATTCAGCAGGCCATCGAGGACATCACCGACGTGATGCAGGAGAGCTCGGCCTCCCTCCACCCCGGCACGCCGGGCCGGCAGAACCCGGACAGCATGCTGGACCGCGACCGGCGCCAGATCGCCAACGGCGTGCGGGTGCGCGCCATCTACGGCCGGCAGGAGGCCGCCGAGCCGGAGATGGCCGCGTTCCTGGGCCGCCGCGCCGCGCTGGGGGTCGAGATCCGGCTCGCACCGGCCGTCCCCATGAACATGATCATCGCGGACCGGCAGTTCGCCCTGGTCCCCATCCGGCCCGAGGACCCCCGCGAGGGAGCGATCCTGGCGCGGGGCTCCGCGCTGGTCCGGCCGTACCTCAGCCTGTACGAGCACTGCTGGCACACGGCCACGCCGTACGGCACCGAGGTCGCGCCCGAGCGGGGCGGCGACGGACTGTCCGAGCAGCAGCGGGCGGCGCTGCAGATGCTCGCGTCGGGAATGAAGGACGAGAAGATCGCGCGGACGCTCGGGGTGTCCTTGCGGACGGTGAGCCGCATGATCTCCGAACTCATGCAGGAATTGGGCGCGTCGAGCCGATTCGAGGCCGGAGTGCGCGCCGTCCAGCTCGGCTGGCTGGACTGAGAAAACCGTCAGGCCCCGCAATCCCGATGCGATTGCGGGGCCTGACGATTTCCTGCGTCCTGCGTCCTGCATCCTGCGTCCTGCGGGACGCGGAGGCGCGTCGCCTCAGTCGATCGAGGGCGCGGGCGACGGCGGCGGGACCGGCCAGCCGTTGTCCTCCTGGCCGCCGGCGTTCTGCGAGACCGGGGCCAGGGCGGAGTCGGGAGCGGCGACCAGGGCGGCGCCACCGCCGACGGCCAGACACGCGGTCAGGGCGACGGCGAACCGGCGGGCGGCCGTGCGAATATCCGCGCCATGCGCAGCAGACATGATTCCTCCAGGAGTTGGAATGCGAATTCCGTCCTCCGGGGGCCCGTGCCGCCGGGCGCTCCCTGAAGACATCTCCATTCTGGACCGCCCCCGGAATGCGATCCATAGATTCCCTCTGCGTGGACCCGCCATGGCGTGGATGCGTCATTACGCCATCACGGCAACGGAATTGCCGAGTCCGGGACCGCTCATACTTTTGGTCGAACCAAAAGTGATGCTAGACTCGCACGACGGCCTTCTCGTTCCTCCAGGAGAGAGGGGCCGCCGGGGCAGGGGCGTGCCGCCGCCCTTGCCCCACCACGACGGCGTCCGCCCGCGCGGCCTCGTAGACCTCGATCGTGCGCGCGGCGGAGGCGTGCCAGCTCATTCCTCGGGCGTGCCGGACCGCCGCCTCCCCCATCGTCACCCGCGCCGCCGGATTCCCGGCCAGCCACAGCAGCCGGCGCGCGTACTCCACCGGGTCGTGGCCGCGCACCAGCAGTCCCGTCACCCCGTCCCACACCGCCGTCGGCAGCCCGCCGACCGCGGCCGCCAGCACCGGCGTCCCGCACGCCTGCGCCTCCAGCGCCACCAGACCGAAGGACTCGCTGCGCGACGGCACCACCAGCACGTCGGCCGCCCGGTACCAGTCCGCGAGCCGGTCCTGCGGTACGGGAGGACACGGCCGCAGCACGTCCGTCACGCCCCGCTCGCGCGCCAGCCGCCAGGCCGTGCCCTCCCGGCTCGCCCCCGAATGACCGCCGATCACCGGAACGATCAGACGCCGGCGCAGCTCGGGTGCCATCAGCAGGAGTTCGGCGACCGACCGGACCAGGACGTCGGGGCCCTTGAGGGGCTGGATGCGCCCGGCGTACAGCGGGACGAAGGCGTCGGCGGGCAGCCCGAGCCGGGCCCGCGCCGCCGCCCTGCCGTCCCCCGGCCCGAAGGTCCGCAGGTCCACCCCCGGCCGCACCACCTCCGTGCGCGGCGCCCGCGCCCCGTACAGCGACCGCAGCGCCTCGGCCTCGTCGGCCGTGTTGGCGATCAGCCGGTCGGCGGCGCCGACCACCTGGTGCTCGCCGCGGACGCGCAGCTCGGGCTCGGGGGTGTCGCCCGCCGCCAGGGCCGCGTTCTTCACCCGGGCCAGGGTGTGGGCGGTGTGCACCAGCGGTATCCGCCAGCCGGCGGAGGCGATGCGGCCGGCCTGGCCGGAGAGCCAGTAGTGGGAGTGGACCAGGTCGTAGCGGCGCTCCTCCTTGAGCAGGGCCAGCGAGAACGGCACGACCAGGTCGGGCATCGCCTCCTTGGGCAGGGCCCGGCGGGGGCCCGCGTGCAGATGGCGGACCCGCACGCCCGGGGCCAGCTCGACCGAGGCGGGGACGGCCTCGCCGCGGCAGCGGGTGAACAGGTCGACCTCGGCGCCCTGTTCGGCGAGCGCCCGGGACAGCTCGACCATGTAGACGTTCATCCCGCCGGCATCGCCGGTCCCGGGCTGGTGGAGCGGCGAGGTGTGGACGCTGAGCATGGCGACGCGCAGGGACACGTGGGGCTCCTGTGAGGGGCGGGCCACGTGTCCCTGCGTCGCGCGCACGGCCACGCGGCGAGTGGGTGGAACGGAGGCGGAGGCGGAAACGGGGATGCGGAACGGGTACGGGCGGCGGAACCGGCCGGTCAGAAGCCGAAGACCGGGCCCGAGGGCGGGGCGAGCCGGGTCCCCGGCAGCGGGGCGGTCAGGGCGTGCCAGTCGACCGGCCTGCCCGGCGCCGCCTGGAGCGCCGCCGCGAGCCGGTCGGCGCCCTCCGGCATCACCGGCCGCGCCCACGCGGACAGCGCCGACGCGAACGCCAACTGGCCGGCGAGCGCCGGCAGGTGACGGCAGGCAGTGGTCGGCCGGCAGCGCTCGTGGGCGTTGACATGGCCGAAGTCGGCGACCGACCGGACCATCTCGTCGAGGACCGCGACCGCGCGGCGCGGGTCGAAGGCGTCGGTCCCGTAGGCGTCCCGCAGGTCGTCCACGGCCCGGTGCAGCCGCCGCTCCAGGACCGCCCAGCCGGTTCCGCCGGGCAGCGCCTGCGGGGCGAGACCCGCGCATTCCTCGCGCACGGAGGCGAAGAGCCGCGCCAGCCAGCTGTTCCAGGACTCGTCCAGCTCCTGCCGGGCGGTGGCGAGCCGGTCGCGGGAGAAGACGGTGCGGCGACCGGTGGGGCGGGCCTGGAGCACATGCCGCCGCAGCGTGTCGGAGCCGTACTCGGTGAGCAGGTCGAGCGCCCAGACGTTGCCCTCCTGGACGCCCTCCTCGATGACGTACGACTCGTTGACGCAGAAGTCCTGCGGCAGCTTGACGTCCTGGGCGAGGAGCAGCACCGGCAGCAGCACCGCGTGGCAGAAGGCGTGCCCGAAGCCGCAGAAGTGGATGGCGCGGGCGGGCAGCGGGCCCTTGGTGTCGTAGCCGAACAGGTGCATCGCCGCGGCTTCGAAGCAGCCGTCGATGCGGTGGTCGGGGAAGCCCTCGACCGGCACCTCCAGACCCCAGTCGGCCGGGTTGCCGACCGCGATGTCCGGCAGCCCGTCCTCGACGAGCGACTCGCACAGCGCGGCGAGCCGCGGCGGCAGCCCGGCGGTCGCCCAGTAGTCGGCCAGCGTCTCCCGGAACGGCTCCAGCGGTACGTACAGCCGGCGACAGCGCTTGGGCAGCGCCGGGGTGTCGCACAGCGAGCAGCGCGGGGTGATCAGGTCGCCGCCGTCGTTGGGGCGGGCGCACTCGTGGCACATCCCGCCGTCGCTCGCCGCGCCGCAGTGCGGGCAGACGCCGGTGACGTGGGCGCCGTACAGCCAGCGCTCGCAGGGCTCGCAGTAGGGCAGCAGCCGGGTGCGCGGGGCGATGACGCCCTGGGCGTAGAGGCGGCTGAACAGCTCCTGGACCCAGCGGGTGTAGCCGCGGTCGCGGCGGGGGCGGACGATGTGGTCGAACTCCACGCCGGAGCGCAGCCAGTCGGCGGTGATCGCCGCGCGGTAGCCCTCGGCGACCTCCTCGGGCTTGCGGTGGTGGCGCAGCGCCCTGACCTCGACGGAGCTGGCGTGGTCGGCGGTGCCGGTAGTGAAACGGACGGCCTCGCCCTCGGCGCGCAGATAGCGGGTGAGGACGTCGGCGGCGACGTACGGCCCCGCGAGGTGGCCGATGTGCAGTTCGCCGTGGGTGGCAGGAGGGGTGGCGGTGATCCAGACGGGGGTGCTCATGGGGACCTCCTGAGCGTCAGCGAGGTTCGAAGTGGAAGCTGCGGATGAAGCAGTCACGCGGCTGTTCGACGGCATAGACGACGCATTCGAAAAGGGCCTGGGTGGTGAGCTTCTCGTCGGGCGCCATTCCGTCCGTACGCACTCCGTCCCATTCGGCGAAGCGCGGATCGGAGGTGGAGAAATCGGGAGGGTACAGGGAGAAGACGCGGACACCCGAGGGGCGCAGCCGCCGGGAGAGGATGTCGGCGAATCCGGCCTGGGCGCTCTTCGCCGCCCAGAACGCCTCGTGGGCGGTGGCGGCCGAGGCGCCCTCGGCGTCCCGGACCGCGACCATGTTGACGATGTCGGGGCGCAGCGAGCCGCGCAGCAGCGGCAGGAAGTGCTTCACCATCAGGACGGTTCCGCCGGCGGTCGACTCGATCGTCTCCACGATCGCGTCGTCGCTCGCCGCCTCCAGGTCCATGCCGTCGAGCCAGCGCGCCCCGTTGTTGACCAGCAGGTCGACGCGGTCGGTGTGCTCGCCGACCCGGGCGGCGAACTCCCGGATCTCGGCGGGCCGGCTCAGGTCGCAGCCGAAGGCGTGGATGCGGTCGCGGGCGGAGCCCATGACGTCGGTACGGGTCCGCTCGGCGGCCTCGACGGTGCGGGCCGAGACATAGACCTCGGCGCCGAGGTGCGCGAATCCGACGGCGAGCGCGCGGCCGAAATAGCGGGACGCTCCGGTCACGACGACACGCAGATTCTCGAATGTCATGCTCGTCTGCTCTCCCCTGCCGGACGGGCGAATGCGGTCGAATTCAGCGTGGCAGAGGAAAGGGAGCCCAACCCCGTTGTACGGGCTGCGCGTTCACGCCGTTGCGTGGATACGCCAGGGGATCCGGAGGCGGTCGACGACGGCCGCGCGCTTGTGGTGGACGGCGACGCGGCCGTCGTCGCAGGAGACGGTGACGGGCCCGCCGGGGGTGCGCACGGTGCCGCGCAGGGGCGGGACGACGGTCCCCCCGACGGACGCGGCGGCGGCGAGCGCGGCGGCTCCGGTGAGGGCGAGCCGGGGGTGCCAGCCGCCGACGGTGAGGGCGCGGACGGCCGTGCGGCCCGCGTCGTCCACGGCGAACGCGGCGATCTTCGGCAGTGCGGAGCCGGGCGGGTGCCCGAGGGCGCGGGCGGCGTGCGCCCGGAGCGCGAGGAGGCGGCGTCGGGTGCCGTCCCCGGCGCGGAAGAGGGCGTCGGCGGTGGGGGCGCCGAGGTGGGCGGCGTCGACGAAGACGTACGGATTGCCGTACCGGACCAGGGAGACGGGCAGCCCGTCGAGGACGTCGACGGGGCGCCCGGTGGGGAGGGTTCCGGGGGCGTCGGGGGGACGGAGGAAGCGGAGGGTGTAGGAGGCGGCGGCCGGGCCGTTGGGGCCGGCGGGCTCCGGGGTGCACAGGAGGTCGTCGTCCGTCGTGACGGCGTGGACGGTGACGGGTCCGGGCCGGGCGGCCGCCACCACGCAGGCGAGCAGCGAGTGGCCGCAGCCGGTGCGGAAGTCGAACCCCCCGCCGGGCAGGGCCTGGACGAAGCGGTAGTCGAGGTCGTGGCCGGGGCGGGCGGACGGCCCGTACAGGGCGATCTTGTTCAGCCCGGCGTAGGGGGTCGCGGCCAGGGCCCGGCGCAGCGCGACCAGTTCGCCGCGCAGCGCCAGCGCGCCCGCCGGGAGGTGGGAGAGGCGTACGACCAGGGTGGGGCCCGGCGCGTCCTCGGCGCGGACGACGGTGGCGGCCACCCCGCCGCCCGCACCACCCGCGCCGCCGGCGCCCGTACGCCCGCTCGCGCCCGTACGCCCGCCCGCACCACCCCCGCCCGTACGCCCGCCGCCGTCCGGTGTCACGCCGCACAGCCCACCGGGATCCGCATGCCCTGGACGACGTCGCTCCACAGTTCGTGGACGGCGATGCCCCAGAGGGCCAGCGCGTCCTGCTGCGAGGGGCGTTCGAGCTGGCGGGCGAGGAGCCGGCCGACGCGGTCGGCGCGAAGCCTGCCGCCGAGGACGAGGCGGGCCGGGGAGAGGAGTTCGCGGACCGTGTCCAGGAGGGGGCTGCCGGGGGTGAGCAGGGCGGCGATCGGCAGTGTGAACGGCTGCTTGGGCCGGTTCAGGACCGCCGCGGGCAGCAGCTCCCGCCCCGCTTCGTACAGCGCCCGCTTGCCCCGCCGCGCCTCCGGCGGGAGCGAGCGCGCGTAGGAGACGACCGAGGGCTGGCAGAACGGCATGCGGGCCTCCACCGCCCACGCCATCGACAGGTGGTCCACGCGCCGCAGGTGGTACGCGGGCAGCCGCCACCGGGTCTCGAACGCCGTCATCGCCTCCAGCCGGCCGGCCCCGACCGCCTCGGCCGAGCGCAGCTCCTGCTCGATCCGGTCGGCCGCCGAGCCCCGCTCGGCGATGAACGCGCGGTACCCCGGCGTGTACAGGTGCTCGCGGAGCATCCGGGGGGCCGCCGACAGCGCGTCCGTGTACGCCCCCGCCCAGTCGGCGCCCGCCGGCGCGTCGAGCGCGGCGCGCATCCGGTCGTACCCCCCGAAGAGTTCGTCGGCGCCGTCGCCCGCGAGCGCGACGGTGAAGCCGCTCTGCCGTACGGCGCGGAACAGGGCGTACGTGGAGAGGGCGATGGGGTCGGCGTTGGGCTGGCCGAGGTGGCGGACCGTGCGGGTCAGGAGGGAGCCCAGCTCGTCGGGGTCGACGGCCACCTCGTGGTGCACGGTCCGGGCGCGGCGGGCGACGGAGCGGGCGTACGCGGACTCGGAGCCGGGCCATGTGCCGCGGTAGGTGAGGTGGAAGGTGTGGAGCGGCGGCGCGTCGGTCTCCCGGGCGTACTCGGCGGCGAGCGCGGTGACGAGCCCGGAGTCGAGGCCGCCGCTGGTGATCGCGCACACCGGCACCTCGGCGCGGACGAGCCGCCGCACCTCGCGCCGCAGCACGTCCTGCGCGTCGCCGGCCGACGCGGGGGCGTCCCCGGCCGGGGCGCGGTGCGGGGCGCGGCGGCGGACGAGGGGCGGGCGGCCGGGCCTGACGACGGCGGTCGCGCCGGGCGGCAGGACGTCGATGCCGTCGAGGGCGGTGCGGGCGGAGAAGGGCGTACGGGTGGCGAGGACGGTGTCCAGGGTGTCCTCGCGCGGGCTGATCCGTACGCCGTCGAAGGCGAGGAGCGCGGGGATCTCGGAGGCGAACCGGGTCGATCCGTCGGCCGGGTCGTGGTGGAGGTGGACCGGTTTCATGCCCATGTCGTCGACGGCGAGGAGGAGTCGGGGCCCGTGGCCGGTGCCGGCCCTGAGGTCGAGGACGGCGACGGCGAACATCCCGTCGAGGTGGTCGGCGAAGGCGGGGCCGTACTCGGCGTAGAGCGCGGGCAGGACGGTGCCGTCGCAGCGGTCGGGGAACCGGTGGCCGCGGGCGGCGAGGTGCCGGCGCAGCTCGGCGTGGTTGTAGATCTCGCCGTTGAGGACGGCGAGGATCCCGGGCAGGTGCGGCAGCCGGTAGGGCTGCCTCCCGCCGCGGGGATCGGTGACGGCGAGGCGGTCGCACCCCAGCGACCAGCCGGGCCCGCCGAGCACGTGGTGCTCGTCGGGGCCGCCGTGTCGCTGGCGGGCCGAGACCGCCGAGAGTTCGGCCGGCTCGGGGCGGGCCGCCCCGGCGGCGAAGGAGCCGAAAATCCTGCACATTGCCGGTCGCCCTCCGGTTCGTCTGCCGCGGCTCCGGCCGCCCGTCGCGGCCGCCGCGCGCTTCCTGACTCGGGTCACACATCCCATGACGTACTCAATGATTTGAATCTACCAACTTTTTGGGTGGCGCGTAAGTGCCATGTCCGGTTCACGCCACGACATGGCCTTGCGACGCCCCCGACGGGCCAACACGCTTGCCCCATGGAGGACTTCGCGACCGACAGCAAAGACCGCAGCGCCCCCGCATCCCTGCTGGTGGTGGCCGCGCACCCGGACGACATCGAGTTCTGCGTCAGCGGCACGGTGATGCAGTGGATCGAACGCGGGACCCGCGTCACCTACTGCATCGTCACGGACGGCGGCGCCGGCGGATACGACGAGAAGCTCCCGCGCCAGGCCATGGCGGACCTGCGCCGCGCAGAACAGGTCCACTCGGCCAAGCTCAGCGGCGTCGCCGACGTCCGCTTCCTCGGCTACCCCGACAGCTTCGTGGAACCGACGGTGGAGCTCCGCCGCGACCTGTGCCGGGTCATCCGCGAGGTCCGCCCGCAGCGGGCCATCGTCCCCTCCCCGGAGATCAACTGGGCCCGCGCGGCCGACCTCCACCCCGACCACCGCGCCGTCGGCGACGCCTGCCTGCGCGCCGTCTACCCCGAGGCCCGCAACCCCTTCGCCCACCCCTCGCTGCTCCGGGACGAGGGCCTGGAACCCTGGACCGTCCACGAGCTGTGGCTGATGACGGGCCCGACGCCCGATCAGTACGTGGACGTCACCCAGGTCTTCGACCGCAAGGTCGAGGCCCTGCGCATCCACACCTCCCAGACCGCGCACTTCGACGACCTGGCCGGACTGCTACGGGAGTGGCTGAGCGAGCACGCCACGGCGGGAGGCCTGCCGGCCGGCCGCATGGCGGAGGCGTTCCAAATCGTGCACATCGACTGACGGCCGCTCCCGGAGGGCGCCGGCAGGGGCCGGCGCCTACGATCGGCCCATGTCGAACCTCTCCCTGTGGTCACGGGACTCGGTCCTGTCGATCGGCTCCGTGGGCTCGGTGCTCTCCATCGGCTCGGTCGGCTCCGCCCTGTCCATCGGCTCGATCGGCTCCGCCGCCTCTGCCGCGTCCGTCGGATCCTGGCTGAGCGCCGGCTCCCTGCTCTCCGCCCGGTCCTGCTGGTCGGTCATGTCCTGGCGCTCCCGCCGGGGCGTGATGACGGCGGGAGCCCTCGCGGCCGCCCTCACGACAGCCGCCGTCCTGACCGCCGCGGGGGCCCGGGGACGGGGATGACCCCGAGAGGCCCCCGCGCCCTACGCCACCAGGTGCACCGCCAGGCCGGTGATCAGGGCGCTGGACACGAGGGCCGTGCCCAGGCGGCCCCGGGGGCCCGTCAGGGTGCGGCCGAGGAGGGCGCCGCCCGTGGCCAGGAGGAGTTGCCAGCTCGCGGAGGCGGCGAGGGCGGCGAGGACGAAGACGGTCCGGTCCAGCGGGGTCGCGGGCCCGGAAGGACCGGTCGCCAGGATCAGGGCCACGAAGTAGATCACGGTCATCGGGTTCAGGACCGTGATGCCCAGGAACGTGAGGAAGGCCCGCCGCGGGGTGAGCGGGGCGGCGCCGTCGGCCCGCCGCGCGAGGGTGCGGGCGCGGTAGACCCGTACCGCCGTCCAGGCCGCACGGGCCGCGAGGCCCACCAGGACCACCGCCGAGACCCACCGCAGCGGCCCCATGACCGGGGCGAGGAGCGGGACGAGCGCCGAGCCGCCCACGACCGCGAGCAGGGCGTAGAGCCCGTCCGCCGCCGCGACGCCGAGGGCCGCGCCCGCGCCCGTACGCCAGCCGGTGCGGGCCGTGACCGCCACGAGATAGGCGCCGACCGCGCCGACCGGGATCGCGATGCCGTAGCCGGCCAGCAGGCCGGCCAGCAGCGCGGCCGTCACGCGACGGACGGGATCGCGCCTCCGGGGGAGCCGGGCCGCTGCTGTCGGCGGTAGGCCGAGCCGTCCTTCGTACGGGAGAGCAGGCCGCCGGTCACCAGATAACGGCGCAGGGCCGGGAAGTCGTCGTGGACGGTCGACAGCGCTTCGTTGACCTCGCGCTCGCTGTAGGTGCGGGCGGGCTCGAAGAGCGTCGCGGCCAGATGGGCGAGGAGCTGCTCCCGACGGGCCGGCCTGCGCGGGATCGCCTTCAGGCGTCCGTCCGTCGAGAAGAGGTCCGCCACCGGGCGGGGTTCGGCTGGGAGAGTCATACGCCGAACAGTGACGCGCGGCCCCGGGCCCGGGCAAAGCATTTTCCCGGACCGCGCGGGCCGGGCGGCCGGGCGGCCGGCCCGCCCGGAGACACGCCCTAGCGGTAGATGCACAGCTCCCGCTCCGTCGCCCCCCACAGCTCGTACCGCGTCCGCACCAGAGGGCGGCCCGCGTACAGCCGGATCAGGGTCGCCGCGTCACCCGTGAAGCGGGCCGGGGGGCGGCCGGGGGTCTCGTCGCCGAGGACGACCGGAGTCCCGCGGTCGTGGAGGGCGGCCACTAGGCGGGGTGTCTCGCGCCTGCGGCTGACCACCGCGAGCAGCGGGAGCGCCAGGTCCAGGCCCGCCGAGCCGCCGTACGCGCCGGGGACGCCGAACGCCTCGCGGACGTCGCCCGCGTGCACCCACTCCCCCAGCGCCACCGCGTCCAGCAGTCCGTCCGTCGTCTCCGCGATCACCGGACCCGCCTCCGACAAGCCGCGCTCCAGCTCGTCCAGGATCCGGCCGAGCGGCCAGGACTCGCGCTCGGCGACGTCCGCCGCGTTCGCGTCCGGCAGGAAGACGCCCTCCTCCAGCCGGCCCTCGACGATCCGGACCAGGGCCGCCCCGCAGTGGGCGATCACCTGCCGGGCCGTCCAGCCCGGGCACGCCGTCCGCAGTTCGAACGCCGCCTCCGGGGTCCGCCGCAGCAGCGGCATCAGCGCGTCCCGTTCCGTACGCAACAACCGGTCCGGGAGCCAGGGATCACGTACGTACGACATCAGTAGCGGTAGTGGTCCGGCTTGTACGGGCCCTCGACCCGGACGCCGATGTAGGCGGCCTGCTCGGGGCGCAGGGTCGTCAGCTTCACGCCGAGGGCGTCGAGGTGGAGGCGGGCGACCTTCTCGTCCAGGTGCTTGGGCAGGACGTAGACCTCGGTCGGGTACTCCTCCGGCTTGGTGAAGAGCTCGATCTGGGCCAGGGTCTGGTCCGCGAAGGAGTTCGACATCACGAACGACGGATGCCCGGTCGCGTTGCCCAGATTGAGCAGCCGGCCCTCGGAGAGCAGGATCAGGACCTTGCCGTCGGGGAACGTCCAGGTGTGGACCTGCGGCTTGACCTCGTCCTTCACGACACCCGGAAGCTTGGCAAGCCCCGCCATGTCGATCTCGTTGTCGAAGTGACCGATGTTCCCCACGATGGCCTGGTGCTTCATCCGGGCCATGTCCGAGGCCATGATGATGTCCTTGTTGCCGGTCGTCGTGATGAAGATGTCCGCCGTCTCCACCACATCGTCCAGCGTGGCCACCTGATAGCCGTCCATCGCCGCCTGCAGCGCACAGATCGGGTCGATCTCCGTCACGATCACCCGCGCACCCTGACCACGCAGCGACTCCGCACAGCCCTTGCCCACATCGCCGTACCCGAACACGACCGCGGTCTTCCCGCCGATCAGCACGTCGGTGGCACGGTTGATGCCGTCGATCAGGGAGTGACGGCAACCGTACTTGTTGTCGAACTTCGACTTCGTCACCGCGTCGTTCACATTGATCGCCGGGAACAACAGCGTGCCCTCGGACATCATCTCGTACAGACGGTGGACACCCGTCGTCGTCTCCTCCGTCACGCCGCGGATCTCCGAGGCCATCGCCGTCCAGTCCAGTGTGGAGCGCCCCAACAGCTCCAGCACGACCCGCAGTTCGTCGTTGTCGGCCGTCGACGGGTCCGGGACCGCGCCCGCCTTCTCGAACTCGACGCCCTGGTGGACGAGGAGGGTGGCGTCGCCTCCGTCGTCCAGGATCATGTTCGGCCCCACGGCGTCCGGCCAGGTCAGCGCCTGCTCCGTACACCACCAGTACTCCTCCAGGGTCTCGCCCTTCCAGGCGAAGACCGGAATGCCGGCGGCGGCGATCGCCGCGGCCGCGTGGTCCTGGGTGGAGAAGATGTTGCAGGACACCCAGCGCACCCGCGCGCCGAGGGCGACCAGGGTCTCGATGAGGACGGCGGTCTGCACGGTCATGTGCAGCGAGCCGGTGATCCGGGCGCCGGCGAGGGGCTGCCGCTCGGCGTACTCGCGACGGATCGACATCAGGCCGGGCATCTCGTGCTCGGCGAGGGTGATCTCCTTGCGGCCGTACTCCGCCAGCGAGAGGTCGGCGACCTTGAAGTCGGTGAAGGCGTCAGACATGGGCAACGCTCCTTGCGTTCATGATGCTCCGGTGGATTTCCAGGGCCGCCGTCGACCTGTTCAGCGTGATGTAGTGCAGGCCCGGCGCCCCCTCGTCGAGCAGTCGCAGGCCCATCGCCGTCGCGTGCTCGACGCCGATCCGGTACGCGGCCGCCGGGTCGTCCCGGGCCGCCTCCAGGCGGTGGGCCAGCTCCTCGGGGAAGGCGGCGTCCGACAGCTCGGCGAAGCGGCGGATCTGGCGGACGTCCGTGGCCGGCATGATCTCCGGGATGATCGGGATGTCGCAGCCGGCCGCCGCGACCCGGTCCCGCAGCCGCAGATAGTCCGCCACGTCGAAGAACATCTGCGTGATGGCGTAGTCGGCGCCCGCCCGGCACTTGGCGACGAAGTGGGCGAGGTCGCTCCGCGGGCTCCCGGACCGTGGGTGGCCCTCGGGGAAGGCGGCCACCCCGATCCTGAAGTCGCCCAACGAACGGACCAGTTCGATCAGTTCGTAGGCGTACGTGAAGCCGTGCGGGTGCGGTGTCCAGGGGCCGCGCGGGTCGCCGGGAGGGTCGCCGCGGAGCACGAGGACGTCCCGTACCCCGGCGTCCGCGTAGGCGCCGATGACGGCCCGCAGCTCCGCCACCGAATGCCCGACCGCCGTCAGGTGGGCGACCGGCCGCAGGGTCGTCTCCGCCGCGATCCGCTGCGTGACCTCGACCGTCCGGTCGCGGGAGGACCCGCCCGCGCCGTACGTCACCGACACGAAGTCCGGGGCCAGGGCCTCGACGCGGCGGATCGCCTCCCACAGGGTCCGCTCGCCGCGGTCCGTCTTCGGCGGGAAGAACTCGAAGGAGAAGGTGGGGTTCACGGGCGCCGGCCTCCCGCGTTGAAGTAGCTCGCCTCGGGGTGGTGGACGACGATCGCGTCCGTCGACTGTTCGGGGTGGAGCTGGTACTCCTCGGACAGCTCGACGCCGATCCGCTCCGGCCGCAGCAGCGCGGCGATCTTCGCCCGGTCCTCCAGGTCGGGGCAGGCCGGGTAGCCGAGGGAGTACCGGCAGCCCTGGTACTCCGTCCGCAGCATCCCCTCGATGCCCGCGGGCTCCGAGGCGCCCGCGATGCCCCACTCGGCGCGGACGCGGGCGTGCCAGTACTCCGCGAGGGCCTCGGCGAGCTGCACCGACAGTCCGTGCAGCTCCAGGTAGTCGCGGTAGCGGTCCGCGGCGAAGAGCTTCGCGGTCTCCTCTCCGATCCGCGATCCGACGGTGACGACCTGGAGGGCGACGACGTCGACCTCGCCCGAGTCCTCGGCGCGGAAGAAGTCGGCCAGACAGAGGCGGCGGCCCCGCCGCTGGCGGGGGAAGGTGAAGCGGGTCCGCTCGCCTCCGTCCTCGTCCAGGACGATCAGGTCGTCGCCCTTGGACACACAGGGGAAGTAGCCGTGCACGACGGCCGCTTCGAGGAGTCGGTCCGTCTGGAGCCGGTCCAGCCAGCCGCGCAGCCGCGGCCGGCCCTCCGACTGGACGGTCCCGGCGTCCTTCAGGCCCCACTGGCCCTTGAAGAGGGCGCCCTCGTCGAGCCAGGAGGCGTACTCCTTGAGCTGGATGCCCTTGACGACCCGGGTGCCGAGGAACGGCGGTTCGGGGACGGGGCGGTCGGCGGCGACGTCCGAGCGGCCGGCCGGCTCGGGCTCCCGTACGTCGAGGAGGGGCGTGTCCCGCTTCGGCACCCTGCGCTGCTTCCGCTCCGGCAGTACGGCCCCGGGGACGCCCCGCTTGACCGCCATGAGGGCGTCCATCAGGCGCAGGCCCTCGAAGGCGTCGCGGGCGTAGCGGACCTCGCCCTGGTAGATCTCGTGGAGGTCCTGTTCGACGTAGGCGCGGGTGAGGGCGGCGCCGCCGAGGATGACGGGGAAGTCGGCGGCCAGGCCGCGCTGGTTCAGCTCCTCCAGGTTCTCCTTCATGATCACCGTGGACTTGACCAGGAGGCCGGACATGCCGATGACGTCGGCGCGGTGTTCCCCGGCGGCGTCCAGGATCGCGGAGACGGGCTGCTTGATGCCGAGGTTGACGACGTTGTAGCCGTTGTTGGAGAGGATGATGTCGACGAGGTTCTTGCCGATGTCGTGGACGTCGCCGCGTACCGTCGCCAGCACGATGGTGCCCTTGCCGTCGGCGTCGGTCTTCTCCATGTGCGGCTCCAGGTAGGCCACCGCGGTCTTCATGACCTCGGCGGACTGGAGCACGAACGGCAGCTGCATCTGTCCGGAGCCGAACAGCTCGCCGACGACCTTCATGCCGTCGAGCAGCGTCTCGTTGACGATCTCGAGGGCCGGCTTGGTCTGGAGGGCTTCGTCGAGGTCGGCCTCCAGGCCGTTCTTCTCGCCGTCGACGATCCGCCGCTTGAGCCGCTCCTCCAGCGGCAGCGCGAGCAGCTCGTCGACCTTCCCGGCCCGCAGGGACTTCGCCGTCGCGCCCTCGAAGAGTTCGAGGAGGCGCTGGAGCGGGTCGTAGCCCTCCCTGCGCCGGTCGTGGATCAGATCGAGCGCCACCTCGACCTGTTCCGGCTCCAGCCGGGCGATCGGCAGGATCTTCGACGCGTGGACGATCGCCGAGTCGAGCCCGGCCTTCACGCACTCGTCGAGGAAGACCGAGTTCAGCACGATCCGGGCGGCCGGGTTCAGACCGAAGGAGATGTTCGACAGCCCCAGCGTCGTCTGCACGTCCGGGCGGCGCCGCTTCAGCTCCCGGATGGCCTCGATGGTGGCGATGCCGTCCTTGCGGGACTCCTCCTGCCCCGTGCAGATGGTGAACGTCAGGCAGTCGATGAGGATGTCCGACTCCCTGATGCCCCACCGCTCCGTCAGATCCGTGATGATCCGCTCCGCGATCGCGACCTTCGCCTCGACCGTGCGGGCCTGGCCCTCCTCGTCGATCGTGAGCGCCATCAGCGCGGCCCCGTGCTCCCGGGCGAGCGCCGCGACCTTGGCGAACCGGGACTCCGGTCCGTCGCCGTCCTCGTAGTTCACCGAGTTGATCACCGCGCGGCCGCCGAGCTTCTCCAGGCCCGCCCGCAGCACCTCCACCTCCGTGGAGTCCAGCACGATCGGCAGCGTGGAGGCGGTCGCGAACCGGCCCGCCAGCTCCTCCATGTCCGCGACACCGTCACGGCCGACGTAGTCCACGCACAGGTCCAGCATGTGCGCGCCCTCGCGGATCTGGTCGCGCGCCATCTCCACGCAGTCGTCCCAGCGGCCCTCCAGCATGGCCTCGCGGAACTTCCTCGACCCGTTCGCGTTCGTCCGCTCGCCGATCGCCAGGTACGCCGTGTCCTGCCGGAACGGCACATGGCCGTACAGCGAGGAGGCGCCGGCCTCCGCCTGGGGAGCCCGCGCCGTCACCGCCGCTCCCCGGACCCGCTCCACGACCGCCCGCAGGTGCTCCGGAGTCGTACCGCAGCAGCCGCCGACCAGCGACGGACCGTACTCCCGGACGAAGCTCTCCTGCGCGTCGGCCAGCTCGGCCGGGGAGAGGGGATAGTGCGCGCCGTCCTTGCCGAGGACCGGCAGGCCCGCGTTGGGCATGACGGACAGCGGAATACGGGAGTGCCGGGCCAGATAGCGCAGGTGCTCGGCCATCTCCGCAGGACCGGTCGCGCAGTTCAGGCCGATCACGTCGATGCCGAGCGGCTCCAGCGCCGTCAGCGCGGCGCCGATCTCCGAGCCGAGCAGCATCGTGCCCGTCGTCTCCACCGTCACCTGGACGATCAGCGGCAGGTCGTACCCGCACCACTCCAGGGCCTGGCGGGCGCCGACGACGGCCGCCTTCGTCTGCAGCAGGTCCTGCGAGGTCTCGATGAGCAGCGCGTCGGCGCCGCCCCGGACGAGCCCCTCCGCGTTCTGCCGGTACGCCTCCCGCAACGGCTCGTACCGGATGTGGCCCAGCGACGGCAGCTTTGTGCCCGGGCCCATGGAGCCGAGGACCCAGCGGGGGCGCCCGTCGACGGCCGTGTGGGCGTCGGCGGTGGTACGGGCGATCCGGGCGCCGGCCTCGGACAGCTCGTAGACCTGGTCCTCGATGCCGTACTCCGCGAGGGCGGCCAGGTTCGCGCCGAAGGTGTTGGTCTCGACGCAGTCCACGCCGACGGAGAAGTAGGCGTCGTGGACGGAGGCGACGATGTCGGGGCGCGTGACGTTGAGGACCTCGTTGCAGCCCTCCAGGTTCCGGAAGTCGTCCATCGTCGGATCGGCGGCCTGGAGCATCGTGCCCATCGCCCCGTCGGCCACCACGACCCGGGTGGCGAGCTCGTCCCGCAGCGACCGTCTCATGACAACCCCGCAAGGTGGACGAGGAGTTCGGCCGTGCAGGCCGTGCCGTACGTCGTCCTGATCCGCTCCACGAGGTGGTCCCGGCGCAGCCGGTACTCCTGCGTCCCCACGGAGTCGAGGACCGTCGCGGCGACCGCGCAGCCCAGCCGCGCCGCGCACCACTCCGGCACGCCCCACAGCGTCCCGGCGAGGAATCCGGCCCGGAACGCGTCCCCGACGCCGGTCGGATCGACGACCTCGGGCACCCGGACCGCCGGCACCGACAGCGGGGCGCGGCCCTCGCCCCGGACGCGGACCCCGGCCTCGCCGTGCGTGGTGACCCAGGCGCCGACGCGGCGCAGCACCTCCGCCTCCGGCCACCCCGTCCTCTCCTGGAGCAGAGCCGTCTCGTACTCGTTGGTGAAGAGGAACCGGGCCCCGTCCACCAGCTCCCGCACCTCGTCCCGGCCGAGCCGCGCCAGCTGCTGCGACGGGTCGGCCGCGAATGGAATGCCCAGGTCACGGCAGGTGCGGGTGTGCCGCAGCATGGCCTCGGGGTCGTCCGGGGAGACCAGGACCAGCTCCAGCCGCCCCACCCGAGCGACGACGTCCCGCAGCTCGATCGCGCGGGCCTCCGCCATCGCCCCGGCGTAGAAGGTGGCGATCTGGTTCTGCTCCCGGTCGGTGGTGCACACGAACCGGGCGGTGTGCAGGGACGCGCTGACGCGCACCGCATCGGTGTCCACACCGTGGTCCTTCAGCCAGACGCGGTACGGATCGAAGTCGGCGCCGACCGCCCCCACCAGGACCGGGCGCAGGCCGAGCGTCCCGAGCCCGAAGGCGATGTTCGCTGCCACCCCGCCGCGCCGTACCTCCAGGTTGTCGGCGAGGAACGACAGGGAGACCCGGTCCAGACGGTCCGCCAGCAACTGCTCGGTGAACCGTCCGGGGAAGGTCATCAGATGGTCGGTCGCGATGGAACCCGTGACAGCGATACGCATGCTCAGACCCCTTCGTCCCGGCGCGCCGCCCTCTTCAGCGCGTCCACGCGGTCCGTGCGCTCCCAGGTGAACTCCGGCAGCTCGCGGCCGAAGTGGCCGTAGGCGGCGGTCCGGGCGTAGATCGGCCGCTTCAGGTCCAGGTCGCGGATGATCGCGGCCGGCCGCAGGTCGAAGACCTCGCGCACGGCCGCCTGGACGGCCTCGTCCGGGAGCGTGCCGGTGCCGAAGGTCTCGACGAAGAGACCGACCGGCTCGGCCTTGCCGATGGCGTACGCGACCTGGACCTCGCAGCGCGAGGCGAGGCCGGCCGCGACGACGTTCTTCGCGACCCAGCGCATCGCGTAGGCGGCCGAGCGGTCCACCTTCGACGGGTCCTTGCCGGAGAACGCGCCCCCGCCGTGCCGGGCCATGCCCCCGTACGTATCGATGATGATCTTCCGGCCGGTGAGTCCGGCATCGCCCATAGGGCCGCCGACCTCGAAGCGGCCGGTCGGGTTCACCAGCAGGCGGTAGCCGTCCGATTCGAGGTTGACGCCCTCCTCGGCGAGCGCCTTCAGCTCCGCCTCGACCACGAACTCCCGGATGTCCGGGGTCAGCAGCCCCTCCACGCTGATGTCGGCCGCGTGCTGCGAGGAGACGACCACCGTGTCCAGCCGGACCGGCCGGTCCCCCTCGTACTCGATGGTGACCTGCGTCTTGCCGTCCGGGCGCAGATACGGCACGGTCCCGTTCCTGCGGACCTCCGTCAGCCGGCGCGCGAGCCGGTGGGCCAGGGCGATCGGCAGCGGCATCAGCTCCGCCGTGTCGTCGCAGGCGTAGCCGAACATCAGCCCCTGGTCGCCGGCGCCCTGCGCGTCCAGCTCGTCCGAACCGCCCTCGACCCGCGACTCGTACGCCGTGTCCACGCCCTGCGCGATGTCCGGGGACTGGGCGCCGATGGAGACCGACACCCCGCACGAGGCTCCGTCGAAGCCCTTGGCGGACGAGTCGTAGCCGATGTCGAGGACCGCCTCGCGCACCAGCCGCGCGATCGGCGCGTACGCGGTGGTGGTGACCTCGCCCGCCACGTGCACCTGGCCCGTGGTGATCAGGGTCTCCACCGCCACCCGCGAGGACGGGTCCTCGGCGAGCAGCGCGTCGAGGATCGTGTCGCTGATCCGGTCGGCGATCTTGTCGGGATGTCCCTCGGTCACCGACTCCGAGGTGAACAGGCGGCGGCTGCTCATGCCCGGCCCACCTCCGCACGGACCGGGGCGAAGAAGTGGGCGTCGATCGCGGCGAGCGTCCGGATGGAGTCGACCTCCAGGGTCTCCATCTGGATCGACCGGCCGCTCTCCTGCTCCAGCAGGAAGACGAACTCGACGAAGGACAGCGAGTCGATGAGCCGGTTCTCGATCAGGTCCAGGTCGGGCGCGATGTCCTCGCGCTCCGGGTGGCGGTCGAGGATCCAGCTCTTCACCTGCTGCAGGCCGTCGGCCATGATTGCTCTCCTTTGCGATGCCTGGTTGATCAGCTGCTGCTGTTCGGGACGGAAGGTGTGGGGGGCGCGACGATGATCGGGGCGGCCACCGCGACCGCGTAGTCCACGTCGTGGCTGATGGAGACGGTGATCTCGGTGATCCCGGACTCGGCGGCCATCTCGGCGGCCGAGCGGTGCAGCTCCACCAGCGGCCAGCCGCCCTCGGAGCGCCGTACGACGATGTCCGGCCAGGGCAGGAACCTGCCCCGGACCCGGAGGGTCTTGAAAGCCGCCTCCTTGGCCGCGATCCGCCCGCACAGGCTCATGACGTCGAGCCCGGAGGCGGTACGGCAGTCGGCGAGTTCGCCGGGGGTGAGCATCCGCTCGAAGAACCGCTCGCCGTACTCGGCGAGGAGCCGGCGGACACGGGTGACGGACACGATGTCCATGCCGAGGTTCGCCCAGCCCAGACCGCCCGCCGGCGGGGCGACGGGTCGGGCCGGCACGTCAGACCACCGGCCCGGCCGCCACGCTCGCGTCGGCCCGCGTACGGGCGTTCGCGTCGAGGACCGCCTGCGTCGCCGCCGCCCAGTCGCCGTGGCGACGGGTCAGCGCGGACAGCCACCGCTCCAGACCGAACGCCACACAGCTCGTGAACGCCGGCCCGCCGCTCGACGCGAGCGAGATGTCGCAGCGTTCGCCGAAGAAGTTGCGGTGCGTGTTGACCGAGGCGATCGCCAGATCCTCGCAGAGGAACTCGTACTTCACCGGCGTCAGCCGCTGGAGCAGCGCCTTCGAACCGCCCTTGTCGAAGAACGGATCGCAGGCCGCCTCCCGGCGCAGCGGCAGCCCCAGCGCGCGGGCGAACGCCTCGATCCGGGCGGTGGACTCCGCCAGATGCGTCTCCGCGTGCTCACGGGCGCCGATGGCGACGATCTCCCGCATACGGAAACCCAGCTGCCGGCGCATGCCCTCGTAATGCGTCTCCTTGCGGAAGCACCACGAACACACCGTCACCAGCGTGTCGTCGGCGACGCTCCGCCCCTGATGGTCCAGGTAGACGGCGTAACAGGACGCCGAGGGCAGCCCGAGCGCGGCGGGTTCGAGCGCGTCGCACGGAAAGCAGCCGGTGTCCGAACAGAAGGCGGACGTCTCGCGGCGCTCCAGATCGAGCGGGGCGGCGACGACGGCCTGGTGCGGGAAGTTGTCGTAGTAGTCGAGCCGGGCCAGATCGGCGGTCGGCAGCAGCGGAGGCATGGTCATCGGGCGGGCGCCCGCCGCCACGCCCCAGCCCTCGAAGGTGTCGTCGAGAAGCCGCAGCAGAGCGGTCGCCTCGGGACCGAGGGACGGCAGGCCCCTCGTCTCCCCGGCACTCGCGGGGGTCGTCACGGTCATGGTGGTTTCACCTCTCGGGGTACGACGGTCCGGCGGCCGTCAGACGACGGGCAGGGTGTCGTCGGAGAAGATCCCGGTCTTCAGGAAGAAGGCGAGCGGCTTGCGGATCGCCTTGCGCTCGAAGGGACGGCGGCGCTCGTCGGCGACGAGGGCGTTCCGCAGGGCCAGCGGATCCGGGACGCCGGCGTCCCGGTACACGTGCGGGTTGTAGAGCGAGTTGATGCTGTAGACGACGTACCGCTTCAGGTACGCCTCCACCTCCGCGACCCGGGCGGCCGGCACCGCCTCCCGCATCCGGGTGAAGAGCAGCGAGACCAGCTCACGGCCGAAGGCGATGTGACGGGACTCGTCCTGGTGGTGGATGCGGTTGACCTCACGGATGGTGTGGCACAGGGAATCGTCCTGCGCCATCCGCATGTTGTAGTGGTCGACCAGCTCCTCGAAGAACAGGATCCGGGCGAAGACCAGGAAGTTCTCCACCTCCGGCTCCCACGCGGAATCCGCCCGCATGGCCGTCGAGCCGTAGATCTTGTTGCCGTAGCGGCGGCAGAACTCGGCGAAGAACCACACGTGCTCGTTCTCCTCACCGATGAAGTGGTGGAAGAAGTCCGAGGGCACCTCGAAACCCGGCATGTGGATCCGGCCGACGACCTCGATCAGCAGCTCGCGGATGCCGTGCACGTTGAGGCTGTAGAAGTTGATCGACTCCCACTTCGACAGCCTCCGGATCGTCTCCTCACCCAGCTCGTCGTAGTGCTCAGTGCCGTAGACGGTGAGCAGCTCCGGCGTCATCCACAGCTGTTTCTCGTCCAGCCGGTCGGGCCAGTCGAACTGCTGGTAGGGGTTGTAGTACTCCTCGATGGAGCGGGAGCTCAGCCGCTCCAGGACTTCCATGAAACGGTCGGTGACGGGCAAGGGGGCACTGACGCCCATATTCGGTCTCCTTCTTTCTTTGGGGCTCGGTTCGCCTCCGGGCGCCTTTGTGCGTGCGTCGACGGTCGATCGTGCTCGGCCGCTCGTACCTCGCGGCCTGTGCGCGTTCTCCCTTTCGACGCCCGCGGCGCCCTTCGGCTCACTCGCCCGAGGCGTACGGGGCGGGCGGCGGCAACCGTGGGGCGGGGTTCCGGTGCGTCAGGGACGGACCTCGTAGACGGCGTTGACCGGGGTCTCCGTCGCGCGGCGCCAGCGGGTGAAGCCGGCCTCCTCCGCGATGGCGCGGAACGCCTTCTCGCCGGAGTGGTTGCCGAGCGCGTGCGGGCCGCGCTGGGCCACCGCGACGGGCAGGCACATGACGGCCGACAGGGCCATGAACATGCGCGCGGCCGGCGTACGGGTGTCGATGTCGGCCGGGGAGACGTTCGACTCCACCAGCATCCAGGTGCCCTCGGCGTCCAGGGACGTGCGGACGTGCCGGGCGGCCGCGACCGGGTCGCCCATGTCGTGCAGGGCGTTGAAGAAGGTGACCAGGTCGTAGCCGGTGCCGGGATAGTCGTCCGCCGACGCGACCTCGAAGACGACCCGGTCGGAGAGGCCGGCCTCCTCGGCGAGCTGCCGGGCGAGGGAGACGGCCTCCTCGGAGTAGTCGAAGCCGTGGACGGTGGCCCGCGGGAACGCCTGGGCGATCAGCAGTGTCGTGTGCCCGACACCGCAGCCGACGTCGGCGACCGTGCCGCCCGCGGCGAGCTTGTCGGTGACCCCGTGGAGCGCGGGCAGCCAGTCCGGGACCAGCTTGTGCTCGTAGGTGGGCTGGAAGAAGGAGCCCATCCCGGTGTCCAGGGCCGCGTCGTGCTCGGCCCAGCCGACGCCGTCCCCCGTGCGGTACGCCTCCACGAGCAGGTCCTCGGTCGCGTACAGCGCCTTGAGGGCCGTGAAGAACCCGGCGGCGAAGGTGACGGCCTTCGGGTCGGCCAGGACCTCGACGTGGTCGGCGGGCAGGGTGTACGTCGCCGCGCTCGGGTGGCGCTCGACGTAGCCGGCGGAGAGCTGGGCGTGCAGCCACTCCTCGATGTACCGCTCGTGGGTGCCGGTCTTCCCGGCGAGCTGTCCGGCGGTCAGCGGACCGTGCTCGGCGAGGCACCGGTACAGCCCGAGCCGCTCGCCGAGGGCGACGGTTAGACCGCGCACGGCGGCCCCGGCGTCGGTGATGACCTGCTGGTGGAACGCGTGGGCGCTCATGCGGTCCGCTCCTCGCCGTGGGTGGGGAGATCGCAGGTGAAGAGGAAGGACCGGGGCACGCGCGGCACCGTCCGGGGCGGGACGGGGTAGGGCCAGCGGTCGAAGTCGGCGCCCTCCTCACCGGGCTGCCTGACCTCGCGCACCTCCCAGCCGCAGGCGGCGAGCAGCGCCTCGGGCTCCTCGGTGCCGAAGAGCCACGGGTTGCCGTCCTCGCGCAGCGCGCTGAGGAACGGGCGGGACAGCGGGTTCTCCAGGGCGGCCTTGGAGATGACGTCGCCGAGCAGCACGGAGCCGGGCGCGGCGTGCGCGGAGAGCGTGGAGATCAGGGTCCGTACCGCCTCTTCCGGCAGGAAGAACAGCAGGCCCTCGACCACCCACAGGACGGGCTCGTCGCTCTTCCATCCGGCCTCCTTCAGGGGGCCGGTCCAGTCCTGGGTCAGGTCGACCGGCACGGTGATCCGGGTGCGGCCCGCGGGCGGCGCCTCGTCGGCCAGCATCGCGGCCTTGGCCTCCAGGAGGGCCGGGCGGTCGAGTTCGTAGACGGTGACGCCGTCGGGCCAGGGGAGGCGGAAGAAGCGGGTGTCCATGCCGGCGGCGAGGAAGACGACCTGGCGGATGCCCCGCTCCTCGACCGCCTTGACGATCGCCCGGTCCAGATAGGTGGTGCGGATGGCGAGGAACGGCACGGTGCCGGCCCCGGCGTAGCGCTCCAGCAGCTCGAAGCCGATCCGGTCGGCGACGGTGCGCGCGTAGGGATCGGCGAACAGCCGGTCCTCGCGCTCGGTCTCCAGGGCGCGCGCGGCGGCGGTCCACTGGGCGGTGCGGGATACGGCCTCCACAGGAGGTCCCCCTTCATTCGGTTGACGAAAGAGACGTGCGGCCGGCGGAGAGACGGACGGCCGTGTCCGGCCGGGGAGGGGCGCCGGACGGGTCAGGCGCTCATGACCGGTGCGCAGTTCTTCGTACGGGCACACGCGACGGGGTCCTCGGCCGCGGGCATCGACGACAGATGGTCGGCGTCGGCGTCGGCGGGGCGCCGCCGGAAGATGCTGTGCAGGATCATGCTGAACACGGCCGTCCCGTCGGCGGCCACCAGCGTGCACCGCGGCTTGACGGTGCCGGTGGCGGGGTTGAACGGCGACGGAGTGGAGCCGAGGATCTCCACCCGGGCGGTGAGGACGTCCCCCGGGCGTACGGGGCGCAGATAGCGGACCTCGTCGATGCCGGGCGAGCCCGTGCAGGCGCTGTAGGCGAGCAGCCCGTCGACATAGCGCCGCATGAACATCGCCTGCGTGTGGAAACCGCTCGCGATCAGTCCGCCGAACGGCGAACGGGCCGCGAGATCGGGGTCCGTGTGGAAGGGCTGCGGATCGAAGCGCCTGCCGAACTCCAGCACCTCCTCGGCGGTGACGGTGACGGTGCCCAGTTCATGGACGTCGCCGGGCCGGAAGTCCTCGAAGTAGCGCATCGTGCGGCCCCCTTGACCTGAAGGTGGTCGTTCCCAGTCGTTCCCTGGCATCACCCAATCTACGAATCGCTCATTTATTTTGTCAACCCAAAAGAAGACTTCTGTGGCCCCAACCGCCCGGCCGTTCACCGGTGTCGTCGCACAGGGCCCGCTCGACGTCGCTCCAGAGGTCCTCCACGCCCTCGATGCCGACGGACATCCGCACCAGGCCGGGCCCTATGCCCGCCGCGGCGAGGGCGTCCGCGTCCAGTTCGCGGTGGGAGGTGGACGCCGGGTGGGTCACCAGCGTCTCCACCCCGCCGAGGGAGAGCGCGAGCCGGGCGATCCGTACCCGCTCGATGAACGCCCGGCCCGCCTCCCGGCCGCCGGTGAGCTCGAAGGAGAGCATCCCGCCGCCCCCGGAGAGCACCGTGCGCGCGGTGGCGTACGACGGGTGGCCGGGCAGCCAGGGGTAGTGGACGGCCGCCACGTCCGCACGGGCGGCGAGCCGTTCGGCGAGGACGGCCGCGTTCGCGCAGTGCTCCCGTACCCGCAGGGGCAGCGTCGCCAGGCCGCGCAGGGTCAGCCAGGCGGCGAACGGGTCCGCGCAGGCGCCCAGTTCGACGGTGCGCGGCCAGACCGCGCGACGCAGCTCGTCGTCCGCGAAGACGGCGGCGCCGCCGAGGACGTCCGAGTGGCCGGAGAGGTACTTGGTGGTGGAGTGGACGACGATGTCGGCGCCGAGCTCCAACGGGCGGCAGAGCACGGGCGAGGCCAGGGAGTTGTCGACCACGCCGGTGACCCCGAGCCGGCGGGCGGCGGCCAGCAGACCGGGCAGGTCGGGCACCCGGCCGGTGGGGTTGGCGATGGTCTCCAGCATCAGGAGCCGGGTGCGGGGCCGCCGCGCGGCCTCCTCGAACTCGGCGACGTCGTCGCCGGAGACGGCGGTGACCTCGATCCCGTACCGCTCGGCGAGGTCCGACAGGACCGCGTACGTCCCGCCGTACAGACAGCGCTGGGCGACGACGTGGTCACCGGGGCGCAGCAGGGCGAGCAGCACCCCGCTGATCGCGCCCATCCCGGACGCGAAGGCGAGGGCGGACGCGCCGCCTTCGAGACCGGCGAGGGTCTTCTCCAGGGCGCGTACGGTCGGGTTGCCGCGTCTGCCGTAGACAAACGGGCCGTCGGGGCCGGCCATGGCCTCGGCGAGCGCGTCGGCCGAGTCGAAGGCGAAGGCCGAGGACTGCACGAGGGGGACGGAGAGCGGGCGGCTGCCGGGGTCGGGCGGGTCGTCGACGACGTGGACGGCTCGGGTGCTGATGTCCATCTTCATTCCTCCCGGAGGGCGGACGTGAGGTAAGGGCGTACGGCGGCGGGCGGACGGAAAAGGGGTCGCCCGACGTCCGTCGTGGACATCGGGCGACCCCTGGATGTGCAGGGCGGACGCCCCGCGTGGGTCACACGGAAGCCTTCTCGCCCTGCGGTGCGGGCGCGGCGGCGGCGGAGGCGAGGGACGTGTCGGACTTCATGACGAGGAGGGTGACGACACCGCCGACGGCGGCGATGACCGCGGCGCCGATGAAGGCGGCGGAGAAGCCGTCGGTGAGGGCGGGCAGGTCGCCGAGTCTGTCGGCACCCTGGGACATGGCGACGGCGGTCAGCGCGGCGAGACCGAGCGCGGAACCGACGTTGTAGGTGGTGTTGACGATGCCGGAGGCGAGGCCGGCCTGCTCCTGCGGGGCGCCGGACATGGCGGCGATCATCGCCGGGATGTAGGCGAGGGACATGCCGAGCGCGGCCACCAGGGAGGCGGGCAGGACGTCGACGAGGAAGGTGCCGGTCGGCGGGACGGCCGCCAGCCAGACCAGGCCGGCCGCGAGGACCAGCAGACCGCCGGCGATGAGCGGCTTGGCGCCGAACCGGCCCATGAGGCGGGCGGTGATGGCCGTCATGAAGATCATCAGCAGGACGGTCATGGGGAGCAGGGCGGCACCGGACTCGAAGGCGCCGTAGCCCAGGACCTGCTGGAGGTAGAGGTTGAGGAAGTACCACATGGGGATCCAGGCGGCGCCGAGCAGCGTCATGGCCAGGTTGGCCGAGCCCAGGCGCGGGACCCGCCACACGCTGAGCGGCATGAGCGGCTCGCGGACGGACTTCTGGATGACGAAGAAGAGGACGAGCAGCACGGCGGCGGCGGCCAGCTGGAGGACCGTGCCGGTGGAGCCCCAGCCGGTCTCGGGGGCGCGGACCACGGCGAAGACGGCGAGCGCGAGGCCGGCGGTGACGGCGACGGCGCCGAGGACGTCGACGGAGCCGCGGCGGGCGGCCACGTCGGGCAGCAGCCTGGTCGCGGCGAGGGTGGCGAGGCCGATCGGGATGTAGATGATGAAGACCCACTGCCAGCTCATCCACTCGGTGAAGACACCGCCGAGGAAGACGCCCGCGGTGCCGCCGGCGGGGGCGGCGGCACCGTAGAGGGCCATCGCCTTGCCGAGCTCCTTCGGGTCGTGCATGAAGAGCATCATCAGGAGCGTCATGGCGGAGGGCGCGATGAGCGCCCCGCCGACGCCCTGGACGGCGCGGCCGACGATCTCCACCCAGGCGGTCTGCGCGGCGGCGGCGACGACCGAGCCGACGATCATGACGGCCCAGCCGGTGACGAAGATCCTGCGGGCTCCGACGAGGTCGGAGAGGCGGCCGCCGAGGAGCAGGAGTCCGCCGAAGACGATGACGTAGGCGTTGAAGATCCACTGGAGCTCGCTCTGCGAGAAGCCCAGGTCCTTCTGCATCTCGGGGAGGGCGACGCCGATGATCGACGTGTCCATGATGACCATGAACTGGGCGGCGGCGAGCACGACAAGTGCCCACCAACGCCGGGGATTGACGGTTGACATTGCCCTGCTCCTTCGCTCGCACATACCCCTAGGGGGTACCTTCGCGGAGCACCGTAGCATACCCATGGGGGGTATGTAAGGGCGCTGCGGGAGCGCGGTCGGACGGCGCCCTTCCGTGCGGCGCGAAGCCGCCGGGCCGGTGGCGCGAGACGGCCTCGCGGGCAGGGGGAGGCGGCACAATGCCCGTATGACCGCCGAAGAAGAGCACGCCGAGCACGCCCCCGACCCCGAGCTGCTCCAGCGCTGGACCTCGACGCTGCGCGCGGCCCGGGCCGGCCGCGAAGGCCCCGACCCCCTCCCGTACGGCCTGAACCTGCTGGCCCGTTGGGCCGAGCCGCAGCGCGCGTACCACACGGTCGACCACCTGCGGGCGGTCCTCGACCGCATCGACGAACTCGCCGACCTGGGCGGAGAGGGCGGCGAACTCGAACTGGTTCGGCTGGCGGCCTGGTTCCACGACGCGGTCTACCGCCCGGACCGCTCCGAGAACGAGGAACGCTCGGCGGCCCTGGCCGAAAAGGCCCTCACGGAAGCCGGCCTCACCGCTCACGAGGTGGCGGAGGTGGCCCGCCTGGTACGCCTGACGATCACGCACGACCCGGCGGACGGCGACATCAACGGCGAACTCCTCTGCGACGCCGACCTCGCGATCCTGGCGAGCGCCCCGGATACCTACGCGGGGTATGCGAGGGCGGTCCGCACGGAGTACGCCTTCGTCCCGGACCCCGCCTTCCGCGAAGGCCGCGCAGCGGTCCTGCGCCACCTCCTCTCCCTCCCCCGCCTCTTCCGCACCCCGTACGGCGCGGCGGCCTGGGAGTCGAAGGCCCGGGCGAACCTGGAGTCGGAACTGAAGGAGCTGACGGAGGCCTGACGCGGGGGCGGCCGGCACATCCCGACCGACGTCCGCCGCCCCCGGGCCCCCGTCCACATGGCAAGACACCCCGCGCCCCAGGAATGTCAGGCACAACCACCCCGTTGACACATGTCATGCCGTCTTCCTCCGCCGAGACCACGACACCGCCCGATCCCGACCCCGCCCCCACCGCCCCCGCGCGGATGCCCCTGGCCGTGTACATCCTCGGGCTGTCCGTCTTCGCGCTCGGGACGAGCGAGTTCATGCTGTCCGGGCTGCTGCCGCCCATCGCCGAGGACATGGGGGTCTCCATCCCCCGCGCCGGGCTGCTCATATCCGCCTTCGCCATCGGCATGGTCGTCGGCGCCCCGCTGCTCGCCGTCGCCACCCTGCGGCTGCCCCGCAAGACGACCCTCGTCGCCCTGATCACCCTCTTCGGCCTCGGCCAGGTCGCGGGCGCGCTGGCGCCGAGTTACGGCGTGCTCTTCGCCTCCCGGGTGGTGAGCGCCCTCGCCTGCGCCGGCTTCTGGGCCGTCGGGGCCGCCGTCGCCATCGCGATGGTGCCGGTCGGCTCCCGCGCCAAGGCGATGGCCGTCATGATCGGCGGTCTCTCCATTGCCAACGTCCTCGGCGTCCCGGCCGGCGCCTTCCTCGGCGAGCACCTCGGCTGGCGCGCCGCGTTCTGGGCGGTCGGCGCGGCCTCGGCCATCGCGCTCGTCGGCGTCGTGACCCGCATCCCGCACATCCCGCCGCCCGCGACGCGGCCCCGGCTCAAGGGCGAGCTGGTCATCTACCGCGACCGCCAGGTCCTGCTCTCCGTCGTGGTCACCGCGCTCGCCGCCGGCGGCGTCTTCTGCGCGTTCTCGTACCTGGCGCCGGTGATCACGGACGTCGCCGGGATCGACGCCCGCTGGGTCTCCGCGATCCTCGGCCTCTTCGGCATCGGCGCCCTCATCGGCACGTACATCGGCGGCCGCGTCGCCGACGCGCACCTCTTCGGGGTGCTGCTCAGCGGCATCACCGCGTCCACGCTCTTCCTGGTCGCCCTGGCCCTCTTCGCCTCCAGCCCGGCCGCCACGATCGTGCTCGCCTTCCTGCTGGGCGTCTCCGCCTTCTACACCGCCCCGGCCCTCAACGCCCGCATGTTCAACCTGGCCGGCGCCGCCCCCACCCTCGCGGGCGCCACGACCACCGCCGCCTTCAACCTCGGCAACACCGGCGGCCCCTGGCTCGGCGGCACCGTCATCGACGCGGACCTCGGCTTCGCGGCGACGGCCTGGGCAGGCGCCGCGATGACCGTCGTGGCCCTGGCGGCGGTCACCCTCTCCCTGCGCCTGACCCGCCGCACCCCGGCCCCCGGCCACGTCGTCGCCTCCTCCGCCTCCCGGCCGGAGGCGACCATGGCCCGGGTGGACTGACTCCCGACCACCCCGCGACCCGCTCATGGGCGTGTGCGACGATCATGCGTCGTTCACACCCATGGGGGGGTTCATGCCAAGGGCATCGGCGTCCGCGAGACGCCCCGTTTCCGCCGTCATCGTCTCTCTGCTCGCCGTCCTCGGGACGTTTCTCCTGCCGGCCGGGACCGCCTCCGCGCGGCCGGCGGCCGAAGAGTGCGTGCCCGTCGCCGAGGGCCGGCACGCGGGCGAGTTCACCACAGCCGGACAGGCCCTCTGCCTGGAGCTGCCCAGCCCACAGGGCGCCCGCCTCGCGGCCCTGACCTCCCGCGGCGGCGCCGGCGTCCGTACCGCGGTCCAGGTCGTCGACGCCAACGGCACCGCCCAGTGCACGGAGAGCGCGCTCTCGTCCGGATCGTGCGCCCTGACCGGCACCGCGCCGTTCCGCGCCCAGGTCCGTGCCGTCGACGCCGCGGAGACCGGCGCGTACGGCGTCCACTTTGTCCGTACGGACGCCCCCCAGCCCGGTTGCCAGGTGCTGCCTGCCGGCACCTTCGCCGACGACTCCGCCGCTGTACGGATGGCCACCGGCGACGGTGTGTTCTCGCACTGCCTGACCATCCCGGCGGACGCCCACGCCACCGCCGAGCTGTTCCGGTTCCGGTACGCCTTCCCGGACGACCGGGACCTCTTCCCGGACTACGTGATGCGGCTGATCGACACCGACGGCAACGGCGCGGAGTGCTACACACACCCGACGCCGGGCCAGCAGCTCCGCACCGATGTCCTCAGCAGCTGCTCGCTCGACCCGGGCAAGGCGTACACCCTGCTGCTGGAAGGCCAGGACGCGCCCGCCACACACACCGTCGTCCACCGCGACGTGAGCGCCACGGCGGAGGGCTGCGCCGGCTCCTCAGCGACCGCCATCGGGGCCCCGGCCGTCCAGGCCGCCTCGGGGGAGAACGGCACGCTGCGCTGCCACCGCGTCACGACGAACGCCGCGACGGACCGTCTCTCCATCGACGTGCGCGACGAGGAGAACAGCACCCACACCCTTGTCATGAACGCCGAGGGCCGCGTCACGTGCTGGTTCGAGACCCAGGCGTGTGTGGCCACCGGCTCCACCGGCTACCAGGTCGTCACCCAGGCACCGGAGGGCTGGTCCCTTCCCGAGTCGTACCGCCTCGACGCCTGGCGGACCTTCTCGTCCGCGGGTCTGGCTCCCGAGTGCCCCCGGGCCGGGGCCTTCGCCGCCGGCTGGGGGCCGGTGACCGGCGCCCTGTCGGAGGAGCGCACCGCGGCGTGCGTCGTGGTGCCCACCGTGGCCGGAGACCGCTTCACGGCCCGCGTCACGGCCACCGACGGCGGGACGTCTCCCGCGCGGCACACGCTGTACGGCAGTCAAGGCCAGCAGCGCAACCACGTGTCGGAGTACACGGCCGACGGCCAGACCCTCTTCGTCCTCTCCCTGCCGGACGGCACCGACCGGACCGCCTACCGCGCCGCCCTCACCTGCGTCGACGCACCCTGCGGCACCGAGAACCCGACCGTCGGCACGGTCACCCCCGGCACCGTCCCGAGCGGTACGGTCGCGACCCTCACCGTGCAGGGAACCGCGCTTAGCATGGGCAACACGGTCAAGCTGACCGGCGGCCCGGCACCGCTGACGGCCACCACCGTCTCGGTCTCCGAGGACGCGCGGACCCTGAAGGCGACGGTCGACCTGCGCACGGCACCGGCCGGGACCTGGTCCCTCGGCGTCCTGGCGTACGGCAAGGAGTACGCGCGCGGCTCGCTGACGGTGACACCGGCCGCCACCGGGCACGGCACCTACAAGCCGGTCACCCCGACCCGGCTGATGGACACCCGCAGCGGCCTCGGCGTCCCCCAGGGCAAGGTCGGCCCGGGTGCCACCGTCACCCTCCAGGTGACGGGCAAGGCCGGCATCCCGGCCGCCGGCGTCACCGCCGTGGTCCTCAACGTCACGGCCACCGGCCCCACCTCCGCCGGCTTCGTCTCCGTCCACCCCGACGGCACCACCCGCACCAGCGCATCGAACCTCAACTTCACGGCCGGCCAGACCATCCCCAACCTGGTCGTCGTACCGGTGGTGAACGGCAGGGTCAGCTTCTACAACCGCGCCGGGTCGGTCGACCTCCTCGCGGACGTGGCGGGCTACTACACCACCGACGGGACCGGCTCCACGTACCGGCCGGTCACGCCCACCCGGCTGATGGACACCCGCGCCGGCCTCGGCGTCCCCAAGGCCAGGATCGGCCCGGCCGGTACGGTGACGCTCCAGGTCGCGGGGATCTCCGGCATCCCGGCGGCCGGGGTCACCGCCGTCGTCCTCAACGTCACGGCCACCGGCCCTACGGCGACGAGCTTCGTCTCCGTGTACCCGAACGGCACCGCCCGCACGAGCGCGTCCAACCTCAACTTCACGGCCGGGAAGACGATCCCCAACCTGGTGGTCGTCCCCGTCGTGAACGGCAAGGTGAGCTTCTACAACCACTCCGGCTCCGTGGACCTGCTGGCCGACGTCGCCGGTTACTACACCACCGACGGCACCGGATCCACGTACAAGGCGGTCACGCCCACCCGGCTGATGGACACCCGCGCCGGGCTCGGCGTCCCCGCCGCCAAGGTCGGGCCCGGCGGCACGGTGAGCCTCCAGGTCGCGGGGAAGCCCGGCATCCCGGCCGCGGGGGTCACCGCCGTCGTCCTCAACGTCACGGCCACCGGCCCGACCTCGGCGAGCTTCGTGTCGGTGTACCCGGACGGGACGACCCGTACCAGCGCGTCGAACCTCAACTTCACCGCGGGCCAGACGATCCCCAACCTGGTGGTCGTGCCCGTCGTCAACGGAAAGGTCGCCTTCTACAACCGGGCGGGGTCGGTCGACCTCCTCGCCGACGTGGCCGGTTACTACACGTCGTAACGCGGGAGGTCCTCCCCCGGCGCCGGCCGGCCCTTCGGCCGGCGCAGGCCCGCCTCCGTGATCCGGCGGACGAGTTCCTTGGAACCGACCTCGATGGCGCCCGCCGCCACCGCCTCGGCGTACCGGTCCGACGGGATGTCGTAGTGGTCGCGCTCGAAGGCGCGGGGCGGGGCGCCGATCGAGGCGGCGAAGGCGTGCAGCTCGTCATGCGAGACGTCGCTGACGAGGTGCGACCACATACGGCCGTGGCCAGGCCAGGTCGGCGGGTCGATGTAGAGGGCCACCTCAGCCACCCGCCGACGGAGCCGGCACGCCGAGGGCCCCGGCCCCCGCCGCACGGGCGCGGACGCGGACGCGGGTGATCGTGGCCGCCGTCGTTCCGCCGGGGCCGCCGCTCACGTCAGTCCGCCGACCGGGGCCACGACCACGCCCGCCTTGCCGCAGACCCAGTGCGGGTCCGGCCCCAGCTCCGGCTCCACGTCCAGGGCGTGCGGGTCGCCCGAGGAGCAGACCGGGCAGATCGGCCAGCGGCCGTGCCGCTCCAGGATCGCGTCCTGCACGTCCTGGGCGACGAGCCCGGCGACGTACGTGATGCCCTCGGGCCACTGCTCCACCCACCACCGCCGGTGGGTCACCGCGTCCTCGACCATCGAGACCACCTCCGCCGCGGCGACCTCACGTGCCGCCAGATCGGCGAGAATCAGGGCGCGGGCCGTGTGCAGCGCCTGCTCCAGGCGGTCGATGTCGTCCATGGACTCATTGTCACCCCACACGCCCCGACGGCGAAGGTCCTCCGCATCCGGACCGAGCAGGGTCTTGACGCTCCCCCGGACCGAAAATATCTTTCAGAGGTGACCAATGACGTGAAGGAAATTTTCAGCGGCGGCTCCGGGACAGCGCCCGCGCCCGGCAACGCCCCGCCCGCGCCCGCCGCTCTCGCGGCCAAGGTGCGGACCCTCGCGCCGTCCATGACCCGCTCCATGCAGCGGGTCGCCGAGGCCGTCGCCGGCGACCCGGCCGGCTGCGCCGCCCTCACGGTCACCGGCCTCGCCGAGCTCACCGGCACCAGCGAGGCCACCGTCGTGCGCACCGCCCGGCTCCTCGGCTACCCCGGCTACCGCGACCTGCGGCTCGCCCTCGCCGGCCTCGCCGCCCAGCAGCAGTCCGGACGCGCGCCCTCCGTCACCGCCGACATCACGGTCGACGATCCGGTGGCGGACGTCGTCGCCAAGCTCGCCTACGACGAGCAGCAGACGCTCGCGGACACCGCGGCCGGACTCGACACCGTCCAGCTCGGCGCGGCCGTCGCCGCCCTCGCCACCGCCCGCCGCATCGACATCTACGGCGTCGGCGCCTCCGGCCTCGTCGCCCAGGACCTCGGCCAGAAGCTCCTCCGGATCGGCCTGCTCGCCCACGCGCACAGCGACCCGCACCTCGCCGTCACCAACGCCGTGCAGCTGCGCTCGGGCGACGTCGCCCTCGCGATCACCCACTCCGGTTCCACCGGCGACGTCATCGAACCCCTCCGCGTCGCCTTCGACCACGGCGCCACCACCGTCGCGATCACCGGCCGCCCGGACGGGCCCGTCACGCAGTACGCCGACCACATACTCACGACCTCCACCGCCCGCGAGAGCGAACTGCGCCCCGCCGCCATGTCCTCGCGTACGAGCCAGCTCCTCGTCGTGGACTGCCTGTTCACCTGCGTCACCCAGCGGACCTACGAGACGGCGGCACCGGCGCTCGCGGCCTCGTACGAAGCCCTCGCCCACCGCCACTCCCCCCGCACCCGCTGACCCACCCCGGCCCCGCACCCCGCACCCCGCTGAACCATCCACACCCCGCACCCGCTGATCGTCAACGACGACGACGCACCGAAAGAGCCCGCACGTGTCCTCTACGTACTCCGAACTGCGCGCCCAACTCGCCACCCTCGCCACCGAGGCGTTCCGCCCCGAGCTGTCGGAGATCGACCGGCTCCCCACCGCCGAGATCGCCGCGCTGATGAACCAGGAGGACCAGACCGTCCCCCTCGCGGTCGCCGCGCAGCTGCCGCGGATCGCCGACGCCATCGACGCCACCGCCGCCCGCATGGCCGACGGCGGCCGGCTGATCTACGCCGGAGCGGGGACCGCGGGCCGGCTGGGCGTCCTCGACGCCAGCGAGTGCCCGCCGACCTTCAACACCGACCCCGCCGAGGTCGTCGGACTGATCGCGGGCGGCCCCTCGGCGATGGTGAAGGCCGTGGAGGGCGCGGAGGACTCCCGCGAGCTGGCCGCCGAGGACCTCGACGCCCTCGGCCTCACCGCCCGCGACACCGTGGTCGGCGTCTCCGCCTCCGGCCGCACCCCCTACGCCATCGGCGCGGTCGCCCACGCCCGCGCGGCCGGCGCGCTGACCATCGGGCTGTCCTGCAACGCCGACAGCGAGCTGGCGGCCGCCGCCGAACACGGCATCGAGGTCGTCACCGGGCCCGAACTCCTCACCGGCTCGACACGGTTGAAGGCCGGCACCGCCCAGAAGCTGGTCCTCAACATGATCTCGACGATCACGATGATCCGGCTCGGCAAGACGTACGGAAACCTCATGGTCGACGTCCGCGCCTCCAACGAGAAGCTGCGGGCCAGGTCGCGGCGGATCGTCGCCCTCGCCACCGGCGCGCCCGACGAGCAGATCGAGACCGCGCTCACCGCCGCGGACGGCGAGGTGAAGACGGCGATCCTGATGATCCTCGCCGACATCGACGCCCCCTCCGCCGCCCGCCGCCTCACGGACTCCGCCGGCCATCTGCGCGCGGCCCTCTCCGCCCGCTGACGCACGCCCCCGCTCCCTCCCCGCTGACGCACGGCCCCTCTCCGCACCGCCCTCCCCTTCCCCTCCCCACTCCCCCCACAGCAAGGCACGGCCCATGAGCACTGACGACAAGAACCGCGCCATCGCCGCCGCGATCCTCCCCCTCGTCGGCGGCGCACGGAACATCGACTCCGTCGCCCACTGCATGACCCGGCTGCGGCTCGGTCTGCGGGACCGCTCCCTCGTCCAGGACCAGGCCCTGCGGGCGCTGCCGTCCGTCCTGGGCGTGGTGGAGGACGACACGTACCAGATCGTCCTCGGGCCCGGCACGGTGGCGCGGGTGACACCCGTGTTCGAGGCGTTGGTCGCCGAGGCGGGCCCGGTCTCCGACGCGCCCGCCCCCGCCACCATGGAGGGCGGAGGCGCCGCCCCGGCCGGCACGGCGGACGGCCTCGCGGCGCAGGGCGCGGCGATCAAGGCGGCGCAGAAGGAGCGCAACGCCACCCCCTTCAAGCTTTTCCTCCGCCGGATCGCGAACATCTTCGTCCCGCTGATCCCCGCCCTCATCGGCTGCGGCATCATCGCCGGCCTCAACGGCCTGCTGGTGAACCTCGGCCTGCTCCCCGCCGTCACACCCGCGCTCGCGGCGATGGCGAGTGGCTTCATGGCGCTGATCGCGGTCTTCGTCGGCTTCAACACGGCGAAGGAGTTCGGCGGTACGCCGATCCTCGGCGGCGCGGTCGCGGCCATCATCGTCTTCCCCGGCGTCGCGAAGATCGACGCGTTCGGCCAAACGCTGTCGCCCGGACAGGGCGGCGTCCTGGGCGCGCTGGGTGCGGCGGTGCTCGCCGTGTACGTCGAGAAATGGTGCCGCCGCTGGGTGCCGGAGGCACTGGACGTGCTGGTCACGCCCACCCTCACGGTCCTCGTCTCCGGCCTCGCCACCCTCTATGGCCTGATGTTCGTGGCCGGGGAGATCTCGACCGCGATCGGCGACTTCGCCGACTGGCTGCTCGCCCACGCGGGCGCCGGGGCCGGGTTCGTCCTCGGCGGGCTCTTCCTCCCGCTGGTGATGCTGGGCCTGCACCAGGCGCTGATCCCGATCCACACCACGCTGATCGAGCAGCAGGGCTACACGGTCCTCCTCCCGATCCTCGCGATGGCGGGCGCGGGCCAGGCGGGCGCGGCGATGGCCGTGTACGTCAAGCTCCCCCGCAACGGCTCCCTGCGCCGCACGATCAAGTCGGCGCTCCCGGCGGGCTTCCTCGGCGTGGGCGAGCCGCTCATCTACGGCGTCTCCCTGCCGCTGGGCCGCCCGTTCGTCACGGCCTGCGTCGGCGGCGCGTTCGGCGGCGGCTTCGTCGGGCTCTTCAACATGCTGGGCGCCGAGGTCGGCTCCACGGCCATCGGCCCCTCCGGCTGGGCCCTCTTCCCGCTCCTCGACGGGGACAAGGGCCTGGGCGAGACGATCGCGATCTACGCGGGCGGGCTGCTGGTCGGCTATGTGGTGGGCTTCGTGGCGACGTACTTCTGGGGCTTCAGCCAGGCGCTCCTGGAGGAGTTCGCCGTGGACACGGACGCCGCCGGAGTGGTCGCCTCCGGCAGCCCGAGGCCGTCGGCCGCGCCCGGACCGTCGGGGCCGTCAGGGTCGTCGGAGCCCTCCGAGCCCTCCGAGCCCTCGGAACCGGCGAAGGTCTGACCCGTACGGCTGCGGCGCCCGTCAGCCCGGCCGGTTCGCGCAGTACGTGTCCCGCGCGGGCCGTTCGCCCGACCTGAGGAACTCCGTCACCGCCCGGTCCCCGCACGCGTTGCCGTTCCCCAGGTACATCCCGTGCCCGCCCTGGTCCACGGTGACCAGCCTGGCCCGTTCGCCGAGGGCCGCCCGCATCCGCAGGCCGGCGGCGTACGGGGTCGACGGGTCGCGCAGGCTCTGGATCATCAGGATGTTCGACGGGCCCCGGTCGGTGATCCGGGCCGGCTTCTCAGCCGGGGCCTTCCAGAAGGAGCAAGGCGTGATGTTCACGGGAAAGCCCGCCGTGAGCGGGTGGCGGGCGCGGTCGGCCGCAACGGCGCGCCGGTGGGCGGGGATCGAGCGCGGCCACGCGACGTCGTTGCACACGACGCCGATCATGATCGCCGCATCCTCCTGGGACAGCGCCTCGGTGAGGTCGGGCGTCGGCGCCGGGGTACGGCCCGGGTCCCGGGCGTCCCGCACCAGCCGGGCGAACCCGGGGAAGGCGGCGTCGGCGTAGAGCGCGGACTGCAGGGCCTGCCGCAGCATCGTGCCGGTCAGCGGCACGCCGGGCTTCGTCGACTCCTTGGGCTCCCGGTCGAGCCGGTCCGCGAGCGCCAGGACCATCGGCCGCACGTCCTCGGCGCGTTCCGCGAGCCGGAGGCCCTGGGCCGCCCGGTCCGGGTGCGACGCCCAGACGGCGAAGTCGGGGAACCGGTCGTCGGCACCCTGCGACATGAACGCGAGCCAGCCCCGGGCCACCCGCCGGGGGTCGGGGTCGCTGCTGCTGTCCAGGACCCAGCGGTCGGTGCGCCCCGGGAACCTCTGCGCGTACACCGCGCCCACGTACGTCCCGTAGGAGACTCCCCAGGCGGAGAGCTTCTCCTCCCCGAGCGCCTGGCGGAAGCGGTCCAGGTCCCTCGCCTGGTTCGCCGTCGTCATGTTCGCGAGGACCTCGCCGCCGACGCGTGCGCAGGCCTCCGCGGTACGCCGGGAACGCGCGACGTTCGCGGCGATCCCCCCGTCGGCGGCCGGCCACGGCCGCAGGTTCACCAGTCGGCGGTCGTCCTCGTCGAGGCCGCAGCTCGCCCTCTCACTGCCGCCCACCCCGCGCGGGTCCATCGCCACCAGGTCGTACGTCCCGCCCAACTCCCCCCGCAGGGCCGCACCCTTCGCCGTCAGCCTGCCCACTCCGGAACTGCCGGGGCCGCCGGGGATCACGACCAGCGTCCCGCGCCGCTCGTCCGGCCGGTCGCTCAGGATCCGGGACACGGCGATCGACGTCCGGCGCCCACCGGGATCGGCGTAGTCCAGCGGCACGGAGAGGGTGGCGCACTCCTGCCCGAGCCCGTCGGGCCCACAGGGCGTCCAGTCGAGCCCACCACCGGGCTGCGCGGCCCGCGCCCCGGTGAGGGAGGCGGCCACGGCGGCGGCGGAGAGGGCGAGCACGAGGGTGTTGCGCGTCCAAGTCGTCATGCGTAGAGCCTGGTTGACGGCGGCTCACCGTCCCATCCGGCAGCCGGGAGGGTGGAGGGTGGGGTTTCCCCCCGTCGGAAGCCGCCGCCGCAGCCGACTGAATTTCCGCCCGCCGAGGCAACGCGCGGCCGCCCGCTCACGTCCCTGAAGGCGTGAACGCCTTCCTCGATCCGGACGAACCCGCCACCGAAGAGCATGTGGCCGAGGGCCCGTTGTGGCGCCACGCCTGCTGGGCGGCGGGCGTCGCCGCCCTGGGGGTGGGCCTGGGGTGGTCGGGCTCCCTGTTCCGGCTCGGTCCGGAGGAGTACGGGCTGCCGCCCGCCGCCCCGGGGCCGGTCTGGGCGTACCTGGGCGTGTGGTTCCTGACGGCGGTGGCCTCGGCGGCCGTGCTGCGCGCCACGGCCGCACGGGTCCCCGTCTACGCCACCGGGCGGATCGTCGTCGGACTGGCCTTCCTGGGTACCCGCGTCTCCCTCGGCTGGCGTCCGGAGGCGGGCGCCCTGACGGCGATGGCCGTAGCGGCCCTGGCGGTCGCGGTCCTGTGGTCGGCGTTCGCGCTCCGGGGCCGGCGGGGCGCCGCGTCGGCGTGATCCGGGAGCCGGGAGCCCGGAGTGGGGAGCCCGGAGCCACGAACCGCGAATCGCCGTGCGGTCACCGGTCAGCCGTCAACCGGAAGCCGTCGCCGGTCCCAGCCGGTCAGCCGTCAGCCGGAAGCCGTCGCGGTCCCAGCCGGTCAGCCGTCAGCCGGAAGCCGTCGCCGGTCCCAGCCGGTCAGCCGTCAGCCGTCAACCGTCGCCGGTCAGTCATCAGTCGGGAGCCGTCGCCGTGCGGCGTCACATCGTGCCGAGGTACTCCGCCAGCCGGTCGTACTCCTCCTTGACCCCCGCCTCCATCCCCGTCGCGAGGGCCTGGTCCCGGATCTCCTTCGACGGCCAGACCGATGTGCTCGTCAGGGCCGTGCCCCCGGTCGGCGTCGCGTCGAAGGCCAGGGTGACGTGCACGGGCGGGCCCGGCATCAGCTCGAAGGTCTCGGTGTAGACGAGCCGCTCGTTCGGGACGATCTCCTCGTACTCCCCCGAGAAGACGATCTCCTGCCCGTCGGGGGACTCCTGTCCCCAGCGCCACGCCCCGCCGACCCGGAGGTCGATGTCGCAGACGGTCGTGGTGAGCGCCGCCACGCCGTACCACCGGCGCACGTGCTCCGGCCGCGTCCAGGCCTCCCAGACCCGTTCGGGCGGGGCCTCGAAGGTCCCGGTGATGACCAGCTCGCGGTCCGTCGGGGTCGTCAACAACGTGATCATGGTCCGCTCCCGCCGTGAGGGGTCCTCTCCCCAGCATCACCCCGAACGCCCGGCCGCGGCACCCCAGGCCGGGCGGCCGCCTCCGGCCCGAACCGCCCCCGCCCCCGTACCCCCCGCCGTACCGCCGCCGTCGTGCCCGAGGACCGCGGCGGCCCGGGAACGCCCGAGGGCGGCACCCCTGCTGGGGTACCGCCCTCGGTGAACAGCCGATCCGGGAGGATCAGAAGTCCATGTCACCGCCCGGCATGCCGCCCGGAGCGGCCGCGGAGGCCTTCTCCGGCTTGTCGGCGATGACGGCCTCGGTGGTCAGGAACAGCGCGGCGATGGAGGCCGCGTTCTGCAGCGCGGAGCGCGTGACCTTCGCCGGGTCGATGATGCCCTCGGCGATGAGGTCGACGTACTCGTTGGTCGCGGCGTTGAGGCCGTGGCCGACGGGCAGGTTGCGGACCTTCTCCGCCACGACGCCACCCTCGAGGCCGGCGTTGATGGCGATCTGCTTCAGCGGGGCCTCGAGGGCCAGCTTCACGATCGCGGCGCCCGTGGCCTCGTCGCCCGTGAGGTCGCCCTCGAGCTTCTCGAAGACCGAGGAGGCCTGGAGCAGGGCCACGCCACCACCGGCGACGATGCCCTCCTCGACGGCCGCCTTCGCGTTGCGAACGGCGTCCTCGATGCGGTGCTTGCGCTCCTTGAGCTCGACCTCGGTCGCGGCACCGGCCTTGATGACGGCCACGCCGCCGGCCAGCTTCGCGAGGCGCTCCTGGAGCTTCTCACGGTCGTAGTCCGAGTCGGAGTTCTCGATCTCGGCGCGGATCTGGTTCACGCGACCGGCGACCTGGTCGCTCTCGCCCGAACCGTCGACGATCGTGGTCTCGTCCTTGGTGATGACGACCTTGCGGGCGCGGCCGAGCAGGTCCAGGCCGGCGTTCTCCAGCTTGAGACCGACCTCCTCGGAGACGACGGTGCCGCCCGTGAGGATGGCGATGTCGTTCAGCATGGCCTTGCGGCGGTCGCCGAAGCCCGGGGCCTTGACGGCGACGGACTTGAAGGTGCCGCGGATCTTGTTGACGACCAGCGTGGACAGGGCCTCGCCCTCGACGTCCTCGGCGATGATCAGCAGCGGCTTGCCCGACTGCATGACCTTCTCCAGGAGCGGGAGCAGGTCCTTCACGGAGGAGATCTTGGAGTTGACGATCAGGATGTACGGGTCGTCCAGGGACGCCTCCATACGCTCCATGTCGGTGGCGAAGTACGCCGAGATGTAGCCCTTGTCGAAGCGCATACCCTCGGTGAGCTCCAGCTCCAGACCGAAGGTCTGGGACTCCTCGACGGTGATGACGCCTTCCTTGCCGACCTTGTCCATCGCCTCGGCGATGAGCTCGCCGATCTGGGTGTCGGCGGCGGAGATGGAGGCCGTGGAAGCGATCTGCTCCTTGGTCTCGACATCCTTCGCCTGCTCGAGCAGGGCGCCGGAGACGGCCTCGACGGCCTTCTCGATGCCGCGCTTGAGGGCCATCGGGTTGGCGCCGGCCGCGACGTTGCGCAGGCCCTCGCGGACGAGCGCCTGGGCGAGGACGGTCGCGGTGGTCGTACCGTCACCGGCGACGTCGTCCGTCTTCTTGGCGACTTCCTTGACCAGCTCGGCGCCGATCTTCTCGTACGGGTCCTCGAGCTCGATCTCCTTGGCGATGGACACACCATCGTTGGTGATCGTGGGGGCGCCCCACTTCTTCTCGAGGACGACGTTCCGGCCCTTGGGGCCAAGGGTGACCTTGACGGCGTCGGCGAGCTGGTTCATCCCGCGCTCGAGACCGCGCCGTGCCTCCTCGTCGAACGCGATGATCTTGGCCATGTGAAGTGGTCCTCCCGGACATGGGGTGGATAACGCTCCAGGACCGCGCCGACGCCCGCGACGGACGGCCTGCGGCTTCGGCGGTTCCTTGCCCCACCTGGCCACGGACCTCGTCTGCCCGATCCTCGTAAGCACTCTCACCTTCAGAGTGCTAACGCCAATGATTAGCACTCGACCCATGCGAGTGCAAGCGCCTCTCGGTGATCGGAACCCGACGGGCGAACGTGTCGGCACACGCACGAGGGGTCCGCATCCCGGTCAGGATGCGGACCCCTCGGCGCGAGAACGCGATGAGTGCGTGCGTGGTGGCCGATTCGCGCCGTGCTCAGACGGCGAGCTTGACCATGTCCGCCTGCGGACCCTTCTGGCCCTGCGAGATCTCGAACTCGACTCGCTGACCTTCTTCAAGGGTGCGGTAACCGTCCATCTGGATCGCGCTGTAGTGGACGAAAACATCCGCACCACCGTCGACCGCGATGAAGCCGTAGCCCTTCTCCGCGTTGAACCACTTGACGGTGCCCTGAGCCATGCCTAACTCCCCTATTACTGGCCCTTGCGCGGGACCGCACTTCGCGGCCCCGGGTCAGACCCTGCGCCGGAACGCGTCGACCGCGGCTGAATGTATCTGCCCAACTGCCCTCTGCAACAGGTCAATCGGACGAGAATTCTGGGCACGCCGGAAAGGAGAATTCAGGAGCATTCACTGATTTACGGGGCAAGTCGGGCCCGTCAAAGTGCGCAGAAGGTACACAACACTCGAACACATTGGCTGCATCTTGTCGGGTGCGGGCGCATTCTCATATGCGTCCGGCACAGGCAGCGGAGGGGGCTTCCCCAACTCTACCCCGCTCAACCATGCAGAATTGCCCCCTCCGCTTCTGGAGCGGAGAGGGCAATTCGGTTACGCGGGGTAATGCGGAGCCTCAGCAGCCGCCGGCGACGGCCGGGATGATGGAGACGCCGGCGCCGTCGGGCGTCGCCGTCTCGAGACCCTGCTCGAAGCGGACGTCGTCGTCGTTGACGTAGACGTTGACGAAGCGGCGCAGCTTGCCCTGGTCGTCCAGGACGCGGGCGGCGATGCCGGTGTGGTTCTTCTCCAGGTCGGCGATGACCTCGGAGAGGGTCGCGCCCTCCGCCGGGACCTCGGCCTGACCGCCCGTGTAGGTACGGAGGATGGTGGGGATGCGGACCTTGACGCTCATGGAGTTGCTGCCTTCCGTGACGGGGGTGGTCAGTGGGCCAGGCCGGCGTCGCGGAACGCGTCCAGGCTGGGGCGGATGGTGGCGGTCGCCTGCGAGGTCTCGGCCACCGCGTCCAGGGTCTTCAGGCCGTCGCCGGTGTTCAGGACGACGGTCGTCAGGCTCGGGTCCAGCAGGCCGGCCTCGACGAGCTTCTTCGTCACGCCGACGGTGACGCCGCCCGCGGTCTCGGCGAAGATGCCCTCGGTCCGGGCGAGGAGCTTGATGGCCTCGACGACCTGCTCGTCGTCGACGTCCTCCACCGCGCCGCCGGTGCGCCGGGCGATGTCCAGGACGTAGGGGCCGTCGGCCGGGTTGCCGATCGCCAGGGACTTGGCGATGGTGTTCGGCTTCTGGGGCCGTACGACGTCGTGGCCGGCCTTGAAGGCCGTCGAGACCGGGGAGCAGCCCTCGGCCTGGGCGCCGAAGATCTTGTACGGCTTGTCCTCGACGAGACCGAGCTTGATCAGCTCCTGCAGACCCTTGTCGATCTTGGTGAGCTGGGAGCCGGAGGCGATCGGGATCACCAGCTGGTCGGGCAGGACCCAGCCGAGCTGCTCGCAGATCTCGTACGCGAGCGTCTTCGAGCCCTCGCCGTAGTACGGGCGCAGGTTGACGTTGACGAAGCCCCAGCCCTCGCCGAGCGGGTCGCCGATGAGCTCGGAGCAGAAGCGGTTGACGTCGTCGTAGTTGCCCTCGATGCCGACGAGCTCGCCGCCGTAGACGGCGGCCATGACGACCTTGCCCTGCTCCAGGTCGTGCGGGATGAACACGCAGGAGCGGAAGCCGGCGCGGGCGGCGGCGGCGCCCACGGCGCCGGCGAGGTTGCCGGTGGAGGAGCAGGAGAGGGTGGTGAAGCCGAAGGCGCGGGCGGCTTCGAGGGCCTGGGCGACGACGCGGTCCTTGAAGGAGTGCGTCGGGTTGCCGGAGTCGTCCTTGACGAAGAGCCTGCCCGGCTCGACGCCCAGCTCGCGGGCGAGGTTGTCGGCCTGGACGAGCTTGGTCCAGCCCGGGTTCAGGTTCGGCTTGTCGGCGACGTCGGCGGGGACCGGCAGCAGCGGGGCGTAGCGCCAGATGTTGGCGGGGCCGGCCTCGATCCGCTTGCGGAGCGCCTCGGGGTCGCCGGTGGGGAGGTCGTACGCGACCTCGAGCGGGCCGAAACAGAGCTCGCAGGCGAAGATCGGACCGAGGGCGAAGACTTCGCCGCATTCGCGACAGGAAAGCCCGGAAGCGGGACCGAGGTCGACCGAGTTCTGGGTGTTCGCGACAGTCTGTACAGCCATGGAGGGAGGCCCTTTCTCCTCATCTTTCCCATGGCGAATTTCGCCATGAGACGGATTTGGCACCTTCCCTAGCCGGGGACCTCGCGCTGGCGAGCGTACTGACCGACTGGAGGGTTGCCGGGGCTTCAACGGGCCGTTTCCCTCTGCCCCTCTGGATGAGCGGTATTCGGTTGTAGAACGCGGGTGGCACCCCGACATGCGTCGGGGATCCGCGTTGTTCAAGACTGTAACCGAAGGCATGGACGCTTGAGATGGTCGTCCGACCCGCGAGATGGAGATCACGTTGCTGGATGAAGTGGAGCGCTGGCTGGCCCGGCGGTCCTGGTCCGTCGCCGAGCGGCCGCTCGACCGGATCCTCGCGGCCAAGCGGGGGACCACCGTCAGCGTCGTGCTGCCCGCGCTCGACGAGGAGGCGACGGTCGGCGCGATCGTGTCCACGATCCGCCGCGAGCTGATGTCGGACGAGGTCCCGCTCGTCGACGAGCTGGTGGTGATCGACTCCGGTTCCGGTGACCGTACGGCCGAGGTCGCGTCGGCGGCCGGGGCCCGGGTCGTGGCGCGGGACGCGATCCTGCCGCGGATACCCGCCGTGCCCGGCAAGGGCGAGGTCCTGTGGCGCTCCCTGATGGTGACCCGCGGTGACGTCGTCTGCTTCGTCGACGCGGACCTGCGGGACTTCTCCGCCGACTTCGTCTCCGGGATCGTCGGCCCCCTCCTCACCGACCCCGGCGTCGACCTCGTCAAGGCGATGTACGACCGCCCGCTGGGCGGCGAGCCCGGCCAGGGCGGCCGGGTGACGGAGCTGGTGGCCCGGCCGCTGCTCAATCTGCACTGGCCGCAGCTGGCCGGTTTCGTCCAGCCCCTGGGCGGCGAGTACGCGGCCCGCCGCTCGCTCCTGGAGCGGCTGCCGTTCCCCGTCGGGTACGGAGTCGAGCTGGGCCTCCTCGTCGACGCGCTGCACACGGTGGGCCTGGACGCGCTCGCCCAGGTCGACGTGGGCGTCCGCAAGCACCGGCACCAGGACGGCCAGGCGCTGGGGCGGATGGCGGCGGCGATCTACCGGACCGCGCAGCTGCGGCTCTCGCGCGGCCACCTGGTGCGGCCCCGGCTGACCCAGTTCGAGCGGGACGAGACGGCGGGCGGCGGGGGCTTCACACCGCGGACGTACGCGGTGGACACCGAGGAGCGGCCTCCGATGCGCGAGATCGCGGAGTACGCGCACCGCCGGGTGGCCTAAGGCGTGTCGGCCGGGGCGTGTCCGGGGCCCTTCCGGCGCGTGGCGCATCCTCGAATGATGATGCTTTTTGCATACATTTCCGTTCTATGAGGTTCACCCATCGCAAGGGAGCGCTGCTCGGGGCCGCGGGGCTCCTCGCCGGCTCGCTGCCGCTCGTGGCGGCCGCCCCGGCCGCCACGGCCGTCCACGGCTCCGGCGCGGCGCCGGAACCGGTCCCGGCGGCCGAGGTGCTGGATCGTGCCGAAACGCCGGGGCGTGCGGAGGTGCCGGATCGGGCCGTAGTGCCGGGACGTGCAGAAGTGCCGGATCGGGCCGAGGCGCTGGTGCGGGCCGAGGCGCAGGTGCGGGCCGAGGCGCTGGTGGGGGCCGAGGCGCAGGTGCGGGAGGCTGCCCGGCCGCCCGGGCTGCCGTCGCCGGAGGCGCGGCGTCCTGTCCCCGTGCCGCACGGCCCCGGCGTCTCGACGGCGCGGGCCGGCGACCACCGCACCGAGCGGCTGTGGCTGCTCGGCGGCCTCGCCCTGGCGCTCACCGCGACGGGTGTGGTGGCGACGGCGGCGCTGCGCGCCGCACGGGCCGTGCACGGCGCTCCCGGCGCGCGGGGCCCGCAGGACTCGCGTGGCCGGCGTGGCGACTGAGCGCCGTCGTTCGTATACGCACGTTTGAGCGTTTACGGGACGGGCTAGGTTCGCCACATGGCTTCTGTGCTGGTGGCTTCCAACCGTGGTCCGGTCTCGTACGCCGTGGCGGAGGACGGCTCTCTCGACGCCCGCCGGGGCGGTGGCGGGCTGGTCTCCGGGCTGAGCGCCGTCTCCTCCGAGGACAGTGTGTGGGTGTGCGCGGCGCTCGGCGACGGCGACCGGCAGGCGGTCCGGCGGGGGGTCTCCGAGCCGGGCGTGCGGATGCTCGACATCGACGCGGACGTGCACGCCGACGCGTACAACGGCATCGCGAACTCGGTGCTGTGGTTCGTCCACCACATGCTGTACCAGACGCCCGTGGAGCCGGTCTTCGACGCGGAGTTCCGCCGCCGCTGGGCGTCGTACGAGACGTACAACCGCGCCTTCGCGGAGGCCCTCGCGGCCGAGGCGGACCCGGGCGCCCTGGTCCTCGTGCAGGACTACCACCTGACGCTCGTCCCGGGCATGCTCCGCGAGGCGCGGCCCGATCTGCGGATCGGACACTTCTCGCACACCCCGTGGGCCCCGCCGGAGTACTTCCGGATGCTGCCCGACGACATCGCCGAGCAGGTGCTGCGCGGCATGCTCGGCGCGGACCGGCTCGGCTTCCTGACCCGGCGCTGGGCGGACGCCTTCGACGCCTGCTGTACGGCCCTGGTGGGCGGCACGGGCGGCACGGAGCTGGGGGTGCACGGCCTCGGCGCCGACGCGGACTTCCTGCGGGAGCGGTCGCGGCGGCCGGACGTGGAGGAGCGGCTGGCCGCGCTGCGGGAGCAGATCGGCGGGCCGGACCGGAAGGCGATCGTCCGGGTGGACCGGACGGAGCTGTCGAAGAACATCGTGCGGGGCCTCCTCGCCTACCGGGCCCTGCTGGAGGAGCGTCCGGAGTGGCGCGGCCGGGTGGTGCACGTGGCCTTCGCCTACCCCTCGCGCCAGGACCTGGTGGTCTACCGCGACTACACGGCGGAGGTGTCGCGGGTCGCGGAGGAGATCAACGCGGAGTACGGCACGGAGGACTGGACCCCGGTCCTGCTGCACGTGAACGACGACTTCGCGCGCTCGCTCGCCGCGTACCGCCTGGCGGACGTGGCGCTGGTCAACCCCATCCGGGACGGCATGAACCTGGTCGCCAAGGAGGTCCCGGTCGTCTCGGACGAGGGCTGCGCGCTGGTCCTGTCGCGGGAGGCGGGGGCGTTCGAGGAGCTGGGCGAGGACGCGGTCACGGTGAACCCGTACGACGTGACGGGCACGGCACGGGCACTGCACGAGGCCCTGACGATGCCGGCCGCCGAGCGCGCCGAGCGCTCCAAGCGCCTGGCGGCCGCGGCGACGGCGCTGCCCCCGCAGCGCTGGTTCCTGGAGCAGCTGGAGGCGCTGCGCGAGGTCCGCTGACCTCCCACAGACCGCCCGGCCGAGCCTGGAGGGCCCCGGCCGGGCCGACCACCCGACCGCGTCACCGCGGCGGTACGCCGAGGGCGCCCCGGATGGTTCCGGGGCGCCCTCGGCGTGCGGGGCGGGGGGCCTGTCAGTCGGTCTCCTGGACCGCCTTCGCCAGGGTGGTCAGGAACTCCACGACCGCCGCCGGGCCCGGGACCGAGAGGTCGGCGCGGTCGGAGAGTTCGGTGACCTCCGTCGAGCCGCTGCAGACCAGGAGGCCCGGGGTGCCGTTCGAGCGGAGCTTCTCCACGGCCGCGTAGGCCGGCAGGTCGCCCAGGTCGTCGCCCGCGTAGAGGACGGACCCGGCGCCCGACTCCCGTACGTACTCGGCCAGCGCCACGCCCTTGTCCATGCCCGGCGGGCGCAGTTCCAGGACCATGCGGCCGGGTTCGAGGACGAGGCCGTGGTGGGTCGCGAGGTCGCCGAGGGGGCCCTTGAGCGCCTCGAAGGCGCCCTGTGGGTCGGTTGCGCGGCGCGTGTGGACGGCGACCGCGCGGCCCTTCTCCTCGATCCAGGTGCCCGGCCAGGCGCCGACCCGGTCCAGGAAGCCGGGGAGTTCGGCGCGGACGGCGGCCACGCCGGGGTGCGGTTCGGCGGCCACGACCGTGCCGCTCACGGCGTCCCAGCGTTCGGCGCCGTAGTGGCCGAGGACGACGAGGCGTTCGAGGCCGGGGACGCCGGCGAAGCCGCCGTACCGTACCGCCACCCCCGCGGGCCGTCCGGTCACCACCACGACGGAGGCGATCCGGGGCGCCAGGGCGGCCAGGGCGGCGACGGCGCCGGGGTGGGCGCGCGCCTGTTCGGGGTCGGGGACGATCTCGGCGAGCGTCCCGTCGAAGTCGAGGGCGACGACGGCGCGCTCGGGCCGCGCGAGGAGCGCGGCCAGGCCGTCGCGGCCGGCGGACGTGGTCGGATGCGGAAGACTGACCATAGGACGACCCTACCGACGGAGCCTCAGCGGCGCTGCTCCTTCTCGGCACGGACCCGGCGCAGCCGGTTGACGGTCACCGGGTCGTGCGCGAGGGCGCGCGGGTCGTCGAGGAGGGCGTTGAGGAGCTGGTAGTAGCGGGTGGGCGAGAGGCCGAGCCGCTCGCGGACGGCCCGCTCCTTGGCGCCGGGGCCGGGCCAGGAGCGCCGCTCGACGGCGAGCACGGCCCGCTCCCGCTCCCCCAGCCCGCCGTCCGTACCGGAGCCGCCCGTACCGTCGGCTTCCGCACCGGAAGCGTCTGTACCGGAGGCGTCCCCGCCGCTCGCACCGCCCGTACCGGAGGCATCCGTACCGGAGGCATCCGTACCGGCGGCGGGCTCGTCCGGCCCCGCCGGCTTCACATCGTTGGTCATACGACCCAACTTATTCCGCGCTCTCGGCCGCCGTCGCGTCCCGTGCGATCTTCCCGAGCACCTCGGACACCTTCGCGTCCGGCTCGACGGCCTTGCCGATGTTCCGCTTGACGTCGTCGCTGACCTGCGCCCAGGAGGTCTTGCCGACCGGCGGCAGCTGCGCGTTCGGCAGCTCCTTCAGGAAGGCGCGCAGGTTCTGGTGCTCCGGCTCCGCCTCCATCGTGGCGTAGGCGCTGACGGTCGGCGGCAGCAGGTCGTTGTCCCCGGCGAACTTCAGCACATTGGGGTCGCTGAAGACGAAGTCCAGGAAGGCGCCGATCTCCTTGCGGTGGCCGTTCTGCTTGAAGCCCATGATCCAGTCGGCGACGCCCATGGCCGACTTGGCCTTGCCGTCGACGCCGGGCAGCGCGACCTTGCCGACCTTCACGCCCCGCTTCTCGGCCTCCTGCATCAGCGAGGGGTGGCCGTTGAGCATGCCGACCTCGCCGCGCGAGAACGCGGCGAAGGCGTCCTTCCGGTTCAGCTTCCCCGGGGCGACGGGCCCGGTGAGGCCCTTGGCGACGAGGTTCTTCCTCAGCCACTCGAAGGTCGCCACGTTCGCGTCGGAGTCGATCTTGTAGCGGTCGGTGGCGTCGGTGTATCCGTCGCCGCCGCTGAGCAGCCACATCATCGTCTCGGCCTGCGCCTCCTCCGGGCCGAGCGGCAGGGCGAAGGGGTACGGGACGCCGTCGTCCTCCAGCTTCCCGGCGGCGGCGGCGAGCTCGGCCCAGGTCGTCGGGGCCTTGGTGACGCCCGCCTTGTCGAAGAGCTCCTCGTTGAAGAAGAGCAGCCGGGTGGAGGCGGCGAACGGCAGCCCGTACTGCGTGCCCTTCCGCTCGCCCGCCTCGGTCAGCGGGGCGAGGAAGTTGGCCTGGACGGGTATGGAGAGGAGTTCGTCGGCGGAGTACAGCTCGTCGGCGGCGGCGTAGTCGGCGTAGGCGCCGATCTGGGCGATGTCGGGGGCCTGGTCGGCCTTGACCATCTCGGCGACCTTCCGGTCGACGTCGTTCCACGACTCGATCCGGACGTCGATCTTCACACCGGGGTGCTCGGACTCGTAGGCCGAGGCGAGGCCGTCCCAGTACTTCTTGGTGGTGTCACCACCGGTGAGGTCGTAGTCGGCGGCGACCACCGTGAGGGTGACGTCGCCGGCTTCCGCGCCGGTGAGGCCGCAGCCCGAGACCGCGACGGTCAGGCCCAGCGCGGCGATGGTCGCGGTCAGTCCAAGGAGTCGCCGCTGCACAGCGTTGTCCCACCCTCTGCTCGTCGTCGAGCTGTGATTTTCACAGGGAAGAAAGCATAAGGTCTACACCACTTGGGTATCGCTTCGGCATCGTCGGGGCCAGGCCTCCCGGACCCGCGAGCACGGCGGGGGTCCGGCGCACCACGGCCGACCGCCCCGCCCGATCATTTGTATGCCCACGCAACAATCCCGCTCAGTGGACTAGACCTTTCTGTGGTTCACGCGCGACACTGTCCCCCGTGAGACACGTCATCGCCCTGGATGTGGGCGGCACCGGCATGAAGGCCGCCCTCGTCGGGGCGGACGGCACCCTGCTCCACGAGGCCAGGCGCGCCACCGGACGCGAGCGCGGCCCCGAGGCGATCGTCGAGACGATCCTCGGGTTCGCCGCCGAGCTGCGGGACCTCGGTCGCGAGCGGTACGGAGAGGCCGCCTCGGCCGCGGGAGTCGCCGTCCCCGGCATCGTCGACGCCGACCGCGGCATCGCCGTCTACGCCGCCAACCTCGGCTGGCGGGACGTCCCGATGCGCGCCTTGCTCAGCGAGCGCCTCGACGGCATCCCCGTCGCCCTCGGCCACGACGTCCGCACCGGCGGCCTCGCCGAGGGCCGCATCGGGGCGGGCAACGGAGCCGACCGCTTCCTCTTCGTGCCCCTCGGCACCGGCATCGCCGGCGCCATCGGCATCGGCGACGCGATCGAGGCCGGCGCCCACGGCTACGCCGGCGAGATCGGCCACATCGTCGTCCGCCCCGGCGGCACCGACTGCGGGTGCGGCCAGCGCGGCTGCCTGGAGCGGTACGCCTCCGCCTCCGCCGTCTCCCTCGCCTGGGCCGAGGCCTCCGGCGACCCCGACGCGGACGCCGCCGACTGCGCGAAGGCCGTCGAGTCCGGCGACCCGAAGGCCGTACGGGTGTGGCAGGAGGCGGTCGACGCGCTCGCCGACGGCCTGGTCACCGCACTCACCCTGCTGGACCCCCGCACGCTCATCATCGGTGGCGGTCTGGCCGAGGCCGGGGAAACCTTGTTCACACCCCTCAGGGCCGCGGTGGAGGAACGGGTCACCTTCCAGAAACTGCCCGCCATCGTCCCGGCGGCCCTCGGGGACACCGCCGGATGCCTGGGCGCGGGCCTCCTCGCCTGGGACCTGCTCTCCCACGACACCCGCACCGACAACGAGTCCGACTCGGAGGTATCCGCCTGATGGCCGATCGCACAGTTCTCGCCGGCGCGCGCGTCGTGCTGCCGACCGGAATCGTCGAGAACGGACGCGTGGTCGTCGAGGGCCGCCGCCTCGCGGCGGTGGGTGCCCCCGGGGGCGCCTCCCAGGACGCGGGCCCCGGCGAGGCCCCCGCGGTCGACCTCTCCGGCCACTGGATCGTCCCGGGCTTCGTCGACATGCACAACCACGGCGGCGGCGGCGCCTCCTTCACCGCGGGCACGGTCGAGGACGTCCTCAGGGGCGTCCACACCCACCGCCTGCACGGCGCGACCACCGTCGTCGCGTCCTTCGTCACCGGCGACATGGACTTCCTCGCCCGCCGCGCGGGCCTCCTCTCCGAACTGGCCGAACAGGGCGAGATCGCCGGTCTCCACTTCGAGGGCCCGTTCATCTCCCCGTGCCGCAAGGGCGCCCACGACGAGACGCTGCTGCGCTATCCCGACCCGGCCGAGGTCCGCAAGCTGATCGACGCGGGGCGCGGCCAGGCCAAGATGGTCACGCTCGCCACGGAACTCCCCGGCGGCCTCGACTCCGTACGCCTGCTCGCGGAGCACGGTGTGATCGCCGCCATCGGCCACACGGACGCCACGTACGAGCAGACCGTCGAGGCGATCGACGCGGGCGCCACCGTCGCGACGCACCTCTACAACGCGATGCCGGCCCTCGGCCACCGCGCGCCGGGGCCGATCGCCGCGCTCCTGGAGGACGAGCGGATCACGGTCGAGCTGATCAACGACGGGACGCACCTGCACCCGGCCGCCCTGGAGTTGGCGTTCCGTCACGCGGGCCGGGACCGGGTCGCGTTCATCACGGACGCGATGGACGCGGCCGGCTTCGGGGACGGCCGCTACATGCTCGGCACGCTGGAGGTCGAGGTGAAGGACAGCGTGGCCCGGCTGGTCGAGGGCGACTCCATCGCCGGTTCGACCCTCACCCTGGACCGCGCGTTCAAGCGGGCGGTGACCGTCGACCGGCTGCCGGTCGAGTCCGTCGTCCGCGCCGTCTCCGTCAACCCGGCCCGGCTGCTCGGCGTCGACGACAGGGTCGGCTCCCTGGAGACCGGCAAGGACGCGGACCTCGTCGTCCTGGACGGGGAGTTCGAGCTCGTGGGCGTGATGCGCAAAGGCGCCTGGGTGGTGGAGCCGAAGCCGGCGTAGGACCGGCGACTCCGCCGCCGCCGCCCTGCTGTCGGGTCCGGTCGACGGCCTCTCCTGGCAGGAACGGAGAAGTGGGCCCGGCGGCGGGGGCCGGGGGGGCGGCCGGGGGGGGGGCGGCCGCCCGGCGGGCGGGGGGCGCCCCCCCCCACCGGGTGGGTGAGAATAAAACCCC
>NZ_JBIBHT010000008.1:0-98917 GCF_042957155.1 Streptomyces sp. NPDC008121 | reverse complement strand
GCCCCGGCCCCCCCCGGCCCCCGGGGGGGGGGGGGCGGCCCGGCCCCCGGCCCGGGGGGCGCGCCCGGGCCCGCCCCCCCCCGGGCCGCCCCGGCGCCCCACTTCCGGTGATCGGGCCGCCGTCAGGCGGGCGGGCTCAGCCGCTCAGCTTCGTCTTGCTGATCTTCAGCCAGTCGAAGACCGCGTCGCACTGGTTGCCCTGCTCGCACGACAGCTTGATCGTGTTCGTGCCCTGCTTGAGCTTCACCGGCGCCCAGGTGGTCTGCCAGTTCTTCTCGAGGTTCGGGTCCGAGGAGGAGATGAAGTTCTTCAGCCCGATCGGCGAACCGTTGGGCTTGTCGTTGACGGAGAGGGTGGCGTTGGCGTCCTTCGCCGGGATCGCGTAGCGCACGTACAGGTAGTAGTCGCCGCGCTCGGCGATGTCGGCCTGCCAGGTCACGGACGACCCGACGGCGTTGAATCCGGTGACGTAGGCGCCGTCCGCGCCTTCGGCGCCCTTGATGTCCTTGGCCAGCACGGCCGAACCGCCGAGCTTGAGCGTGGCGGCGTCCTGCTTCGGCAGCTCGACGGGGGTCTCGTCGGCGCTGGGCTGCCCGCTGGGGGTCTCCTGGACCTGCGAGGAGCCGTCGGTGGGGGTGCCGCCCGCGTTGCCGCCCTTGTCGTCGCCGTTGTCGTTGTTGAGGACGGCGGCCGTGATTCCGATCACGACGACCGCGACGACCGCGATCGCGCCGATCAGCAGGCCCTTGGTGTTGGGGCCGCGGCCGCGCTGCTGCTGCATCGGCGTGGGGCGGGTGCGGTCCGCGCCGGGGTAGCTTTCGGGCGCCGCGTACTGCGGGTTCGGCTGGCCGTACTGCTGCTGGCCGCCGTAGCTCTGCTGATGCGGCACGTGGGCCTGTGCGGGGCCGCCGTATTGGCGCTCGCCGACCGTCCTGACCTGGTTGTACGAGGTTCTGGGGACGCCGGGCTGCGCGGCCGGGCCGGGGTAGCCGTAGCCACCGCCCTGGCCGGGGGGCTGGGCGCCCGCCGCCTGGCCGTCCGCGTACAGGTAGCCGAACGGATCGTCGTCCTCGGGCGTGTTCGCGCCGTCGTTACCGGCAGCCATCCCTGGTCACTCCTATCCATGCTCGCCAGCCGTCGCCGACCGGCCGAGCCTACCTCGAACGGGGAACGCTTCGGTCCGGTCCTTGACCGTGCGGAGCGTGACCGGCGGGTGACGGGGAGGGCTATCCGGCGCGGCGGTGGACCTTGGCGCGGGAGCGTTTTTCGATGTACATCCGCTGGTCGGCGGAGTTCAGGACCTCTTCGACGGTCATGCCGCATTCGGCCCAGCCGATGCCGAAGCTGGCGCCGACGCGGACGGCCCGGCCGTCGACGCGGATCGGCGGAATGATGGCGTTCCGGAGGCGTACGGCCAGGTCAGCGGCGTCGGCGGCGCCGAGGCCGTCGGCGAGGACGACGAATTCGTCACCCCCGAGCCGGGCGACGGTGTCTCCGTCGCGTACGCCGGTGGTGAGGCGGCGGGCGACTTCGATGAGGACGGCGTCGCCGGTGTGGTGTCCGAAGCGGTCGTTGATCGATTTGAAGCCGTCGAGGTCGCAGAAGAGGACGGCGAGGCCTTTGGTGCCGTCGTCGATGTCACCCCCGGTGGGTGCCACGGTGTGGACGTGGTGGTCGTAGGGGCCGCCGGTGGCGGCGCCGGGGGCGGGGTCGAAGCCGAAGCCGTGTTCGTGGCCGTACGGGGAGTCGTATCCGCTGTCGGGGCCGTCGGCGGCGCGGGAGGTGTGGGGGCGTTCGCAGAGCCGGGCGCTGAGCCGGGAGCGCAGTTCGGCGCTGTTGGGGAGGCCGGTGAGGGCGTCGTGGGAGGCGCGGTGGGCGAGCTGGAGTTCGTGGCGCTTGCGTTCTTCGATGTCCTCGACGTGGGTGAGGAGGAAGCGGGGGCCGTCGGCGGTGTCGGCGACGACGGAGTTGCGGAGGGAGACCCAGACGTAGGTGCCGTCGCGGCGGGCGAGGCGGAGTTCGGCGCGGCCGCCTTCGGCGGAGGTGCGCAGCAGGGTTCCTATGTCCTCGGGGTGGACGAGGTCGGCGAAGGAGTAGCGGCGCATGACGGAGGCGGGGCGGCCGAGGAGGCGGCACAGGGCGTCGTTGGTGCGCAGGAGGCGGCCGTGCTGGTCGCCGCCCATTTCGGCGATGGCCATGCCGGAGGGGGCGTATTCGAAGGCTTGCCGGAACGACTCTTCGCTGGCGCGGAGGGCTTGCTGTTCGCGTTCGAGGCGGACGAGGGCGCGCTGCATGTTTGCTCTGAGGCGTGCGTTGCTGATCGCAATGGCCGATTGGGAGGCGTACATCTGGAGGGCTTCCTGGCCCCAGGGCCCGGGGTGTCGTCCGTTGCGCGGCCGGTCGACGGAGATCACGCCGAGGAGTTCGCGGCCGGAGCCGGAGGCGTACATGGGGGCGTAGAGCCGGTCGTGCGGGTGCCATTCGTCTTCGAAGCGGGGGGCGGGGCCTTCGGTGTGCCATTGGGGGACGTCGTCCTCGATGAGGACCCAGCCTTCGGTGTGCGGGATGAACCGCAGGTCGCCCCAGGCGACGCCCATGGAGAGGCGGCGTTCCCAGGAGGCGCGGGAGCCGACGCGGCCGGTGATGAGTGCTTCGGCGGCGGGGCTGCCGGCGAAGGCGGCGACGACGAGGTCTCCGTCGGGGCGTACGAGGTTGACGCAGGCCAGCTCATAGTTGAGGCCTGCGACGATGCCGTCGGCGACGGTTTGCAGGGTGTCCGCCAGGCTGCGGGCTGTGTTGAGGTCGGCCACGACCTGATGCAGCTGCCGCAGGGTCGCAAGACGGACGTACGGCTCCGACTCGGTCTCCATCGCTCGCTCTCCCCGAGACCTCGACAGCAACTCCAGGGTTCTCATCGGCTTCGTGCTGCACTGTCTCCGCCACTGAATCACAGCGAGCTGCACCGCCGGTACACAGGGTCAACAAATACTGCGGTCTGTGACTCAAGTCACAACTGTGTGTGAGGCGTTGCCTACTGCGGGAGAGAGCGCTCCCACGCTTTCTTGAACGCAAAGGGGGTGTTGTAGACCGGTGGTACGGGAGACGGGAGGGCCGAGGGGCGCCGGTCGGCGGGGCGGGGCGGGTCCTAGGACCGGCGGGGGTGGGCGGTCTGGTCCCCGGGCCCGATGTGGCGGCGGGTGGCTCCGGATTAGCGTGCGAGGGTGCTGCGAAAGAGCCTCACCCTCCCGTCCCCGGGGTCCCTCCCGTCCCCGCCGCCCCCGCCTCCCGTGTCGGATGCGGGCATCCCTCATGCTGAGGGGGTGAGCGACGACGAGTTCCGGGCGGCGATGTCCCGCCTCGCCGCGGGCGTGGTGCTGGTGACGGTGCACGACCCCGACGACGGCCCGCGCGGCGAGGACGTGGGGATGACGGCGACCGCGTTCATGTCGGTCTCGCTGGACCCGCCCCTGGTGCTGGTCAGCCTCCGCAACGGCTCCCGGATGGACGACCTGCTGGACGAGATCCCCGTCTGGGCGGTCTCGGTCCTCTCGGAGAGCCAGCGCCATGTCGCGGGCCGCTTCGCGATGAAGGGGCGGGTGAGCGACCGCCTCCTCTTCGAGGACGTGCCGTACACCCGCGGCGAGGAGAGCGGCGCCCCGCTGATCGGCGGCGCGCTGGCGACCCTGGAGTGCCGTACGGAGAGCCGCGTGGTCGCCGGCGACCACACCCTGGTGATCGCCCGCGTCCTGACGGCCGCGTTCCCTTCGGGGGAGGGCTCACCCCTGACGTACTTCAAGGGGAAGTACCGCCACCTGGCCTGAGGGTGACGGCGACCGCCACCGCACCAGGCGCCCGCCACCGCAACCGGCGGCCGCACCCGGAGGCCGTCCCCCGCGGCCGGCCGGGGCTCAGCCCCAGTCGCGGCCCTGACGGCCGCGCTTCGTCTCCGCGCGCTGCTTCTTGACCCGCAGCCGGCGTTCGTTGATGCCCCGGGGGATCTTCGTCGCCCGGCGCGGCTTCGGCGGCGGGGCCGTGGCCTCGGCGAGGAGGGCGGTGAGGCGGACCGCCGCCGTCTCGCGGTTGCGCCACTGGGAGCGGTGCTCCGACGCCCGTACCGTCAGCACCCCGCCCACCAGGCGCGACGCCAGCCGTTCCAGGGCGCGCGCCTTCCACACCTCCGGCAGCGCGTCCGTGCGCTCCAGGTCGAAGCGGAGCTCCACCTGGGAGTCGCTGGTGTTGACGTGCTGTCCGCCCGGCCCGGACGAACGGGAGAAACGCCACATCAGCTCGGCCTCAGGAAGCGAGACGGAGCCGCGGATGACATACGGACCGGACATGCCCCCCATGTTCCCCGCAGCGGGCCCCGCACGTCATCCTGTTTTCGGCCCCCGGCTCCTCGGCCACCGGCTCCGGGCGGAACCGACGGGGCCCCGTCCGCGTTAATGCGTGTGACGACATCACGACGAAAGGGACTTCCCATGGCTGTAAGCCTGTCCAAGGGCGGCAACGTCTCCCTGACCAAGGAGGCCCCGGGCCTCACCGCCGTCACCGTGGGCCTCGGCTGGGACGTCCGTACGACCACCGGCACCGACTTCGACCTGGACGCCTCGGCCATCGGCGTCGACGCAGCCGGCAAGGTCGCCTCCGACGCGCACTTCGTCTTCTTCAACAACAAGGCGACCCCGGACCAGACCATCGTCCACACCGGTGACAACCGCACCGGCGAGGGCGGCGGCGACGACGAGCAGATCAACGTCAACCTCGCGGCCCTGCCCCCGAACGTCGACAAGATCGTCTTCCCGGTCTCCATCTACGACGCGGTCGGCCGCTCGCAGAACTTCGGCCAGGTCCGCAACGCCTACATCCGCATCCTCAACCAGGCCGGCGGCGCCGAGATCGCCCGCTACGACCTCTCCGAGGACGCCGCCACCGAGACCGCCATGGTCTTCGGCGAGCTGTACCGCAACGGCGCGGAGTGGAAGTTCCGCGCCGTCGGCCAGGGTTACGCCGCCGGCCTGGAAGGCATCGCCCGCGACTTCGGCGTCAACCTCTGACCGTCGCAGGCATCCGCCGCGACACCCTCACGGCGTCAAGGCCCCGGCTCCGGCCGGGGCCTTACCGTTTCCGCATGATCGTCGAGCCGTACGCCTCCACCGACCACGCCCTGCCCGGCCCGCTCCTCCCCGAGCTGACCGAGCTGTACGCCTCCCACCGCGACTTCCACGCGATCACCGGCGACTTCCCTGACCCGGACGACATCCGGCCGGAGCAGGTCGCCGCCGCCCTCGCCGACGAACTCGCCGTCCCCGGCGCGGAGGTGCTCCTCGCCCGGTCCGAAGGCCGGCTGATCGGCGTGGCGGCGATCCTCGACCACCACCCGGACCCCGACGACCCGGATCCCTGGATCGGCCTGCTGATGGTCGACGCGCGCTCCCAGCGCTCCGGCCACGGCCGCGCGCTGGCCGGCACGCTCGAGGAGCGGTTCCGCTCCGAGGGCCGTACGGGAGTCAAGGTCGCGGTCCTGGAGAACAACCCGCGCGCCCTCGCCTTCTGGACCTCCCTCGGCTACGAGACGGCGGATCATCGCGCCGACCGGGAGAAGGGGCGGCCCTGCGTGGTGCTCCGCAAGGGGCTGTAGGCCGGCGGGCGGCGTGCGGGGGTCGTGTGCGGGGTGCTCCCGGGGGCGGGCCCGGGCTCAGCGGGGGCGGTCCGGCTTGTCGTCCCCGTACAGCCACACGTCCCACAGCTCGCTCAGGTCCTCGCCCGCCACTTCCTCCACGTAGGCGGTGAAGTCCTCCGTGGAGGCGTTGCGGTGCCGGTACTTCGCGGGCCAGCCCGCCAGGATCTCGAAGAAGGTGTCGTCGCCGACCGTCTCCCGGATCTTGTGCAGCACCATCGCACCGCGCTGGTACACCGGCGGGTCGAAGAGGTTCTCCGCCGCCGGCGGTTCGGCCGGCGGGAAGGCCCAGTTGGCGTCCTCGGCGAAGGCCCGGTCGAAGCCGGTCCTGGCGGGGGTGTCCTCGAAGTCCTCGGCGTAGAGCCACTCCGCGTAGGTCGCGAAGCTCTCGTTGAGCCACATGTCCCGCCAGCTCGCGGGGGAGACCGAGTTGCCGAACCACTGGTGCGCCAGTTCGTGGACGAGGGTCGGGGCGTCGAAGGAGTCCTGCGGGAAGACGGGCCGGGTCTGCGTCTCCAGGGCGTAGTCGGCGTCCCCGGTCGGTTCGACGATCGCGCCGGCCGCGGAGAAGGGGTACGGCCCGAAGTTCTCCGCCTGCCACTCCAGCAGTTCGGGGATGCGGGCGAGGAGCGGGGCACCGGCATCGGCGACGGCCGGGTCTGCGGCGGTGAGGACGGCGACGCCGGAGGGGGTCTTGGCCGTGGTGACGCGGTAGCGGCCGATGGCCACCGTCGCCAGATAGCTCGCCATCGGCTCGGCGCTGTGCCAGACGGCGGTGGTCCGGCCGTTCGCGGTGCGCTCGCTGCGCAGGACGCCGTTGGAGACGGCGCGCAGCCCCTCGGGGACGGTGAGGGTGATGTCGTACGTCGCCTTGTCGGAGGGGTGGTGGTTGCCGGGGAACCAGGCCATGGAGCCGACCGGCTCGCCGAGCGCGAGCGCCCCGTCCTTCGTCTTCAGCCAGCCCTCGCCCGCCCCGTCCGCGTCGGTGATCTTCCGGGGGACGCCGGAGTAGGCGACGGTGGTCCGGAAGGTGCTGCCCCGGTCGATCTCCTCGCGGGGCCGGAGCGTGAGCTCGGTCCCGGCACGGTTGACGGCGGCCGGGGCCCCGTCGACGGTGGCGCGGCCGACGGTGAGCCCGTCGAGGTCGAGGTTGAAGGCGCTCAGGTCCTGGGTGGCACGGGCGACGATGTCGGCGGTGGCGTCGAGGCGGCCGGTGGCGGGGTCGTAGTCGAGGGCGAGGGCGTAGTGCGTGACGTCGTACCCGCCGTTGCCGAGCTTGGGGAAGTACGGGTCCCGTACGCCGGAGGCCCCGGGGCTCCCCCCGACCCCGCCGTCCTGCCCACCACTGCACCCGCCGGCCCCCACGAGGAGGACCAGCGCCGTGACGGCTGCGAGGACGACCCGGCTACGTGCTTCCACGGAACGATCTTAGGGCGTGTTCCGGGGCGTGGCCTGGGAGGGGCGGCGGGGCGGGGCGCCAGGAAGGGGGCCGGGTGGCCGCGCGGCGTGGTGACCGACGTACGGAACCGGGGGCGCCCGGGAGGGGCGGGCGGCCGCGCCCGGGGGGGCCGGGCGGCCTCGCCCGGGCGGCCCCGGTTCCGTGTCCGGGGGTTACTTGCCGAGGGCCTCCGCGCCCGCGCGGGCGAACTTCTCGTCCAGGTCGCCGCTGGGGGCGCCGGCCACGCCGATGCCCGCGATCGGGGCGCCCTTGGCGGTGACCGGGACACCGCCGCCGAGGAAGAGGGTGCCGGGGATGTCCTTCAGGTTCGGGGCCTGGGCGAGTCGGCCGGCGAGGACCGAGGTCGGGGCGTTCCAGGAGACCGCGGTGAACGCCTTGCGCTCGGCCGACTCGTAGGACTGCGGGCCCGCGCCGTCGCCGCGGAGGGTCACGAGGGTGTTGCCGTTGCGGTCCACGACCGCGACCGTCACGCGCTGGTTCTCGTCCTCGGCGGCGTCCAGGGTGGCCTGCGCCGCCTTGGTCGCGGCCTCGATCGTCAGGTGCGTGGACTGCTGGAGGTTCTTGTTCGCGGCGTCGGCCTTGGCCGCTGCGGCCGGGGCGGCGGCCGGGGCCGCCGGGGCGGAGGCGTTCGCGGAGACGGCGCCGAAGGTGCCGGCGGCGAGGGCGGCGGCCGCGGTGGCGCCGATGAGGATCTTCTTCACGGGGAACTCCTGGGATCGCTGCGTGAGTCGCTCTGCCCTCGATCCTCCGGCCGGAACCGGGCCGGTACGCTCGACGGAGCGGCTGCGTCCGCCACGCGGTACGGACGACACGCGGGTCAGCCGATCGGTTGATGCCCGTGTGGTCCCCCGGGGCCACCATGGATCCGTACACCCAGGTCAGGACAGGTACGACGGATGGAGAGGCGACGCACGTGAGGGAGCAGGACCCCGACGCCCGCTGGCTGGCGCGGGTCATGCACGTCGCCTTCTTCCTCCTCCTCGGCGCCTCCCTGGCCCGTTTCCTCCTGCGGCACCCGTGGGAGGACCGCGGCCCGTGGATCGTCGCCCTCTCCGCCGCGCTGGCCGTCCTCTACCTCCTGGACCGTGTCCCCGGCGCCCGCGCCACCCCCCGCCGGATCGCCTGGCTCTTCACGGTCGTCGCCGTCTGGATGCTCCTGGTCGTCCTCGCGCCGAGCTTCGCCTGGTGCGCCGTCCCGCTCTTCTACACCGGTCTGCGCACCCTCCCGCCGCGCGCCGCCCTCGTCCTGGTCGCGCTGCTGACCCTCTTCGTGGTGACCGCCCAGGTCCAGCTCTCCCACGGCGGCTGGGACCCGAACCTGATCATCGCGCCGCCGGCCGTCGCGGCCATCGCCACCGCCGTCTTCGTCCACGCGCAGCGCCAGGCGGACCGGCAGCGGGCCCTGATCGACGACCTCATCCGCACCCGGCGCGAACTCGCCGCCACCGAGCGGCGCGAGGGCACCCTCGCCGAACGCCAGCGGCTCTCCATGGAGATCCACGACACCCTCGCCCAGGGCCTGTCGAGCCAGCAGATGCTGCTCCAGGCCGCCGACCGCACCTGGGACGGCGACCCGTCGACCGCGCGCCGCCATGTCCGTACGGCCGAGTCCATCGCCGAGCGGAACCTCGCCGAGGCCCGCCGCTTCGTCCACGACCTCGCTCCGGCCGACCTCGCCGAGGGCGGCGGGCTCGAAGAGGCGCTGCGCACCCTCGCCGCCCGCGAATCCGCCGCGTTCCGCACCGACGGGACGCCGGTCCCGCTGCCCGACCGGGTGCAGTCGGCGCTGCTGCGGATCGCGCAGGGCGCCCTGGCCAACGTCCGCGAGCACGCCGCCGCCACCTCGGCCGCCGTGACCCTGACCTACCTCGACGATCAGGTCGTCCTCGACATCGCCGACGACGGGCGCGGCCTCGACCCGCGGCCGCCGGCCCGCGATCCGGGGGTGCGCGGCCACGGCCTGCCCGCCATGCGGGTGCGCGCCCAGCAGCTCGGCGGCACCCTCACCCTCGAGTCCACCCCCGGTGAGGGCACGGTGCTCTCCGTCGCGATCCCCCTGTCGACATCTCCGGAGGCCGGTTCATGACGGTACGCATCCTGCTCTGCGACGACCACGCCGTCGTCCGCGCCGGGCTGCTCGCCCTCCTCGGCAGCGCCCCCGACATCGAGGTCGTCGGGGAGGCCGGCAGCGGGGAGGAGGCGGTGGCGATGGCGGCGAAGCTCGCTCCCGACGTGGTCCTGATGGACCTCCAGCTCGGCCCCGGCATCGACGGCGTCGAGGCGACCCGCCGGATCGCCACGCCCGACGTCCACGTCCTGGTCCTCACCACCTACGACACCGACGCCGACATCACCCGCGCCATCGGGGCCGGCGCCACCGGTTACCTCCTGAAGGCCGAGCGGCCCGAGGAGCTGTTCGCGGCGATCCACTCCGCCGCCCAGGGCCGCACCACCCTCTCCCCGCCGGTCGCCAGCCGCGTCATGGACCGGATGCGCGGCGCGGCCGGGCCGACGCTGACCGACCGCGAGCGGGACATCCTCGGCCAGCTCGCCCACGGCCTGGGCAACCGCGAGATCGCCCGGGCGCTGTTCATCAGCGAGGCGACCGTGAAGACCCACCTGGGCCGGATCTACGCCAAGCTCGGCGTCGACACCCGGGCGGGCGCCGTCGCCGTCGCCAAGGAACAACGCCTGCTGCCCTGAGCCGCGCCTCCCCCGCCCCGGCCCCTCCCCCCTGCTACCCTGCGTCGCTGATTCATCACAAGGTGTCAGATATGTGGGAGCGCGTGTGAAGATCGCCTGCGTCGGCGGTGGCCCGGCCGGCCTGTACTTCTCGATCCTGATGAAGCGACAGGACCCGTCCCACGACATCACCGTCTACGAACGCAACCCGGCCGGCTCCACCTACGGCTGGGGCGTGACGTACTGGGCCGGGCTCCTCGACAAGCTCCGGGCCGGCGACCCGGAGTCCGCCGACGCCATCAGCGCCGCGTCCGTGCGCTGGACCGACGGCGTCGCGATCGTCCGCGACGAGCGGACCGTCCACCGCGGCGACGAGGGCTTCGGCATCGGCCGCCGCCGGATGCTCACCCTCCTGGCCGAGCGGGCCGAAGCGCTCGGCGTACGGGTGGAGTTCGAGCACGACATCACCGGCGCGGACTGCCCCGAACTCGCCGACGCCGACCTGGTCGTCGCCGCCGACGGGGTCAACAGCGTGCTGCGCGAGGCCCACGGCGACCACTTCGGCGCCGCGTTCGCCACCGGCCGCAACCGCTACATCTGGCTCGGCACCACCAAGGTCTTCGACTCCTTCAGCTTCGCGTTCAAGGAGACCGACCACGGCTGGATCTGGTGCTACGCCTACGGCTTCAGCGGCGAGCAGTCCACCTGCGTCGTCGAGTGCTCCCCGGAGACCTGGTCGGGCCTCGGGCTCGACACCCTGGGCGAGGCCGACAGCCTCCACCTGATGGAGAAGCTCTTCCACGACCTGCTCGACGGCCACGCGCTGATCGGCCGGGCCCAGGCCGACGACGCCGCCCAGTGGCTGAACTTCCGTACGCTCACCAACCGCGTCTGGCACCGCGGCAACCTCGTCCTCCTCGGCGACGCCGCCCACACCACCCACTACTCCATCGGCGCGGGCACCACACTCGCCCTGGAGGACGCCCTCGCCCTCGCGACCGCCCTGCGCGACCGGCAGGGCGCCGGGGACCTGGACGGGGCGCTCACCCGCTACGCCCACCGGCGGCGGGCGGAGCTCCTGTCGGCCCAGAGCGCGGCCCGCTACAGCGCGCAGTGGTACGAGAACCTGCCCCGCTACATGCGGCTGGAGCCGGCGCAGATGTTCGCGCTCCTGGGCCAGCGCCACTCCCCGCTGCTCCCGCACGTCCCGCCCCAGCTCTACTACCGGATCGACCGGGCCGCCGGACGCCTGGAGCCGCTGCGCCGCCTCAAGCGCTGGCTGGGCCCCCGCCTGGCCCGCACCCTCCACGCCCATACGCGCACGGGCGCCTGAAGGCGCCGGGGGGCGGGGGCGGGACGCCGGGCCCCGACTCCTGGCCACGTCCCCCTGGCCAAGCCCTCCCCCGCCCCCTGGCCACCGCCCCTGGCCAAGCCCCGCCCCTGCCCCGTGCCGCGCGCTCCTGCGGCGTGCGACCATCGACCCGTGCTCGACATCGGCTACTCCCTCTCCCGTCGCTTCCCCGACCCCCCGCAGACCGACTACCGCCGCGCGGACGTCCACGCCCTGCGCCACGACCTCTTCTGCGGGGACGTCTACCTCGCCGACCCGAAGGCCGACCGGGAGCTGTCCACAGCCTGGGGATGGGTGCCGGTGCTCGACTTCGCCTGGGCGCTGTGCGACATCGTCGAGCAGCTCGACCGCGACCCGCGCGGCAACCGCGCCGCCCGCCCCCAGCACGCCGAGCTCGACTTCACCGAGTCGTCCGACCGCATGCTCTTCGAGCGCCGCTTCGGCTGGGTGGACGTCGAGGCCGACTGGATGCCCGGCGACGAGGCCCCCCTCACCTTCGGCCACCGCGAACTGCGCCGCGAGGCACGCGACTTCCTGCACGACCTGATCGCCGACCTCACCGACATGCACGAGGGCCTCGGCGACAACCCCGCGATCTGGGACCTCCAGGCACGCTTCCCCCGCGTTCCCTAGCCCCCGCACCCCGGCCCCCGGGCCCCCCCGGCTCAGTCCTCCACCCGCACCCCCAACTGCGCGGCGAACACCGGCGCCAGGTCCAGCAGCTGGCCCGTCCCGATCACCGCGCCGGCCAGGGCGTCCACTCCGCGCGCGATCTCCAGGCGCTCCACGGTCCGCAGGTCCACGTCCTTCATCACCGCGCCGCCGAAGTCAGCGCCGGCCAGCACGCAGTCGCGGAACTCGACCCGCTCCAGCCGGGCGCCCCCGAAGTCCGGCTCGCCGAGGACGCACCCCTCGAAGAGGACGTCCTTCAGCTTCGCCATCCGCAGGTTCGGATAGTCGATCTTCCCTCCGCGCACCCACACCCGCTCCAGCACGGCCCCGTGCAGCTGCGTCCCGCCGAGCCGCGCGTCCCGCACCTCCACGTCCCGCAGCGTCGCCCCCGCGAGGTCCGTCCCCACCCCTCTGACCTCGCTCCACACACAGTCCAGGACCCGCGCCGACGTCAGCCGCGCCTCGTCCACCGCGCACTCCCGCAGCGCACAGTCCATGAACCGCGCGCCCGCCCCGTCCTGCCCCGCCAGGTCCAGGCCCCGGAACTCGAGGCCGTCATAGTCACCGTCCGGCTCCAGCCCCCCTTCGTACGCGGCGAGGGGCGGCAGCCGCACCTCCGGCCTGCGCACCGCCGCCACCGCCGCCTTCTTCCCGCTTCGTGTCGCCATGCCCTCATAGTGACGTGCGCCACTGACAACGCCCCGGATGTCACGAACCACGGCCCCCGGTCCGTCGCCTCCGTGAAACCGGATTCACCCCCACCACAGCACCACCAGGGAGAGGGACATGGCAGGCAGGCACATCAAGCGCATCACCGTCATCGGCGGGGGCTTCGCCGGCCTCACCGCGGCCGTCACCGCCGCCGAGGCCGGCGCGGAGGTCACCCTCCACGAAGCGCACGACACCCTCGGCGGCCGCGCCCGTACCGCCGAAGGCCCGTACCGCACCAACGAAGGACCCCACGCCCTCTACAGCGGCGGCCCCCACTGGACCTGGCTGAAACAGCGCGGCCTGCTCGGCCCGCTCGCGCCGCTGCCGCCCCTCGAAGCCGCCCGGCTGCGCTTCCACCGCGACGGCGCCCTGCGCCGCGTCCCGCCCCTCGGCTTCCTGCGCCTCAGCCGCCGCAGGCCCGAAGAGGCCCCGGTCGACGTCGACTTCCTCACCTGGGCCACCCGCGTCGCCGGTCCGCGCGCCGCCCGCGCCGCCGCCGCGTACAGCGCGGTCGCCCTCTTCCACCACGACCCCGGCGCGCTCTCCGCCCGCTTCGTCCAGGAACGGCTCCGCCGGTCCACCGCCCTGCCGCCGGAGGCCCACTACCCGCGCGGCGGCTGGGGGCGGCTGATCGACCGGATGGCCGCGCACGCCCGTGACCTGGGGGTACGTGTCGAGACCGGGTCCCGTGTCGACGTTCCGCCGCTCACCGACGGGCCCGTCGTCGTCGCCACCTCCCTCGCCGCGGCTTCCCGCCTCCTCCAGGACCCCAGCCTGACCTGGGAGAGCGGCCGGACCGTCCTGCTGGACCTGGCGCTGCGCCGCCGCGCGGGCGATCCGTTCGTCATCTCCGACCTGGACGCCCCCGGCTGGATCGAGCGCTTCACCGCCCAGGACCCCACGCTCGCCCCGGCCGGCGAACAGCTCCTCCAGGCCCAGCTCCCCATCGGCCCGGGCGCATCCAAGGCCGACGGCGTCGCCCACGCGGAACGCCTGCTCGACCTGGGGTTCCCCGGCTGGCGGGACCGTACCGTCCACCGCCGCGAGGCCGTCTCCACCGGCCGTACGGGAGCCGTCGACCGGCCCGGCACCACCTGGCGCGACCGGCCGGCGATCGACCGCGGCGACGGCGTCTACCTCGCCGGCGACCAGGTCGCCGCACCCGGCGTCCTCTCCGAGGTCTCCTTCACCAGCGCCGTCGAAGCGGTGTCCCTGGCCCTGCGCGCCACACCCCTTGACCTCAAGCGGACTTGAGGTTGAAAGCTGATGCCCGTCACCACGAACCACTGGTGCACCACTACGCATCCGACGGGGAGCCCGCCATGCACGCCATCCGCCTGCACGCCTTCGGTCCGGCCGAGAACCTCACCTACGAGGAGGTCCCGGACCCGGTCCCCGGCCCCGGCCAGGTCCGCGTCCGCGTCGCCGCGGCCGGCGTCCACCTCCTCGACACCGCCCTGCGCCTGGGCCTCAGCGGCCCCTTCCCGGCCCCCGCCTCCCTCCCCACCGTCCCGGGCCGCGAAGTCGCCGGCACCGTCGACGCCCTCGGCGAGGGCACCGACCCCGGCTGGCTCGGCAAGCGCGTCGTCACCCACCTCGGCCAGGGCCCCGGCGGCTACGCCGAACTCGCCGTCACCGACGCCGGCCGGCTGCACGCCCTCCCCGACACCCTCGGCGAGGCCGAGGCCGTCGCCATGATCGGCACCGGCCGCACCACCTTCGGCATCCTCCAGTTCGCCGACCTCGGCCCCGACTCCCTCGCCGTCATCCCCGCCGCCGCCGGGGGCATCGGCACCCTCCTCGTCCAGTACGCGAAGAACGCCGGCGCCACCGTCATCGGCCTGGCCGGCGGCCCCGAGAAGACCGCCCTGGTCGAGAAGAACGGCGCCGACCTCGCCGTCGACTACCTGCGACCGGACTGGCCCACGACGGTCCGCGACTTCCTCGGCGACCGCAGGGCGACGGTCGTCTTCGACTCCGTAGGCGGCGCCACCGGCCGCGCCACCGTCGACCTGCTGGGCGAAGGCGGCCACCACGTCGTCTTCGGCTGGCACGGCACGGGCCCGCACGACGGCGAACCCCTCACCTTCACCGACGAGGAACTCACCGCGCGCGGGATCACCTCCGAGAACGTGCTCGGCCCGGTCATGATCCGCAAGGCGGGCGGCGACATCCGCACCCTCGAACACGCAGCCGTCACCGCCGCCGCCGAAGGAACCCTCCGCCCCGCCGTCCACCGCTTCCCCCTCGCCGAGGCGTCCACGGCCCACCGGGCCCTGGAATCCCGCGGCACGATCGGCAAGGTCGTCCTGATCCCCTGACCCCGGGGCCGGCCCGGCCCCCGTGCCGGGCAGGGGTGAGCGGGTCCGGCCGGACGCGCCGGACCGCCTGGTCCCGACGACCGGCTGACCGCACCATGACCGGCCCGGCCGCCCCCTCGCCTGCCCGGCCGCCCCCTCGCCCGCCCGGAGCGCCCGGGCAGGCGTCCGGCCCGGGCGCCCGCCTCCCCGTCGCAGGCGCCCGGGCAGGCGCCCGGTGGCTACCCCGCGCCGCCCAGTCCCCGCAGCGCCTCACCCGTCAGCCGGTACACCGTCCAGTCGTCCTGCGGCCGCGCCCCCACCGACTCGTAGAAGTCGATCGACGGCGTGTTCCAGTTCAGGACCGCCCACTCCAGGCGCTCGTAGCCCCGCTCCACGCAGATCCGCGCCAGCTCCGCCAGCAGCGCCTTCCCGAAGCCGCCGCCGCGGCTCGACGGGCGGACGTACAGGTCCTCCAGGTGGATGCCGTGGACGCCGTGCCACGTCGAGAAGTTCAGGAACCACAGCGCGAAGCCCACCGGCTCGCCCGCCGGCGTCTCCGCCAGGTGGGCGAAGGCGGCCGGGTGCGGGCCGAAGAGGGCGTCGTGGAGGGAGTCCGGCGTCGCGCGCACCTCGTGCAGCGACTTCTCGTACTCCGCGAGCTCGCGGATCATCGTGTGGATCACCGGGACATCGGCAGGCGTGGCGGTACGGATCATGCAACCAGCCTGCACACGCTCAGCCGCCCGGGGCCAGCAGTGTCCGCGCGATGGACACCTGGTCCGGATCGAGCGCCGGCTCGCCGTCCGCCACGTCCCACAGGGCGTTCTGCAGCACCCGGCCCAGCGTCCACGCCCGCGCCCGTCCCCGGTCCAGGCCCAGCCGCTCCGTCAGCAGGTCGAACCGCCACCGCGTCCCCGCCGACGGATCCGCCTCCCACAGGTCCGTCAGGGCCGGAAGCAGCTCGAACCCCGGGTCCCCCGCCAGCGGCTTCGGGTCGATCGCCAGCCACGGCTCCCGCTCCGCCGCCAGGATGTTGTCGTAGTGGAGATCCCAGTGCAGCAGCCGGTCCCCCGGCTCCCCCAGCACTTCCCGCACCGCCGCCGCGCAGTCCCGCACCAGCGCCGCGTCCTCGGGCCCCAGCCGGGCCGCCGCCTCCGGGGCCGCCGCCACCATCCGGGCCGCGATCTCCCCCAGGCCCCGCAGCCCCTCAGGCGCCGGGACCGCCACCAGCCGGGCCAACAGACCGGCGAGGACGCCCACCGCGCCCCGTACGTCCCCGGACGCCGACAGGTGCCGGCCCTCGTCCAGCCGCTCCAGCAGCATCGTGCCCGTCCCGGGGTCCTCCGCCAGCAGCCGCACCGCCCCCGACCCGTCCCAGGCCCGCAGCGCCACCGGCTCGCCCGCGGACTCCTCGTCGAGCAGCTGCAGCTTCAGCGCCGCGGGCGTACCGTCCGAGACACGGGTCACCGGCAGCACCCACGACGCCACCCCGTACATCGAAGGCCCCGTCAGCCGCAGCCCCCACCGGTCCAGGAACTCCTCCGCCCGCCCCGGCAACGCCGCGACGAAAGCCCGCCCCGCCTCACCGTTGAACCGGATCTGCGACGCCACCAGCTCCTCGGGAACACGCATCACACCCCGATGCTAGACACCCGCCCCCGCCCCCCACCCCTCAACACCCGCCCGCCCCGGCACTCCAGTACCCTCCCGCCCACCAACCCCAGAGGCCCCACAGGGACAGAGGACACCATGAGCAGCACGGTCAACGGCGGCATATCGTTCTGGTACGCGCAGGAGGGCACCCCCGCCCCCCGCGAACCGCTGCCCGGCGACACCACCGCCGACGTCTGCATCGTCGGCGGCGGCTACACCGGCCTCTGGACCGCCTACTACCTCAAGAAGGCCGTCCCCTTCCTCGACATCACCGTCCTCGAAGCCTCGTTCTGCGGCTACGGCGCCTCCGGGCGCAACGGCGGCTGGCTCTACAACGGCATCGCCGGGCGCGACCGCTACGCCGCGCTCCACGGCCACGAGGCCGCCGTCCGCCTCCAGCAGGCGATGAACGACACCGTCACCGAGGTCGTCCGCGTCGCCGCCGAGGAGGGCATCGACGCCGACATCCATCAGGGCGGCGTCCTCGAGATCGCCCACACCCCCGCCCAGCTCGCCCGCCTGAAGGCCTTCCACGCCCGGGAGATCGCCTTCGGCGAGAAGGACCGCGAACTCTACGGAGCCCGCAGGACCGCCGACCGCATCCGTGTCACCGGCGCCGTCGGCTCCTCCTGGACCCCCCACGGCGCCCGGCTCCACCCCGCGAAGCTCGTCAAGGGCCTCGCCGACACCGTCGAGGCGCTCGGCGTCACCCTCCACGAGTCGACGCCCGTCACCGAGATCAAGCCCAAGCACGCCGTCACCCCGTACGGCACCGTCCGCGCCCCGTACGTCCTGCGCTGCACCGAGGGCTTCACCGCCTCGCTCGCCGGACAGCGCCGGGCCTGGCTGCCCATGAACTCCTCGATGATCGCCACCGAGCCCCTCACCGACGCCCAGTGGGACACCATCGGCTGGAACGGCCTGGAGACCCTCGGCGACATGGCCCACGCCTACATGTACGCCCAGCGCACCGCCGACGGCCGCATCGCGCTCGGCGGCCGCGGAGTCCCCTACCGCTACGGCTCCAGGACCGACAACGACGGCCGCACCCAGCCGCAGACCGTCGAGGCCCTCCGCGACATCCTCGTCCGCTTCATCCCCACCCTCGCCGGCATCGGCATCGACCACGCCTGGTCCGGCGTCCTCGGCGTCCCCCGCGACTGGTGCGCCACCGTCACCCTCGACCGCACCACCGGCCTCGGCTGGGCCGGCGGTTACGTCGGCTCCGGCGTCGCCACCAGCAACCTCGCCGCCCGCACCCTCCGCGACCTCATCCAGCAGGACTCGGGCCAGTCCGGCCCCACCGACCTCACCGCGCTCCCCTGGGTCGGCCACAAGGTCCGCAGGTGGGAACCGGAGCCGCTGCGCTGGCTCGGTGTCCAGGCGATGTACGCGGCCTACCGCGAGGCGGACCGCCGGGAGCGCACCACCCACCGCGCGGAGACCTCCCGCATCGCCCGTCTCGCCGACCGGCTCTCCGGCCGCTGACCCGCGCCGGCCCGACCGCGGAGTCCGGCACGCCGAAGGCCCCGGACCTCCCCCAGGCCCGGGGCCCCCGCCCGTGACCACTCCCCTTACTCCACCTCGATACCGAAGTCACCCACCAGCTCCGCCAATCCGCCGCGGTAGCCCTTGCCGCCCAGGACGAAGTCCCAGTCGCCCCCGGTCCGCCGCCGGAACGACCCCAGGACGAGCGCGGTCTCCCCCGCCCGGCCGTCCGACACGTCGAGCCGGTCCAACTCGGCGCCCGACCCGTCCCGCAGCCGGATCCCCGCGTCCGCGAACCCCGCCAGATCCGCGTCCGGGTTCACCTCCGGATCGACGGCCGCCACCAGCACCAGCCGGTCCGCCCGGGCGGGCAGGGCGTCGAACCCCACCCGGACGGCGGCCTTGTCGCCCCAGAGAGCGGGGACCATCCGCACCGCGCCCTCCGGCGTCGAGGCGTTGTTGAAGAAGACGAAGTGCTCCTCCCCCAGCACCCTGCCGCCCTCGCACACCAACGCGCACACGTCCAGGGCCACCGACCCCGACCACACCATCCCCAGCACGTTGGCGTCCTCGTCGTCCCCGGGCGGAACGGGCGCCACGGCCACCAGCGTCGGCGCCTCCGACGACACCCCCGTCCCCAACCGCCCCCGCAGACCGTGCTGGTGCAGCAGGTCCACCAGCTCCGCGCCCGAGATCAGCGTCAGCGGCTTGCCGTTGGCGAAGGCGTACGACCCCGGCCCGAACCCGGACGTCGTCACCAGCACCCCCTTGTTGGCGCCGGCCCCCTGCACCGTCCCGTACAGATCGCGCACCGCGCTCGGCGGCACCGTGTTCCGGTACCGCTTCGCCTGCACGATGATCGACCCGCCGCTGATCGGATCCGGATCCAGCGCCTCCACGTCGACACCGCCGTCGTTGGACCGGCGCGTCGTCACCGCCTGCAGCCCCCGCGCCCGGAACAGCTCGGCCACCAGACCCTCGAACGCGATCGGGTCCATCGCCAGCAGATCCGGCTCCTCGCCCTCGCCGTGCAGCTGCACGCCCGAACCGACCTGCTCCGGCACCGCCAGCGGCTGCACCACCACCCGCTCGTCCGGCTTCGTCGACAGCCGGCCCGACAGCGCCCCCGTCAGACAGTCCACCGCGCTGACCAGCTCCAGGTTCAGCCCGTCGAAGACCGTCCGCTCCACCCGCGCCGAGGCCAGACAGAGCCGGGCGGCCAGCCCCGTCGCCGGGTCCACCCCGTCCACGAAGCCGTTCAGCGCCACGCTCCGCAGCACCCCGAACCGGTCGGCGGCGAACAGCTCCCGCACCGCGAGCAGCACGCTCTGCGCCACCACGTCCCGGTACAGCGCCCGCCGCTGCGTCACCGGCCGCGGAACCTCCTTCTCCTGGTCCGTGCTGGGCAGGTACTTGACCCCCTTGGCCTCCGGCACCACGTCGAACCCCGGCAGGTCCCAGTCCAGAACCAGACCCCGGCCCGCACGGTCGTACGCGGCGGACACCTGCCGCGGGAACCCCTCCGGCCACGCCGTCGACGCGTACAGCACGGCCGAGAAGAACTCCACCACCGTCTCCGGATCGCCGTCCCGCAACGACTCCACCATCCCGGCGATCCCGCTGTTGTGCGCCCGGATCTCCGCCAGCCGCTCCGCGGCCCACGCGTCGTACTGCGCCCGGTAGGCGGCCAGCTGCTGCTGCCGCCGCGCCTCCGCCCCCTGCGCCGCGTACCAGTCCCGCTCGAACCGCGCCCGGGCCTCCTGCTCCGCCTGCGCCCGTCCGGACGCCGTCCAGCCGCCCTGCGCCTGGTAGTGCCGCTGGTCCGGCATCGCCACCGGCTGCCCGAGCGGCCCCGGAGCGAACGGCTCGACCTCCTCGGGCCGCCGCATCGCCTCCGCCCCGAACGCCGGCGCCCCGCACCCCCGCGCCAGCAGCCCCGACAACAGCTCGACCCGTTCGTCCAACTCCCGCGTCCGCCGCAGCGCGTCCGCGTCACGGTGCTGCCGGTACGCCGCCCGCTGCTCCCGCTGCATCCGCGCCACATCCCGCTCGTGCGCCCGCTGCGCCCGCTCCGCGTCCCGCTGCTGCCGCACCACCGCCTGCAGCTGCCCCTCCCGCTCCCGCTGCGCCACCCGCTGCGCCTCGGCCCAAGCCCCGATCAACCCACTGGAACGCCGGCTCATCCGCCGTACCCCTCCCCGGAAACACCCCACTCGTGCGTCTACGCCCCCGTAACGCACAAGTGTCCCGGACCAGAGCGGTCCGGGACACAGGAATCGTGGAGCCCCCTGTCGGATTCGAACCGACGACCTACGCATTACAAGTGCGGCGCTCTGGCCGGGCTGAGCTAAGGGGGCATCGCCCGCGGCGGTGCTCACGCGCGAGGCTCCCCCACTCTACACAGCGCCACGAACGGCCAGGGGACGAATTCCCCCGCCTCCCGCTACTGACAGACCGGACATCGCCAAGGTAGCGTCACCCCCAGTTCACTCCGGTGGACTACACCACATCCTTCCTTTACAACGGATCGTCCGGCACGTTCCTGCCGGTGAAGGGACACATCACCATGGCCTCCGTCACGTTCGACAAGGCGACCCGGCTCTACCCGGGGTCCGACAAGCCCGCCGTCGACCAGCTCGAGATCGAGATCGAGGACGGCGAGTTCCTCGTCCTCGTCGGCCCCTCCGGCTGTGGCAAGTCGACCTCCCTGCGCATGCTGGCCGGTCTGGAGGACGTCAACGGCGGCGCCATCCGCATCGGCGACCGCGACGTCACGCACCTGCCGCCCAAGGACCGGGACATCGCCATGGTGTTCCAGAACTACGCGCTCTACCCGCACATGACCGTCGCCGACAACATGGGCTTCGCCCTGAAGATCGCCGGCGTCAACAAGAGCGAGATCCGCGCCAAGGTCGAAGAGGCCGCGAAGATCCTCGACCTCACCCCGTACCTGGACCGCAAGCCGAAGGCGCTCTCCGGCGGTCAGCGCCAGCGCGTCGCCATGGGCCGTGCCATCGTGCGCGAGCCGCAGGTGTTCCTCATGGACGAGCCGCTGTCGAACCTCGACGCCAAGCTCCGCGTCTCCACCCGTACGCAGATCGCGTCGCTCCAGCGCCGCCTCGGCATCACCACGGTGTACGTCACCCACGACCAGGTCGAGGCGCTCACCATGGGCGACCGGGTGGCGGTCCTCAAGGACGGTCTGCTTCAGCAGGTCGACTCGCCGCGCAACATGTACGACCGGCCCGCGAACCTCTTCGTCGCCGGCTTCATCGGCTCCCCCGCCATGAACCTGGTCGAGGTGCCGATCACCGAGGGCGGCGTGAAGTTCGGCAACAGCATCGTCCCGGTCTCCCGCGACGCGCTGTCCGCCGCCTCCGCCCGGGGGGACCAGACGGTGACGGTCGGCATCCGCCCCGAGCACTTCGACGTCTCGGGCGCCACCAGCAAGGAGGGCCTGGCCGTCTCCGTTAACGTGGTCGAGGAGCTCGGCGCCGACGGTTACGTCTACGGCTCCGCCCGCGTCGGCAGCGAGGACAAGGACCTGGTGGTCCGCGTCGGCGGCCGCGCGGTGCCGGAGAAGGGCTCCACCCTGCACGTCGTGCCGCGCGCCGACGAGCTGCACGTCTTCTCGACGTCGACGGGCGAGCGCCTCTCCGGCTGACCGCCCCCGAAGCAGTGCGAACGGCCCCGCGTCCGAGTCGGACGCGGGGCCGTTCGCGTACCTCGGCGGCGCTCCGGGACGCTGTCGACAAATACCCCGGCAGACCCGTCAATTCGGACAGGATCCACGGCCCGGCGTCAACACGGGATTCGAAAAGACGCCTCGAACCATCCCTCGCGAGAGTGACTAAATGTCGCCATATCTGTACGGACCGCTACGCTCGCCTGCGTGACGCACACTGCCCGCCGTATCGGCCGCTCTCTCGCCCTCGTCCTGCCCGTCGTCCTGGTGCTCTCCGGCACGCTCGCGGTGTCCGCCGTTCCGTGGGCCGGCCAGGGCTCCGGGACCCAGATGCTGACCGCATCCTCCAAGGACGTCTCCGCCCCCGCCAAGTCCCGCGCCCCGCAGGATATTCTCCGCGACCGGCTCCTCGCAGAGCTTCAGGAGAAGGACCCCGGGACGGCTCTCACCCACCTGCAGCGCGAGGTCGAGAACCGCCCCTCGCTCGCCAAGCACTGCGTGTCGATCGCCCGCGCCCTCGGCCGTGCCGCCGTGCAGTACTACGGCCCCACGCGCGCCCAGTCCTACTCCCGTCCGGTCTGCGACACCTCCTTCGCGACGGGCGTGATGTACGCGAGCTGAACCGTCCACGCCGACAGCGGTTCAGCCTCACGAGGTACGCATATCGTTCCGGTATGCACACCACCCCGACGCAGGCCGTGGTCCTGGCGGGCGGCCAGGGCTCGCGCCTTCGCCCCTACACCGATGACCGCCCCAAGCCGATGGTCGAGATCCCGGGCACCGGGACCCCGATCATCGGCCATCAGCTTTCCTGGCTCGCCGACGAGGGCGTGACCGATGTCGTCGTCTCGTGCGGCCATCTCGCCGAGGTGCTCCAGGAGTGGCTGGCCTCCGCCGTCCTCCCCCTGCGCGTGACGACGGTCGTGGAGACGGAGCCGCTGGGCCGCGGCGGCGGACTGAAGTACGCGGCCGCGCGCCTGCCCGAGCCCGACCAGCCCTGGTACGCCACCAACGGCGACATCTGGACCCGCTTCTCCCTGCGGGAGATGGCCGAGTTCCATGCCGAGCGGGACGCCACCGCCACCCTCGCCCTCGCCCGCCCCCGGATCCCGTGGGGCGCCGTCGAGACCGACGCGTTCGGGCACATCACCGACTTCATCGAGTCGCCGCCGTCGCCGTATCTGATCAACGCGGGGGTGTACGTCTTCTCCGCGGCCTTCACCGACCTCCTGCCGGAGCTCGGCGACCACGAGCGGACGACGTTCCCCCGGCTGGCCCGTGAGCGGCGCCTGGCGGGCTTCCCGCTGCCCCAGGGGGCGTACTGGCGGGCCATCGACACGGCGAAGGACCTGACCGAGGCGGCGAAGGAACTGTCGGCTCACGGGGCCTGACAGCCGCTCGTACGACTCTCTCGCGTACGACTCCCTCGTACGGCCTTCTCGCAGGAGCCTCGTACGGCCTCTCGTACGCCACCGCCCGGCGGGTACGCGAAGGGCGGCACCGCGGATGCGCGGTGCCGCCCTTCTTCGTCGTCCGGCGGGCCGGGGGTCAGCCCAGCAGGCCGCCGATGGGGTTGCGGTTCCCGCCGCCGGTCGAGCCGCCGTCCGTGCTGCCGCCGTCGCCGCCGCCGCCGGAGCCGCCGCTGTTGCCACCGCCGCTGCCGCCACTGCTGGTGGGGCCGGAGCCGGTGGACGGCGGGGGCGCGGGCTTGGACTGCGTCGGGGAGCTGTCGGTGCCGCGGGTGGCGGTGGGCCGGCTCTCCTCGATGCGGCCGGTCTCCCGCACGGTCTCGGTCGGAGCGGCGCTCTCCTCGTCCTCGCGCTCGCCGCTCGCGCCGGCGGTCTCCGACGGCTTGGGGCGGACGGAGGCGGAGGTGGAGGGGGTGCGCTCGCCGGGCTCCTGCGGGAGGGGCTGGCCGGGGAGGTGGTTGATCGGGTCGTCGTTCGGCCCGGGCACGGTGACCATGTCGGTGGAGCGGACGGCTCCGCCGAGCATGGAGCCGGTGAGGAGCGTGAGGCCGACGACGACGGCGGTGACGACGGCGCCCCGGCGCAGGACGCGGCGGCGCAGGTCCCAGAGTGCGGAGCGGGGCCCGAGGGTGCGCCAGGCTTCGCCGGCGAGGCGTCCGTCGATGGAGTAGACGGGGGCGCCGGCGATGACGAGGGGCGACCAGGCGGCGAGGAAGATGATGTCCGGGGCGTCGTAGACGGGGACGCTCTTCCAGCTGACGGTGAGGATCAGGGCCGCGGAGAGCAGGGCGCCGAAGACGGCGGCGACGCGCTGCCAGAGCCCGAGAACGGTCAGGACGCCGACGACGACCTGGAGGAAGGCGACGGTCAGGCCGGCGCCGACGGGGTGCTGGAGGGCGAAGTCCCGCAGGGGTTCGGCGAGGGCCCAGGGGTGCAGCGAGTTGAGCCACTTGACCATGGAGCCGCGCTCGCCGCCGTCGAAGTAGACGGGGTCGCAGAGCTTGCCCATGCCGGCGTAGATGGAGATGAAGCCGAGGAAGACGCGGAGCGGGAGGAGGACGACGCCGAGGTTCATGCGGCGCCCGGGGTAATAGGCGTGCCGGACGGTCTCGGCGCCGTGCCGGTGGGAGCGGGCGCGCTCCGTGTCGGTGTCGTCGGCCTCCGGGCCCTCGTCGCCGTAGGCGGGGCGGTACGGCGGGGAGTAAGCGTCGTCCTGCGGCGGGTCGTAGGCCCCTTCGGCGCGCCGCATGGGCGGCAGCAGCGGGGGCGCGTCGCCGGTGACGACCGGGGTCGGCATGGTGTCGTCGATGCGCGGGATGGCCTGGGTGGCGCCCGCCTGGTGGGTCGCGGGCGGCTCCAGCGTGGAGACGGAGGACTCGCGCATGGCCTGGAGGAGTCCGGTCGCGCCGGGGTCGCCCGGTGCGGACTTCCCGGTCCAGACGACGGGGCGGCGGCGGCCCGCCGCGCCGGCGGCCGCGCCCGCGGCCGCTCCGGCTCCGCCGAGTACGGAGAGGCGGGGGGCGACGGCGAACTTCGGCTGCTGGGCGGTCGGCGCGAGCCGCACACGGAAGCTGGCGTGGTTCACGATGACCTGCGCGGGGTCGGAATCCACTTTGACCATGCTCAGCGCGGGCTGATCGTCGAACCCCGGCCGGGGCGTTCTGGTGTCCACACTCATCTAACCGAGTGACGCGGGATAAGGACACTGCCTTGACGGGCAGTGAATGTCCGAGACCCGTCAAGATCGCCCGTGCGGGGAAAGGGCCCAGCTCAGCGAGGTGGACCCTTTCCCGGAGTACGCCGAACGAGGGGGCGTACGGAGTGTCGGCGCGCGCGCCGCGGGGCGGCTCGCCCGGCGCGAAGCGCCGTCAGCGGGTGCGGCGGCGGGCGACCTCGTAGAGGACGATGCCCGCGGCGACGCCGGCGTTCAGCGACTCGGCGCCACCGGGCATCGAGATGCGGACGCGGTAGTCGCAGGTCTCGCCGACGAGACGGCCGAGGCCCTTGCCCTCGCTGCCGATGACGATGACGACGGGGCCGTCGAGCGCTTCCAGGTCCTCGACGGTGTGCTCGCCGTCGGCGGCGAGGCCGACGACCGTGAGGCCCTCCTTCTGGAAGCCCTCCAGGGCGCGCGTCAGGTTGGTGACGCGGGAGACCGGGGTGCGGGCGGCGGTGCCGGCCGAGGACTTCCAGGCGCCGGCGGTCATGCCGGCGGCGCGGCGCTCGGGGACGACGACGCCGTGGCCGCCGAAGGCGGAGACGGAGCGGACGATCGCGCCGAGGTTGCGGGGGTCGGTGACGCCGTCGAGGGCGACGATCAGCGGGTCCTCGTGGGCGTCGTAGGCGGCCGCGGTGAGGTCCTCGGGGTGGGCGTACTCGTAGGGCGGGACCTGGAGGACGAGGCCCTGGTGGTTCAGGCCGTTCGTCATCCGGTCGAGCTCCTGGCGCGGGGCCTCCATCAGGTTGATGTTGCCGCGCTCGCCGGCGAGCTTGAGGACGTCGCGGACGCGCTCGTCGTTGTCGATGAACTGCTGGACGTAGAGCGTGGTGGCGGGGACGCCGTCGCGCAGCGCCTCGAAGACCGGGTTACGGCCGACGACCATCTCCGAGGTGCCCTTGGGGCCGCCTCGGCGCGGGGCGGGGCGCCGGGTGGCGGCCTGCCTCGCCTGGGCGTTGGCGACGCGGTTCTTCTTGTGACCCTTGCGGGCGGAGGCGGGCGGCGTGGGGCCCTTGCCCTCGAGGCCCTTGCGCCGCTGGCCACCGCTGCCGACCGTCGCACCCTTCTTGTTGGACGTGCGACGGTTCCTGCGCTGGCTGTTCCCGGCCATGACTACCTATTCCTCGGTGTTGCGTGCATAAGTCTGTAGATGAAGTGTGCCGCCCGGTGGCCCGGGCGGCACGTCTTCAGCGGTTGCCGAGCGTCCAGCGGGGGCCCTCGGGGCTGTCCTCGACGGCGAGGCCGGACTGGGTGAGCTGGTCGCGGATCGCGTCCGCGGTGGCCCAGTCCTTGCGCTCGCGGGCCGATTCGCGCTGCTGGAGCACGACGCGTACGAGTGTGTCGACGACGCCGTGGAGGTCCTCGCCGCGGTCGGCCTCGCCGGCCCAGTGCGGGTCGAGCGGGTCGAGTCCGAGGACGCCGAGCATGGCGCGTACCTCGGCGAGGCGGGCGATGGCCTCGTCCTTGTCGTCGGCGGCCAGGGCGCTGTTGCCCTGCCGGACGGTGGTGTGGATGATCGCGAGCGCCTGCGGGACGCCCAGGTCGTCGTCCATGGCCTCGGCGAAGGCGAGGGGCACGTCCGGGGCGGGCGGGACGGTCTTGCCGGCCTTCTCGGTGACGCGCTGGACGAAGCCCTCGATCCGCGCGAACGCGGCCTCGGCCTCGCGCAGGGCGTCCTCGCTGTACTCGATCATCGAGCGGTAGTGCGGGGTGCCGAGGTAGTAGCGCAGGACGATGGGGCGCCAGTGCTTGACCATCTCGGAGACGAGGACGGAGTTGCCGAGGGACTTCGACATCTTCTCGCCGCTCATGGTGACCCAGGCGTTGTGCACCCAGTACGAGGCGAAGTCGTCGCCGTAGGCCTTGGCCTGGGCGATCTCGTTCTCGTGGTGCGGGAAGATCAGGTCGAGGCCGCCGCCGTGGATGTCGAAGGCGGAGCCCAGGTACTTGTGCGCCATCGCCGAGCACTCCAGGTGCCAGCCGGGGCGGCCGCGGCCCCACGGCGTCTCCCAGTCGGGCTCGCCGGGCTTGGTCGCCTTCCACATGGCGAAGTCGCGCGGGTCGCGCTTGCCGGTGATGCCGTCCTCGGCGGGCTGGCGCAGGTCGTCGATGTCCTGGTTGGACAGGGCGAGGTAGCCAGGGAAGGAGCGCACGTCGAAGTAGACGCTGCCGTCGGCCTCGTAGGCGTGCCCGCGCTCGATGAGGCCGCGCATCATCTCGACCATCTCGGTGATGTGACCGGTGGCGCGGGGCTCGTACGTCGGCGGGAGGCAACCGAGGGCGTCATAGCCGGAGTTGAAGGCGCGCTCGTTGTCGTAGCCGATGGACCACCAGGGGCGGCCCTGGTCGACCGCCTTGGCGATGATCTTGTCGTCGATGTCGGTGACGTTGCGGATGAACGTGACGTCGTACCCGCGGTACTCGAACCAGCGGCGCATGATGTCGAAGTTCAGCCCCGACCGGATGTGGCCGATGTGCGGGGCGGCCTGCACGGTGGCACCGCAGAGGTAGATCGAGACACAGCCCGGTGTGAGCGGGGTGAAATCACGGATCTGCCGGGCGCTGGTGTCGTACAGGCGAATAGTCACCACTCCAGGGTAGTGGCCGTGTGGTAGTGCCCCGCGACCGATTGCCGGTCGCGGGGCACGAATTTTCCGTACGGGGACGGGGCGGCGGGCCCGTCCCGTCAGGGGGCGCGGTAGACGAGGGCCGTCGCGATCGCGGCCAGGCCCTCGGCTCGGCCGGTGAGGCCGAGGCCGTCGGTGGTGGTGCCGGAGACGGAGACGGGCGCGCCGGCCGCCGCGCTCAGCGCCTTCTGCGCCTCGTCGCGGCGCTTGCCGACCTTGGGGCGGACGCCGATGACCTGGACGGCGACGTTGCCGATCTCGTACCCCTCGGCCCGGACGATCCGGGCGGCCTCGGCGAGGAGGGTGACGCCGGAGGCGCCGGACCACTCGGGGCGGGAGGTGCCGAAGTGGGCGCCGAGGTCGCCGATGCCGGCGGCGGAGAAGAGGGCGTCGCAGGCGGCGTGGGCGGCGACATCGCCGTCGGAGTGGCCGGCGAGGCCGTAGCCGTCGTTCTCGGGCCCGTCCCAGAGCAGACCGGCGCACCACAGCTCACGGCCCTGTTCGAAGGCGTGGACGTCGGTGCCGATACCGGTCCTGGGGACGAGGGGGAGGTCAGAAGCCATCGTTGGCCCTCCTGCGGGCGAGTACGGCCTCGGCGAGGACGAGGTCGAGGGGGCGGGTCACCTTGAACGCCTCCTCGTGGCCGGGGACGACGACGACCGGTGCGCCGAGGCGTTCGACCATGCCGGCGTCGTCGGTGGCGCCGTCGCCGGTGAGGGCGATGGTGGCGTGCGCGTTGACGAGGGTGTCGTGGTCGAAGCCCTGCGGGGTCTGGACGGCGCGGAGCCGGGAGCGCTCGGGGGTGGCGACGACCTGTTCGGGCCGGCCCTTCTCCGCGGCGGGCTCGACCTCCTTGACGGTGTCCGCGAGGGGCAGCGCGGGGACGACGGCGACGGCGCCGTCGCGGACGGCCTCGATGACCGCGTCGACGGTGTCGACGGGGACGAGGGGGCGGGCCGCGTCGTGGACGAGGACCGTGGTGATGCCCTCGGGGAGTGCTTCGAGACCGAGCCGCACGGATTCCTGGCGGGTCTCGCCGCCGGGGACGACGAGGTAGTCGGTGCGCTCGGGGAGGGCGTGGGTGTCGAGGAGGTTCTTGACCTCGGGGGCGCCGTCGGAGGGGGCGACCACGACGACGAGGGAGACCGCGCGGGAGGCGGCCATCGCGCGGACGGCGTGGATGAGGATGGGGGTGCCGTTCAGCGCCCGGAGCGCCTTGGGGGCGCCCGGGCCGAGCCGTACGCCCCGGCCGGCCGCGGGGATCACCACGGCGGTACGGACAGGACGCGCTGGGTCTGTCATTGGTTGCACTCCGGCAGGTTTGTTTCCTCGGCCGACATGGGTATGGCCTCACCGTGCCGGACGCGACGCCTTGACCGGGCCCTTTCCGTGACGACGGTCGGGGGCGTATCGCGGCGGGCACAGGGGATGTGGCGCGAGGGGACCAAGGGGACAGGGACTGCGGGGCTTTTTTCCGTGAACGACCGCGCGGTGCCGGGAGCCTTCCCTGGGCGCCGTGCGGTGCCGTGCGGCCAGGGCCGCGACGCCGGTCGGACGTCGGTCGGGAGTCCACGGACGTGGGGTGGTTCGGTGCAGTGATGCTGGGGCAGGTCAGGTGCGGGAGATGGACATGCCGCAGCGCCCGGCGACGGCACTGTGATCTTCACAGCACGTCATCGGGCACCGCGGCATCGCTGCTCAGGACGCGAGGACCTCGTCGAGGAGAGCCTCGGCCTTGTCCTCGTTCGTGTTCTCCGCGAGAGCAAGCTCGCTCACCAGGATCTGCCGAGCCTTGGCGAGCATGCGCTTCTCACCTGCGGAAAGCCCGCGCTCGCGCTCCCGGCGCCACAGGTCGCGCACTACTTCGGCGACCTTGATGACATCGCCGGAGGCGAGCTTCTCGAGATTTGCCTTGTAGCGTCGGGACCAGTTCGTGGGCTCTTCGGCGTACGGCGCGCGCAGCACCTCGAAGACCCGGTCCAGCCCATCCTGACCGACCACGTCGCGAACTCCGACGAACTCCGCATTGTCCGCCGGCACACGAACCGTCAGGTCGCCCTGGGCGACCTTGAGCACCAAGTAGGTCTTGTCCACGCCTTTGATCTGGCGAGTTTCGATGGCCTCGATCAGCGCGGCCCCGTGATGGGGATAGACCACGGTGTCGCCAACCTTGAACGTCATGTGACAGGTACCCCTTCCGTGGCTATCCAGGGTAACACGGATACGGCTTCTTCTGAATGGCGTTTTCGCAGGTCAGGGCATATCTCGGGGCTTGACAACAGCAACACGAACGTGCTGCGACGGGCTTCCGGAAGGGGGTATTCGCAGGTCGGAGCCGCTGCGCGGACGGAGGGATACGCGGACGTTACACCCATCCGGGGCCGGACGAAGAAGGTGCGATGTCCCGGTTTGTCGGGTTCGGCGCGCCCCTCTTCGCGTACTCCGTTCGAGGATCGGTCACTCGTACGGATGCATCCCGGCGCGAATCCCGAATTGATCACCGCGAGACCGCCCGTCGCTTTTCCGCGGGGAGGCTCACGGAATACGCGGCCCACCCTCGAATTGATCACGACGGTTATGTGAACGGCGGGTCAATGGGCCGTGATCCGGCCGTGGCGCGAAACATCGGGAGCGGCGGAGCCGGGAGTGTCGCGCGCGCCGCCCCCCGCCTCCGGCGCGCGGACGGAGCGCACCGGAGCGCCGAAGGGGCGGGTCGGGTGCGGGACGGAGAGTGCGGCTCGGTAACCTGAGCGCGCTGACGCACCATGAGTTCACCCGTGGCCGGTTGTTCCACGTTCGACCCCAGCCGGCCTGTCCCTCGCCCGTCCGTACGCCTAGGAGATGCCGCCGCCGTGAGCCGCAGCCTTCGACGCGGCGCCCTCGCCGCCACCGCCATCGTGTTCTCGATCGCCTCGCTGTCCGCATGTGGCGCGGGGAACAACGCGCAGACGCTCGGCGTCCGGCCGGACAACGCCGCCGTCTCGGTGGACGACGTCAAGATCCAGAACGCGCTCGTGATCACCCAGCCGGACGCCGCCGTGAAGGGCCCGGCCGTCGTCTCGGCCACGGTCTTCAACAACGGCACCACGCCCCAGACGCTCGACGCGATCACCCTGCCCGGCACCAACGCGACGGTGACGCTGAAGCCCGCCCAGGGCACCGGCCCGATCACCGTCCCCGCGCTGGGCTCGGTCATCATCGGCGGCAAGGGCAACGCCTCCGCCACGATCGAGACCGGCCACGAGGCCGCGAAGAACGGCAACGCGCAGGACGTCGTCTTCAAGCTGAGCAAGACCGGTGACGTGGGCCTGGAGGCCTTCGTCGTCCCGGCGACCAGCTACTTCAAGGAGTTCGGCCCGGTCGAGGTCCCGAAGCCGCCGGGCACCTCCCCGTCGCCGTCGGCCACGCCGACGGGCGAGGCGGAGCACGGGGGCGAGGCGGACCACGAGGCCGGTCACTGACGGCCCGTACACGGCCGTACGGGCCCGCCGGGACCGTACCCAGGCATGGGAGAAGGGGCGCCCCGTTCGGGGCGCCCCTTCTCCGCGTCACGGGCTCCGGTCGGCCCGGCGGTCCGCCTACGGCTCGAACTTGTAGCCCAGACCGCGCACCGTCACCAGATAGCGCGGCGCGCCCGGGTCGGGCTCGATCTTGGCGCGCAGGCGCTTGACGTGGACGTCGAGGGTCTTGGTGTCGCCGACGTAGTCCGCGCCCCAGACCCGGTCGATCAGCTGCATCCGGGTCAGGACCCGGCCGGCGTTGCGCAGGAGCATCTCCAGCAGGTCGAACTCCTTCAGCGGGAGGTCGACCTTGCCGCCCGCGACCGTGACGACGTGGCGGTCCACGTCCATGCGGACCGGGCCGGCCTCCAGCGCCGCCGGCGTGACCTCCTCCGGCTCGCCGCGGCGGCGCAGGACCGCCCGGATGCGGGCGACCAGCTCGCGCGAGGAGAAGGGCTTGGTCACGTAGTCGTCGGCTCCTATCTCCAGGCCGACGACCTTGTCGATCTCGCTGTCCTTGGCCGTCACCATGATGACCGGGACGTTGGACCGGCCGCGCAGCTGGCGGCAGACCTCGGTGCCCGGCAGCCCGGGCAGCATCAGGTCGAGGAGCACGAGGTCCGCTCCGTTGCGCTCGAACTCGTCGAGGCCGTCGGGCCCGGTCGCGGCGACCGCGACCTCGAAGCCTTCCTTGCGGAGCATGTACGACAGGGCGTCGCTGAAGGATTCCTCATCCTCGACGACGAGCACTCGGGTCACGGAAGGACCTCCGGGGCAGGTTCGGTCATGAGATCGGGGGTGGGAGAGACGGAGGGGGAGCCGTGCGAGCGGCGGTCCCGTACGGCACCCGCCTCGGGGAGCCGCAGGGTGAAGGTGGAACCCTGGCCTTCGGTGCTCCACACGGAGACCTCCCCGCCGTGCGAGGCGGCCACGTGCTTGACGATGGCCAGGCCGAGACCCGTACCGCCGGTGGCGCGGGAACGGGCCGGGTCGACGCGGTAGAAGCGCTCGAAGATGCGCTCCTTGTCCTTGTCGGGGATGCCGATGCCCTGGTCGGTGACGGCTATCTCGATGAGGTCGCCGCCGGGCGCGGTGATCTTGCGGGCCGCGATGCCGACGCGGGTGCGCGCCGGCGAGTAGTTGACGGCGTTCTCGACGAGGTTGCCGAGGGCGGCGGCGAGCTGGCCGCGGCTGCCCCAGACGAACAGGTCGGCGGAGCCGCCCTCCCGTCGCCCACCACCGCCCTGTTCGGGCCCTTCGGGCAGCCACACGTTCGAAGCCATGGTGATCTGCTTGGTGGTGGCGGTGTGCCGGGAGCGGTCGATGGCCTCGGCGACCAGCTCGTCGACGCGTACCGGCTCGGAGTCCTCCAGCGGGTCGTCGTTCTGCACCCGGGAGAGGTCGATGAGCTCCTGGACGAGGTTGGTGAGGCGGGTCGCCTCGATCTGCATGCGGCCGGCGAAACGGGTGACCGCCTCGGGGTCGTCCGAGGCGTCCATGACGGCCTCGGAGAGCAGCGAGAGCGCGCCGGTGGGCGTCTTGAGCTCGTGGCTCACGTTGGCGACGAAGTCGCGGCGTACCGCCTCGATGCGGCGCGCCTCGGTGAGGTCCTCGACCAGGAGGAGCACCAGGCGGGAGCCGAGCGGTGCGACGCGGGCGGAGACGGCGAGGGCTTCGCCGCGTCCGGTGCCGCGCCGGGGCAGGTCCAGCTCCACCTGCCGTATCTCTCCGTCGCGGCGGGTGTCGCGGGCCATGTTGAGCATCGGCTCGACGGCCAGCTTCCCGCCGCGGACCAGGCCGAGGGCGTACGCCGCCGAGCTGGCCTTGACGACCGAGTCGCTCTCGTCGAGGACGACCGCGGAGGAGCGCAGGACGGACAGGACGGTGTCGACGCCGGGCGGGAGCACGGCGTCGGTGTGCAGGGAGGTACGAGTGGGTCGCGCCTGGTCGCGTTCGCTCCAGCGGAACGCCAGCATGGCGATCACGCCGGTGCACACCCCGGCGATCGCTGCCAATGCGGCGACTGCCGCGTTCACGTCCATGCCATCAAGGTTATGCGGGGCGGAGGACACTCTCCCAGCCGTGCGAGTGGCTGCTCGAACAGTCGTCGCCCAGAGTTCACCATGGGGACGGCGCCGGTTCATTTGCCCCCAGCGGTGCGCCGGCGTGCGTCGCCCAGAGTTCACCGAGGGGAAAGAGTCGGTTCATGTGAGCGGGAGGAACCCGACGCGTACGGGTCCGAACGTGGCAGCGTGGGGGTCCGAGCCCCACCCGGACCCCGGACGCTTGTGAGAGCGCTTGTGAGAGAGGGACATCGATGCGGGACGCGTACCACGAGGAACTTGACTCGATCGGCGAGGGCCTGGTCGAGATGGCCCGGCTCGTCGGATCGGCGGTCGGACGCGCCACGACGGCGATGCTCGACGCGGATCTGAAGCTGGCGGAGAGCGTGATCGCGGCCGACCAGAAGGTCGACGATCTGCAGCACGACCTGGAGGCCCGGGCGATAGCACTGCTCGCCCGGCAGCAGCCGGTGGCGACGGACCTGCGGATCGTCGTGACCTCGCTGCGGATGAGCGCCGACCTGGAGCGGTCGGGCGACCTGGCGCAGCACGTGGCGAAGCTGGCGCGGCTGCGGTTCCCGGACACGGCCGTGCCGCGGGACCTGCACGCCACGATCCTGCAGATGGGGCAGCTGGCGCAGCGCCTGATGGCGAAGGCGGCGGAGGTCATCATCACGAAGGACGTCGACCTGGCGCTCCAGCTGGAGCAGGACGACGACGAGATGGACCTGCTGCACCGGACGCTCTTCCAGCACCTGATGGACGACCGGTGGAAGCACGGCATCGAGACGGCGGTGGACGTGACGCTGCTCGGCCGGTACTACGAGCGGTTCGCGGACCACGCGGTGTCCGTGGCGAAGCGGGTCGTGTACCTGGTGACGGGCGAGCACGCGGACGAGCTGCAGCAGTCGGACGCGCCGGTCGAGGGCGCGTAAGCCCTCCGGGGGCGGCGGTCGCACTCCTGTGCGCCGTTGATGCGCCCGGCACGGCGGGCGTGCAATGGGAAAGGGCGACGGACGCCTTCGCCTTCGCCTGCCAGGAGGTACCCATGGCCGACACCGCCACCACCGACCCCCAGCCGGAGCCCGCACGCGCCCCACTCCACCTGCTCGTCCTCGGCGCCTGCGGCTGCGGCCCCGGCTGCGGCTGCGGCTGCCAGTCGGGGGCACCGTGCCAGTGCGGGGGGTGAAGGGCTGAGGGGGTAGGGGGCCGGGGGTTCGGGGGGCCTGCGGGGGGGGCTTTCTGGGGGGCTCGGGGGGCCCTTCGGGGGGCGGGGTCAGAGGCGAGGGCCGTGGGACCCCTCTGATCCGGGCCTGACTCTGCGGGTGTACGCGCACCTCATGCCGGGCAGTCGGGAGCGTGCCCGAAAAGCCGTGGCTGTCGTCTTTCAGGGCGCATACGCTCCCCGTCATCGAGGAAGCGGGGGGCGCGATGGGGGGGCGGAGACGTGGCCGAGTACTTCATGTTGGTCTGCGACGAGCCGTCGTATGCCGTCGTGCTCCTCGACTGCGGGGCCCGCGAGACGGACGTGGTCCGGGCCGTGCGCGAAGTGACGGGGCTGAGCCTCTGGCACAGCAAAGTGCTGATGCGGCGGGCACCGGTCGTTGTCCTCGAGGAGCGGCCCCAGGACCTGGCCGACGACGCTGTCGCCGTCCTCAGGAGGGCCGGCGCCCGGGCCGAAGCGAGGCGGGAGCCGGAGCCCGGGCATCATGCGGCCCCAGCCCACGAGAAAGCCCCTACCCGCTGAAAACCAGCAGGCAGGGGGCTCTCTCGTAGGTCAGGGCTACTTCTTGCCCTGGTTCTTCACGGCCTCGATCGCCGCCGCCGCCGCGGTCGGGTCCAGGTACGTGCCGCCCGGGTTGAGGGGCTTGAAGGTCTCGTCCAGCTCGTAGCTGAGCGGGATGCCCGTCGGGATGTTCAGGCCCGCGATCGCCTCGTCCGAGATGCCGTCGAGGTGCTTGACCAGGGCGCGCAGGCTGTTGCCGTGCGCGGCGATCAGGACCGTGCGGCCGGTCAGGAGGTCCGGGACGATGCCGTCGTACCAGTACGGCAGCATGCGGTCCACGACGTCCTTCAGGCACTCCGTGCGGGGGCGGAGCTCCGGCGGGATCGTGGCGTAGCGCGCGTCGTCCGACTGGGAGAACTCCGTGCCGTCCTCGAGCGCCGGCGGCGGGGTGTCGTACGAGCGGCGCCAGAGCATGAACTGCTCCTCGCCGAACTCCGCGAGCGTCTGCGCCTTGTCCTTGCCCTGGAGCGCGCCGTAGTGCCGCTCGTTCAGGCGCCAGGAGCGGTGGACCGGGATCCAGTGGCGGTCCGCGGCCTCCAGCGCGAGCTGCGCCGTGCGGATGGCGCGCTTCTGGAGGGAGGTGTGCAGTACGTCGGGCAGCAGGCCGGCGTCCTTGAGCAGCTCACCGCCGCGGACCGCCTCCTTCTCGCCCTTCTCCGTGAGGTTGACGTCCACCCAGCCGGTGAACAGATTCTTCGCGTTCCACTCGCTCTCGCCGTGGCGGAGGAGGATCAGCTTGTACGGTGCGTCGGCCATGCGCACGAGCCTAATCGACGCCCGACGCTCGACGCCCCCGGCAATTCGCTGGCGTCCGACACATGAGATGCGTAAGTTTCGGATTCGCCAAGAGGGACTTACAGACGCCAGGGGGCCGGCCACACATGTCCATCGATTCGCTCAGACGATCAGCGCGCGCGACGGTCTCCGGGCTCCCCGGCGGATTCTGGTGGCTCTGGCTCTCCACCCTCGTCAACCGCACCGGCGCCTTCGTCCTCACCTTCCTCTCCCTCTATCTCGTCCACGAGCTCGGCCACTCGGCCTGGTTCGCCGGTCTCGTCGTCGCGCTGCACGGCCTCGGCGGAGTCGCCGGTTCCCCGCTCGGCGGCATGCTCACCGACCGGTGGGGCCGACGGCCCACCATGGTCACCATGCACCTGGCGGGCGCGGCCTGCGCCGCCGCCCTCGCGTTCGTCAGCAGCGCCTGGGCCGTCGCCACCGTCGTCCTGCTCATGGGCGTCGCCATGCAGGGCGTCCGGCCGTCGATCAACGCCACCATCGCCGACATGGTCCCCGAGAACGACCTGCGCCGGGCCTACGCGCTCAACTACTGGGCGCTCAATCTGGGCTTCGCCATCGCCGCCCTGGGCGGCGGCGCCGCGGTCTTCCTCGGCTACCGCACCCTGTTCGTCGTCGACGCCGTCGCCACCGTCCTGTGCGCCCTGATCGTCTTCCTCCGGCTGCCCGAGACCCGCCCCGAGGCCCGACGCGACACCGCGGGCCAGGTCGTCGAGGAGCAGCGTCTGAGCGTGCTCGACGTGCTGCGCGACGCGCCCTTCCGCACCCTCGTCCTCCTCAACCTCCTCGTCTGCCTCGTCTTCACCGCCCCCTGGATCGGTCTGCCGCTGTCCATGACCGCCCAGGGCCTCTCCCCCGCCTCGTACGGCGCGGTCATCGCCGTCAACGGCGTGGTCATCGTCGGTTTCCAGCTGCTGGTCAACAGGGTGACCGACAAGCGCTCGCCGACGATGCTCCTCACCGTCTCCTCGCTGCTCTTCGCCGTGGGTACGGGAGCGACCGCCCTGGCCGGGTCGCCCGTCGTCTTCGCCGCCACCGTCGTCATCTGGACCATCGGCGAGATGATCCACGTCCCCACCAACGCCGCCGCCACCGCCCGGCTCGCCCCGGAGCACGCCCGGGGCCGCTATCAGGGCGTGATGGGCATGTCCTGGGCCGTCGCCGGGTTCGTCGCGCCGATCCTGGCCGGCTGGGTCGTGGACGGGCCGGGACCCGACGTGCTGTGGGTGGCCTGTGCGGTCATCGGGTCGGTCGCCGCCCTCGGCTACGCCACTCGCCTGCGCACGGCCCTCAGCGAGAACGAGCCGGCAGTGCCGGACGCCCTGCTGGACCCGGTGCGCGATGCCCTGCCGGACTCGGTGCGCGATGCCGTGCCGGACCCTGTACCGGCGGAAGCCCCCGCCCCGCTTCCCGCCGTGGCGGCCGGGCCGGCCCCGGGGGAGATCCGGGTGGTGGCCCGGGACCCGGACGCGACCGGTGACCTCCCGCCCCGCCCCGGCGACCTCCCCGACCAGAAGCCCGCCGTCAGCGCCTGACCCGGATCGCCCGTTGGGCCTCGTACAGGTTCCGGGGGCGCACCGCCCCCGGGTCCCCGTACGCCTCCACGCGCGCGTGGAGCTCGCCCGCGAAGTCCGGCACGTCGATCTGGTCGAACTCCCGGACCTCGCTGATGCCGGCGGTCACGCTGTACGGAGCGACGGTGTCGATCCTGACGAGTCCCGCCCGCCCGTTGGTGACCGTCACGTTCCAGTGCGCGAACCGGGCCCCGTACAGCGGCCCGGCCGACGCGTCGCCGCCGTGACGGCCGTCGTTCTCGACCGTGATCTCGGTCCGTACGTTGGCGAAGGGCATGCCCCGGTGCGTGTCGAAGGTGCCCGTCTCCATCAGGCCCCGTGACCAGACGTTGTGGCTGGACAGGCCCTCCACGTTGATGCCGTGCAGCTGGGTCCCGGCCGGCGCCGGCACCGTACGGGCCGCGATGCGGAAGTCCGCCACGAGGTTGTCGTGCGCTCCCTCCCGGCAGAAGTACGGGTGGTGGGAGCCGCGGCCCTCCACGCGCGTGTGGCGCAGGGTGCAGGCGGAGGCGGCGACCAGCCCGAAGCCGTTGTCGACGTGCCGGACGACGACGTCGTCGGCCCAGCAGTCGTACGCGCACTGGAAGGTGACGCCGTTGTAGCCGCGGTCCAGGAGGTGCGGGGCCTGGGGCGTCTCGACCGCCTCCAGGGTCAGCCCCTCCACCCCCGCGTCGGTCAGCGGCTCGGCGAGGGTGGTCAGCCGGGGGTCCCACTCCGGGCGCGCGTCGAGGGGCAGGGGCCGCTCGAACGTGACCTTCCGGCCCCGTACGGACGCGATCCGCACCGGCCACTCGTACGGGAGGTAGCTCGTCAGCTTGGTCTTGTCGTCCCAGGTGTACGCCTCCGGTCCCGGCCCGCCGCCCGCCATGTGCTCCAGGAGCGTGTGCCCGGCGTCGTCGGAGAGGCGGAGGAGAACGATCCGCCCCGGGTGGAGGGCCGACGGGTCGTCGACCGTCACCGTCCAGTCGCCGCGGCGGGCCGGGCGGACGGCCGAAAGGGTGCTCCACTCGTCGCGCCTGTTGCCCGTCCAGCCCTCGAACGGCCAGGTGCGGGCCCTGATCGCGGCGACGAGGGAGGCGTGGCGGGCGCGCGGGCTGAGCCATATCAGTCCGCCGGCCCAGGACCAGGAGGACTTGTCGCCGCCGTAGCGGGAGCCGTAGGGGCCGATCAGCTCGGTGAGGTGCCGGGTCGCCAGCAGTCTCGTCCGCCCCGAGCCGGCGCCGCGGAGGACGACACCGCTGTGGCCGATGTGGATCAGCCCGTCGATCCGGTACGTCCCCGGCGGGACGACCACCGTGCCGCCGCCGCGCTCCCCGGCGTGCGCGAGGGCGCGGTTGATGGCGGGCGCCGAGTCCGTGGAGCCGTCGGGGGTGGCGCCGAAGGCGCGGACATCGGCGACGATCCGCGGCCGGGCGAGACGGACGGCGCCCCGGCGGGCGCCGGCGCGGCCCACGTAGGGGATCTGGGGGTGCGTGTAGGGGGCGGCCGCGTACTCCTCCCAGAGGGAGGGCCGCAAGGGAGCCCGGAGGGGCGGCGTCCGGGGGGAGGAGGAAGCGGGGGCGGGAGCGGGGGCGAACCCCGTGCCCGTCTCATGGCGGCCGCCGCCACCGCCACCGCGCCGCCCACGAACCGTCGCCTGCCGAGTGCTGCCATACCCCGAGCCCCTTTCATGTACATGAACGGTGTTCAGATCTGCGCCGAGCGTGAGCATGGCACGGCCAGGGCAGGGCACGGAAGGGGTGGTGCGGGAACAGCGAGAGGGGACGGAGGGTCAGCCCGTCGGGCGCTGAGTCAGGTTCGTGAACGCGTCCAGGTTCCGGGTGGACTCGCCACGCGACACCCGCCACTCGTACTCGCGCCGGATCGCGCTCGCGAAGCCCAGCTCCAGCAGCGTGTTGAAGGACCCGTCGGCCGCTTCGAGGACCGAGCCGAGCAGCCGGTCCAGCTCCTCCGGGGTGACGGCGGCCAGCGGCAGCTTGCCGGTCAGATAGATGTCCCCGAGACGGTCGATCGCGTAACTCACGCCGTACAGCTTGAGGTTGCGCTCCAGCAGCCAGCGGTGGACGCCCGTCGCGTTCTCGTCGGGGTGACGGATGACGAAGGCGTTGAGGGAGAGGGAGTGGCGGCCGACGCGCAGGGAGAGGGTCGTGAAGAGCTTGCGGGTGCCCGGCAGTTTGACCACGTACGAACCGGGTTCGGGGGATTCCCACTCCAGTTCGGCGTCCTTGAGGGTGTCCTCGATGACCTGCTGGGCGCGTGCGACGTCAGCCATGGTGCGAGCGTACGCGACGACGGTTCTCGCGCATCCGCTGCTCGCGCGCCCTCTGGTCGCGCATCCGGTGCTCGTGCATCGCCGCGGTGTAGACGTCCGCCGTGCCGGACGCCGCCGTCTCCCAGCCGAAGGAACCGGCGTGCCGGGCGGCCGCCGCGCCCATCCGGGCGGACAGGTCCGGGTCGTCGAGGAACCGGCCCAGCGCGCGGGCGTAGTCGGCCGGGTCGTGGCCCTGCACGAGGTAGCCGGTGACGTCGTCGCGCACCGCGACCGGAAGGCCGCCGACCGCGGCCGCGACGACGGGCGTGCCGGCCGCCTGCGCCTCGATGGCGACCAGGCCGAAGGACTCGCTGTACGAGGGCATGACCAGGACCGAGGCCGCGCGGAACCAGTCCGCGAGCCGATCCTGGCCGACCGGCGGGTGGAAGCGGACGACGTCGCCGATGCCGAGCCGGGCGGCCAGCTTCTGCAGGCCCTCCGGCTTGGCCAGACCGCTGCCGCTCGGGCCGCCGACCACCGGCACCACCATGCGGGTGCGCAGCGACGGGTCACGTTCGAGGAGCAGGGCCGCCGCCCGCAGGAGGATGTCCGGGGCCTTGAGGGGCTGGATCCGGCCCGCGAAGACCGGGATGAACGCGTCGGCGGGGAGGCCGAGCCGGGCCCGGGCGGCGGCGCGGCCGTCCGCCGGGCGGAAGTGGTCGAGGTTCACACCGGGGTGGACGACGGCGACCTTGCCGGGGTCGGCTTCGTAGAAGCGGACGAGCTCGTCGGCCTCCTCGGCGGTGTTGGCGATCAGCCGGTCGGCGGCGGAGACGATCTGGGTCTCGCCGATCACGCGGGCGGCGGGCTCGGGGGTGTCGCCCTCGGCGAGCGCCGCGTTCTTGACCTTGGCCATCGTGTGCATCGCGTGCACGAGCGGGACGCCCCACCGCTCGGCGGCGAGCCAGCCGACGTGGCCGGAGAGCCAGTAGTGGGAGTGGACCAGGTCGTAGTGGCCCGGGCGGTGGCCCGCCCACGCCTGCATGACGCCGTGCGTGAAGGCGCACAGCTGGGCCGGCAGCTCCTCCTTGGCCAGGCCCTCGTACGGGCCGGCGTCCACGTGCCGTACGAGCACACCGGGCGCGAGCTCGACCACGGGAGGCAGGCCCCCGGTGGTGGCGCGGGTGAAGATCTCGACCTCGATGTTGATCGCGGCGAGGCGCTTGGCCAGCTCGACGATGTAGACGTTCATGCCGCCTGCGTCGCCGGTCCCCGGCTGGTGGAGGGGCGAGGTGTGGACGCTGAGCATGGCCACCCGGCGAGGGGTGCGGTGACGGCCGGGGAGCCGGAGCCTGGACGGTGTCGCCAGGGAGCCGGCGAGCCGGGACACGTACTGGCTCACGTCGACGGTCCTTCCGCTCGGAGGGAGGGCAGGGCTTGCTGCAGCGGTCAGCGGGGGCGCCGCGAGCGCGGTCCCGGAGCACCGCGCGGGTACGGGCACGGCGAACCGGACGGCCTACGTCGCCCTCCAGGCGGCACAACACCGGAATACCGCCATCCATTTCCGTTTTGCCAATTCATTGCCCGGCCGGTTCGTCGACGGGGGGCGGGGGCGGGACGGGTGAGGCGAATGGGGCGTGGGGGCGAGGTCCGGCGCACCGCTTACGCTCGTTCCATGGCCCCGCGCACCCCCCTGACCCCCAGCTCCGCCCGGGGGCGCACACCTCTCTCCCCGCCCGCCGGGGCCCGGCCGGTCGGCACGGCGACCCGCGGGACCACCAACCCCAACCGGCTCCGCCGCATGGACCGCTGGATCGCCGCCGTCCACGGCCCGGCGCTGCGCCGGTCGCCCGTCCCGCCCGTCGCCGTCGACCTCGGGTACGGAGCCGCCCCCTGGACGGCTGTCGAGCTGCTCGGCCGGCTGCGGACCGCCGATCCGCGCACCGAGGTCGTCGGCATCGAGATCGAACCGTCCCGGGTCGCGGCCGCCCGCCCGTACGAGCGCGAGGGCCTGACCTTCCGGCACGGCGGCTTCGAGGTCCCGGTGCCGGGCGAGGTCTCGCTGATCCGGGCCGCGAACGTGCTGCGCCAGTACGACGAGGGCGAGGTCGCCGCGGTGTGGGCGCGCCTGTGCGCGCGGCTCGGCCCCGGGGGGCTGCTCGTGGAGGGGACGTGCGACGAGATCGGGCGGCGGCACGTCTGGGTGGCGCTCGACCGGTCCGGGCCGCGCACCGTGACCTTCGCGACCCGGCTCGGTTCGCTGGAGCGGCCGTCGGACCTCGCGGAGCGGCTGCCGAAGGCCCTCATCCACCGCAATGTGCCGGGCGAGCCGGTGCACGCCTTCCTGCGCGACTTCGACCGGGCGTGGGCGGCGGCGGCTCCGTACGCCTCGCTCGGCGCGCGGCAGCGCTGGATCCGGGCGGTACGCGACCTGGCGGCGGACTGGCCCCTGACGGACGGCCACGGGCGGTGGCGGCAGGGAGAGGTGACGGTGCGCTGGGAGGCGCTGGCTCCGGCCTCCTGAGCGCCCCGCTCCCCCGCCGTACGCCCCCCTCCCCCGCCCGTCGGGCCCCGGGGGCCGCCCCGTGACCGGGCGCCGCGCGCGTCGTTCTCGTCACATCCCGTCGAATTTCCGGTGCCGACGGAACGCGACACGCCGTGCACTCGTCCCTGGTCGGGGGACGTGACCCGACAAGACCGGGTTTCCCCTGTCGTTTTCCCGTTTCGCATGGCACTATCGCCAAGGTCACCGACAAGTTACTGACGGTAAATCAGATGCGGGATGCAAGGCCGTCCAAGGGGGAGATAAGTGAACCGACGCCGCCGTGCCACCACCGCGATCACCGTGGTCTGCGCCCTGACGGTGCTGGCTTCACCCGCGCTGACCCTGTCCGCGTCGGCCGCGCCGCTGCCGCCGGGGGCGCCCGCCGGGCCGAAGAAGACCCTCGAAGAGGTCCGCAAGGAGATAGACGGCCTGTACCGCCAGGCCGCCGTCGCCACCGACGCGTACAACCTCGCCGAGGAGCAGACGAAGGAACAGTCCGCCGAGATCGTGAAGCTGGCCCGGATGATCGTGGCCGGCCGCGAGAAGATCGACCGGCTCAAGGCCCAGGCGGGCGCGGCGGCCCGCGCCCAGTACCGCAACGGCGGCCTCCCCGACGGCGCGCAGTTCGTCCTCACCGACGACCCGCAGCTCTTCCTCGACCACGCGGGCCGACTCAAGCAGGGCCACAAGGCCACCAGCGACCTCCTCGGCGAAATGAACCGCACGCAGACGGAGTTGACGGTCTACGCCCGGGACGCGGGCACCAACTGGACCAAGCTGGAGGCCAACCGCGTCAAGCAGGCCAAGGCGAAGAAGGAGATCGACGCCAAGATCGCCGCGGCCCGCAAGCTGGAGTCCGAGCTGGAGGCCGAGGAGCGGGCGCGGCTGCTGCGCCTGGAGGAGCAGGAGCGCCACCGGGCGCAGTCCGCCTGGCTGGACACCGGCGTCCTCAAGGGGCTCGACGGGACGGCGACCGCCCGCGGCAAGGCGGCGGTCACGTTCGCGACGGCGCAGATCGGCAAGCCGTACGTCTGGGGCGCGGAGGGGCCGGGGTCGTTCGACTGCTCCGGACTGACCCAGAGCGCCTGGGGCGCGGCGGGCCGGAACATCCCGCGCACCTCGCAGGAGCAGTGGCGGCTGCTGCCGCGCGTGGACATCAAGGACATGCGGCCGGGCGACCTGATCGTCTACTTCAAGGACGCCAGCCACATCGGGATGTACATCGGCGACGGCGCGATGGTGCACGCCCCGCGTCCGGGCCGGAACGTGACGATCGCGGGAGCGGGCTCGATGGAGATCCTGGGAGTCGTCCGGCCGGAGTGACGGACCGGACCCGCGGGGGCGTCGCTGTGACCACGGTCTGCGGACCGCCCGTGGCGCCGGCTCGCGGAACGAGGGCTTCCAAGCCCGTCGGCGCGTGATGTTCGTCATGGCCCGACGGGCGACAACCTCCCCATGCGCGGCATATGCCAACCTCGCTTCCGTGCTCGTGCCGTGATCACCATTCCGTTGTCCGGCGGGGTGGCGCTATGGTCCCCGTCTGGCGGGACGTCGTTCGTCGTCGCGCCGCGCCCTCGGGGGGAGGGAAGGAAACAAAGCCGATGCCCGTACCCGTACCGCGTCAGAGAACCGTCTCTGCTGCGGCGCCAGGCGCTGTCACCGCTGCCGCCGGTACCGCCGGTGCCCCCGGCGGCACGCCCGCCACCGTCGCCACGGCGACGACCGGCACCGATCTGACCCTGCTGGTCGTCGAGGACGACCCGGCGGGGGCCCTCGCCGTACCCGAAATGCTCGACGCCGACGGGACCCGCGTCCGGATCCGTACCGCCCGCAACCTCACCGAGGCCGAGCGGCTGCTCACCGACGACGTGCACTGCGTCCTGGTCGACCTGGCCCTCCCCGGGCCCCGGGCGGCCGCCGACGACCCGCTGGCGCCGCTGCGGCACGTCCTGCGGCTCGCGCCGCGGCACGCCGTCCTGGCGCTGGCCGCCTCGGCCGACGCGGAGCTGGCGGCGGAGGCGGTACGCGTCGGGGCGCAGGACCACCTCTTCCGCGAGGAGCTGGACGGGCGGCTGCTGAGCCGGGCGATCCGGTACGCGGTCGAGCGCAAGCGGGCCGACGCGGTCCAGGTGAAGCTGGCCGAGTCGCGGCTGCGGGCCCAGGAGAACGCCCGCCTGGAGCGCGGGCTGCTGCCCACCCCCCTGCTGGAGGGCTCGGACCTGCGGTTCGCGGCCCGGTACCGCCCCGGCCGCTCGCGCGCGCTGCTCGGCGGCGACTTCTACGACACCGTCCGCACCCCGGACGGCACGGTCCACGCCATGATCGGCGACGTCTGCGGGCACGGCCCGGACGAGGCGGCGCTCGGCGTGGAGCTGCGCATCGCGTGGCGGGCGCTGACCTTCGCCGGTCTGTGCGGGGACGAGCTCCTGTCGACGCTGCAGCAGGTCCTGGAGCACGAGCGGGAGAGCGAGGAGATCTTCGCGACGCTCTGCACGGTCGACATCGCGCCGGACGGGCGCCGGGCCGGCCTCTGCCTGGCCGGGCACCCCTCGCCGCTGATCGCCCGGGCGGGGGCCGCGGCGCGGCTCCTGCCGTACGAGGACAGCGGCCCGGCCCTCGGCCTGCTGCCCCGCGCCCGCTGGCCGCGCCGCCAGGTGGAGCTGGGCGGGACGTGGAGTCTGCTGATGTACACGGACGGGCTGATCGAGGGCCGCTCGGCGGGCCCGGACTCGCCGCGGCTCGGCCAGGACGGGATGGTCGCGATGATCAACCGGCAGCTGGCGGAGGGCCTGCGGGGCGAGGAGCTGCTGGAGGCGGCGGTGACGGAGGTCAGGTCGCTGAACGGCGGCGAGCTGACGGACGACGTGGCGGTCCTGGCACTGGAAAGGGCCCGGGGCTGAAGCCCGGGCCCTCACCGTACGGATCCCGCTCGCGCTGCTCGTACGGCGCGTGCGGTACGTCCGGCAGCTGGCGACCGACCGCCGTTGTACGGGCCGCCGTTGTACGGGCTGCCGTTGTAGGCCGCCGCTAGCGGCCGCCGTTGTACGGGCCGTAGGGCCCGTCGCTGCTGGAGCCGCCGCGACGGCCGCCGCCGCCCGAGATCTGCCGGATGGCGGGCCGGACGTCGACCATGAAGACGATGGCCGCGATCAGGCCGGCGATCTGCAGGAAGAGCATCGGCAGCAGCAGGTTCAGGGCGAGGTTGATGCCCAGGAGGATCAGCCAGAACTTCTTGGTCTGCTTGTCGGCCGCGCGGTAGGCGTCCTCGCGCGCCATCGCCGCGAAGACGAGCGCGGTGATGGCGAAGCCGATGAAGACCAGGCCGATCACCAGCCAGATGATGGAGTCGAATCCCGCGCGCAACATGCGTAGCACCGCCTCGTGAGTGGATGGAGCGCCTCGCGGCCAACGTACCCGGTCCAACGCCCCGGGCACCCCGATTGGTGCCCGGGCTTCGATGAACGGTCGGGGTCAGAGCTCCGTCGCGTCCGCGGTCTTCTTGGCGGCGGGCTTGCGGACGGCGGGCTTGCGGGCGGCCTTGGACTCGTCGGCGCCGGCCGTGGCCTCGGTCGTCTCCGCCTGCGCGGCCTTCTGCTCCCGCGCCTTCTCCGCGTCCGTTTTCGAGTCCGGCTCGACGGCGATGGCGATCTCGGTGATCTCCTCGGCGGCCTCACCGCGCCAGGCGCGCACGGTCTCCTCGCCGTGGGCGGCGACCTCCTCGTACTTCTCCCGCGCCTTGACGGCGTACTCGGCGGCGACGCCGACGGAGCGGAGGGCGAAGTCCTGGGCGGTCTCGCCCAGCTTCTTCAGGTCGGTGTCGAAGGTGCCGACGACCTCGGCGAGCTTCGACTGCACCGTGGACTGCGCCTCCTTGGCCCGCTCCGAGACCTTCTCCTGTACGGCCTTGGTGTCCGTCTTGCGTACGGCGTCGAACCGCGCGGGGGCCTCGGCGGCGATCTGCTCGATCAGCCCGGGGACCTTCCTGGCCTGCTGGACGGCGAGATCGGCGGTACCGGCGGCGAAGTAGAGGGGGGTACGCAGTTCTTCGATGATGGCCATGGTTGTGGTCCTCCCGGACGTCACGTACTGGTTCGAGGGTCGTTCGAGGATCGTTCGGCATCCACGTCGGCACCCGTGTCGGCGTCGGCACCCGTGTCCGCACCGGAGGCGGCCGCGCCTTCCGCGGCGCTCTCGGCGGCGTTCTCGGCGGCGTTCTCCTTGCGGAAGGAGTCGTAGATCTGGAGCAGCACCTGCTTCTGCCGCTCGTTGATCGAGGGATCGGCCAGTATGACGGCGCGCGTCTCCAGCTCGTCCCGCTCCTTCTCGTCGAGGATCCCGGCGCGCACGTACAGCGTCTCGGCGGAGATCCGCAGCGCCTTCGCGACCTGCTGCAGCACCTCGGCGCTGGGTTTGCGCAGCCCGCGCTCGATCTGGCTGAGGTACGGGTTCGACACCCCGGCGGCATCGGCGAGCTGCCGCAGGGACAGCTGCGCGGTGCGCCGCTGCTCGCGGAGGTACTCGCCAAGATTGCCGACGTTGAGTGATGCCATGCTGCGACCCTGCCAGCTCCTGCTAACTATTGCAAGCACTCGCTTGCAAGTGTGTCGCACCGCACGCACCGACTCGGCCCGGTCGGGTCACCCGCCCCCCGCCCCGCCGTCGATCAGGACCGCGACCCCGTCGAGGAGCCGGGCCAGGCCGAAGCGGAATTCGTAGTCCGGCTCGTCCGGTTCGTCGAGCACTCCCGAGTCCAGCATCCGCGCCACCGCCGGGAAGCGGGCCGGGTCGGCGAGGCGGCGCAGGGTCGCGGCGTAGCGGACCATCACGACGGGCGCCTCCTCACCGCTCGCGTCGATCGCGGCGGCGAGGTCGGCCAGCATCAGGGCGTCGCTCTTCACGAAGCCGCTCACCAGCAGGATCACCGAGATCTTGGCGCCCTCGTCGAGGCCGGTGCCGCCGAGGGCGACCATGGCCCGCTCCCACCAGGCGACGGTGCGGGGCGTCGCGGGCGGGCCCGTGAGGGGGACGCGGACCATCCAGAGGTGGCGGCGGTAGATCTCGCGCATCGCCCACGCCCACGCCTCCATCGCCTCCCGCCACGGCGCGCCCGGCGCGAACATCTCCGGCGGGGCGCCCGTCGCCGCGTCCTGCATCAGGACGTACAGCTCGCTCTTCGCGCCGACGTAGCGGTAGAGCGACATCGGGGAGACGCCCAGCTCCTTCGCGATCCGCCCCATGGAAACGGCGTCCAGCCCCTCCGCCTCGGCGATGCCCACGGCCGCGGTGACGATCCGGTCCAGGGTCAGCCCGGGCTTGGGGCCCTTGGCGGGCCGCTCCCGCAGGCCCCAGGCGGCCTCGATGCTCGCGGGCAGGAACGTGCCGCCCCCGCCGTTGTCGTCCGCCATCGGTCGCCGCCTCCATGGATCGCGTTCGCCCTGCGCGCTTGACGACCATCCTAGTAATGCGTAACCCTTACACAGTAACGCGTAGACCATACGCAGTACGTAGTGCGTGCCGGCCCGGGCCTCGACGACCCGCGTCCGGACGCGGTACGAGTCCCCGCTCACCGAGCAGGAGCCGCCATGCAGCCCACCGCGCCACCCGCCCACCACGCCCATGCCACGGCAGCCGGCCCCGCCCCCGCGATCGAGGCCGTCGGCCTCCGCAAGGCCTATGGAGCCGTCACCGTCCTCGACTCCCTCGACCTCCGCGTCGACCGGGGCTCCGTCTTCGCCCTCCTCGGCCCCAACGGCGCGGGGAAGACCACCACCGTCCGCATCCTCGCCACGCTCACCCCGCCCGACGCCGGCCACGCGCGCGTGGCCGGGCTCGACGTGGTCCGGGAGCGCTCCGCCGTCCGCCGGGCCATCAGCCTCACCGGGCAGTTCGCCGCCGTCGACGCCATGCAGACCGGCGCCGAGAACCTCCGCATGGCCGCCCGGCTCAGCGGACTGTCCCGCCGGGACGCCGCCCGGCGCGCCGCCGAGCTCCTGGACCGCTTCGGCCTCACCGACGCGGGCGGCCGCCTGACCAGGACGTACTCCGGCGGCATGCGCCGGCGCCTCGACCTCGCCGCCGGACTGGTCCGCGCGCCCGAGGTGATGTTCCTAGACGAGCCCACCACCGGCCTCGACCCCCGCAGCCGCCAGGACCTCTGGGAGGTCGTCCGCGACCTGACGGCCGGCGGCACGACCGTCTTCCTCACCACCCAGTACCTGGAGGAGGCCGACCGCCTCGCCGACCGGATCGCCGTCATGAACTCCGGGCGGATCGTCGCGGAGGGCACCGCCGACGCGCTCAAGTCACGCGTCGCGGGCCACCGGCTCGACCTCGTCCTCGCCGACGAGGCCGCCTACCTCCGACTGACCGGCCGCGCGGTCCACCGCTCCCCGGAGACGCGCACCCTCGGGATCCCCACCGACGGCAGCGCCGCCCACGTCCGGGCCCTGCTCGACGAACTCGACCCGGAGCGCCGGGACATCCTCCGCTTCACCCTGCACACCGCGACCCTCGACGACGTCTTCCTGACCCTCACCGGAACCGACGCCGCAACCCACGCCCCCGCCGGCGAGCCCACCACCCCCGCACCCACCGACCGCGACCCTCAGGAGCCCGCCCATGTCTGACGCGCTGACCACCGCGAGCGTCCTGACCGGCCGCGGCATCCGCCTCAGCCGCCGCAACCTGGACGCCGTCATCACCTCCATGCTGCTGCCGGTGATGCTGATGCTGATCTTCGTCTACTTCTTCGGCGGAGCCATCGACACCGGGACGCGGTACGTGACCTACGTCGTCCCCGGCGTCCTCCTCCTCTGCGCCGGATTCGGCTCCGCGAGCACCGCCGTCAGCGTCAGCGAGGACATGAAGGGCGGGATCATCGACCGGTTCCGCTCGCTCGACATCGGCGGTACCCCCATCCTCGCCGGACATGTCGGCGCCAGCGTGGCCCGCAACCTCCTCGCCACCGTCCTCGTCTTCGGCGTCGCCTTCCTGATCGGCTTCCGCCCCTCGGCGAGCGCCTCCGGGTGGCTCGCGGCCCTCGGCCTGCTCGTCGCCTTCATCACCGCCGTGTCGTGGCTGTCGGCGGCGGCCGGGCTGCTCGCCAGAACACCGGAGGCGGCCGGCGGGTTCACCTTCCTGATGATGTTCCTGCCGTACCCGAGCAGTGCGTTCGTGCCGATCGACACCATGCCCACCTGGCTGCACGGCTTCGCCGCACACCAGCCGGTGACCCCGGTCATCGAGTCCCTGCGCGGGCTGCTCCTCGACCAGCCGGTGGGCAACACCCCCTGGATCGCCCTCGCCTGGTGCGCCGGGCTGTTCGCCCTGGCGGTGGCGGCGTCGGAGAGCCTGTTCCGGCTGCGTACGAGGTGACGGCCCCGTCGCGTCCCCGCCCGGACGGCCCCAGCGCCGGGACACGTCGGCGTCAGAACACGCCAGAACACGTCAGAACACGTCCGGGCACCAGGGGCGGCGCGGGCTCCGCAGCAGCAGGTCGGCGAGGGCGGCGGCGCCCGGGGTGACCTCCTCCACGCGGCCCAGGGCCGCGAGCCGTACGACCGACTCGTCTCCGAGCGAGAGGGTGCCCAACTCCGCGACGTCGAGGACGAGATCGGCGGACTCGGTGGTACGGGTGCAGGCCGCGCCGTCCGGGGAGGCGTCGAGGCGGTAGCGGCCACCGGCCGGCCCGTCGGCGTCGCGCACGTCGAGGACGAGTCCGCCCGAGGTGCCGTACGTACGGCCCTCCAGGACCTTGGCGACGTCCAGGACCCGGACCCACAGCATGTCGGCGTGGGTGGTGACGCGGGCGGCCCGCGGGTCCGGGAGCAGCAGCGGCAGGAGGTCGTCGGGGGCGCGATGGCCGGAGGTGACGGTGGTGACCCAGTCCAGGGAGCACAGGAACGTCCACAGCGCGCGCTCGGCGGCCGGGGTGACGGCGATCAGGTCGCGGACGGCGGCGGTGTTGAGGGGCTGCTTGCCGTCCTCCCACTTGTCGTCGCAGGTGTAGGCGGCGTAGCCCTGCGGAGTTCCGTCCTCGTCGCGGTAGACGGCGTAGAACGGCTCGGTCCAGGGCGTGGTGTGGTGCCCGAGGCCGGTGCCGAGGTCCCAGCCGCGGGCGTCGCGGCCGACGATCCCGGCGCGGGCGGCGGCCAGACGGCGGTGCAGTCCGGGGCCGGTCTTCCGGATCTCCTCGCCGTCCGCGAAGTCGATCCGTCCGCCGTCCTCGGGACGGCCGGAGCGGCGTGGGTCGAGGCCGGCGCGGCGGACGTCGACGGTCCACTGGGTGGTCCAGGTGGCCGGGCCGAAGCCGTACCGTCCGTAGATCGGGTACTCGGCGGCGATCAGGGTGGCGACGGCGTCGCCGCGCTCCGTCGCGGCGGCGAGGTCGGCCGCCATCATGCGCCGGAGCAGGCCCCGGCGGCGGTGGGTCGCGGAGACGGTGACGTTGGAGACGGCGTCGGCGACGAGCGTGCCGCCGCCGACCGTCGACAGCTCCTGGGTGAAGGACCGGAAGGTGGCGACGGCCCGGCCCCGGTCGAAGACGCCGAGGGTACGGGCCAGGTCGATGTGCGGGAGCCGGTCGGCGACCTCGGCGTCGGAGACGACGGGGGGCAGCAGGAAGCCGGCGCGGGCCGCCCGCAGCCATTCGGCGTACTCGGACTCGGCGACGGGGCGCACTTCGAGGACCATGCCCCGAGGCTATGCGGGGCCTCTGGGCGCCGCACGCGAGTTTCCGCCCGGCCGGAAGGCCCGGGTCCGGCCCCTCAGATCAGCAGGTCGTCGACCTGGGCCTCGCCCTCCCGGTACCGCCGGGCGATCTCCGCGCTGCAGTCGTCGGCGGTGCGCTGGAGCTGCTGCCGGCGCTGCGAGACCTGCTGTTCGTAGCCCGCGAGCCGGCCCATCGCCGTGTGCAGTTCGTCGTCCGTACGCGCGCAGAGGTCCGACAACTCGACCTCGGACAGCATCTCGTTGGCGAGCCGCCGGTACTCCTCGCTCCGCGGCGTCGACAGCGTCACGTGCCGCGCCGAGGTCCGCAGCCGCGAGGGCGCGTCCGCGAGGATCTCCGAGAGCCGGTCCAGGACCGGCGCCTCCGGATCGGTACGCCGGGCCAGCTCGGCCCGGAGGATGTCGATCCGGCCCTGCAGCATCCGCCGGACGTAGCTGAGGTCGGCCTCGTCGCCCTGCGCGTCCCGGCGCAGGGCGCGCAGCTCGGGCAGCCGGAGGGCGGCGATGTCCGGCTGTGGCGGTGGTGGCAGCGACGGAGCCGCCGTGCGCTGTGTCGGTGGACGTACGGCCGCGCCGACTCGGGTCAGCGGTACGGGACCGGACGGCGTCTGCCCGGCGCCATGTGCACTCATGTGAATCGTCCCCTCGACCGGTGCGGAGCCGCACCGCCTGACACGCATCGTGCCACCCCCGCACGTGTGTGTGCAGGCGCTCTGCACCCGTTCAGCCCCAGATGCGTCGGTCTGTAGGTTGGTCCGTATGCGTGCAGTGGTGCAGAGAGTGGACGGCGCGAGCGTCGTCGTCGCAGGAGAGACGGTCGGCGGGATCGCCGGCGAAGGGCTGTGTGTGCTGGTGGGAGTGACCCACGACGACACACCGGAGAAGGCCGCCCAGTTGGCCAGGAAGCTGTGGTCCGTCCGGATCCTGGAGGACGAGAAATCCTGTTCGGACGTGAATGCGCCCTTGTTGGTGATTTCTCAGTTCACCCTCTACGGGGACGCGCGGAAGGGTCGCCGGCCCACGTGGAACGCCGCCGCGCCCGGGCCGGTCGCCGAACCGCTCGTCGACGAGGTGGTGGCGCGGCTGCGCGAGCTGGGGGCGACGGTGGAGACGGGCCGGTTCGGAGCGGAGATGCGCGTCTCGCTCACGAACCACGGCCCGTTCACCCTCCTGATCGAGGTCTGAGCGCCGGGCCCCGAGGGCGCTCGGGGCCCCGCGGGCCGTTCGCGGCCCTTGCCGGCTCGACACGACGGCCCTTATGGCTCGACGCGACGGCCTTTACGGCTCGACGACCGTCTCCTGGGCGGCCGCCGTGTCGCCGGCGAGCAGCTCCGCGTCCACCGGCACGTTCCGCTTCAGCATCGCCAGGGCGATCGGCCCCAGCTCGTGGTGGCGCGCCGAGGTGGTGATGAAGCCGAGCTGGCGGCCCTCGGCGCCGTCCGCGGCGAGCCGGATCGGGGTGCCGTGACCGGGCAGGTGGACCTCGCTGCCGTCGAGGTGCAGGAAGACGAGCCGCCGCGGCGGCTTCCCCAGGTTGTGGACGCGCGCCACCGTCTCCTGGCCGCGGTAGCAGCCCTTCTGGAGGTGCACGGCGCTGCCGATCCAGCCCAGCTCGTGCGGGATGGTCCGGTGGTCGGTCTCGAAGCCGAGCCGGGGCCGGTGCGTCTCGACCCGCAGCGCCTCGTACGCGAAGATCCCGGCGGCGGGGCCGTGCGCGGCGCCGAAGGCCTCCAGCTCCGCGCGGGGCAGGAACAGGTCGCGGCCGTGCGGGGTCTCCCGTACGACCACGCCGTCGGGCACCTCGGCGATGGAGCCGGCGGGCAGGTGGACGAGGGCGACGTCCGCCGTGCGGTCGGCGACCTCGACCCGGTAGAAGAACTTCATCGACTCCAGATAGGCGATGAGGTCGTCCTGCGTGCCGGGCTCGACGTGCGCCCAGGTGGTCTCGCCGTCGTCGACGAGGTAGAGGGCGTGCTCGATGTGGCCGTTGGCGGAGAGGATCAGCGCCTCGGTGGCCTGGCCGACCGGCAGCTCGGAGACGTGCTGGGTGAGCAGCAGGTGCAGCCAGCTCAGCCGGTCGTCCCCGGTGACGGTGACGACACCGCGGTGCGAGAGATCGACGAAGCCGGTGCCGCCGGCGAGGGCGCGCTGCTCGCGGAACAGGTCGCCGTAGTGCGCGGCGACGCCTTCGTCACGGCCTTCGGCGGGGACGGCGCCGGGCAGGGAGAGCAGGGGGCTGTGCGTGGAATGACGCTGCATGGGGACCAGCCTACGACCGCGCGGCCTCGTCCTTGTTCGAACAGTCCGCACAGCGGCCGAAGATCGCGAAATGCTTGAGGTCCGTGTCGAAGCCGAACGTCTCGCGGAGCTTGCCGGTGAACTCGGCGGCGATGTCGACATCCGCCTCGATGACGTCCGTACAGTCACGGCACACCAGGTGGAGGTGGTGGTGCCGGTCGGCGAGGTGGTACGTCGGGGCGCCGTGGCCCAGATGGGCGTGGCTGACCAGGCCCAGCTCCTCCAGCAGCTCCAGCGTGCGGTAGACGGTGGAGATGTTGACGCCGGACGCGGTCTTGCGGACCTCGCCGAGGATGTCGTCGGGCGTCGCGTGTTCGAGCGTGTCGACGGCCTCCAGGACAAGCTGGCGCTGGGGCGTCAGCCGGTAGCCGCGCTGCCGCAGGTCGCTCTTCCAGTCGGTGCTCACCACGCCCCCAGTGTAGGAGGGCGTGGCGGCATCCCGAGGGGTTCGGCGGACCTACTTGAAAAAGGCGATGCCGTCGTCCGGCAGGTCGCCGAGGCCGCGGGCCATCTCCGCGACCTCTTCCGGGGACACGACCTTCTTCAGGTGCGCCGACATGTACGGCCGCAGCGGGACCTCGGGGGTGGCCTTCTCGCCCACCCACATCAGGTCGCCCTTGACGTAGCCGTAGAGCCGCTTGCCACCGCTGTACGCGCCGGCGGCGGCGGTACGGGCGACGGCGTCGGTCACGAGGTCGATCTGCGGCTTCTGGTCGGCGAGCTCGCCGTACCAGATCTCGACGATGCCCTGGTCACGGACCATGACGATCTCGACCTTGCGGTCCTTGTCGATCCGCCAGTAGCCGCTCTCGCTCTCCAGCGGGCGGACCTTGTTGCCTTCGTTGTCCAGGACCCAGGAGTGGGAGACGTACTCGAGGAAGTCCCGGCCGTCGTGGCTGAACGTCACGGACTGACCGAAGTTGCACTTCTCGGCGCCGGGGAAGTCGGAGACGCCCGCGCCTTCCCACGTCCCGAGGAGGAACGCGAGGGGGACGAGGTCCGGGTTGAGGTCGGACGGGATCTCGATCATGAGCAGCTCTGTCGATCTGTAGGGGGATTAACGCTGGCCCTGGTACAGCTTCTTCACGGCCAGGCCGGTGAAGGCGAGGACGCCGACGCAGACCAGGATCAGCAGGGCTTCGAAGAAGATGATCACAGGTGCTCCTCGAATGAGCGATGAAGGCGGAACGGGCCGGACCCCAGCTTAGTGGCCTGGCGCCCGGCCCTCTCTGTGAGGTGGCTCAAGCCCCCTCGATGTCCCCGGCCCGCTATCCCAGGAGCTGGTTCTGCAGGGCGACGGTCTGCTGGAACGGGACGGTGAGCGCCTCGCCCTTGCGGGTCTGGGTGATCAGGGCGACGGTGTCGCCGGCCTGGACGTAGGCCCAGCGGGTCTGCTCGGTGTCCGCGGGCTCCTCCACGAACGCGTAGCGAGCCGTGTACTGGACACTGATCACGCCCATGAGGGAGGTGTCCATCCGCACGTTGCCAACCCCTTCGAGGGCCGGCCCGTCGACCGAGCCGACGTCGTCCTTGAAAGCTTCGGCGTAGGCCACGGAGGCGAACCGCAGCAGGTGGACGCGGGTCGTCGTGCCGTCCGGGGTGGTCCAGGCGCGGGCCGCGACGTGGCGGAGGGCCGAGTCGGCGAGGGTCTGCCTCAGCTCGGTCCGGTAGTCCTTCTGGTACGTCGCCAGGTACTGGTCCACGCTGACCCATCCACCGTTCGACCGGGGATCGACGGTGGCACCGGCGGGTGCGGGCAGCAGGAGCGCGCGTGGGTCCGCGTGGTGGACCTCGCCCTCGTTGCCCTCGCTGAAGGGGCGCGGGGAGCCCTGCGGCAGAGCCGGGAGGCTCAGCTTCGGGTACTCCCACCGGCCGTCGTGCTCGGTCTCCAGACCGGGGACGTCGGTGCGCTCCATCGATGTGATGCCGATCGCGGTCCCGGCGCCGAGGCCGCCGCACACGACCACGGCCGCGGTCCAGCGGGCGACGGCCCACAGCACCCGGCGGGCGGAGCCGCGCGTCGCGGCGGGGGCGACTGGAGGCACGGCTTCGGCCTGCGGCGCGGCGGCCTCGCCCGCCGGCACCGCGGTGACCGGCCCCGGCTCGGCGACGGCCGCCTCCGGGACGGCGGTGACCGCCTCGGGAACGGCGGTGACAGCGGCCTCCGTCCCGGCGGGCGCCGCCGTGTCCGACCGCTCCGGAACGGTGTCGGTCCGCTCGCTCATACGTACTCCCCCGGGGACTTGATGTGGTCGAGCTGCTTCTTCACCAGCGCGGCGACCGCCGCCTTGTCGAACGGCTTCGACCCCGACGACGTGACCGTCACCAGCAGCTCGGAGTCGTACGCGGAGCAGCTCATGCCGTCGAGCTCCGCCGTCTTGTCGTCGTCCTTCACGCCCCAGTCCGGCATCGAGTGGCAGAAGGAGTTCCGGTGACCCTGGATCTTCGGGCCCTTCGGGAACTCCAACAGCTCGGCGAGCTCCTGCTTGATCTCGTACATGTCGTGGATCCGCTTCTTGTTCTTCATGCGGATGACCTGGACCTCCACGAGGAGCTCGTCGTCCTCGGAGGCGAAGGAGCGGACGGCGATGCCCTGCACGCCCAGCTTGTCGACGCGCTTCTCGTAGTCGCGGCGCTTCTTGCCCGCGAGGCCGCGGCCCTCGCTCTTCAACAGCGCCACGGCCTCCTGATCGCCGAGTTCGCCGTCGTTCCCGTACGACTCGACGTCCGGGCCGAGGCGGTACCCCTCGGGCGCCGGCAACAGCAGCTTGCTGAGGGGCGTCGAGGCGTCGCCCCGCGCCGCGCCGAGGGCGGGGTCCTCGCCGCCGGTCGTGTCGGAGGCCTCCCACACGATCGTCGGGGCGGAACGGTCGGCCCCGTCCACGGTGACGGCGGTGTACGTGACACCGCCGCCGACGGCCCCGAGGACGAGCACCACGGGAAGCACCACGGGCAGCAGCGTGCGTGCCCGCCCCCTGCGGGGCGTACCCGCACGGCCCGCCGCCTGGCCGGCGGCCTCGGGGCCGTCCGCCTGCTCCGGAGCCTGCTCTGGAGTCCGGTCGTCGTTCACAGGCGCTCCAGCTGTCGCTCGGCCAGCGTGCGGATGTCCTTCTTGCTGATCTTCTCCGTGTCGAAGACGTGGATGTCGACCATCACGTCGCCGCGGTGGAGGATCGCCCGGGCCTCGTAGAAGTCCAGGTATCCGGCTTTCTTCTCCACCGGGTAGAGGTAGTAGCGGCCGTTGCCGCTGCCCTTGACCGGATCGCCCGCGTTCCCGGCGTGGTCGTCCTCGGGCATGTAGTCCATCTGGCCCTCGGCATGGTCGGCCGCGCCCAGGGTGTCGCTCGGGCTGAACTGCACGAGGTGGATGACGGTTTCGCGGTGCTCGCCCGTCTGCCAGCTCCGCTCGGCGACCCGCCGGACCCGGCTCTCGTTCAGGAACTCGAGCATGTAGCCCTCGTCCTTGAATCCGCCGGCGTACGAGGCCACCCGCATCCAGCCGTCCGCCGCCCGGAACTCCGCGGCCCGCGCGCCCGCGGGCTTGGGCAGCAGCAGCTTGCGCAGATCGCCGTCCATCCTGACCCCGCGGTCCTCGGCCGCGGACAGCGGCTTCGGCTCCTGGCCCTTCGGCAGCGGCTTCGCCGGGTAGGCGAGGTCGAGCTGGTTCAGCGCCGGCAGCGGTGTCGGCTCGCGCTCGGCCTGGATGCCGTATCCGACCGCGGTACCGCCCACGAGACCGAGGACGGCCGCGACGGCGATCAGCCCGATGGTCCGGGCGCCCCGCCGCCGCGGTGCCGGCGCCGGCTCCGGGGCGGTTTCCGGCGCTTCCTCCGGCGGAGGAGGCGACAGCGGATCCGGGGTGTTTCCTTCGACGTTCAAAAAGTCCCCCCACGAGACCTGAAGCGCGGATTCCGTAACCCGCGCACCCAACTGACACGTGAGTCATGCATGGGGTTGCAGCGGTTCGCATTACAGTTCGGTATATGGCGAAGAAGCTCGTGATCAAGGTGACCGCAGGGGCCGACGCCCCCGAACGCTGCTCGCAGGCCTTCACCGTGGCGGCCGTCGCCGTGGCCAGCGGGGTCGAGGTGTCGCTCTGGCTGACGGGCGAGTCGTCGTGGTTCGCGCTCCCGGGGCGCGCGGCCGAGTTCGAGCTGCCGCACGCGGCTCCGCTGCCCGATCTGATCGACTCGATCCTGGCGGCCGGCCGCATCACGCTGTGCACGCAGTGCGCGGCACGTCGCGAGATCACGGAGAAGGACGTCCTGGAGGGCGTACGGATCGCCGGCGCGCAGGTCTTCGTCCAGGAGGCCATGACCGACGGCGCCCAGGCGCTCGTCTACTGATCTCCGGCCGCCGGCCGGCCGTCCGGCCGGCTCCCTCTCACCGCCCCCGGCGCTTCTTGCCGTCGAGTTCGTCCCACCACTCGTCCGACTTCGGGTCGCCCGAGGGATCGTCCCACCACCGGTCCTCGGGTCCCCGCCGGTTCGCGACCACCGCGGCGACCGGCGGGAGGACCATGGCGACCACGCACATGCCGACGGCGACGGGCATCGAGAACAGCCGCACCACGGCCCAGGCGCCCACGAAGAGCGCCAGGCAGATGCCCATCATCCAGAAGTAGACATGCCGCCGGCGTGCGTACATGCCTCCAGCGTACGACCGGGATCCGCCGCCGGGCAGACCGAAGGGCCGTGCCTCAAGTCCCGGGAATGGCGTCCAACCCCCCAGGAGGCACGGCCCTTCGGCCGGTTCGCGTCGCGTCGGTCAGACCGCGATGGCAACCTCGGCGAGGCCGCCGTGCTGCGCCACGACCTGACGGTCGGCGGTGCCGCCGGGGATCAGGGCGCGGACGGTCCAGGTGCCCTCGGCCGCGTAGAAACGGAACTGGCCGGTGGCGGAGGTCGGGACCTCGGCCGTGAACTCGCCGGTCGAGTCCAGGAGGCGGACGTAACCGGTGACGGGCTGGCCGTCCTTGGTCACGAAGCCCTGGATGGTGGTCTCACCGGGCTTGATCGTCGAGGCGTCGGGGCCGCCGGGCTGCGCTCCACACATGTCTGTTCTGTCCTTACGGTCGAGGGGTCCGGAGAGGGAGGAGGTCCGGGGTCCTACTTGTTGGCGCCGAGCTCGATCGGCACGCCGACGAGGGAGCCGTACTCGGTCCACGAGCCGTCGTAGTTCTTGACGTTCTCGACGCCGAGCAGCTCGTGCAGCACGAACCAGGTGAGCGCGGAGCGCTCACCGATGCGGCAGTACGCGATGGTGTCCTTCGCCAGGTCGACCTGCTCGGCCTCGTAGAGGGCCTTGAGCTCGTCGTCCGACTTGAAGGTGCCGTCGTCGTTGGCGTTCTTCGACCACGGGATGTTGCGGGCGCTCGGCACGTGGCCGGGGCGCTGCGACTGCTCCTGCGGGAGGTGCGCCGGGGCGAGCAGCTTGCCGGAGAACTCGTCGGGCGAGCGGACGTCGACGAGGTTCTGGGCGCCGATCGCGGACACGACGTCGTCGCGGAAGGCGCGGATCGAGGCGTCCTGGGCCTTGGCCTTGTACGTGGTGGCCGGGCGGGCGGGCACGTCGGAGCCGTCGACGAGGTCGCGGGAGTCGAGCTCCCACTTCTTGCGGCCGCCGTCGAGGAGCTTCACGTCCTGGTGGCCGTACAGCTTGAAGTACCAGTAGGCGTAGGAGGCGAACCAGTTGTTGTTGCCGCCGTAGAGGACGACCGTGGTGTCGTTCGCGATGCCCTTGGCCGAGAGGAGCTTCTCGAAGCCCTCCTGGTCGATGAAGTCGCGGCGGACCGGGTCCTGCAGGTCCTGGGTCCAGTCGATCCGGACCGCGTTGCGGATGTGGTTCTTCTCGTAGGCCGAGGTGTCCTCGTCGACCTCGACGATCGCGACCTGGGGGTTGTCGAGGTTCGCCTCGACCCAGTCGGCGTCTACCAGGACGTCGCTGCGGCTCATGCTGTTCTCCTCCGGGGCAGTGTTCGGCGGTGTGGCGCAGGTGGTGCGGGTACGCGGCATCGCGTGCGTACGGCTACACAGGGGCCCCGACCGTGCGGGGCGCGGGGCCTGGGGAATGCGGGGCGCGGAGGCTCCGCTCAGACGGGGCGACAGAGCATGGCGGCGACGCGGCACAGGTCTACTGCCCGCCGCTTCGTGAGATCCGCCTGTCGCTTCATGCCCACGATCGTAGGGACGGACGGGCGGCCGTGTCACCGGTGTGTCGTATTTTGAGACGCGATCGTCCGAGATACGAGACGGGCTGCGGGCGCGCCGGGGCTCGGGACGTCTCCGCGCGGGGGCGTCGGGGCGCTGTATCTACGGTTCGGACGGCGCCGTCTCACCATGTGGCCGAGAGGGCGCGGGGGCGGTCCGGGGGCGGGCTTCGGTGGCCGGAAACGTCCGCCCGGGCCTCCGCGTCGCCCGGGCCGTCGCGAGGGGGCGTCAGCCCGAGAGGGCCACGTCCTTGCCGTTCACGGCGATCGCGACGCCGTCCTCGCGCGCCTCGACCTTCTCCAGCTTCATGCCCTGCGGCAGACCGCCGATCGTGCGGTCGAAATCGGTGCGCTTCCGGATCAGGCCCTCGATGCCGGGGATGCCCTCGCCGGGCACCTCGTCCGCGCGGACCCGGATCGTGTCGCCGCCGGTCACCGTCACCGTGGAGAGCACGCTGCGGGTGACCTTCCGGCCGAGGATCTCGATGCCGCCGGTGACCTTCACCTTGCCGTCGCCGCCGTAGGCGACGGTCACGTCGCTGTCGGAGGCGGCGGTCAGGTCGGCGTAGGAGATCAGCGCGGTGCCGGTGGCGCTGCCCGCGCGGGCGCTCGCGTAGTCCTCGGTCACCGTCACGTCGTGGAGGGCGGCGGACAGCTCGCTGATCCGTATCCGGCGTTCGCCGGCCGTCGCCTGGACGCCGGTCAGCTTCACGTCGACGTCGTCGAGGCGCTTGTCCATGAGCTGCGTCAGGAACGGGAAGCCCTTGATGTCGACCTCGGTCGAGCCGGCCCTGGCCGGTCCGAGCCGCACCCGGTCGGCGGCCTCCGACTCGGCGTAGGAGACGGCGAGCCGGTCCACACCGACGAAGAGGCCGCCCAGTACGACGGCCGTGATCAGCAGTACGCGCAGTGCTCGCATGGCCCGTACATCCCCCCAAAGTCTCCGGCCCCCCGACACGTTGATCGACGTGTCGGGGGGCCGGTTGGTTCCCGGAGGCGCTGCGACGGGCGTCACGCCAGGGCGCGGCCCAGCAGGTAGACGGCGGGGGCGGCGGCGGCCAGCGGCAGCGCGACACCGGCCGTCATGTGGACGAAGCGGGAGGGATAGTCGTAGGCCGCGGCCCGCAGGCCGACCAGCGCGCAGACCCCGGCGCCCAGGCCGAGGAGCGCCCCGGAGGAGCCCAGGTCGGTGACCCCGCCGGCCGCGATCCCGGCGCCCACCGCGGCGAGCAGGGCCACGACGACCGAGACGGGCCCGGGGAGCGACAGGGCGCGGGTGAGGGTGGCGATGGCGACCGCGATCCCGCCGACGACGACGGCGTCGGGGTCGGCGCCGAGATGCCCGGCGGCCACGATCGTCAGGGCGGCGGAGGCGACGGTCGCCATCAGGCCGTACATCCGCTCGTCCGCGTCGGCGCGGCTGCGCAGCTGCAGGACGAGGGTCAGCAGCACCCAGACGCCGAGCGTGCCGAGGATCGCGGCGGGGGCGTGCTCCCGGCCGGCGGCGAGCAGCGCGATGTCGGCGGTGACGCCGCCGAGGAAGGCGAGGGCGATGCCCTGGCGGGCCGGCCACATGCCGTTGAGCCGGAACCAGCCGGCGGCGGTGACGGCCTGCAGCAGGACGAGCGGTACGAGCAGGGCGTACGGGCCGACGGCCGCTCCGGCGGCGAGCAGGCCGCCGAGGACGGCGGTGAGCGCGGCGGGCCGCATCCCGGGATCGATGATCGGCGACCGGCCCTCGGCGCGGGCGCGCTGCGCGTCGGTGATCCGGGTGTCGCCGCCGGTGGTCGGCGTGGAGTACCCCGGCTCGGCCACGGACGCGGACGCGGACACAGCTGCGGACGGGTCGGGTGCCTGAGGCTCGTGGTGCTGCGGGGGCGTCGGGGGCTGCGGTTCGTAGCCGGACGGGCCCTGCGGAGGCGGGTACGCGGTGTCGTGAGCGGCCGGCTGCGGCGCGGCGGGCTGCGGCCGGACGGTCGGCTGGTACTGCGTGTCCCAGGTCTGGCCCTCCCACGTCTGGGTGACGCCGGGGTCCTGCGGACCGTGCGCCTGGGGGGCGTAGGGGTCCTGGGCGTGCCGCGGCTGCACGTACGGCTGCTGCTCGCCGCCCGCCGGGGGGTACCCCTGCTGTGCGTGGGCCTGCTGCCCGTATCCGGGCTGCTGCCCGTACGCCTGCTGCTGGCCGTACTGCTCTCCGTACGCCCGCTGGTCGTACCCGGGCTGCTGCCCGGGCGCCTGGGGCGCCGCCGGGCGCGCGGCGTACGGGTCGGCGTACGGGTCGTACGGCGGCTGGTACGACGGGTCGTACGGATGCTGCTGATCGCTGCTCATGCTGTGGGGTTCACCCTCCTGCGAACGGCGGGAGCACCTCGACCGTGCCGCCCTCGGCCAGCCGTACGGTCTCATGCGCGCGGGTCCCGACGGGGTCGCCGTCGATGAGGAACGAACACCGCTGGAGGACGCGGACGAGCTCGCCCGGGTGCCTCTCGCGGGCCGCGTCGAGGGCCTCCGCCAGGTTCTCGGCGGTGTACGGCTCCTCGGCGGTACCGGCGGCGGCCTTGGCCGCGGCCCAGTAGCGGATGGTTCCCGCTGCCATAGCGGCGCTCCCTTCGTTCGTGTGCGCGCCGCTCCCCATGATGGGCTATGCGCGCGTGAGCCAGTCCCCCAGACGGCGCAGCAGCTCGTCACCGGCCGCGTTCTCGGCGTGGCCCATGCCCCGCTCAAGCCACAGCTCGGCCGGCCCGGCGGCCGCCAGCATCCGCGGATGGTCGAGGGGGAAGTACGGGTCGCGGTCGCCGTGCACGATCAGCAGCGGCGTCGGCGCGATCAGCGGGACGGCCTCCACCGGGGAGAGCGGCACCGGGTCCCAGTCCCGGTGGTGGATCCGGGTGCGGAGGCCGAGGCGGCCGACCAGACGGCCCGCCCGCCGGGTGATCACCCAGTGGACCCGGCGCATCGACGGCGTCCCCCGGTAGTACCAACGGGCCGGAGCGCTCACGGCGGCGACCGCGTCCGCGTACGCCCCGGGGCGCTGCCGCGCGCCCCCGGCGTACCCCCTGCCGTCCCGCGCGCGCTCCCCGCCCTTCTCCGGGCTCCCGCCCTCCTCCGGCTCCCCGTCGCCCGGCGCGCGGTCCCCGGTCGGCCGCTCGAGGGCGGCATGGCGCAGGACCACCGACCCGCCCATGGAGAAGCCGACGGTCACCACGCGCGCGTGGCCCAGCTCCCGCGCCCAGCGGACCGCCGCCGAAAGGTCCAGGACCTCCCGGTCCCCGACGGTGGAGCGGCCCCCGGACCTGCCGTGACCGCGGAAGGAGAAGGTGACCACCGCCGCCCGCTCGGCGAGGACCCGGGACGCCCGCCGTACCGCCGGCCGGTCCACCGAACCGGTGAAACCGTGCGCCACGACGACAGCCGTTGCGGCACCGCCCGTTTCGGTGACACTTGCCGTACACGGTTCGTAAACCGCCTCGATACGGACACCGTCGTCCGTGAGGAGAGTGGCGCGCCGAGGGCCGTACGTGATCGAGGAAACATCCACCATGTGAAATCGGCCCTCTGCCTCGGAACTCATGTGGGCTATTGTGCTCGGCAGAGGATCCGGGCGACGCAGCCCCCGGGTCCTTTTGTCTTTTCCGCCCGGTGTTACGACCGGGTGAACAAAAGCTCTCAGGGCGCGAGAGAGCCGCGTGACCGCAGTGGTGTGACCAGCAGTGCGTAAGTGCCGCAGAACGTCCTCGCAGGGACCGAGGAGGAACCGACGTTATGGGCGAGCGAACGAAGCACGACCGACCGACGACCGAGTGGGGGCACCCCCTGCCCGAGCGCAGCGAAGAGCTGGAGGGCGGGAGGCGATGAGCTCACTGCTGCTCCTGACCAACGCCCTCCAGCCGTCGACCGAGGTGCTCCCCGCACTCGGCCTGCTGCTGCACAACGTGCGGGTGGCCCCGGCGGAGGGCCCCGCGCTCGTCGACACCCCCGGTGCCGACGTCATCCTCGTCGACGGCCGGCGCGACCTCCCGCAGGTCCGCAGCCTGTGCCAGCTCCTCCGTTCCACCGGCCCCGGCTGTCCGCTGATCCTCGTCGTCACGGAGGGCGGCCTCGCGGCCGTCACCGCCGACTGGGGCATCGACGACGTGCTCCTCGACACCGCGGGCCCGGCCGAGGTCGAGGCCCGGCTGCGCCTCGCCATGGGCCGCCAGCAGATCGTCGCCGACGACTCCCCGATGGAGATCCGCAACGGCGACCTCTCCGTGGACGAGGCGACCTACAGCGCCAAGCTCAAGGGCCGCGTCCTCGACCTCACCTTCAAGGAGTTCGAGCTCCTGAAGTACCTCGCCCAGCACCCGGGCCGGGTCTTCACCCGCGCCCAGCTCCTCCAGGAGGTGTGGGGGTACGACTACTTCGGCGGCACCCGGACGGTCGACGTCCACGTCCGGCGGCTGCGGGCGAAGCTCGGCCCCGAGCACGAGTCGCTGATCGGCACCGTCCGGAATGTGGGATACCGCTTCGTCACGCCGGAGAAGGTGGAGCGCGCGGCCGAGGAGGCACGGGCGAAGGAGGAGGCGCGGGCGAAGGACGACCGCGCCAAGGGCACGGCCCGCTCCGTCACCCCGACGGCGGAACCGGCCGACGTGGCGCACGCCACAGTCCGCCCTGCCAATGGCTAGGTCCCCCCGCGTAGACTGCCGCGCGTGGCCAAGGTGACGCGGGATGACGTAGCGCGACTGGCGGGTACTTCGACCGCGGTCGTGAGTTACGTCATCAACAACGGACCCCGGCCGGTCGCCCCGGCCACGCGCGAGCGTGTCCTCGCCGCCATCAAGGAGCTGGGCTACCGCCCCGACCGGGTGGCCCAGGCGATGGCCTCCCGCCGCACCGACCTCATAGGCATGATCGTCCCCGACGCGCGGCAGCCGTTCTTCGCGGAGATGGCGCACGCGGTCGAACAGGCCGCGGCCGAGCGCGGGAAGATGGTCCTCGTCGGCAACTCGGACTACCGCGACGAGCGCGAGGTCCACTACCTCCGGGCCTTCCTCGGCATGCGGGTCTCCGGTCTGATCCTGGTCAGCCAGGGCATGAGCGAGCGGGCCGCCAGCGAGATCGAGGCGTGGGACGCGCGCGTGGTGCTGCTGCACGAGCGGCCCGAGGCGCTCGACGACGTCGCCGTCGTCACGGACGACATCGGCGGCGCCCAGCTCGCCACCCGGCATCTCCTGGAGCACGGGCACCCGTACGTCGCCTGCCTCGGCGGCGTCCCCAACACCCCGGCCGTCGGCGACCCGGTCGCGGACCACGAGGAGGGCTGGCGGCGCGCGATGCTGGAAGCCGGCCGCTCGATCGAGGGCCGGCTCTTCCAGGCCCCGTACAACCGCTACGACGCCTACCGGATCGCGCTCGAGATCCTCTCAGGACCCGAGCGGCCGCCGGCCATCTTCTGCTCCACCGACGACCAGGCCTTCGGCGTGCTGCGGGCCGCCCGCGAGCTGCGGATCGACGTGCCCGGCGAGCTGGCCGTGGCGGGCTTCGACGACGTGAAGGAAGCGGCGCTCACCGATCCGCCGCTGACGACCATCTCCTCCGACCGCCCGGCGATGGCCCGGGCGGCGGTCGACCTGGTCCTCGACGACTCGCTGCGGGTGGCGGGGTCGAAGCGCGAGCGGGTGAAGCAGTTCCCCTCCGCGCTGATCGTCCGCCGCTCCTGCGGCTGCGGATAACCGCCCGCCGCGCTTGCGGATAACCGCCCGCCGTCCCTTCGCACCGCGGGCCGGGCCGCCTTTATATCGGGCATACGCACTTCTGCCGGGCTTCTCAGGCGTTCCTCAGGGGCCTCTCATCTGTCGATCCGAGAGTCGTCCCCATGACGGACTCTTCCCAGCAGCAGCCGCAGCAGCCGTACTTCCCGCCGCAGCCCCCGCACCCGCCGTACGACCCGGCGTACGACCGTACGTACGGCACGGCGTACGAGGCGGCGGCGCCGGGTCACGGCGGGCCGGTCGTCACCGAGCCGGGCACGACGGTCTGGCCGGGCGGTGGCCACGGCGGTCAGGTGCCCCCGCCGGCCGGCCCTCCCGTCGCCCTGGCCGCGCCCGCGCCCGTCCCGGCCGCCCGGCCGCACCGCCGCGCCAGGCGCGGCGTGGGCCTGATGGCCGCCGTGGCGATCGCCGCGGCCGCGATCGGCGGCGGCGCGGCGACCCTGGTCCAGCAGCTCACCGCGGACGGCGCCCCGACGGCCGGCTCCGGCGTCAGCGGCACCAACGTGTCCGCGAGCGACAAGGGCACGGTCGCCGGCGTCGCCAAGGCCGTCTCCCCGTCCATCGTGGAGATCTCCGCGACCTCCGCCGCCGGCAAGTCCACCGGCTCCGGCGTGATCATCACCGGCGACGGCGAGATCGTCACCAACAACCACGTCATCTCCGGCGCCACCCAGCTGTCCGTGCGCCTCTCCGACGGCAGGACCTACGCCGCCGAGGTCGTCGGCACGGCCCCCGACAAGGACCTGGCGCTGATCAAGCTGAAGGGCGCCTCCGGCCTGAAGGCGGCCACCCTGGGCGACTCCGACGACGTCAAGGTCGGCGACGAGGTCGTCGCGATCGGCTCGCCCGAGGGCCTGACCGGCACGGTCACCAGCGGCATCGTCTCGGCCCTCGACCGCGACGTGACCGTCGCCAAGGACGAAGGCGGCCAGGGGCAGGGGCAGCAGCAGTACGACCCCCGGCAGGGCTGGCCCTTCGAGTTCGGCGGCCGGGAGTTCAACGGCGACACCGGCTCGTCCAAGACGACCTACAAGGCGATCCAGACCGACGCCTCGCTCAACCCCGGGAACTCCGGCGGCGCGCTGATCGACATGAACGGCCGGATCATCGGCATCAACTCGGCCATGTACTCCCCCAGCGCCGCCACCGGCTCCGCGGCCGGCAGCGTCGGCCTCGGATTCGCCATCCCGGTCGACACCCTGAAGGCCGACCTGGACGGCCTGCGCTCCGGCGGCGGCAACTGAACGGGGGCCCGGGCGAGCCGTGCGACGCTGGGGTCATGACAGGTCCGGTGAATGAAGGCGGCCGCATCCTCATCGTCGACGACGAGCCCGCCGTACGGGAAGCCCTGCGGCGCAGCCTCGCCTTCGAGGGGTACGGGACCGAGGAGGCCGTCGACGGGTTCGACGCCCTCGCGAAGATGGGGACGTACGCCCCCGATCTCGTCGTCCTCGACATCCAGATGCCCCGCATGGACGGCCTGACGGCGGCCCGCCGCATCCGCTCCTCCGGCTCCACCGTCCCGATCCTCATGCTGACGGCCCGCGACACGGTCGGCGACCGGGTCACCGGGCTCGACGCGGGCGCGGACGACTACCTGGTGAAACCCTTCGAGCTGGACGAGCTCTTCGCCAGGATCCGGGCCCTGCTGCGCCGCAGCTCGTACGCCGCGACGGCGGCCGGGGCCGCGGAACCGGCGGGCGACGTGCTGTCCTTCGGCGACCTGCGGATGGACCTGGCGACGCGCGAGGTGACCCGTGCCGGCCGGCCGGTGGAGCTGACCCGGACGGAGTTCACGCTCCTGGAGATGTTCCTCGCCCACCCGCGCCAGGTGCTGACCCGGGAGCAGATCCTGAAGGCCGTCTGGGGCTTCGACTTCGAGCCCAGCTCGAACTCGCTGGACGTGTACGTGATGTACCTCCGGCGCAAGACGGAGGCGGGCGGCGAACCGCGTCTGGTGCACACCGTGCGGGGCGTGGGCTATGTGCTGCGCGGCGGAGGACCGGAGTGAGCGGTCCGGTCGCCTGGTTCCGGTCGCGGCCGCTGCGGTCCCGGCTGGCGCTGCTCACGGCGCTGGCGGTGGCCCTCGCGGTGGCCGCGGTGTCGGCGGCGTGCTGGTTCGTGACCCGCGCGCAGCTGGAGGCGGAGATGGACTCGTCGCTGCGCGACAGCAGGCTGGACGAGCGCTCGGTGGGCAGTCTGATCCTCAACTGCGCCCAGAGCCGGGACACGGTCGTCCCGGCGACCGGCTCGGCGTACACCTGGCAGATCGTGCTGGCCGACGGCAAGGTCTGTACGTACGGCTCCTCGCCGATCCCCGTCCAGCCGGGCGATCTCGCGGTGGCGCGGGGCGAGGCGGCCTACGCGCTGCACACGACGAAGGCCGACAACGGCGTCGAGATGCGCGTCCACACCTATCCGCAGGACCCGCTGCGGGGCGGGATCGGCATCAGCATCGCCCGGCCGCTGGCGGAGATCGACAACTCGATGTCCACGCTCGGCTGGGTGCTGCTCCTGGTCTCCGGGATCGGGGTGGTCGGCGCGGGCGCGGCCGGGCTGTGGGTGGCGCGGGCCGGGCTGAAGCCGGTGGACCGGCTGACGGAGGCCGTCGAGCACGTGGCGCGGACGGAGGACCTGACGGTCCGCATCCCCGTCGAGGGCGAGGACGAGGTGGCCCGGCTGTCGCGCTCCTTCAACGCGATGACGGCGGCGCTGGCCACCTCGCGGGACCTGCAGGCGCAGTTGATCGCCGACGCGGGCCACGAGCTGCGCACCCCGCTGACCTCGCTGCGGACCAACATCGAGCTGCTGGTCCGCAGCGAGCAGACGGGCCGTGCGCTGCCCGCGGCGGACCGGGCCGCGCTGATGGCCTCGGTGAAGGCGCAGATGACGGAGCTGGCCGCGCTCATCGGCGACCTGCAGGAGCTGGCCCGTCCGGAGGCGGTGGAGCGGGGGCCGCTGGAGGTGGTGCCGCTGCACGGCATTCTGCGCTCGGCGCTCGACCGGGCCCGGCTGCGGGGGCCGGAGCTGACCTTCCGTACCGACCTGGCGCCCTGGTACGTACGGGCGGAGCCGGCGGCGCTGGAGCGGGCCCTGGTGAACGTCCTGGACAACGCGGTGAAGTTCTCGCCGCCGCGGGGCGTGGTGGAGGTGAGCCTGATGCGGGGCGAGCTGACGGTCCGCGACCACGGGCCGGGCATCCCGGCCGAGGAGCTGCCCCACGTCTTCGACCGCTTCTGGCGTTCGCCGTCGGCGCGCAGTCTGCCCGGGTCGGGCCTGGGGCTGTCGATCGTGGCCCGTACGGTCCAGCAGGCGGGCGGCACGGTGGCGTTGACGCCGGCGGAGGGCGGCGGCACGGCGGCGGTGATCAGCCTGCCGGGCGCGCCGACTCCCCCGCCGGACGGGTCAGTTGTGCCGGATGAGGGATTCGACGAGTCCTGAGCGGGTGGCGGGGAAGTCCAGCGGGACGATGCCGAGGCCCTTCCAGCCGGCGGCTTCCGCGCCGTCGAGGAAGGCGTGGACCCGGGGGTTGAGGCGGTCGGAGTTCCAGCGGGGCGGGAGATAGGCCGAGGTCGAGACGTAGTTGAGGAAGAGCTTGCCCGGCTGGCCGGCGGCCTTGCGGAAGTGGGACTCGATCTTCGGGTACTTGGCGCCCGGCTCGGCCATGTAGTCGTCCTGGATGTCGAAGAGCGCGCCGTCGCCGTAGCGGACTCCGGGCAGGCCGGCGTTGTCGGCGAGCAGGACGACCCGGCCGCGGGCCTCGCCGAGGGCGGGGATCCCGGCGCCGATGCGGAAGAGGGAGCGCCAGCCGCGCACGTCGAGGTAGTCGTCGAAGATCTGCCGGAAGGTGGCGTCGGAGTCCTCGGAGTACTCCTGTTTGACGCGCATGAGGACGGTCTCGGAGGGGTGGGCGGCGAGGAAGGCGCGGCAGGCGACGAGGACGTCGCCGAACATCATGTTCTGGTAGGCGGCGCCGTGGTGGATGGCGAAGGAGCCCCCGGTGACCCGGCAGCGGATGTCCAGGAAGCGGATTCCGCTGTCCAGCTGCTGGGCGATGGTGGTGTTCTGGCAGGCGGCCCAGAGGCCGCCGAACCGGGCGCCGGAGTCGTGGGTGCCGGGGATGGTGAGCTTCTGGAGCGGGGTGGGGTCGCCGTGGCCCGCCATCCAGTCCTGCGTCCCGAGGACACGGGAGCGCGCCCGGGCGGGCGGGGCTCCGATGAGGACGGTGGCGGTGGTCGCCGCGGCTCCCGCGAGAAAGCTTCGTCGGTCCATGGCACGCGAGTATGACGGGTACGCGTCAAACAACGCCAGAGAGAGGAGGCGGCCCGTCGAAACGGGCCGCCTCGTCCGCGGGTCCTACTGGACGACCGTGATCCGGTCCGCCGCCGGCACCGGCAGCGGGGAGGCGGCCGTCGAGTGGGCCGCCAGGTAGGCGTTGAAGAGGTCCAGGTCCGACGCGCCGACCAGCTTGTTCGTGCCGGCCGCCAGGGCCGGGAAGCCGTCGCCGCCGCCCGCGAGGAACTCGTTCATCGCGACCCGGTAGGTCTTCGCCGGGTCGATCGCCACGCCGTTCAGCTTGACCGAGCCGTCCACGACGCGGTCCGCGCCGCTCTTGGTCATGTCCAGCGTGTAGGTCAGGCCCCTGGAGACCTGCAGGATCTTGACCGAGGTCGCGTTCGCGCCACTGACCTGCTGCTTCAGCGCGGCCAGCAGGTTCGCGCCGGAGAGGTCCACGACGTTCATCATGTTGGTGAACGGCTGCACGGTGAAGGCCTCCCCGTACGTCACCACCCCGTCGCCCTCGGCGCCGGACGCCTTGTGCACCAGGTCCGCGCGGATACCGCCCGGGTTCATCAGGGCCAGCTGCGCGCCGCCCTTGTCCGCCGGGGCGAGGCCCTCCAGCTGGGCGTCGGCGATCAGGTCGCCGAGCGGCTTCTCGTACGCCGTCGAGCCGCGGCCGTTGATGTCGGCGGCGATCCAGCCCTGCGGCCGGTTCGCGACCGGGGCGGCCAGCGTGTTCCAGTCGCCGATCAGCTTGGTCATGTCCCCGGCCTTGGGCACGTCACGGGTGACGACGTGGTTGGCCGACGCGACCGTCGTCCGGACGATGTCCTTGGTGCGGCGGTCGTAGGTGAGCGTGGTGTCCGTGTACAGCTTGCCGAACGAGGACGCCGAGGTGACCAGACGCGGCTTGCCGGCCGGGTCCGGGACGGTGCACACGTACGCCTGGTGCGTGTGGCCGGTGACCAGCGCGTCGACCTGCGGGGTCACGTTCTTGGCGATCTCGGTGATCGGACCGGAGATGCCGTCGCCCGGGCCGGGGCTGTCGCAGTCGTAGTTGTACGCGGCCGAGGCGGGCGCGCCGCCCTCGTGGACCAGGGCGACGATGGACTTGACGCCCTTGCGCTCCAGGATCTTGGCGTACTTGTTGATCGTCTCGACCTCGTCGCCGAACTTCAGGCCCTTGACGCCCTCGGCGGTGACGATGTTCGGGGTGCCCTCCAGGGTCACGCCGATGAAGCCGATCCTGACGCCGTTCCGCTCCCAGACGAAGTACGGGTCGAGCAGCGGCTTCCCCGTCTTCTCCTTCGTCACGTTGGCGGCGAGGTACGGGAAGTCGGCGCCACGGAACTTCTTGCCCGGCGCGGCACAGCCGGAGACCGGGTGGCAGCCGCCGTTCTGCATCCGGGCCAGCTCGCGCGCGCCCTCGTCGAACTCGTGGTTGCCCACCGAGGTGACGTCGAGGTCCATCTTGTTCAGCGCCTCGATGGTCGGCTCGTCATGGAAGAGCCCCGAGAGCAGCGGCGAGCCGCCGATCATGTCACCCGCCGCGGCGGTGATGGAGTAACGATTCCCCTGACGCGCCTGGCGCAGGTGCGTGGCGAGGTACTCCACGCCGCCCGCGTCGATCTTCGAGGTGGTCCCGTCCTCGTGGAGGTGGGTGACCTGGCCGGAGGAGCCGGCCGGCGGCTCCAGATTGCCGTGCAGATCGTTGAAGGAGAGCAGCTGGACGTCGACGGTCCGGCCCCAGCCGTGGCCGTACGACCGGTCCCGGTCCTGGGCCGCGCCGGCCGGCATCGCGGCCACCAGCGCGCCGACGGTGGCAAGTCCCGCACCGGCGGCGAGAATCCGCCGCCTCGCCCTGTTCTTCTTCGGTGTCGCTGACATCGCTCCCCTTGGTTCCTGTGAGTCAGTCTGCCGCGCAGCCTAGAGTCAACGCGCGTAGCGCAACAGGGGGTAGTGGGTTACGACTCGGTTGATTCCGTAGGCTCGCACCATGACTTCTGACGTGGCGCCGGCCCTCGAACCCGGCCGGCAGATCCATACCCTCGACGAGCTCTCCCCCGGGCAGGTCCAGGACGTGTTCGCCCTGCTGGAAGCCGCTGAGCACTCGGACGGCATGCACGCCGTGTCCGAGCAGGGGCGGCTGTACCTGCGCCGCGGCAGCCGCGAGGGCGTGCGGCACTTCCTGCTCACGGTCGGCCCCCACCTCTACGGCTACGCCCAGCTGGAGGACACCGACCCGGTGGAGGCCCCGGCGGCCGAGCTGGTCGTCCACCCCTCGCACCGCGGCCGCGGGCACGGCCGGGCGCTCGGCACGGCGCTGCTGGCCGCCTCGGGGAAGCGGCTGCGGGTGTGGGCGCACGGCGGGAAGTCGGCCGCGCGGCACCTGGCCCAGGTCCTCGGCCTGACCCTCTTCAGGGAACTGCGCCAGCTCCGCCGGCCCTTGGTGCCGCTCGACATCCCCGAGCCGGTGCTGCCCGAGGGCGTCACCGTCCGGACGTTCGTCCCCGGCCAGGACGACGCGGCCTGGCTGGCGGCGAACGCGGCCGCCTTCGCCCACCACCCCGAGCAGGGCTCGCTCACCCAGCGCGACCTGGACGACCGGATCGCCGAGCCCTGGTTCGACCCGAAGGGCTTCTTCCTCGCGGAGAAGGAGGGCCGGCTGATCGGCTTCCACTGGACGAAGGTGCACGCCGAGGAGCAGCTCGGCGAGGTGTACGTGGTCGGCATCCTGCCGGACGCCCAGGGCGGCGGCCTCGGCAAGGCGCTCACCGCGATCGGACTGCGGCACCTCGCGGCGCAGACCCTGCCGACGGCGATGCTCTACGTGGACGCCGACAACACGGCGGCCGTGACGGTGTACGAACGGCTGGGCTTCGTCACACACGAGGTGGACCTCATGTACCGCACGGAGTCCTGAGGTCCGGGGCCCGCCGGGTCCCCCCGAAACCCCGCCGAACAGGGGGCGGTTGACCTCCGCGCGCGGGGCGGTTCCGGGCGGGGCGGGCCGTGGCGGGGCGGAACCATACGGCCGGTCCGGCGCCGGGCGGGCCGGGCCCGGGCGGGGCGGACCGTGGCGGGCGCGGGGCCGGCCCCCGCCTGCCCGCCCGGGCCCGCCATCGCCCCGCCGCCGCCCCGCCACGGTCCGCTCGCCGATCCGCCGCCGATCCCCGGACGACACGTCCCCGTTACCGGCCATTCAGACGCGCTTGCGACGCTCACGCAATGAAGCCCGCCGCGCACGCGCCCCGCCAGGCGCTCCCGAAAGGGAGACTTCCCTCCACCGCGGCCCGCTCCGACGCGCTTGACCAGCCCTTCGCGCGGAAGAATGGGGCCATGAGCCAGCAGCCCGCCGAGGTCCCGGTCCAGCCCTCCGCACAGCCGTCCGCGACGCCGACCCCGCACGGTCAGAACGCCCCTCACGGCCAGAGCGGCCGGAACGGCCAGCCGACCGTCGGATCCATAGCCGCGCACCGCCCCCACGCCGTCCAGCCGGGCCCGGTCTCCGACCTCGCCCCCGACCTGGACGCCGATCCGGACGCGTACGAGGACGACGGCGCCACCGGCGAGCTGCCCCAGGGCCGCTTCCTGGACCGCGAGCGCAGCTGGCTCGCGTTCAACGAGCGGGTCCTGGAACTGGCCGAGGACCCCGCCACCCCCCTCCTCGAACGGGCTAATTTCCTCGCCATCTTCGCGTCGAACCTCGACGAGTTCTTCATGGTCCGCGTCGCCGGCCTCAAGCGCCGTATCGCCACCGGCGTCGCGACCCGTTCCGCCTCCGGCCTCCAGCCCCGGGAGGTCCTCGACCTCATCTGGACCCGGTCCCGCGAGCTGATGGCCCGGCACGCCGCCTGCTTCCAGCAGGACGTCGCCCCGGCCCTCGCCGACGAGGGCGTCCACCTCATCCGCTGGCCCGAGCTGACCGAGAAGGAGCAGGCCCGGCTCTTCACCCTGTTCCGGCAGCAGATCTTCCCCGTCCTCACCCCGCTGGCCGTCGACCCCGCGCACCCCTTCCCGTACATCTCCGGCCTCTCCCTCAACCTCGCCGTGGTCGTCCGCAACCCCGTCAGCGGTCACCGCCACTTCGCGCGCGTCAAGGTCCCGCCGCTGCTCTCCCGCTTCCTGGAGGCCTCCCCGCAGCGGTACGTCCCCCTCGAGGACGTCATCGCCGCACACCTGGAGGAGCTGTTCCCCGGCATGGAGGTGCTGGCCCACCACATGTTCCGGGTGACCCGGAACGAGGACCTGGAGGTCGAGGAGGACGACGCCGAGAACCTGCTCCAGGCGCTGGAGAAGGAACTGATGCGCCGCCGCTTCGGACCCCCGGTCCGGCTGGAGGTCGAGGAGTCCATCGACCCGTACGTCCTCGACCTCCTCGTCCGCGAGCTGAAGGTCTCCGACGCCGAGGTCTATCCGCTGCCCGGACCGCTCGACCTGACCGGCCTCTTCGGCATCGCCTCCCTGGACCGGCCCGAGCTGAAGTTCCCGAAGTACGTCGCCGGGACCCACCGGGACCTCTCCGAGGTCGAGTCCGCCTCCGCGCCGGACATATTCGCCGCGCTGCGCGAGCGGGACGTCCTGCTCCACCACCCGTACGACTCCTTCTCGACCTCCGTCCAGGCGTTCCTGGAGCAGGCGGCCGGCGACCCGGACGTCCTGGCGATCAAGCAGACGCTGTACCGCACCTCGGGCGACTCGCCGATAGTCGACGCGCTGATCGACGCCGCCGAGTCCGGCAAGCAGGTCCTCGTCCTCGTCGAGATCAAGGCCCGCTTCGACGAGCAGGCCAACATCAAGTGGGCGCGCAAGCTGGAGGAGGCCGGCTGCCACGTCGTCTACGGCCTCGTCGGCCTCAAGACGCACTGCAAGCTCTCCCTCGTCGTCCGGCAGGAGGGCGAGCTGCTGCGCCGCTACTCCCACGTCGGCACCGGCAACTACCACCCCAAGACGGCCCGGCTCTACGAAGACCTCGGCCTGCTCACCGCCGACCCGCAGGTCGGCGCGGACCTCTCCGACCTGTTCAACCGGCTCTCCGGCTACTCCCGCCGCGAGACCTACCGCCGGCTCCTCACCGCCCCGAAGTCCCTGCGGGACGGGCTGGTCTCGCGGATCCACAAGGAGATCGTCCACCACCGGGCCGGGCGGCCCGCCTACGTCCGCATCAAGGTCAACTCGCTGGTCGACGAGGCCGTCATCGACGCCTGCTACCGCGCGGCGCAGGCGGGCGTGCCGGTCGACATCTGGGTGCGGGGCATCTGCGCGGTACGGCCCGGGGTCGCCGGCCTCTCCGAGAACATCCGGGTCCGCTCGATCCTCGGCCGCTTCCTGGAGCACTCCCGGATCTTCGCCTTCGGCAACGGCGGCGACCCGGAGGTCTGGTTCGGCAGTGCCGACATGATGCACCGCAACCTCGACCGGCGCATCGAGGCCCTGGTACGGGTCGCCGACCCGGCCCACCGGGCCGCCCTCACCCGGCTCCTGGAGACCGGGATGTCCGACACGACCTCCTCCTGGCACCTCGGCCCGGACGGGAACTGGACGCGGCACGCGACCGACCCGGAGGGCCAGCCGCTACGGCACGTCCAGGAGATGCTCATCGACGCGCGGAGGCGCAGGCGTGCCCAAACCTGACCACGACCTCACCCCGGAAGGCCCGGCGGCCCCTTCGCCCGGCCTCCCCACGCCGGCGGACACCGCGGCGGACGGCGGCGGCCGGGCCACGGCGAACGCCGACACGGACGGCGGCGGCCGAGCCGCCCCCGGCACCGACACCGGCCGGATGACGAGGGCGGCCCTCACCGCCCCGCCGGCCGGACTCGCGACCGCGGTCACCGGCGGCGTCCCGGCCGGCGCTCGCGCCGGACTCGCCCCAGGGGCCGCCGCGGGGCCGGGCAGCGCCGGGCTCCCGGCGGGGCACGGCAGCGTGATCGGTACGGGTGTCACCGCGGGCGTCACCGCCGGCGAGGTCCTCTCCCCCTACCTCCACGCCCGGGCCGCCGACTTCCTGCGCGCCTTGCGGCTCCACGCCGAGCGGGGCGCGGACACCACCGGCGCCGAGGAGGCGGCCTGGTCGCTGCGGGCCGCCGCGCGCAGGATCAGCGGGACCCTGCACACCTTCCGGCCGCTCCTCGACGCCCCGTGGGCCGACCAGCTCCGCACCGAGCTCGCCTGGCTCTCCGGCACCCTGGCCCTGGAGCACGCCTGCACCTCGCGCCTGGTCCGGCTGGTGGACGCGCTGTCCCGCCTCTCGCACGGCGGCGGTCCCGTACCGGCGGCGCGGGGCGCGGACACGGCGGGCCTCAGCGTCGGCGCCGCCCGCGCCGGCGCCCTCCTCGAACGTCAGCTCACCCTCGCCCGTACCCGCGCCCACTCGGCCGCGCTCCAGGCGCTCGGCTCCTCCCGCTTTCACGCCGTCGCGGACGCGGTCGCGCTCCTGGCCTCCGAGGTCCCGCTGGGTCCCGCGGCCGCGGCCCCTGCGCTGGAGGTCCTGGACACGCCGGCCGAGACCGTCGAGCGCCGGCTCCACGACGCCGTGGCGGCCCTGCCGCTGGCCCGGGCGGCCCACCCGTACAACGCCGACGCCCTCGCCCTCGCCACCGGCGAGTCCCAGGACGCGCCCTGGCACCAGACCCGGCTCCTGCTGCGCCTGCACCGGTACGCCTGCGAGGTCCTGCACGGGGGCAGCGGACCGGACCCCGTCCTGTACGAGGCGGGTCGCGCGCTCGACCGCCACCGCGACGCCTCCGAGGCGGCCGCCGCCGCGGCCACGGCGGCCCGCACCCCCCGCATCGCCCCGGCCACCGCCTACGCCCTGGGCGTCCTCCACGCCGACCAGCGCCACGAGGTCGAGGCGGCCAGGTTCACCTTCCAGCGGACCTGGCACAGAGCGACGGCGGCCGTCCCGTGATCAGGGCCGCGGGCGGGGTGCTGTGGCGGCCGGACGCGTCGGGCCGCGGCGTGGAGATCGCCCTCGTCCACCGGCCGAAATACGACGACTGGTCCCACCCGAAAGGGAAGCTGAAGCCGGGCGAGACGATCCGGGAGTGCGCGCTCCGCGAGATCATGGAGGAGACCGGACAGGCGTGTGAGCTGGGCCGTCGCCTCCCGACGCTCCGCTACGTCGCGAACGGCCGCCCGAAGGAGGTCGTGTACTGGTCGGCGCGCGCCCTGGGCGGCACGTTCACGCCCAGCCGCGAGGTCGACCGGCTCCTGTGGCTGGCACCGCCCTCGGCCCGCGCCCGCCTCACCCAGCCGAGAGACCGCGACCTCCTCGACGCCCTGCTCGCCACGACGGCCCGCTGAGGCGTGTTTCGAAGGCCCCTCTCGTGCTCCCCGCACCCCTTCCCGCCACCCCGCACCGGGGCTTACGGCACGGTTCACCTGCCGTTCACTCTCCTCGGTCGACGGCTTCACCTGTTCTGCCTAATTTCGGCCGTACAAGATGCTCGCTCACCGCGCCGCATCCTCGACCCCGACACACGCCGCCGTACAAACGATGAGGACACCCGGTCCCCGTGGGCGGCTTCTGGAAGGAACACCCGACAGTGAAGCTTTCGCGCAAGAACGGGCTTCGCGCCTCCGCGATCGGTGCCCTCGTCGTCTCCGGCGCCCTGGTCCTCTCGGCGTGTGGTTCGGACGACAACACCGGCACGACCCCGACCGGCGACAAGACCTCCGCCGCGGCGTCGAACGTCAAGTGCGACGGCGCCAAGGGCCAGCTCCTGGCCGCCGGGTCCAGCGCGCAGAAGAACGCCATGGACCTGTGGGTCAAGAACTTCCAGGCCGCCTGCTCCGGCGTCGAGGTCAACTACCAGGCCATCGGGTCCGGCGGCGGCATCACCAAGTTCAACCAGGGCCAGGTCGCCTTCGCCGGCTCCGACTCCGCGCTGAAGGAGGAGGAGGTCGCCGAGTCGCAGAAGATCTGCAAGAGCGGCAAGGGCATCAACCTCCCGATGGTCGGCGGCCCCATCGCCATCGGCTACAAGCTGGACGGCGTCGACAACCTCGTCCTGGACGCCCCCACCCTCGCCAAGATCTTCGACACGAAGATCAAGAAGTGGAACGACCCGGCGATCGCCAAGCTCAACCCGGGCGTCAAGCTGCCGGACTCCACCATCCAGGCCTTCCACCGCTCCGACGAGTCGGGCACCACCCAGAACCTGGGCAAGTACCTCTCCGAGGCCGCCCCGGCCGACTGGAAGCACGACCCGAAGACGAAGTCGTGGCCCGCCCCCGGCGGCCAGGCCGCCAACGGCTCCTCCGGCGTCGCCACCGCGGTCAAGGACGCCGAGGGCTCCATCGGCTACTTCGAGCTCTCCTACGCCACCGCCAACAAGATCTCCACGGTCGACCTGAACACCGGCGCCTCCGCCCCGGTCGAGGCCACCTCCGCCAACGCCTCCAAGGCCATCGCCGCCGCCAAGGTCAAGGGCACCGGCAGCGACATGGCCCTCTCCCTCGACTACGCCACCAAGGCCGAGGGCGCCTACCCGCTCATCCTCGTCACCTACGAGATCGCCTGCGACAAGGGCAACAAGGCGGAGACCCTGCCGACCCTGAAGGCGTTCCTCAACTACACCGTCAGCGAGGAGGGCCAGAAGGTCCTCACCGACGCCGGCTACGCCCCGCTCCCGGCCGAGATCGCGACCAAGGTCCGCGAGATCGTCCCCACCCTGTCCTGATCCCCGGCCGGGACCGGCCCGTCAGCCACACCGACGGGCCGGCCCCGGCATCCGGTGCACCGCCGCCAGGAACCCGTACGCACGTACCGGCTCCGCAGACCGGAGAGACCCGATGGTTACGACAAGCCCACCACCCATACGTGAAAGCGGCCGCGCCAAGGGCGCGACCCGCCCCGGCGACAAGGTCTTCCTCGGCCTGTCCCGCGGCTCCGGCATCACCCTCCTGGTGATCATGGCCGCGATCGCGGTCTTCCTCACCTACCGCGCCGTCCTCGCCATCTCGCAGGACTCCACGAACTTCCTCACCACCTCCGAGTGGAACCCCTCCGGCCAGCCGCCGGTCTTCGGCATCGCCGTCCTCGCCTTCGGCACGGTCGTCTCGTCGGTCATCGCCATGGTCATCGCCGTGCCGGTCGCCATCGGCATCGCGCTGTTCATCTCGCACTACGCGCCGCGCAGGCTCGCCAAGCCGCTCGCGTACGTCGTCGACCTGCTCGCCGCCGTCCCCAGCATCATCTACGGCCTGTGGGGCGCCATCTTCCTCGTCCCCTATCTGGCCGGGCTGAACGAATGGCTCGACCACTACATGGGCTGGACGTACCTCTTCGACAAGTCCAGCGACGGCCCCGCCCGCTCGCTGTTCACCGTCGGCATCCTGCTGGCGATCATGATCCTGCCGATCATCACCAACGTGACCCGCGAGGTCTTCCTCCAGGTCCCGAAGATGCACGAAGAGGCCGCCCTCGCCCTCGGCGCCACGCGCTGGGAGGTCATCCGCATGTCGGTCCTCCCCTTCGGGCGCTCCGGCATCATCTCGGCCTCCATGCTCGGCCTGGGCCGCGCCCTCGGCGAGACGATGGCCGTGGCGGTCGTCCTCTCCCCCAGCTTCCTCATCTCGGGGCACCTCCTCGACCCCGGCGGCGGCACCTTCGCCCAGAACATCGCGGCGAAGTTCAACGAGGCCAACGAGTTCGGCCGCGACGCCCTGATCGCCTCCGGCCTCGTCCTCTTCGCCATCACCCTGCTGGTCAACGGCGCGGCCCGGTGGATCATCGGCCGCCGCAAGGAGTACTCGGGGGCCAACGCGTGAGCGACGCACTCGCGGCCCGCCGGCCGCAGACCACAGCGAAAGCCGCACCTTCGCACCGCGTCGGCGGAGAAGCCACGGTTGGGGGCACAGCATGAGCAACGCCGTACAGGACCGTCCGCCGGTGGCGACCGCCGTCGTGCGCCACGACCCGCTGCGCCACGCCCGCCTCCCGCGCTGGACCCCGGCCGCCATCGCCGTCGGGTCGATCGCCGCCGCCGTCGGCCTCGGACTCGCCGCCGGCTGGCACAGCCGGATCCAGTGGGGTCTGATCGCCGCGCTCCTCTTCGTCCTCGCCACGTACGCGATCACCTCCAAGGTGGAGGGCAGCCGCCAGGCCAAGGACCGCGTCGCCACCAGCCTCGTCTGGGTCTGCTTCGTCCTGGCCGTCATCCCGCTGCTCTCCCTCGCCTGGGTCACGATCAGCAAGGGCATGGCCGTCCTCGACCCGTACTTCCTCTCCCACTCGATGAACGGCGTCCTCGACGCCGAGGCCGGCGGCGGTGTCTACCACGCCCTGCTCGGCACCATCGAGCAGGTCGGCATCGCCACCCTGATCGCCGCGCCGATCGGCCTGCTGACCGCCGTCTACCTCGTCGAGTACGGCGGCGGGAAGCTGTCCCAGGCCGTCACCTTCTTCGTCGACGTCATGACGGGCATCCCGTCGATCGTCGCCGGCCTGTTCATCCTCGCCACCTGGTACCTGATGCTGGGCTTCGGCCCCTCGGGCTTCGCCGGCGCGATGGCGCTCGCCATCCTGATGATGCCGGTCGTGGTCCGCTCCACCGAGGAGATGCTCAAGCTCGTCCCGAACGAGCTGCGCGAGGCCTCCCTCGCCCTCGGCATCCCCAAGTGGCGCACGATCCTGAAGGTGGTCCTGCCCACCGCGATCGGCGGCATCACCACGGGCGTCATGCTCGCGGTCGCCCGCATCACCGGTGAGACGGCCCCCGTGCTGCTCCTCGTGTTCGGTACGAAGCTGATCAACCCGAACCCCTTCGAAGGCGCCCAGTCCTCGCTGCCGCTCTACGTGTACGAGCAGTACGCGGTCGGCACCGACGCCGCCGTGGCCCGCGCCTGGGCCGCCGCGCTCGTCCTGATCGCCTTCGTCATGATCCTCAACCTGGTGGCCCGCGGCATCGCCCGCTGGAAGGCCCCGAAGACCGGCCGCTGACCGCGGCCACCTTGGAAGTGAACTGATATGGCCAAGCGAATCGACGTCAGCGGCCTCTCCGCCTACTACGGCGCCCACAAGGCGATCGACGACATCTCCATGACCGTGGAGCCCCGCTCGGTGACGGCCTTCATCGGCCCCTCCGGCTGCGGCAAGTCCACGTTCCTGCGCACCCTGAACCGGATGCACGAGGTCACCCCCGGTGGCCGCGTCGAGGGCAAGGTGATGCTGGACGACGAGAACCTGTACGGCTCCCACGTCGACCCGGTCGCCGTGCGCCGCACGGTCGGCATGGTGTTCCAGCGCCCCAACCCCTTCCCCACCATGTCGATCTTCGACAACGTGGCGGCGGGCCTGCGCCTCAACGGCTCGTACAAGAAGTCCCAGCTCAACGAGATCGTCGAGCGCTCCCTCAAGGGCGCCAACCTCTGGAACGAGGTCAAGGACCGCCTGAACAAGCCGGGCTCCGGCCTCTCCGGCGGTCAGCAGCAGCGACTCTGCATCGCCCGCGCGATCGCGGTCGAGCCCGAGGTCCTGCTGATGGACGAGCCCTGCTCGGCCCTCGACCCGATCTCCACGCTCGCGATCGAGGACCTGATCGGCGAGCTGAAGGAGCGCTTCACGATCGTCATCGTGACGCACAACATGCAGCAGGCGGCGCGCGTCTCGGACCGTACGGCCTTCTTCAACCTGGCCGCGGTGGGCCAGCCCGGCAAGCTGATCGAGCTGGACGACACCGAGCGCATCTTCTCCAACCCGAGCGTCCAGGCGACCGAGGACTACATCTCCGGCCGCTTCGGATAGCCCCTGGACCATGCGGCCCGGCCGCGTGGCGTCCTGCGGTGCTGCATGGCGGTGCCACCGCACGGCGAAGGGCCCGGCTCCCCCACAGGGGAGCCGGGCCCACACACGTTCCGGGTGCTTCCGGGGTCAGCCGAAGAACAGCTGGACGACGTAGAAGCTGACCGCCGCGACCAGGGCGGCGGCCGGCATGGTGATGAACCATCCCATGATGATGTTCTTGGCGACGCCCCAGCGCACGGCGTTCACCCGCTTCGTCGCCCCCACGCCCATGATCGCCGAGGTGATCACGTGCGTCGTCGAGATCGGCGCGTGGAAGAGGAACGCCGAGCCGAACATGATCGACGCACCCGTCGTCTCCGCCGCGAAGCCCTGCGGCGGGTCCAGCTCGATGATCTTCCGGCCCAGGGTGCGCATGATCCGCCAGCCGCCCGCGTAGGTGCCCAGCGACAGCATCACGGCGCACGCGATCTTCACCCACACCGGGATGTCGTCGCCGGCCTGCTGCACATCGGCGATGACCAGCGCCATCACCACGATGCCCATCGTCTTCTGGGCGTCCTGCAGACCGTGACCGAGCGCCATACCGGCCGCCGACACCGTCTGCGCGATACGGAAGCCGCGCTTCGCCTTGTGCGGGTTCGACTTGCGGAAGATCCACATGATCAAGCACATGACCAGGTAACCGGCGACCAGGCCGACGACCGGCGAGATGAACATCGGGATGACGACCTTGTCGAGGACGCCGCCCCAGATGACCTCCGTGCCGCCCGCCAGCGCCGCGCCCACCATGCCGCCGAACAGGGCGTGCGAGGAGGAGGACGGCAGACCGAAGTACCAGGTGACCAGGTTCCAGATGATCGCGCCGACGAGCGCGGCGAAGAGGATGCCCATCCCCTTGTCGCCGTGCGGCGTCTCGATCAGGCCCTCGCTGACCGTCTTGGCGACCCCGCTGCCGAGGAACGCGCCCGCGAGGTTCATCACCGCGGCCATCGCCAGCGCCGCCCGCGGGGTCAGCGCCCGGGTCGAGACGGAGGTGGCGATCGCGTTGGCGGAGTCGTGGAAGCCGTTCGTATACGTGAAGCCGAGCGCGACACCGATGGTCACGATCAGGGCAAAGGTGTCCACGAAGCTCAGGACTCCTTGACCGCGATGGTCTCCACCGTGTTCGCCACGTGCTCGAAGGCGTCGGCCGCCTCCTCCAGCACATCCACGATCTGCTTGAGCTTCAGGACCTCCATGGCGTCGTACTTGCCGTTGAAGAGGTGGGCGAGCAGCTTGCGGTGGATCTGGTCGGCCTGGTTCTCGAGACGGTTGATCTCGATCCAGTACTCGGTGAGGTTCTCCATGGTCCGCAGGTGCGGCATGGCCTCCGCGGTCAGCTCGGCCGCCCGGGACAGGACCTCGATCTGCTGCTCGACGCCCTTGGGCAGCTCCTCGACGTTATAGAGGACGACCAGGTCGACGGCCTCCTCCATGAAGTCCATGATGTCGTCGAGGGAGGACGCGAGGCTGTAGATGTCCTCGCGGTCGAAGGGCGTGATGAACGAGGAGTTCAGCTGGTGGAAGATCGCGTGGGTGGCGTCGTCACCGGCGTGTTCCGCTGCCCGCATCCGCTCCGCGATCTCGGCCCGGGCGGAGGATTCCGCTCCGAGCAGTTCCATGAGGAGCTTCGAGCCCGTGACGATGTTGTCCGCGGACGCGGCGAACATGTCGTAGAAGCTCGTCTCCCTGGGGGTCAGACGAAATCGCACGTGGGGTCCTCGGGGTACTGGGTTTCGGTCAGGCTGATGCTAGGCGCATCATCCGGCCACGGCTAACCGGCGTCCCTTCAGTGTCGCCCATCAGGCACAGTGATCTGCACGGGCCCCCGCCGGGATCGGCGAAGCTCGGTACCATATACCCACGAGGGGTATACCAACCCTTTATGGACAACGGGAGGACGCGATGACGACCACCGAGGCGGACCAGGTCACCACCGAGGCCGTCGAGCCGACCGTCACGCCGGCCGACCACGACCACGGCGTGCACGGCTACCACAAGCAGAAGGACGAGCACCTCAAGCGGCTCCGCCGGATCGAGGGGCAGATCCGCGGTCTGCAGCGGATGGTCGACGAGGACGTCTACTGCATCGACATACTCACCCAGGTCTCGGCCTCCACGAAGGCCCTGCAGTCCTTCGCGCTCCAGCTCCTCGAGGAGCACCTGCGCCACTGCGTCGCCGACGCGGCGCTCAAGGGCGGCGACGAGATCGAGGCGAAGGTCGAGGAGGCCACGAAGGCCATCGCCCGGATGATGCGGACCTGAGCGGCCCCGGGGCGGGCGGCGGGCTCCGGGCCGGATACCCCGCCGGCCAGGGCCGGCGGGGCGGCCGGTCAGCGGTCCTGCTCGGCGGAGACCCGCAGCACCTCGTCGATGCGGTCGGCGCTGAGGCGCTCCCCGTCGGCTGCCGACGCCGCGATGATCAGCTCACCGCACAGCTCGATCTCGGCGAGTGCGACGCGGTCCTGCTCGATGGGCAATGTCGCGGTACGGGGCGGAGCCACGCGCTGTCACCTCTTCCTGCCGGCGTCGGTCTCCCAGCGTAGGGAGCGCGCCACGCACCGCGCATGACACGTCCGGACCATTTGAGGGCGCCCTCGTGGCCTACGACCGCCCCGTCACCCCTTGATCCGCCCGGCGTAGAGGTCCTTCCGGGCCGGCAGGCGTACGTCGACGGGGGTGCCGAATCCGTACAGCAGGGTGGTCGAGGCGACCGCGACCGTGCGCCCCTGGTTGGTGAAGCTGAACTGGTGCCGGACCTTGCGCAGCCGCCCGTCGTGGTCGAGGTACGCGTCGAAGGGCACGGTGTCCTTGGCGAACCCTTTCGCCGCCGCGGCGAGCGCCCCGCGCACCTGCGGGGACGCGGTGCGGGCGGCGGCCGCGATGTCGGCGGTCCCGCGGTAGTGGCCGACTTTCACCCCTGCCAGATCGACCTCGCCGACGTAGGTCACCCGCTGCGCGCCGCGCAGCAGCTCGGCGGCGGCCGCCGGGTCGGTGGCGCCGCCCGTGACGAGGTTGCCGTCGTCGAGGGTGGTCGTGTCGACGCGGACCCACTTGTCGGCGGGGACCCCGGCGCCGCGGTTCTTCATGTAGAGGGCGCCGGGGCTGAGGAGCTCGGTGATGGGCCGGTGCTCGCTGGCTCCGGCGGCGTCCTTGGGCAGGACGACCTCCAGCCGGCCGGTGCGCCTGCGGAAGTCGTAGCCGCCCTCGCCGCGGATGGTCACGCGGGTCCCGCCGGCCGCCATCTCCATGGAGGTGGTCGCCTTGGACGTCCCGGCCCGGGCCAGCACGTCGGCCGCGCCGCGCACGGTCGCCGTGGGGTCGCCGCCGGGCTTGGCGTCGGCGGGGGCGGAACACCCACTCGCCGCCGCCCCGACCAGAGCGGCGGCGACGGCGATCGCCCCGGTTCCGCGTCCGTACCTCCGCACCACCATCGCCTGCCAACCCCCAACGCCGTGCCGCTGCTTGCCGGGACCGCCCGACGGGATAACGACGGTCCCGGCGCGCCGTCACGCGCAGTACGGTGGTGAGGTGCACGAGCAGGCTCCGCATCACACGACCACGACGGAACGCGGCTCCTTCGCGATAGCCCGCTGCGGCTGCGGTTGGACGGGCCCGGCCCGGCGATCACGCGAACGGGCCCGCACGGACGCGGAGGCCCACACGGCTGCCCCAGTGGCGAGAGGCGACCGCCAGACGGCCGGGTGACGGAACCGTCCGGTCGCCGCCTAGGCGGCGAGGTCGCTCTCGCCCGAGCCGGAGCCGATCCGGGGCTCGGCGATGCCGAGGGTCTCGGGGACCGGGCAGCGCTCGGCGGCGCGCCGGGAGCGGACGAGGCGGGCGCCGTACGACGAGCGGGCGACGGCGGAGACGACCGGCGTCAGCAGGGCGTGGGCGAGCGGGGCGAGGAGCAGGGCCACCGCCGTACCGAGCGCGAAGCCGCCGATGACGTCGGTGGGGTAGTGCACGCCCATGTAGACGCGGCAGAAGCCCTCGGCGAAGGCCAGGGCGATGGCGGCGAGGCCGAACTTGCGGTGGGCGACGAAGAGCCCGACGCCGATGGCCATCGCCATGGTGGCGTGGTCGCTGACGAAGGAGAAGTCGGTCTTGCCGCCGATGAGGACTTCGAGGCCCTGGTGGTCGTTGAAGGGTCTGGGGCGCTCGACGAAGCCCCGGATGGGGATGTTGACGAGGAGGGCGACACCGGCGGCGAGGGGGGCCCAGACGAGGCCCACGACGCCGGAGACGGACTCGGCGAGGGTGCCGCGCCTGCGGACGCTCACCCAGCACCAGAGGGCGACGAGGACGAGGCCGAGCATGATGCCGTACTCGCCGACGAACTCCATGACGCGGTCGAACCACGGCGGCGCGTCCTTGGCCAGTCCGTTGATGTCGTAGAGCAGGCCGACATCGGGGTTCGAACCGTCCGATGCGAGTCCAGCCATCTGCCGCGGCCCCTTGCCTTGTCATGTGAGTCGACCGTGGGCGGTCGGATCAGGGAACGAACCGCCTGAGGCGAGCGTTCCGCTCTTCCCCGAGAATCGGCACGACGTTACCGAAGAGTGACACGTCGTCGCAGCTCAGGGCCATCGCCTAACGGAGAGTTCCGGCCATGCGGCCGGTGGTTCCGGACACCGCGTCAGGCCTGCGGCAGCCCGGTCGGCAGCGCCGCCGCACCGTCCTTGGTGACCCGGGTGGCACCGAAGTAGTCCGGCGTATCGATCTTGTCGAACCGGATCACCGCCCCCGTTCGAGGCGCGTCGATCATATAGCCGCCGCCGACGTAGATGCCGACGTGCCTGATGGCACGGGAGTCGGTGAGGTCGTCGGAGAAGAAGACGAGGTCGCCGGGCAACAGTTCGTCACGCGACGGATGGGGCCCGGCGTTGTACTGGTCGTTGGCGACGCGCGGCAGCTGGATGCCGACGCTCTCGTACGCGGCCTGGGTCAGACCGGAGCAGTCGAATCGGCCATTCTGCGCCGCCGTTCCCGTACCGCCCCAGAGGTAGGGCGTGCCGAGCTTCTGCTGGGCGTAGTAGATGGCCGCGGCGGCCTGACGGGACGGCTCGACCCGGCCGACCGGGCGGGCGAAGCTCTTCTCCAGGGAGCGGATGATCCGTACGTAGTTCTGCGTCTCGTGGATCCGCGGCACCCCGCCGGACTTGATGACGCGGTAGGCCCCGGCGTTGTACGCGGCGAGCATGTTGTTCGTCGGGTCGCCCGGGACGTCCTTCACATAGCCGGCCAGCTCGCAGTCGTACGAGGCGGCGGACGGAATCGCGTCCTTCGGGTCCCAGACGTCCCGGTCGCCGTCCTTGTCCCCGTCGATGCCGTGCCCGGCCCAGGTGCCGGGGATGAACTGCGCGATGCCCATGGCGTTGGCGGGGGAGACGACCTTCGGGTTCCAGCCGCTCTCCTGGTACAACTGCGCGGCCAGCAGGGCGGGATTGATGGCGGGGCAGAGGTTCCCCCACTTCTGCACCAGGCTCTGGTACGCGGCGGGCACGGCCCCCTTGGCCAGCCCGACGGTGCCGTTCTTGGCGTCCCCCGCGCCCCCGAGGAGTCCGGCGGCGGCGGAGTACGTCCCCACGACGAGCAGCGCGACGAAGCCGAGGCACACCCCGATGGCCCCACCGCCGACGAGCCACGCCTTTCGCACCGTCAAACACCCCCGAGGTCCCGGCAGTCCGCCACCCGTCGAGTCTAGGCGGCGGGGGGCCGCCGGGGGCGTGGACGAACAGGACGGACCGGATGTGTCAGAAACCCTCCGGCACCACCCGCCACCGCCGCGCCGCCCTGCCCCGGGCCCGCCACACCCCCAAGAGTGCAACAACGACAATCATTGCCCGGAGTCACACCCCGTGATACACAGAGTGACCATACGCTTCTTCGTAGAGAAACCGGCCACACCGCCGCAGGTCAAGGCGGCCGAATCGGTCACGTGTGCGGGGATCGGGTAAAGAGAGCCGTCAAGCCGTCACACGCGAGCGGTTTCATCAGCGAAGATAGGACGATGACCCATGCCATCCGGCAGGGGCGACGAACTACCCAACAGGGGCGGTGAGTTACATGTACCTGGCGGCGCCAAAGGGCGACATCACCACCATCATCGGTGGAATCGCCCCGAACTGGGGGCCATTCGGAAGCCTGGGCAACGAGGCCAAGGTGATGATCGAGGTCGTGATGGCCGTGGCCATCCTGCTCTGCCTCGGCATCGCCATCTGGGGCGCGGCCAAGCAGCGCATCGGCGCGACCGCCCTGCGGGACACGTTCAGCGCCGAGCAGGGCAAGGGCCTGATCGTGGCCGGTCTCACCGGCGTCTTCATCATCGGGTCACTGGGGACGCTGTTCACCATCGTGTACGGGATGGCCGTCTAACCACCGAGGTCACGATCCCTGATGTCCAGTCACCACACCGCGCCCGCGCGGAGCACAGCACGACTTCTGTCGTACCCGCGAACGGTTGAGGGGGCGTACCCGTCATGAGCCTCGGCGATGAGCACGACGGCTTCGGCGGCGTGGGCGGCTCGGGCCAGACCCGCACCCGCCTGCCCGAGGGCGGCAGCGGCGACGTCCACGGCGGCGGCGCCCGGCGCCCCCCGACGCGGAGCTCGCGCTCGCTGATCACGGTCGTGGGCGTGGTGGTCCTGCTGATCGCCGCGATCGCCTTCGCCAACCGCGGCGACGGCGACCCGACGGACGGCCCGGCCGCCTCCCAGGGCAAGTCCCCCGCGGACGCGGGCGCCCCGACCTCGGCGACGGGAGTCCGCCCGGTGACGGGCAGAACGGGCGAGATCCCCACGGGCTTCGCCCACGACGAACAGGGGGCGCAGAGCGCGGCGTCGAACTACGCCGTGGCGCTCGGCTCCGTCGACATGTTCCAGGCGGGGCCCCGGCAGGCCATCGTCGAGACCACCCACGACCCCGCGGTGGTCAGCGGCCTGCTCAAAAGGCTGGACGAGTCCTACTCCCCCGGTTTCCTGGCGAACATCGGGCTGGACGCCAACGGCACCGCGCCGACCGGCATGACCTTCGTGTCCCGCACCGTCCCCGTCGGCGCCAAGGTGCGGGAGTTCACCGCCGACTCCGCCACCGTCGACGTCTGGTGCACCGGCCTCGTCGGCCTGGCGGGCGAAGGCTCCACCAAGCCGGTCACCTCCAACTGGTTCACCATCACCCAGAAGCTCCGGTGGGTGGAGAACGACTGGAAGATCGTCACGTCCGAGCAGACCGAAGGCCCCACGCCGGTCAACGGCGACAACCGCGCCTCCGTGGCGGACGAGATCGCCGAGGCCGTCGAGGGATACGGAGGGTTCACCTATGCCCGCTGACCGGCGTACCCGTCTCCGTAGGCTCGGCACCCTGGCCGCCGCGCTGCCCAGCGCGGTCGTCCTGCTGTCGGCGCGCGCCTACGCCGCCCCCACCCCGACACCCTCCCCGTCGCCCAGCCGCAGCGACAACCCGTGCGACCTCATCGTCGGCCAGGCCAGGGACTACTGCGAAGACGGCGACTCCGCCGGCACCCGCTCCCCCCGCATCGACGACCCCACCTCCGCCCTCGACCCCCTCTCCTCCCTCGCCCACGGCTGCGCCGACGCCGCCGTCTCCATCGTCGACGCGCTCTCCAAGGCCGTGAAGGAGACCGCCGAGGTCGACTTCACCAACTCAGCCTTCCTCGCCCGCTACGCCGTCGTCTTCGCCGCCGCCACCGTCCTCACCCTCCTCCTCTGGCTCCTCGCCGTCGCCAAGCGAGCCATCCGCGGCGTCCCCCTCACCACCGCCATCTCCGAGGCCATCGGCTTCCTCTGGCTGACCGTCCTCGCCTCCGCCTTCACCCCGCTGATCCTCTACACCGTCGTCTCCGCGACCGACGCCGTCACCGAGGTCATCGCCTCCGGCACCGGCCGGCAGACCGACGTCTTCTTCGGGAGCTTCAAGGAAGCGCTCCAGAAGGGCGACAGCATCGGCGGCGGCCCCATCATGCTGATCATCGTCTCGCTCGTGACCGTCCTCGCCGCCGGCGTGCTCTACCTGGAGCTGTTCCTGCGCGCCGTGCTGCTCTACGTCGGCGCCCTCCTCGGCGTCGTCGTCTACGCCGGGCTCGTCGACAAGAACATGTGGGGCCACGTCCGCCGCTGGGCCGGGGTCATGATCGCGGTCATCCTCGTCAAGCCCGTCATCGTCATCGTCCTCGGACTCGCCGGCGCGCTCTCCTCCGGCACCGGACCCGACTCGTTCTCCGCCGTCGTCTCCGGGCTCGCGATCATCCTGCTGGCCATCTTCGCCTCCGCCATGATCTACCGCTTCGTCCCCGGCTTCGGCGACGAGATCGTCGCCTCCCGCAACAACCGGCTCCACCGCTCCGGCGAGAACGCGGCCGCCGCCGTCCTCTCCTCCCCCGCCTCCCTCGTCTCCCAGGGCATCAAGACCCACAGCAGCCGCGGCGACGGCGGAGGCGGCCAGTCCGCCTCCAACAGCGGCGGCGCCCGCCCCGCCAACCCCCTCGCCGGCGGCGTCGCGGCCCACAGCAGCCGCGGCGGCGCGGCCGGGGGCGGCGGCGGAACTGTCCCCTCCGCCGCACCCCCGCCGCGTAGCAGCAGCCCCACGTCAGGCACACCGCACAGCAACCGAAAGCACTCTGGAGGTGGAGGGCGTTGACGACCCAGTCCCATCCGGTCACGCCCCGCCGCACGTATCTCATCGGCCGCGCCCGGCCGAACGCGATCGTCGGCAAGAACCGCGAGACGGGCGAGATCGCGCTGATCATCGCCGGCGCGTTCCTCGGCATGATGAGCGGTCTGATCGTCCCCGTCCTGACCCTGCGGATCGTGCTGCTCACGGGCTTCCCCATGCTCGCGCTCGCCGCGGTCTACGTCCCGTACAAGCACCGCACGTTCTACAAGTGGTTCGAGATCAACCGCAGCTACAAGCGCTCCCTCAAACGCGGCACGGCCTACCGCTCCACCGCCGTCGAGGCCGGCACCCGCCTCGACGGCCGCGAGGTCGAGGTCGGCCCGCCACCCGGCATCGGCAGGATCAGCTGGATGTCCGCGCCCTTCGGCCCGGACGAGATCGCCGTCCTCCTCCACGCCGACCGGCGCACGGTCACCGCCGCGATCGAGATCGAGGGCCCCGGCGTCGGTCTGCGCGACAGCGAGGACCAGGAAGCCCTCGTCGACCGCTTCGGCACGCTCCTCAAGCACGTCGCCAACGGCGACGGCTTCGTCACCCGCCTCCAGATCCTCGCCCGCACCCTCCCCGCCGACCCCGACGCCCACGCCAAGGACGTCGGCCAGCGCGGCGACCCGCAAGCACCCGGCTGGCTCCAGGAGTCGTACGACCAGCTCCAGTCGATGGTCTCCACCTCCAGCGAGCAGCACCGCGCCTACCTCGTCGCCTGCATGCACTACACCCGCGAACTCGCCGCCGAGGCCAACGCCATGGCCCGCGCCGCCCGCCACGCCTCCGGCGCCCGCAAGCTCGACCGCGACGCCGGCCTCGCCGTCGTCATGGCCCGCGAACTCACCGACATCTGCGCCCGCCTCGCCGAAGCAGACATCCGGGTCCGCCAGCCCCTCGGACAGTCCCGGCTCTCCTCCCTCGTGCACTCCATGTACGACCCGGACCACCCCATCGACCACATCCAGGCCATGACCAAGCGCAACGCCTGGCCCGCCGAGCTCGACGCCATGGAGCCCACGTACCTCCAGGCCAAGACCCGCGAGTCCTCCACCCGCGCCCCCTGGTGCCACGCCACCGCCTGGGTGAAGGAGTGGCCGATGACCCCCGTCGGCGTCAACTTCCTCGCCCCGCTCCTCGTCCACACCCCGGACGTCATCCGCACCGTCGCCGTCACCATGGACCTCGAACCCACCGAGGTCGCCATCGAGCGCATGCTCACCGAGAAGACCAACGACGAGGCCGAGGCCTCCCGCCAGGCCAAGATGAACCGCACCGTCGACCCCCGCGACATCGCCGCCCACGGCCGGCTCGACCAGCGGGGTGAAGATCTCGCCAGCGGCGCGGCGGGCGTCAACCTCGTCGGGTACATCACTGTGTCGTCGCGTTCACCCGAGGCCCTGGCCCGGGACAAGCGCACGATCAGGGCCTCCGCCGGCAAGTCGTACCTGAAGCTGGAGTGGTGCGACCGCGAGCACCACCGGGCCTTTGTGAACACCTTGCCGTTCGCGACCGGCATCCGCCGCTAGCCGCTAAGGGGCCCGTGCCATGCGAGATCCGCTCTCCGCCCTCACCGAGGCGTTCACCTCCTTCCTCTTCGGGAAGGTGGAGACGACACGGCTGCCCGTACGCACCTCCACCGGACAGGCCCAGGCCGTCTACCTGCCCACGGCCGCCCCCGGCCTCGGCGACTCGGGCGTCATCATCGGCCGCGAGGTGTACAGCGGCAAGGGATACATCTACGACCCCTTCCAGCTGTACGGACAACAGCTCCCGGCCCCCCACTGGCTCGTCCTCGGAGAGTCCGGCAACGGCAAGTCCGCGCTGGAGAAGACATACGTCCTGCGCCAGCTCCGCTTCCGCGACCGGCAGGTCGTCGTCCTCGACGCCCAGGGCGAGGACGGCGTCGGCGAATGGAACCTCATCGCCCAGGAGCTGGGAATAACCCCCATCCGCCTGGACCCCATGGTCGCCGTCGACGCCGGCATCCGCCTCAACCCGCTCGACCCGTCGATCACCACGACCGGGCAGCTCGCCCTGCTCCGTACGATCATCGAGGTCGCCATGGGCCACGGCCTGGACGAACGCTCCGGCTTCGCCCTGAAGGTCGCCCACGCCTACGTCAACGAACACATCACCGACCGCCAACCGATCCTCACCGACATCGTCGAGCAACTGCGCCACCCCAAGGCCGAATCGGCCGAGGCGATGAACGTCGACATAGACGACGTCCGCGCCTGGGGCCTGGACGTCGCGCTCGTCCTGGACCGGCTGGTCGACGGCGACCTGCGCGGCATGTTCGACGGCCCGACCACCGTCGGCATCGACCTCGACGCCCCGCTGATCGTCTTCGACCTCTCGCACATCGACCGCAACTCCATCGCCATGCCGATCCTCATGGCGATCGTCGGCGTGTGGCTGGAACACACCTGGATCCGCCCCGACCGGAAGAAGCGCATCTTCCTGGTCGAGGAGGCCTGGCACATCATCAACAGCCCCTTCGTCGCGCAGCTGTTCCAGCGCCTGCTCAAGTTCGGGCGTCGGCTCGGCCTCTCCTTCGTGGCGGTGGTCCACCACCTCTCCGACGTCGTCGACGGCGCGGCGGCCCGGGAGGCCGCGGCCATCCTCAAGATGGCCTCGACCCGCACCATCTACGCCCAGAAGGCCGACGAGGCCCGGGCCACGGGACGGGTCCTCGGCCTGCCACGCTGGGCGGTCGAGATCATCCCGACGCTCACCCCCGGCATCGCCGTGTGGGACGTCAACGGCAATGTGCAGGTGGTCAAACACCTCATCACCGAGAAGGAACGCCCGCTCGTCTACACCGACCGCGCCATGACCGAGTCCTCGATTCCGGACGACCTCCCGGAGGACCTGCGGGCCGCGGAGTGGGAAGCCGAGCAACGGGCCGCCCTCATCGAGCAGCAGGTGAACGGCCCCTCCGAGTCAACGGTGGCATGACATGGCGAAGGACCAGCGGTCGGGCGGGGTCTCCGACGGGCTTCTCGTGGGGCTCCTGGGGTTCCTGTTCGCGCTGAGCGTGCTGGTGTGGACGGCGACCGGCCTGGCCGGTCTGCTCGCGAAGGGCGGATGGCCGACCGGGGTCACCCTCACCCGGACCCCGCTCGCCCTCCGCGCCCTGATCGGCAGCCCGCAGGACCTCCCGGGCGCCTGGCCCGACACCCCGGCGGCCGAGCTGTCGGGGTACGGCCTGTTCTGGGGCCTGCTCATCGGCGAACTGATGGTGCTGGTGGTCCTCGTGGTGTTCGCGGTGGGGACGCTGGCACGGTGGAGAGCGGTACGGGCCGCCCGACGGACCGGCGGACGCGGCGCGTACGAGCCGACGCAGGCCACGACCGAGGTACGGGAGCCGGGACGGGAAGTACGGGAGCCGGAACCGCCCCTGCCCGCCGGAGGCCCGGCCGAGCTACGGGAGACGGTACGGGAGCCGGCAGCGGTACGGGCGCAGGAACCAGGACAGGACCCGACGCAGGACCACGGCCGGGTCCCGGCCCCGGCGCCGACCCACGAGTGGGCCCCCGAGGCGCCCGCCCCCGCCCACGCCCCCGCCCCCCTCGCCAAGCCCTCCACCGCCGGACCCTTCGCCGCCGGGCCCTTCGCCCCTGAACCCGTCCTCCCCTCCCCCCGCGCACCGCGCCTCCTCTACGGCTCCCCCGCCGCCCGCCGCCCCTCCGCCCTCCAGGCCGTCCAGGACGCCGAGGGCCCCGCGCTCGTCGTGACCTCCGACCCGACCGTCTGGGCCGAGACCAAGGACGCCCGCGGCAAGCTCGGCCCCGTCCTCGTCTACGACCCCGGTCACCTCTGCGACACCCCCGCCCGGCTCCACTGGTCGCCGGCCACCCGGTGCGAGGACCCGGCCACGGCCCAGGAACGGGCGAGCGCGCTCCTCGCCCCCGTACGCCCGCCGTCCCGCCTCGACGCCGCGGTCGCCGAGACCGCCGAAACGCTCCTGCGCTGCTGGCTGCACGCGGCCGCCGTGGACGAGCGTCCGTTCCGGCAGATCCACCGCTGGGCTCAGGGCACGGGCGCCCACGAGCCCGTACGCATCCTCCGCACCCACCCCAAGGCGGCCGGCGGCCACGCCGGACTCCTGGAGTCGGCGCTGACCGCCTACCCGGAACGCCGCGAGATGGCGCAAGAGTTGACGGCACGCGCCCTGTCGTCGCTCTCCTCGGTCCACATCCGGGAAGCGTGCACACCGAATCGAACGGATTCGTTGACGCTGGAATCTTTCATCGCCGAGGGGGGCACCCTTTACGTGGTGGGTGAACCGGTCGAGGACCCCCGCGCACGTCCCGGTGCGATGCCTCTGCTGACCGCCCTCACCGCGAGCGTGGTCGAGCACGGCCGCCGCCTGGCCGCACGGTCAACCGACGGTCGGCTCGACCCACCACTCACGCTCGTCCTCGACGACATCGCCGCCGTGGCTCCGCTCCCCCGCCTCCCCGACCTCCTGGCCCGCGGCCACGACGAGGGCCTGCCGACCACGGTCCTCCTCCGATCCCGGGAACAGGCCCGCTCCCGCTGGGCGGAACCCCTGCCCCACACCTGACCCAGCGCCACCGGCCCCGAGCCGGGGCTCACGCTTCAGGCCCGAGCCGCCGGCCGCCGGATCTCGTACTCGCACTCGTACGTCGACGCGTCCCCCGGCACCGGGACCCGCTCCCCCGTGGCGACGAACCCGAACCGCCGGTAGAACGCGGCAGCCCGCGCGTTGTCCTGGTGGACGTACAGCCGGACCCGCCGCACCACCGGCTCCGACAGCCCCCAGGACCACTCCACACAGCCTTGGAACAGCCGCTCCGTCAGACCGGTGCCCCGCGCCCCGGGCCGTACGTACACCCCCACGACATGCGTCTGGTCGACCTTCGCCGGCGCACCGAAGCGCGTCTCGTCCGAAGGCCGCTCGACCAGCACCGTGGCCGTGCCGACCCAGCTCCCGTCCGGCGCCTCGGCGACGAACTGCCGGGCCCTGCCGGACTCCTCGGCCGACCCCTCGGCACGCTCCCGCCAGAACGACTCGGGCCGCCCGACGGCGGCCTCGTAGGTGTCCAGGAAGGCGATGCCCGCGGCCGGGTCCCGCAGGGCGTCCAGCCGGATGGCGCGGGTCTTCTCCCACTCGTCGGCGCGGATGGCTCGAATCGTGTAGTCCATACGGGGATCATCACCATCCGGCCACCCCCTGACAACGCCTTTTGCCCGCCCCCGTCGTACCCCGGTACTACGCCCGCGCCGCCCTTCCCCCCACGGTCGGACGATCCGACGCCCTCCGCTCCCTAGCGTCGTCAGCATGATCCGAGCAGAGAAACTCACCAAGCGGTACGGCGACAAGACGGTCGTCCAGGACCTCGGCTTCACCGTCCGCCCCGGCACGGTCACCGGCTTCCTCGGCCCCAACGGCGCGGGCAAGTCCACCACGATGCGGATGCTCCTCGGACTCGACGCCCCCACCCGCGGCCGCTCCACCATCGGCGGCCGGTCGTACGCCACCCACCCGGCCCCCCTCACCCAGGTCGGCGCGCTCCTCGAAGCCCGCTCGCTGCACCCCGGCCGCTCCGCCTTCCACCACCTCATGGCGCTCGCCCACACCCACGGCATCCCCCGCTCCCGCGTCGAGCACGTCCTCGGCCTCACCGGCCTGGCCGACGTCGCCGGCAAGCGCGTGAAGGGCTTCTCCCTCGGCATGGGCCAGCGGCTCGGCATCGCGGCCGCCCTCATCGGCGACCCGGCCGCGGTCATCCTCGACGAGCCGGTCAACGGCCTCGACCCGGACGGCGTCCTCTGGATCCGCACCCTCCTCAGGTCGCTCGCCGCCGAAGGCCGTACCGTCCTCGTCTCCTCCCACCTCATGAGCGAGACGGCCCTGACCGCGGACCACCTCATCGTCATCGGCAAGGGCCGCCTCCTCGCCGACACCACCGTCGCCGCGCTCGTCCGGGAGGCGGGAGGCGGCTCGGTCAAGGTCGTCACCCCCGACCCCCACCGCCTGCGCACCCTGCTGCCGGCCGCCGCCCGCATCACCGACGAGGGACCCGACACCCTCCGGATCACCGGTGTGGAAGCCGCCGCCATCGGCCGCACGGCCGCGGGGCACGGCGTACCGCTGTACGAACTGACCCCCCAGGAGGCCTCCCTGGAGCAGGCGTTCATGGACCTCACCCACGACTCGGTCGAGTACCAGGCCACCACCACGGCAGGAGCAGCAGCGTGACCACGTCTCTCACCCACCCCGGCCCCACCCGCACCGCCGCGCCCATGACCGCCGCCGCCTACCGCGTGACGCCCGCTCGGGTGCTGCGCTCCGAATGGCACAAGCTCCGGACCCTGCGCTCCACCTGGATCACCCTCCTCGCCTCCGCCGCCCTCGTGCTCGGCGTCGGCATCCTGATGGGCGCCACGTACACCAGCGACGGCGGCGACTCCGACGTCGACACCGTCGTCCTCTCCCTCTACGGCTCCCAGCTCGGCGGGATCTGCCTGGCCGTCCTCGGCATCCTGGTCACCGCCGGTGAGTACGCGACGGGCATGATCCGCGCCTCCCTGACCGCCGTCCCCCGCCGTCTCCCCGTGCTGTGGGCGAAGGCCGCCGTCTTCTCGGCCACCGTCTTCACGGTCTCCTTCGTGGCCGCCCTCGTCACCTTCCTCACCGCACAGGTCTTCCTCGGAGACACGGACCAGGCCGCTTCCCTCACCGACGACGGTGTCCTGGGGGCCCTCGCGGGCAACGCCGCGGGCGTCACCCTCCTCGGTCTCGTCGCCCTCGGCCTCGGCGCCGCACTGCGCTCCGTACCGGGCGCCATCGGAGCGTTCATCGGCGGCGTGATGGTCCTGCCGGAGGTTCTCGGAGCGCTGCCGTACGACGCCGTGGAGACGGCCGTACGGTACTTCCCCACCCAGGCCGCCGGCGCCCTCGGTTCGGCCGCCCCGATGCCCGGCGCTGCCTCCCCCGGCGCCGCGCTGCTCGCCCTCTGCCTGTGGGCGGCCGTGGCTCTGGCCGTACCGGCTCTGTTGCTGAAGCGCCGTGACGTATGACGATGAGCCCGTGATCACAGAGGCGGGTACGGGCGACATGCGGCCAGGGCCGACGGACGACGGGTCCGCCCTGGTGGAGAACGCGGGGGCGACCCGGGGGCAGGACGCGGACTGGCCCGCGGCCGCCCCGCCGCTCAGCCGGTACCTCCAGCTCCAGGCCCGGCGCGTACGGGAGTTCGATGCCCGCCGGCCCCGGGTCTGGGACGCCGTACTGACCCTCTTCTGGACGGGCGCCGCCCTCACGGACGCGGCGGGCGGCTGGCGGAACATCGCCCGCGACCCCTCCGTACCGGTCTGGCTGGTGCTCGCCCTGAGCCTGGCCCTGTCGGTCCCGCTGCTGTGGCGCCGCCGCCACCCGATGAGGGTGCTCGCGGTGATGGCCTGCGCCTGTCTGGTCAGCACGTGGAGCGGGGCCTTTCTGCAGGCCGGCTATCTCCAGTTGATCCTCGTCTTCCATGTCTCGCTGCGCCTGCCGCCCCGGTTCCTGGCCTGGAGTGCGGTGTTCCTCGCCGCGCCGCTGGTGGTCGGCGCGGTCCGTTTCCCGCAGGGGAGTTGGGACCAGCAGGTCGTACCGGCGCTGTGGGCGTACGCGATGGTCGCCCTCCTCGGCGTCGCGGTCCGCTCCCGCCAGGACTACACCGCCGCGCTCGTCGACCGTGCCCGGCGCCTCGAGGTGGAGCGCGACCAGCAGGCGCGGCTGGCGGCGGCGGCCGAACGCACCCGGATCGCCCGGGAGATGCACGACATCGTCGGCCACCATCTCTCCGTGATCACGGGTCTGGCGGACGGCGGTAAGTATGCGGCGGCGAGGCGCCCCGAGCGGGCCGCCGAGGCCCTCGACGCCATCGGCACGACCAGCCGCCAGGCCCTGACGGAGCTGCGCCGGCTGCTCGGGGTGCTGCGCGACGAGTCCCCGCAGGCGGTGCGCGATCCGCAGCCGACGCTCGCCGATCTGCCGTCCCTGATCGCGGGGGTCAGGTCGGCGGGTCTGCCGGTACGCCTGGAGTCCCGCGACGAGCCGGCGGCGGGGGAGGTGTCGGCCGGCGCGCAGCTGACGGTCTACCGGGTGGTCCAGGAAGCCCTGACGAACACCCTGAAGCACGCGGGCCCGGGAGCGCGGGCCTCGGTCGTCCTCGCCTGCGGGGAGGGCGGGTTGGCGGTGGAGGTGACGGATTCGGGCAGCGGCGGCGGGGCTCCGCGGGGCGAAGGCCGGGGAATCGCCGGCATGCGGGAGCGCGCGACCCTGTATACGGGCACACTCGAGGCGGGCCAGCTGCCGTCCGGTGGCTGGCGCGTTCGGCTCCGACTTCCGCTGGAGGATTCCCCCTCGTGACGACTGTGCTCATCGCGGACGACCAGGCGATGCAACGCTTCGGCTTCCGCATGCTGTTGGAGAGCCAGGACGACATGACCGTCGTCGGCGAGGCGTCGAACGGCACGGAGGCGGTCCGCCTGGTGGACCGGTACCGTCCGGACGTGGTCCTGATGGACATCCGTATGCCGGGCCTCGACGGCATCGAGGCGACGCGCCGCATCATCGCCTTCGGTGCCCCGAGCCGGGTTCTGATCGTCACGACCTTCGACCTCGACGCGTACGCGTACGACGGTCTGCGCGCGGGCGCGAGCGGCTTTCTGGTGAAGGACGCCCAGCCGGAGGAGCTGCTGGCGGGCATCCGCGCGGTCGCGAGCGGCGACGCGGTGGTGGCTCCCAGCCTGACCCGGCGTCTCCTGGACGCCTACATCCACCATCTGCCCACGGGTGCGGACGACGAGGCCGGCCAGGCCGAGCGGGCCGGCTCCGCGCGGCCGGAGCCGCGTCTGGCGTCGCTGACGGAGCGGGAGCGCGAGATCCTCACGGTGATCGCCCAGGGCTGGACGAATACGGAGATCGCCGAGCGTCTCCACCTGGCGGAGTCCACGGTGAAGACCCATGTCAGCCGCATTCTGGCGAAGACCGCCGCCCGGGACCGTGTCCAGGCGGTCATCCTGGCGTACGACGCCGGCCTGGTCTCCCCGACGACCCGGGGCTGAACGCAGAAAAGCCCCGCACCATAAGGTGCGGGGCTTTCCCACAATGATTGTTCGGCGGCGTCCTACTCTCCCACAGGGTCCCCCCTGCAGTACC